>CAWDJC010000037.1:0-68846 GCA_963802525.1 uncultured Actinomycetota bacterium | reverse complement strand
CAACCAAGGCGCTCATACAGCCGGATCGTGTCGCGGTCTTTTAACATCACGTCGAACGCCAGCGCGAGTTCGCGTCCGCTCGCAAAGGCGTAAGGGGCCTGGATGAGCAAACTGCCATCGCCGCGATGCCGGTGCTGTGGGTCAACGAATAGCCGGAAATGGATTGCCAACTGGCTGACGTCTCGTCCAGTGGTGCGCCGCCAGATAATCGCGGCATCGTCGGTGTCGGCGGCCCGCGTAAGCGGGATATGTCCGATCGGCTGGCTGTCCCACAGAGCTATCCAGGCGGCCAGTTCTCGTGGCGGGGTAAGCCATTCTTGAGGGGCCGCAACGCCTTCAACCGGGTAGCCGTCTTGGGCATGGACCCGAACGAGAATTTGTGCAAGCTGCGGTACGTCAGCGTTCTCGCGCGGACGAGTGGTCGTTGCCCTGGGGGCGGCATTTAACTGGAAATCTGAGTGGAGATCTGTGGTCGCTGCAGCGCTGGGAGCGCTGGTCGTGGTTGCGGGCGGACGACGCCACCTTTATCGCTGGGGCGAGAATTGGATTCGCTCGAGCCAGACATTGATGGCTTTGCAGACCGAAGCTGTCAAGTGGAGTCAAGGTCTGCCTCCCTACGACTCCTCAGCTGCTAACTAACGCCACGCTCTGCGAACAGGCGGAGTCCATCGTCTCCGCCGAAACATTGCACTGGGCAAGCACGCTGAAGGAAAGCACGCCGAAGAAGGAATGAGCCGAAAAAGGCTGCACCGTGCCTGGAAATCCCTAAGAACGTGTTTGGAAAGGGGTTTACGGGGCATGGGCCGGTTGCCAGGGCCGTCGTCCGGGCGGGGGCGCCAGGCGTCGTGCCATGAGGCCGATCATGGCCCATTTGACCATGGCTTCGGAATGGGTGGGCAGGCGTTCGTAGTCGCGGTCGAGTCGTCGCCAGCGCACCAGCCAGGACAGGGTTCGTTCCACCACCCAACGGCGCGGCAGAACCTCGAAAGTGCGCTGCCCCTCGGGTTTCCGCACGATCTCGAGCACGATCCGGCAGTACCGGGCGACCCAGGCAACCAGCTTGCCCGCGTAGCCACCGTCGGCCCAGACCAGCGCGATCGACGGCATCGCCATCCGCGCGCGGTCGAGGATGCGGCGCCCGCCGTCGCGGTCCTGCAGGCTGGCCGCGGTCACCAGCACGACGATGAGCAGGCCCAGCGTGTCGACGACGATGTGTCTCTTGCGGGCGTTATCTTCAGCTCGCTCTCCTTCCGATTCGCTGACCTGCGGGGACGCGTGGCGGACAGTGTTGTCGACGCGTCTGTCAGCATGGCCCGATCACTGCTCGAGATTTTCTTTTCGGCGTGTCGTGGCTGTTGTCGACGATGGCTGCGGTGCGCTGTTCGCCGAGGGCGAGGGCCAGCGCCTCGCGCAGCTGCTGGTTTTCGGCCTCCAGCTCCCGGCTTCGCTGGGTCGCGATCTCAAGGCGCCGGCGCAGGGAGGCATCGGAGGCGCGTTGCCGGTCAGGAACCGGCCGGACAGCAGGCGATGGACTTCGCTTGTCTCGGAGGCGTTCTATTTCCGTGCGTAGGTCGGGCTGGTTGTAGAGCCACGATCGGGAAACTTTGGCTTCTCGGGAGACCGCATCGAACGAAATCGGTTGTCCGGCATTGTCCATCCGGCGCAGCGTAGCGGCGGCTCGACGGCGCGTGGCGGTCGCTCGTCGCCGCGCTGCGGCGACGATGTGGTGAGAGTTGTCAGCCCGCATGCGCGGTGTCCTCCCGTTCCTCGGCTGCCTTCTGGACCTCGCTGATCATCCGGTCGAGGTTGGTCAGGACCTGGTGGTTCATCTCGACCATGCGGGCCTGTCCGTTGCGGTTGGACACGTCGATCAGAGTGAGCGTGCGGCGCCGTTGCTCACGCAACTCGGGCAGAAACTCCGGCCCGGTGAGAAAGACCGGGCATGTCAAGCACGCGTTGGCATGCGGACAGGTCCGCTGCAACGGCAGCCCGCAGTATCCGTTCGGCAGTGTTTGGGTGGCCATGCTGTAGCGCGTCTTGGCCCATTGTGCTTGTGCCAGTGGTCCTTCCGGATTGATCGAGACCCGTTCGCCCTTGATGTTGACCTTGGTCGCGGCCTCCCAGTGGCGCCGGACGGTCTGGTCGGTGATCTTGGCGTAGTGCGAGGTCATTCGGTGTGATTCGTGGTCGAGCAGTACCCGCACGACCTCTTGCGGAACGTCGCGGTTGATGAGTCGGCAGGCGAAGGTATGCCGCCACCGATGCGGTGTGAGATGCACCGGCCGGCCGTGTTCGTCGCGGATCTCGCAGGTGGCGAGCCAGCGGCTGAGCATTCTCCGGTAGGTGCCGTCGGCCAGCGGGAGGTTTCCAGAGACGTTGGCGCGTTGGCGAGGGAACAGGTGCGTCGTGCCGTCCGGCCACCGGTCCAGCACCCGGCGCTGCTGCTCACCGATGGCTGCTTCGAGTTCTTCGTCGATGGGCACCGCTGCCTCACGCTTCATCTTGGTGTTGAAGTAGCGCAGGTAGGGGGCTCCTTGTCCGTCACGCAGCAGGCAGTCGAAGTCCAGCGCCAAGGCGCTGGAGATGCGCAGGCCGCAGCGGGTGAGGATGAGCGTGACCAGCCTGCCGTGGGGCTCGGGCCAGCGATCCAGGTTGGTCGGCGACTCGATCTGGGCCATGACGAACTCGGCCAGCCGCCGGTCCACCCGCTCGGGGATCGGTGGGGTGTCGCCGACGTAGAAGGCGGCCCCGCCGGGCAGGGTGTCGTCCCAGTCGTGTTGGCGGACGGCCTGGAAGAACAGGTTGAGCGAGCCGACCCGGGTCTTCTTCATGCCGTGCCCGCCGGGCTGGGACATCACGTGGGCCAGATAGCGTTCCAGCAGCGGCCGGTCGACCTCGCCGAGCCCGTCGATGCCGGTGACGGCGAGAAACTCGCCGAAGCAGATGAGGGCATCGACACCAGCGCGCGCCGCGCCGATGCTCAGCCCGGACGCCAGCCGCAGCCTGGTCCATCGTTTGCCCAGATCCCGCAGCCAGGGTTGAGTAATGCGGTCGAACCGGAGCCGGGCGCGTGGACAGGGCCGCCCGGCGGGGGCGGCGATGCCGGGCAGCCTGTCCAGCCGCCACACATCCCTGGGATATTCCACCTCCCAGCCGGTTCCGTCCCGCAGGTCCTCGACCGCGTCACGGGCATCGAGCAAAAACAGCAGCGACTCGTCGCGGTGGGCGACGGTCTGGCGCCATTGCTGCTCGGACAATTCCAGCAGTGAGCTGACGGCGAGTTTCTTGACCAGCCGGACGGCTGGCATGACCAGTCGCGGTGCCGCGGTGCGTGATCGGGCGTCGTGGCGGCACTGCAGCGTGTACTGGATCTCCAGTCTCGGCTGCGCGGCCAAATCGCGCAGATCGATGCAAGCGGTGCCAACCAGTTCGCAGTCGGCGATGAACCGGTCGAGATCGGGCCGACCGTGCCGCTTCCAACGATCCTCATGGCCGACGCAGAACAGTTTCGTCGGACCGGCGACCCAAAGGTCGCAGAACGGCAGCCGGCACTGCGCGGTCGCCGGGTCGCTCGGGGCAAGATCGGGGGCGTCCCAACCATCCAGATCCGGCCTGCCAGCCCGGTCCCACCAATCATGGTGCTTGCGGCACAACCCGTTTCGGGCTCCTCGCCCGTAACGGCAACCGGCCACCACGCACGCGGCCAGCGCCCTGCGGCCCCGCACCGGGGGACCAGGATCGGCGAGGAAATCCGCCATCGGCGGACAGCCACGCCAACGGCCTGGTGCTGATGTGGGGCCGGCGCGAACCGGGAAACCAGAACCTGGACGTGCAGGCCTGCACACCCTTCCTCTGGAACCCTGCCACCGGCGAGGTGACCAAGACCCCTCAGCCCACGCTGGCCGACGGCACCACCACCATCAACCTGTTCTGCTCCGGCCACACCTTCCTGCCCGACGGCCGGCTGATGGTGGCGGGCGGGCACCTGGCCGACAGCCAGGGGCTGAAGCAGGCCTGCATCTACGACCCCGTGGCCAACACCTGGACCGCCACCGCGGTCATGAACAACGGCCGCTGGTACCCCACCGCCACCACCCTGGCGGACGGCAGTGTGCTGGTCACCTCGGGCAGCTTCCTGCAGAACGGCCAGACGCCCATCAACCCCACCCCGCAGGTCTGGAACAACGGCGCCTGGACCGAGCTTCGCCACGGCAGCCTGCCCAACGCGGTCTTCCCGCTCTTCCCCCGCATGCACGTGACCTCCTCCGGGAAGGCCTTCATGCCCGGCTCCCTGGCGGCATCCTGGACACTGGACGTCACCGGCGGCGGGAACTGGACAAGCAGCGACGGGCGGGCCCAGGGGGCCCGGGACTACGCGCCGTCGGTGATGTACGACGTCGACAAGATCATCTACATCGGCGGCGGCAACGGCCCCAACGGCCAGGCGCCCACCGCGGTGGCCGAGATCATCGACCTGCAGGCAACCCCACGGGTATGGAAGGCCACCGCCCCCATGCAGTTCGCCCGCCGCCAGCACAACGCCACCATCCTGGCCGACGGCACCGTCCTGGTCACCGGCGGTACCCGCGGCGGCGGAGGTCTCGGCGGTCAGGGTTTCAACGATCTGACCCCGGGCCAGCCGGTGCACACCGCGGAACTCTGGGACCCGGCGGACGGGCAATGGACGGAACTGGCGGCCGAGCAGGTGGACCGCTGCTACCACAGCACCGCGGTGCTGCTGCCGGACGGCAGCGTGCTCAGCGCCGGCGGCGGCGAGTACCGGCCCACCACCGCCCTAGACCCCAACGACCCGTTCGACAGCCACCCCGACGGGCAGGTCTTCTCGCCGCCCTACCTGTTCAAGGGGCCCCGGCCGGTGATCACCAACGCGCCGGTGACGGTGGACCACGGGACCACCTTCCAGGTGGACACCGCGCAGGCGGCCGACGTCGCCAAGATCACCATGATCGGCCTGTCGTCGGTCACCCACTCCTTCAACATGAACCAGCACATCAACGTCCTGGCGTTCAAGCCCAGCGCGGGCGGCTTGGCCGTCACCGCCCCGGCCACCCCCAACGTCTGCCCGCCGGGGCACTACCTGCTGTTCCTGATCTCCAAGCTGGGCGTGCCCTCGGTGGCGAAGGTGATCCAGGTCCAGTGGAGCCCGGGCGGCCAAAAGGCCGCCGCAGCCGAGATTGCCCCGCCGGTGGCCGCGGCGGCACCCGCAGGGGCTGCTCCTCCCGCCGACGCGTTCGCCCTGCAGGCCAACGTGCTGTCGACCGCCGCCGGGCCCGCTGTGGTGGTGGGGCTGCAGGGGACCTGCCCCTACGGCATCGGCGCCTGCTGGGGCGGCGCCCACGAGGCGCTGGCCACCCTGGAGGGCGTGCAGGCGGTGGACCCCATCGCGGACGCCGAGAACTCGACGGCCCACGTCTTCCTCACCGACGACCACCTGCCCGCTCTGGACCAGTGGGAGCTGCAGTTCCAGCAGGTGGTCAACCAGAGCTACCGGCTGCGGGGCATCGAGATGAGCCTGACCGGCACTGTCAGCGCCCAGGGCGGCGGGCTGGTGCTCGACGCCGCCGGCGTGCGCCCCCCGGTGCAGTTGGTGGCGATGGTGGCCGCCGACAAGATCCAGTGGGACAACGCCGCCGGGGCTCCCAAAGCCCTGGACCCCCAGGAAGCGGGAGCCTTCGCCAGCCTCTCCGCCCAGGTGGGCAACCTGACCCCCGGGAAGGCCGTGACCGTCACCGGCCCCCTGAAGGAAACCGCCGCAGGCTTCCAACTCGAAGTGCGCCTCTTTACCGCGTGATCCGCCGGTGTCCGGCATCGGCCCCGGCGTTCTGGACGGGGAGGAGGAGGTGTTCGTCCGGCTCCTCGGCCTCGATGAGGGCACGCTCTGCCTCTGCCCGGTCAAAGGATGTGTACTCCAACAGAATCGTCGGCTACTTCCATTGACTCACCGAGGAAGGCGTCGCTGGCCGCGGCCGCATCGAGTCACGCCGTGGACCCCGCCCGCCCGTCGCGACGATCGTCCACTCCGACCGCGGCAGCCCAATTCAGATCAGGTACGTTCGTTCATGCGCTGTCGCACAACCGATTACGTGGATCGATGGGGCGCGTCGGCGCGTGTGAAGACAACGCCGCCATGGAATCCTTCTTCGCGCTGCTGCAACGCAAACGTCCTCGACCGGCAGCGGTGGTCCACCCGGGCCGAACTACGGCTCGCGATAGTACCTGGATCGAGCGCACCCACCACCACCGCCGCCGCCGACAACGTGCCCTCTGCGTGCCGCCGCGCGAAGATCACCCGCCCAGCGTTGATCGCGGCGAAGGTCATGCGGGAATTGTGAATCAGGTAGTGCACTACTCATGTTGCCGATGCGGTGATCTGCGAACATGGCGCTGCCAGGTCCCACTACCGAAAGGAAAGACATCATGGTCGACCTTCCCGACACACAGCTCAAGGCCGCCACACAAGTACCGGAACGCTTCATCATCAACGAGGTTCCGGTCCAACCCGGTATCGCACCGTTGGCCGCGACGGAGCCGCCCCCGCCCCTGGGTCCGCTCGCGGCATTCACCGGGCAGTTCAAGGGACACGGCTTCAACACGATATTTCGTCCGCAGAACCCGACGACGCCCACCGACATCCCCAATCAGCAACCGAACAGCGACAACATTCTCGAGTTGAACCTGACCGTCGAGATGTTGTCTTTCTCGGACAGTCTGGGCGGTGTCCCGAACCGGGGGCGGGCGCAAGGCGACATCTTTCTGAACGGCGTCCCTTACCTGCAGACGATCAGCGACGTCACCGACCCGCTGAAGGCCACCCCCATTCACTTCGAACCCGGAATGTGGCTGTTCGTCCCTCGCACAACCGATCCCGCCGAGCCCGTCGTCACGGTGGCGCGGATGGCGTCGATCCCGCACGGCACCACCATCAACGCGCAGGGCACCGTCGCGTCGTTCGCGGGCGGACCGGTGATCAAAAGCGTCGACATCACGCCCTCTCCCACCGGCGGCGGCGGCCTCATTCGCTTTCCCAGCCAAACAGTCGCGGATGCCACAACGGCGCGGATACCCCAGATCTGTCCGGTGTTCCGGCGATCACCCAAGGACTGCTCGACGATCCGAACAGCCTGCTGAACGGTCACATTGCGGGTGTGAACATTTTGTTCACCGACGTACTCAAGATCGACACCGACTCCCAAAAGTCCGGGATACCCGGTGGCGGCACCAACAACATCAACTTTCTTGTCGGCGACGCCGCGGCTCCAAACGCAGACGCCGCCCGGATGTCGGCGATATTCTGGATCGAGATCGTGCAGGCCCAGATCGAAGTCGGTCCCCTCAACGCCGGTGCATCGCAGACCGTGTCACCGGTCGTCCGCTGGCGCGCCGGCACCGACATTCACTGTGATCGCACCATCGGCAATCGCCGACAAGCAATCGATCACCGTGACCTACACCCGAATCCAGTACAGCCAGAACGTGGTACTCAACTTCCAGGGACTCTCCTGGCCACATCTGTCGGTGGCCACGCTGGTCCCGTTCGGGAAACCCCCAAACGGCGAGATTGCCATCAGGATCGACGTCGTCGAGTCGGGTGACACGCTCAGCGGCATTGCCAGCCGGTTCGGTATCACGCTGGGTGCGCTGGAAGCGGCCAACCCGCAGATCACCAACCCCGATCTGATCTTCCCCGGACAGGTCGTCGTAATCCCCATGAAGACCGTCGTCTACTCCGTCCAGCCGGGTGACACTCTCAGCGGCATTGCCGCGCAGTTCTTTGGCGTCACGCTGGACGCGCTGGAAGCGGCCAACCCGCAGATCACCAACCCCGATCTGATCATTCCCCGACAGGTCATCAGGATCCCGTGACCACCGAAACGGTGACACAATCACCGGACGTGGTGGTGGGCTTGACCCTGTGTGGTGGACACAGGGTCAAGCCCAATCGATCGATGTGGGGCCGGCGCGAACCGGGAAACCAGAACCTGGACGTGCAGGCCTGCACACCCTTCCTCTGGAACCCTGCCACCGGCGAGGTGACCAAGACCCCTCAGCCCACGCTGGTCGACGGCACCACCACCATCAACCTGTTCTGCTCCGGCCACACCTTCCTGCCCGACGGCCGGCTGATGGTGGCGGGCGGGCACCTGGCCGACAGCCAGGGGCTGAAGCAGGCCTGCATCTACGACCCCGTGGCCAACACCTGGACCGCCACCGCGGTCATGAACAACGGCCGCTGGTACCCCACCGCCACCACCCTGGCGGACGGCAGTGTGCTGGTCACCTCGGGCAGCTTCCTGCAGAACGGCCAGACGCCCATCAACCCCACCCCGCAGGTCTGGAACAACGGCGCCTGGACCGAGCTTCGCCACGGCAGCCTGCCCAACGCGGTCTTCCCGCTCTTCCCCCGCATGCACGTGACCTCCTCCGGGAAGGCCTTCATGCCCGGCTCCCTGGCGGCATCCTGGACACTGGACGTCACCGGCGGCGGGAACTGGACAAGCAGCGACGGGCGGGCCCAGGGGGCCCGGGACTACGCGCCGTCGGTGATGTACGACGTCGACAAGATCATCTACATCGGCGGCGGCAACGGCCCCAACGGCCAGGCGCCCACCGCGGTGGCCGAGATCATCGACCTGCAGGCAACCCCACGGGTATGGAAGGCCACCGCCCCCATGCAGTTCGCCCGCCGCCAGCACAACGCCACCATCCTGGCCGACGGCACCGTCCTGGTCACCGGCGGTACCCGCGGCGGCGGAGGTCTCGGCGGTCAGGGTTTCAACGATCTGACCCCGGGCCAGCCGGTGCACACCGCGGAACTCTGGGACCCGGCGGACGGGCAATGGACGGAACTGGCGGCCGAGCAGGTGGACCGCTGCTACCACAGCACCGCGGTGCTGCTGCCGGACGGCAGCGTGCTCAGCGCCGGCGGCGGCGAGTACCGGCCCACCACCGCCCTAGACCCCAACGACCCGTTCGACAGCCACCCCGACGGGCAGGTCTTCTCGCCGCCCTACCTGTTCAAGGGGCCCCGGCCGGTGATCACCAACGCGCCGGTGACGGTGGACCACGGGACCACCTTCCAGGTGGACACCGCGCAGGCGGCCGACGTCGCCAAGATCACCATGATCGGCCTGTCGTCGGTCACCCACTCCTTCAACATGAACCAGCACATCAACGTCCTGGCGTTCAAGCCCAGCGCGGGCGGCTTGGCCGTCACCGCCCCGGCCACCCCCAACGTCTGCCCGCCGGGGCACTACCTGCTGTTCCTGATCTCCAAGCTGGGCGTGCCCTCGGTGGCGAAGGTGATCCAGGTCCAGTGGAGCCCGGGCGGCCAAAAGGCCGCCGCAGCCGAGATTGCCCCGCCGGTGGCCGCGGCGGCACCCGCAGGGGCTGCTCCTCCCGCCGACGCGTTCGCCCTGCAGGCCAACGTGCTGTCGACCGCCGCCGGGCCCGCTGTGGTGGTGGGGCTGCAGGGGACCTGCCCCTACGGCATCGGCGCCTGCTGGGGCGGCGCCCACGAGGCGCTGGCCACCCTGGAGGGTGTGCAGGCGGTGGACCCCATCGCGGACGCCGAGAACTCGACGGCCCACGTCTTCCTCACCGACGACCACCTGCCCGCTCTGGACCAGTGGGAGCTGCAGTTCCAGCAGGTGGTCAACCAGAGCTACCGGCTGCGGGGCATCGAGATGAGCCTGACCGGCACTGTCAGCGCCCAGGGCGGCGGGCTGGTGCTCGACGCCGCCGGCGTGCGCCCCCCGGTGCAGTTGGTGGCGATGGTGGCCGCCGACAAGATCCAGTGGGACAACGCCGCCGGGGCTCCCAAAGCCCTGGACCCCCAGGAAGCGGGAGCCTTCGCCAGCCTCTCCGCCCAGGTGGGCAACCTGACCCCCGGGAAGGCCGTGACCGTCACCGGCCCCCTGAAGGAAACCGCCGCAGGCTTCCAACTCGAAGTGCGCCTCTTTACCGCGTGATCCGCCGGTGTCCGGCATCGGCCCCGGCGTTCTGGACGGGGAGGAGGAGGTGTTCGTCCGGCTCCTCGGCCTCGATGAGGGCACGCTCTGCCTCTGCCCGGTCAAAGGATGTGTACTCCAACAGAATCGTCGGCTACTTCCATTGACTCACCGAGGAAGGCGTCGCTGGCCGCGGCCGCATCGAGTCACGCCGTGGACCCCGCCCGCCCGTCGCGACGATCGTCCAGTCCGACCGCGGCAGCCCAATTCAGGTCAGGTACGTTCGTTCATGCGCTGTCGCACAACCGATTACGTGGATCGATGGGGCGCGTCGGCGCGTGTGAAGACAACGCCGCCATGGAATCCTTCTTCGCGCTGCTGCAACGCAAACGTCCTCGACCGGCAGCGGTGGTCCACCCGGGCCGAACTACGGCTCGCGATAGTACCTGGATCGAGCGCACCCACCACCACCACCGCCGCCGCCGACAACGTGCCCTCTGCGTGCCGCCGCGCGAAGATCACCCGCCCAGCGTTGATCGCGGCGAAGGTCATGCGGGAATTGTGAATAAGGTAGTGCACTACTCATGTTGCCGATGCGGTGATCTGCGAACATGGCGCTGCCAGGTCCCACTACCGAAAGGAAAGACATCATGGTCGACCTTCCCGACACACAGCTCAAGGCCGCCACACAAGTACCGGAACGCTTCATCATCAACGAGGTTCCGGTCCAACCCGGTATCGCACCGTTGGCCGCGACGGAGCCGCCCCCGCCCCTGGGTCCGCTCGCGGCATTCACCGGGCAGTTCAAGGGACACGGCTTCAACACGATATTTCGTCCGCAGAACCCGACGACGCCCACCGACATCCCCAATCAGCAACCGAACAGCGACAACATTCTCGAGTTGAACCTGACCGTCGAGATGTTGTCTTTCTCGGACAGTCTGGGCAGTGTCCCGAACCGGGGGCGGGCGCAAGGCGACATCTTTCTGAACGGCGTCCCTTACCTGCAGACGATCAGCGACGTCACCGACCCGCTGAAGGCCACCCCCATTCACTTCGAACCCGGAATGTGGCTGTTCGTCCCTCGCACAACCGATCCCGCCGAGCCCGTCGTCACGGTGGCGCGGATGGCGTCGATCCCGCACGGCACCACCATCAACGCGCAGGGCACCGTCGCGTCGTTCGCGGGCGGACCGGTGATCAAAAGCGTCGACATCACGCCCTCTCCCACCGGCGGCGGCGGCCTCATTCGCTTTCCCAGCCAAACAGTCGCGGATGCCACAACGGCGCGGATACCCCAGGATCTGTCCGGTGTTCCGGCGATCACCCAAGGACTGCTCGACGATCCGAACAGCCTGCTGAACGGTCACATTGCGGGTGTGAACATTTTGTTCACCGACGTACTCAAGATCGACACCGACTCCCAAAAGTCCGGGATACCCGGTGGCGGCACCAACAACATCAACTTTCTTGTCGGCGACGCCGCGGCTCCAAACGCAGACGCCGCCCGGATGTCGGCGATATTCTGGATCGAGATCGTGCAGGCCCAGATCGAAGTCGGTCCCCTCAACGCCGGTGCATCGCAGACCGTGTCACCGGTCGTCCCCGCTGGCGCGCCGGCACCGACATTCACTGTGATCGCACCATCGGCAATCGCCGACAAGCAATCGATCACCGTGACCTACACCCAGATCCAGTACAGCCAGAACGTGGTACTCAACTTCCAGGGACTCTCCTGGCCACATGTGTCGGTGGCCACGCTGGTCCCGTTCGGGAAACCCCCAAACGGCGAGATTGCCATCAGGATCGACGTCGTCGAGTCGGGTGACACGCTCAGCGGCATTGCCAGCCGGTTCGGTATCACGCTGGGTGCGCTGGAAGCGGCCAACCCGCAGATCACCAACCCCGATCTGATCTTCCCCGGACAGGTCGTCGTAATCCCCATGAAGACCGTCGTCTACTCCGTCCAGCCGGGTGACACTCTCAGCGGCATTGCCGCGCAGTTCTTTGGCGTCACGCTGGACGCGCTGGAAGCGGCCAACCCGCAGATCACCAACCCCGATCTGATCTTTCCCCGACAGGTCATCAGGATCCCGTGACCACCGCCAAACGGTGACACAATCACCGGACGTGGTGGTGGGCTTGACCCTGTGTGGTGGACACAGGGTCAAGCCCAATCGATCGCTCATCGGCACGCGGACTGGCCGCCACAAAGCCGATGAAACTCACTCGGCGATGCCGACGACTGACGTCGCTGCAGCGGTCATGAAGTGACGTGGGCTAATTTTGCGACAGCTTTGCTGACGTCAATCGCGGGATCGAGACGGGCTGCGCCGTGCAACGAGGTGATGAGAAGTTCGATGACCACTTCGACCATCGCATCGGTGTCGAACGGGCGCTCGTTCTTCAGCCAGTAGATGGTGGCTTCATCGAGTGCGCCCGCACAGGAGCGAAGCATCAATCGCAATGCCGGGCGGGTGAGGTCGAGTTCAAGTACCTGACAGGTCCATTCGATGGTGTGCCAGCGGGACTGGTCGAAGATCTCCCACGCTTCGGGGTCGCCACCGCTGCCGCCGAGGACGAGTCGCAGGGCCAAGTCGTCGTGCTCGGCTAGGTATGCCAGATGTGAGCGCAACATCTCTCGGTACCGCCGCCCCGGTGGGTCGTCGCGGGGCGGTGGCGTGTTGGCGGCACTGAGTCTGTCGGCGGCCTCGCGCAGCGCCTCGAGGTATATGCCGCGTTTGTTCCCGAAATAGTGGAACAGCAGACCTTGAGCGACACCTGCGGTCTCCGTGATGTCACTGGTTGCGACTTCATCGAAGTGTCGGGCCGAGAAGTGCTCGACGGCGGCGTCGAGGAGTTTGCGCCGAGTCAGTTCGGCTTGTGCCTGTCGTTGCGTCGCAGGTCGTGGCGGTCGAGCCGGTTTGGCCTTGCTGGCGGTCACCGATGGATCGTGCGCTTGGGCAAGCGGCAGGCGCAACTCAGCAACGCAGTTAGTTGATTGGTATTCATTGACTCATGCTCAACCAAGGCGTACGTTGGGCGCACCCGTTTCGTCTATCTGAGGAGACAATTCATGCCCGAATCAACGGCGTTCGTCATCGTGCAAATCTCCATCAACGACCGGGACGGCTACAACCAGTACGGACTTGCCGGCCACCAGGAGATCTTTGACAAGTTCAGCGCGAAGCTGGTCGGCCTCGACGAAGACGTGGAAGTCGTTGAGGGTAGCTGGCCCTTCACGCGGACAGTGATTCTGGAGTTTCCGAGCAAGAAACTCGCGCGGGCTTGGTATGACTCCGACGAATACCAGGCGGTGGTCGGGCTACGTCACGGCTCCGCCACGTCGAACTTGGCAATCGTCTCCGGTTACCCCGGTTAAGACGACGAGGTGGGGGTCCCTTCGCCGCTCATGCCGCCCCGCACGCCAGCGCCCGCTCTCTCTCCGGCGATTGATCGCACCCTGCTTCAAGACAAGTGCTTGACCGTAAATCCGAACGGCGTAAGCGGGTCGAGTTCAGCGCCGGTGTCGCTTCCGTAGGGAACGAATGCATTGGTGGATTGGCCGTCGGTCCATGAGGCGAAGTTCTTGACGTGTAAGGCAGTGAGATCGTTTGTCATGAGGTAATTCGAATCCCATTCGCCGATGAGAACCATGCCGCCCCGGCCATCGGCTGCCACGCAGTGGGATCCGGCGTTCGCGTTGGCGAAGATATTTTCTCCCTTCTGATAACTGCCAGGCTTGCATACCGCCGCCAACCAATCGTCAAAAGTCCCAGAGAGGTTCGCCTGGCCCGCCCCAGAGAGGTTCGGCTGGCCCGCCCCAGGCCATGTGGCGGTCGTAGCGGAGCGATGGGAGGAAGAGCCAACTGCCACGATGATTGCAATGAGGATGACAATGACGGGGACGGCCACGACTGCGAGTCGGCCCATGGTGGGAAGCGCGGCCCAGAACTGTTTGACTTTGGGATCCTGATCGCCGGCCGATGGCCGGGATTGCGGAAAGGGCTGCGCGGTAGCGGGTTTCTGGCTCGGCGGAGGTTGCATAGTCGGTGCAGGTTCCTCATGGATGCTTGCCACTCGCGGCGTCGGCGGGGAATCGCTGTCAGCTACGACCTCGTCGTGGCGGAAGGCGTGGATCTCGGGATCGTCACCGAACCGGAGGAAGACGTGCTCGTCGTCAGACTCGAGTCGAGGATCAACGGTGCCGATTTGACCTTGGTGACTATCCTCTGAGGCGGTGACTGTCGCTGAGGCGAGCACTTGCGCAACCTCTTCGCGCCAAAAGGCGTACGCGTCTGGATCGCCGTCGAAGCGCACCGCCACGTCTCCGTCGTCGAGCAGCGCATCAATGACCCCGACCTGCCCGTGGTGGTCGTCGCCGTCGGCGACGATCCTCACCCGGTTCCCGACCCGCAGTTCTGCCTTCTGGGCGGGCACCCGTTTGAGGTGGCGCGTTGTCCAAGCCTGCCCATCCCACCACCGTTTGCGGCCCGACCCATCTGGATCTGGATACCAACCCGGCTCAGGCCCTGTTGTGGCCACGGCAGACCCACCCCTTTGCTGCACACATCCTTGAAACTTTCCTGACAGCGAGGCTATCTCGGCCAGAGCCACGCAGTGGCCCTTCGATCCGTTTCGGGTCCGTTCTTCGCTGGCGTTCGATCCGTCGAGCGAAGTCAGACCGGGGGGAACAGATGCCTGAAGAGACCGGCCCGAACTGGCCGCCACCGACACCAAGATCCTGGGACACGCTTGATTCGCCGAAGACCGAGTCGTCGCAGACCCCGGCCACCCGCATCCAGCAGCATCCTGCGCCATCGCCGGCGTCTGGCAGTGCGACCGCCCCAGAGGCGACCGTGGTCAGGCCCGCTCGGCGCGTTTACGCCGTTTGTCAACGGCGGCCGAAAATTGACCCGAGGACCTGGCAGTGGAGCGGGTCAGACACCCCGTCGGCGCGGGCGGACACCATTTGCCCGAGAATAAGATCCGCGACCGGTCCCGACGGCTCGGGGTGCTGACAACACCGGAGTCAAAGGTCCATGCAGGTACCGGGTTTTCCGCCAGCCGATTACGTGGCTCTATCGCCACCACCACGCGCATAGGAACTCGCGGGTGACCTACCGGTCGCACGCGGGATCGCCGATATGCATCCAACGTCCTTCAGCGAGTCGCGGTAGGGACCGGCCTTGGCGGCCGGCCCCCCGCACAGATCCCGGCGAGCGGAACTACCGCACCGGGCTCCTGCGGCCACCGGGTTGCCGGCGATCGCGCCGGACAGCGGGGCCGACAGGCCCTGCAGCGCCGCCTGCCAGGACGGCAATTGCGCCACCGCCGCCGAGGCGCCACCGTGGTAACCGATCATCGCGGAAACGTTTTGGGCTCACATCTGTTCGTACTGGGATTCCGCGGCCGCGATCCCGGGCGCGTTCTGCCCGAACAGGTTCGACATGACCAGCTGCACAAAGTTATTGCGGTTGGCGGTGACGAACGCCGGATGCACCGTGGCCGCCACCACGGATTCGAACGCGCTCGCTGCCGCTTGAGCCTGTGCGGCCGCGGATTGGGCTTGGGTCGCCGCCTCGGTCAAATACCCCGCGTACCGGGCCGCGGTCTGCATCATCGCCGCCGACGCAGGCCCCTGCCAGGCCTGACCGGCCAACGCCGAGGTGACCGACGAGAACGACTCCGCCGCGGAACCCAACTCGGTGGCCAACCCATCCCACGATGCCGCGGCGGCGAGCATCGGAGCCGACCCAGGCCCGGAACGCAGCAACGACGAAATGACCTCCGGTGGCGACGTCAGAAAACTCATCCCCCGGGGGGTCCTTCCTTTCCGCTAGGCCAAGGCCACGTTTCTCCCCCGGGGCCGGGCACCTCACGTCACAGGTCAGACGATCGGGCGCGTGACAGGGCCGGTACGCCAGTACTCTAGGAAAACTCAGTCTGAAAATCTCCGATTTCGCCAAACAGCGTTTCCACCAGCAACAGCCACACCATTTGACGCACGAGATTATCGGCCACCAACGCATTCGGCAGGGTGGCGACGCCGGCTCATCGAGCAGCGGCCGCTGAAGCCCTTGGCCGGTTGGCGCGCTGCGCCTGGATGCGCGACGTGGTCCGCTCGACTGGTCGAGCCCGGTGTCGTGCAACAAGCGCGAGCCGATTTCACTGGGCCACAAAGAAGTTCAGTTCAAAGGCCGAATGATGCAGCGGCACAGCGACTTCGAGACCAACGACTGTCGACCGGATCTCGATTGGCCTACATCGCGCTCGATTGGTGACGGTCGATTACTAGAAAATGGTCGAGGTGTTAGCGCCGTAATTGATGTACACCGGGTGCTGCTGGAAAATCAGGTTCCCGGTATTCATCAACCCACTCGAGATCGGCGTTGGGAAGTAGGTCCCGTTGTAGATGAACGAGTACAGCAGCGTGACCATCGGGTGCGCGAACAGTAATCTGTTCTCCCGGTGACGGCGTTCAGGCTTGACGGGAGGGTTCCGTCCACGCCACCGGAGTCGACAATCGACGCAACGGTTTGCTGTGGCCCCCCACCGACGCTCACCTGCAAGTTGGTAATAGGCGATCCGGTGAGCGTGGTGATCCCGCCGCCCGGTGGCGCTTCGAACACAAGCCGACTATGGGGTTGATCGATGAGCAGACCCGTGTTGTAAGGCGCGGGCAGCGCCTGGAGCGGAATGCTGGGACCCGGGCCCGCCGGCGTTCGGTCCGACACCCAGAACGCCGGCCGCACCGTCGGACGCGAAGAAGGACTGGAACGTCAAGCCGTTGGTCATCGCGGACTGAATGGACACCGGAAATGCGAGGAATTCGACGTTCACGGGGGTCGACGCGGTGACGAGTCCACCGCCGAAATTCACCGGCGCGTTGTACGTGAGGTAAAGGTAATCCAATCCCCCGCTGTAACCGCCAATACCGCCTCCCCTGGGGATGCCGAGCTCGAGTACTCCCAACAGTCCGCCGACTTTTGTGAATGGGATGACGAGGCCCGTGGATCCGGTATCGACCAGCAGCGGCACCATGGATCCGGTGCCGACGGAGGCGTTCACGATCGGCTCGGTGCCGCCGACGATCGTCAGCGGAGCGGTTGCCACAGTGCTGCTGTTTATCGTCGCGCTGCCGCCCGTCGCCTGCGGCCCGTTGGGGATCAGCTGACGCCCGAACAACAGGTCGGTGGGTGCGTTGATGACGTTGATGACTTCGTGTTGAACCTGGCCGACGACGCCGTTCACATCCTGCTCGATCGTCCCGAGCAGCCCGGTAATGGGATTGCCGCCGGCCGCCGGGGTTGCCGAGCTCAGTGCCGAGCCCACCGGGTTGGCGGCAATCGCGGCGGCCGCCTGGGCCGGCAGGCTTTGTACTGCCGCTTGCCAGGACGGCAACTGTGCGGCCGCGGCCGAGGCTCCGCCGTGGTAGCCGATCATCGCGGCGACGTCTTGGGCCCACATCTGCTCGTAGTTGGATTCCGCGGCGGCAATCGCGGGGGCGTTTTGCCCGAACAGATTCGAGACCACCAGCTGCACAAACTGATTGCGGTTGGCGGCCACCAGCGCAGGGTGCACCGTGGCGGCCACCGTGGATTCAAACGCACTCGCCACGGCTTGAGCCTGTGCGGCCGCCGCCTGCGCTTGGGTTGCCGCCTCGGTCAAAAACCCGGCGTACCGGGCCGCGGTCTGCATCATTGCCGCCGACGCGGCCCCCTGCCAGGCCTGGCCGGCCAATCCCGAGGTGACCGAGGAGAACGACTGGGCCGCTGAGCTCAGCTCGGTGGCCAGCCCGTCCCACGACGTCGCGGCGGCCAGCATCGGAGCCGAGCCGGGCCCGGAATACAGCGCCGACGAAATGATCTCTGGTGGCGACGTCAGGAAACTCATCCCCGGACTGTCCTTCCCCTCAACGCCAAGACCACCGTTTTACCGGGGACGGGCACCTCACGCCACAAGTCAGACGATCGGGCGCGTCACAGGGCCGGTACGCCAGACTCTAGGAAAATCCGGTCCAAAAATCCCGGATTTCACCAAACCGTTTCCATGCCAACAACCTCCAGACGCCTAGTCCGCGGGTCGTGCGGGGCGAACGGGACTAGCGTGGCGGCTGTGACCGATCGTCAGGAGCGCGCGATGTCCTTCGGATCGATTGCCGAGGACTATGACGGGCTGCGGCCGCAGCCCCCGCAGCAGGCGGTGAACTGGCTGGTGCCGCCCGGTTGCGGGGTCGCCGTCGACGTGGGCGCGGGCACCGGATTGTTCACCCGCACCCTCGTGGCCAAGGCCGCGCAGGTCATCGCCGTCGAGCCCGATGCGCGGATGCGGATGGTGCTGGCGGCGCGATCCCCCGGAGTCCGGGTGGTCGAGGGCCGCGGCGAGTCGATTCCGCTTCCGGACGCGTCCGCGGACGCGGTGTTCGTCTCGTCGGCGTGGCACTGGATGGATCACGAGCGCGCCGTTCCGGAGATCGGTCGGGTGCTGCGCGACGGCGGTCGGCTCGGCCTGATCTGGACGAGCCGAGACCGCGAGGTGGGCTGGGTGCGCAAACTCGACCGGCTGCCCGGCGACGAGACGTCGGAGGCCGAAGCGGCCGACCGGGCCCGGCGACGCCTGAACGTCGTCCTTCCGGAGCCGCCGATCTTCCACAACATCGCGCGCGAGACGTTCCGATTCGTGCGGACGATGACGGTCGAGGACGTCGTCGCGATGCTGGGCACCTACAGCAGGGTCATCGTCGCGTCCCCGGACGACCGCGCGCGGAGGCTGACCGAAGCGCGCGCCGCCCTGGAGGCACGGTTCCCCGGGGCCGACGTGATCGATATCCCCATGCAGGCGCGGTGCTGGCGCGCCGATCGGATCGCGCGTGGTGGTGAGCGTTAAGGCACCGCGTGCGACGCCGTCGCCGAAGGTATGTCAGGCTTTGGCAATGAGTGCACGCAGCCTTGCCCGCATCGTTGGTATCGGGGTCGTGGCCGCCTGGGCGGCGCTCAGCGCGCCCGTCGCCACCCCTGCCGCTTCGGCCGATCCATGCTCCGACGTCGCGGTGGTCTTCGCGCGCGGCACCCACCAGGAGCCTGGCCTCGCTAATGTCGGCCAGGCGTTTGTCGACTCGCTTACCTCGCAAGTTGGGGGGCGGTCCGTCAACGCCTACGCGGTCAACTACCCGGCGAACGACGACTATCACAACAGCGCGACGGCCGGTTCCAATGACGCGAGTGCCCACATCCAGGACGTCGTCGCCAGCTGCCCGAACACGAAACTCGTGCTTGGCGGGTACTCCCAGGGCTCGACCGTGATGGATCTGGCCAGTCAGGCGATGCCGGCCCCCGTGGCCGACCGTGTCGCGGCCGTCGCGCTATTCGGCGAGCCGTCCAGTGGGTTCTCCAGCATGCTGTGGGGCGGCCAGCCACTGCCGACGATCAGCCCGGCGCTCGCCGGCAAGACCATCAGCCTGTGCGCTCCCGACGACCCGATTTGCTCCTCCGGCGGCAACATCATGGCGCACGTTTCGTACATCGAGTCCGGGATGGTCAACCAGGCTGCGACGTTTGCGGCCAACAAGCTCGGCCAGGGGCCTCCTAGGGCACAGAACGGCTAGTTGCGCCCGAGCGGCCACATCTGTCACACAAGCCTCTCGCAAAGTCGGCACGCGTTGACCGCCTCCGAGCGACAACCGGTTGGCCTCGCGGGAAGCGATCGGGTTTGTCGCGCTGAGGCGGGCAGATTGAACGTCGCCTCCGCCGGAGATCCGTGTGTCGCGTGTGCCCCGTGACGGCTGCTGATGCTTAGGTCGGAGTTGTGAAATCCCTAGTTGTGTTGTCTCGCGACACCGTCGCGGTCCGGATCCTGATTGCCGTGGTGCTCGGGGCTGCCGTCGCTGTCGCGGTGGGAAACGCGGTCGGCTGGCGAT
This sequence comes from uncultured Actinomycetota bacterium, assembly GCA_963802525.1. Taxonomy (GTDB): domain Bacteria; phylum Actinomycetota; class Actinomycetes; order Mycobacteriales; family Mycobacteriaceae; genus Mycobacterium. The sequence goes on along the minus strand of CAWDJC010000037.1, from coordinate 48,959 downwards.
TCGCGCTTGTCGGCTGGGTCGTCACTGCCGGCGTGTATGTGGTGTGGACGCGGCTCCTCCTCGGCGGAATGGACGCCGACCAGACCCGCGAATACGTGACCCGGGAGGATCCGACCCGCTGGGTCGCCGACGCGGTCATCGTGTCGGCGAGCATCGCGAGCCTCGCCGGGGTCGGCTACGTGGTGGCCGCCGAGTCTCACTCCGGCGCTGGAGCCGTAGTGGCCGCCCTGGTCGGGATCCTGACCGTCGCGGCGTCCTGGTTCGCCGTGCACACGCTGTTCACCGTGCACTACGCGCGGCTTTACTACAGCGACGAACCGGGCGGGATCAACTTTCACGACCCGGAGCCGCCCCGGTTCCGCGACTTCGCGTATGTAGCCTTCACCGTCGGCATGACCTTTCAGGTGTCAGACACCGACATCGGGCTGACCTCCATCAGGGCGACGGTGTTGCGCCACGCGCTGCTGTCCTACTTGCTCGGCGCGGTTGTCCTGGCCGTCACGATCAATTTGATCGCGGGGCTGGGCTCCAAGCTGTAGGACCGAGCTAACCTGGCTGGCATGGCCATTGAGTCCACCATGCTCGCCCTGGGCACCCCCGCTCCCCCGTTTTCGCTCCCCGAGCCGGCCACCGGCGCCGCGGTCAGCCTCGAGGAGCTCAGCGGTCCCGCGCTCGTCGTCACCTTCATCTGCAACCACTGCCCGTACGTCAAGCACGTCGCCGCCGGGCTGGCCGCGCTGGGCCGCGACCTCGCCGATAAGGGCGTCGCGATGGTCGGCATCTCCAGCAATGACGTCGTCACCTACCCGCAGGACGGGCCCGAGCAGATGGTCGCCGAGGCCCGCGACAACGGTTGGACGTTTCCGTACCTCTACGACCAGACCCAGGATGTCGCCCGCGCCTTCTCCGCGGCCTGCACGCCGGACACGTTCGTCTTCGACGGCGAGCGTCGGCTCGTCTACCGCGGCCAGCTCGACGACTCCCGACCGGGAAGCGGCCTACCGGTGACGGCCGCCGACGTCCGCGCGGCAGTCGACGCCGTGCTCGCCGGACAGCCGGTCGACCCCAACCAGCGGCCGTCGATCGGGTGCGGCATCAAGTGGCGCTGAGCCCGGACGCGTCGCGTCGACGTCTTTGTAGTCGGCCACGCCGAAGTAGTCTCTGCGCGCGAGGGGTCAGGTAGCCGACGAGCGGAAGGCTCGCGATATGCGGTTGGTGGTCGATCTCAACAAGTGCCAGGGCTACGCGCAGTGCGTCCCGCTGGCACCCGAAGTTCTCAAGCTGGTCGGCGAGGAGGCCCTGGCCTACGACCCCAACCCCGACGACTCGCAGCGCCAGCGCGTGTTGCGCGCGGCGGCGTCGTGCCCCGTGCAGGCGATCATCCTGGAAGTCGACCCGCCGGCGGACCGGGACACCAGGTGATCACGACTCCGCTCGTCAGCCGGCTCGTCGACACATTCAAGGCGCAGGGGCGGATTGTCATCGTGGGCGCGTCGCTTGCCGGTCTGCGCGCCGCGGAGGCCCTGCGAGAGAAAGGTTTTCGCGGCCCACTCACCATCATCGGCGACGAACCGCACGAACCCTATGACCGGCCGCCGCTGTCCAAGCAGGTCTTGAAGGGCTGGGTGCCCGCCGACCACACCAAGCTCCCCCGGTTGTGTCCGGTCGACGCGCACTGGCGGCTGGGTGTGGCGGCGGTGGGTCTGGACCGGTCCAACCGCCAGGTGTTACTCGCCAACGGCGAGAGGGTGGACTACGACCGACTGTTAATCGCCACCGGGACCAGGGCACGCCCGTGGTTCAACCCGCACGAGGCCGCCCTGGAGGGGCTGTTTACCGTGCGCACGTGTGACGACGCCGCGAAGCTGGCCGCCGCGCTCAGGGAGCGACCGCGCCGCGTGCTCATCGTCGGCTCGGGCTTCGTGGGCTCCGAAATCGCCTCGGTGTGCCGCGATCTCGACCTTCCGGTGACGGTCGCCGAGCGCGGCAAGGCGCCGCTGGTCGGCGCCCTTGGCGGTGTGATCGGCGACATCGCGGCACAGATGCAGTTGGATGCCGGGGTCGATCTGCGAACGGGCGTGGCGGTGGAAGGCCTCGACGGCGACGCTGACGGTCACGTCCGCAGGGCTCGACTCTCCGACGGCACCGTGCTCGACGTCGACGCGGTGGTGGCCTGCCTGGGCTCGATCCGCAACGTGGAATGGCTCGACGATGCGCAGCTGGCAAGCGGCTTTTGGGGCGTGGCTTGTGACGCCGGCTGCCGCGCGTTCGACATCAACGGGGTGGTGACCGACAACATCTTCGTCGCCGGCGACGTGGCGCGCGCCCCGCACGTCCTCTACGAGTACCAGTTCATGTCTCAAGAGCATTGGGACAACGCCGTTTTCGGTGCCGAGGTGGCGGCCAACAACATGATCAGCCTGGAGATGGGACGACGGCCGCACCTGCCGCTGCCGTCGTTCTGGTCCGGTCAGTTCGGCGTCAACATCAAGAGCGTCGGCGTGTGCTCGTTCGGCGACGAGATCGTGTTCACCCAGGGCTCGATCACCCAACGCCGCTTCGCGGCCGCCTACGGTTACCGGGGTCGCATCGTCGGGGCCGTGACGTTCAACCACGGCAAGTGGCTGCCGTACTACGCCTCGCTGATCGAGCGGTCCGCACCATTCCCGCCGCCCCCGCCGGGCTACGACCGCCCGGTCATCTTCGAGCCGATGCCGGCCCGGTTTCCTGACCCGCGCGAACCGACAGCCCTCCCCGACGTGGTGCTGACCGGACACGACCCGACCACCCGCGGTGCCGAATTCCGGGTCAGAAGCCGCTGAGCGTAGGAGCCGACGATGAACGCCGAAACCGCCTGGGCCGCGGCGATGAAGTTCGAGAACCGCCCAAACCCGTACCCGTACTTCGCCGAGCTGCGCGAGACGCCGGTGGCCAAGGTCGCCGACAAAACCTACGTCGTCACCGGCTACCGCGAGTTGCTCGCTTTGGCCCACGACCCACGGATCAGCTCCGACACCAGCCGGAGCCCGGCGGGTATCGGCGGCGAGAAGCCCGAACCCGGCAGCGAGCACATGCGGGCCTACGGGCGCGAGCCAAGCATCATCGTGTCGGACCCGCCCGATCACGACCGGGCCCGCCGGCAGGTGATGCGTCACTTCGGTCCGCCGCACTCCCCCGACCTGATCCCGAGCATGGAACCGTTCGTCGTGCAGCTGGCCAACCAGTCGTTGGACGAGGTCGAAACCCGGGGCAACACCCGCGTGGACGTGGTGGAGGACTTCGCCTACCCGATACCGGTCGCCGTCATCTGCAAGATCCTCGGCGTGCCGGTCGACGACGAGCCGATGTTTCACGCCTGGATCTTCGACTTCATGATGGGCGCCGACCTCGGCCCGGAGGGCACCACCGAAGAGGGACGGGCGCTGGCCGAAAAAGGCCGCGCCAGTACCGCCGCATTGCAGGACTACCTGGGCAACCTGGTGCAGAGCTACGCGCGAACCCCCGGCGAGGGGCTGCTGTCGAGGCTGCTGCACGACGACGGTCCGGACGGCCCGATGTCGGTAAAGGAGACGACGTCCAACGCCGTGCTGCTGCTGGTGGCGGGCCACGACTCCACGGTCAACACCATCACCAACTGCGTGATGACGCTGCTGCGCAACCCCGGCTCCTGGGATCTGATGCAGCAGCGCCCGGAGCTGATCCCGCGCGCCATCGAAGAGGTGCAGCGGCTGCAGTCCGCGGTGCAGTTCTTCCCGAGCCGCAGCGCCACCGCCGACATCGAGATCGGCGGGACGGTGATCCCGGCGGGGTCGGCGGTGCACCTGATTTACGCGGCGGCCAACCGGGACCCGCGGCGGTTCGACAACCCGGATCGCTTCGATCCGCTGCGCGAGGACAACGAGCATTTCGGTTGGGGCAGCGGCATTCACGCCTGCATGGGCGGCCCATTGGCGCGCCTGGAGGTGAACCTGGCGCTGGAGGTCTTCCTGCGCCGCGTCGAATCCCCGAAACTGGTTGTCGACCCCCCGCCATATCGGCACAACCAAGTGTTCCGCGGGCCGCGGCACCTCTGGGTCGACTTCGTCGCGATCGCCGACTGAGGCCGTCTAACTGAGTGCAGGTGCGCCTGGGCGCGGCGTCCGCCGACCCCGTCAGAATCGGGCAGCGGCCCACCTATCGGTTAACCCGGGCAATAAACGGATTCCGCCGCACTAACCTGTGCGAAGCGCCTGCGGAGCTCGCGGGAGTGGGCCATGCTCAAGCGTGGGCAGCACGCGTAGTGACGTGGCCGTCTGGGCACGCAGCCGCGCCTCCCCACAACGATTTCCCTTCCCACCCAGTCGTTTTCGCCATATGATGGGTAGCCCGACGGCGTCGCGATAACCAGGTTCGGCCGGTAGCGGAGCGCCTCGACGCCGATGTGCTCAAGGGTGGCCGTGGTGATCGCGTGCAGTGGGGCTTCGTCGGTGAACGAGACACCCGGGGTCGCTTGGGCGATCTTCAGGATTCGGCCGCCGACCTCGGCGTCTAATCCGAGTTCGAGCAACTTCTCCGGATCCGGGCGTTCTAACGTTGCGCCGTCCGGTCGCTGGCTGACCAGCCGAACCGGCCGTCCCAACAGCCTCGAAAGCACCTCGTCGACACCTGGGTCGTCGGCCGTGACATTGGTCCCGTCGGGCAGCCCGATGCTCACCCGGCCGGTGTGCGCTTTGGCGGTGCATTTCAGCAGCCCGCGCCATAGCCGCGCCTGTTTGGCGCTGGCCACGTGCCCGGTCTCGGTGTCGACGAGTGCCAGTCGCCGGTCTCCATGCCGGTGACGTCGGCGAACGAGTAGCCTTTCGAACTCAAGCTGGAGTGAATGTCCGAGGCAATCGCATCTGGTGTTTTGCCAGCCATGCGGTCGGCGCAGATCTGGTGTCCGATTCCGACCATGTCGGAGTCTGCCCCAGACGACCAATTGAAACCGAGGCCGTGCAGTTTTGCGATGTATGCGTCATCGGTGCTGTCGGCCATCGCAATCGCAGTGCCAGTGGTTAGGGCAGCGCCGACCATTACGGGGATAGTTAGTTTGGTGAGCCAGCGAGGTGCAGACATTTCGTGCCCTTCTTTTGTTGTTGGCGTCGAGGGTGCCGTCAGTATATGGGCGTTGCGGCAAAACAAATATTAGAAATATCGGAACTCGTGACGAGCTGATTAGGCGACCCGATCCATCTCCTGGGCGGTGCTCGACGGCGCGGTAGAACCGCGGCCCACGGTCCCTGGCTCAACTCCGTGGGGCAGTAACGACGATCGAGTCCTCGCCGGTGTGCCAGGCCTTCGCGAAGGAGGTGATGGAAACCTGCTCGTCGGCGTGGTCGGCGCCGGGATCGTTGAGGTGAACGATCTCCTTGTTGGTGTCGATCCCGGTGACGACGAGGAAGTGATCGGCACTGGTCCGCTGGTCGTTGGTGTTCCAGATAATCGCGGAGTTGACCCAGGCGATGATCTTGCGATCGTTGGTCAGGTATTGCTCTAGCGCCGGCAGTCCGGTCTGCTCGGGGTGCTTGTCGTAGGTCATCATCGACTTGATGCCGTAGTGGTCGAGGAGCACGACCTCGTCCGCCATCTCGATGCCGCCATTGCCGTTGGTGTGGCTGGGGTCGTCCCGGGGAGCGTAGATCGGACCGGGGTTCGTTCCGGACGGCGTGTGTTGAGCCAGTGTGATCATCTGTTTTTCGGTCGACGAATGCCCGGTGATCTCGCCGACCACGTCGGCGACGGACACCAGACCGCAGTTGTCCTCGAGCGACTGCTCCTGCCAATACTTGGCGGCCGCCGCGGGGTCGCCGTACACGCCGCCGGCGGCTGTCGCCAGCGGGCTAAACCCCGACGCTACGGAAACACAAGTTGTGCCGACGCAAGCGGCCACCAGTGCGCTGCGCGCCGCGCCTGCGATCCGGGAATTCAACATGATGGCTCGCGAAGATCGGTCGGAGATTCCAATTGCGTGCAAACGGTAGCACCTGCGGCAGGGCGGAATGGCGGCAAATGCAAATGGCCGTTTTCGCGGAAATGGGCGCCGTTCGCTGGATGGCCCGGAATCCGACGCGATCGAATGCGCTCGGTTACCGGTGGGCTACACGGCTCTATTCGCCATCAACTGGCAACTATTGCCCTGATCTACAATTTGCTATGGGATGTGAGCCAGCAGGCGTGTTTTCTGCTCGGTGAATTCCTCTTCGGTGAGGATTCCCGAGTCGCGCAGAGAGGCCAGTTCACGCAACTCGGCGGCGACGCTCGTGATCGGGCCGCCGGCCGGGATTTCCGGAGGCGCCGCCTTGGCGGTGGTCGTGGGCGCCCCGATCCGCTCCCGGCGGGCCGGGGCGCCGCCTGAGCCACCGGTACCGGCCATCGCGCGACCGGCCATGCCGGCCAGGGCCATCTGACTGAACAGGCTCCCCGCGCTCCCGGCGGAGGCTTCTGCGGCCGCGCCGACGCTCGTCACCGGCAATTCGACCGCCAGGGGCCGTATCATCGTTGTCTCGGCGGTCCAGGCCGGCGGAACCGAAAGCGCCCCAATCGTTTTCGCCTCGCCAAGGCCCGCCGAGACCGCTGACCCGCCGGCCAGATTCGTGATCACCGGGAACGGGGTTGGCGGCACGGGTGCCTGGCCCGGCCAGGTCTGTATCCCCGCCCAGCCGCTGACGATGTCGTCGGTGTGGATACTGACGTAGTAGCCGGCGACGTCGTAGGGAAGGGCCGTTATACCCAGCGTTGAATCGGCACCAAGACCCGCTGCGCTCAGTTCTGGGTCGACGAAAATTCCGCTCAGGCTGCCCAACAGGTTGATCAGGTCCAGCGGTGAAAGGGCTTGTGCGGGGGTCGCCGCGAGGCTGGTCAGCGCGGCGGGTACCGCGGAGATCGCCTGCGGAACACTCGACACCGTGCTCTGCACGTTTCCCGCGGAGGCGCCGGCGGCCTGTGTCACCGCGGCGGCCTGGGTGGCCGGCCCGCCCGAATTGGTGCTCTGGGGCGGTGACGAGAACGGCGTCAGCGTCGTCGCCGCCGCCGAGGCACCGGCGTAGCCGTACATGGCGGCGGCGTCCTGGGCCCACATCTCGGCGTACTGCGCCTCGGTGGTCGCTATCGCCGGGGTGTTCTGCCCGAAGATGTTCGTCGCGACCAGGGCCATCAGCAGGCTGCGGTTGGCCGTGATCACCGGCGGCGGCACCGTCTCCGCGAATGCCGTCTCGTAGGCGGTGGCCGCGGCTTTGGCCTGGTTGGCGGTCTGCTCGGCCTGGGTGGCGGAGCTTCTGGTCCACGCCAGGTAGGGCGCCGCCGCGGCGGCCATCAGCGCCGATGCGGGGCCGAGCCAGGGCCCGGCGGTCAACGCCGCGACCTCCGACTGGTATGAGCTTGCCGCCGAATGCAGCGCGGCGGCCAGTCCGTCCCAGCCCGTCGCGGCGGCCAGCATCGGTCCCGAGCCAGGACCGGTGTACATGCGCGCGGAGTTGATCTCCGGCGGCAGTGCTGCATAGTCCATGTCGTTCCCTTCGATCGGGTCAAACGCCGCCAGGGCACTGACGGCTTCGGTGACGACGCACTGGGCGGCGCGGCCAGAACCGGGCCAGCAAATCGATCGCACTTCCTTCAGTACTACATGTCTGGCGCGTAAACGTGGCCGTTACTTCGCCGAACGGACTAGTTAAGCACCGGTGCCAGGGGCTGCCGCTGTGCGTGCACGGACCTCGTCGTGTACAAGGGTCTGGTGGACGAGCCGCTCCCCAATTCGTTCGATCCGTCGATCCTGCGCGACGCGATGATCAGACGGTTGTATCGCCGGTCCATGGCCGAGGGCCAGATCGTGGTGCCGGCCGTTCCGGGCATGATCGACGAGTACGTCCAATTGTGCGGCAACCTGTGCGCCACGCTCGGCGTCGAGTACACGCCCGAACAATCCATTCAGCTCAGGAGGGTGCTGGAGGCCGAGCTGGCGAAGGCCTTCAAGGCATCCCAGCGCTCGGACATCGCCATCTCGTTTCAGCTTCCGTTCGGAACCGGCCTGAACTACGCCGTCAAGGCCGAATGGCGAACGGTCGAGGCCGACTACGACAACTGGGTTGCCACCCGGCCGCCGCCACTGTTCGGCACCGAACCCGACGCGCGCGTGCTGGCGCTGGCCGGCGAAGCGGCCGACCCGACGACTTATCGGGTGCTGGACATCGGCGCGGGAACCGGGCGCAACGCGCTGGCCCTGGCCCGGCGCGGGCACCCGGTGGACGCGGTCGAGATCGCGCCGAAGTTCGCCGACGTCATGCGCGCGGAGGTGGAAGGCGAATCGCTGGGCGTGCGCGTCATGCAAAGCGACGTCTTCACGGCCATGGAGGGCGTCCACGACGAGTACCAGCTGATGGTGCTGTCCGAGGTGGTGCCCGACTTCCGGACGACCCACGAATTGCGCGGCGTGTTCGAACTCGCCACCGAGTGCCTGGCTCCCGGCGGACGTCTGGTGTTCAACACCTTCTTGGCACGGCCGGGCTACACCCCGGACAGCGCCGCGCGGGAACTCGGGCAGCAGTGCAACACGATGATCTTCACCCGGGACGAGGTGACCGGCGCGGCGGCCGGGCTGCCCCTCGAGCTCATTGCCGACGACTCGGCCTACGAGTACGAGAAAGCCCACCTGCCGGAAGGCGCTTGGCCGCCGACGGGCTGGTTCGAGGGATGGTCCAGCGGCCTCGACGTGTTCGATGTCACGCGTGAGGAGTCCCCGATCGAGTTGCGCTGGCTGGTCTACCATAAGTCGGGCTGAGGTTTCGCGCCGAACGTGCACTCACTGCGAGAATCCGGCGCAAGTTTTTCGCCCTGAGTACACGGTCGGCGCAGCGCCCTGGGTACTCGAGGCGTGTGATGGGCGATATGGAATCGAACCGGCGCTCCCTGCTGATGGTGGCGCCGTTGCTGCTCGCGGCGGTGGCCGCCGGCGATAAGTCACGCGAGACGGGCGGCCCGGCAGACATCGATTTGTCGCCACCGCCCGCGACCGGCCCGGATCCGGCCGAAACGTTCGTTCTGCCATTCGAGAGGCTCGGTTTCGAGCCGTGGGGCAACCTGCCGCCGCGCAGCGGCGAGATGGCCATGCTGTATGGAGATTTCAACCAGCCCGGGCCGTATCTGGTGATGATGAGATGGAACCCGGGTTGGTTCAGCGCGCCTCATACGTACGCGACCGACCGGATTCAGGTCGTCGTATTCGGGACGTGGTTTGTCAACAGCGGCAATGACTTTCGACCCGAAGACGCGGTTCCGGTCGGCCCGGGCGGATATGTCAAACGGACCGCGCGCACCCCGCACTACGACGGCGTCCCGGCAAACCAGCCCGACCCGGCGGTGATCGCCGTGTTCGGGAGCGGCCCGGTGGACGTGCGGCTGGTCGACCCTGCCCAGCCGTCATGGCGTCGGGCGTGACATCACCGGCGCGATGCGGTCAGATCACGGATGGCCGGACCTTCCAGCAAGGTGCCGTCCGGGCGCGCGCAATCGCGTTCACACTCGCCTGAGTTGCGCTTTCGCCTCTCTAACCGACTCCGCAGCGGCACGCCTGGCGCGCTTCGCCTTGTCATAGTCGCCTTCGGCCTTATTGAATGCGCGCTCGGCTTCGCGCAGGGTCGCCAGCGCTTCGGCGCGACGCTGCCGGACCGCATCGAGCTCGGCCTGCCGCTGCGACAGCGTGCCGTCGGCCTCGGCCTTGGCTTGCTCGGCGGCGGCCACAGCGGCATTCAACTTCTCGCGGCGCCGCTGCGTGGCCGTGTCGCGCTGGGACTGCTTGGCGGGCTGCGCCCGCGATTGTTTGGGCTCCCCCTTGGTCTTTGCGGCCCGGGCGCCGGTCAACACCGGAGCCACATCGCCCAACACGCCGAAACCCGACCAGCGCTCGGGCTTGGCCAACCGTCCGAGTCGCGCCGCGACGTCGGGATCGGCGATCGCGGCCTGCAGTGTGCTGGTCACGTCGTCACGCACCGACGACGACGGCTGCTTGACCCCGGCCGCCTCGAACGCGGCTCGGGCGAGTTTGTCGATGAGCTTGTGTTGCTCGGTCGACAGGTCCCGGATGCGTTCGCCGTCCATCGCGGCGTGGGCGTCGCGCAGGCGGTCACCCAGGTCCGTCACGCGGTTCTTGGTGTCCTTGTGCCGGAGCGCGAGCCGGTTGACCATCCAGGCCGCCGTTGTGGGCTTACGTGCCGCGGAGATCCGTTTGGCGGCCGCGGCGTCGCCGCGGTCCTTTGCCTCGGCGACTAATCTGGTGCGTTGCGCGGTGAAAGCGTCCGGCTCCACCAGGTACAGACTGTCGAGTTCGTCGTCGGCCATGACGCCATGATCCCTCGCGAGCCGGCAGCTCGACGTGCCTCACGTTTCATCGCGAACGCCCTGGGCTACTTGATGCACAACACCGTCGACGCAAACAGGGATCCGACAGCTTGATGACGCTGAAGAACAGGGACCAGTTCGTCCAGCGAGCACTTGGCAAAAAGCGGCCTCGCCTGGTCCTGTTGACCGTGCTTGTCGTCCTCGGGCTCGTGGGCGCTGTTCAGATGGCATCGTTGTCCAGATGCCAAAACGGCAATTGCCCTCGATCCGGTTCTGCCTCGAAAGACTCTGGCGCGGCGCACATAACGATCACGCCCGGCGCGGGCGCACATGACGTCGACCCGGTCGCGCAGGTCATGGTGAAAGCCGATGCGGGGAAACTGACCGACGTTCGCATGGTCAATGAGGGCGGCAAATCGGTCGAAGGCGTCATGACTCCGGATAACACCGCCTGGAAGCCCACCGTCCCCCTGGGCTACGGACGCACCTACACGCTGACCGTCACCGGCCACGGGCCCAACGGCGTTGCGGCCACACAGGTCTCGTCGTTCTCCACGCTGCAGCCATCCAACCAGACCAAGGTTTCGTTCACCACCACGTCGCAGGCCGCGCTGCACGACGGCGGCAGCTACGGCATCGGTACGGTGGTGGTCGCCCACTTCGACGAGAAGATCGCCGACCGGGCCGCCGCCGAACGGCGGTTGAACGTGACCACTAACCCTCCGGTGCAGGGTTCCTGGTTCTGGGTCGACGGCCAAAACGCCCATTGGCGGCCCGAGCACTACTACGCGCCGGGAACGACCGTCGCCGCCGAAGCAAAGATCTACGGAATCGCCCTGGGCGACGGCCTATTCGGGCAAGACGACACCCGGGTGTCGTTCCGGATCGGCGACGCCCACATCTCCATCGCCGATGACGCGACCAAACAAGTCAGCGTCTTCGACAACGGAGCCCTGGTCCGCACCATGCCCACCTCCATGGGAATGGGCGGCACCGAAGACGTCGCCGGGCACGCCATATCGCTGTGGACCCCGCCGGGCGTCTACACCGTGCTCGACAAGGGCAACCCGGTCGTGATGGACTCCTCGACCTTCGGGTTGCCCAAGAACTCGCGCCTCGGATACCGCGAGACGATCAATTACGCCACCAAGATCAGCACCGACGGCATCTACCTGCATGAGCTCGACGCGACCGTGTGGGCCCAGGGTCACCAGGACACTTCGCACGGGTGCTTGAACCTCAACGCCGACAACGCCAAGTGGTTCTACGGCTTCTCGGTACCGGGCGACGTGGTCGAGGTCCGCAACAGCGGCGGACCGCCGCTGACGCTCGCCCAAAACGGCGACTGGACGCTCAGCTGGGACCAGTGGCGCAAGGGCAGCGCGTTGAAGCCGGCTTCGTAGCGCTCATCGCCGCTCCGACGACGGGATTGCCTTGCGTTGCACACCGTTCGTTCGACCGCACGCGTCGCTGCGCGAACCGTGGGGCATAGTTCACCGCGTATTCAGTAGCCCACCTTCAAGAAAGTCTTGACTGATTCCAAATAAGTGCGCCATATTGGCAGAGTGTCCTCATCGGCGAGTTACGCGGACCGGCTGCGGATGGCCGATCTGCGCGTGACCCGTCCCAGGGTCGCCGTTCTGGAGGCGGTGCACGGCCACCCCCACGCCGACACCGAGACCATCTTCACGGCGGTGCGAGAAGGTTTGCCCGATGTTTCGCGCCAGGCCGTGTACGACGTACTGAACGCGCTGACCGCGGCGGGTCTGGTGCGGCGGATCCAGCCATTGGGCTTGGTCGCTCGCTACGAGTCCCGGGTCGGCGACAACCACCACCATGTCGTGTGCCGCTCCTGCGGGATCATCGGCGACGTCGACTGTGCGGTCGGCGACGCGCCATGCCTGACCCCATCGGACGGCGAAAACGTTCTGGATGGCTTCGTCCTCGACGAGGCCGAAGTCATCTACTGGGGCCTGTGCCCCGATTGCTCGACCGCAGATTCTTGATCACTCCCGTGATCGCAGCCCGCATCACAACCACCGGAAAGGAATGCTGTGTCATCCGATACATCCAAGAGCGAGAGCGAAAGCCCGGCAATCCCCTCGCCTGAACCGAAACCGCATGGCCCCCTGACCAACCGGGACTGGTGGCCCGACCAGATCGACGTGTCGACGCTGCACCCGCACTCCGCCCAGGCCAATCCGCTCGGCGAGGCCTTCGACTACGCCGCGGAGTTCGCCAAGCTCGATCCCGAGGCGCTCAAGGCGGACGTGATCTCGGTGATGACCACCTCGCAGGACTGGTGGCCCGCCGACTACGGCCACTACGGCGGCCTGTTCATCCGGATGAGCTGGCACGCCGCAGGTACCTACCGCATCCACGACGGCCGCGGCGGCGGCGGCCAGGGCATGCAGCGGTTCGCCCCGATCAACAGCTGGCCGGACAACGTGAGCCTGGACAAAGCCCGACGGCTGCTGTGGCCGGTCAAGAAGAAGTACGGCAACAAGATCTCCTGGGCGGACCTGATCATCTTCGCGGGCAACTGTGCCCTGGAGTCGATGGGGTTCAAGACCTTCGGCTTCTCTTTCGGCCGCGAAGACGTCTGGGAGCCCGAAGAGACCCTCTGGGGAGAAGAGGACGTCTGGCTGGGCACCGACAAGCGCTACTCCGGCAAGCGTGACCTCGCCCAGCCCTACGGTGCGACCACCATGGGCCTGATCTACGTGAACCCGGAGGGTCCCGAGGGCAAGCCGGATCCGATCGCCGCGGCGATCGACATCCGTGAGACGTTCGGCCGGATGGCGATGAACGACGAGGAGACCGCCGCACTCATCGTCGGCGGGCACAGCTTCGGCAAGACCCACGGCGCCGGCGACGGCGATCTGGTCGGTCCCGAGCCGGAGGCCGCCCCGATCGAACAGCAGCTGCTGGGCTGGAAGAGCTCGTATGGCACCGGCACAGGGCAAGGACGCCATCACCAGCGGCCTGGAGGTGGTCTGGACCGCCGACCCCGACCAAGTGGGGCAACGGATTCCTGCAGAACCTCTACGGCTACGAGTGGGAGCTGACCAAGAGCCCCGGCGGTGCTTGGCAGTTCGTGGCAAAGGACGGCGCCGGCGCCGGCACGATCCCCGATCCGTTCGGCGGGCCGGGTCGCGCCCCGACGATGCTGGTCACCGACATCTCGATGCGCGAGTACCCGATCTACCGCGAGATCACGCGCCGCTGGCTGGACCACCCCGAGGAGCTGTCCGAGGCGTTCGCCAAGGCCTGGTACAAGCTGCTGCACCGCGACATGGGACCGATCAGCCGCTACCTCGGGCCATGGATTGCCGAGCCGCAGCTCTGGCAGGACCCGGTCCCGGCCGTCGACCATGAGCTGGTCGACGAGAAGGACGTCGCGGCGCTGAAGGGCAAGGTGCTCGGGTCCGGCCTGTCCGTTCCCCAGCTGGTCAAGACGGCCTGGTCTGCGGCGTCGAGTTTCCGCCGCACCGACAAGCGGGGCGGCGCCAACGGGGCGCGGCTGCGCCTCGAGCCGCAGCGGAGCTGGGAGGTCAACGAGCCCTCCGAGCTGGACAAGGTCCTGCCCGTATTGGAGAAGATCCAGCAGGACTTCAACGCGTCGGCGTCGGGCGGCAAGAAGATCTCGCTGGCCGACCTGATCGTGCTGGCCGGGTCCGCGGCGGTCGAGAAGGCGGCCAAGGACGCCGGCTACGAGATGTCGGTGCACTTCGCGCCCGGGCGTACCGACGCCTCGCAGGAGAGCACCGACGTGGAGTCGTTCGCGGTGCTCGAACCGCGGGCCGACGGGTTCCGCAACTACATCCGTGCGGGCGAGAAGGCGCCGCTGGAGCAACTCCTGCAGGAGCGTGCCTACCTGCTGGGCGTGACCGGTCCGGAGCTGACGGTGCTCGTCGGTGGCCTGCGTGCCCTCGGCGCCAACCACGGCGGCAGCAAGCACGGCGTGTTCACCGACAGGCCCGGCACGCTGACCAACGACTTCTTCGTCAACCTGGTCGACATGGGTACGCAGTGGAAGGCGTCGGAAACCGCGGAGAACGTCTACGAGGGATTCGACCGCTCCTCGGGACGGCAGAAGTGGACGGCGACCGCCAACGACCTGGTGTTCGGGTCCAACTCGGTGCTGCGTGGGCTGGCCGAGGTCTACGCCCAGGACGACAACGCGGGGAAGTTCGTCGAGGACTTCGTCGCGGCCTGGGTCAAGGTCATGAACAGCGATCGGTTCGACCTGAAGTAACACCCGGCGTTCAGGCGACACCCCGCGAGTCACTGGCTCGCGGGGTGTCGTGCGTTGCGCCGTTTCGCGGACTACGACTACGGCAATCGCCACTCGCCGCGTTGACGTGCCGGTCGTTACGCGACACTTAAACTACGCACGCGACACGCCGCAGACTGTCGCCCTGGTTTAAGTCTCGGTGTACGCCGCTGGGACGCCGTCAGGTCAGCGCGGGAAGTCCCACTGGCCGAAGTCGGCCGCAAGGACGTCGTCCACATCCACGTTGATCCCGCCGAGGAGCGGACCCGGGTTTGACGGGGTGTTCACCACGGCCTGATAAAGCACCGCCATCGGTTCGCGGTCCCCGTGCGACCACGATCTCGTCTGCCACGCCCACCGGTGTCCCGGCGTGCTCGAGTTCCCGATGACGCCGTCTCGGATCGCCCAACCGCACGCCTGGGCATGGCCATAGATCCCGGTGCGGCCCACGCCCAATGCCGAGTTGATTCCCCGAAACCATTGCACCGCAGGGCCGTTCCAGGTGTTCTCGTCGATGTTGTCGTCAACGCTGAAGAAGATCGGGGCCGAGGCCGTCCCCCCCGCCGCATTGTGCAGTTGCAGGGCCGTGTGAGCGTCAGCCACCCCGCCGTCGTAGCCGCGGGTGAAATCCGACGGGTCGGGCCAACCCGGTTTGCCGTACTGGAAGTTGCTGACGATCTGAAGACCCGCCGCGCGCAGCGCGTCCGCGTACTCGCGGGTGATGGGCTTGGCCTCGAAGTTCGCGCCGGGGCGCGACGCGGACACGTAATTCACCACCCCGCCGTAGCCGGCCGCTTTGATCTCGTCCGGCGCGATCCTCCGCTCGGCGAAATCGATCAACCGCATGTCGGCGGCCCGCGCCTTCGGTTCGTCGACCGGCGCGGCCGCCGCGCCCAGGCCCAGCAGAACCGGTGCAGCGTATTTGAGAACGTCGCGTCGTGAAACTGATCGCTGTCCGCCGTGCACCGCGCGATGGTAACAAAGGCGGCCGGCCCGGCGTTCGACTGTGCGCTTCGAGCGTGCGCTGACGGCGGAAAATCCTTGAAAGTCCCGCCGTGGACGCACAGCGGAAGCCCTCAGCGCACCGTCAAGGCGGGAGCCACGGTCTCGTTGCGTCAATTAGTTGATCGAACTATAGTCTGGACACATGTCCAGTTTGCTGTCACGGAGTTCGGGAGTCCGTTGATCGCGATGGATTGGGGGGTGGCCGTCCGCGGTCCTTCGTCGGCGGATAAGAGTTAAGTATGCGAATTGCCCTGCTGTCCTACCGCAGTAAGGACCATTGCGGCGGACAGGGCGTCTACGTGCGCCATCTCAGCCGCGGCCTGGTCGAACTCGGTCATGACGTCGAGGTGTTCTCCGGCCAGCCCTATCCGGAACTGTTGGATCCGCGGGTGCGGTTGACCACGGTGCCCAGCCTGGATCTCTACCGTGAGCCCGACCCGTTCCGGGTGCCGCGTCCGAGCGAGATTCGCGACTCGATCGACCTGCTGGAACTGATGACGGTGTGGACGGCGGGGTTTCCCGAACCGCGAACGTTCACGCTGCGCGTCGCCCGGCTGTTGGCCGACCGGGCGAACGATTTCGACCTCGTGCACGACAACCAGAGCCTGGGAACCGGCCTGCTGGCGATCGCCGACACGGGGCTGCCGGTGGTGGCCACCGTGCACCACCCCATCACCCGCGACCGGGTGCTCGACCTCGCCGCGGCACGGTGGTGGCGGAAACCGTTGGTGCACCGCTGGTATGGATTCTCCAAAATGCAGGAGCAGGTGGCCCGCCAGATCCCGGACCTGTTGACCGTCTCGTCGTCCTCGGCCGCCGACATCGTCGCCGACTTCGGTGTCTCGCAGGACCAACTGCACGTGGTGCCACTGGGTGTGAACACCGACCTCTTCAAGCCGGCGTCGGAGCCGCGCCAACCCGGTCGCATCATCGCCATCGCCAGCGCCGACACCCCGCTGAAGGGTGTCCGGACCCTGCTTCAGGCGGTCGCCAGGCTGCGCACGCGCCGAGACGTCGAATTGCGGCTCGTCGCCAAGGTGGAACCCAACGGCCCCACCCACAAACTCATCGCCGAACTGGGAATTTCGGACATCGTCCACATCACCAGCGGGCTTTCCGACGAAGCGCTCGCCGCGCTGTTCGCGTCCGCTGAGGTCGCCTGCATTCCGTCTCTCTACGAAGGGTTTTCGTTGCCCGCGGTGGAAGCCATGGCGAGTGGGACGCCGATCGTGGCCAGTCGGGTGGGCGCACTGCCGGAAGTCGTGGGGGCCGATGGCGCGTGCGCCGAGCTGGTACCGGCCGGCGACATCGATGCGCTGACCCACGCGGTCGGCGAGCTGCTCGACTCGCCGGAAAAGCGGCGCACCATGGGGAAGGCGGGCCGGAACCGCGCGATCAACGTTTTCAGTTGGGAAGCCGTTGCCGCTCAAACGGTGCGGGTCTACGAGCGGGCGATCGCGCGATGCTGACGGTCGATTTTGACCGGCTCGGTATCGGGCCGTCCACCAAGGTCATTGACGTCGGATGCGGCGCCGGCCGGCATGCGTTCGAGGCCTACCGGCGCGGTGCCGACGTCGTCGCCTTCGACCGCGATGCATCCGAACTGCGGTCCGTCGACACCATCCTGCGTGCGATGGCCGAGACGGGAGAGGCGCCCGCGACGGCGTCGGCGAGGGTGGTCCTCGGCGACGCGCTGAACTTGCCATACGCCGACGGGACATTCGACTGCGTCATCGCCTCCGAAATCCTCGAACACGTCCCTGAGGACGACACCGCCGTTGCCGAGCTGGTCAGGGTCCTCAAAGTGGGTGGCACACTGGCGGTCACGGTCCCGCGATGGCTGCCCGAGCGGGTGTGCTGGTTGCTTTCCGACGAATATCACGCCAACGAGGGCGGCCATGTGCGCATCTACAGGGCGAGCGAGTTGCGGGACAAGATCGTCGGCGGCGGAATGGAATTGACGCACGCCCATCATGCGCATGCACTGCACTCACCGTTCTGGTGGCTGAAATGTGCCGTGGGCGTTTCGAATTCCGGCCATCCCGCGGTGGCCGCCTACCACAAGCTGCTGGTGTGGGATCTGATGCGACGACCAAAGGTGACGCGGCTGGCGGAGTCGCTGCTCAATCCGCTCGTCGGTAAGAGCGTGGTCATGTATTTCACCAAGTTGCTTGCGACGGAAAGCGAAGCGGCCCTGGGATATTCAGTTGCATCGGTTTAGCCCGCCGGCCGTTCCGGGTGTCCTCACTCCGGACCAATGCCGGCAGACCGCGCTGTCGATAGCCGCTGCCCAGGAATCGTCGGGCGCCATCCCGTGGTTTGCAGGCGGTCACACCGATCCCTGGGATCACGTGGAATGCGCGATGGCGCTCACTGCGGCGGGACTGTTGGAGCCGGCGCGGGCCGCGTTCGAGTGGAGCCGCCGCACGCAGCGGCCCGACGGGTCCTGGCCCATCCAAGTCCGTGCGGGGACCATCGAAGACTCCAACAGCGACAGCAACTTCTGCGCATACATCGCCACCGGTGTGTGGCATCACGTGCTGATCACCGGCGACAAGTCGTTCGCCAGCCAGATGTGGCCGGTGGTACACAAAGCGATCGATTTCGCCATCGACTTGCAGTTCGGCTACGGCGAAATCTCCTGGGCCCGAGGTGAAGCCGAGCCCCTGCCGGAAGCGCTGCTGACCGGGTGCGCCAGCGTGTTCCACAGCATCCGCTGTGCACTGGCGCTGGCCGGTCTCGTCGGCGAACCGCAGCCGGAGTGGGAACTGGCGCTCGGGCGGCTGGGCCACGCGATCGAAGCACATCCGGAGGCGTTCACCGAAAAGGAACGCTACTCGATGGACTGGTACTACCCGATCCTCGGCGGCGCCTTGCGCGGCCCGGCGGCCGTCGCGCGCATCAAGCAGCGCTGGGACGACTTTGTGGTCGGCGGTCTCGGCATTCGCTGCGTCGACGATCGGCCCTGGGTGACCGGCGCCGAAACATGCGAAC
This sequence comes from uncultured Actinomycetota bacterium, assembly GCA_963802525.1. Classification (GTDB taxonomy): domain Bacteria; phylum Actinomycetota; class Actinomycetes; order Mycobacteriales; family Mycobacteriaceae; genus Mycobacterium. The sequence continues at coordinate 30,337 of CAWDJC010000037.1, read as the reverse complement.
TGGTGATGGCCCTCGATGCCATCGGCCACCGGTCCGCAGCACATCGGCAATTCGCCGCGATGCAGCACCTGCGCGAAGAAGACGGCTCCTATTGGACGGGGCTGGTATTCGCCGATGGGAAGCGGTGGCCCGAGGAGCGCACCACCTGGACCGGCGCGGCGATGATTCTGGCGGCCGACGCGCTGTCGGACACCACTCGAGGCAGTGGGATCTTCCGCGGTGACGGGCTGCCAATGGGGCTGCAGACCGACTTCGATTGCGAATGCGTGGTTACCGGGCCCGGCTGGTGACGATGGCGTCGCCCGCCGGCGCGCCGGTGCGTTCGAGCACCCGCAGCGACCCGGTGACCTAAAGCTCCCGGAGTTGACCGGAATCGATGGCGGCGGTCTGCCCCGGCGCAACGTGTCGCTAGTCCATTCGGACCACGAGGGTGGCGACGATTGCATCGGTGCGTACGCGCAGTGCCGCGGCAAGGATGAGACCACGCTGGTTGTGCAGAATTCGGTAGCGACGCCGCCTCGGTTCGACTTGACCGAGCAGGACGGTCACATGCCGGCCCTGCTGCAATTGGCTTCGCACCAAAGCGATCACAGGTGGAACCACGCTTCGGTTCGGGCTGGGCAGCACCCGGAGATCAACCCCGGGGTCCCACTGCGTCCATTGCTCGGTGAGGCGATGAGTCTCGGCGGGGTCGATGTCGACGGCTACCGGAACGACTTCGCCCCCCAAGCGCATCGCCGCCTGCAGGACACGCTCGGCGAGCAGGCTGACCGCGGCGATCGGTACGATGACCATTGCTTGGGGGTCGGCGCCGGACACGGGTTTGGCCGGTGATCGACCTAGCCCTAGCTCTCCACCGACGCGGCGGTAATAGTGTTCGACGCGATCAAAGAGCAGCATCAGCGCGGGCACGATAATCAGCAACAACCAGGCGCCCGCGGTGAATTTGGTCGCGAAAAGCACCACCGACGCCACCGCGGTGAGCGCGGCGCCGCTCCCGTTGAGGATCGCCTTGAGCGTCCAGCCGTTCCCGCGTTGTCGGCGCCAATGCCTGACAAGCCCCGTTTGGCTGATGGTGAACCCTATGAACACCCCGATCGCATAAACCGGCAGCAACCTCTGGGTATCGGCGCCGACGATCAGCAGTACCACGAAGGCCAGGATCGCCAACGCCGAGACGCCGTACCGGTACACCGGGCGCTCGAAGCGGAGGGCGAACAAGTGCGGCAGCCGATTATCCTTGGCCAGTAACTGCAGCAGCACAGGCAGTCCGCCGAAGCTGGTATTGGCCGCACAGCCCAGCACTAGTACGACCGCCAGATTGGTCACGTAAAACGGCCAGCCGGTGCCGAATGCAGCCGCCGTCAGTTGCGAGAGCACCGTGACGTCACCGCGGGGCACCACCTTATGGAGCCGGATCAGCCCTGCCAGCCCGATAAGCATGACGCCGAGCAATACCCCCAGCGCCACCTCACAGTTCTGGGCCCGTTTGACCTGCGGAGCCCGAAAGGCGGGAACCGCGTTGGCAATCGCCTCAACCCCGGTCAGCGCCGAGCACCCGGCCGAGAATGCCTTCAGAATCAGGATCAGCCCGAGTGCTTCGGTGGCGTGGATCGAGCCGAGATCAGAACCAATCACGGCCACTGGGTGGGGGCGGACAAATCCAACGACTATGGTCGCGACGATTCCGATGATGAACACCAATGTCGGGGCCATTAGCACCTTCGCCGATTCGGCGATCCCGATCAAGTTCACGATCGTGAGCACGGCGAGCGCCGCGATCGTCACGGCCAGCAGGTGATGGGCGAGCGACGGGAAAATGCTGCCCAGGCTCGCCGCCCCAGCGGCAAGACTGACCGCGACAGTCAGCACATAGTCGACGATCAGACTGGCGGCGGCCAACATGCTCACCGTGCGGTTGAGGTCTTTTTTCGCCACCGCGTAGGCGCCGCCTCCGTCTGGATGCACCGCGATCACCTGGCGGTAGGAGATCACCAGCACGAGCAGCAGCGCCGCGATCGCCACCGCGATGGGCAACGTCCACGAGACCGCCGTGACGCCAGCGGCTACCAGAACAAGCACGATCGCTTCCGGGCCGTAAGCCACGCTCGACAACGCGTCCAGCGACAATGCGGCAAGACCGCCCAACGCCGTCAAACGATGAGAGTCACCGCGCTGATCCCAGCCAAGCCCACGATTGGGCAGACGACGAGCCGAGCCACCTCGCGATCGAGTTTCCGTTGCCGTCCGATTCATCACCGCAACGCCTTAAGACGCGGCCGCGACGATGTCCCGATGCGTTGCGAGTCCACCGCCTCGGATGCGCGGGGAGGGCTCGCAGCTGTCGCTGACGGTGCGCGAGCGCCGCGGTTGGGAAGCTGGCCCACAGATGCGCTCATTTGCACTCCTCTAATCCGACGCTCGGTGTTCAACGTCGCCTCACCCACCTGACCCGGAACGAACGACCTGCTCAGCGACACCGGCAGTGGGCCGCTGTATGGATTGTCGACGACGACCTGGTACTCGTCATCGTTTGGCCGCACTTGATTCTCGGGCTCAGATTGGCGCCTGCGACAACCGCCTAGGTGCACCCGGCCAGGATGTTGGTGACGGCGTCGTCAGAGCTGGCGCAGCCGTCGGCGGAGAACCTGCCGTCGCAGACAGGTCAGCCCCGGTATGCGCGCGGTCCTCGGAGCCGGTCAGCTTTGGTACCCGCCGCTCGCGCTGCAGACCGACTTCGATTGCGAATGCGTTATTACCGGGCCCGGGTGGTGACGATGGGGTCACCCGCCCGCCCGCCAGTGCGTTCGAGCACCCGCAGCGACCCGGTGACCGAAACCTCGCGGAATTGACCGGAATCCATGGCGCGGCAATAGATGTAGTAAGGCGGCGCGCCCGCCGTCACGCGGGTCGGGGAACACGTCGTGGATGAGCAGCGCCCCGTCGGTGTCCACCCACTTCGCCCATCCCTCGAAGTCCTCGGTCGCGGCCTTCTCGGAGTGTCCGCCGTCGATGAACAAGAACTGCAGCGGTGATCGCCACCCCCGGGCCACAATTGGCGACTTGCCCACAATGGCGACGACGTGGTCGTCGAGCCCGGCGGCGTCGAGCGTGCGGCGAAAGGCCGGCAGCGTGTCGAACAGCCCCGTGACTTCATCGACCAACGAGGCGTCGTGGTACTCCCAGCCGGATTGGTGTTCCTCCGAGCCGTGGTGATGGTCGATGGTGTAGAGCACGCTGGCGGTTTGTTGCGCCGCGGCGCCGAGCAACAGGGTGGATTTGCCGCAGTAGGTGCCGACCTCGACACCGACGCCGCCGTCGAGGTAGCGCAGCGCGGCCTCGTAAAGCGCGCGTCCCTCGTCGGGCGGCATGAAGCCCCGCACCTGTTCGGCCATCGCAAACAAGCGCTCGGTCGGACTGGCCTCGGCGCGGCTCATGAGCCGAACCTATCAAGCCCGGGAGGGAGGCCTTGGGGAGCCGACCAATGCGATGGGCAGCGGCGTGGTCGCGATCGCTTTACGATCATGCTGTGCGCGCATTGCCCACCCGCAACTGGCTTGATACCGGCCTGGCGGCGGTCGTCACCGCGGCCACGCTGACATTGGCTCCTGCCCTATTGCCATCGGCAACGCCGGGCGCCGCGGCGGCGGACTGTCCGCAGGTGCAGGTCGTCTTCGCCCGCGGGCGCTATGAGCCCGCAGGGCCGGGCGTGCTGGGCAACGCGTTCATCAACGCGCTCCAATCCAAGGCCGGCAACAAGAACATCGGTGTATACGCGGTCAAGTACCCGGCCGACACCGAGGTGGACGTCGGCGCCAACGACATGAGCCACCACATCCAGTACATGGTCAACAGCTGCCCCAATACCCGACTTGTACTGGGCGGCTACTCGCTGGGCGCGGCGGTCGCCGACGTGGTGCTCGCCGTGCCCTTTTCCGCATTCGGCTTCGACAGCCCCCTGCCCGACGGCACCGATCAGCACATCGCCGCCGTCGCATTGTTCGGAAACGGAAGCCAGTGGGTGGGGCCGATCACGAACTTCAACCCGCTCTACAACGACAGGACCATCGAGCTGTGCCACGGTTCCGATCCCGTCTGCAACCCCGCCGACCCGAACACCTGGAAAGAGAAGTGGCCCGAACACCTCGCGAGCGCCTACATCCAGGCGGGCATGGCCAACCAGGCCGCCGACTTCGTCGCGGGCAAGCTCTGATCGATCGTTCGCACGTTGACCGCGCTCAGTTCGACGGTGTTTCAGGCGACGTCCGCAACGAGAACACCCATGCGGCGAGCTCTGTGTACCCGAGCGCAGTTCAGGCTGGTGTGTCGCTGCTCGAGTACACCTTGAAATCGCGGATAACCTCGCCACCCGCCGCGGCGGCGCGCCGAGCGAGGAAAGTCGGATGGCGACGCATCGCTTCGCGGCGCTCCCGTTCGTACCGCCGAGCCGCGGCCCATGCCGGGTGAGACTGAAGGAAAATCACCTTCGCCTCTGGTGCATTCGCCACGATTTCAACTCCTCCCGAGCAACCCGCAAAAGCTACGAACAGTGGTTATCGGTTCGTGATTCAGAATGCCCAGCCAATGCTGAGACCAAACCACATGCCAACATGAGAATTGGCCATGAATATCGGGCCAATTCGAAACCACTAGCTCGCCGTCGTCCGCTTGTTGGCCGGCGGCGATCCACACCCTAGCGACGGCCACCGACAGAATCGCGGTTCCATTCCTGTTTCGCATCCGGGCAGGGCCGGCTGCTATCGTGCCTTGCTTATGCCAGAGATGGATCGCCGCCGCATGATGCTGACGGCCGGGATCGGCGTGCTGGCAGCTGCGCTGCCCGTCGCCGAGGCCCGGGCCTACCCGCCCCCACGGGCGCCCGAGGGTCGGGTGCCACCGCCTGCCGCGCCCAGCGGCCAGGCCGGGACCTACATCTTCCAGGATGAGTTCGACGGCCCGGCCGGATCGGCCCCCGATCCGTCGAAGTGGGCGGTGGCGAAGGCCCGCGAGACGATCAAGGATCCGACGTATTGGGAGCGGCCCGAGAACATCGGGCAGTACCGTGACGATCGCCACAACGTGTTCCTCGACGGCAACTCCAACCTCGTCCTGCGCGCCGCGAAAGACGGCCCCACGTACTTCGGCGGCAAGGTGCAAAGCCTGTGGCGAGGCGGCGTCGGCCACACCTGGGAAGCCCGCATCAAGCTCAACTGCCTGACCGCCGGTGCCTGGCCCGCCTACTGGCTGGGCAATGACGATCAGGGCGAAATCGACGTCCTCGAGTGGTACGGCAACGGCAACTGGCCCTCGGCCACCACCGTCCACGCGAAAGCAAACGGCGGCGAATGGAAGACGCACAACATCGCCGTGGACAGCGCCTGGCACACCTGGCGCTGCCAGTGGGATGAGGCCGGCATCCGGTTCTGGAAAGACTATTCCGACGGCGCGCAACCATACCTCGATGTGCCGGCGAGTTCCCTGCCGGACTGGCCGTTCAACGGCCCCGGCTACACCGCTTTCCCGGTCTTCAACCTTGCGGTCGCCGGTTCGGGTGGTGGGGATCCCGGACCGGGGAGCTATCCCGCGGACATGCTCGTCGACTGGATACGCGTCTGGTAGGACCGCGAACGCGGCTCAATGGGTGAGGAGGGCCGTCGCGCTCCAGGCCCTCCCGCCCGGGTGCCGCGGGTCCGGCTGGGGCAGCCAGGTCATCGGAACCATCCATGTCGGCAGGCGATGGAACCGGTGGGCTGCCAGATACAGCGCTTGCACATCCACGGTGTGCCAGCCGAGGCCTTCGAAGTAGGCCAGCCCGTTCTCGGGTGCGAACTTGAACGGCGCGTTTTCCAGCATGCCGGCCATCTTTTTGTTCATCATCTTCTTCAGGCCCGGACCGGCGAAGTCGAGCATCCACCAGGCGACCTGCGGTCGCTTGATCGCCGCTGAAAGCGCAACGACGTCACTGTCTTCCAGATACATCAACAGGCCCTCGGTCAGCACCAGCGCCTTGGCGGCGCCGTCCAGGGCTTCATCGAGGAAGGCGTCTCGAGCATGTGGGTCGGCCAGGTCGACGGCGGTCCGGGTCAGCCGGCACCGCGGTGTCTGGTCGGCGAGCAGCTGCGTCTTTTCCTCGAGCAACTTCGGCAGATCCGCCTCCACCCAGGTCAACTCGGGGGGAAGCGCCAAACGGTACGGCCGGGTGTCCAAACCCGCAGCCAGGTTCAGCACCCGGTCACAGCCGCCGGCGATCGCTTCGGCGATGGCGTCGTCGATGATCTTGGTGCGCGCGATCAGCCACCAACCGTTGCGAGTCGACCGCGGGACCCTGGCAACGATGGCGCGGCCGTGTTCCCCGGCGAGACGCTCGGCGAGCGGGTCGCTGAACAGCGGGTCGGAGCGGGCCGATTCGGTTGCCCGGTGCAATGCCGTCCACCGGGCCGTATCCGAAACGTGGGAGATCGAGTGCGTGGGACCTGACATACGTTGCGTTATAGCAGCACCCACGCGGCGCTACTGACCGGCCTTGCCTCCGGCAACCCACGCTTCGCGCACCGCACGGGTCTGGGGCGGCGGAAGGGCGGCGTCGGGTGCGCCGAGTTGGCCGACTTTGACCGTCCACGCCGGCGACGAGCGGTCGATGCAGGACCCGGCGCCCTGGCTGGGCAGCCACAGCACCGCAAGGTTTGCGCCGCCGTCCACGCCGCACCCGTAAACGCCCTCGTACCCGTCGGCCCGCCCGCCCCACGCGCCGCCGTTGCGGAACAGGCAACGCGTGCCGTCGTCGAGAGTCAGCGCGAACGGGTCCGGCGTCGCGGTCGGATGCACTGGCGGAAGCTGACCGTCATAGCTCACCCGATGTAGGCGCTTGTCCCACGGATTGTCAACGCACAAAAGCGATCCGGGCGTTGACGGCCAACAAGTACCGGCGCCCGCAGCGCTCGGCGAGCAGTAGTAGACGTTGTCGGCCACGGCCGACGGCGACGGCGTCGTGCAGTCGTTGACGGTGAAGACGTTGCCCTCTGGGGGTGTCTCTTGGTAGCCGTTGATCGGTTGGCCACCGGGACCGACGGCCACCGTGGTGATCACCTGTGTGGGTGGCGGATCGGCCAAGGCCGGTACGGCCGGCGACAAACCTGCCACCGTCATCACCGTCAACACAGCTATGGGCATCAGGGCAACTCGCGAGACGACGTTCATCGCGCTGAACCTTCCCGTCTGGCGGCCCCCTGGTTGAAGGGTACGGTGCGCTTATGTCCGATCGAAACCGCCGCTTCCTCCTCCGCGAACGCCCCACCGGACGCATCGGCCCGGACACCTTCGAACTGAGCGACGAGGCCGTGCCCGAGCTCGGGGACGGCGAGGCCCTGGTGCGCGTCGACTGGATATCGCTCGACCCGACGAACCGCACGTGGATCAACAACACGCCGACGTACCTGCCGCCGGTGGGCATCGGTGAGGTCATGCGCGCGGGCGGGCTCGGCGAGGTCGTCGCATCGAAGAATCCGCGATATTCGGCCGGGCAGACCGTGCAGGGTCTCCTCGGCTGGCAGGAGTACGCGGTCGTCTCGGACGCGACGTTTGTGACACCGGTCGACCTCGCCGAGGGTATTTCGCCGAGTGCCTACCTGGGTGCGCTGGGGATGACCGGGCTGACCGCCTGGGTCGGCATCCGAGACATCGGCAAGCCGAAGCAAGGCGAGACGGTCGTGGTCTCGGCCGCGGCGGGAGCGGTCGGGTCGGTCGCCGGCCAGCTCGCCAAGGCCGAGGGCGCGCGTGTCGTGGGGATCGCCGGCGGACCCGAGAAATGCGCCCTGCTCACCGACCAGCTCGGCTTCGACGCCGCCGTCGACCACCGCGCCGACAATTGGGCCGCGCAGCTCGCCGCGGCGACCCCCGATGGCATCGACGTTGACTTCGAGAACGTCGGCGGCGACATCATGGACGCGGTCTTCGCACGGCTCAACATCCGCGCCCGCGTCGCGCTCTGCGGTCTTATCTCCGGCTACAACTCGGCCGATCCGCCGCCGGGACCGCGCGGCTTCGCAAGCCTGCTCGTCCAGCGCGCGACGTTGCAGGGCTTCATCGTCCTCGACCACCTCGGGCGCGCGCCGGAGGCGATCAGCGAGATCACCGGCTTGATCGCCGAGGGCAAGCTCACCCCGCTCGAGACGGTCGTCGAGGGCTTCGAGCAGCTGCCGACGGCGATCAACATGCTGTTCGACGGCAAGAACGTCGGCAAACTTGTGGTCAAGATCGGCGACGACGGAGCGTAGGACCCGGGACAACCGCCGACGTCTCCCACTGCGCGGGCAAATAAGGAATCATGTTTTCGTCTGCGGCAACGGCTGGCGCGGGTTCTAAATGACCCCTAACTAACTAGGACATCACCAATGTCGAACGATGTCGCCGGTCCCAATGCTGCTGACGCCGTCCCGCAACTGCGCCGGGGTCTTGCCAACCGGCACATCCAATTGATCGCAATCGGCGGCGCGATCGGCACCGGACTATTCATGGGGAGCGGAAAAACAATCTCGCTAGCGGGCCCGGCGGTATTGCTGGTGTACGGGATTATCGGATTTTTCGTGTTCTTCGTGCTGCGCGCAATGGGCGAGCTGCTGTTGTCGAACCTGAACTACAAGTCGTTCCTCGACTTCGCCGGCGACCTATTGGGCCCTGCGGCAGGCTTTTTCGTCGGGTGGTCATACTGGTCCGCCTGGGTCGTCACCGCCATCGCGGAAATCGTCGCGATCACCGGCTACTCGAAATTCTGGTGGCCCGGCGTGCCGCCGTGGTTGCCGGCCCTGGTCACGGTCGGGCTGATCCTGGTGTTCAACTTGTTCAGCGTCCGCAACTTCGGGGAGATGGAGTTCTGGTTCGCCTTGATCAAGGTCGCCGCGATCGTGTGCCTCATCGTCGTGGGCGCCGTGCTGGTGGCGACCGATTTTGTTTCGCCGCAAGGCCATCGGGCGACGGTTGCGAACCTCTGGAACGACGGTGGGTTTTTCGCAACGGGGTTCATGGGCGTGGTCGGTGGGTTCCAGATCGCGTTCTTCGCGTTCGTTGGTGTGGAACTCGTCGGCACCGCGGCCGCCGAGACGGCGAACCCGCGCCGCACCCTCCCCCGAGCGATTAACGCCGTCCCCCTTCGGGTGGCGATCTTCTACGTCGGTGCGCTGCTGGCGATCCTGACCGTCGTGCCTTGGCGGCACTTCGCCAGCGGCGAGTCCCCGTTCGTGACGATGTTCTCCCTGGCGGGGCTGGCCGCCGCTGCTTCGATCGTCAACTTCGTCGTGACCACCGCGGCCGCTTCTTCGGCCAATTCCGGGGTCTTCTCAACCGGCCGCATGCTTTTCGGACTGGCAGACGAAGGAAGCGCCCCGGCCCCCTTTCGGCGGCTGAACCGCGGCGGCGTGCCGGCGGTCGCTCTCTTTCTCACGGCGGCGCTGCTGCTGACATCCATCCCACTGCTCTACGTCGGCGGTTCCGTCATGGGCGCTTTCACACTCGTGACCACCATCGCCTCTCTGTTGTTCATGTTCGTGTGGGCGATGATTGTCGTCAGTTACCTCGTCTACCGGCGCCGGCACGCGCAGCGTCATGCCGACTCGTCCTACAAGATGCCCGCCGGCGTGGTGATGTGCTTGGCGCTCCTCGGCTTTTTCGCGTTCGTGATCTGGACGCTCTGCACCGAACGCGACACCGCGATCGCCTTGGCGTGGTTCCCGCTCTGGTTCGTGGTCCTTGCGGCCGGTTGGCTGATCGTGCGTCGCCGGCCTGAGCGCGCCGAGAGGTATCGCCGGTTCCAGGCCGAGATGAACCACCCGATCGAAGACAACGCCGAGACAACCGCGGCTGCCTCCTGACCCCGACCCCGGGGCCGACGTTGTTGGGATCGGTAGCTAATCCGACGGTCTGCACTTACCGCAACGACGACGCCAACCAGGCGGCGCCACATGAAAGGAAGTCAGACAATGAAGCTCGTACCCACCAGCATCGAAGAGCAGATCAACCGCGTCGACCGGCAACGCAGCCTGTACATCGGGATCAGCGCCGGCATCGTTGCGGCCTGGAGCCTGTTCCGCCTGATCTGGGTGCTCTACCTCGGATTGACGTTCGGTTGGTTCTTCGGGGCGATGGTTTTCCAGGTCGTGCTGTGGGGCGCGATCGGTGCCGTCGCCGGCATCGCGGCAGTCGGGTTCCTGACCCGCTACTCCAGGGGGTCTTGAACCGGGCACGCCTGGATGGGATAGTCCCGAACCTGCTTGAGGTTCGGGACTTTTCCCGTCGCGCGCTCAGCGCAGTTGCTGGATGCGGATCAGGTTGCCCGCGGGATCGCGGACCGCGCAGTCGCGGAGTCCGTATGGCTGCTCGGTTGGCTCCTGGACGATCTCGGCGTCGCCGGCCTGCAGGCGCTCGAAGGCGCCGTCGAGGTCTTTGGTGGCCAGAAGGAGCATGGCGTAGGTGCCCTTGGCCATCATCTCGGCGATGGTGCGGCGCTCGTCGTCGGTGATGCCCGGGTTGGCGGCCGGCGGGTTCAGGACGATGGACGTGCCGGGCTGGTTCGGAGGGCCGACCGTGATCCAGCGCATCTTGCCCTTTCCGACGTCCAGGCGTACCTCGAAGCCGAGGGTGTCGCGATAGAAGGCCAGGGAAGCTTCCGGGTCGTCGTGCGGAAGGAAGCTCGAGTGAATCGTTATGTCCATGGCGTCAGGCTAGGTGCGGCCCGGTGACGGGCGCTTCTCGATTCCTGATCGGTCTGGTCACCTGCTTCTCCACACACGGCGGTATCCCCGCGGCCGCGTCGGCCGCCCGGCGCCGATACGCGCTGGGCGGCATGCCGACCAGTTCGGTGAACCGAGTGCTGAAGGTGCCGAGCGATGAGCAGCCGACCGCGAAACAGACCTCGGTGACACCGAGGTCCCCGCGGCGCAGCAGCGCCATGGCGCGTTCGACGCGCCGCGTCATCAGGTACGAGTATGGCGATTCCCCGTAGGCCCGCCGGAATTCACGGCTGAGGTGCCCGGCGGACATGTGCACCCCACGGGCGAGCGCCTCGACGTCCAGCGGCTGCGCGTAGTCCCGGTCGATCCGATCGCGGACACGACGCAGCAGCGCGAGGTCGCGCAGGCGCTGCTCGGCGGAGCTACCGGTCACCTGGGCGATGCTGCCACGATACGGCCGAGTTGCCCAGCGCCGCTGGGTCGGGAGCCAGGCGGCTGGTTCATAGCCGCCGAAAGTGAACTGCCCGACGCATTCTCGGCGTGTCGCGTCGTGAGTTTCACGCTCGCGGAGTCGGCTGCGACCCCGGCAAGCGCGTAGTGTCCAAGGCCATGGCTGATGAGACCCAATTTGTCGAAGCCAACGGGCTGAGATTCGCCTACCTGGAGGACGGCTCCGGTCCGCTCGTCCTCTTGCTTCACGGGTTCCCGGACACGGCGCACAGCTGGGACGACCTTCGCCCGCGCATCGCCGACAAGGGCTACCGCGCGGTCAGCCCGTACATGCGCGGTTACCACCCGAGCGCGATCCCGGCTCGGGACGCTGATCAAGAAACCTTGGCGCGGGATCCCCTCGCACTGATCGAAGCGCTAGGCGCCCGCGACGCCATCGTCGTCGGGCACGATTGGGGAGCCTCCGCCGCGTACGGTGCGGCCGCGCTCGGACCGGATCGAGTGAAAAGGCTTTTCGTTATTGGCATTCCGCATCCCGCGGCGCTCAAGCCGTCGCTGAAGAAGCTTTGGGGCGCCCGCCACTTCGCGGCATACAAGTTGCCGGGGGCGGCGAACCGCTTCGCCCGCAATGACTTCGCGGCGCTGCCCGCCATTTACCGGCGATGGTCCCCGACGTGGCGGCCGAATCCGCAGGAGTTCGACGCGGTCCGCGCGACCTTCTCAAACCCGGCGAGCCTGAATGCGGCCTTCGGCTACTACCGCAAGCTCTCCCCCATACCCAGCGCATCGCTGAAGGCGCGCATCGCAGTGCCGGTGGTTGCCTTCGCGGGGCTGGACGATCCGATCGTCGAACCATCGGACTACCGGGGCGCCGCGCGGATGTTCGAGAACGAGTACATCGTTGAGGAGGTCCCCGGCGGGCACTTCATGCATCGAGAGCATCCCGAGACTTTCGCCGAGCGCCTCTTGGCCCATCTGTGACCGGGGCAGTCCCTACGCGCCGACCAGCTCCGGGTGAAATTTCGCCGCCATGCGGCGAAGCCCGTCCTGCCAGTCGACCGTGGTGCCGCCGATGAGCTCGTGCTTCAATGTCACGTCGGTCGGATTCCCGCGCAGCGCGTGCTCGCTCTCTTCGAATACCGGCTCCCTGCCGACGAGCGAGCCGAGGTAGCTGCACCAGTCCTGCAGGCTGACGGTCTGGTCGCCGCACCAGTTGACCGTGGTCGCCGGAACCGATGCCGCCTCGAGCAGCTTCGGGATAGTCGCGATGATGTCGTCCTCGTGAATCGGGTTGTAGGTGGCCGGTCCGCCCGGCGGGACCGGAATCGGGATGCCGGCCAGCATCATCTCCATGTGGTAGTACGGCCACCCGCCGTTGTCGCCGTATGGGACGTTAAGGCGGGCGATGGTGGTGGGCACGTCGAGAACGCGCGCCATCGAGCGAGCGACGACCTCCCCGGCGATCTTGGAGATCGAATAGGTGGGAAACAGGAACTTGTGGTTGTCGCCCAGGGCGGTGCGCTCGGTGCGGGGGTCGTCGTCGGGCGGGTCATACACGGCAGCCGAGGAGCAGTGCAGGAAGGCCTTTGCACCGCGGCAGTGGGCCATCAGCGGGCCGACCGACTCCGCGTTGGCACCAAGATCCTTGTCCCAGTGACCGCTCTTGGCGACCGCCAAGTTGAGGACGTAGTCGAAGTCGCTTGGGAGGCCGCTGAAGTCACCGGCTGCCAGGTTGACCGCCTGGCACCGAATCCCCTCCTTCTCGAGGCCTGCCCGCGCTTCCGGGTTGGTGAAGCGGGCGATACCCCACACCTCGTTATCGGCCGCAAGCGCCCGGGCGATCGGAGTGGCGAGCTGACCGGTCGGACCGGTGATCAGGATCTTTGAGCCGCGCATGCGCTGATAGTAGGCGACCGTTGCCGCTGGGTGGCCAACCGCACCAGACGATGTCCGACTTTCGCGCATTGTGCTCACTCGCGCGGTAGGGTCTCGGCATGGCCTCCAGGGGTCGCATCGACTTGCGACTCGCCACCCAGGTGATGCTGCTGCAACTCGTCATCGTGACGCTGACGTTGGTCATCGCGTTTGGGCTGTTCGCCTGGTTCAATCGGCATCGCCTCGACGTCCAGTACGGCGTGCACGCGTTGGATATCGCCCGCGTCGTGGCTTCCTCGCCGACGGTCGTCAACAACATCTCTCGCTACGACATTGACTCGCCGACCCCGAGTCCCGAGCTTGTCGACCAGCTGGCGGACGGTCCGATTCAGGGCGTCGCGTCGCGTGTCGAGCAGCGCACGCACGTGCGGTTCGTGGTCGTCGCCAACGCGCATGGCATCAGGCTGGCTGCCCCCGAGCGCGACATGCTGGGTCGCCACCTCACCGCAGAGGCCAGGCAGCCGCTGAACGGACACGAGGAGACGCTCCATGAGTCCACCGTGTTCGGGGCGGCGATCGTCGCCAAGGTGCCGGTGCTGGAACCGGGCACTGAACATGTGCTGGGAATGGTGGCCGTTGGCATCTCGACCAAGGAATTCGACGAGCAGTTTTCGAACAACCTGCGTGTGTTGGCCGGGTTGGGAGCTGTGGCCCTGCTGATCGGTGCCGCGGGCTCGGCGGCATTGGCCCGCCGGTGGCGCGGGCTGACCCTGGGTTTGCGGCCGACCGAGATCACCGAGCTGGTGCGCAGTCAGGCGGCGGTGCTGCAGGGCATCGGCGAGGGCGTGCTGGCGGCCGACGCGTCGTGGAAGACCACCTTCGTCAATGACGAGGCGTGCCGGCTGCTCGAAATCGGTAGCGATCCGGGGCGTCACGTCGACGAGATCGGGTTGACCACGCGCGTGCTCGACGTGTTCAAAGCGGCCGATGCGACCCCCACGTTGGCCACGGTGGGCGAGCGCATCGTCGTGGTTTCGGCGCGGCCTGTGACACGCGAAGGACGCCAGCTGGGAACGGTTTTGGTGGTGCGGGACCGAACCGATGTCGAGTCACTGACCCGGCAGCTTGACGCCGTGCAAGTGATGAGCACGGTGCTGCGCGCCCAGCGCCACGAGTTCGCGAACCGTCTGCATCTGCTGACCGGGCTGCTGCACGGCGGGCATGTCGAGGAAGGTTTGCAATACCTCGAAGAGCTGCTCGGGTCGGGCCCGCTGGGATCCGCGCTACCCGGTATCGACGCCATCCGGGACGCCTACCTGCAAGCGTTCCTGGCGGCCAAGGCCGCGGCCGCCCGCGAAGCCGGGGTGACGCTCACCATCGGTGAAAACACCTGGGTGCCCGGGCGGCTCGTGCTGCCGGTCGACGTCACCACCGTTCTCGGTAACTTGCTCGACAACGCGATCGACGCCGCGCGGATGAGCGGCAACCCTACTAAAGAGGTGGAAGTCGAGCTGTTGCAAGAGGGTACGACGCTGCACATCACGGTGGCCGACACTGGCGACGGTGTCGCGCCCGACTTCGTCGACCAACTCTTCACCGAGGGCACCACGACCAAGCCGGACTCCGGCATACCGGGCGGCCGGGGTATCGGGCTTGCGTTGTCGCGCCAGATCACTCGAGCGCTCGGGGGCGACCTCATGCTGGCCAGCGCCGGCAACGCGGAGCTGCGGCTGCGCGGCGCGGAGTTCATCGCCCGGCTGCCGGGCGTGATGGTTGAGGAGGAGCAATGGGCGACGCAGACCTGACCGTGCTGGTGGTCGATGACGACTTCCGCGTCGCCAATATGCACGCCGAGGTCGTCAACACGCTTCCCGGTTTCACCGTGACCGCCACCGTGAACACGCTCGAGGCCGCGCGGAATGCCCTAAACGAGCCGCCCGACGTCGACCTTGCCCTGGTGGACGTCTACCTGCCCGACGGTTCCGGAATCGATTTCATCCGCGAATTGCATGGCGACAGCATGGTATTGACGGCGGCAACCGAGGCGGCCACGATTCGCGCCGCCATGTCGGCGGGGGCGTTGGGCTACCTCGTCAAGCCGTTCGCGACCACCGAGCTGGCCGCCCGGCTGTCCGGCTACGCCCGCTACCGCAAGATTCTGGCCAGCCCAAACCTCAGCTCCAGCGACGTGGACGCGGCCCTGGATGCGCTGCGCCCCAGGATCGCTCCCCCGGCGCCCCCCACCGTCGCGGCTTCCTCCACCAAACAGCTTGTGCTGCGGGCGTTGCGCGCATCGGAGAAACCGATGTCGGCCGCCGAGGTGTCCGCAGCGATCGGCATATCCAGGGCGACCGCCCAGCGGTACCTGGCGGCGCTGGCCACCACCGGTGACGTCGGCGTCGGGTTGCGGTACGGCACTACCGGACGGCCCGAACAAGAGTTCGCCGCGAAGGACAAGAGGCCAACCCGTCCACTCCGCTGAGGGGGTGGTCGATCGCGCCGAGACTGCGCTCAGCGCGCGGTCTGCCGGACCAACCGCGATCTGTGCGCAGGCTCGACACCGCTAGCGCAGGCTCGGCGATGAGGAAGCGCTGGCGTCGTGCCGGCGACCGAAAACCGACGAACCGGTGCACCGCGCTGAGTCAGCATCCGCCGCCGGCGAGCCGCGGAACGGCGGATGTTGTTGACTACCGGCGGGGGCGGAGCCTGGGCGGTGCTGGGCGCCGATTGGGTACGAGCGCTGTCGTGCGCAACGGCGGCGTGAGTCTTCTTGGAGGGCCACCAGTTCGCCTTCCCGATCATCGCTGCCAGGGCCGGCACCGTGATGGTGCGAACCACGAATGTGTCGATCAGAATCCCCATGCCGATGATGAATCCGGTCTGCACCATGGTGGACAGGCTGCCGAACAACAGGCCGGACATCGAGGCGGCGAAGATGATGCCGGCCGAGGTGATGACACCGCCCGTCGAACGGACCGCACGAATGATGCCCGAGCGGATGCCGGAGCGTGACTCCTCACGAATTCGGCTAATCAACAGCAGGTTGTAGTCCGCCCCGACGGCGACCAGCACGATGAACGCCGTCGCCTGCACGTTCCAATAGATCGGCTGATGGAGCACGAACTGGAAGAAGATGACTCCCACCCCCACCGCCGACAGGAACGAGATCACCACGGAGGCAATGAGGTACAGCGGGGCGACGATCGCGCGGAGCAGCAGCATGAGGATGATGAACACGACCAGAAGCGTCATGATCACGATCAGGCGAACGTCACCGTCGTAGTAGCTGCGAATCGAGCTGTACATCGCGGTCGTTCCGACCATCGATATCGACGCGTCCGAGAGCGTGGTGTTCGGCTGCGCACCACGCGCCGTGTCGAGTATCGATCCCACCTGATCCATCGCCGCCGTGCTGAACGGGTCGAATTTCGTTTCGACGAGGTAGCGCACCGAATGCCCGTCCGGCGAGATGAACATCTTCGCGGCGTCCTTGAAGTCGTTCGAGCTGAGCACCTGGGGCGGAATGTACATGCCCGCCATGGATTGCTGCGAAGCGTCGCGCTTCATCGATAGCAGCAGGTCGGCCGCCTGGTTCATTCCCGAGCCCATACGCTTGGTCTGGTCGACGAGCGTCCGCACGCCGTCGGCCAGCCGCCGGCTAGCGGCGGCAAGCGCGTCGGCGGCTTCCTGCATGCGCGCAATCTGCTGCGACACGCCCGCAGTGTTGCCAACGGCACCCCTCAGACCGTTGGCCGTCGTTGCCAACAGGGTGCTCAGACCCTGCACTGCCGCCTGCAGGCTTTGAAGCGCGGGCTGCGCGGCCAACGTACCGTTGTCCCGCCCCTGGGCCAGCTGTTCGAGTTGGGCGCGACCGGCGCTGCACGTCTGGTCGACATTGCACAGCGGAATGTTGTTGAGCGCATTGAGCATTGGGCCCGCCGCATTCGCCGCGCCGTTGGCGAGTGTCGACGCGGAGCCGTTGGCGAGCCCGCGGATGTTGTCCAGCATGTTGGCCGCCGCCCCGAGCTGCTGCTGCACCTGGCCGACCGTTGCGGTGAGTTGGGTCATGGGCCCGCTGGCGCCACGGATCTGGTCGCGAACCTGGGCGAGACTCGTCGCCAGCTGGTCGGCGCCGTTGGTCAGCGCGTCAAGGTCATTGGTGCGGTCGCTGATCTGTGTCGAGGCGTCTTGGAGCTTGCCGCCGACCGCTCCGGCCTGAAAGCTGAGCTTGGCCTGATCGAGCGGCTGGCCGTCAGGTCGCGTGATGCCGCGGACCGCAGCGATATTGGGCAACTGAGACACGCGCTGCGCCATCTGGTCCAGGTCGGCCAGCGCCCGAGACGTCCGCAGGTCGCGGGGTGAGCGAACGTAGATGTACTGCGGCAGCAGCGCGCTCGTCGAAAAGTGGTTCTGCATCGTCGAGAAGCCAACGTTGCTTGGCGCCGACTGCGGCAATTGCAGGCGGTCGTTGAAAGTCGGCCGGAGGAATGCCGCGCAGCAGGCCAGCGCGATCAGCACCGAAAGGCTGACGAGCAGATGCGTCTTGGGCCGGCGAACCAGCTGAACGGCAGACCGCTGCCACAGGCGGCCGGTGAGGGCCGGCCGCGGCGCAACCCATCCGCGCCGGCCGGCGAGCACGAGGACGGCGGGCAACAGCGTGACGGCGGCAAGGAACGCGATCCCAATCGAAATCGCAAGCGCCGGGCCGATACTCGTGAACGCAGGTAGGCGGGTGAAGACCATGCCAAGGAAGGTGACGGCGACGGTGGCCGCCGACCCCGCGATGACCTCCCCGATGGAGCTCAGCGCCTTCTGGACCGCCAGGTCGGAGTCGGTGCCGGAGCGAATGTACTCGTGATAACGGCTGATCAAGAAGACGGCGTAGTCGGTGCCGGCGCCGAAGATCATGGCGGTCATCAACGCGATTGTCAGCGCGGACACCCCGAGCCCGAGCTGGGTCAGCCCGGACACCACGCCCTGGGCCGACGCCACCGAGACTGCGATGGTGATCAACGGCAGCAACACGGTCACGGGTCGCCGGTAGATCACCAGCAGAATGATCAGCACGAATAATGCGGTGACGATCTCGGTGATGTGCATGTCGCGGGCGGTGACCAGCGACATGTCGCCGACCATGGCGGCCTGCCCGGTCACGTTCGCTGTCAGGGGTGTGCCCGCGGTGGAGCGTTTGACGATGTCGGCGATCCGTTGGTACGCCTGCGAAGACTCAGGGGATCCGGCGGGCGCCCGCAGCATCACCGCCAGGTAGAACGCCTTGTTGTCGGCGCTGACCATCAAGGGACGCAGCGCCGGTGTGGTGAGGACGTCCTGCACGCCGGTCACATCGCGGGTCTCGCCGCGCAACGTTGCGGCCAGCTTGCGGTAGGCGTCATCGTCGGCCGGTTGAAGACCTCGATCATCGGTGAGAACGACAACCAGGACGTTCTGGGCGGATTCACCGAAATCCTTGGCCATCTGCTCGGCCGCGGCCATGGCCTTCGCCGGCAGCGGCTGCACAGTCTGGCCTTCCACCACCTTGGTCAGTGGCGGAAAGGCCACGGCCAACACGGCCACCACCGCGGCCCAGGCGGCGATCACGAGCCACGGCGCGCGCACGATGACGCGACCCAGCAACCAGAACGCACCGGTGCCCGTCTTAGGAGCGGCAGGGGCGGCGGCGGAGGCTTTGGAGGCGGCGGACTTCTTGGTCATGTGAAACCCCTCATCGTGTCGGGCCGCGAATGACCCTCGGGCTAGGTTCAATTCGTAGGTTGAGACGAACTTATGGCGCCGCCTGCACCCGTGTCTCGCTTGTTAGCGATAGTCGGAATTAGCGACGATTCCACGGTTTTGCGCGTTGTGCTCGCCCGTTGCGCCTACCCCGGCGCGCTCATCAGCTCACGGCATGACCAGCCGATCGTGGCGGCAAGCGAGAAGTCGCTCAGCGCGCCCGAAAGGTCCCGTTGCAGGTCCTCACTCGAGTTGGGGCGGCCCGGCTGATACGCAACGACCGAGACGAAAACCTGTCCGTTTGCCCGTCCCGAGGCCAAAGACAACATTCCCCCGAACCGGTCCATGATCGCCGTGGTCGAATCCGGGTGGGGAGCCTTCACGGCGAAGTGGTCGGCGTCGGTGCCATCCGGCCGGTTGATGGCCGGGTCGACCACCCCGACGTTGGATGCAACGACGGTGGTGGGACTCCCGGCTGCCACGCCGACGATTCGCCTGACCAGCCACTGCGGCATCAGAGGAACGAGGGGCAACAATTCCCTCCGCTTGTCGGGCATGTCCCGACGGTGGATCAGCGCGCGCTTGGTTGCGCCCCTGATGTCGCGCAGGTCGGTGGTCGCGGGTGCGGGGTCGACCGTGATGTCGACGTTTGCGACCGCGTTGGCGCGGGTGTCACCTTCGGTGCGCTCGTTGACGGGTATCGCCACGGTGACCGAACCGTCGGTGGTGACCCGTCCAACGCGCTGGGCCAGCCGGGCCGCCAGGCCCGCCAGAAGGGTGTTGCTGGTCCCCCCGAGTGCTTCCGCGCGGGCGTCCCACTCGTCGGCATCGACGAAGATCGTTTCCGTTGGCAGCGTGATGGGTCGGTCCAGCCCGGCGGACGGCGCCGGCGGCTGACCGGCCAGTCCGGCCTGAGCGGCATTGCCGCCGTTGCGCCCTGCGAGTCGTGCTGCGGCGACCACGGCGCGGCCGATACCCGGGATGTCGCGCGCGGTCGGGCGGGCGTCCTCGCGCAGTGCTTGCCACCGCCGGCGTGATGCGGCGGCGGGCCAGCTGATCGGATCCGGGCGGCCGGACGCCGCGTCCGTCAACGCCTCGCACAGCCCGATGCCGTCGGTGAGCGTGTGCGAGATGACCAGGCTCACCCCCGCGCCGCCGTCGGTGAACGGGAGCATCGCGAGGTGCCATTCGGGTCCGCGCTCGGCGTCCAGGGGTGTTGCGGCCTGCTCGGCGAGCCAGGTGTCGAATTCTTCGCGCGGCCGGGGCGTCGCGACGATCTCGAAGTCGTTCTGACCGCCGGACGAGACCCAGCGGTGGCGGGCGAACGGCAGGGGCGAGCGTTCGATGCGGCGCGAGAGTCGTCCCCGCTGCAGGTGGCGGTGGAACCGCCGCAGGCCGTCGATGTCGATCTCGCGGTCGTACACCCAGACGCACTGCAGCAGGCCGAGGACTCCGGTCGCCCGCTCCAGGCTCGAGAAGGTCTGGTCGAACAGATCCAGTGTGTTGCTCATTTTTCTGAGTTCCTTATCTGTCAAGGGAGTCGATTTTTAAGTCGCTTGGGCCGCAACGGCTCCCACGCCCACCGGTTCGGGGCACGGCCAGCCGCTGCTGGGGTTGAGCGAGAAGTCGTCCAACGCGCTCGAAAGGGCCTGATTCAACACATCTTTCGAGTTGGGACGCCCCGGCTGGTACGCCTGGACCGAGACGAAGACCTGTCCGTGCACTCTTGCTGACAGCAAGGCCAGCACACCGCCGACGCGTTCCATCGTCGCCTTGGTCATGCCCGGATACAGAGACGTCACGGAGACGTAGTCGGCGTCCGTGCCGTCCGGCCGGTTGACGGCCGGGGGGGCGGTACCGAGGTTGGATGACACGACGCCGGTCGCGTTGGTGGTGGCGACGCCCACGCAGCGCTTGGCGAGCCGCTTAGGCAGCAGGGGAACGAGGGGCAGCAGCAGCGCCGCCCGCTCGTCGGACGCGCCTTGGCGGTGAATCAGCGCGTGCTTGATTGCCGCGCGGATGTCGCGCAGGTCCGTCGTCGCCGGTGCGGGGTCGACCGTGACGTCAACGTTTGTGACCGCGTTGGCGCGGGTGTCGTCCGCGGTGCGCTCGCTGACGGGTATGGCCAAGGTGACCGAGCCGTCCGCGGTGACGCGTCCCACTCGCTGGGCGAGCCGGGCGGCCAGTCCCGCGAGCAGCGCGTTGCTGGTCCCTCCCAGTGCTTTTGCGCGGGCGTCCCACTCCTCGGCATCGATGAAGATCGTCGCCCTCGGGATGGTGACAGGCTCGTCCGCGCCGGCCGATAGCGCGGGCGGCGGGCTGGCCGGTCCGGCCTGACCGGCACCGCGGTTACGCCGTGCCAAACGTGCTGCGGCGGCTGCGGCGACGACGGCGCGGCGGATGCCCGGGAGGTCGCGCGCCGTCTGGCGGGCGTCCTCGCGCAGGGCCTGCCACCGCCGGCGCGAACCGGCCGCGGGCCAGTCGATGGCGCTGTCGTAGCCGCAAGCGGCTTCCACCACCGCCAGACACCCCGCCATGCCGTCGGCGAGGCTGTGCAAGGCGACCAGGCTCACCCCCGCGCCGCCGTCGGTGAACGGCAGCACCGCGAGGTGCCATCCGGGTCCGTGCTCGGCATCCAGCCGCGTAGCCGCCTGCTCGGCGAGCCAGGTGTCGAATTCTTCGCGCGGCCGGGGCGTCGCGACGATTTCGAGCTCGGACTCGTCGCTGGGCGAGACCCAGCGGTGTCGGCCGAACGGCAGGGCCGAGCGTTCGATGCGGCGTGACAGCCGTCCCCGCTGGAGGTGGCGGTGGAACCGGCGCAGGCCGTCGATGTCGATTGCGCGGTTGTACACCCAGACGCACTGTCCAATGCTGGTGACTCCGGTCGCCTCCTCGAAGCGGAAGAGGGTCTGGTCGAACAGGTCGAGTACGTTGCTCATGGTGCTGGGTCCTTTCGTTGTCAGAGGTTTTGTCAGAGGCTGATAACGGGTATGCCGTGGCCCGAATTCGCGTGTTCTGCAACGGCATCCACCCAGTCCGGGGTGGTCTTGACGGCGTACGCGAACGCCTGGGTCAGTGCCGCGAGATAGCGATGCACCGACTTACGCGCCTCCGCGTTGTCCGGAAAGGAAATCGTCGCCGTGGTCTTGTCGGTCTGACGGTTGATCCACAAGTTGATTCCACCGTGTGACAGGTTGTCGGCGTAGGTACCCCAGTTGGTCTGCTCGAACAAGGCCGCGGCGGGAATCTTGCGAAAGTCCATGAAGGACACCATCATTGCCCGAGGCGTGGGCGGCTCGATCCCCATCTGAAGCGGGGCCGCCAACTCGAGCGCCCGTTCGATCGGCACGCCGGCAAGATGCTTGGCGTCGTCGTATGACTCCTGGGCTGCCCGCGCCGCCTCGGCAAACGTGGCGGTGCCGATCGGCACTGTGACGGGAACCAGGTTGGCGAACCAACCCACTGTCATGGAGTCGATGCCCGGCGTCCGCGTGTCGTACGACGTGAAGCCGTGATAGGTCTCGGTGCCCGTGAACTCGTGCTCGGCCATGGCCGCGCAGGCCAGGACTCCCCCGCTGAACCGGGCACCGGCCGCGCGGCAGGCGATCTCGAAGGCCTCCGTTTCTGCGGCGTCCAGCAAGTCGACCGTCAAAAAGTCGCCCCTGTTGTTGACCCCGCCGTCGCCGACCGGAAGTGGAAAGCTCGGCCAGTCGCCCCGGGTGTCGCGCGTGAACTCAATCCACTCCTTGATCCCAGGCGAGGAGATGTTCAAGCTCGCCGCCTTCTCGTGCTGGCGCGCGGCGTAGCTGCGGTAGCTCGCAACCCCTCCAACGGTGGTGGCTTCATCCCCGGTCTGTGACAGGTGCTGGTAGATCAAGTGGATGTCGAAGAAGATCAGGCCGGCGGACATGCCGTCGATGTGGAGATGGTCGACGCTGGCGTAGAACGTGAAAGATTCGGCGTGCTGGACGATGCCGAAGGTGAAGGAATCCCACTGCAGCGTCTCCGGCGTCGTCGTCAATGCATGCGTGCGTATTTGTTCGGTGTCCATGGGACCAAACCCGGTGGGAACAAAGGCGATGACTTCCGGGTCGTCAATCGTCCGTCGGACAAAGCGGCCGTTTTCGAATTCGAACCAATCGTGGTAGGCGTCATGGCGACGGACATGCGCGTTGATGGTTGCCGTCATTGCCGCAATGTCACAGACACCGGGAATTTCCCACGCCACGACCATCAGCCGGGGCAGCTGCATGCCCTTCGCTTTGGCGTCGTAAGCGGCCTGGAGGTGCCGAGTCCGCTGGTAAGTCGGTGCTAGATCGCCTCGCCGCGCATTCCGGGCCGCCGCGCGTGCCGCGGCTGAAGCCGTCCACGTGGTAACCGGACCGTCGCCCGGCTGCCACCCTTTAATGCTGCCGAGTGCAACCATTTTCCCCGTCGCCTATCTGTGCAATGCCGCAGTTTTCTCACGCGGCGCGGGAGCGGCTGACTGGCTATTCGCGAATTTCCTTCGCGCTAGCGTGAATTGGGCCTTCGCGCTGCGATCCTGCGGTGTATTCGGTTATTTGCTGAAACCGAACTTACGGCGCGGCGGCAACCCTGTCGCTCTTGTGGGCGATAGTCGATTTAAGCGACGATTACGTGGTTTTGCGCATTGTGCTCAGGGCGCACCAGATACGAGGGAATGACCACCAGCCTCGTGAGCGCCCGCTGTAGATCTCGGACCGTACGGCGGGGTCAGCGACTCACAGCCCGGGCTGGTCGTCGATGATGCCCAGCCATATCTGTGCCACGTCGATGGCCACCTTCTCGCTGATGAACGCGTGCTGGGTCCCGGTGTAGATGTCTCGAAACGCGCGCTCCAGGCGGGTGCCCTCGCGGATCGAACTCGTGCCCGCCACCAGATGGGCCCACTCGGCGCAGGCGCGGGCCGTGTCGGTCGCATAGACGGCGGCCACCCGCATGTCGGCGCGCAGGGCCGGCGTCAGGTCTTGGCCGGCGGCGACGGCGGCCTCGGCAGTGGTGAACGCGTCGAGGACCAGAAGGCGGGCGGCGCGCCAGGCCGCCCGATGGTGTGCCAGCCCTTTCTGGAACGTCGGGCGGCTGGCCAGTGACGCCATGTCGCTCATCCGGAACTTCGTCGCCGCCAGTTCCTGGACGTCGTCGAGCATGCTCTTGGCGACACCCAACGCCCACGACGCGTGACCGGCGGCGGTGACGGGCATCAGCCCCATGCGCGTTGCCGGCGACGTACCGCGGTAGGGCTGGCGGACGAACAGCTCGAAGGTGCGGGCGGCCGGCACGAACACATCCTGGACGCTGTAGTCGTAGGACCCGGTTCCCTTGAGCCCCTGCACGAACCAGCCGTCGTTGAAGCTGATCTGGTCTCGTGGAACGACGGCGACGCGCATCTCGGGGAAGCCTTCGCTGATCCAACGCATCTCGCCGTTGTCCATCGGCAGGAACCCGGCCGCGATGTATTGGGAGTGGCCGATGCCCGAACCGAAGTTCCACGATCCGTTCAACAAGTAACCGCCGTCGACCGCGGCCCCCTGTCCGTTGGGAAAGAACTGGCCGCCCAGGGTGACGCGGTTGTCGTGAGCCGTGAACACCTCCGCGAAACCCTCGTCGGGCAGATACGCCGCGGCGGCGAAGGACGACGGCAGATTGGCGATGCCGATCCACCCGAACGACCCGTCCTGCCACGCCATTTCGATCCAGGTCTCGATCATCTCGGTGAACGAGGGCTCGATGCCCCCGGCCGCGACGGGGTTGAACGCGGACATCAGCCCGCTGGCCCACATTTCGTCGACGATCGCCGGGGTGAGCGTGCGCGCCCGCTCGGATTCGGCCGCTTCGGCCTGCACGAGGTCGCGCATTCCGCGGGCCAGCGAAGTTACCCGGTCATCCGTGTCGGCTATCGACGTCATTGTCGTTTCCCATCATCGATTACGGTGCGACGGCATCAGTGGAGAAAACTGATACCGGTGACCGTACTTAATACCATTGCCACCGTCGTCGTCGTGGTGCTCGGCCTGCACGTCATCACAAAATTCGCCTTTTTCGCGCTGCCATATCGTCGACGGCGCGCCCTGCTCGACAAACAGTACGGCGACAAGGCCTCGGCTACCGCCACGTCCGATGTCGTGTTGATGGTTTTCACCGTGGCGATCGCCGTGCTTTTGTTGTGGCGCGGTGTCGACCCCGTGAGCTTTCTGGGCGGCCTTTGGATCGGCGCGACGCTCATCCAGTTGTACTTCCACCAGTTCCACCATCCGGTGGCCCCGGAGCGTGCCGCCCCGCCGCAGACATCGCCGCTGAAGGAAATGTCGTACGCCATCCAGGATGCGCCGTGGCGACCCTGGCCCCAATTGCTGGTGCTCAGCGGGCTGGTCGGTTTCAGCCTCGTTCTCTTGTTTTCGAAATGACTGCCATACAAGCGGTTTCACAAGCCGCGACCGGCACGACCCTGGGCGGCTCCGGCGCCCGACCGGTGTGCCCTACCGTGTCTGTGTGCGGTGGATCGTCGACGGCATGAACGTGATCGGGAGTCGTCCCGACGGTTGGTGGAAGGACCGCGGCCGCGCCATGGTCGCGCTGGTGGAAAGGCTCGACCGATGGGCATCGATTCAAGGAGACGACGTGACCGTGGTGTTTGAGCGGCCGCCGGCAACCGCGATCACCTCATCGGTGATCGAGGTCGCGTATGCGCCCAGGGCGGCCGCCAACTCGGCCGACGACCAGATTGTCCGGCTGGTGCAAGCCGACGCCCGTCCTCAGGAGATTCGGGTCGTGACGTCCGACAAAGGGCTGACCGATCGGGTCGCAACCCTGGGCGCCTCCGTGTACCCCGCGGCCGGCTTTCGTGACCTGATCGACCCGCGCGGCTGATGGCGACCGCCGGCGGTGGCCCCGCACCCAACCGGGTCTGCGAGCTCGCGCGGATCGACATCCCGATCATCCAGGCGCCGATGACCTACATCGCCGGGGCCCAACTGGCCGCGGCGGTATCGGGCGCCGGCGCGCTGGGCATTATCGAGACCACCTCCGAGCAGGGTCGGGCCGACGTCCAACGGGTGCGTGAGCTCACCGACCGCCCGGTGGGAGCGAACATCGCACTCCTGTTCAACCGCGATCCGGCCGTCGTGGATCTCCTTGTCGCCAACGACATCCGGTTCGTCACCACGTCGGCTGGCGACCCCTCACTGTTCACCGATCGACTCCACGATGCTGGCATCACCGTGTTCCATGTGGTGGGCACTCTGGCCGCCGCCAAGAAGGCCGTCGACGCCGGCGTGGACGGGCTCGTGGTCCAGGGGGTCGAGGGAGGCGGCTTCAAGAACCGGTTTGGCGCCTCGACCATGGTGCTGCTGCCTTTGGTCGCGGCCCACGTCGATGTGCCCATCGTGGCCGCGGGCGGGATCTGCGACGCCCGATCCATGGCCGCCGCGCTGGTCCTCGGCGCCGAGGGCGTGCAGATGGGCACCCGGCTGATGGCCTCGGCGGAGTCACCGGTGCACGGCAACCTCAAGCAAGCGGTCGTGCGCGCCGACGAGACGTCGACCGTGCTACTCCCCCTGGACGGAAAGCGGATGATGCGGGTGATCCGGACCCCGGCCGCCGACAGGATCGACTCCTCAAAGTCTTTCGAAGAGGGCGGGTCGGCACTGCAACGCGTTCAGCGGCTCTACTTCGACGGCGACATGGACGCCAGCGTCGCCAACACCGGTCAGGTGGCCGGCCGGATTGAGGACATCCCGCCGGCCGCCGACATCATCAAGCAGATGTGGATTGGGTGCCGAGAGGTGCTGGGCGCCACGGTCGATCGGCTGGGGCCGGTTACGTCGGACGGCTTCTGACGTCGAAGTCGACCCGTTCACCGTCGACCTTGGTGATGCGCATGTGCGCGGTGTACGGCTTGCCCTCCGGGCCGGTGAAGTGGCAGTCGAACTCCTGGCCGACTTTGGCTTCCACGCCCGACGGACAGTTCACGTCGGTCGGATGGAAGCCGGTCTGGCCAGAGACCACGTCAACCACGGATTGCGCCGCTCCCGCGGGTTTGACGGTGGCTTTAGCACCACACGCGGCCAGGGTGACCGAACTCGCGAGCACGCCCGCCGCCACCAAGGCGCCGCCCGTTTGCAACCCGATGTTGGTCATTGCTCAGCCGCCATTCCAGCCTTGAACAAACGTGAGACGAACGTGATCGGATCGCCAGGCTAACACGTAACGGCGGAGATATAACAGCTCAGAGCGGTCGGCCGTATTGCACTGCAAACAGGCGGGGTCAGCCCACCGCCGCCAGCGCCGCGTCGTAGTCGGGCTCCTGCGCGATCTCCGGCACCAGCTCGGTGTACGCGACGTTGCCGTCGGCGCCGATCACGACCACCGCCCGTGCAAGCAGTCCGGCCATGGGCCCGTCGACGATGCTGACGCCGTAGTCCTTGCCGAAGCTGTCACGGAACGCCGACCCCGTCTTGACGTTCTCGATTCCCTCCGTGCCGCAGAATCGCGCTTGCGCGAACGGCAGATCGTTCGACACGCACAACACGGATGCACCGCCTGCGGCCGCACGCTGGTTGAAGGTCCTCACGCTGGTCGCGCACACGGGCGTATCTATGGACGGAAAGATGTTCAGCACCACGGGCTTACCGCTGAACTGGTCGTTGCTGACCGCACCCAGATCCGTGCCGGTCAAGGTGAAGGCCGGGGCCGGAGATCCGACGGCCGGAAGCTCGCCGACGGTGTTGATCGGGTTTCCACGCAGGGTTATCTGTGCCATGGCCACAGTCTGCCAAGGCCGACGGGGCCGCCTTGGGGCAGGTCCGCATGTCCTAATTAGTGGGGTACATGACGTAGACGCCATAGCCGGGTTTGGCCAAGACTGGGTGCATGCCTCGCTCGGTGGTGATCGTCGGCTTTCCCGGCGTCCAGGCGCTCGATGTGGTCGGGCCCCACGACGTGTTCACCGGCGCGTCACTGCTGACCGGCGGCGGCTACGACGTCGTCATGTCGTCGGTCGACGGCCAGCCGGTGACCACCGCCACCGGCCTGGCGTTCCTTACCAGGCCGCTGCCGGACCCG
Organism: uncultured Actinomycetota bacterium; assembly: GCA_963802525.1. Taxonomy (GTDB): domain Bacteria; phylum Actinomycetota; class Actinomycetes; order Mycobacteriales; family Mycobacteriaceae; genus Mycobacterium. The sequence continues at coordinate 2,480 of CAWDJC010000037.1, read as the reverse complement.
AGCGAACCCATCGACACCGTCATGCTGCCCGGCGGCGGCGGTGTCGACGAAGCGCGATCCAATCCCGAGCTCGTGGGCTGGATCAAAAGGGTCACCGGAAATGCCCGCCGCGTTGTCACCGTCTGCACCGGCGCGTTTCTCGCCGCCGAAGCGGGACTGCTGGACGGCTGCCGGGCGACCACGCACTGGGCATTCGCCGGGCGCCTGGCCCGCGAGTTCCCGGCCATCGACGTCGATCCCGACCCGATCTTCGTGCGCAGCTCGGACACGGTGTGGACGGCGGCAGGGGTCACCGCGGGAATCGACCTCGCGCTCTCCCTGGTCGAGGATGACCACGGCACCGAGGTCGCGCAGACGGTCGCCCGGTGGTTGGTGCTGTATTTGCGCCGCCCCGGCGGGCAGACACAGTTCGCGGCGCCGGTGTGGATGCCGCGCGCCAAGCGGACCTCTGTCCGTCAGGTGCAGGAGGCCATCGAGGCCGAACCGGGTGGGCTGCACAGCATCGAAGACCTGGCCGGCCGGGCGGCGATGAGTCCGCGCCATTTCACGCGGGTGTTCACCGATGAGGTCGGTGAGGCGCCCGGCCACTACGTCGAACGGATCCGCACCGAAGCCGCGCGCCGGCAATTGGAGGAGACGGACGACACCGTCATCGCGATCGCCGCCCGGTGCGGCTTCGGCACCGCGGAAACCATGCGGCGCAACTTCATTCGGCGCATAGGCGTCTCACCCGACCAGTATCGCAAGGCTTTCGCATAATTGGAAAGGACGCCCCCGATGTCCCAGATGACCCAAATCGCCTTCGTGGCCTACCCCGGATTCACCGCGCTGGACATGATCGGCCCATACGAGATATTGCGGAACCTGCCAGACGCCGAAGTCCGATTCGTGTGGCACCAATCCGGGCCGATCACCGCCGACTCCGGTGTGCTGGTCATCGGCGCCACCCACTCGCTGGCTGAAACCCCTTCGCCCGACGTGATTCTGGTGCCGGGCGGCCCAGCGACTCCGGTGCACGCGCGCGACGAGGCGCTGCTCGAGTGGCTGCGTCAGGCCCACCAGACCGCCAGCTGGACGACCTCGGTGTGTTCGGGCTCGGTGATCCTCGCGGCTGCCGGTTTGCTGCAGGGTCTGCGCGCGACGTCGCACTGGCTGACCCTTCCCGCGCTGAAGGCATTCGGCGCCATCCCGGTCGCCGACGAGCGCATCGTGCGCCAGGGCAACATCGTCACCAGCGCGGGGGTGTCCGCCGGGCTTGACCTCGCGCTGTGGCTGACCGGGCAGATCGGCGGGGAAGGGCGGGCGAAGGCGATTCAGCTCGCGATCGAATACGACCCGCAGCCTCCGTTCGACTCGGGTCACATGTCCAAGGCGTCGGCGACCACGAAAGCCGCTGCAACGGCACTGCTCTCCAGGGACAGCGTCAAGCCGGCGAACCTGAAGGCCACCACCCTGCTGGCGTGGGATCAGGCGCTGACGGCGGTCCGGTCGCGTCGGCGGAGGCGGGTCACTCCCGCCACCGCAGTCCCGCTCAGCAAGTCATGAGGCGACTCTGAAATCTGATAGCGCATGTGCTATCGCTTTAGCGGGAAGCGTTGTGCCTTGGTCGCAGGACCTCACGCCACTGCCATGACGACCGCAGAAACCGGGTTGCCGCCAATGACAGACTTGCTGACCTGTTCGACCATGAGCTGAGCAGCAACCTAACGTCCACCTTCGCGCCGCCGACAACATTGAGCTGGGACGCGAGCTCGGACTTAATTGCGTCCAACCCGCGCCGCACGCCCTGCGGACCATCCACCCACACGGCATCGGCACGGAAGAAGCTGCCCAGTTCCTCCGGCCGGGGGTCGGCCCACGCCGCAAAGAACCTGCGTACCACCGATTCCGGCGAATCGCTCATCTGGACCACCTACGGCTGAGGGCCGGTCGGCTGAGGCTGCAAAATCTCGTTCGAGGCGAGCTGGCCGCCGGCCTGCATCCACGCGGCGACGGCCCCAGGCGCGTCCCGATTGGGGTTGTAGATGTCTTCCTCACTGGAAAACAAGCCGTTACCGGCGTAGACGAGCCGGGTCCAGTTCGGGAACCAGAACGGCACACCGTTCGGGTCGGTCGGGTGGTCGAGCAGGTTCTTGATCATGACGACGACGGCGTCGTTGTCGTCGTCGTAGGCAATCCAGTCGTTGGGGAAGCGCATGTGCGGGAACGGTGCCATCACCGCGACGATCCAGTCCCGCACCGCCTCGCGGCCGTGAAAGACGCCGTAGTGATGCTCGGTGTAGACGACGTCTTCGGTGAAGAGATCCGCGAAAGGTCGCCAGTCGCCCGAGGCGCTGCACCCCTCGACGACGGTCGTGTAGTTCCTGACGGCTTCCTCGATTTCGGCCCTGGTGAATTTGCCCATAGCGGAAACACTAGAACGTGTTTGAAGTTGAGGGTGCCTCGACAATCCCTAAGGGGAAATACCCATCGGCACCATC
>CAWDJC010000036.1:0-223281 GCA_963802525.1 uncultured Actinomycetota bacterium | reverse complement strand
ACGACGCCGGCCGCCTCGCCGACCAGCTCGCGCCAGGTGTGCTCATTGCAGGCGTCGATCTCGCCCCCCGCATTGATGAGCACCGCCGCGCCGTCGCGGTCGGTGGTCGCCCGCAACGTGCTGTGTGGATCGCCCAGCTCGTACACCAGCCTCGTGCTGAGCATCAAATGCTGGCTGGACATCGCTGCCGTAATAACCGGGCTCATGAGGGACTCCCTAATCGACCGACGCGGTTGGCGTCGGGATGGATGCCCGTCCTTCTGTCTGAAGACAGGATTCGCGAACTGCGAATCTCATTTGTATAACGAGACAGGGCGGTCTGTCTACATGTGGGCAGTTAAGAGTATGGTAAGGCTCGCCATGACAATTCACGAGGTCACGACGCCGCCCAGTTTGGCTCGTGAACGCATCCTGACCTCGGCTTATGAGCTGTTCAGCCGGCGCGGGATCCGCGCGGTCGGCACCGACGAGGTGATCGAGCGGGCCGGTGTGGCCAGGGCAACCCTCTACCGGCACTTCGCGACCAAGGACCAGCTGGTACTGGCCGTGCTGCAGCGGCGCGAGGAAGTGTGGACGCACGGTCTGATTGAGGACCAGTCACGCGAACGCGGCGCCACACCTGAGGAACAGTTGCTGGCGATCTTCGACGTCATGCACGACTGGTTCCAGCTCCGCGACGGGTATGAAGGCTGCTCGTTCATCAACGTATTGCTCGAGCTGGGGGCGGATCACCCGGCCGGGCAGGCCTGCATCACCCACATCGACCACGTCCGCGACATCGTGCGTCAGCGCGCCGTCGCGGCGGGCCTGACCGACGTCGAAGACTTCGCCTCGTCGTGGCACATCCTGATGAAGGGCGCCATCATTCTCGCGGCCGTGGGCGATCTGGATGCCGCCCTGCGGGCCCGCAGGATGGCCAGCGCCCTGATAGTTGAGCACCGACCGGTGGAGCCGGCGGACATCGGCGAGGCGGTGAGTTAACCCGCCCGGGTTTTCAGGCGGCGTCGCGTGAATACCCAGGGGGGATGCCGGTCTTGCGGTAGTGCTCGGCCTCCAGCTCGGCGATCGCTCGCGATGTGCGTTCGCGCAGCACGACCGCGGCGATGAGTCCGCACACGACCGCGACGACCAGACCGATCCAGGAGAACCGCTCCAGCCAGCGTTCGGCGGCCATTCCGGCGAAATAAACCAGTGCGGTGGTGCCGCCCGCCCAGCAGATACCGCCGGAAACGTTGGCCGCCAGGAAGCGCGGGTACGGCATCTTGAGCGCGCCGGCCAGCGGCCCCGCAAATATCCGCAGCAACGCGATGAAGCGGCCGAAGAAGACCGCCCGAACTCCCCAGCGGTTGAACAACTTCTCGGCCAGGGCGACGTGCCCGGGGCCGAAGTGCTTGGGGAACCGCCGGCCGAGCCGGTCGAAGAGCGGCAACCCGTACCGGCGCCCAACCGAATAGCCGATCGAGTCGCCGATCACGGCGCCGACCACCGCGGCGACGCCGACACCGACCGGATTGACGGCCAGGTCGTGCTGCGACGACATCAACGCCGCGCTGACTAACACGATCTCGCCGGGGAGGGGAACGCCCAGGCTTTCCACTCCGACCACAGCGCCGACCACGAAATAGACCAGGAGGGGCGGGATCGACTGCAGCAACGCCTCCACATTCATGGGTCAAGGATGCCTGACCGGCGGATGAAGCGCGCCGTAATGTCCTCGCTTGGCGTGGTGAGGGGTTCCAGCCGCGGACGTTTGGGCACTCGCCCGTCGGCCGAAGATTTGCCACGCAGACGTCGCCAAACCCAAGGCATGAACTTTTCTTGCGCCCAGCGCAGCTGTCCATAGGTGCGGGATCCGAACGGCAGCCGTGTGGGACTCCCGCTCGCTTCGGCCCAATCATGGTTGCTGCCGGGCAGATCCAGCGCCTCGGCGGCCGCGGCGGCGAACAGGATGTGCCCTTTGGTGGACGCATGCACACGGTCGATGTCCCACGTGTCCAAATCGCGCATCGAGGCCGCGTTGTAGAGGTCCACGAGCCTGAAGTCGTATTGGTCCGCGGCCGCTCTGATCGCATCGTTGATGCGGGCAAGCCGCCCTGACACAAGCCGGCCCAGCGGGAGGAATTGCGCAACGTTCGGGAAGGTTGTGGTCACCACCGTCGCCCCCGATCCAGCGAGCGCGGCGTAAACGTACTCGAGGTCGGTCAGGGCGCGGCCGAACGAGCGTCCCGGCTGGATGACGTCGTTCATCCCGACGCATAGCGTGACCAGGTCCGGGCGCATGGCCAGCGCGTGCGGAACTTGCTCGCGCAGCACGTCGGCCACCAGCTTGCCGCGGATCGCCAGGTTGGCGTAGTGCAAACCCGGATAGATCGAATCGATAATGGCCGCGAGCCGGTCGGCGAATCCGAGACAACCGATCGCGTCGTTACCGTCCCATAAGCCCTCGGTCTGACTGTCACCGATGGCGACGTATCGGCTGTATCCGGCCCCGATAGCTCCGCACACGAAGCCGAGACTAACCGGAAAGTTCATTCTCGTGGTTGTAGCGCGGCGCTGGCTCCACCTTAGGAGACTCTGTGGAATTCAGCCTCGCGAGTCGAGTCCCATCCGTCACAGTGGTCTCCGCCGGAGAAGGTTGCTACGTTGTGCCCGCCTAATGGGGATTGTCGGTCGTCGTCCGGCGCCACCCAGTCGCGGTGAGGCGGGCACATTGGGTGCCCTCCTGTTGCCTCATGTCATCCTGAAGGGGCGGGCCTTTGTCAACTGGCTAACGACCAGTGGTTTTGCTGGCTTTCGGCCTCCGTGCGGGCGGCATCGGGTAAGGGCCGGGGTCAAGACGGAGCGCCCGCAGCGTAGCGAGGACGAACGGTCTTGATGCCGGGCCGTACCGATGCATGCTGGCGGCGCGATGCCGGAAGCTCAGCGGGCGGGGATTGTGTGGTTGTGAGCCTTCTCCAAAGCTGCGATGGTGCAGATACGTTGGGGCAGGGCCGGACTGTTCCGGCTACCGGTCATCCCTTCGCCCAGTCTGTTGTGGGCATGGAGCGGTGCGGTAGCAACCCGCGGGGTCAATCAAGATGGCGGCCACGCCGAGGGTTCGGGGGTCATGACATGAGGCGGCCGCGCACGGGTTGGGTCCGGAGTGCTCACGCTGCCCTGGCACGGTCGAGCGCGCGGATGTGGCCGTCGCGTAGCCCGTAGTAGACCAGCGTGAGCAGTTTGCGTGCCGCGGCGACCTTGGCGATGTTCTTGCCGCGGCGAGCTTCGATACGGTCCTTGTCGGCGACGATCTTGGCCGTCGTCTGGTGGCGCTGCACCGCCTCGATCGCCGCCCAGCGGACCAATTTCGAGCCCTGCTTGGTGACGTGTCCGCGGTGCACGACGGTGCGGACTCGCGGTGACGTGGGGTTAGTCCGGCCCATGAGCACAGGTGGGCAGGGTCGCCGAAGCGGTTCACGTCGCCGATCTCGGCAACGAACACCGCCGCCAGCACTGGCCCGATACCGGGTACCTGCTGGATCGCTTGATAGCCGCGATGGGCGTCGAGCCGCTTGGCGATCATCTCGGCGAACTGTGCTTCGTGGCCATCGAGGACGTCGATGAGTTCGAGCACCGAGCGCACTCGTTCGGCGCAGGCACTGCCAGCGCCACCTGGCCAGCCGTCGGCCACCACGCACTCCGAACAGATCCGACACCGCGACTAACACGCGGCTCTGGCGAGCACGGCATGGATCTGGGCCTCGAGTCCGGATCGGATCGCGACGAGCTGGCGCATATGCCCGCGACGGTATTCGTTGCCTCATGTGCCGGATGCCCGCGACAACTGGTTCTCTGCCCGGGTGACTGGTGTGGCAAATGAGACTACTGCCACACGGCGGCGGCCAGCGTTCTGCGTTAGCGTCCTTGACCATGGCGGCGCCGTTGAGGGTCAATGCGATTCGCATCCCGGCCCGCATGGGCGTCGCGATAGGTGTTGGCGTAACGCTGGCGATGTTCGTGGCGGGGCTGCTGTGGGCCAAGTGGATGCCGTACTCGGCCAAAGCCCTTAAGGCCCAGCGGACCCATCACTGGTCGGGGTCGAGCATCCTCACCGTTGGTGGGGTGCGTGCCGGGGACGCTCCGACCTGGCACGCCGCCACGACGTTCTTCCACGCGTACTTCTTATCTATCTGGCAGGCGCTGCTGGTGGCGCTGCTGATCAGTGACTCGTCGGTTCAGGCGATGCTGCCGCGATCGTGGTTACCGCGCGTGTTGAACCGGCGCCGCGTGATCTCGAGCGCGCTGGTCGGTGGGTCGCCAGCATGCCGTCGATGATGTGCACATGCTGCGCCGCGCCGATCGCCGTCACATTGCGGCGCAACGGCGTCACTCGCGTCGCTGCCATCGCCTACTGGCTCGGAACCCGTTGCTGAATCCCGCGGTGCTGGTTTTCCTGCTCTTTGTCGCTCCTTGGCAGTGGACGCTGACCAGGATGGCGGTCGGCATCGCCGCGGTGGTCGGCGTTGCGGTGGCCGTGGGACTGGTGACGCGCGCGGGGGACCGGGCAACCGGTGCCCGACGCCGAAGGCGGATATGGGACGGAGTCCAATTCGGCCGCCCGCAGATTCGCGCGAGCGCTGCTGCGCCTGTGCCTGATCCTGTTGCCGGAATACGCGGTAATGGTGCTCGCGTTCGGCGCGTTCCGCGGCTGGCTACTCACCATGCCTCGACTCCCGCACCATGGCCCGCCGTATGGCCTGCTGATCGTCTTGCTCGCGGCAATCGTCGGCACGCTCATCGTCATCCCGACGGCGGGGGAGATTCCGATCCTGCAGAGCCTGGCGCTCCTCGGCGTCTCGTCGGGGACGCTCGGTGCGCTGTTGATCACCCTTCCGGCCGTCAGCGTCCCGGGTGCCGCGATGGTCGCCCGCAGCTTCGGATGGAGGGCCATCGCGAGCACGACGGTCGTCGTGATCGCGGCGGGATTGCTCGGCGCGGCGGTCCTGACCGTGCTGTGAGTCGCGCAACCCCGAGTCGTTTCCCGGGTACCGTCACTGTCATGAGCAGGAGGCAGCGGGCGGCGGCCGAGCAGGCCGCCGATTCGCTTGCGCCGCAGTATCCGATCGAGTCGGTCGACAACGCGTTGAAGCTGCTGCTGTTGCTGGGGGAGCGGCCCGAGATCCGGTTGAGCGAGGCAACGCGATACCTGGGTGTCGCACCGTCGACGGCGCACCGGCTGCTGGCGATGCTGGCCTACCGTGGCTTCGTCCGACAGGACCCGGTATCGAAGGCATACCTTCCCGGTCCCTCGCTCACCGGCGTGGCGTTCGCGATCTTCGGCCGCCTCGACGTTCAGCGATCCGCCACGCCAATCATGCGCAACCTCAGCGAGCAGTTGCGCGAATCGATTCACGTCGGGATGCTCGACGGCGCCAACGTCCATTTCGTCGCCGCGGTCGAGGGTCCGGCCGCGGTCCGGGTGGCTTCCCGGCTGGGGCGAACCATGCCGGCGCATTGCACTTCGACGGGCAAGGTCATGCTGGCCCAACTCGCGGAAACCGAACTGCGTCAATTGCTTCCCAACGAGGAGCTGGAACGCATCACCTCGCATTCGATCGGCAGCCGCACCGAGCTGGAGGCCGAACTGTCGCGAATCCGCGAGCGGGGCTACGCGATCAATCGCGAGGAGAGCGAAGAGGGCGTCGCCTCGGTCGCGGTCCCGATCCCGACCCGGGCGCCCGGCCTGAGGCTCGCACTCAACGCCGCGGCCCCGCACAACCGGCTGGACAGCTCCCGGTACGCCCCTGTTGCCGCCGCACTTGTCGAGGCCGCCAAGGAGATTGGCGATCAATTCGGCTGAGGCGCCGCCTTAGCCGACGAATCCCGATGTCCGGTGCGGTATCTCCGGTCGCAGGAAAACGTCGTTGAGCGTCACGGTGCGCAGCCTGCGCGCCCGGATGATTTCTACCAACTGCCCGTAGACATGGGTGATCGATGGATGGTTGAGGTGCCCGATCACGATGTTCTGCGGGGCGAAGGACTGGTAAGCCATCTTGACAATCTGGTCTTCGGAAAGCACTGCGGAATCACGCAAGTCGCCGGACCACAGGGTGGGAATCTGATAGCCCAGATCGGCGGCCACCGCGTCGACGACGGCGTTGTGATGGCCGTATGGCGGCCGGAAGTACGGAGCGGCGTCCAGACCATACGTGTTCCGCAGGAACGAGTCGGTGCGGCCGAGTTCATCGGCGATTTGAGCCGTCGACAATCTCGTCAGGTCCGGATGCGTCCAAGTGTGATTGCCCAGCTGAATCTGCCCGGATTCGACCAGCGGCCGAAGCAAGGCGGAATTTTCGGTCCACGAGCGATATGCCCCGGTGACGAAGTAGGTGAGCCGCACACCGGTGTCCTTCGCGAATTGTGTGTATAGCCGCACCACATCGGTGTCGGCACCGTCATCGACCGTCCACGCCAGGAGATCACCGTTGCCGGGAAGCTTGTTTAGCACTGCCCCGCCCGGCAGCACGACGCGCGATCCCGGGTTCGGCGGAGGCAGCAGTGGCGGCAGGACCGGAGTGGCCGGGTTCGGCGCGATTCCGGGAACCTCGCCACGCGCCACCGTCTCCTTGGGCCCGCCGGCGGAGCACCACGAGATCCCGGTGACCGCCACCGTTGCAGCCACCGCGACCAGGAACCGTCGCCGGTCCAGTTCGCTCACGTGGCTACTCCTAACGTAATTGGGGCAAGCCTGGACAGGTTAAGCCCGCGGCCACCGCAACCCAGGCATATCCGTCGAGTGGCGCGCGCTCGATATGAACCTGTGACATTCCGCAATCCGGCACAGCCAAGCGTTCGAAATCGTTGACCCGCAAGGGTTAACCCTGCCTAGCCGCTCAGCTGGGCGTCCAAGCGCGCGACCTCGTGTCGCCAGGCCGCATCGGTGTTGAAGCCTGGCCCCAAGTCCGGCAGGTGCTCCCAATCGGCGTCGTCGATGTCGCGCAGCGTGCCGCCGGCCGCGCGCACCGGCAACGACATCCGCGCGAGCGCGTCGAGGCTGATCGCCTGCAGCACCGCCTGCTGCACTGTGGCGGCGGCGCTGGTGATTCCGTGCCCGCGGCAGATCACCACGGGCCTACCGCGCATCGCCGCCACCATTTCCTTGCCCAGCGCCGAGTTTCGGATCAGCACCGCGCGCTCGTAGACGGGCACGCCGCCGCGTGCGAGCCACGCGCCGGGAATGTCATAGGCGCCGTAGATCGGCCGGATCTGGATGCCGGCGAGGTCGGCGGCGACCACGGCCGGCGGGTGTAGATGCGCGACGGCCCGGTGCCGTGAATCGGCGAGCAGCGTTTCGACGTGGATGGGCAGTTCGTTGGGCACGCGGTAGCCGTCGAGTTCGCGCTCGGCGCCTGCGCTGCCGTCGAACCGGACGAGCCGGATGTCGCCGGGCCGGGTGAATGCCACCCCCGCATCGGTGTCGCTACGGCAGCGGACGAGCAGGTGCTCGTCATCGATGCGCATGCTCAGGTGGCCGAGGATGCCGGCGACCAGGCCGCGGGCCGCGGCGACCCGGCAGCCTTGCGCCACCAGGGCGCGTTGCTCGTCAAGGTGCGGCATCATGGCGCGCCCAGCCCGAATCCGCCGTCGGGGTGGACGGTTTCGCCCGTGATGCCGCGGGAGCGGTCGGACGCCAGGAACACGAAACTTCAGGCGTGGTCTTCGCCGGTGAGCGCGACGTTGAGTGGGGTGCGCGCCGCCATGTCGCGTGCCCGGTTGGGGGCGTCGTCGAGGCGGACGCCGTCGAGCCCCAAGCTGGCGAGGCCGCGCAGGTCGGTGTTGAGCGTGCCGCCCGGTGCCACCCCGTTGACCCGAATCTGCGGTGCGAGTTCGTGAGCCAGCGTGGCCACCAGCCCGCGAACGCCGAACTTCGACGACACGTACAGTGCGCCGCCGCGCCCGGGAAAGTACGACGAGGTGGACTCGGTCAACACGACCGACGATCCGGTTGTGGCCCGCAGCCATGGGAGCGCGGCTTTGACGGATTGCAGGTGGCTCAACACGTTTGTGCGGAACATCTCGTCGAACGCGGTGGACAGGTCGCCGGCGTCGATGTCGCCGATGCCCCTGTAGAAGTCGAAGACTCCGACGCAGTTGACCAGGGTGTCCAGCCCACCGAAGGCATCCACCGCGGCGGCGACGGCGCGGTCGTTGGCATCGCGGGTGACGGCGTCGCCTTCGACCACCGGCACGTCGGGCAACTCCTGTCGCAACCGCTCGCACTTGCCGTGATCGCGTTCCAGCACCGCAACTTTGGCATCCTCGGCGCTAAATGCGTCTAGTACCGCGCGGCCGATCCCGGAACCGGCGCCGATGACCAATGCGCGCTTGCCGTCAAGCCAGCCGGTCATCGTCCTCCTCGGGTTCGTCGGGCAATAGGGGCGCATGGGAGTTGCCGACCATGGCCGCCAGCGTACGGGTGTTCTGCCACGTCAGCGCCTCGATCTCGAGCGCGTCCAGGCAGATCCAGCGCCCGGTTTTCGGTGCGCTGATCAGCAGCCGCGATCCGTTGCGGGTATCCACCCGGCGCACCACGACCTCGGTGAATTCGTTTGCGACCGTGAGGGGTTCACCCACCGCGCCCCGCAGCAACCGCTCCAGTTCGCCGTTCACAGGAACACCGCCAGGTTTTGCATTCTCAGCACCGACTCGTCGGCAATGATCTTGCGGCGGGCCAGCTGCAGTGTTTGTTTCGATTCGTCACTCCAGCGCAGCAGGTCCTCGCGGCCGCAGGACACCAGCGCGCTTTCGTTGACGTCTCCCCGGCTGCGGAACAGCAGTTCGGCCGACTCCACCAATAGATGCGCGCCATCGTTTGGGTCGTCGCACTCGAAGGCGCGCACGTTGGTGATGAAGTGCCGCAGCCGCGACGGCGGATCCTCGGTCCAGGCGTGCTCGGTGGCGAAGCGCGCCACCCGCTGGCTCAGCGAGTACTTGTCCTCGTCGAAGTGCGCCATCCCCGGTGAGGTGTCAAACCCGGCGCCGCGTGCCGTCGTGACCCGGACCGGCATCACATAGCGGACGTCGTCGGTCAGCGTGTCCAGCCACGCATCGTACCGCTGGGCGTCCAGCAGGTAGGCCTCGTCCACCAGAAACTGATGCGCCTGAAGGTGCCGAATGTCGTTGAACGGCAAAGGCTTCCTCATGCGATCGCCCGGGGCTGCTGAAGATAGTCGGCCCACAACTTGAGCAACGCGCGCTGGTTGTGCTCGTTGTAGCCGATCTGGGCGCGTCCCGGCCCGTGGAAGGACTCGGGGGGCAGCGCCTCGACGACGGGGCGGTCGTCGGAGAGCAAGCCCATCCGGCTGTTCAGCAGCAGACGCCGTGCCATCGAGCCGCCGGCTGTGGTGGTCAGCGACACCCAGTTCTCCACGTCGTCTTGTTCGAACATGCCGGTCGAACCGAAGCACATCAGGTATGCCTTGTACGAATCTTGTTTGTACTGCGGGGGAGCGGCGGAGTCCACCGCGAACCAGGAGCACACCTCGGTTTCGTTCTCGCTGATCGGCTGCCACAGCCGGATCGAGATGAAGGGCAGCACCTGGTCGCTCCCGGGCAACTTGGGCCAGTTGTGCACGAGGCTCAGGTTCGGAAAGCAGGTGGCCGCCGAGATCATGAACCCGTCCTCGCCGACCACTCGCTGTTGCCGGGGCGTCCAGGCGTCCTTGATCCGGCCGATCATCTCGTCGGGGTAGCCGACGTAGCGCATCCGCTCGTCGAAGTCGCCCGGGGGAAGTTTGTAGGTGGTTCCGCCGCCGCGGTGCGCCCAGTACGTGGCGCCGTCCTTGCGCTTCTGGGCTTTCGGCTCGCGGAACAGGCCGATGTCGACGATCGACGCGTGCGTGTGCGGCGTGTGGTACATGTCGCCGGCGAAATTCTCGGCGCCGATCTTCCAGTTCGCCTTGATGCGCCAGCGCTGCGGTCCCCGCAATTCCAGGCCGCCGGCGCTCTGCTTGGTGTAGTAGTCCAGGTAGAACCTGAAGTCGCCGAGGAAATCCTGCAGCGGTTCGGCGGCCGGGTCCATGCTGATGAACAACAGACCGTTGTAGCTGGCGAAATTCGGTGCGGGAAGCAGGGTTTGGCCGTTCCGGGGGAAACCGTCGTCGCCGCCGTAGGCCTCGCGGTGAAACGGCAGCCCGGTGAGCCTGCCGTCGTTGCGGTAGGACCAGCCGTGGTACGGGCAGCGGAAGTTGGAGGCGTTGCCCATCTCCGCGCGACACACCTGCATCCCGCGGTGCAGGCACATGTTGAACATGGCCCGCACATCGCCCGGCGAATCGCGGCTGATGATGAAGGAATCGTCGAGGACCCGGCGCACCACATAGTCGCCGCCCTGCGGGATTTCCGATTCGTGGCCCACGAACGTCCACGCCCGGCTGAACAGGCGCTCCTTTTCGAGCGCGAACAGCTCCGCGTCGTTGTAGATGTGGGCGGGGATCATCCCCCGCCGGACATTCTCGAAAACCGAGTCGAAGACGTCGCCAAGGTCTGTCACGCGGCCCCACCGTCCAATCTGCTCTGCAGAAATTTATTCCGCTTAATAGAATCCCGCACGCTGTCCCGCTGGTCAACCGCCGCACCGCACCCGACCAGACTCAACTGGCCGGGGGTTACGCGGGTGATCGGGAGTAGCCTCACGGCTCATGAACGCCGGGGTTGTCGCGTCCCAGGAAGACATCACGGCGGAGATCGCCGTAATCGCGGCCGACTACCGGCGCACGGGTTCGGCTGCCGGGGATCCCGCCGAGCCGCGGCTCGATTATCCGCCCTACCGCAGCACCGCGCTGCGCCATCCGAAGCGCCCCCCGCTGATCGTCGACCCCGAGGAACTCGAGCGCAGCGCGCCCTGCTTCGGCGCCCAGGACGTCGACCCGCTCGACGCCGACCTCACGGCCGGCCATCCGGGCGAGCCGCTCGGGGAACGCATCCTCGTGACCGGGCGGGTGCTCGACGACTCCGGCAGGCCGGTGGCGGACCAGCTGATCGAGATATGGCAGGCCAACGCCGGCGGCCGCTACCGCCACCAGCTCGACCAGCACCCGGCCCCGCTGGATCCGAACTTCGTCGGCGCCGGCCGGTGCCTGACCGGGCCCGACGGTTCATACCGCTTCGTGACCATCAAGCCCGGCCCCTATCCGTGGCGCAATCATCACAACGCCTGGCGCCCCGCCCACATCCACTTCTCCGTCTTCGGAACCGCTTTTACGCAACGCCTGGTCACCCAGATGTACTTCCCGGGTGACCCGCTGTTCGATCTGGACCCGATCTTCCAATCGATCCTCGATCCCGCCGCCCGCCATCGGCTGATCGCCCGCTACGACCACGGCCTCACCCAGCCGGAGTACGCGACCGGCTACCGCTGGGACGTCGTCGTCTGTGGCGGCCGCCGAACCTGGACCGACGCGGATGACTGAAATAGGTTGCACCCCCGGACAAACGGTCGGACCGTTCCTCAGCCTCGGATTGCCGTATCCCGGTGACAGCGACCTGGTCGGCGACGGGCATCCGCATGCCGTCCGGTTGCACGGCACGGTCTACGACGGCGCCGGCGAACCGGTCCCGGACGCACTGGTCGAACTCTGGCAACCGGACGGCGCCGGCCGCATACCGCGACAGGCCGGCTCGCTGCGGCGCGACGGGACGGCCTTCACCGGATGGGGCAGGTCCGCGACCGACGCCGCCGGGCACTACGGCTTCACCACGGTGGCACCCGGTTCGGTCGACGGGACGCGACCGCCGTTTTTCGCCATTGCCGTCTTCGCGCGGGGCCTGCTGCATCGGCTGTTCACCCGTGCCTACCTGCCCCACGGCGACCCGGCTGCGGACCCACTGCTGGCCGCCGTCGACGCCGGGCGGCGGGCGACCCTGCTGTGCGTCGCCGAAAGCGGCTGCGCGGGATACCGTTTCGACATCCACCTGCAGGGCCCGAACGAGACCGTGTTCCTCTCGTACCGGGACGACCGGCGATGACCAATCTGTTGTGGCCGGGCGACCAGCGGGCCGGCGAGCACATGTCGGATCGGGCGCTGCTGCACGCGATGGTTGCGGTGGAGTCCGCCTGGCTGGGCGCCCTGGCCACCGCGGGCCCGGCGCCCGCCGAATGCGCCGACGCGGACCTGTCGAACCTGCTGGATGAGGGCGACGGCGAATCGCTCGCGGTCGCCGCCGAGGGCGGCGGCAACCCCGTCATCGGCCTGGTCGACCTGCTGCGCGACCGGGCCGAACCGGCCGTCGCGCCGTGGATCCACCGGGGACTGACCAGCCAGGACGTCCTGGACACCGCCCTGATGCTGGGCGTGCGCGGCGCCGCTGACCATCTCATATCGCAACTCACACAACAGATTTCAGCGCTGTCGGCCCTCGCCGCGGCGCATCGGACCACCCCCATGGTCGCGCGCACCCTCACCCAGCACGCGGCCCCCACCACGTTCGGCGCCAAGGCGGCCGGCTGGCTGAACGGCGTCGTCGACGCCCTTGAGCGGCTGCGTGAGCTGGTCACCCCGATCCAGTTCGGCGGTGCCGCGGGGACACGGGCCGCCACCGCGGAGCTGGCGACGCTGCTCACCGAAGCCGGCGACCCGGCCGAGGTCTCGGACTACCTAGCGCGGAGCACCGCAACCACTTTGGGATTGCATGCCCGGTTGCCATGGCACACGACACGGACGCCGGTCACCGCGGCCGCGGACGCCTTCGTCGGGTGCACGGACTCCTGGGGGCGCATCGCCTCGGATGTCGTCACCCTGGTTCGTCCGGAGATCGGCGAACTGAGCGAGCCGGCAAGCGAGGACCGCGGCGGGTCGTCCTCGATGCCGCACAAGCGCAATCCGGTGTTGTCCATCTTGATCCGGCGGGCCGCGATCTCGGCACCGCAGTTGGCGGCGACCCTGCACACCGCCGCCGCGCTGGCCAACGACGAACGGCCCGACGGCCCGTGGCATGCCGAATGGGACACCTTGCGCACCCTGACCCGGCGGACCGTCGTCGCGGGTTCCCAGTGCGCCGAGCTGCTGGCCGGGTTGGAGGTACATGCCGCGCGGATGGCCGAAAACCTCCGTATGACAGACGTTTCCGGCGAGCAACGCGCGATCGCCGACCTGGTGGGCAAGGCGCCGTCGGCTACCTACTTCGGTGCGGGCGACCGTTTGATCGACGAGAGCCTGGACCGCGCCGAGCGGACACTCAGAAGCCGTTAGTCGCCAACGCCCTACCGTCGGGCTTGTAGATGCTGGCCAGCCAGATGTGCACCAGGGTGTCGACCACCCGGTCTTCGGGGATCGCCGGCTCCTCGGTGGTGAACGTCGCGGCCATCACCCGTTCGCTCAACATGTTCAGCGCGACGGACAGATCCTCGGCCGGGTAGGTGTCGGGAGCGGCCCCGCGCCTGCGCTCGGCTTTGATCGCCGCCGTGGTGTGCGAGATCCACTTCTGCATGAGCGTCGACCACAGCTGCCGGACCTCGGGGTTGGTGGCCTTGGCGGCGGCACCGGCGACGGCGACCGCCCGGTGAGAGCCGGACACTTCGAAGAACGCCTCGATGCGCGCCCTCCAGAGCATCGCGGGGTCGCCGCCGAACACCTTGCCGCCCAGTGCCGTAAGCGCCGCGTGCGCCTTGCTGTTCATCTGGTCCAGCAGCGACAGAAACACCGCGTTCTTCGACTGGAAGTAGAAGTAGAAGGTGGGCCGGGAGATGCCGGCGCCCCTTGCGAGGTCGTCGACGGAGAAGTCGGCCAGGGGGCGCTCCTGCAGGAGCCGCTCGGCGGTGGCCAGGATCGCTTGTTCGCGGTCGTCACCCGAATGGTGCGACGAACGGCGGCCTCGGGAGGCGTGCATCTACTCGGTCTGCCTCGAGCGGTCGGACACGTCAGTTACTTTATGGACACGTCGATACAAGTCAACGAAATTGTTGATTAAAACCAACAATATTGTCGATTAATTTCGACGGTTTGTTTATCGACTAATTTGTCGAATGGTCGACGGTCCGTCGAGATTTGTTTCACCACAACTGCCCTGGGCCGCGGGTGCGAACGGGGTGACAATGGTTGCATGCCGTACATCGATCGGCGCGCGATGTTGTGCGCCATTGCCTGGGGCGTACTGGCGACCATAACCCGCATTCCGGTGGCCGGCGCGTCCCCGATTCGTTGGAACATCCCGTTGGGGCCGTTCCCGGCGCCCGCGGGCGTCCTCACCCGCGTGCCCGGGGAGGGCAATCGCATAGTGCTCACCGTTGACGACGGGGTTAGCAGCCCGGTGGTGGCCGCGTTCGCGCAATTCGCCCGAGACAGCGGAACCCGGCTCACCTTTTTCGTCAACGGGGCGAACCCATCCTGGTCGGACAATGCGCCGGCGCTTCGGCCCCTGATGGATTCCGGCCAGGTCCAAATGGCGAACCACACCTGGTCGCATCCCAACCTCAATCGCATGGCGCTAAGCGCCGCGGAGGATCAGATCCGACGCAACGCCGATTTCCTCCGGAACACCTACGGTGGGGACGGCACGCCGTTTTTCCGCCCGCCCTTCGGGGCCCACAACGCCGACATCGACCGGGTGGCCGCCGACCAGGGCTACACCTCGATCACCATGTGGAGCGGTGACGTCGGCGACTCGGCGCCCGAAAACGAAAACAGCCTCGTCGCCCGCGCGACGAAATCGTTCCAGCCGGGCCAGATCGTATTGATGCACGCCAACCTGCCCACCATCACGCGCTGCTACGGCCAACTGCTGGATCTCATCCACAGCCGCAACCTGCAGACTGTCACGCTCCGAGAGGTCTTCGGCTGACTACGGACTGGTGACTTTCGCCCCTACTTCGCGCCCGTTCGCCGGTGGTCGCATCTAATCGGACAATCAGCCGGCAAGACGGGCAAGGCAAGGAGGCTGGCGATGACGGGCAAGGGTGACGGCACCAAGACTTGCCAAATCGACGTGGTTGTCGAAGAGCACGAAGAGCGCACCCGCGCGAAGGCGCGACTGGCCTGGGCGGGCAAGAGGTTCGTCGGTGTGGGTTTGGCGCGACTGGACCCGGCCGACGAGCCGGTTGCCCAGATCGGCGACGAACTGGCGATCGCCCGCGCGCTGTCCGATTTGTCCGATCAGCTGTTCGCCTTGACGTCGACCGATATCCAGGCCAGTACCCACGAGCCGGTCACGGGCCTGCACCGCTGAACGAGCGACCGAGTGCCGCGTCCACGGTGACCTTCGGCCCTACAGCGACGATTTTCGGGAGCGTAGCAACGAATCATGAGACAGAGAACCGATTTACCGGCCGTCCTCGATGTCGAGGTGACGACGCACGGGAAGCTACCCGGTGCCGACAGCTACGCACGGAAAAAGGTCGGCGAGCTCGGTCGCTTTGCCCACGAACCGGTTCTGCACGCTCGTGTCAGGTTGAGTCAGCACGGCGATCCGGCGGTCGCCCGCCGGGTCGTCGCCCAGGCCAACCTCGACGTCAACGGCCGGCTAATCCGCGCGCAGGTCGAAGGCGTCACCGCGCAAGAGGCGATCGACCGACTCGAGGCGCGGCTGCGTCATCGACTGGAGCGCAGCGCCGAACACTGGGAAGCCAAGCGAGGCGGCATCCCCCGCGTCGGTCCGCACGAATGGCAGCATCAGTCCGAGCCGACCCATCGGCCGAATTACTTCCCCAGGCCCGAAAGCGATCGCCGGATCGTGCGGCACAAGTCGTACAGCCTGCCGGCCTGCACCGTCGAAGAGGCCGCGCTCGAGATGGAGCTGCTCGACTACGACTTCCACTTGTTCACCGAGGAGGGCACGAAGCACGACAGCGTCTTGTATCGCGAAGGGCCCGCCGAATACCGACTCGCACAAGTCAATCCGGAATCTGCCGACGGGCTGGCACCGTTCGAGATGCCGCTGACCGTCAGTCCGCAGCCGGCGCCGCGACTCACCGCCGACCAGGCAATCGAACGGATCGGGTTGCTTGGCCTGCCGTTCCTGTTCTTCGTCGACACAGCCCGGGACCGTGGGAGCGTGTTGTACCACCGCTACGACGGGCACTACGGGCTCATCACCCCGGCAGGCTGAGCCGCCGCAGCGAGCAGACCACGTGAATCCGCGGCGGTCCCGGAAACTCCCCCCGTCCGGGACCGCCGCCCCCAACGTTTTGACCCTCGATGCCCTGTCGATGCCCCTGTCGGCCAACGCTTAACGCGTCGGCGCCCCGTACAGAGCCGAGATGTCGGCCGCGGCCTTGCCGACGACCACCTTGCGGCGCAACTTCATGCTCGGCGTCAGGTCGCCGGATTCGACGGAGAGTTCGCGGTCGAGGATCGTGAATTTCTTGATCTGCTCCCAGCGATTCAGTTCCGAGTTCAGCGCGTCGATGTATCCGGCGATCAGTTCCTGGGTCCGGTCGTCGCGGGCTATCTCGGCGAAGGACTTGCCCGCCAAGCCATGCTTGCCGGCCCAATCGGTGATCGCTTCGCCGTCGAGGCTGACCAGCGCCACGCAGTAGGGCTTGGCCTCCCCGATGACGAGGAGCTCGCCGACGTACGGGCAGAGACCTTTGAATCGCACCTCGATCGCCGCCGGCGCCACGTATTTGCCCTGCGACGTCTTGAACATGTCCTTCTTGCGGTCGGTGATGCGCAGGTAGCCGTCGGCGTCGATCTCCCCGATGTCGCCGGTGCGGAACCAGCCGTCCTTGTCGAGCGCCTCGGCGGTGGCCTCGGGCAGATCGTGGTAGGAGCTCATGACACCCGGACCCCGGAGCAGGATTTCGCCGTCGTCGGCGATCTTCACCTCGGTGGCCGGGAATGGCCAGCCGACCGTGCCGAACCGATAAGCGTTGGGGCGGTTGATGAATGATGCGGCCGCCGTCTCGGTCAACCCATAGCCCTCGAGCACGGTGATGCCGACCGCGTCGAACCACTGCGCGACGTTGCGGTCCAGCGCGGCCGCCGCGGATACGAAGAACCGAATCCGGCCACCGAAGCGCTCCCGGATCGTCGAGAACACCAGCCGGTCCGCCACCCGGTAGGCCAGCGCCGACGCCAACGAGGGCTTCTCGCCCGCTTGCCGGGCCGCCGAAACCTTCAGGCCCACGCTGATCGACCAGTCGAAGATTCGCTTCTTCAACCCGCCCTGCTCGGTGATCATCTGCTCGATGCGGGCGTGCGCCTTTTCGAAGATCCGCGGCGCCGCACCCATGACGGTCGGATGCAGGACCGCGAGGTTGTCGACGATCTTGTCCACGCGGCCGTCGATCGCGGTGGGGAAACCGACCAAAAGCGGCAGCGCCAGCATCACCTTGCCGAATGAGTGCGCCAACGGCAGCCACAGGAAGTTGAGGTCATCGGGGCCCAGGACGTTCAGGGAGTCGATGGCCGCGGCGGTATACGTCCATGCCCCGTGGGTCAGCCGCACGCCCTTCGGGCGCCCGGTGGTCCCGGAGGTGTAGATGAGGCTGGCCAGCTGGTCGGGACGGATGGCGCTGACGCGCTCCTCGACGACGTTGGCCGAATCGGCGAGCAATTGCTTACCCCGCTGCTCCAGCTCGTGGAGGGTGATGACCCAGTCGCCGTCACCGTTGCCGTCGATGATTACCACCTTGGTCACGTCGGGCAGTTCGGCGCGGTGTTCGAGGAGCTTGTTCACCTGGTTCTGGTCCTCGGCGACCACAACCCGGCTTCCCGAGTTGGCGACGATGTAGACGACATCGGCGGCGATGGTCGTCGGGTACACGGTGGTGGTCGCCGCGCCGGCGCACATCACGCCGAAATCGACGAGCACCCACTCGTAGCGCGTCGCCGATGCCAGCGCGACCCGATCCTCGGGTCGGATTCCCAGCGAGATCAGCCCCGCGGCGATGTGGTGCACGCGCTCACCGACCTGCTGCCAGGTCACGCTCTCCCAGTCGCCGTCCTGGGGAAACCGAAACGCTTCCGCGTGCGGGGTGGCCGCGACGCGGTTGAGGAACATCCGTGCCACCGACGGCGCCCGCTTCTCGATCTTGGAGAGGTCGGGCTTTTCCAGTGAGGCTAGTGATGCTGTCATTTGTCTAATCCAAAGCTGGCGAACCGTATGTTGTCAGCCGCGCGGAAGTCCTGGTTGGCGGCTTTTCTGCGCCCTGAGCGTTCAACTGTTCTGCCGTTCTTCGGTGGGTGATAGGGGCCAAAGTCATCTAGACAATGGGCAATGGTCCGGCGGTTCGTGCCTTTGCGCCCTTTGCAACCGCGGCGATGTCCGCCCAGCATGGACCCCATGAAGTCGCTCATCGTCTGCGTTTCGACCTCGCACGGCAACACCCGCAGGGTGGCCGATCGGATGGCCGAGGTGCTTGATGCCGAGGTCGTCGAACCCGAATCGGTGGACCCCGAGAAACTCTGCGAATGCGATCTCGTCGGCTTCGGGTCCGGCATCTATTACATGAGCGTGGACGCGAGGCTGCGGAAGTTGATACGTCGCCTGCCGCACGTTCGCGGCCCCCGCGCGTTCACCTTCTTCACCAGCGGCTCCCGGCAGATCCCGCTGCTGGACTACAACAAGCCGGTCCGAAACCAGCTCGCGGCGAAGGGCTTTGAGGTACTCGACTCGTTCTCCTGCCGTGGGTTCGACACCGTTGGCCCGTTCGGATTCATCGGCGGGATAAACAGGGGACGGCCGAACGACCACGACCTCGACCGGGCCGCGGCATTCGCGGCGCGCATTCGCGAGCGAGTCGAGCGCTCCCGGGCTGCCTCATGACAAATGACAAGCGAAGGTTGCGGTCCTCGGTATCCTGGCGCTGATACTCGGGCTCGTCACTGAGGTTCACCCCGCATGCAGCGCGGAGACGCCGCGCTACTTGGCTATTTGCCTACCACCTGGCCGGCGCTTCGCACCACGCTGCGGAAGAACTCGATCCGCCCGGTGACCAACTCCTCTGTTAAGTCCAGGGCGGCGTCGATGACGTTCTTGCGCCGCGACTCATCGGGGAGGTCTCCACTCACCTGATCGACGAACTTGCGGACGGCGTCGATGGCCTGCTTACGGCTTGCCTCGACCGATTCGAGCACATCGTCGGACAGTCCGGCCCAGCTTGACTCGGTTTTTTTCGGTGTCTTTGTCATTGTCAAACTCCTAATAATCAGCGCTGTCGGCTCCTTGAGGCCACAGCGAACTTCGGCTTTGTGCCGACCCTCCGAACATTACGGCCGTCCCCGTCACCGACACGAGTGACTAAAGTCCTTCCGCACCTAATCATTCGTCCCACGTCGGCATTGATGATCTGCGGTTGTTAGTCAAGGACTTTCGTGACTTTCGCCGGGTCGTAGGTCCCTAACGCGTCGATTCGACGAGGTGTTAGCGTGCCACCATGAAAGTCCCCGCCGGCGACGACGTTCAACGACCGGGCGCTTCTGGTGGGAACGGTGGTTTGGGCAGGGCCGTCAAACCGTTCATGCACACCGGCCGCTACTTAACCCGATCGTGGCGCGGCGACCGCGGTCAACAAGAGGATGGGCTTCCGATCGCGCGACCCACTGTCGCCCTGGCAGCGCAGGCGTTGCGCGACGAGGTCGTCCTGATGGGCCTGAAGGCGCGCCGCCCGGTCAGCCCACCTCGCGTGTACGGGCGAATCAATCAGGAAGTGGTCGCGGCCCTGGAGTTCTACGGGAACAAGGGGTGGCTGCAGAAGCCAGAAGGGTTTTTCGGTGCATCGCCGCCGCTTCCGGATGTCACGGTCCGAGAGGTCAAGGCGCGCAGGCGTTCCTATCATCGGATCTTTTTCGACAGCGGATACGCACCCCATCCGGGGGAGCCGGGTCGGGAGCGGTGGCTGGGATATACCGCGAACAATCGCGAGTACGCGCTGTTATTGCGCCACCCGGAGCCGCGACCCTGGCTGGTTTGTGTGCATGGAACCGAAATGGGCCGGGCCGCCATCGATCTCGCTGTGTTCCGTGCCTGGAAACTGCATGACGATCTCGGTTTGAACGTTGTGATACCTGTCCTGCCGATGCACGGCCCCCGGGCGCGTGGCCTGCCGAAGGGCGCGGTGCTTCCGGGGGAGGATGTCCTGGACGACGTGCACGCGACGGCTCAGGCGGTGTGGGATATACGGCGGCTGTTGTCTTGGATACGGTTGCAGGAGCCGGAGTCGCTGATCGGGCTGAACGGTCTCTCGCTCGGTGGCTACATCGCGTCGTTGGTCGCCAGCCTGGAAGAAGACCTCACCTGTGCGATCCTCGGTGTCCCCGTCGTGGATCTGGTCGAGCTGCTGGGCCGCCACTCCGGCCTCGGTCCTGACGATCCCCGACGTTCCACGATGAGATTGGCCGAACCCATCGGGCGGATGGTGTCGCCGCTGTCGCTGACGCCGCTCGTGCCGATGCGGGGCCGCTTCATCTATGCCGGCGTTGCCGACCGGCTCGTGCATCCCCGCGAGCAGGTGATCCGCCTCTGGAAGCACTGGGGCCAACCGGAGATCGTCTGGTATCCGGGCGGTCACGCCGGATTCTTCCGCTCGCAGCCGGTGCAGCAATTCGTATCGGATGCGCTGCATCAGTCAGGGCTCTTGGACGGGCCACCGGTGCAGCAAGACCGCCCCGCTTAGTCGGCGAGAAATGGATCCGCTGGACCCGCTGGACGTGGCGATGATGGCCGCGGAGCTGGTGGCCAGCCCGATGCATGTCGGCGCCGTGCTGATTTTGTCACCGCCGGCAGACGCCGGCCCGGACTACGTCGACGAACTGTATCGTGAAGCGTTCGCCGGCAACTATCCCATCGATCCCCGGCTGCGCAGGTATCCGCATCACGGCGCGGACACCGGCGGCGTGTGGGTCTGGCGTGACACCGACGATCTTGACGTGGGCCAACATTGCCAGCGCCGCACTGTGGCCGCGGACCTTGACGGGTTCTGGCGGCTGATCGGCGAACTGGACGCTGAGCGCCTCAAGCGGTCCCGTCCCATGTGGATGTCGTATCTGATCGACGGCCTCGACGGCGGCCGATTCGCGTTCTATCTCAAGGTGCATCACACCGTCATCGACGGTGTGGCCGGCTTCCAGCTGATCGCCGACGCGCTGAGCACCGATCCGCAACGCCGATCGATGCCACCCTTCTATGCCGATCGCCATCACGAATCCGCGCCACGGCCGACACCGAGCGGGCTGGTGCCCCGTCTTGTCGGGCCGCTGCGTTCACTGCTCGGCGCGGCGGCGTCGAGCATCGGGCTGATCGGGCGCGTTGTCACGGGCGAGTTATCGAACGTGGTCGACAGCATGGTCGGTCACACGACCGTGCTGCCATTCGGGGCGCCCTACACGCGGTTCAATGGTCGCCTCGGGTCCGAGCGTGCCGTCGCGGCCGGCAGCTGGCCGAGGGATCGCATCCACGCGGTGCAAACCGCGGCGGGTGTTACCGGCAATGACGTGACAACCGCCATGGTGGCCGGCGCGGTGCGCCGATGGCTGCTGGAGCGTGGGGAACTGCCTGGGCAGTCGCTGGTGGGCATCTGCCCCATCACGGTGCGCGATCGCGAGCACGACGCTGCAGATGACCAGCATGGCAACATGTTCGGTCTCTGGCTGTGCCCATTGGGCACCAACTTGGAGGACCCGGCCGCGCGGCTGGCGCTGATCCACCGGTCGATGTCGGAAGGCAAACGTTGGGTGGCCAAGCGCGGATCGGCGGCATCGCTGCTGACGACGGCGGGAAGCATCGCCGCGACGGTGGTTTTTCCGATGCTGCCTTTCACACCGAAGGTACGCACCGGATACAACCTGCCGATCTCGCATGTCCCCGGCCCTCGCTCCGAAATGTATTGGAACGGAGCGCGTATCGAGGAGATGTATCCGGTGTCGACGGTCTATGACGGTCAGGCACTCAACGTGACGACGTGCTCGTACGCCGACCGGGTCGGATTTGGCTATGCCGCCGGCGCCGATGTGGTGCCCGACATCGACACGCTCATACCGCTCACCGAGGAGTGTCTGACCGAACTCGAGTCCGCCGTGGGCGCGGGCAGCTAACCTCGGCGGTCCTGTCGGTCGTGCGGCGCTAGCTGCGGGTCGCGACGCTCACGTGGACCATGATGCGATCCAGGACGACCATGGAGAGATCGCCGTCGTCGGCAACACGGGAAAGACCACTCCGCCGAAGGAAGGTGTCCAGGCGCCGGTCGGGTGACCAGTCGGCGTAAATGGGCCCGAGGTAGCGCGAGCGCAAGAACTCCCGCGCGAGGGCGTCAACGTCAGAATCGGTCAGTAACAACGGTGGGTTACCACCCATAACCGTCATGCTCCTTTGTTCAACCGCAACCGCCGCAGCCAAGTTACGTCAGACAAAGTCAGTATTCAGTCACGAAAAGATTGCGGATAGGGTCCAAAGTCACCGACCCTGTGGCGCCGCGGCGGTGGCGACGCCAACTTGCGCGGAGGGGCACATCGGTGTCGCCGCGGGGACCATTGACCCTGGCGGACAGCGCAACGTCCGCCCAGACTGGCGCCATGGCCACGGTGAGGAAGCGGATCGCTGAGACGGCGGCGGCGCTCGCGATGCTGTACGGGGCGCGACGCTACTACCGCAATTGGGGCGCGACCAAAGCCGAGTGCCGGATGCTGTTGCCCGGCGACACGTTGGTGGCCAATCCGGCGATACAGACAACCGAGGCGGTGTACATCGACGCGCCGGTCTCCGCGGTCTGGCCCTGCCTGTTGCAGATGGGTCAAAGCCGCCACGTCGACCGCGATCGCCCGGAATCGCAACAACTTGCGGTCGGGGATGTCATACGCCTGGCGCCCGAAGGTTGGCTGGGGCTGCCCGACGGCGTGACGTTGAGCGTCGCCGAGATCGTGCCCGAAAAGTACGTCGTGCTCAACGCCACGCGGCCAGACCTGCGCTGGAATGCGGTGTGGTCATTCCACGTGCAGCCGCACTGGGAAGACCGGGTCCGGCTCCTTACCCGCGCCCGGATCGCCCTGCGCCACCCCGGCGAAGTTTTCGCCATGGAACTGGTGAGGCCGGTGATCGCCCTGGGCACGCGGGGTTTGCTGCTCGGAATCAAGCACCGGGTCGAGCGGCCGCTCAGGACGACGCCTGACAAGGCCGGCGTTTGAAATGGATTGACAGCATTCGTCTTTGAGTGCGGCGACTTTGGAGGTTTGGAGTGCGCGATGCGATTCCACTAGGGCGGGTCGCCGGTTTTCCGGTAAATATGCACTGGAGCGTGCTGGTCATCCTGTGGTTGTTCACGTGGAGCCTGGCGAGCACGCTGCCCGGCACCGTCAAAGGGTATTCGCCGCCGGCGTATTGGGTGGCCGGAGCGTGCGGCGCGCTGGTACTGCTCGCGTCGTTGTTGGCCCATGAGCTCGCGCACGCGGTCGTCGCCCGCCGCGCCGGGGTAGCCGTGGGCAGCGTGACGCTCTGGCTGTTCGGCGGGGTGACCTCCCTCGGGGGCGAGGCGAAGACACCCAAAGCGGCCTTCCGGATCGCCATCGCGGGCCCGGCCACCAGCCTTGCGCTGGCGGCGACGTTCGGCGGGTTGGTCGCGGCGCTGCACACAGTGCGGGCCGCCCCCATCGTCGTCGGCGTCGCGTCGTGGTTGGCCGTCATCAACCTGATCCTCGGCTTGTTCAACCTGTTGCCGGGTGCCCCGTTGGACGGTGGCCGGGTATTGCGGGCCTATCTGTGGCGCCGCCACGGCGACATCGTGCGCGCCGGCATCGGCGCAGCACATGCCGGACGGGTGGTCGCGTTCGTCTTGATCGCCTTGGGCTTGGCCGAATTCGTCGCGGGCGGCCTCGTCGGGGGCGTCTGGCTGGCCTTCATCGGCTGGTTCATCTTCGCGGCCAGTCGCGAAGAGGAAACCCGGATATCGACCCGACAGCTCTTCGCCGGTGTGCGGGTCTCCGACGCGATGACCGCCCGGCCACACACCGCTCCCGGATGGATCACCGTCGAGGACTTCATCCACCGTTACGTGCTGGGTGACCGCCACTCGGCATACCCCGTGGCCGACCGGGACGGGTCCATCGTGGGGCTGGTCACGCTCACCCAGTTGCGTGATGTTGCGCCGAGCCGACGTGGCACCACCAGCGTGGGCGACATCGCCTTACCGCTGCACGCGGTGCCGACCGCGGCACCGCAGGAGCCGCTGACCGCACTGCTCGAGCGGATGGCGCCGGCCGGTCCCCGCAGCCGCGCCCTGGTGGTCGATGGCAGCGGGGTGGTCGGCATTGTCACGCCGAGCGATCTCACGCGGCTGATGGACGTCTACCGGCTCGCCCAGCCGGGACCGGCCCTGACGGCCCAGCCTTAACGGCGAAAAGGTATTGCGACGCCTATGAAACCGATCATCGTGGGTATTGATGGCTCGGAGGCGGCGATCGTGGCCGCGCTGTGGGGTGTCGGCGAGGCCATCAGCGGCGGTGTGCCGCTGCGCCTCGTATACGTCATGAAGTTGACACATCCCTCTACGGACGATTACGCCCGCGACCTCACGCATGCCGACAAGTCGCTTCGCGAGGCGCGATCGGCGATCGAAGCCAGCCGAGAGACCGTCACCATCGAAACCGACATCCTGCGCGGTCCGGCCGGACCGCTGCTGCTGGAGGCATCCTCTGATGCCGGGATGATCTGCGTCGGATCCGTCGGGATCGGACGCTTCGCCCGCTCGATCTTGGGCTCGACGGCAACCGAGTTGGCCGAGAAGGCGCATTGCCCGGTGGCGGTCCTGCTTACCGATTTCGACCAGCCACCGCCCGACATCAACTGGATCGTGGTCCGGATGACCGTCGCGCCCGACAACGACATCGTCGTCAAATATGCTGTGCACGAAGCGAAGTTGCGCCGGGCGCCCATGCTCGTTCTCAGCGGCCGACCGGAGGATCTCACCGAGGTCGCCGACGGCGCGTTCGAACGCCGGGTCCAGGGGTGGCGGCAGCGCCAGCCCCAGGTGCGCGTCTACCCGATCACCACCAAGGACGACATCGCCAGTTTCTTGGCCGCCAATGATGAGCGGGTTCTGCTCGCGGTGATCAGTGGCGCCGAGGCCGGCCAGCTGGCGCGGCTGGTCGGTCCCCAGGGACATCCGCTCTTCTGCCACCCCGAATGCTCGGTGCTCGTCGTCCGCTAGCAAGCGCCGGGGCAGGCGCAGCCCGTGATCCCTAGGCCACCGACTCGCGCGCCACGATGACCGGCACCCGCGCCATTTGGGCCACGGTTTCGCCGACGGACCCCACCAGCATTCCGGCGAATCCGCCGCGGCCCCGGCTGCCCACGACGACCAGCTGGGCTTCTTCTGACCGTTGGGCGAGCTGTCGTGCGGGTTGAGCCTGCACGACGACACGGGTTACGTGGACATCGGGATACTGTTCGTGCCAACCAGCCAGGCGCTCGGCTAGCACCTCCTCGGCCATGGATTGCGTTGTGGGCCAATCGACTCCGGGCCACTCGGATTCGTCGAGATCGCTCCACGCGTGCAAAGCGACCAAGCCCACGCGCCGGCGCGAAGCCTCATCGAAGGCGATCGCGGTCGCCGACTCCGATGCCGGTGACCCGTCGACACCGAGCAGCACCGGCTTCTGGTCCGGATGGTCGATCGACGCATCCTCGTCGTGAATGATTGCGACGGGGCAATGCGCATGCCGCAGCAGCCCCGAACTAACGGAACCGAGCAGCCGGCCGGGCCACCTCCCACTGCCTTGTGATCCGGTGACCACCAGCTCGGCTTCTTTGGACAAGTCGATCAATGTGGGAACGGCCGCCGACGCCAGGATTTCACTGTGGACCCCCGCGGGGCCGCTATCTTGCGAGGCCTCCTCGACGACCTTGAGCGCCTCATCCACCAGTCGGCGCCCGTGGTCCTGCTGCCAACGCATCACGCCGGCGGGCACCGGCGTCCTCAGCCACGTCGTGACCTCCGGCGACACGGCGTGCACGAGCGTCAGCGGGACGTTGCGCAGCTCGGCGTCGCGTGCCGCCCACTGCACCGCACCCCTCGCGGCCGGCGAGTCGTCGATGCCGACGACGATTCCCAAACGTGCGTTGCGCGTTGACATCAGTAGTCCTCGATTCGTTGGCGTGTTCGTCGGCTTGGCCGCTCGTGCACGACCGTATCGAGGCGGGGTGCGTTCGGGTCAGGGGCGTTTGTCACCGATTCTGCGAGCAGAGGTCCCTGAGCCCGCCCGCGCGTCAGACCGCTCGCGGCACAGCGCTTTTCAGGGGCTCCAGCACGAAGGATTCGCCGAGGGCCGGCGCGGCGTACGTCGCGGAGATCGTCGGGTATTTGTCCGGCTTGCGCAGCCGGCGCACGTCAAGTTCGCTGTCGGCCATGAGCATTCCCGAACTCCTTAGTTTTTACAATAGAGTTTATGTAAACTCTGGCGCATGACGTATGTGATCGGGAAGCCATGCATCGACGTGATGGACCGGGCGTGCGTCGACGAGTGTCCGGTGGACTGCATCTACGAGGGCGGCAGGGCGCTCTACATCCATCCTGACGAATGCGTGGACTGCGGCGCGTGCGAACCGGTATGCCCGGTGGAGGCGATCTACTACGAAGACGACCTGCCCGGAGAGCTCACGCCCTACCTGGCCGATAATGAGGCGTTCTTCACCGAAGTCCTGCCCGGTCGGGACGAGCCGCTGGGCTCGCCGGGCGGGGCCGCCAAGATCGGTCCCGTCGGTGTCGACACCCCGCTGGTCGCCGCCCAGCCCAGGGCCGACGAGACCAGAGGAGCGTGAGCGGCATTACGTCAGCCGGAGAACCCACCGGTCGCCGCCGTGAGGTGCTGCGGCTATTGCGGTCGTCGCCCGCTCCGATGAGCATCCTCGCCATCGCCGAGCAACTCGGCGTGCATCCCAACACCGTGCGCTTCCACCTCGACAGCCTGGTCGCCGACGGCCAGGCGGAGCAGGCCGAGCACGGCCGCAAGGGGCCCGGGCGCCCACCGCTGATGTTCCGGGCGGTCCGGCAGATGGATCGGGGCGGGACGCGTCATTACCGACTGCTCGCCGAGATTCTGACCATGGCGCTGGCCGCCGACCGGGATCCCCGCGCCAAGGCGATGGCCGCGGGACGGGAGTGGGGGCGAAACCTCGAATCGGCGCCGGAGGCGGCCGAGTCCATGAGCGCCGACCAGGCCATCGACCACCTGGTCGGTGTGCTCGACGGGCTCGGGTTCGCCCCGGAACGCCGGAGTTCCGACGGGGAGCAGTCGGTCGGCCTGCGACACTGCCCGTTTTTGGAACTGGCCGAAACCCGCGGTTCCGTCGTGTGCCCCATCCACCTTGGGCTGATGCAGGGAACCCTGGAGACTTGGGCGGCGCCGGTTTCCGTCGATCGGCTCGACGCGTTCGTCGAACCGGATCTGTGTCTGGCCCACATCACGCCGGTAAAAGCCGCCGGGTGAGCACCGGATCGGCGATCACCGTCGCTGTCATCTTCGTCTGGCTCGGCATGGTGCTCGCCATCTCGTTTCTCGAGGCCCCGCTGAAATTTCGCGCACCCAACGTGACACTGCAGATCGGACTCGGCATCGGGCGCCTGGTGTTTCGCGCGCTCAACACCGTCGAGGTCGCCTTCGCGCTCGTCATCGCGGCGATCGTGGCGTCCGGCCCAACACCGGCGCGGATCACCGTGGCGTTTGCCGTCGCCATCGCCGCGCTGGCCATCCAGTTGATCGCGGTGCGCCCCCGGATGACCCGCCGCTCCGATCAGGTGCTCGCGGGATCGGACGGACCCCGGTCCCACGCCCACTACGTCTATGTCGGCCTGGAGGTGGTCAAGGCGGTGGCCTTGCTCGTGGCGGGGATACTGCTATTGACCGTCTGAGTAAGGGCTTTCAATACGGAAGAGGCCGATTATGGAATCCATCTCGTTGACCGCTCTCGCCTCCGAAAAGCTGGACGAGGCGGGGCGGTCGCACAGCGGACGCGCCGCACACACCATCCACGGTGGCCACACCCACGAGCTTCGGCAGACCGTGCTGGCCCTGCTCGCCGGCCACGACCTGTCCGAACACGAAAGCCCCGGTGAGGCGACGCTGCAGGTGCTGCAGGGGCACGTGCGCCTGACGACCGATGGCGACGCCTGGGACGGCACGACCGGCGACTACGTCGCGATTCCGGCGGAACGGCACGCACTGCACGCGGTCCAGGATTCGGTGATCATGCTGACCGTGCTGAAGAGCCTTCCCGCGGCCCAGTAGCCGGAATGTTGTCCACGCCCTGGTCACGGGGTTTCGGGCTGCGGGTGCCGATCCTCAACGCCCCCATGGGCGGGGTCGCCGGTGGCCGGCTGGCCGCGGCGGTCACCGCCGCCGGTGGACTGGGTATGGTCGGCATGGGCAGCGACGGCACCAGGGAATCGCTACAAACCCAGTTGCAGCACGTGCGCGGGAAGTTCGGGGTCGGCCTGGTGGACTGGGTGATGCGCAACGAGGCGGGGCTGCTCGAGGACGCGCTGGCCGCACGGCCCGCCCTGCTGTCGGTCAGTTTCGGTACCGAATGGTCGTGGGTGGCAAAGGCGCACGACGCCGGAATCGCAACCGTCACACAGGTATACGACGGTCTCGGCGCTCGCCGGGCGGTCGACGCCGGCGTCGACCTCCTGGTCGCGCGGGGGTCCGAGGGTGGCGGGCACGGCGAGATCAAGCTCGCGACGCTGCCGTTGCTCGACACCGTGTTGGATGCCTTGGGCGGAGCTGCGGTGCCCGTTCTCGCGGGTGGCGGCATCGCCTCGGCGCGAAGCCTGGCCGCCGTGCTGGCCGCCGGTGCGAGCGGAGCCTGGGTGGGCACCCGCCTGGCGGCGTGCCCGGAGGCGCTCACCGGCGAAGGCAGCCGCCGGGCGCTGATCGCCGCGCGTGCCACCGACACGGCCGTCACCCGGGCCTTCGACGTCGCCAAGGGGCTGCCCTGGCCGGCGCGGTTCCCGTCGCGCGTGTTGGCCAACGACTTCGTCGCGCGCTGGGCGGGCAACGAGGACGCGCTCGACCCGCCGGCCTGCGATCAACTGGCCGCGGCCGTCGCCGCCGACGATCGCAGCATCGCCCCCGTCGATGCCGGCCAGGGCGTCGGAATGATCCGCGATGACGCGTCGGTCGGGGAGGTCATCGCGCAGATGTGCACGGGCGCCGAGAAGCTGCTGGCCGGGTGGGGGTCCTAGTGCCTGGCGCCGGACGCTTCACACCGCGCGCAGGTAGCGCCGGGCGATGACACGCTGGGCCACCCTCACCAGCGGCCCGCCGGCCTTGCTCCACCAGGTCGCGGGCCGGGAGAACGCCACCACCTCCGCGTATACCGCCGAGGTGGTGGGGTCGCGGCGCACGACGAAGCGTTCCTCGCCCGACTCCGGATGGCCCGGCAGCGTGCCGTAGGCGAACCCGCGGATATCGGGTTCGTCGACGACGTACACCACCCGGCACGGCGCGGGCAGAAAACCCATGCGCACCACCAACACCGCATCGACGACGGCGACCTCGGAGCTGGCCTGCACGCGCAGGCCGGATCCGCGCTGCATGCCCCAGCGCATGACCGCGTCGGCGGCTTGCTCGAAACGCTCTTGGCCCGTGCCGATTTGACGCTCGACGTGTTGATGGTCGTATCCGGCGGGCAGCTCGCGGGCCGCGGTCGCGCCCACCTCCGCGTAAGTAAGCGGAAGCTCCTCGAGCGTTTCCAGGTCCACCTGCTCAGCTTGCCACGCCAAGATGCGCGGTCACGTTTGCGGCGTACGGTCGTAAAGATGACCGCGCAAAAAGCTGTTGCCCAAGCATCCGGAACGTTCACCCTCGGCGGCGAGCTGACCGTCAACCGACTCGGTTTCGGCGCCATGCGCATAACCGGCAAGGGCGTGTGGGGCCCGCCCGCCGACCGCGACGCATGCGTCCGGGTCTTGCGCCGCGCCGTCGAACTCGGCGTCAACTTCATCGACACCGCAGACTCCTACGGCCCCTACGTATCCGAGGAGATCATCCACGACGCGCTGCACCCGTACGACGGTCTGGTTATCGCGACCAAGGCGGGGCTGCTGCGCACCGGGCCGGACATCTGGATCGCGCTGGGTAATCCGAGTTACCTGCGCCAGGAATGCGAGATGAGCCTGCGCCGCCTCGGCGTCGAGACCATCGACCTCTTTCAGCTGCATCGCATCGACCGCAACTTCCCCCTGGCCGACCAGGTCGGCGAGCTGCTCACGCTGAAGAACGAGGGCAAGATCCGCCACATCGGCCTGTCCGAGATCGAGGTCGACCAGCTCACCGCGGCCCAGCAGATCACCGAGATCGTGTCGGTGCAGAACATGTACAACCTGGCGGCGCGCGGGGCCGAGCCGCTGCTGGACGTCGCGACCAGCCAGGGCGTCGGCTTCATTCCGTGGTTCCCGCTGGCCGCCGGACCGCTGGCCGCCCCGGACGGCCCGCTGCAGCGCATCGCCGCCGAGCACGATGCGACGGCGTCGCAACTGGCGCTGGCCTGGTTGCTGAAACGGTCGCCGGTGATGCTGCCGATTCCGGGCACGTCGAGCATCGAGCATCTGGAGGAGAACGTCGCCGCCGCCGAGATCACCCTGACCGACGACGAGTTCGAGACCCTGGCGGCAGCCGGAGCTCAGCGGACGGTCTAACCGGATGACTTTTGTCCCTACCCGTCTCCAAAGAAGCTCCTAACGACCGCACAGGGAATACACTGAAAATCCTTGTTTTCGGGCCTGGGATCGGCGGGAGGCAGCGATGTCCTTCGTGATGGCGGCGCCGGAGCTTATGACCGCGGCGGCCACGGGACCGGTCGTGTGGGCGGTGCCGGTGGACCGGGTGGCGACGGCGGCGCCGCAGGGCTGATCGGCGCCGGCGGTGCCGGCGGGACCGGCGGATTGCTGATCGGCCCGATGGGCGCCAACGGCAGCGCCGGCCAGGGCGGCGTGGGCGGCAATGGTGGTGCTGGCGGCGGATTGGGTACCGGCGGCTCTGGCGGA
This sequence comes from uncultured Actinomycetota bacterium, assembly GCA_963802525.1. Classification (GTDB taxonomy): domain Bacteria; phylum Actinomycetota; class Actinomycetes; order Mycobacteriales; family Mycobacteriaceae; genus Mycobacterium. Next base: position 192,335 of record CAWDJC010000036.1, on the reverse strand, counting down.
ACCGGGTCAACGCAAAGCGGTAGCACGGGCGGGAACGGCAGCAACGGCGGCACGGGCGCGCAAGGGCAGCACGGTTAATCCCGCCCGGTAACCGCGAGACCTGCACTGAAGCGGACACCTCGATCACCGATACGGTGTTGAGGTGGCCGGCGACCATCAGCAGCATCCTGGCGGCGGATTCAATCCGCCCGAACCGACCGCCAAGGGCGGCCCCGACTACGGCAGGTTCGTCGACGCCGTGCGCAAGCTGCAGGACCATGCCCGCGCCGTCGACGCGCCCGATGAGGTGATCACCGAGGCCGCGGATCAGTTGGAGAAGCTCTCGGCATTACTGAGCCCGTACGACGCCGACGAGTGGGAGTCGCCGTCCGGGCGCCGGATGGACCTGCCCATGCGCGGCAACGTCCTGACCGTTCCGATGCAGGTCCGAAAAGGACCGCTAAACGGCACTGACGGCCGGATCCACGGCTGGGCGCGCTTCGCCCGATTTCGTCTGGGGCGCAACGGCGCGGTGCACGGCGGTGCCCTGGGGATGCTGTTCGACACCGTGCTCGGTTTGACGTCCTCGGTGCTCACCGGCGGCCCCTACCAGCGCACCGCCTACCTCAAAATCGACTACCGCCACATCGTGCCGATCGAGAAGGAACTGCAGTTCGACGCCGGAATAGACCGGGTGGACGGGCGCAAGATCTTCGTGTCGGGCCGGCTGAGCGACGGCGACACCCTGCTGACCGAGGCCGACGCGCTGTTCGTGCGGCTCAAGCCCGGCCAGCCCTAGAGTCGCCCGGACCGCTAATGGCTTGGGCCCTTTAAGGCCGACCCCGATAGCATTGCATCGATTAATCACGATCAATCAGTCAACCCCAACCTTTGGAGACCGACCCGATGAGCGCCGCCGCACAGCCCACCCCAGCAGCCCCGATCCGGGTGCCTGCCGGGACTACCGCGGCCGCCGCGGTCGGCGAGGCCGGATTGCCGAGGCGGGGCGCGCCCGACGCGATCGTGGTGGTGCGCGACGCCGACGGCAAGCTGCGCGACCTGAGTTGGGTGCCCGACGCCGACGCCGAGGTCATCCCGGTGGCCGCCAACACCGACGAGGGCCGCAGCGTCATCCGGCATTCGACCGCGCACGTGTTGGCCCAGGCCGTCCAAGAGCCTGTTCCCGCAAGCCAAATTGGGCATCGGGCCGCCCATCACCGACGGCTTCTACTACGACTTCGACGTGGCGGAGCCGTTCACCCCGGAGGACTTGGCGGCGCTGGAGAAGCGGATGCGCCAGATCGTCAAGGACGGTCAGCTGTTCGACCGGCGGGTCTACGAGTCCAAGGACCAGGCGCGCGCCGAGCTGGCCAACGAGCCCTACAAGCTCGAACTCGTCGACGACAAATCCGGCGACCCCGACGTCATGGAGGTCGGCGGCGACGAGCTCACCGCGTACGACAACCTCAATCCCCGTACCCGGGAACGGATTTGGGGTGACCTGTGCCGAGGACCGCACATCCCCACCACCAAGCACATCCCGGCGTTCAAGCTGACCAGAAGCTCGGCGGCCTACTGGCGGGGCGACCAGAAAAACGCCAGCCTGCAACGCATCTACGGCACCGCGTGGGAGTCACAGGAGGCGCTCGACCGCCATCTGGAGCTGATCGAAGAGGCGCAGCACCGCGACCACCGCAAGCTGGGCGTCGAGCTGGACCTGTTCAGCTTCCCCGACGAAATCGGTTCCGGTTTAGCCGTTTTCCACCCCAAGGGCGGCGTCGTGCGCAGGGAACTGGAGGAGTACTCGCGGCGCAAGCACATCGAGGCCGGGTACGAATTCGTCAACACCCCGCACATCACCAAGGCGCAGCTGTTCCACACGTCGGGCCACCTGGACTGGTACGCCGACGGCATGTTCCCGCCGATGCACCTCGACGCCGAGTACAACGACGACGGAACGGTGCGCAAGCCGGGCCAGGACTACTACCTCAAGCCGATGAACTGCCCGATGCACACCCTGATCTTCGCCTCGCGAGGGCGGTCGTATCGCGAGCTTCCGTTGCGGCTCTTCGAATTCGGCACCGTGTACCGCTACGAGAAGTCCGGTGTGGTGCACGGGCTGACCCGCGCGCGCGGGTTCACCATGGACGACTCGCACATCTACTGCACCCGCGAGCAGCTGCGTGACGAACTGGCGTCGCTGCTGCGGTTCGTGCTCGAGTTGCTCAGCGACTACGGGCTGGAGGACTTCTATCTGGAGCTGTCCACCAAGGACCCCGAGAAGTTCGTCGGCTCCGAAGAGGTGTGGGAGGAGGCCACCAACACGCTGGCCGACGTCGCCCGGGAGTCGGGCCTCGAGCTGGTTCCCGATCCGGGCGGGGCGGCGTTCTACGGCCCGAAGATCTCGGTGCAGGCCCGCGATGCGCTGGGCCGCAGCTGGCAGATGTCGACCATCCAGGTGGACTTCAACTTCCCGGAGCGTTTCGACCTGGAGTACACGGCGCCGGGCGGGACCCGGCAGCGCCCGGTGATGATCCACCGGGCACTCTTCGGGTCTATCGAGCGGTTCTTCGGCATCCTCACCGAGCACTACGCGGGGGCGTTCCCGGCGTGGCTGGCGCCGGTTCAGGTGGTCGGCATCCCGGTCGCCGACGAGCACGTGGCCTACCTGGAAGGCGTTGCCGCGCAGCTGAAGTCGCACGGGGTGCGGGTCGAGGTGGACGCCAGCGACGATCGGATGGCCAAGAAGATCGTCCACCACACCGGCCAGAAGGTGCCGTTCATGTTGCTGGCCGGCGACCGCGACGTGCAGGCCGAAGCGGTGAGCTTCCGCTTCGGCGACCGCACCCAGATCAACGGCGTGGCCCGCGACAGCGCGGTCGATGCCATCGTGAAGTGGATCGCCGACCGCGAAAACACCGCCCCTACAGCCGAATTGGTGAAAGTGGTCGGCGGTGAGTGACCTGTGAGTGAGCAAGAGCGCGCCCGCCGCGCCGACGACGCCATCCTCGACAGGGGCGTCGGCGAGCAAGACCACCTGCAGCGGTTGTGGACGCCGTACCGGATGACCTACCTCGCCGAAGCGCCGCCGAAGCGCGACAACGGCAAAACCGACCAACCGTTCAGCGACATCCCGCAACTCTCCGACGAAGAAGGCCTGGTGGTGGCCCGCGGGGAAGTCGTTTACGCCGTCCTCAACCTCTACCCCTACAACCCCGGGCACCTCATGGTGGTGCCCTACCGGCGGGTCTCCGAGCTCGAGGACCTGACCGACGCGGAGAGCGCGGAGCTGATGTCCTTCACTCAGAAGGCAATTCGCGTCATCAAGAACGTCTCGCGGCCGCACGGCTTCAACGTCGGCCTGAACTTGGGGACATCGGCGGGGGGCTCGCTGGCCGAGCATTTGCACGTGCACGTCGTGCCGCGCTGGGGCGGTGACGCGAACTTCATCACCATCATCGGCGGGTCCAAAGTGATCCCGCAGTTGCTGCGCGAAACCCGCCAGCTGCTGGCCACTGAGTGGGCAAAGCAGCCATGAGCAAGGTGCCGTTCCTGTCGCGGGCGGCGTTCGCGCGGCTCACCACTCCGACCGCACGGGCATGCCTACGGGTGGGGTTGACGCCCGATGCCGTCACCATCTTGGGCACCGTCGTGGCGGTGGCCGGGGCGCTGACGCTGTTCCCGATGGGGAAGCTGTTCGCCGGCACGTTGGTGGTCTGGTTCTTCGTGCTCTTCGACATGCTCGACGGGGCGATGGCGCGGGAACGGGGCGGCGGCACCCGCTTCGGCGCGGTGCTGGACGCCACCTGTGACCGCATCAGCGACGGCGCGGTGTTCTGCGGGCTGCTGTGGTGGATCGCCTTCGGCCTGCACGACAAGCTGCTGGTGGTGGCGACGCTGATCTGCCTGGTCACCTCGCAGGTGATCTCCTACATCAAGGCCCGGGCCGAGGCCAGCGGGCTGCGCGGCGACGGCGGCATCATCGAACGACCGGAACGGCTGATCATCGTGCTGGTCGGCGCCGGTGTGTCGGACTTTCCGTTCATCGCCTGGCCGCCCGCGTTGCCGGTGGCGATGTGGCTGCTGGCCGTGGCCAGCGTGGTCACCTGCGTGCAGCGGTTGCACACGGTCCGCACCTCTCCCGGCGCGACGGAGCCCATGCCGTGATCACCACCCCCGCGGGCCTGAAAGTGATCCGGGCGCCCCGCCAGCTGGTGGGCCGCCTGACCGGCGGCGCCGCGACCGACTGGGCGTATGCTGCCGGCTGGATGGCCGTGCGGACCATGCCGGAATTCGCCGCCCGCACCGCATTCGACACCGGGGCGCGCTACGCGGCCCGCCGTGGCGGACCCGAGCAGCTGCGCAAGAACCTGGCCCGCGTCATCGGTGTGCGGCCGGCCGACGTGCCCGACGCGCTGATGCGCGCCTCATTGGCCTCCTATGGCCGCTACTGGCGGGAAACGTTTCGGCTGCCGGCGATGGACCAGAGCAAGCTGGCCCTTGAACTCGACGCCGCGTTCCGGGGCGTCGACAATCTGGATGCGGCGGTGGCCGCGGGCCGCGGCGCGATATGCGCTCTGCCGCACAGCGGTAACTGGGACATGGCCGGGGTGTGGATGGCGCAGACGCGCGGTACCTTCACCACCGTCGCCGAAAGGCTCAAACCCGAGTCGCTCTACCGGCGTTTCATCGCCTATCGCGAAAGCCTCGGCTTCGAAGTGGTGCCGCTGTCCGGTGGCGAACGGCCGCCGTTCGAGCTGCTGTGCGACCGGCTGCGGGCCAACGGGGTGGTGGGCCTGATGGCCGACCGCGACCTCACCCGCACCGGTGTCCAGGTCGACTTCTTCGGCGAACCCACCCGGATGCCCGCCGGCCCGGCGAAGCTGGCGATCGAGACCGGGGCGGACCTGCTGCCCGTGCACTGCTGGTTTGAGGACGGCGGCTGGGGCTTCTCGATACACCCGCCCCTGGACTGCGGCAGCGGCGACGTCGTCGGCATCACCCAGGCGCTGGCCGACCAGTTCGCCACGAACATCGCCGCTCACCCCGAGGATTGGCACATGCTGCAGCCGCAGTGGCTGGCCGACCTGTCCACTGAAAGGCGGGCCAAACTGGCCCGGCTGAAGGACGCCTGATGCGGATCGGGATGGTCTGTCCGTACTCGTTCGACGTGCCGGGCGGGGTGCAGTCGCATGTCCTGCAGCTGGCCGAGGTGATGCACGGCCGCGGACACGAGGTGAGCGTGCTGGCGCCGGTGTCGCCGCACGCCTCGCTGCCCGACTACGTCGTCTCCGCCGGCAAGGCGGTCCCGATTCCCTACAACGGGTCGGTGGCCCGGCTGCGGTTCGGCCCGGCCACCCACCGCAAGGTCAAAAAGTGGCTCGTGGAAGGCGATTTCGACGTGCTGCACCTGCACGAGCCCAACGCTCCGAGCCTGTCGATGCTGGCCCTGAATATCGCCGAGGGGCCGATCGTCGCGACGTTTCACACGTCGACCACCAAATCGCTGACCCTGACGGTCTTTCAGGCCATCCTGCGGCCGATGCACGAGAAGATCGTCGGCCGGATCGCGGTGTCCGACCTGGCCAGGCGCTGGCAGATGGAGGCGCTGGGAACCGACGCGGTGGAGATCCCCAACGGGGTCGACGTGGATTGGTTCGCGTCGGCGCCGCGGCTGGACGGATACCCGCGGCCGGGCAAGACGGTGTTGTTCCTGGGCCGCTACGACGAGCCCCGCAAGGGGATGTCGGTGCTGCTCGACGCGCTGCCACGCGTGGTCGAGCGCTACGCGGATCTGCAGTTGCTGATCGTCGGGCGCGGCGACGAGGACGAATTACGTGACCAGGCAGGCGAATTGGTGGACCACATCCGCTTTCTCGGCCAGGTGGACGACGCCGGGAAGGCGTCGGCGATGCGCAGCGCCGACGCCTACTGCGCGCCCAATACGGGAGGGGAGAGCTTCGGGATCGTCTTGGTCGAGGCGATGGCCGCCGGCACCCCGGTGGTGGCCAGCGACCTGGACGCCTTCCGGCGCGTGCTGCGCGATGGCGAGTGCGGGCGGCTGGTACCCGCCGAGGAGGGCGCCGCGCTGGCCGATGCGCTTATCGAGATGCTGGAGAACGACGTGCTGCGTGAACGCTACGTGGCGGCCGGTTCGGCGGCGGTGCACCGCTATGACTGGTCGGTGGTGGCCAGCCAGATCATGCGGGTGTACGAGACGGTCGCCGGGTCGGGCGCCAAGGTCCAGGTGGCCAGCTGATGACGTGGCTGATCATCGCCATCCTGGTCCTGGTGGTGCTGGTCGCCCTGGCCGGCGCCTGGGCATACCGGACGGCCAACCGACTGGACCGGCTTCACGTCCGCTACGACCTGTCGTGGCAGGCGCTGGACGGCGCGCTGGCCCGGCGCGCGGTGGTCGCGCGTGCCGTCGCGATCGACGCCTATGGCGGGGCCTCCAAAGCGCCCGAAGGCGGGCGGCTGGCGGCGCTGGCCGACGCCGCGGAGTGCGCGCCCCGGCCCGGGCGTGAGAACGCGGAGAACGAGCTCTCGGCCGCGTTGGCGATGGTTGATCCGGCGTCGCTGCCGGCGGGTCTGATCGCCGAGGTGGCCGACGCCGAGGCCCGGGTGGTGCTGGCCCGCCGATTTCACAACGATGCCGTCCGGGACACCCTCGCCCTGGCCGAACGACGCCTGGTGCGCGCCTTCCGGCTCGGCGGAACCGCCGCGCTGCCAAGCTATTTCGAGATCGTCGAGCGGCCGCACGCGTTGGCGCACGGCGACATGAGCTTAAACGGCTTCGAAGGTGTGCCCAACCACCGCACCTCGGCGCGGGTGGTGCTGCTCGATGAGACCGGCGCGGTGCTGTTGCTGTGCGGGTCGGACCCGGCGAACCCGGCATTTCACGACGGGGCCGCGCCCCGGTGGTGGTTCACCGTGGGCGGCGAAGTGGGCGACGGCGAGCGGCTGGCCGAGGCCGCCGCGCGGGAGCTGGCCGAAGAGACCGGCCTGCGGGTCGCGCCAGCCGACATGATCGGGCCCATCTGGCGGCGCGACGAGGTCTTCGAGTTCAACGGCTCGCTGATCGGCAGCGAGGAGTTCTACCTCGTCCACCGCACTCGCCGGTTCGAACCGTCCCTTGCGGGACGGACCGAGCTGGAACGAAGCTACATTCACGGTGCCCGCTGGTGTGACGCGAATGACATCGCCGGGCTGACCGCGGCCGGCGAGCAGGTGTATCCCCTGCAACTGGGCGAGTTGCTGCCCGCGGCCAACCGGCTGGCGGATGGTTCTACCGACAACGAGGCCGCCGCCAGTGTGCCTCACGCCATTCGCTGACATGCTCACGGCGGCAACCCCACATCGGCCAGTGCGTTGTTGACACCTTGCACGGCCCCCTGCTGCAGCTCGGCGGCGACCGTGGCCGGATCGATGTTCGGGAACAGTCCGAACGGCGTGGGCAGATCCTGATAGGCGGCGCGGTCGTAGCCCAACTCGACGAGCACCCGCAAGTCCGGCTGGACCAGGTCGGCCAACGGGTTTCCCACGAAGGGAATGGCACGCAGCGGGTCCAGCAGCGGCAGATTCTGACTGGGAATGAGGATGTAGGTGGTCTGGGCATCTGCCGGAGACACCGGCTCGACTACGCCCGATGCGATCTGGGCGGGCGTCACAGCGTTATAGGCGGGATGAACGAAAAGGATGCCCGCGACGGCGTTGGCGTCCGCGAAGATATCGAGCGGGTACTGCGGGAAGTCCGCTACACCGTCGTATTGGACCGCGTAATCGACGGTGGGGTAGGCGTTGGTGGGAGTGGCGCCGTAAGCCGTGAAGCCCAGGCCCGGTATGGAGAAGCCCGTGAGACGCGCAAAGAGGCCGCCGTCGGGCCGGTCGGGATTACCGATCAGCACAAAGGACAGCTCGTCCGGTCCCGGCCGTAGGCCGGCCGGCAGGGTTTGCAGATAGCGCATTTCGAGGGTGGCTATCGTGGCGCTTTGGGAGCCGCCGAAGACGACGGTGTGATCTCCAAGCGCGTGTTGCGCCATGATCGCGGTGTTCAGGTTCGTGACGCCCTGGGCCACGGACGCGTCGAAGGTCAGGCTGGTCGGCCCGGTGAATGGAAAAAACTTCTCGGGAGTTACCAGGAACTGCGCGGTGTACGTGGGATGAGTGGGAGTGATGAACTGCTCAGTAGTTGGCACGATGCCGGGCCGAGGTAGCGGGCTCAATCCGGTGCCGCCCATGATTAGCGCGATTTCCGCCGGGGCGCCGACACCCACCTGGTTTTCGTTGATGAGCAGGACGCCGACGTTGCCGTCACCGGGGAGCCCGAAGCCGATGATTCTGTTGCCGGTGTTGCCGATGCCGATGTTCCAGTTGCCGATGTTGCCGATGCCGAAGTTTCGGTTGCCCAGGTTTCCAAAACCGATGTTTCCATCGCCGATGTTGTGGTTGCCGATGTTGTTGACGCCGATGTTGCCGTTGCCCACATTGAAGGTGCCGGTGTTCAAATCCAGGCTGATTGCCGGGAGCCCCGAGGCGGCGTAGGCGCTGCCCAGCTGGACCTGCAGGTTGTGCAGCAGCTCCTGCCACGGTGTCAATTGCGCGGCCGCCGCTGAGGCGCCGGCGTAATAGCCCGACATCGCGGCCGCGTCCTGGGCCCACATCTGTTCATATTCGGCCTCCGCGGCCGCGATCGCCGGGGCGTTCTGGCCCAGCAGGTTGGATCCCACCAGCGACACCAGCTGAGTCCGGTTGGCGGCCACCACTATTGGATGCACGGTGGCCGCCAACGCCGCCTCGAAGGCGCGAGTCGCTAGCCGGGCCTGGGCGGCCGCCTGCTCAGCCTGACTCGCCGCCGTGCTCAACCACGTCACATACGGGCCGGCCGCGCGTGTCATCGCCAGCGCTGCCGGGCCCTGCCAGACCTCGCCGCCCAGTTCAGAGATCACCGCCGCAAACGAGCCCGCCGCAACGTGCAACTCCTCGGCCAACCCATCCCAGGCAGCCGCCGCCGCCAGCATCGGGCCCTGCCCCACACCGGCGAACATGCGCGCCGAATTCGTTTCCGGCGGCAACACGGCGAAATTCATCGGAGACATCCCACACCAAAGGGCATTCCGGTCACCAAAGACCCTATGACATGTCCGGCAGGATCTTCGGGTTTCCACCAAACTTCTGCCACGTGGTGGCCCGGGTCAGTGAAGCCGCGGCATGCGGCTCGGCGACCAGCGCCTGCACACCGTAAGAGCTGGAAAAACTCGTTTGTTCGACACCACTAGACTGGTGCCCGAATTAAAGGGGTGAAGGAGAGTGGTGGATAGCGGCGCACAGTCGAGCCAGGCCAACCAGACCGGCACCGCGCGGGTCAAGCGCGGCATGGCCGAGATGCTCAAGGGCGGCGTGATCATGGACGTCGTCACCCCCGAGCAGGCCCGGATCGCGGAGGGCGCCGGCGCCGTCGCGGTGATGGCGTTGGAACGGGTGCCGGCCGACATCCGCGCCCAGGGCGGGGTGTCGCGGATGAGCGACCCCGACATGATCGAGGACATCATCGCAGCGGTGACCATCCCGGTGATGGCCAAGGCGCGCATCGGGCATTTCGTCGAGGCACAGATCCTGCAGAGCCTCGGCGTGGACTACATCGACGAGTCGGAGGTGCTGACCCCCGCCGACTACACCCACCACATCGACAAGTGGAAATTCACCGTGCCGTTCGTGTGCGGGGCGACGAATCTCGGCGAGGCGCTGCGGCGGATCGGCGAGGGCGCGGCCATGATCCGGTCCAAGGGCGAGGCCGGCACCGGTGACGTCTCCAACGCCACCACGCACATGCGGGCCATCGGCGGGGAGATCCGCCGGCTGACGTCGCTGTCCGAGGACGAATTGTATGTGGCGGCAAAGGAATTGCAGGCGCCCTACGAGCTCGTCCTCGAGGTGGCCCGGGCGGGCAAGCTGCCGGTCACGCTGTTCACCGCCGGCGGCATCGCCACGCCCGCCGACGCGGCGATGATGATGCAGCTCGGCGCCGAGGGCGTGTTCGTGGGCTCGGGCATCTTCAAGTCCGGTGCGCCCGAGCACCGCGCCGCCGCGATCGTCAAGGCCACCACGTTCTACGACGACCCCGATGTGCTGGCCAAGGTGTCGCGCGGGCTCGGCGAGCCGATGGTGGGCATCAACGTGGAGGAGATCGCGCAGCCGCATCGACTGGCCCAGCGCGGCTGGTAAGAACGTTCTGTGTCGATCGAGAAGATCCTTGACCTCGAACAACTCGAGGTCAACATCTACCGCGGAAACGTGTTCAGCCCGGATTCGGGTTTCCTGCAGCGGACGTTCGGCGGACACGTCGCGGGTCAGTCGCTGGTGTCGGCGGTGCGCACCGTGGACCCGCACTACCTGGTGCACTCGCTGCACGGCTACTTCCTCCGGCCCGGAGACGCCAACGCGCCGACGGTTTTCATCGTCGAACGCACACGCGACGGCGGCTCGTTTTGCACCCGGCGGGTCAACGCCATCCAGCACGGCGAGACCATCTTTTCCATGTCGGCCTCGTTCCAGACCGACCAGGAAGGCATCAACCACCAGGACGCCATGCCTTTCGCGCCGCCGCCGGACGGGCTGCCGGGGCTGACCTCGATCAAGGTGTTCGACCCGGGATTTCAGGCCGGATTCCGTCAGTTCGAGGAGTGGGACGTCCGGATCGTGCCGCGGGAGCTCCTGAAGCTGGTGCCCGGCAAGGCCTCGCAGCAGCAGGTGTGGTTTCGCCATCGCGATCCGCTGCCGGACGACCCGGTGCTGCACATCTGCGCGCTGGCCTACATGAGCGACCTCACGCTGTTGGGATCGGCGCAGGTCACTCATCTCGAAGAGCGGGAGTATCTGCAGGTGGCATCGCTCGATCATGCGATGTGGTTCATGCGGGTGTTCCGCGCCGACGAGTGGTTGCTCTACGACCAGTCGTCGCCGTCGGCCTGCGGTGGACGCTCGCTCTGTCAGGGCAAGATCTTCAACCAGTACGGGGAGATGGTCGCGGCGGTCATGCAGGAGGGCCTCACCCGCTTCGCGCGCGGATACCAGCCGCACAAGCAATGATCGTTTCGTGAGCGCGCCGAAGATCGGGGTCTTGGCGCTGCAAGGCGACACCCGTGAGCACCTGGCGGCGCTGCGCGAGGCCGGCGCCGAGTCGATGTCGGTCCGCCGCCGCAGCGAGCTGGACGCGGTGGACGGACTGGTCATTCCCGGTGGCGAATCCACCACCATGAGCCACCTGCTGCTCGATCTGGACCTGCTGGAGCCGCTGCGGCGGCGGCTGGCCGAGGGCCTGCCGGCCTACGGCGCGTGCGCCGGCATGATCCTGCTGGCCACCGAGATCCTCGACGCCGGCGCCCGGGGGCGGCAGGCGCTGCCCCTGGGCGCGATCGATATGACCGTGCGGCGCAACGCTTTTGGGCGGCAGGTGGACTCGTTTGAAGGCGACATCCCGTTCGCGGATCTCGACGAGCCGGTGCGCGCGGTGTTCATCCGCGCGCCCTGGGTGGAGCGGGCCGGCGACGGCGTGCGGGTGCTGGCCCGGGCGGCGGGGCACGTCGTCGCGGTGCGGCAGGGTCCGATGCTGGCGACGGCGTTTCACCCGGAGATGACCGGCGACCGCCGCATCCACCACATGTTCGTCGACATCGTCAACGGACGACACTGACGCCCCACCTGTCACTGAGTCACCGGAATCCAGGGGATCGGGTTCTTGCCCGCCTCACAGTAGCGACAAAGGGGCGCGGCGCATCGACATCAGCCCGGTTGTCGCTCTGAGGCGGGCAAAGTGAGTGGCCCCGAACTTTCTGTGACATGTGGGGACGCTGAGGCGATAGGGGAGCGGCCGGGCAACCTGCTACGGACGTCCACGTAGACTCGTCAGGCGAACGAGTAACAGAAGAGGTACAACACACCGATGAGCGGCCATTCCAAGTGGGCCACCACCAAGCACAAGAAGGCCGTCGTCGACGCTCGCCGCGGCAAGATGTTCGCCCGGCTGATCAAGAACATCGAGGTTGCGGCCCGCGTCGGTGGCGGTGACCCAGCGGGCAACCCCACCCTCTACGACGCCATCCAGAAGGCCAAGAAGAGCTCGGTGCCCAACGACAACATCGAAAAGGCGCGCAAGCGCGGCGCCGGCGAGGAAGCCGGCGGCGCCGACTGGCAAACCATCACCTACGAGGGTTACGCGCCCAACGGCGTGGCGGTGCTCGTCGAGTGCCTGACCGACAACCGCAACCGTGCCGCCAGCGAGGTGCGGGTGGCGATGACGCGCAACGGCGGCACCATGGCCGACCCCGGGTCGGTGGCCTACCTGTTCTCGCGCAAGGGCGTCGTCACCCTGGAGAAGAACGGCCTGACCGAGGATGACGTGCTGATGGCGGTGCTCGAGGCCGGTGCCGAGGACGTCAACGACCTCGGCGACAGCTTCGAGGTCATCTCCGAGCCGGGCGAACTCGTCGCGGTGCGCACCGCGTTGCAAGACGCCGGCATCGACTACGAGTCGGCCGAGGCCAGTTTCCAGCCGTCGGTCAGCGTTCCCGTCGACCTCGACGGTGCCCGCAAGGTGTTCAAGCTCGTCGACGCGCTGGAGGACAGTGACGACGTGCAGAACGTCTACACCAACGTCGACGTCTCCGACGAGGTGCTGGCCGCGCTCGACGAGGAGTGAGCGGCCAGCTGATCGATTGTCGTTCCGTCGACGAGGCGGTCGAGTGCCGCGATCATGTTGGGGCACTGGCGCGCCGGTTGGTCGGCGGGGCAATGCAGCGCGTGGGTCAAAAAATCCTGGGCCAGTCGCGCTTGCGCGATTACCCGATTCAGCTCGGCGATCTGTTCGTCAACGATCGGCCGCCACGTCCGGCCGGGAGTATCGAGCACAGCGGCGGCGGTCCGCAGCGGTAGGCCAAGGTGGTGGGCGATCTTGACAAAAGCCAGCCGGCGCAGCTCATCCCGCCCGTACATGCGCTGGCCTCGCCGCCGCACCGGCGACACCAGCCCGCGGTCTTCGTAATAACGCAGCGCCGAGGTCGTCAGCCCAAGTTGAGTTGCGGCTTGACCTATCGGGATCAGGGTCATGTCGCCATTTGACTTCAACCCGACTCGAACCGGCAAGGTGTAATCGATGACTGACTCATCCGCTGTGAATCATCACGCCGACCACGCGGGATTTGCCGGCGTGCCCGGTCTGGTGGCCGCCCTCGGCATGCTCGTCATGGGGCGTGGTTACGCGCGCCTGGCCGTTGACCTCGCCGCGGTGTCGGAGGCCGACCGTGTCGTCGACATCGGTTGTGGCCCAGGCAATGCCGTCAGAGCCGCCGCCCGGCGGGGGGCGCGGGTTATCGGCGTTGATCCCGCTCCGGTGATGTTGCGTCTCGGCCGCGCCGTGACGCGTGAGCTCCCGAACGTCAGCTGGTCGTGGGGCAGCGCCGAATCGCTACCCGTCCCCGACGGTTGGGCAACCGCCGTGTGGTCGCTGAAGACGGTGCACCACTGGAAGGACGTCACGGCCGGACTCGCCGAGCTACGCCGCGTGCTCGCGCCGTCGGGGCGCGTGCTGGTGATGGAACGTCGCGTGCAACCCGGGGCCACGGGCTTGGCGAGCCACGGGTGGACCGAACAGCAGGCCGAGTCCTTCGCCGCGCAGTGCGGCGCGGCGGGCTTCGACGGGGTGCGTGTCGATCGGCACCGAGACGGTCGGGGCGCCGTATGGGTGGTGCAAGCCATCCGGACGTGAGCCAGGCCGCCGCTACTCGTAGCCGCGCCGCATGTCGTCGACGACGCGCGGATTGTCCAGCGTGGACGGCTCGAGGGGACGGGGCCCGATGTCGCCGGAGAACACGGTGGCGGCCTCGAGCACGCGCTGGTTCAGGAAGCGCAGCGGGGGCGCGTCGGCCGGCATCTTCGGCACCGGCGCGGCGTCGGCGCGCTGCGCCAGCGCGAAGCCCCAGTCACCGAACGTCGGCACGTGCACGTGATACGGAGTGACCGCGTAGCCGGCGGCCCGGATCGTCGAGACCGTGCGCCAGAACGCGGTCGGGGTGGAGAACGGGCTGCCCGCCTGCACGACCATCAGCCCGCCGGGGGCCAGCGCGCGGGCGGCGAGCGCGTAGAACTCGGTCGAATACAGCCGGCCCAGCACGGGCGTGTCGGGGTCGGGAAGGTCGACGATGACCGCATCGAAAGGCCCCGAGGGGCCACCGTCGAAGCCGCCGCGTAGCCAGGTCATCGCGTCGCCGATCACGACTTTGACGCGCGGGTTGTCCAGCGAGCCGCCGTTGGCTTCACGCATGGTGGTGCGCGCCAAGTCGATCACCGCGGGGTCGAGCTCGACCTGCACGACCTTGCCGACGCCGGGCTGGCGCAGCAGTTCGCGTGCCGCCAGGCCGTCACCTCCGCCGAGCACCAGCACCGAGCGCGCGCCGTTACCCAGCGACGGGTAGACCAGGCTTTCGGTGTAGCGGTATTCGTCCCGAGTGGAGAACTGCAGGCCCCCGTCCAGGTAGAGGCGCATGTCGCTGCCGCGCCGGGTCACCACGATCTCCTGGTAGGGCGTGTGCCGGTAGGCGATGATCGGGTCGGCGTAAAGCCGTTGCCGGCTCGTCGTTTCGATGTCGGCCGAGCGCACCAGCAGCGTGGCGAGCAGCCCCAGCGCGGCGGCCAGCGCGCACAGCGCCGTGACCAGCTGGCGCGTTGAAACGACGCGTCGCAGCAAGAAGATCGCCACGACTGCCGCCGCCGCCAGGTTGATGATGCCGGTGGCCGCCGCGCCGCGGATCATCCCCAGCTGCGGCAGCAGCAGGAACGGCCAGACGAGCCCGCCCAGCAGCGCGCCCAGGTAATCGGCGGCGTTGAGGTTGGCCAGGGTGCGGCCGGCGTCGGCGGCGCCGGAAGTCCGTCCGCGTTGCAGCAGCGTCATCAGCAGTGGCACCTCGGCGCCGACCAGCCCGCCGATCAGGGCGGTGCTCACGGCCAGCACCCACGTCGAGCCGTCGACAAACGCGAACACCACGTACAGCGCCGCCGCCGACAGGCCGCCGATGATGCCGAGCAGCGCCTCGATGGCGATGAAGGCGATCGCCGCGTGCGCCAGCAGCGGCTTGACCAGCAGAGCGCCCGCGCCCAGGGCGGCGATGTAGCCCGCGACGATCAGTGAGGTGGCGACGATGCCGCCGCCGTTGAGGCTGGCCGACAGCGTCAGCAGGGCGAGTTCGTAGATGATGCCGCAGGCCGCGCAGGCCGCCACGGCGGCCAGCAGCACGGCGCGCCACCGCCCCGAAGACCGGGTGGGCCGGACCGCTCGATTTTCCCGAGGGGGGACCGGCAGGTCGACCGACGTCATGACACCGCGGCCGCGGTCACCCCTCCCACGGCCAGCAGTATCAGCGCCACCGCGAACGATCCCGGATGCAGCACCGGCTCGTCAACGTGCTCGTGGAAGTTACCCGGTATCACCAGGTGCATCGTCAACAGCGCTATCCCCAACAGGATCACGCCCATGAACCCGTACACCGCCACGCCGAGGAGCCCCTGGCCCAGCTGGCTGTAGCTGTTCGCGATGGCGCTGATGATGACCGAGGTGAGCGAGATATACATCGCGCCCGCGACGACGACGGCGTTGGGCCGGCGATCGATGAACACCAGTTGGCGCAGCTTTCCCGGGGTCAGCACGTCGACCATGTAGAACCCGACGAGAAGCACGGCCATGCCGACCAGGAAGTACAGGATCGTCGCGACTGCACCTTTCAGTACTGGATTGAGGTCGACGTTTCCGATCTCGACGGCGAGGTACATGGTTGTCTCCTTCGTGTTTTAAATCGCTAAGCCATCACTTGGTCCCGCCGGGCCCGCCGGGGGTGCCGCCGGCGCCGCCCGACGGGGATCCGGGGTAAAAGCCGGGTCCGAGGAAGATGAACGCGCCGTGGCTGTATCCGGCGTTCAGGCTTTCCAGGCGGATGCTGCACGGGTAATTGCCGTCGGGGCCGACGATCACGATGTTGTTGCTGTAGCGCAGGTATTGGCTGTCGCCGTTGGCGGCGCGCGCCTCGGGTGCCTGGTAGTTGGCCAGCGTGTTGGCCACCTGGGCGGGCGATCCTGTGCAGGCGTAGCGCGTTCCGTTCGCATCGCGGGAGTACTCGTGATAGTGGCCCGCGATGTAGGACGCAATGTTCTTGTGCTGCAAGGTGATTCCAAAAACCAGAGACACGATCGCGGCGACGGCCAACGCGCCCGAAATCAGAAACAGGCGACCGCGGCTCATGGGCGCCACCGGCTCGCCGTGTGGACCACCGTCCCGCCGGAGCCGGCGGGATCACCCGGATATAGATGCCAGGTCTGCCACCGCCAGCCGCCACCGTCGGGCTCGGCGGCCAGCGCGGTGAGCGCGGCGTCGTCGCCGGGAAACGTACCCCCGAGCCAACCCGGTTGTCGGGCGCAACGTTCGCGGAGCTCGCGCGCGAGACGGCGGAAGCTCGCCTCGTCGTGCGACTCGGTACGGGATTGCAGGCAATAGCCGGGCGCGTCGGTCCGCCGCGGCAGGGCGGCCCCGAGGCTTCGGGCGGTGCAGGAAACCTGCTCGGAGAAGCGGCCCGCGGGGTGCTCGACCGCGACGACGTGCGATGCGCCGAGGACGCCGAGCAGCAGCGCGCCGCCGTCGGGGTGCTCGAGTGACCAGGTGACCAGCGGAGACGGCGCCGGCGCGTTGAGCGCGAGTCCCAGCCTTTCCCCGGATACGTCCGCCGGGGTCACGGCGAGCTGATGAAGCGGCACCGACGCGCTCCTAGTTGGAGGAGGGTGGGGGCGCGGGGTAGACGGTGAGCTCGCCGGCCACCACGGACTTGCCCGTCGAAATCTCCCAGGGCATGTCCGGGGCCCAGCGCTCGAACGAGAGCAGGGCGGTCTCGTCGGCATTGGTGCAGTCGAGGAATTCCATCTCACCGCCGGCCGGCAGTCCCGTGGTGCCTTCGGTGGTGTAGGAGGCGCGACCGCGCTCCGATTCGTGAAACGTCACGCCGTCGACGACGTACTGGTCGCCGGGCTGCAGCGCGAGGTCCTTGCGGGTGACCCACATCGCCAGCTCCAGGCGCCCGTCGTCCTCTTCGACGCTGAACCAGATCGGCTGGTCGCCGCCTTCCAGCAGGTGTTCCCACCACACGAAGGGGCCCTCGCGGAATGTCACCGACCCGCGGACCACGTAGTCGACGCCGCCGTAGCTGACGATGGCGCCGGGGCCAAGCTGGCGGGGTCCGAACTGCGGCATCGCATTGAACGACAGCGGATCCTGACGCCCGCCCGGCCGGGCCGGCTTTTTCGGCCGCCGCAACGCGATGACCAGCACCACGATGGACGCGATAAACAGCACCGCCGCCAGGACGAGCAGGAGTGTTCCCACACCAAACCTTCCGTTGCCACGGTGCTAGAGCGAACGTGGGCTATAAGTTAACAGCTTTTGCAGGGGGCGGCGCTCGAACGCGCGCGCCCCAGGAAGCGGCCGCGCGGCCGCGTGTCCTACCGGAACTCGTCGGCCCCGCCCGTTAGGCTATCGAACAGCTGTTCGTACGAAGGAGCCGGCAATGCGCGTGATGGGCGTCGATCCCGGGCTGACCCGATGCGGCCTGTCGGTCGTCGAGAGCGGGCGCGGGCGGAATGTCGTCGCGCTCGACGTCGATGTGGTGCGCACCCCGTCGGACGCGCCGTTGCCCAAGCGATTGCTGATCATCAGCGAAGCCATCGAGCACTGGCTGGCCACCCATCAGCCGGACGTCGTGGCCATCGAGCGGGTGTTCTCCCAGCACAATGTGACGACGGTGATGGGCACGGCGCAAGCCGGCGGTGTCGTCGCGCTGGCCGCGGCCAGGCGCGGCATCGACGTGCACTTCCACACCCCCAGCGAGGTGAAGGCCGCGGTCACCGGCAACGGGGCCGCCGATAAGGCGCAGGTCACCGCGATGATCACGAGAATCCTTGCGCTGCAAGCCAAACCGACGCCGGCCGACGCGGCCGACGCGCTGGCGTTGGCGATCTGCCATTGTTGGCGGGCGCCGATGATCGGCCGGATGGCTGAGGCTAATAAGAAGGCCGAAGCCCTGGCCGCGCAGCAGCGGCACGCCTACAGGGCCAAATTGGAAGCGAAGTCGAGGGCCGCCCGGTGATCGCCTCGGTGCGCGGTGAAGTGCTCGAGGTGGCCCTCGACCACGTGGTGATCGAGGCGGCCGGCGTCGGCTACCGGGTGAACGCGACGCCGTCGACGCTGGCGACGCTGCGGCAGGGGAGCCAGGCCAGGCTGGTCACTGCGATGATCGTGCGCGAGGATTCGATGACGCTGTACGGGTTCACCGATTCCGAAACCCGCGACCTGTTCCTGACGCTGCTGTCGGTGTCGGGGGTCGGGCCCCGGCTGGCGATGGCGACGCTGGCCGTGCACGACGCCTTGGCGCTGCGGCGGGTGCTGCACGACGGCGATGTCGGCGCGCTGACCCGGGTGCCCGGCATCGGCAAGCGCGGCGCCGAACGGATGGTGCTGGAATTGCGGGACAAGGTCGGCGGGGTCCCGGGCGGCCCGGGGGGCGCGCCGGCGCTCAATGGTCACGCGGTGCGGGGTCCCGTGGTGGAAGCCCTGGTCGGTCTCGGTTTCGCCGTCAAGCAGGCCGAGGAGGCCACCGACAAGGTGCTGGCCGGCGATCACCAAAATGGTGGGGCCACGACGACATCCAGTACTCTGCGCGCGGCGCTGTCGCTGCTGGGTAAGTCGCGATGACGGACGAATATTCCGACCGCGAAGTCTCTCCGGCGCTGACCGTTGGCGAGGGCGACATCGACGTCAGCCTGCGGCCCCGCTCGTTGCGCGAGTTCATCGGCCAGTCGCGGGTGTGTGAGCAGCTGCAGCTGGTCATCGAGGGGGCCAAAAACCGCGGCGGCACACCGGATCACATCCTGCTGTCCGGTCCGCCGGGGCTGGGCAAGACGTCGCTGGCGATGATCATCGCGGCCGAGCTCGGGTCCTCGTTGCGGGTGACATCCGGTCCGGTGCTGGAACGCGCCGGCGACCTGGCCGCGATGCTGTCCAACCTGGTCGAGCACGACGTGTTGTTCATCGACGAGATCCACCGCATCGCGCGGCCCGCCGAGGAGATGCTCTATCTGGCGATGGAGGACTTCCGGGTCGACGTGATCGTCGGCAAAGGGCCCGGGGCGACATCGATTCCGCTGGAGGTGGCGCCCTTCACCCTGGTCGGCGCGACCACCAGGTCCGGCGCGCTGACCGGCCCGCTGCGCGACCGGTTCGGATTCACCGCACACATGGATTTCTACGAGGCCACCGAGCTGGAGCGGGTCTTGGCACGCTCCGCCGGGATTTTGGGTATCGAGCTGGGCGCCGACGCCGGCGCCGAAATCGCGCGACGCTCGCGGGGGACCCCGCGGATCGCCAACCGGCTGCTGCGCCGGGTCCGCGACTTCGCCGAGGTGCGCGCCGACGGCGTGATCACCCGCGACGTCGCCAAGTCGGCGCTGGAGGTCTACGACGTCGACGAGCTGGGCCTGGACCGGCTGGACAGGGCGGTGCTGTCGGCGCTGACCCGCGGCTTCGGCGGCGGCCCGGTAGGCGTTTCGACGCTGGCGGTGGCGGTGGGCGAGGAGGCCGCCACCGTCGAGGAGGTGTGCGAGCCGTTCCTGGTGCGGGCCGGCATGGTCGCGCGCACCCCGCGCGGCAGGGTGGCCACCGCGCAGGCCTGGACGCACCTCGGGATGACTCCGCCGGCCGGGGCCGCGGGGCTCGGCCAACCGGGCCTGTTCGACTAGGGCTGGTCAGCGCCGCACCGCGGCCGCCCCGTCGGGCGGTTACGTCACCGCCGACGCGGGTACCCAGGTCGGCAGCAATAATCGCTTGTTGGAGGAGATTCTGATGAGGCACACAGGCCCCGAATATGAACGCCCTCGCGCGCCGTACATGCCACGCACCCGCGGCGCGGTGACCGGGCTGCTCCTGATCCTGTTGGGTGCTTGGGGTGCGTTGGCACCGTTCATCGGACCCCTCATCAAATGGGCTTATACGACCGACCCCGCATGGACGTGGACGGCGGCGAAAGGCTGGCTGGAGGTGTTCCCCGGGGTCGCCGCCGCAGTGGGCGGCCTGGTGCTGCTCGTCTCCGGAAATCGCGCCACAGCGATGTTCGGCGGCTGGCTGGCGGTCCTAGCCGGCGCCTGGTTCGTGGTCGGCAGGACGTTCGCGTCGACATTGAATATTGCGGACGTCGGCCAACCGGCGGCGGCGACGGACTTGAAGCGGGCCCTGCTCGAGGTCACGTACTTCACCGGTCTGGGCGCGCTGATTGTGTTCCTGGGCGGCGCCGCCCTGGCGCGCGTGGCTGTTCGGCATGCGCGAGACGTCGTTGTGACCGAACCGGCGCCTATGTCGACTGGGTCGACACCTGTCGCAGGGGCCGGCGTGCCGGCACGGGAACCGGTCAGGTACGACGAGTCACAGGCGCGGACGGACCAATTGGCAGCCGAGCCCGAGCCGCGCCGGCGCATCGGGGGTGGCCTATTCCGCCGACGCCACCACGCGGGCGTTTAGGGCGGCCCGTAGCAAGAACGCGCAGGGCATCGGTAGCTCAGTCTTGGGTTGGCTACCGGTGCCCTTGCGCGTCGGAGCCGTCAGAGCAACTGCAGGTCGGTATCGTTCTTGACCATGATCGGCGCCGAAAAGCATGCGTCGAGCCGGGCCTGTTCGACCTGCGAGGAGTAGCGATGATCGCCGCCGGGTTGGTATTCGCCGCGCTGGCAGCCTTATTGCACGTCTACATCTTCACGATGGAGTCGCTGACCTGGACCTCGGCACGCACCCGCGCCACATTCGGCACGACGGCCGAAGAAGCCGAGACCACCAAGCTGCTCGCCTTCAACCAGGGCTTCTACAACCTGTTCCTGGCGATCGTCAGCGGCATCGGCATTGCCGCGGTCGCCATGGGACACAGAGCCGTTGGAGCCACGCTCATTTTCGCGGGCGTCGGATCCATGGCCGCCGCCGCGATCGTGCTGCTGTCGTCGTCACCGGACAAGGCCCGGGCGGCGTTGACGCAGGGCACTTTTCCGGTGATCGCTGTTGTGCTGCTCGCGCTCGGCCTTATTTCGTAACAAGAGGCGCACAAGCCCCATTGGCCACGCCGTCGGATTCGCCGGGTTACACCGGACACCGTCGGGGTATGCAGCCGATGCTGAAGTAGCCCGGCGTCTATCGAGGAGATTTAATGCGAAACGCACAAAATGGCCGACCCGGCGCGTTGTGGATGCCACGCTCGCGCGGCGCACTGAGCGGATTACTCCTAGTCATTCTGGGTGCATGGGGTGCGTTGATCCCATTTGTCGGTCCCCACTTCAACTTCGCCTATACGCCCGACCATGACTGGGCGTGGAGCACAGCCCGGGGCTGGCTCGACGTGCTCCCGGGAGCCGCGACCGTGTTGGGCGGTCTGCTGCTGATCTTCTCCGGAAATCGAATCACCGCGATGCTGGGCGGCTGGCTGGCGGTGCTGGCCGGCGCATGGTTCGTGATCGGTCGTGAGGTCGCCCCGATGTTGGGCATCGGTTCCGCCGGCGACCCGATTGCTGCAACCGACCGCAAACGGGCCGCGCTCGAAGTTTCTTACTTCTCCGGTCTGGGTGCCCTGATTGTCTTCGCGGGTGGCGTCGCCGTTGCGCGCCTGGCGGTGCGGCTGGCGAGTGATGTCGAAGCCCTGGCACGTGTGGAAGAGGCACGTGCCGCGCGGGCGGCTGCCGAACCGTCGTACAGCGAACCGGCGTACGTGTCCGGGCTGGAGGAGTCGCCCGAGGTGGCAGAGGTTGCAGAGGTTTCGTCGGGGGCGCTGACCAAGCCGCGGGTGGGTCGGTACGGGCCGGAAGCCGAGCAGAAGGGTGGATGGCGTCGCCAGCGCGCTGCGGCGGCGGGGTCGGCGGGCGCTCCGTACTTGCGCTGGCCGCACCCTGAGGGCTGATTATTTCCACCAAGACCGATCGCCAGCCCGTAACGGGCCGGCGATCGGCTTTGTTATCAGAGCGTCAGAGCAGTCCGAGCAACTGCAGGTCGGTGATGTACTTGACGATGACCGGCGCCGACACATGCGGAATGTCTTTGTCCGGGCCGATTTTCGCCTCTTGCACCGCGGCGCGGAACCGGTCGGTCGGCGCCAACGATCCGCGGACGGGCTGCTCTGGCTTCTGGTAGTTGTGCAACAGCGGCAGTAGCGAGTACTGGCGCTGCCGTTCCGGCAGGGCCCGCATCGAACCTTCGAACCGGCGCAACCATTCGCCGTAGTCGGCGATGCGCCGGATCGGGTAACCGGCCCCGTTAGTTGGGGAGACGAGCCAGTCGACGTACTCGTCGAGGCCGATGCCGTCGTCGTACGGGTTCATCACGTGGAAGGTCGCGAACCCGTCCGGCGCGGCACCCAAGGTTGAGATCGCCTCGGCGATGAACTCGACCGGAAGGCCGTCGTAGTGGGAACGCTGCCGGTTGCCGTCGGCGTCCAGCTCGTAGAACGAAGCGGGCGCGATGCCGGTGGCGACCAGGCTCAGCATCAGCCGGGTGAACATGTCGGTCAGGTTGAGCTGGCCCGCGTAGGTGGTGTCGGCCAGGATCATGTCGCACCGGAACACCGCCACGGGCAGGCCGCACAGGTCGTTGGCCTCGCGCAGCAGCACCTCGCCGGCCCACTTGCTGTTGCCGTAGCCGTTGGCGTAGCTGTCGTTGATCTGGCGCGTCGGGCTGATCTCCCGGATGTCGGCGTCCTCGACGAACCGCGACGGCTTGATCTGATCGCCCACCCCGATCGTCGACACGTAGACGTACGGCTTCTGCTTCGTGGTGAGCGCGATCCGGATCAGCTCGGCGGTGCCCAGCGCGTTCGGACCGAACAGCTCGCTGTACGGCAGCACGTGATTGACCAGGGCCGCGGGGTCGACGATCAGGTCGACGGTGTCGGCCAGCCGCTGCCACGTCCGCTGGTCCAGGCCGAGGTTGGCCTCGCCCTTGTCCCCGGCGAGCACCTCCAGGTGGTCGGCCGCCAACTCCCGGTAATGCGCGAGCAGTTTCGGGTCACCGCTGTCGAAGGTCTTGTCCAGCCGGGCCCGGGCCTCGTCGTCGGACTTGGCCCGCACCAGCGCGATCACCTTCCCGTCGACCAGGTCCATCCGCTCGAGCCATTCCAGCGCCAGGTAGCGCCCGAGGAAGCCGGTCGCGCCGGTCAGCAGGACGGTGCGCACCTCGGCGCTGGGCCGCGGCAGCGTCGGCGCGGCGGCCAGCGTCGAAGCATCGATGAACCTGTCCAGCGTGAGGTCACTCGCGTGCACCTCGATGGCGTCGCGACCGTGCACCGAGGCGAAGCTGGGCCGTTTCGTGCCCTGCCGCTCGCCCTCGATGTAGTCGGCGATGGCCTGTAGGTCGTTGGCCGGGCTGACGATGACGCCCACCGGCACATCGATGTCGAAGATCTCGCGCAGCAGGTTGCCGAATGTCAACGCGGACAACGAGTCTCCGCCCAGGTCGGTGAAGTGCGCATCGGGCGACAGGTCGGTGGCCGCTGCGCCCAGCATGGCGGCCGCGGCGCGGCTCACCGTTTGCAGCACCGGCGCCTCGGCCCCGCGTGCGGCGCAGTTCGCTCAGCTCGTTGGCCTGGCCCTCGGCCAGCTCGGCGTAGAGCTGCTCCAGGCGCTCGCCGTAGTGCTGCTTCAGCTTCGGCCACGCCAGCTTGCGAATGCCGGTCAGCAGACCGTTCTCCAGGCTGAACGGCGTGGTCTCGATGATGAAGTCACGCGGCACCTCGTAGGACTGCAGGGCTGCCTCTTTTGCGACGTTCTGCAGCGAATCGGCAATCAGCGGCTTGAGCTCAGCTAGCCCAATGTCGTGGTAGCGCTCCAGGGCCTCCTCAGTGGGCACCACGACCGCCAGCAGGTAGGGGTGTGCGCTGTTGCCGTAGATGTAGATCTGCCGGACCAGCGGGCTGTTGCCGAACACCGCCTCGAGCTTCGCGACGGTGACGAACTCGCCCTGCGCGAGCTTGAGCACGTTGTTGCGGCGGTCCACATACACCAGCCGGTCGGGACCGACCTCGGCGACGACGTCTCCGGTGCGGTAGTACCCGTCGGGGTCGAACACGCCGGCGGTGACCTCGGGCCGCTTGTAGTAGCCGGGGAACATGTTCTCCGTCTTGAGCAGCAACTCACCGCGCGGGTACGGCCGGTCGGTGGAGAAGTAGCCCAGGTCCGGGACGTCGACCAGCTTGTAGTCGACGACCGGCGGGCGTTGCACCTGGCCGTCGAACAGGACCATCCCGGCCTCGGTCGAGCCGTAGCCGTCCAGCAGGTGCATCTCGATCAGGGACTCGACCCACTCCTTCAGCTCCGGGGAGGTGGGCGCCGAGCCCGTCATCGCGAAGATGAACCGGCCGCCCAGCAGGTACTGCCGCTGCTCGTCGAGGACCTCGGCCTCGACGGCCCGGCGCTGCGCAGCGTCGGTGGGGTCGGAGAGCCGCCGGCCGACCTGGCGCTGGAATTCGCCGAACAGGGTCTCCCAGATGCGCGGCACGAAGTTCAGCTCGGTGGGCCGGACCAGCTCGAGGTCCTCGAGCAGTGTCGAGAGGTCACTCCTGGCCGCGAAGTAGGCCGTGCCGCCGTTGCCGAGGGTGCCGTAGAGGATGCCGCGTCCCATGACGTGGCTCATCGGCATGAAGTTGAGGGTGATCGACGCGGCGCTGGGCCCGAACCAGTTGCGGTCCGACCGGCGCCACATCTTCCCGACGTTGCTCTGCGGGTACATCGCACCCTTGGGTGCCCCGGTGCTGCCGGAGGTGTAGATCAGCAGCGCCAGGGGGTCCCCGGAGCCGTCGGTGTCGGGCACGGCGATGGGCTCAGAACCGGACCCGGCGGCGAGCGCCTTCCCGCGCTCGAGGACGTCGGCCAGGGCCTCGACGGTGACCGCGGTCTCGGCCAACCGCGCGCGGGCGGTTTCGACGGCCTCGCGCTCGTCGTCGACCTCGGGGTGGTAGTCGAAGACGACGAGCTTCGCGGGCGCAGGGCCCGTCTGGGAGCCATTGAGGATCAACTCGGCGGCGTCGGGCAGCTGGTTCACGCTGGCCGCGATCACGCTGGGCTCGGTCTCGGTGATGATCGGCTGCAACTGCGTGATCGCCGCGCTGGTCTGCAGCGGAACCGACACCGCGCCGATCGTGCCGAGCGCCATGTCGATGGTGGCGTAGTCGACGCTGTTGAAGCCGAGCACGCACACCCGGTCGCCGGCGCGCACCGAGTCGTGGGTCAGGGCCCGGGCGAGCGCGCCGACGCGGTCGCCCAGCTCGCGGTAGGTGATGGTCTCGTAGCGCGGGAGCAGCTCCCGCGAGGTGCGGCCGGTCTTGGGGTCCTTGACGAACTCGACGACGCGCTGCCCGAGCGCGGGTCGCTCCGCGTAACCGTCCACCGCCGTCTGGAAGATCTGGGGCAGTCGCAGCCCGGGCCGTGCCATGGCTTCGGCGACCGCGGGGTCCGGTCTGGCGGCGGCGAACTGTGGGTCGTTGGCGGTTAGGTCGTCGACTCGGCGTGCGAGCCGCTCTTCCTGAGTAGTAGCCGACATGAGACTTCCTTTGATTGCCCAGGGGCTAAGTAGTTAGATCGCGCGACGTTGCGCTGACCGAAAGAACGTTAGTTAAACTAACGGTATTCCCCGATGACCCGGCTATCCACCGATGGTGTGCGATTTCACACCCGGGATTGCGCGTTTCCCCGGGCTAGAGGTCGCCGAGGATGCGGCTCAGGGTGTCGACGCCCTCGATCAGCAGCTCGTCGCTGATGGTCAGCGGCGGTAGCAGCCGGATGATGTTGCCGAACATGCCACACGTCAACACGATGACGCCGGCCGCGTGTGCCGCCTTCGAAAGCGCTTCCGTCAGTTCGGGATCGGGCTCGGCCGTTCCCGACTTCACCAGCTCCACGGCGATCATCGCGCCGCGGCCACGAACGTCGCCGACCCGGTCGTCGGCGGCCTGCAGCCGCAACAGCGGCTCGGTCATCAGTCGCTCCAGCTGCCGTGCCCGCTCGATCAGGCCGTCGCGCTCGATGGTCTCGATGGTGGCCAGCGCCGCCGCACAGGCGACCGGGTTGCCACCGAAAGTGCCGCCCAGGCCGCCGACATGCGGGGCGTCCATGATCTGGGCCCGGCCGGTCACCGCCGACAGCGGCAACCCGTCGGCGATGCCCTTGGCGGTGCAGATCAGGTCGGGCTCGATGCCGTCGTGCTCGCAGGCGAACATCGCGCCGGTGCGCGCGAACCCGGTTTGCACCTCGTCGGCGATGAACACCACGTCGTTCTTGCGGCACCAGTCGAGCAGGGCGGGCAGGAATCCCTCGGCCGGAACGATGAATCCGCCCTCGCCCTGGATCGGCTCGATGAGGACGGCGGCCAGGCTGTCGGCGCCGATCTGGCTTTCGATGACCCGGATGGTCCGCGCGGCGGCCTTTTCGCCGTCGGTGGCCAGTTCCTTGTCGAGCAGTCCGTCCCGGTAGGGGTAGGACAGCGGCGCGCGGTAGATCTCCGGCGCGAACGGACCGAAGCCGCTCTTGTAGGGCATGGACTTGGCGGTCAGCGCCAGCGTCAGGTTGGTGCGGCCGTGGTACGCGTGGTTGAACGCCACTACGGCGGGCTTGCGGGTGTAGGAGCGCGCGACCTTGATGGCGTTCTCCACCGCCTCGGCGCCGGAGTTGAACAACACCGAGCGCTTCTCGCCGGAGCCCGGGGTGATCCGATTGAGTTCTTCGGCGACGGCGACGTACTCCTCGTACGGCGTCACCATGAAGCAGGTGTGCGTGAAGTCGGCGACCTGGGCGCGCACGGCGTCCACGACCCGGGGCGACGAGTTGCCGATGGTGGTGACCGCGATACCGGAACCCAGGTCGATGAGCCGGTTCCCGTCGACGTCCTCGACGATGCCGCCGCCGGCGCGGGCCACGAAGACCGGCAGGGAGACGTTCACTCCGTGGGACACCGCCGCGGCCCGGCGCTTGTTGAGCTCCAGCGATGCGGGACCGGGGATTTCGGTGACCAGGCGGCGACTCTGCTCGAGGCTGGCCACGACATCCTCCTCACCGCGCCGCGCCTGTCACGTCGCGGCTAAAGCCTATCTGTTCCCCCGCGGGTCAGCGGGGTCAGTCTGTGACGACCTGCGGAGATGGCAGACTGGCCGTTACCGGTCATCACTGGCCGTTACCGACCCCGAAAAGGCCGACAGAAAGACAGGCGGGCGATGGAGAGTTTGGTCTTGTTCTTGCCGTTCCTGCTCATCATGGGCGGCTTCGTGTACTTCTCCTCGCGTCGCCAGCGGCGAGCGATGCAGGCCACCATCGACCTGCACGAGTCACTGCAGCCCGGTGACCGGGTGCACACCACCTCCGGGCTGGAGGCCACCATCGTCGCGATCACCGACGACACCGTCGACCTCGAGATCGCGCCCGGCGTGGTGACCACGTGGATGAAGCTGGCCGTCCGCGACAAAATCCTGCCCGAAGACGACGCGGACCTCGACGATGACGCGGACGTCGACGACTTGGAAGAATCCGAGGGTTTGAACGACCAGGGCCGGTAGGCCCGAGGGCGGCACGTAGGCTTTTCTAGGCTCTGTCGGGGCAAGAAACCGATTCTCAAGGAGATACGAGGAACGTGGCATCGTCTTCGGCGCCGGTGCACCCCGCCCGCTACCTGTCGGTTTTCCTGTTACTGCTGATCGGCGTCTATCTGCTGGTGTTTCTCACCGGCGACAAGCGGGCCGCAACCAAGCTCGGCATCGATCTTCAGGGCGGCACCCGCGTCACGCTGACCGCCCGCACCCCGGACGGCTCGGCGCCGAGCCGGGAGGCGCTGGCGCAGGCGCAGCAGATCATCAGCGCGCGGGTCAACGGGCTCGGCGTGTCCGGTTCGGAGGTCGTGGTCGACGGCCAAAACTTGGTCATTACGGTGCCCGGAAACGAGGGCAGCGAGGCCCGCAACCTCGGACAGACCGCGCGGCTGTACATCCGCCCAGTGCTGAACTCGATGCCGGCGCAGGCCGCTCAGCCCAAGCCCCCAGCCCAGGCGCCCGCGGGAACGCCGCCCGGCTCCGCTCCCGGCCAACCGGCGCCCGGGCCGGGTGGGGCGCAGCCACCGCCGCCGGCACAACCCCAGCAACCGGCACAGCCGGCGCCCGGCCAACCGGGCGCCCAGCCGCGGCCCTACCCGCAGGACCCGCCGCCAACACCGAGCCCAGCACCCGCGCCGGCGCCTGGCCCCGCGCCCGGTCCCGCACCGGCGCCGGCGCCCGCGGCGCCGGCCGATCGGCCCGCGCCCCCCGACCCGCGCAAGGAGCTCGCCGAGCGCATCGCCGATGAGAAGGGGTGGCGGCAGAGCACCCGCCAGGGCATCCAGTTCCTTGCCCTGCAATTCCAGGCGACCCAATGCGACAAGGACGACATCCTGGCCGGCAACGACGACCCGGCCCTGCCCCTGGTGACCTGCTCGACCGACCACAAGGTGGCGTACCTGCTGGGGCCGTCGATCATCAGTGGCGACCAGATCGAGAACGCCACGTCGAGCATGAACCAGCGCGGCATCGGCTACGTCGTCGACCTGCAGTTCAAGCCCGGGGCGGCAAATACCTGGGCCGACTTCACCGCCGCCCATGTCGGCACCCAGACCGCGTTCACGCTGGACTCCCAGGTGGTCAGCGCCCCGATGATCCAGGAAGCCATCCCGGGCGGGCGGACCCAGATCACCGGTGGCGATCCGCCGTTCACCGCTTCGACCGCGCGCCAGCTGGCCAACGTCCTGAAGTACGGGTCGCTGCCGCTGTCCTTCGAATCCTCGGAAGCCCAAACCGTCTCGGCGACACTGGGATTGACCTCGCTCAAGGCCGGCCTGGTCGCGGGTGCGATCGGCCTGGTCCTGGTGTTGCTGTATTCGTTGGCCTACTACCGGGTGCTGGGGTTGCTCACGGCGCTGTCGTTGGTTGCTTCCGGCGCAATGGTTTTCGCGATCCTGGTGCTGTTGGGCCGCTATATCAACTACACCCTGGACCTGGCGGGCATCGCGGGTCTGATCATCGGTATCGGTACCACCGCCGACTCGTTCGTGGTGTTCTTCGAACGCATCAAAGACGAAATCCGCGAAGGGCGTTCGTTCCGGTCGGCGGTCCCGCGCGGCTGGGTGCGGGCACGCAAGACGATCGTGTCGGGCAATGCCGTCACGTTCCTGGCCGCCGCCGTGCTGTATTTCCTGGCGATCGGCCAGGTGAAGGGATTCGCCTTTACCTTGGGCCTCACCACGATCCTCGACCTGGTGGTGGTGTTCCTGGTGACCTGGCCGCTGCTGTACCTGGCTTCCAAGTCACCGACGCTGGCCAAGCCCGCGTACAACGGCCTGGGAGCCGTTCAGCAGGTCGCCCGCGAACGCCGGGCCGCGGCGAACGTGAAGACGGGACGGGGATAGCGCATGACTTCCTCCAAGGCGTCCAAAGGCAAGACCGAAACCGGGGCGACCGAAATCACCGAAGCCAGCTCGGATGCGGTGGAGCTGAGCGACGGCGCCGCCCAGGCGCACCATAGCTTCATCGCCCGGCTCTACACCGGCACGGGCGCGTTCGAGGTCGTCGGGCGCCGCCGGCTGTGGTACGGCATCAGCGGTGCGATCGTCGCGGTCGCGATCGTCAGCATCATCTTGCGGGGCTTCACCTTCGGGATCGATTTCAAGGGCGGCACCACGGTGTCGTTTCCACGTGGGACAGCCCAAACCGCGCAGGTGTCCGATGTCTTCAGGAAGACCATCGGCAAGGACGCGGAGTCGGTCGTCATCGTGGGCAACGGCGCGTCGGCGACGGTGCAGATTCGTTCGGAAACCCTGACCAACGACCAGACCGCCAAGCTGCGCAACGCCTTGTTCGACGCCTTCCAGCCCAAGGGCAACGACGGTAAGCCCAGCAAACAGGCCATCAGCGACTCGGCGGTGTCGGAGACCTGGGGTGACCAGATCACCAAGAAGGCGCTGATCGCGCTGGTGGTGTTCCTGGCGCTGGTCAGCCTGTACATCACCGTGCGCTACGAGCGCTACATGGCGATCTCGGCGCTGACGACCATGGTTTTCGACCTGACGGTCACCGCCGGCGTGTATTCGCTGGTCGGCTTCGAGGTCAGCCCGGCCACGGTCATCGGCCTGCTGACCATCCTGGGTTTCTCGCTCTACGACACCGTCATCGTGTTCGACAAGGTCGAGGAGAACACCCACGGCTTCCAGCACACCACCCGGCGCACCTTCGCCGAGCAGGCCAACCTGGCGATCAACCAGACGTTCATGCGCTCGATCAACACCAGCCTGATCGGGGTGCTGCCGGTGCTGGCGCTGATGGTCGTGGCGGTCTGGTTGCTGGGCGTCGGCACGCTGAAGGACCTGGCGCTGGTGCAGCTGGTGGGCATCCTGGTTGGCACCTACTCCTCGATCTTCTTCGCCACCCCGCTGCTCGTCACCCTGCGCGAACGCACCGAGCTGGTGCGCACCCACACCCGCCGGGTCGTCAGAAGGCGCAGGCCCGGGCAAGCGCCGGAAGCCCCGGAAGAAGCCGAACCGGCCGATGACGCCGATGAAGAAGCCGCCCCGGAAAGCGCGGAAGAACCCACTGGGTCCACGGCGACTACTACGTCTAAGGCGTCTACTACGTCCACGGCGTCTGCACCGTCCGACAAGCCCGCACCGAACAAGCCGGCGCCGGGCGCACGACCGGTGCGCCCCACCGGTACCCGACGTCCGACCGGCAAGCGAAACGCCGGCCGGCGGTAGCCGGGATGTCGCGGGCCGGCCGGCGGGGGCTGAAGGGCTCTGCGCCCGTCGGGCTGGTCTGGGTGGTGGTGGCGGCTTTCGCGCTGACCGGGTGCTCCGGTAGCGCCGCCTCGCAGATCGACTACGTGGTCGACGGCCCGCTGGCCACCTACAACACGAACACCGTCGTCGGTGCCGCATCGGCGGGGGCGCAGGCGTTTGCCCGCACGCTCACCGGCTTCGGCTATCACGGCCCCGACGGGCAGGTCGTCGCCGACCGCGACTTCGGCACCGTCTCGGTTGTGGGCGGTTCGCCGCTGGTCCTCGACTACCAGATCGCCGACAACGCCGTTTACAGCGACGGCAAGCCGGTGACCTGCGACGACCTCGTTCTCACGTGGGCGGCCCAATCCGGCCGGTTTCCCGGTTTCGACGCCGCCACCCAGTCCGGCTACGTCGACATCGCCAACATCGAGTGCATCCCGGGCCAGAAGAAGGCCCGGGTCTCGTTCATCCCGGACCGCGGCGTCGTCGACTACACCCAGCTGTTCGCCGCGACGTCGATGATGCCGTCACACGTCATCGCCGATCAGCTGAACGTCGACGTGACGGCGGCGCTGCTGAGCAATAACGCGCAGGTGGTGGCGCAGATCGCGAAGCTGTGGAACACCACGTGGGACTTGAAGCCCGGCCTCAAAGCCGACGATGTCTCGAAGCGCTTTCCGTCGTCGGGACCGTACAAGATCGACAAGGTCCTCGACGGCGGCGCGGTGCTGCTCGTCGCCAACGACCGCTGGTGGGGTCCCAAGGCGATCACCAAGCGGATCACCGTGTGGCCGCAGGCCGCCGATATTCAGGACCGGGTCAACAACCGCAGCGTCGACGTGGTCGACGTGGCGGCCGGTTCCTCCGGAGCGCTGGCCACGCCCGACAACTACGAGCGCGCCGAATCGCCGTCGGACGGCATCGAGCAGGTGATCTTCGCGCCGCAGGGACCGCTGGCGCAGCCCAAGGCCCGGCGCGCGTTCGCGCTGTGTACGCCGCGCGACGCGATCGCGCACGACGCCGGGGTGCCTATCGTCAATTCGCGCCTGCAGCCGGCCACCGAGGACGCCATCGCCGCCGGTGAGGGCGCCGCCGAGGCCGGGCCGTTCAACAAGGCGGACCCTGCCGCCGCCCGCGATGCGCTGGGTGGCGCACCCCAGACGGTGCGGATCGGCTACCAGGGGCCCAACGCGCGGCTGGCGGTGACCGTGGGGGTCATCACCAAATCCTGCGCCCCGGCCGGTATCACCGTCGCCAGCGTCACTCTGGATTCGTCGGGGCCCCAGGCGCTGCGCGACGGAAAGATCGACGTGCTGCTGGCCAGCACCGGCGGAGCCACTGGTAGCGGGTCGACCGGGTCGTCGGCGATGGATGCCTACGCCCTGCACAGCGGCAACGGCAACAACCTGTCGGGCTACTCAAATCCCCAGGTCGACGCAGCGATCGGTGCGCTGGCGGTATCGGCCGACCCCGCCGAGCGGGTCAGGTTGCTGGCACAGGCGGCGCCGCTACTGTGGGCCGACATGCCGACTCTGCCCCTGTATAGGCAGCAGCGCACGCTGCTGATGTCGAAGAAGATGTATGCCGTGAGCAGGAATCCGACCCGGTGGGGAGTGGGCTGGAACATGGACCGATGGGCGCTGGTCGAGTGACGAGTGTGAGCGGGAATGCGCCGGTGGCCGAACTGATCGCATCGCTGACGCGGTACGTGGCCGATTTTCCGCAGCCCGGCGTCCAGTTCAAGGACCTCACCCCGGTGTTCGCCGACCGGAACGGGATGACGGCGGTGACCGACGCGCTGGTCGAGGTCGCATCCGGCGCCGACCTGGTAGCCGGCATCGACTCCCGCGGGTTCCTGGTGGCGGCGGCCGTCGCCGGCCGGCTGGGCACCGGCATACTGGCCATTCGCAAGTCCGGCAAGCTGCCGCCGCCGGTCCACGCCGAGCAGTACGACCTGGAGTACGGCACCGCCACCCTGGAAATCCCCGCCGAGGGCATCGATCTGCGCGGCCGCAATGTCGTGATCATCGACGACGTGCTGGCCACCGGCGGCACCCTCGGTGCGGCGACGCGGTTGCTGGAGCGCGCCGGGGCCAACGTGACCGCGGCCGCGGTGGTGGTGGAACTCACCGCGCTGGGTGGTCGCGAGGCGCTCGCGCCGTTGCCGGTGCATAGCCTGAGCAGCGCCTAGCCGCGCGACTTTGCGACGCGATGATGCCGGCCGGAACGGCCGGAAGTGGGGGTACCGCCCGCTCGCGGGGGAGAGCGGGGCAATCCGACTTAAGCGATATCCTCGAAGTCGGAGGTGACCAACGTGGCTGACGAGAAGAGCTCGGCGCAGGCTCTTGACGTGGCCGCGAAAGCCACCGAAGCCTTGCTGGTCGGAGAGCCGGTTGCAGGGTCGGCTGAGCCACCGGAGCCGCCTGCCGAGACCCTGAAGACTTCCAGCAGCGCCTCCCGTCGGGTCCGGGCCCGGCTGGCCCGGCGGATGACGGCCCAGCGCAGCACCCTCAATCCCGTGCTCGAGCCGCTGGTGGCGGTGCACCGGGAAATCTATCCCAAAGCAAACCTCTCGATGCTGCAGCGGGCGTTCGAGGTGGCCGACAGGAGGCACGCCACTCAGCTGCGCCACTCCGGTGACCCGTACATCACCCACCCCCTGGCCGTCGCCAACATCCTGGCCGAATTGGGCATGGACACCACCACATTGGTGGCCGCGCTGTTACACGACACCGTCGAGGACACCGGTTACACGCTCGAGGCGCTGTCCGAGGAATTCGGCGAAGAGGTGGGCCATCTCGTCGACGGCGTGACCAAGTTGGATCGGGTGGTGCTGGGCAACGCCGCCGAAGGCGAGACCATCCGCAAGATGATCACCGCCATGGCCCGCGATCCGCGGGTGCTGGTGATCAAGGTGGCCGACCGGCTGCACAACATGCGCACCATGCGCTTCCTGCCGCCGGAGAAGCAGGCCCGCAAAGCCCGTGAGACGCTGGAAGTCATTGCGCCCCTTGCGCATCGCCTCGGTATGGCCAGCGTCAAGTGGGAGCTGGAAGACCTGTCGTTCGCGATCCTGCATCCCAAGAAGTACGAGGAGATCGTGCGGCTGGTCGCGGGCCGTGCGCCCTCCCGGGACACCTATCTGGCCAAGGTACGTACCGAGATCGTCAACACGCTCAACGCGTCGAAGATCAAGGCGACGGTGGAGGGCCGGCCGAAGCACTACTGGTCGATCTACCAGAAGATGATCGTCAAGGGGCGCGACTTCGACGACATCACCGATCTGGTCGGCATTCGCATCCTGTGCGACGAGATCCGGGACTGCTATGCCGCTGTCGGCGTGGTGCATTCGCTGTGGCAGCCGATGGCGGGCCGGTTCAAGGATTACATCGCCCAGCCGAGATACGGCGTGTACCAGTCGTTGCACACCACCGTCGTCGGGCCGGAGGGCAAGCCGCTGGAAGTGCAGATACGCACCCGCGACATGCACCGCACCGCCGAATACGGCATCGCCGCGCACTGGCGCTACAAGGAAAACAAGGGGCGCAACGGCCTTCCGCATCCGCACGCGGCCGCGGAGATCGACGACATGGCCTGGATGCGTCAGCTGCTCGACTGGCAACGGGAGGCCGCCGACCCCGGCGAGTTCTTGGAGTCGCTGCGCTATGACCTTGCGGTCCAGGAGATTTTCGTCTTCACCCCCAAGGGTGACGTCATCACCCTGCCGACCGGGTCGACGCCCGTGGACTTCGCCTACGCGGTGCACACGGAGGTCGGCCACCGCTGCATCGGCGCCAGGGTCAACGGGCGCCTGGTGGCGCTGGAGCGCAAGCTGGAAAACGGGGAAGTCGTAGAGGTTTTCACGTCCAAGGCGCCCAATGCCGGGCCGTCGCGGGACTGGCAGCAGTTCGTGGTGTCGCCGCGCGCCAAGACGAAGATCCGCCAGTGGTTCGCCAAGGAGCGGCGGGAAGAGGCGCTCGAGGCCGGCAAGGAGGCGATGGCCCGCGAGGTGCGTCGCGGCGGACTTCCGTTGCAGCGCTTGGTGAATGGCGAGTCAATGGCCGCGGTGGCCCGCGAGCTGCATTACGCCGACGTGTCCGCGCTTTACACCGCCATCGGTGAGGGGCACGTATCTGCGAGGCATGCCGTGCAGCGGCTGCTGGCCGAGCTCGGCGGCATCGACCAAGCCGAGGAGGAACTCGCCGAGCGGTCCACGCCGACCACCATGCTGCGGCGCCCGCGCAGCAGCGACGACGTCGGGGTCTCGGTTCCCGGCGCCCCGGGCGTCCTGACCAAGTTGGCCAAATGCTGCACGCCGGTGCCCGGCGACCAGATCATGGGGTTCGTCACCCGCGGCGGCGGGGTCAGCGTGCACCGCACCGACTGCACCAACGCCGCGTCGCTGCAACAGCAGGCCGAGCGCATCATCGAAGTCCTGTGGGCGCCGTCGGCGTCGTCGGTGTTTCTGGTGGCCATTCAGGTCGAGGCGCTCGACCGGCACCGGCTGTTGTCGGACATCACGCGGGTGCTCGCCGACGAGAAGGTGAACATCCTGTCGGCGTCGGTGACGACCTCGGGTGACCGGGTCGCGGTCAGCCGGTTCACCTTCGAGATGGGCGACCCCAAGCATCTCGGGCATTTGCTCAACGTCGTGCGCAACGTCGAAGGCGTTTACGACGTCTACCGGGTGACATCCGCGGCCTAGCTCGCTCCGGGTTTAGTCGAGCAGCAGCGATTTGATGGTGACTTCGCTGGCGGGCGGCCCGTCCTCGCCGCCGCCGGCCACGCCGGCCTTGGCGATCTTGTCCAGAGTGGCCAGCCCGTCAGCCTGGATGGTGCCGAACACGGTGTATTGCGGCGGCAACTGCGAGTCCTTGTAGACCATGAAGAACTGGCTGCCATTCGTGTTGGGTCCGGCGTTGGCCATCGCCAGGGTGCCGCGCGGATAGAGGACCGGCTCCTGCAGCTTGGGGTCGTTCGGCGGGTACTGGTCGGTCGGGTACTCGTTGGCGAATTGATAGCCGGGGCCACCGGTGCCGTCGCCCTTGGGGTCGCCGCACTGCAGGACGCCCAGCGTCGCCGAGGTGGTCAGCCGGTGGCATTTGGTGTCGTTGAAGAACTTCTGGCCGATGAGGCTGGCGAAACTGTTTACCGTGCAAGGTGATTCGTTGTTGGCCAGCATCAGGCCGATGTTGCCCTGACTGGTCGCCATGCTCGCGCTCACCTGGGCCGGATCTGTCGGGACCTTGCCGGTCCGCGGCGGTTTGACCGGCTTGGCGGCCGGGTCGGACGACGCGGGGTATTGGCAGTTGGCGCCCAGGTTGGCCGACGGCTTGAACGACGGTAACGGCGGGACCTGTCCCGTCTGCGGTGTCGCGGGCGCGGTGGTCTCCGGGGAGCTGCTGGCGGCGGGGGTGGTCGTCGTTGCCGCGGTGTTGCTCTTGTTCTCATGTTTGGTGTCGACGATCGCGATCACCCCCGCGACGATCAGGGCCACCGCCACGACCGCGCCACCGGCGATCACCACGATCCGGCGCGTTCGGGCTTGCTTCGCGCGGCGCTCCAGCTGCCGTTCGAGTTTGCGCTTGGCGCTGGCACGTCGCTGTTCATTGGTCGGCACGGCCGGTATGCCTCCATGCTTGGTCAGTCGGGTCCCTTGGTGGCCAGCTCAGGCTAATGTGGGCGCCGTGACCGGTGTCAACCGGGCCCCGTGGGAAACTGGGAACCGTGTTGATCACCGGATTTTCCGCCGGCATGTTGCAGTGCAACTGCTATGTGCTGGCCGACCGTCCCGGAACGGACGCCGTCATCGTGGATCCCGGCCAGCGTGCGATGGGTCCGCTGCGGCGAATCCTCGACGAGAACCGGCTGACCCCGGCCGCGGTGCTGCTCACCCACGGGCACATCGACCACATCTGGTCCGCCCAGAAGGTTTCCGACACCTATGGCTGCCCCACCTATATCCACCCCGAGGACCGGTTCATGCTGACCGACCCGATCTACGGCTTCGGTCCGCGGCTGGCTCAGCTCGTCACGGGCGCGTTCTTCCGCGAGCCCAAGCAGGTGGTGGAGCTGGACCGCGACGGCGACAAGATCGACCTGGGCAGCGTGACCGTCAACGTCGATCACACGCCCGGGCACACCCGCGGATCGGTGGTCTTCCGGGTCGCGTCGTCCAAGGACGACAAAGACATCGTCTTCACCGGTGACACGCTGTTCGAACGCTCGGTGGGCCGCACGGATCTGTTCGGCGGCAGCGGCCGCGACCTGCTGACGTCGATCATCGGCAAGCTGTTGGTGCTCGATGACAAGACCGTCGTATTGCCGGGACACGGCAACGCCACCACCATCGGCGCAGAGCGGCGTTTCAATCCATTCCTCGAGGGCCTGAGCCCGTGACGGAGTCCTCGGCCTTCACCGCGTTTTCGGGGCCCAAGGGGGTACCGGACTACCTCCCGCCCGATTCGGCGCAGTTCGTCGCGGTGCGCGACGGGTTGCTCGCCGCCGCCCGCCGGGCCGGCTACGGCGATGCCGAGCTGCCCATCTTCGAAGAAACCGCCCTATTCGCCCGCGGGGTGGGCGAATCCACCGACGTGGTGTCCAAGGAGATGTACACGTTCGCCGACCGCGGTGACCGCTCGGTGACGCTGCGGCCGGAGGGGACCGCCGGGGTGGTGCGCGCGGTGATCGAGCACGGCCTCGACCGCGGGGCGGTGCCGGTGAAACTTTGTTATGCGGGGCCGTTTTTCCGCTATGAACGCCCGCAGGCCGGTCGCTATCGCCAGCTGCAACAGGTCGGGGTGGAAGCGATCGGCGTCGACGATCCGGCGCTGGACGCCGAGGTGATCGCCGTCGCCGACGCCGGCTTCCGGTCGCTGGGCCTTGACGGCTTCCGGCTGGAGATCACCTCTCTCGGGGATGAGAGCTGCCGCCCGCAATACCGAGAGCTGTTGCAGGAGTTCCTGTTACAGCTCGACCTCGACGAGGAAACGCGACGGCGCGCCGAGATCAATCCGCTGCGGGTGCTCGACGACAAGCGACCCGCAGTGCGGGCCATGACGGCCGATGCACCGGTGCTGCTCGATCACCTGTCCGACGGCGCCAAGCAGCACTTCGACACGGTGCTGGCGCATCTGGATGCGCTCGGGGTCCCATACGTCCTCAACCCGCGGATGGTGCGCGGGCTGGATTACTACACCAAGACCACGTTCGAGTTCGTGCATGACGGTTTGGGCGCGCAATCCGGGATCGGCGGCGGCGGCCGCTACGACGGCCTGATGCGCCAGCTCGGCGGGCAGGACCTGTCGGGCATCGGATTCGGGCTGGGGGTGGACCGGACCCTGCTGGCGCTGCGCGCCGAGGGCAAGAGCGTGGGGGAGACCACGCGTTGCGACGTGTTCGGCGTGCCGCTGAGCGAGCCGGCCAAGCTGCAGCTGGCGGTGCTCGCCGGGCGGCTGCGCGCCGCCGGTGTCCGCGTCGACATGGCCTACGGTGACCGCGGGCTCAAGGGCGCGATGCGCGCGGCCGACCGTTCCGGCGCCCGGGTCGCACTCGTGGTCGGCGACCGTGACATCGAGGCCGGTACGGTCGGGGTCAAGGACCTCGCGACGGGCGATCAGGTCTCCGTGGCGACGGATTCCGTTGTCACCGAGGTGCTTTCGCGGCTGGACGGCTGAGCTCTCAGGCGCTCAGCCGCCATCTTCCGCCTATTGCCAGTTATCCGGCAGGTCGCCGGCGTGGTTGGGGCAGTCGTCACGAGTGGCAGCCAGGAGGACGTGCGCCGCATCCACCGACGGCATCTCGGTGGAAAGCACCGCGAACGCGTACTGCATGGTCGACTCCCCGTAGCCCATGCTGATTGCGCTGGCGGAATCGTCCATCAGCGTGCACGCCTGCCGCTCGTGATTATTGTCGGCGTGGGCGATGCCGGAGCCACACCACGCGGCCGCGCCCACCATCACCACGGCCGCAATAGCCCGAGTGGTGTGCCGGTGGGTGATCTTGGTTCGCTCCGCGCGAAGCGGGCGCAGCAATTGTGCGCCAGCGTACTGGCGCGTGTGCAATTTTGTTACGTACATGTGGCCTCGTACCCAGCTACGCCGGGGTTTAAACCCAACCCACCCGAGAAGGTGGTTTCTCTGCGGTGCTTGACGCCGAATCGAACTCCTGTTCGAATAAGGAGTATGCGCTGGGCTAACCA
The DNA here is from genome assembly GCA_963802525.1 of uncultured Actinomycetota bacterium. Classification (GTDB taxonomy): domain Bacteria; phylum Actinomycetota; class Actinomycetes; order Mycobacteriales; family Mycobacteriaceae; genus Mycobacterium. The sequence goes on along the minus strand of CAWDJC010000036.1, from coordinate 153,267 downwards.
GGCCGTCGCCGTCAACGGCGACCCCGTCGACGACGGGGCCCTACCGGGACTGCAGCGGATCGGCCTCGTCCGAAGCGTGCGAGCGCCGCAATTCGAGGGGATCACCTTTCACGAGGTGCTGTGCAAGTCGGCGCTCAACAAGGTGCCCAACGCCGCGGCGCTGCCGTTTCGGTACACCGTCAACGGCTACCGCGGCTGCTCGCACGCCTGTCGCTACTGTTTCGCGCGTCCCACGCACGAGTACCTGGATTTCGACTGCGGCACCGACTTCGACACCCAAGTGGTGGTCAAGACCAATGTCGCCGAGGTGCTGCGCCACGAGCTGCACAGGCCGTCGTGGCAGCGGGAGACGGTCGCGCTGGGCACCAACACCGATCCCTACCAGCGTGCCGAGGGGCGCTACGCACTGATGCCGGGCATCATCGGCGCGCTCGCCGGATCAGGCACGCCGCTGTCGATCCTGACCAAGGGCACACTGCTGCGGCGCGACCTTCCACTGATCGCCGATGCGGCTCGACAGGTTCCGGTATCGGTCGCCGTGTCGCTGGCGATCGGGGATTCCGAGCTGCACCGCGACGTCGAGCCGGGCACGCCGACACCGCAGGCCCGTCTGGGCCTCATCACCGCGGTCCGTGACGCCGGTCTGGACTGTCACGTGATGGTCGCGCCGGTACTGCCGCACCTCACCGACTCCACCGAGCACCTCGATCGGCTGCTCGGCGATATCGCCGCCGCCGGGGCCACGGGCGTGACGGTTTTCGGCCTGCACCTGCGCGGTTCGACCCGAGGCTGGTTCATGTCCTGGCTGGCCCGCTCGCATCCTGAACTGGTCGGCCGGTATCGCGAGCTCTACCGGCGCGGCGCACACCTGCCGCCCAGCTACCGCGACATGCTGCGCGGACGGGCCGCGCCGCTGATCGCCAAGCATCGGCTCGCCGGCGATCAACGCCCGTTCCCGCAGGCCGCCGCGGCGGCCGCGACGCCGGAACCCGTTCAGCCGACGCTGTTTTGAGCTAGGCGGGCCTATCGCCGCGGGGCTTGGTAAGCGTGAACTGGTCCACCACGGTAACTTCGCCGAACGGGCCGCTCAACGCGTAATGGGTCGCCTTGATCGACGTGTGGCCGCCGGGTTGACCGGGGTCGACGTCGAAAGCCGTGAAGCCGTAAGGGTTGTCGCGGTCGCGAAACGCCGACCACGGCGCGTCCTCCAGGACGTAGATCGGTGCCTTGCGTCCGAGCCCGGGGTCAAACGGCCCCACGCCGGTCAGCACGCGGCACCGCGGTTCGGGGAAGAAGAACCCGTTGGTCGGCGCGGATGTGCCGCCGCCGCCGATGACGAGGTGCACCGTTCCCCGGGTCGAGTCGATGAGGTCGTTGCGGGTGTCGACGGGTATCGGCGTTCGGGTGTCGGTCCCCAGCTCTCCACGCAACGGGTGCGACCGTTCGTAGTGGTGTTCATGACCGCACACCACCAGATCGACCTGATACTGGTCAAACAACGGCAGCCATTCCTGACGGATGCCGAGGTCGGCACCGTTGGCCCTGTCGGCGGTCGAGATCGCCGTCTGATGCATGCACACGACTATCCAGTCGATATCCGGATCGGCTCGCACGGCAGCGAGTTCGCTTGCAAGCCAGCGCCTTTGCTCTCCGCCCGAGTAGCCGTGCACGTAGAAGTTGCCGCCGTCCTGGAAGGCCACGTCGTCGTTGTTGAGGCTGATCACGCGCACCGAGCCGGCGGTGAACGAGTACCAGAGGCCGCGGGTCTGAAGGCTCGACCCCGAATCCGGCACCGCAAAGTAGGTCTGGTAGGCGCCGTAACCGATTGGCCCGTTGCCGAGTTCGTTCTCGTGGTTGCCCGCCGCCGGCATCCAAGGCCGGTATCGCGCCGAGCGGGTGTTGTTCTCGAACCAGTTCGACCAGGTGCGTATGCGGTCCTGTGCCAGGTTTGCGTAGCACAGGTCGCCGTTGACCAGGTTGAACAGCGGACCGAGGCGCTCGATCGCGAGCGTGGTGTCCGCGGCCGCGGGCGAGCCGATGTTGTCGGTGGCGTACCTGCCGTCGGGCAGCCTGGCCAGCGTCGGCGTGGACTGGTCGCCGAAGCTGGTGAAGCGCAACGGTTTTCGTCCCGAGGGTGCGGTGCGAACCGTCCCGCTCTCCGGCTGGGCGCCGTCGTGCACCGCGGCGTACACGTAGTCGGTGTCGGGCGACAGGCCCGTCAGGCGCGCGTGGTTGACGCGAACTTCGGTGTTGGACTTGGCGTCCCGGTAGGTGCGGATTTCGGCCGCGACGGTGCGCCCGAACCCGGACGCCGGGGTGCCCAGCATGACGCGCGGATTGCGGACGGCGTCGGTGGTGTGCCATGACACCACCACCTCGGTGGCCGCGTTCTTGCCGAACTGCAGATGCAGGCCGGTCACCGGCGGGGCGCCGTTGCGGTCCGGTTGAGACCAAACAGCGGGGCCGTGCGGATGCGACCACACCAGCGCCGCCCCGCCCCCGATGCCCGCCCCGAGGGCGGCCGAGACCGCGCTCGTCGTCAACAACCTGCGGCGGCTGATCCCCGGATCGTCGCTCATGCATGTTTCATACCCGAGCCAGGCAAACCGCCGGCATCCCCACCGGTAACCGCAAGCTCCGGCCGAGCCGCCGGTAACGAATCCGGTAGCGTTTCCGATATGACGAACGTGCGAAAAGTGACCAGCGGGGTCGCGTTGGCAACGTTTGCGGCGGCCGTAGGGTTGGCTGTTACGCCCACGACCTCACATGCGGACCCGGCCGGCCATCAGGTGACCTACACGATCACCGCCACCGGCAATCTGACCGGCAACGTTCGGTACATGAGCAGCGATCCGCCCAGCCAGGCGGCCTTCGACGCCAACTCGTCGCAGTTCATGACCACCGTGCCCACGCCGTTCACCGCCGGTCAGCCGCTGGTCTACACCACCACGCTGGCGAACCCCAACCAGTGGGCGTTCGTCAACGCCAGTGGCGGGTGTCACTGGCCGGACTGCGACTCGTCGAACGTTCCCCAAATTCAGTGCCAGATCGCCGTCGATGGCCAGGTAGTGGTGACACAAAACGCCACTACCGGTGTCACCTGCTCGACGCGGCCCTGGTAACTCGTCTGGGCACACGCAAAGCGAGGTAGTACTCGTGCCGTCGGGCGCTGTCGACGGTGTAGCCCACCGCCTTGGCCGCGGCCTCATGGTCGGACTCCAACCAGCGCTCGGTGTGCTGACGTTCGAACTCGGTCCACGACGGCACGGTGAACCGCTCGAGGACCATGTCGGGATGTTGCAGACTTCGATAAAGCCGCCAACTGTGGCCACCCGTTCGCAGCCGTGATCGCCTGACCGCGCGCATCGCCTCGACGAAGTCGGGGCGGTTCTCCGCCGACACGCGATACCAGACGGTCACCAGCACCGGTCCATCGTTAGGGCATGGTTCAAACACGACCATCGGCGACGGCCAAGCCCTGGAAATGTCACGGCTCAGCTTCCCGGTGGACGGCCGCAACGGAAGCACGGCGACGCTGAGGGCGGCGGCGCCCAGCAACACCGCCGACCAAATCAGCGCGATGTGAAGCCCCGCCCGCGTGGCGATGACACCCCAGACATACGCGCCGACCGCCTGACATCCGGTGAAGACCAGCAGATACACCGACAACCCGCGGGCCCGGACCCATCGCGGCAAGTGCAGCTGCGCCGCCGCGTTCAACGTTGTCAACGTGATCAGCCAGGCCATCCCCGACAACACCAAGAAAGGCATCGCCGCGGTGAACGGCAGCCAGGCCACCGCAAGCGCCCCGAGACCGTACGCGGCGGCGCACACCGCCAGCAGCGCGTTAGGTGACACTTTCTCGCGTACCGCTGCGGGAACCGCGACAGCGAGCACCGCGCCAAAACCTATGGCGCCCAGCGCCACACCGTAGCCACTGGCCCCCAAATGCCATCTGTGGGCGGCGGCCACCGGCAACAGAGCCAACACGGCCGAGGCGGGAAAGACGAAAAGGGCTGCGCGCAACAAGATCCTGCGGAAAATCGGACTGTTGACCGTGTACAGCAACCCGGTGAGGATGGCCTGGCCGAAGTGTTCTCGTTCGAGTGGCGCGCTTTGCTTGGGTCGTTGCCACGCCGCCAAGGCAACGATTATTCCCGCAAACGATATTGCGTTGATCGCGAAGACCGCTGCCGGACCGGCCATTGCCACGACCACGCCGCCAATCGCCGGTCCAATCACCCGGGCGATGTTGACCGAAACGCTGGCCAACGTCGCGGCCGCGGGTATCTGCTCGCGCGGGACGACCTCGGGCTGAATCGCCTGCCAGGCCGGTGCGGTCAGTGCGGAGGCCATGCCAATGGCCAAGGTGAACATCAACAGTGACGCCGGGGTAAGGCTACCGAGGTATGTCAGCACCGCCAGGGCCAGCGCCACCAACACCGCGTACGACTGCAGGAACATCAGTAACCGCCGCCGGTCGAAGAGGTCGGCAAGCACGCCGGCGAACAAGCCCAAGAGGAGCGTCGGCCCAAGACTCGCGGTCTGGACCAGTGCCACGACGGTGGCACTGCTGTGCTCTTCTACCAAGAACCACTGTGCCGCCACACTTTGCATCCACGTCCCGATGTTGGAGACAAACTGCGCGATGAACAAGGCGCGGAACACGCGATTGTGCAACGGTGCCCATGCGGACGCTTGCCCGCTGTCGGAAAGCTCCCGACCCTCAATCACCATTTCAAGCTATGTAGTCCTAGCCGAGGTCGGTGGCGGCAAAGGTGTCGCACTTGTTCGGGTCACCGGTCTGGTACCCGATGGTGAACCACTTCTGCCGCTCTGCCGACGAACCGTGCGTCCACGACTCGGGGTTGACGCGTCCGGTCGATTCCTTCTGGATGCGGTCATCGCCCACCGACGCCGCGGCCGAGAGCGCGTCTTGAATGTCCTTGTCGCTCAGGGGCTGTAGGTACGGCACGCCGGTGCTCTCCTGCTTGACCGTCGACGCGTAGTGCGCCCAGATCCCGGCGTAGCAGTCGGCCTGCAGCTCCGTGCGCACCCCGTTGCCCCCGGAGCCCTGCGCCCCCTGCTGGGAGCGGCCCAGGATGCCCTGCAGTTGCTGCACGTGATGGCCGTATTCGTGCGCGACCACGTACTCCTGCGCGAACGGCCCACCGCTGGAACCGAATCTATCGACCAGCTCCTGGAAGAAGTCGGTGTCGAAGTACGCCGTCTGGTCCACCGGACAGTAGAACGGCCCGACCGCGGTAGTGGCGGGCCCACAGCCGGTGTTGACGGAGCCGGTGAACAGGCGCACGTGCGGGCGGGTGTAATTCCGCATGAGCTGATGCCAGACCGCGTCGACGGAGTTGCCGGTGGCGATCACGCGGCATTGCACGTACTTGTTGGCGTCGGCGCCGGACTTGCACTGGCTCAGGTCGAAGCCCGGTGCCACGTTGCCGCCAGTGTCGGTGGGCTGCTGGCTGACGACCCCGCCGGGATCGACGCCCAGGAACATCGCCACGATGAGAATCAGCAGCCCGATGCCGCCGCCCCCGATGGCCATCCCCAGCCCGCCGCCGCCGGACGACGACGCGGTGCTGGTGTCGATCTGCATACCCTCGTTGAAGGTCATCGCACCCTCCCGAAATCCGGTCCGGCAAATTACCTGGGCGCAACCAGCCTAGCGCTGTTGCGTGGCGGCGAACCGGGCGTCGGTGTAGCGACGCAGGTTGCGCAGGAACCGGCGCAGCGCCAGGTTCAGCAGCGGGCCGACCACGAACATCGCCAGCCGCGGCGGACCGGCGGCCTGCTGCGCCATGGTCCACGTCAGCCGGCAGCCAGCCGGGATGACCTCGACCCGGTAATCCTCGGCGAAGGCCGCGACGGCCTGCGTCGAGCATTCGTTGAACCGGAACGCCATGCGGGTGAACGGTTCCCAGGCGAGGAACTCTTCGTTGCCGACGATCCCGCCGCGCATGTCGACGGTGCGGGTGGCGCCGACGCCGCGCGGCTCGGGACTGGTCCAGGTCACCTTCGTGATCACGCTTGCCCAGCGCGGCCAGGACTCGGCGTCGGCAAACACCTCGAACAGCTGCTCGGGTGTGATGGCGAGGTCGACGCTGTTGCGGAAGCGGTATCGGCCTTTAACAGAATCCGCGTCGATGAAGCTCAGGTCGACGCGCTCGCAGGGGAACATGGTCCTAACCTAACCCGGCCCGTCGCTGGCCGCGGCCAGCAGCGGCACCACGACGTCGCTGATCGGCGTCGCCAGGTTGTGGGCCCGGGCCTTGCGGACGATCACGCCGTTGCGGATGTCCCACTCCAGCCGTCGGTGGTTCTCCCGGTCGGCCAGCATCGAGGTGCCCATGTCCGCTGGGGCGCTGCGGAAAAGCCCGACCAACTCGTCGACCACGTCGTCGGCCAGGCGGGCGCCCTCGGCCCGGGCGACGGCCAGGCATTCGGCGACATAGCGCCGCGAGAGCGCGGCGAGGTCGTCGCGGCGGAACACGCCGGACCGCCGCCCCGTCAGCGCCATGAATCCGGCCAGCGCGTTGACGAGCAGCTTGCGCCAGGCCGCCGTGATGAAGTCGGGGTCGCAGTCCACCTGGCAGCCGGCGCCGCGCAGCAGCTCGGCGACGCTGTCCGCCGAGGGGCCCGAGGGCAGCACCAGGCGCGCCTCGGTGCGCAACCGCACCCACCCCTTTGGCTGCGTTTCGGCGCCGAACCACACGATTCCGGGGACCACCGGCGATGACGGGCAGTGCGGCCGGACCTGCTCGACTTGCTCAACACCGTTTTGCAGCACGACGACGACGGTGTGTTCGCCGCACAGGCGGGCCAGCCAGCCGGCGGCCTCGTCGTTCTGGGTGGCTTTGACCGCCAGCACCAGGAACTCGACCGGCCCCGTCACCTCGCGGGGGTCGGTGTGCACCGGGCCGGGCACCACGATCGGATCCGTGCCGTCGGGCCGCAGTTCGACGCTGTCGCGGGGAGTGTGACCGCACAGCAGCACCGAATGCCCGCCCTTGTACAGCAGAGCGGCGACCGTGGTGCCGACGGCGCCGGGACCGACGACAGCGATGTCTGTGGCTTCAGCGTTAATGGGACCGAAATTACCTCCTCTAGACTGGTCACTCGTTCAAACGGGTGAAAGGGAGTGTTTGTGCTGCGCAGCCACGCCGCCGGCTCGCTGAGAAGCAGCGACGCCGGGCAGCAGGTGACGCTAGCGGGCTGGGTGGCGCGCCGCCGCGACCACGGCGGCGTCATCTTCATCGATCTGCGTGACGCCTCCGGCATCGCACAGGTGGTCTTCCGGGCTCCCGACGTGCTGGCCCAGGCGCACCGGTTGCGCGCCGAGTTCTGCGTCGCGGTAACCGGCGTCGTCGAGACCCGCCCCGAGGGCAACGCCAACCCGGAGATCGCGACCGGCGAGATCGAGGTCAACGCGACCTCGCTGACCGTGCTCGGCGAGAGCGCGCCACTGCCGTTCCAGCTCGACGAGCCCGCCGGCGAGGAGCTGCGGTTGAAATACCGCTACCTCGACCTGCGGCGCGAGGGTCCGGCCGCGGCAATCCGCCTGCGCTCCAAGGTCAATGCCGCCGCGCGCGCGGTGCTGGCGCGGCACGACTTCGTCGAGATCGAGACGCCGACGATCACCCGCTCGACGCCGGAAGGGGCGCGCGACTTCCTGGTGCCGGCCCGCCTGCACCCGGGCTCGTTCTACGCCCTGCCGCAGAGCCCGCAGCTGTTCAAGCAGTTGCTGATGGTGGCCGGCATGGAGCGCTACTACCAGATCGCGCGCTGCTACCGCGACGAGGACTTCCGCGCCGACCGGCAGCCCGAATTCACCCAGCTCGACATGGAGATGAGCTTCGTCGACGCCGAGGACATCATCGCCGTGTCGGAGGAGATCCTGGCCGGGCTGTGGGAGCTGATCGGCTACCGGCTCCCGACGCCCATCCCGCGGATCAGCTACGCCGACGCCATGCGACGGTTCGGCTCCGACAAGCCCGACATGCGGTTCGGGCTGGAGCTCGTCGAGTGCACGGAGTTCTTCAAAGACACCACGTTTCGTGTCTTCCAGGCGCCGTACGTCGGGGCGGTCGTCATGCCGGGCGGTGCCTCGCAGCCGCGGCGCACCCTGGACGGCTGGCAGGAGTGGGCCAAGCAGCGCGGGCACCGCGGGCTGGCCTACGTGCTCGTCGGCGAAGACGGCGAGTTGGGCGGTCCGGTGGCCAAGAACCTGAGCGACGCCGAACGCGCCGGCCTGGCCGGCCACGTCGGCGCCCGGCCCGGGGATTGCATCTTCTTCTCGGCGGGCCCGGCGAAGCCGTCGCGGGCGCTGCTGGGCGCGGCCCGTGGCGAGATCGCCAGGCGGCTCGACCTCATCGACCCGAACGCGTGGGCGTTCGTGTGGGTGGTCGACCCGCCGCTGTTCGAGCCCGCCGAAGACGCGACCGCCGCCGGGGACGTGGCGGTCGGCTCGGGGGCGTGGACCGCGGTGCATCACGCGTTCACCTCGCCCAAGCCGCAGGAAGGGGACGTCGTGGACGCTTTAGACAGCGATCCCGGCAACGTGCTGGCCGACGCCTACGACATCGTCTGCAACGGCCACGAGATCGGCGGCGGCTCGATCCGTATCCACCGCCGCGACATCCAGGAGCGGGTGTTCGCGGTGATGGGCCTCAACAAGGCCGAGGCGGAGGAGAAGTTCGGATTCCTCTTGGAGGCGTTCATGTTCGGCGCGCCGCCACATGGCGGGATCGCGTTCGGCTGGGACCGGATCACCGCGCTGCTGACGGGGATGGACTCGATCCGCGAGGTGATCGCCTTCCCGAAGACCGGCGGCGGCGTCGACCCGCTCACCGATGCGCCGGCGCCCATCACCGCCCAGCAGCGCAAGGAGTCCGGAATAGATGCCAGGCCGCGACCCAGCTAGCGCGCTGACCTCGACAAACGGAGCGCTCAGCTGCTCGTGGTCCGCAGCTGGTCCGCAGTAGCTTTCGCCCGCTCCGCGATCACCACACCGATGGCGGTCCGGGTGGATTCGTCGGCGTCCGGCCACAGATGCCCGTAGGTGTCGAGCGTGGTGGTGGCGCTGGCGTGGCGCATCCGCGCCTGCACCGTCTTGATGTCGGCACAGGACGCGATCAGCAGTGACGCCAGGTAGTGCCGCAGATCGTGGAAGGTGAAGGTGTCCGGCAGGCCCTCAATGGTGCCGCGCACCGTGCGCATCGCCTTCTCCAGCGTCCACACACTGCACCGGTCGGTGCCCGGTCCCGCGGTGACCATCATGTCGGAGGGGTACTTCCGTACCGACGCCGACAGTAGCAGCGCCAAATCCCGCGGAATCGGTATCGGCTGACTGCTGCCCTCAGTCTTGAGCGGTCTGTCCGGCCACTGCTGTTTCGGGTGCACCACGCCGCGGATGAAATCAACATCGGTGACCCGCAGCCCGCACACTTCGGCAATCCGCAGTCCGGCGAACGCGCCGAGCAGCACGGCCACCTGCAGGTGGTCGGGTAACGCATCGTGGATCGCCCACACCTGCTCCGTGGTGGCCACATACACCTTGGATTTGCCCATCGGTGGAGAGGTCCGGCGCGAACATGGATTACGCCCGAGCACCCCGTCATTCACGGCATCGGCGCAGATTTGCGACAGCCGCGAATGCGTCCGATAGATGTAGGACGCCTCCAAACCTTCAGCCTGCAGCCGCGCCACCCACGTCTTGATCTGTGACGGCCGCACCGCCGACAGCGGCATACCGCCGAATTCGGCGACGATCTGCCGGATATGCGTGCGGGCTAGCTTCACCGTGGATGCGCGGTGTACCTGGTAGCCCTCCAGCCATAACTCGCACCACTGCTGCACGGTCAGCTGCGCATCCCGCGGCGCGACGTGCATACCCGAGACGATCGCCGCTGTCTGGCCGTCCAGCCACTTCGTCGCATCGGTTTTGCGCGCGAACGCTTTCGTGTGCTCTTGGCCGTGATCGTCGACGTAACGGGCCAGCCAGCGAAGCCCCTTGCCGTGACGGATGGTCGGCGCGGTGCGCGTTGTGCCGTCAAGGTCGCGGACGGTTCTGTTCCAGCGGTCCTCAACTCCGGCCCTACGATTGCGTTTCACTGCTCGGTCCTCTCCGACGGGTCAGGGAATAGCAGCGTCAACTGCATTAGCGCGTCCTGTGCTTCGGCGAGCCCGTTGTCTGCCCGATCAGCTTGCATCCCGACTTGATCGCGGCCGCTGAAGTCGAATGCCATTGCCTCTCTGAATCTTCCGACGAGCGCATCGCGGATGCCACCGATCTGCCACATGGAGCTGAACGCAATATCGCGCAGCGCGCGCAGCGCGAACGCCAGATCGTCCCCCGGCACCGCCTGGCGGCCGAGCAGCGCGTCGAGTGAGACCTCGAATAGGTCTGCGAGAACCGCAGCCTCGGCCAGCCGCACAGCGCGGGGCTTCCTTGAGGATTCGAGCTTGGCGATGGTCGATGCGTAGGTGGGGACACCTTTGGCGGTCATCCGTTCGGCAAGCTCCTCCTGATTCCAGCCCTGGCGTTCGCGCTCGCGGCGCACCCGCTTGCCGAAGTCGGACTCCATCTGCTCGCGCAAACCCATATCGGGATTATAACCCGAACCAGCTTGACCGGCGCGACCAACGGGAATAACAATATGGTTATTCTCAAACGGGATGACGTCCCAAACTGGAAGGACAGGCACTGTGAACAGCGAATACCTCGACTCGCTCGAGCTGGAGGAGTTGACCGGCACCAAGGCGAGCACCTGGCGGTACTGGGCATCCATCGGCCAAGGACCGGTGTCTTTCAAGCTTGGCAGGCGTCGCGTGTGGCGACGCGCAGTCGTAATGGCGTGGATCGCCGAGCAAGAACACGCGATGGCATGAGCGGAAAACTCGAACTGGGAGGAGCGGGGCCGCCTGACAAAAAAACGGTGCCCCCGGTTTCCCGAGGGCGACCGCCATCATCATCAACACCAACCCCAGCCACCACCACAGAAGCAGAAGCCGGCACTTCGCATTCTAACGGTGATGGGCGACCCAGACACGACGACACCGTCGGCGTCGCCGAACTCCTCGAAACCCTCAACTACCGCGACGACGAATTCGTCGCGATCTGCCACCAAAAACCCGGCGGCAATTTCCGGACATCGGTCATGGCCCCCGAAACGGCGCCGCACTACGTCGGGGCGCTTGGCTGCACCGTCGACACCTGGTCCTCGGTGAACCCCACCGCTGGGCCGGCCCGCGCCGACTGCGGCCGCGGCACCGCCGAACAGGCCACCCGCCTCGCCGGCCTGTTCGCCGACCTGGACATCAAACCAGGCGGCTGCGCGGACATGGCCACCGCCGAAGCGGTCATCGACGAGGCGTCGGCGCTCCTCGGCACACGCCCCGCGATCGTGGTGGCCTCCGGGCACGGCCTGCAACCCCACTGGCCGGTCGAGGACGGCGACATCACCGACACATTCACCACCAACGACGCTGCGGCGCTGCTCGACCGTTTCGGCCGCCTCGTCGAAATAGTCGCCGACAATCACGGCGCCAAAGTCGACAACGTGTTCGAGCCCGCGCGGGTGCTGCGCGTACCCGGCACCGTCAACCACAAGGAGGCCGACCCGGTGCCGGTGACCGCGCGCCGCGACACCGGCGGCCCCCTCACGGTCGCCGAAGTCGATGAACGTCTCACCGAACTCGGCATCTGCCAAGACAGCGGCGACACCGCCAGTGAGCCGCTGTCCGACCCCGACGGCTGGGAGTTTGCCTGGCAGACCTGCCCCTACGTCGCCACGATGATCAACGGCTGGGCGACAGACGGGCCCAAACCCGGCAAAGGGCGCAACCCGTGGGTGTGCAACCAAGCGGTGCGTCTGCACTGCGCGTGGATGGTCAGCTGCATCACCGAACAGGATTTCCGGCGCGCCGAAAAGCTATTGGAACAGCGGCTCACCCACCTGTTGGCCAGCACCGAGCCGCGCCGCCGGATACGCAAATTCGAGATGCGCGACGCATTCAAACTCGGCCGCAAACGCGCCTCATGCAAAACCGAGGAGCAGGCCCGCGCCGAACTCGGCGGCCACCCCCACCAAGAGCCGCCGCCCGACGTCGACGACCACCACACCGGCGAATGGACCGGCGAGCAACCCCCACCCAGCGATCAGGCCGAGGCCAACGAATCGCGGCTCACACCACTGCTGCTCACCCGCTCCGCGCTGCGCCAACTCCCCGACCCCGAGCCGCTGATCGACGACGTGCTCGACCAGGCCACCAACGCGCTGCTGTACGGCTACTGGGGAACCTGCAAGACATTCATCGCGCTGGACTGGGCCGCCTCGGTGGCCACCGGCCGGCCATGGCAGGGACACACCACCCAGCAGCGCCGGGTGCTGTACATCGCCGCCGAGGGCGCGTTCGGGCTCAAGGCCCGCATCGACGCCTGGGAACAGGGCTGGCACCAATCCATCAGCGACGACGACCTGCACATCCTGCCCCGGCCGTTGAACCTCACCCATTACGGGGAGCTCGCCGAACTGGTGACGCTGATCCAGCAGAACGGCTACGGGTTCGTCGTCATCGACACCCTGGCCCGCTGCATGGTCGGGGCCGACGAAAACAGCGCCAAGGACTGCGGCGAAGTCGTCGCCGCGCTGCTCAGACTGCGACAAGCCACACCCGAAGGCCGCGGCTGCGTGGCCGGGGTGCACCACACCGGCAAAGACGGCAAAACGTTCCGCGGGTCCAGTGTGTTCGAGGCCGGCGCGGACACCGTGTACGCGGTCAGCGCCGACGAAGCGGTCATCAACCTGGACCGCCAAAAGCGCCGAGACGGCCCGAAAGACGATCACCACGAGCTGAAGTTCGACCTCATCGACGGCTCCGGCAGCGGCGTGATTTCTGTCCACCGGGGGGTGGACAAACCGACCGCGGGGACAAGCTGTTGTCCACCTTTGTCCACCATTTCAGTGAAACGGGAGCAAGCAAGGCCGAGCTTCGACTTGTGGCCGACATGGCTCAAGGCACGTTCTACCGCGCACTATCCGACCTGCTCAAACGCCGCGATCTGATTAACACCGGCACCGAGAAACGACCCTTCTACAAACTGGTCAGCAAATGAGCTTGTCCACTTGTCCACTTCTGTCCACCAGCCCGCGGATATGTCCGTCCACCCCCCCTCTATAGGGGGTGGACACCGGACAAATGGACGTGGACACGGACCCCGGGCCCAGAGCAGGAGACAGCGCCGATGACGGTCGGCATCCCCAACCAATGTGCCGGCTGCGCCGCCCAGCTACACGCGCACAACCTCACCCGGCTATGCGCCGAGTGCAAACTCGTTGCCCGCAACCGCCGCCTGTCCGGCCAACCCGCAGACACCACCGCCTCCGTCACCCCCGAGCAGGCGGTCGCCACCATCACCGCCGTCCTAGGCGGCCGCATCATCCATGAAGGAGAACAACTCACATGACCAGCAAGGCCAGGCGGCACCGGCACAAGCTGGAATGTCGAGCTGGGGGTGTCCGCACATGACCAGCACCAGAGCAGAGCAGAAACTCAGACGACGAGTCGCACTCCAATTCTACGATGCCTGCAACGTGATTCGTAATGCGAAAGTTGTTGAACGACAATCAAAAGTGGCTTCAAATTTTTAGTGTAGGCGCTTGCCGACGCCTAAGCGCATTGATGCAGGCAGATGGGGGGGTGGGTAATAATCACAAGTTGCTGCGGGAAGCCAACACCTGCGGTGTCGGGCGATTTATCTACCACGATTTTTTTACCCCGAATATCACCGCGAAACGCGTTGGTAGCAGCCAGGTTTAGTTTGATGAAAAGCGTTGGCGTGCAATGGCGGACGAGATAAAATTCAGGAGGTTGTGATGGCCGGTAAACTTCGGGCCATGAAGCCCGGCGAGGCGGCGCTGCGGCGTCGCCGGCCCTTGTCGATTGTCCAGGCTGCCGCGTCGGGTGATGAGCGGGCGCTGCTCGTGGCGTTGCGGGAGCGGATTGCGCGGACGGTGACCGACCCGGGGTGTCCGCCGCGGGATTTGGCGGCGCGGTCGCGTCGGCTGCAGGAGTTGTCGAAAGACATCGCCGCCATTGATGTGAAGTGTTGCGCTGGTGAGGGCGGCGGTGCTGCGGGTGACAGTGCTTGGGATGACTCGGCGGTCTGATCGCTGACCAGTAACCGCCCTCATCAGCTGTTTTTAGTTTGGCGTTTCAGCTTCGTGTTGCATTGCTCGCACACGAATGACTGTTGGCTTAGCGGAACCGCCTGCACATGCTGGCAGTGGTGGCACTTCACGTTCGTGGACTTCCCGTGTGGCGCGCTCGGGGCGAAGCGGTACCCACAGTAGTGGCACACGTGGGCGTCGGCGCGGATGGTTTCCGCACAGTCGGGGCACTTCTTCGTTGTCTTTGCCGCTTCCCAGGCTTCAACTAAAGGATCCGCGGCGACGCTCTTCTCGGTCTGGCGAAGCATCAGCGAGCCGATCAGGGGCTACGCCGACGCCCGCTCCCGCAACATAGATGGCTATGCCGAGGGAGGCGACCATGCCGGGTTGGCTGGTCATGGGGGTTCCGTCGGGGCCGACCAGGTACAGGGTGCGCAAGTCTTTGTCCGCGCCCCAAATGGCGATGAGGATCCCGGCAAGGACACATAGGGCGACCGGGATTGCGAACCAATTCCCCCGGCGCTGACTAGCCCGAAAGCCGCTGGCAGCAATCCCTACGGCAACCGCGATAAGCATCCAGCCGCCGTGCTGAATAAGGGTGTTGTCCGCAACCATGCGGAACATGCCTGTCGGTTCGACGAGCGGCAAGAACGCCGCGATCGCCATGGCGGCTGCGCCGGCGACCACTAGTCCCAGCGCGAGGGGATTTCCAGGCCCCCCATTCATCAGGGCATCCGATCGGGGCAATACGCTGCGACCGCGTCGTGCGCGAGTTGGTCCATCTGCGGCTGCGACAACCCTTGACTGACGAGTTGATTCCGGAGGTTGCGAATCTGCATCGCGTATGGGCTGGGCAGACCGGTCCCGATGCGGGGCAGACTCTGGGCATCGCAGAATTGATGCGCACGCCGAGGAACCCTAACGGTTGGGAACCCGCCGGCTTCGGGGCCGCGTCTGAAATGATGTCGGCCCGCTCCGGCTGGTTGCTCTCCTCTGCCGACCGGGCTGGGGCCGATGTGGTTGGTAGCGGATCCGGCTAAGCCGAATGCCGAGGGAGTGTTATGCCGCGAGGCCGACGGCCCACGCGTGAACCTCGACGTCACTGCCGACGACTCGTGTCTTCACCCGCATGTCTCGTGTGTAAAGACTTCCCACCCAGCGGCCCAACTCGATGTCAACCCGGAGCAACGATCCGTCCGGAAGTCGATGATGTCCGGTCCTCATCGTGGAGATGCTGCTCATGTTTATACGACGTTTGGAACATCCAGGAAGTTCATCCGGGCGTCGTCGTCCAGTTCAGGCATGGCCTAGTGCCATGGGGCACCGCCTTGCTCGGTCAGCGTCCGCACCACTGCCAGCCGGCCGCGACGGATCTGCGCCTGTGCCGAACTCAGCTTGTCGAGCACCGCGGCCAGTACCTTCGCTGCGGGCGGCTGCTGATTGACCGCCTTCGGGTTGTCCAAACGGGATTCGCTTAGCAGATTTGCCTCGGGGCAGGCGCGATTTCGCGTCGTCCTCGCCCGCCGCATCCGTCCTTGCCGGTCGCCAGCAGCGCGGCCGTCGGGTCACGAAGCAGATCACTCGGGCTGAACTTGCATGTCAGACCATGGACGTACGGTCTCATCATGAAACTCAACGACACCGCACGCCAACTCATCGGTTCCGACCCTGCAACGCTGGTCACGATCAATCGCGACGGCAGCCCGCAAGTCAGCGTGGTCTGGGTGACGGTGCAGAGTACGGCCGACGGCGGTGATGAGCTGGTCACCGCTCATCTGCAGGAGCATCTGAAGATCCGCAACATCCGGCGTGATCCCCGCGTGGCGGTGACCATCGTGTCCACCGACCGCAGCGGGCCGCAGACACCCTATCTGTCGATCAAAGGCACGGCGCGCGTCGAGGAGGGCGGCGCTCCCGAACTGCTCGACGAGATCGCCACGACTATCTTCGGCCCCGGCACCGGTTTCCCGCCGCCAGACGCACCGCCCGGATACCTGACTCACATCACGATCGAGAAGGTCGGCGGCGTGGGCCCGTGGGCGACCTGAACATAACCGCCAGCCCTGGGCAGAAGACCGACTGACCAACAGGGGCGAACTCCGCCAACTCCCCCGCCACGGCAAAGGTCGCAAAATCGCAGATATGAAGCGCAGCCCACGGTGGCTCGGCGGTCCTCGGATTGCGTGTATCGGTTTGTACCCCCTGCAGGGGAAGGGAACTCTTCAATGAACGCCCGGAGCCGGGAGCCGGCCGCGCCCTCTGGCCGGACGCTCCGCATCGCCGCGTCAGCGGCCGCGAAACCGAAGCTCCCTCTTCTCCACGAACGCCTGCGCCGCTTCCAAGTGGTCTTCTGTCAGGCCCGTATGGATGTGGTGTGTGACCTCGAGGTCCATGCATTCCTCGAGGTTGCCGTGGACCGCCCGGTTGAGGTTTTCTTTCATGTAGCGGTAGGCGATCGACGGACCCGCGGCCAACCTCCGGGCCCGGTCCATCACCTCTTTCTCGAGCTCGCTGGCCGGGAAGACGGCGTTGACCAAACCCAGCTTCTCGGCCTGATCGGCCGTGAGCCGCTCCGAGAAGTAGTACAGCTCCTTGGCCTTCGCCGGGCCGACCAGTCTGGTCAAGAACCAGGTTCCGCCGTAGTCGCCGGCGAAGGCAACGCGAGCGAAGGCGGTGGTGAAGATGGCGGTTTCGGCCGCGTACCTGAGATCGCAGGCCAAGGCGAGCGACAGGCCGGCGCCGGCAGCCGGGCCGGGAATGTGCGCGATGGTCGGTTTCGGCATCCGCCACAGCTTCCCGCTGGTCGCCTGCTGGTTCAGACGCTGCCGGTGGATCGCCACGTCGACCGGCACCGACGGCCCGCCGGAAGATCCGCGGTCGGCCATGGCCTTCACGTCGCCCCCGGCCGAGAAGGCGTCGCCCGCTCCAGTCAGCACCACGCACCCAACCTCATCGCTGAGTTCGACCTGGGCCAGGACGCGTCCCAACGCCTCGACCATGTCGTTCGAGAAGGCGTTGCGCCTAGACGGCCGAT
Source organism: uncultured Actinomycetota bacterium (assembly GCA_963802525.1). Classification (GTDB taxonomy): domain Bacteria; phylum Actinomycetota; class Actinomycetes; order Mycobacteriales; family Mycobacteriaceae; genus Mycobacterium. Next base: position 136,047 of record CAWDJC010000036.1, on the reverse strand, counting down.
TCATGGTGATCACAGCTACGCCGTCGTCCACCTCGGCCAAGAGATCTTCGGTGCCGGTGTCGAGGGCCGTCATGGCGCACGCACTACGAACCGCACTCCGCCGATCTCGGCGACCGGCCCGTTCCCGTTTGGCAGGCCCGGCAAGCCGGGTGTCAACCAGAGTTCGGTAATGCCTTCGGCCCGGCCGTCGACCGCCGAGACGAACCTCAAGGATTGGCCGGCCGGGTCCAGCCGGACCAGGGCTAGCCCACCGTCCACCTCGGCGTCGAGACCAAGAACCCGGGCCCACCGCTGGGCCGCCACGGCCGGTTCTTCCACCTCGACCGTTATGCCTGCGATGCCGCCCGCCGGGTGATCGGGCGCCGTTCCGGTCCATGCCGGTCCCGCCCATCGCCACGAGTTGGTCGGTGACGCCCAGTCGAGGGACACGATCGCCCCCGGGATGTCCTTGGGGTGCAAGTGGGTGCCGGCGATGTCGTCGAGGTCGACCTTCCACACCACGCGCACTCCCAGATCGGTCAGCCGCCGGCGGGCCTCTTCGAGCGAAGGCATCTGGAATATGGCCATGTAGCCGCTGTCGGATCCGCGACGGGCGAGATAGCGCCCGGCGGTAGTGTCGGGTTGCACGGGAGAGACCACCTCCACGAAGGTGTCGCCCACGGGGAATACGGCGTTGATCAGCCCGAACTCTCCGACCCCGGGATCGTGGAACGGATCCGGCCAGCCAAACGTCTCCTGGAGAGCGGTGGCGGTCTTCTCGCAGTCGTGGGCGACCAGCGCCACCTGGCGTAGACGAGGACCGGGCAATGGGTCTGGCATAAGCACCCTCCCATGGCGGCGACGTACGACCACCGTACCTGGGCTCCAACGGACCGTGCCCTACCTCCTGCCAGCACCGGCCAACTGCCCAATATCGTGTCACCGCTGCCCAGCCCGCATGTGCCATATCGCCGCTGCGATCCGGCCAACGGGTAGCGCTACGCCGTGCCTCGGGGCGCGGGTCTGGGGCCGGATTCCGCCGATGTGCGAGGTAGGAGCCTGTCTGTTGTGCCATTCTGCAGGGGTGTCTGCTCCTGCGGCGGCTGCTCCTTCGGGGGTGGTGACGTTTCTGTTCACCGACGTCGAGGGTTCGACCCGTCGGTGGGAGTCCGACGCGCAAGCGATGCGGGCGGCGCTCGTCGTCCACGACGAGGTGTTGCGTGCGGCGATCGAGGCGCACGGGGGCTGGTTGTTCAAGCACACCGGTGACGGTGTGTGTGCCGCGTTCGCCTCCCCCATGGGTGCGGTTGATGCCGCTGTGGCCGCGCAGCGGGAGCTGGAGTTGCCGGTGCGGATGGGGATCGCGCGACCGGCGAAGCCGAGTTGCGGGGGGCGGACTACTTCGGTGCGGTGCTGAACCGGGCCGCGAGAGTGATGGCCGCGGGGCACGGCGGTCAGATCCTGTTGGCCGAGTCGACGGCGGGTCTGCTGACCGGAGTTGATCTGGTGGACCTGGGGCCGCGGCGGTTGCGGGATCTGCCCACCGCGGTCGCGCTGTTCCAGGTCCGAGCGGCGGGCCTACGCACGGACTTTCCGCCGTTGCGGGCACTGGATGCGAGTCCGGGGAACCTGCGGCCTGCGGTCACCAGCTTCATTGGGCGCGAGTCCGAGGTCGGCGAGCTGCAGGCCGCGGTGAAGGCTCATCGGTTGGTCACGCTGACCGGGGTGGGTGGGGTCGGCAAGACCCGGTTGGCGGTGGAGGTCGCGGCGCGGCGGGCCGATGAGTTTCCCGACGGGGTGTGGGTTTTCGAGTTGGCTACGGTGGCTGATCCGGCGGCGGTGCCCGACGCGGTCGCGGCGGTGTTGGGCATCACCCAGCAGCCGGGCAAGACCGTGGCCGAGTCGGTGGCCGCCGCGTTCGAGGGCAGGGTGCGGCTGTTGGTGCTCGACAACTGCGAGCATGTGCGCGACGCGGCCGCCGATCTGATCGAAGCCATCCTCGCCCAGTCGGCGACCGTGAAGGTTTTGGCCACCAGCCGTGAAGGGCTTGGGCTTGCCAACGAGCAAGTGTGGCCGGTGCCCTCGCTGGATCTCAGCGGGGGAATCGACTCTGCCGCAGTCAATCTGTTCGTCGAACGCGCCCAGAGTGTGGCCCCGCGCTTCGCGGTGGCCACAACTGATGAGGCGGGCGCGGTGGTGGAGATCTGTCGCCGCCTCGACGGGATCCCGTTGGCCATCGAGTTGGCGGCCTCGCGGACGGCGTCGATGACCGCGGGCGAGATCCGTGATCGTCTCGATCAGCGGTTCCGGCTGCTGGTCGGCTCCCGGCGCGGCCTGGCACGCCACCACACGCTGCGCCACGCGGTGGCGTGGTCCTACGATCTGCTCGACGACGCCGAAAAGTCTCTGTTGACAAGGTGTTCGGTGTTCGCAGGCGGATTCGACCTCCAAAGCATCTGCGCGGTCGCCGGATTCGACGACGTGGACGACTTCGCCGTGCTGGACCTGCTGGACGCCTTGGTGCGCAAGTCGCTGCTGGTGGCTGATCGGTCATCGGGGCGGACCCGGTTTTCGATGCTGGAGACGATCCGCCAGTTCGCCGAGGAACAACTCATCGCGAGCGGGGTGGCACCTGAGGTTCGAGCAGCCCACGCCCGCCACTTCGCGGAACGCGAAGACGAGATCCTGGCCCTGTGGGACAGCCCCCGCCAACGGGAGGCCTACACCTGGTTCACTGCCGACCTGGCCAATCTGCGCACCGCGTTTCGATGGGCCGCCGACCACGGCGACCTCGAGACCGCCGCCGCCATCGCCACCTACGCGGCGTTCCTCGGCTTGTGGGTCGAAAACTACGAGCCGATCGCCTGGGCCGAAGAGCTCATCGAACCCGCCCGCGCTGTTGACCACCCCCGGCTCGCCGCGTTGTATGTGATGGCGTCGCAGTGCTGTTGGGCTGGCAGGACGGATGACGCGGTCCGCTACAGCGACGCTGGCCAGACGGTGATCGGCAGTGGTCGCGACGATGTGCCGTTCGGCGGGGAGGGCTGGATGGGCGGTGCCTATCTGGCCATCGGACAGCCCGAACGCTGGGTTGAGTGGTGCCCGCGCCCGGCTGGCATGCGGTGGCGACCCGCACGGGATCATCAGGGCATGCCTCGTATTCGCACTGACGACCGCCGGGTCAGGTGAGGAGGCCATGGCTGCTACTGATGGCCTGATCGACGCTGCCGAAACCACCGACAACCCGTATGTGCTCTCGTTCGTGCACTTGGCGGACGGCTTCGCCTTCCGCGACTCCCATCCCGTCCGTGCGCTGGACGCCCTGCGCCGGGGCCTGGTGATTTCTCAAGACAGCGGCAACCGCTTCAACGAGTCGCACCTGGCGGTCGTTCTGTCCCAACTCGAGGCCCAACACGGCGACCGGATGGCCGCGCTCGACTACGTGACTCTCGCGATCCGGAACTACGACGACTCGGGGAACGCCACCACTATGCGCAGCCCACTGGCTGTCCTCGCCGCTCTTTTGGACCGGCTCGGACGCCACGAGGCGGCGGCCACCATCGCCGGTTTCGCAGTCAGCCCCTTCACCGCAGCGTCGTTCCCTGAGCTCGGGAGCGCGATCGCCCACCTGCGCGACGTCCTCGGTGACCAGATCTACGAATCGCTCGCCCGCAAGGGCGAAACGACGACCACCGCCGCCATGGTGACGTACGCATACGACCAAATCGACCAGGCCCGAACAGAACTCGAACGCCACAGGTGAAGTCGGGGTGTTCGGCCATGGTCGCGATTGGGGTCCCCCGCCAGGCAAAGCAGGCCCGAGCCTACGAAGGACTGCCGGCTACTTGCTTCGAGTTCCAAACGGACAGCGCCGTGATGGCCGACGCCAGGTATCGAGGAGTACAGAACGACCGCCGTCATGGCATCGCCTCGGCCCACGCGATATGGCCCTCGAAGCCAAGCGTTCTCGCCATGTCGCGGTAGCGATCCCGGAGGTCTTTGTAGGCCGCGGCATCGCAATGAGCCCGCGCCAGAAGAGCCCGCAGCCGCAACAGCCAGATGTCGCGCATCACCGAACCTTCCTCTGCAAGAAGGGTCGCCAACCGGTCGATCGCGCTGTGGGCTTCGGCCACGTCACCCTCGGCGCCCCGGTCCAGCAGCATCTCCACCAAAAGAACTTGGGCCCAAAAGCAATGCATCAGCTGCCCTACCTGGAACAGATCGTCGACGGCCTTCCGCATCGACGAGACGGCCCCATCGCGGTCACCGCGCCGAGCCCTCTCACGCGCAACGTATGTGTCGGCCGACGGTACTAGATACAGGCGAGACCGCTCGCGCAGCCACATGTCACGGACCTGCTCCAGCAGCTCCAGCCCGCGCTGACGGTCTGCCGGGGCGTCCCGATACGTCAGAGCGACACCCAGGAAGAATTTGACGCTGCCCAGTGCGGTATCGCCGCTTAAGCCCTCGGCGTCCCCCAGCGCCTGCTCGATCTCGCCCACCACGCCGTCGTCAGCCCGCAGCACCCCGGCCCCGATCGCGACACCGTATGTCACTGCAACGACCAACGCATGGGTTACCGGGTCGCTGCTTCGGGCCATCGCCACGGCGTCGCCGAGGTCCTCGCGCCAGCCAGGACGGCCCAGCCAATATCGTGCGACGCCGCGGTATGCCAACGCCCCCGCCAGCGGCGATCCCATAGCCAAGTTGGCGCCTTTGGCGGGGTCGCCCTCGGCCAGGTCGATCACGGTCTGCGACCACCGCAATGCGTCAGCGATCTCACCGGTGTTGATCTTGATGGAGATCGGCACGTAGGCTGCGCCGATGGTCAGCGTCGGGTCGCCAATCGACTCGAGCAGCGCCATCTGTTCAGAGGCCAGACGCGACGCCTCGCGCGCGCGCCCATGCCACATCAGTTCGGTTGAAAGCCCCGTCATGGCGATGGCCAGCGAGGCCTTGTCCCCGGCCAGCGCGCACAACTCCCGCAGCTCATCGAAGTAGCCGGCGACGAGTTCCGGCACTCCGCGCCATGCGGTGATGCACAGCATGGTGCGTGGGGCGATGCGCATGGCTGCCCGGGCGGGGTCCTCGGCGGGTAGGGCGTCGGCGATCTTTCGGGCGCGCTCCCAACTCAGCCGCGCCGCAGCAATGTCGCGGTTGGTTGCCCACGTTGCGGCGCGCATGTGCCAGCCATAGGCGGCATGCAAATCACCGGCGGCCTCCAGATGTTCGGCGATCAGCGCAGCGTTCTCCTCACCCGCTGCCTGGTCACGTGATTCGACTGCCGCCGCGAGGCGCCGGTGCAGCTCGGCACGATCTGACTTGAGCTGGGCTTCGTAGGCCACCGTGCGGATCAGCGGATGGTGGAACACATACTCGGGTCGCCGAGTGAAGCGGACCTGATCGATGAGCTGAGCGGCCAGCAGATCATCAACGACAGCTTCAACCCCCAGCGCGGTCAGCAGGTCGAGGGTGAACCGCGAGCCGAGCACTGCCGCTGCGCTCAGCGTGCGTTTCGCGTTCGGCTCGAGTCGGTCGATGCGAGCGGCGATGGTCGCCTGCAAGGTGGCAGGCACCTTGGCCTCACTGACATCTGCGGTCGACACGTATGCGCCGGTCTGCCCCTGCAGCACGCCGCGCTCGGCCAGTTCGCGCACGATCTCCTCGGCGAAGAACGGGTTCCCGGCGGCCCTCTCGGCGATCGTCTGGCCCAGCGCGTCATTCGAGGGGTCCGGGCCGAGCAGCCCCGAGACCAGTGCCGCGGTTTCTGAATCACTCAGCGGCGCAAGAGCGATGGTTTGAGCACCATGCACCCGAGCCAACGCCCCCTCGTACTCGGGTCGGTACGTGACCAGCACCAGCGAGGCCGTCTGCGGGATCACCGTGAGGAACTCGGTCAGCATCGACTCGCTGACCTCGTCAATCCAGTGCACGTCCTCGATAACAAAGACCGCCGGTTCGGTGCGGGCCAGCGAGGCGGCATTGACCAGCGCGGTCAACCGCCGTCGCCGCGCATCGGGGTCGATCTTCGGCAGCTCCACATCGGGATCGGCGATGCCCAGCAGGTCATAGAGCAGCAGCAAGTCTTCGGGGTCTGCGTCGGGAACGCGGTCGCGCACTCGATCGCGAGCGGCCTGCGGGTCAAGACCCTCGACGCCGGTGGCCGCGCGCAGCAGCCGTGCCACGGCATGGAAGGGGACTTGGCTAGTGTGCGACTGGCAGAAGGCGGTAAATACCTCCACGCCGCGGCGACCCGCCATCGCCGCCACCTCTCGGACCAGACGGCTCTTGCCGATGCCGGGTGTGCCCACCACGCCGACCACCGCGCCATGACCATCGATTGCGCGCTCCAGCAAGCCTTCAACCGCGGACATCTCCCACCGTCGACCCACCAGTGTCGACTCGGCACGCCCGACTACGCGGTGTCGTTCGCCCATGCCTAACAGGTGGTATGCCGAGACTGGTTGATCGGCACCCTTGATCTGTACCGCCTGAGGCTCCCCGAGAGCCGCAGCGCCATCAACCAGTCGTGCGGTGGACGCGCTGAGCATCACCCCACCCGGCGGTGCCACCGACTCCATCCGCTGCGCCATCCCGACCTGGTCGCCGATCGCGGTGTAACCCAACGGTCCTGAACCGATCTCACCCGCGATCACCTGACCGGAATTGAGACCAACACGCAACTGCAGGTCGATCCCGTCGCGGTCGTTGACCTCCGCGGCCAGCCGAGCGGTCTCCTCGTGGATGCCCAGCGCCGCAAGACAAGCGCGGATTGCGTGGTCCTCCAAAGCCGCCGGCGCACCGAACACCGCCATGATCCCGTCACCGGTGAACTTATCCACCGTGCCGCCGTACCTCTGCACTACTGCCGCGCAGCGATCAACCAGCTCGGCCATGATCTCGCGGAGTCGTTCTGGCCCGACGGTTGCGGCGATATCCATCGAATGAACAACATCGGCGAAGAGAACCGTCACCTGCTTGTACTCGGCCCGGGTATCGCCGTCTTTGACTGGTGAGCCACAGCCGTGGCAAAACCGGGCGTTCTCTAGAGGCTCAATGCCACACGTCCGGCACGCTGCTATGGCCGTCATCCGACCCTCCGCCGATCCCGGGCCCCAGCCTTTCCAGGTTTCTCTAAGGATAGGCGGTTGGACACTTCCACGAGGGGCCGTCAGCGTTCACGGTGACTCCGACACAGAGTTTTGAGAGGCTCGTATCTCGTCTATTTCAAGACCGCGTTCAGTGCCGCTCAGGCCAGGCACTCAAAGGACCCCACTTGCCGGTCGACGTATCCCACAAGCGCACCTCGTCGCCGTAACCGCCAGAGGCCGTACAGCCAGGGAAATCTCCTGTGCGGGCCGTGCGCGGGTTTGGCGGCGGGGAGGGGTTGCCTGGCGGCTTCACTCGCGATGCGCCGCTTCAGGGTGCGGGCGACTTTCCCCCCATTGGGGCGGCCCTACTTTTTCGCCACGGCTACTTTTCTTAGAATGCTGTCGGGGAAAATCACCCTTGGAGGCGCAATATGTCATCCACATATAAACTCCTGCAACTCGCGCTCGTCGTCTTTGGCGCGGTTGCTCTCCTTCTTTATCCCCTGGCGCTGGTCTGGCCGTCGGGGTGGGCGTGGCATTCCGGCGCGCCTTATGAGTCTGATTACTTCATGATGATCGTGGGCATCTACGCGACACTGGGCGTCTTCTTGATCAATGCGGCGCGGAACCCGGCGGCCAATCTTAGTTTGATCTGGTTCGCCGTGTGGTCGAGTGTCGTACACGCCGCAATCATGGCGGGGCAGTCCTTCAGTGACGACCACATGGGGCACCTGTGGGGAGATGTCCTGGCGCTGCTTTTGGTGGCCATCGTCCTGTCGGTGCTCGTGGTGTCGTCCGGTCTTAAGTGGTCTGCTTCCGAGGCGGGCACTTCCGCGGGCGGTCGCCGCGCTGAGTCGGGGCCTGTCTGAGTCCGACCCACACTGCCGTTCCAGCCACGACGACGAGGGTGATCACGGGTTCACCGGCACGCACCCTGTGGAACAGGAGCAGCGCTCGTCACCCGGGGTCGAGCAGGTGGGCGAGTACGCCGAGGACGTGTGAGGGTGAGGGTGTGATCATGGACTGGTCCACCGGCGGCAGGATTGGGGGCGTATCTAGCGGTGACCGGGTGTTCATGCTCCGGCAGGGAACCCAGGGAAGGGGAATCGTCGCCAGCGGAACCGTCGTGAGTGAAATCTACCGGGTCCAGGCTGCCAGGTCGTCGAGCAGCGACACGGGAGTCTTCTCGGTGTGGAAAAGTGACCGCGAGGAGGTCGCTGTGACGATCCAACCAAAGCCTGTCAGACCTGGTCCCGGGCAGGAGTCGGTGTGGGACTATCCTCGCCCGCCACGGCTTGAGAGGTTCGTTGGCTCGATCACCGTGGAGCTGGGCGGCAAGACCATCGCCTCGACCACCCGCGCATGGCGCGTGCTGGAGACCAGCCACCCGCCGACCTATTACCTGCCCCGCGACGCCTTTTTCGTCGAGGGGGTGCTGCGCGAGACCTCGGGGTCGTCGTGGTGTGAGTGGAAGGGTCAGGCGAGCTACTACGACCTGGTGACCAAGAAGCGGGTTGCGCCGAAAGCGGCATGGAGCTACCTCAACCCCAGCCCGGGCTTCGAACCGATCGCTGGCGCGGTCGCGGTAATGGCCGGAAAGGTTGACCGCTGCACCATCAACGGCGAGGAGGTCGTTCCGCAGCCGGGCGGCTTCTACGGCGGCTGGATCACCAGCTGGGTCGTCGGCCCGTTCAAGGGCATTCCGGGATCGATGGGGTGGTAGCCGGTGCGGATTGACGGGTCGGCAGCCTACGACTGCCGGGCCATGACTGGCCATGGCGGTCCCCATCGGGAAAAGCCGCGCTATTAGTCGTAATCGACCTGATGCGCCCGGCTGGCGAATAGCTTTTGGACGGGTGGCATACGGGTTGGTGTCGCGGGCGTCGGTTGCCGCCCTGTGCTCCCGGGCCGCTCCATCTGGTGCCGAAAGACCCTATTAGCTGGTTCTACAAGAAGCGGAATCTGAATTGCGTATGTAGCCGACGACGAGGTCGGCGGAGTTGATGATCACGGCGTCGGGGTGGGCATGGTTACCGCTAGGACGCGATCATGATGCCGGCAAGGTGTATTGTCTGGCAACGTTTTTGGGTGCCGGGGCCATCGTGCCAGACAGGACACGCTACATCCGCGCGGCGGGACCCCCGCCAACAACCCACTCGCGTGCTTTGTCGGCGTCAGCGGTGGGGAACGCACGCCACTCCCCAGACACCAGGAAACCAAAGAAACCACCAAAGAACTTCGCTGCGTGTCTCATCCATTCCACGTCAGTGACCATCGCGGCGCGTTCCCAGTCGCGGAGGTGGCTGAAGCCCACCTTCGTATCTTCCCAGACCGCGCCGGGATCGAGTCCGACGTAATCAGGCGCGATCTCGCAGTAGATCCGCACCTTTTTGTGCCGCCTCAGTTTGTCTTCGATGTCGGGTATCAGCACCGTTTCGTAATCAGCCTTCGTCACATGCCCGTGGCACGCAATCGCTATGACGTTGTCGGGAAAGTCCTTCAGCGCCTCGATCACGATGTCCTCCCTGACCGTTGTGTCGTCATCGTTTCTTCGCCGAGCGTCCTGGTGTAAGAGGCCAAAGTCACTGGGGTACTACTTCTGACTCGAAACAGCTCTTTCCGGCTCGCTGAGGACTGCATTGTGTTCGACCAGCCGTGCGGTGGAGGTGCTGAGCATCACCCCACCCGGCTGGGCCACCGATTCCATCCGCTGCGCCATACCCACCTGCTCGCCAATGGTGGTGTAGCCCAACGACCTTGAGCCGATCTCACCGGCGATCACCTGACCGGAGTTCAGTCCTACCCGCATCCGGAGGTCCACACCGTCGCGCTCTTGGATGTCGACGCAAGCCGCTTCGCCTCCTCCTGAACACCGGTTCGCGGCTGAGGTCTTGAACAGGGCGGGCCTTGCCACGCTGCTGTTTGACCTGCTCACCCTGGACGAGGAACGCAACCGCGCCAACGTGTTCGACATCGAGCTGCTGGCGCGACGGCTAGTCGACGTTACCGGCTGGCTGGCCAGCCAGCCCGACATCGCCGCGCTGCCGGTCGGCTACTTCGGTGCCAGCACTGGGGCGGGCGCGGCCCTGGTCGCCGCCGCTCATCCGCGGGTGAACGTCGCAGCGGTGGTGTCCCGCGGCGGGCGGCCCGATCTGGCCGGTTCGGCCCTGACCAAGGTTCGCGTGCCGACACTGCTGATCGTGGGCGGCCGTGATGACGTGGTACTGGAACTGAATCGACGAGCCCAGGCCATGATGCTCCGCGAGTGCGAGCTCACCGTCGTCCCCGGCGCCACCCACCTCTTCGAAGAACCCGGCACACTCGTGCAGGTCGCGGTGCTTGCCCGCGACTGGTTCATCGACCACCTAAGCCGGGTGGCTGCGACCGCGAACCCATAGGGCAGCACGAAAAGCCATCGCGGAGCAGATATGGCACGCCATTCCGCTAGCTCTTCGGAACGTGCTCCCCGGGCCGGGGGCATTCGCCGGGCACATGAATGAATACTGCGCCGTCTTCGGCTGTCTCGGCTTGGCCGCGGCGATGCGCAGTCACATAGAGCCATCCCGGTCCGATGGGCTGTTTGCAGCGGGCGCACTGCGGGTCGGCGACCATATGCTTCCTCACTTCCCTGGCCTTATTATCTCGGCCATTATTCTCCGCACCTTGCGTCGCCGAGCAGGGCGGCGAGGTAGCCAGCCGCGTCGGCCTGGCAAGCTGGTCGGTTCTGCAGCTGATACCAACCAGAGCTGCTAAGGGGCGACCGATCGGCTTGGTGCTCCACTGTCGCCGAGCACGCCGGTTGGGGCGTATCGCAGCAGGGCGCCGATCCCATCGGCGGGTGCGATGCGGTCGTCGACCCGAACCACCGATGCGCGAATCGTGATCGCGACGAACGGCAGCGCCTCATCGGCCCTCACAACCCGAACCGGCGCTTCCCCCAGTTCGGAGAGCGCATCGGCGTCGGGTGCCACGGTGGTGAGCTCTTCGCCCGTGACGAGCGTGGCGTCGCCGAGCTCACCGACGATCAGCGTGTCGACGTCGCCGGCCCGCAGCGCCGCGCACACCGCTGTCAGCCCTTCGGCGGCCAGCCCGGATCGGCGTCCGATCTCGGTTTGGAACCGCTGGGCGATATCCGCGATTTCGGTGCGTCGGCGCCGCTCGAACTCCACATCGATCAGGTCGCTGATCTCGTCCTCGCCGATGCGCCTGCCCAGTGCTCCGGCGTGCAGTTGGCACACCCGCGCCGCCACGCGTTCCGGCAGCGCCGAAACCACATCGGTGCGCCCGCGGACCTCGCCGCACACGAACACCACCTCAGCGCCCATTTTATCCACAAGCTCGGTGAGGCGGTCGACGACCGCGCGCTCGTTCATGCGGATGGCTTCTTCGGTCGAGTGCTGGAAGTCGCCGTAGCCGTTCCACCCGGCGGTGGCTGGCTTGTTCACGGGATAGCCGCCGCCGTCGATGGTCTCCGACCGGACCATGTGGCCCTGGTGCAGGGTGATATCGGCGCCGGCATGGTCGACGGCAGCAAATACGTACGTCGGGCGCCACATGCCGAGCTCCACCAGGGGCACGATGTACGGGTAATCCGACACGCGAAGCACCGTGGCCGACGGTGGGCCGACGAGATGCTCGTTGACCAACACTTGGTCGCCGGTGGCGATCACCCCGCGGCCCTGTCGACCCACGGCCGGTTCGCTGTGCAGGACGGCGCGCTCGAGCGTGTCAACATTTCACACCCCGCGTTTTCGATTGGGTGCGGGGTATCAGGAATGTGATTCGGCCACCGCGCCGGTCTGCGCTCGCCTGGCGTACGCGTCGCGTAGCCCGTCACGGTTTTCGACGATCGTGACGAGCCGGCCGGCCAACTGCACGGCGTTGTCAGCGGCCAGCCACAGCACGAACCCGCCGAGCGTGGTGTCCACCACGACCCGGACGACGTCGTCATCGCCGTCTACCTCGAAGGCGTAGCCGATGTACAGCGGGACCAGCCCGACGACACCGTTGGGGGCCGGGTACTGCGCGCGCATGTGATCGATTCTCGCGCGGGTGTCGATGCCTGGGCTGCGCGCGGGCCCAACGGTGGCCAGGTCCAAAGTCCCTGTTGTTGGGTGTCCCGGGGAGGGCAACATGGTGCCCACGGTTAGGGGAAGCTATGACTGCACCACGGCAACCGACAGGTTGGTATCCCGATCGGAGCGGCGCGCCCGGCAGGGGCGTGGGCGCGCTGCAGCCGAAGGATGATCCGTTCTACGAGTACACCGGCCCGCTGGGGGACATCCTGCCTGGAACGGTGCTGAAGACTCGCAGCGTTTCTTACCACATAATGGGCATCCCGACGTTGCTCGGAACCACGCAGCTGCTCTATCGGACGACCAGCCAGACCCTCAAGCCGACCGTCAATGTCACCTCGGTCATTCAACCGCTGGACCTAGACCTGCGCGACACGACGAAGGTGATCTCGTATCAGTCCGCCTACGACTCGCTCAACCCCAACGACGAGCCGTCATACGCGATCTCGGGCGGACGACCCACGCTCGGCGGCCTCGTGCCTAACGTCGAGCTGGGGGTCTTCGGTCCGTTCCTCGCCGAGGGGTACACGGTCATCGTCCCCGACACCGAGGGCCAGAGGGCGGACTTCGCCGCAGGCCCGGAGTACGGAATGAACACGCTGGACTCGATCCGCGCTGCATTCAACTCGTCGACCATCGACAGCGACGCAAAGGTTGCGATGCTCGGATACTCCGGCGGTGCGCTCGCCACCGAGTGGGCCGCCGAGCTTGCACCGACGTACGCGCCCGACGCGCTCGATGTCAACGCGTGCTTGATCGGCGCGGCGATGGGCGGCGTGCTCGTCCACCCGGCGCACAACCTGCACTACGTCGAGGGCAGCCGGATCTGGGCCGGCGTCATGGCGATGGCGCTCGCCGGCATCGCGCGCGCGTTCGAGACCGATTTCACGCCGTATCTCAGCGACCGCGGCCTGAAGATCTACAACGGCATGCAGAATGCGTCGATCGTCGACGTCCTCGGCCAGCACCCGGGTCTGAAGTGGAAGGACCTGGCCAAACCCGAGTACCCGACTCCCGAGAGCATCCCGCTCTATGTCGAGACGGTCAACAAGCTGATCATGGGCACCGGCGGGGTTCCCGACCACGCTACTAAGCCAACGATCCCGCTGTTTATCGGCCAGGGCGCCAGGGGTGAGCTCGAGGGCACGCCGGGCAACAAGCAGGGCATCGGCGCCGGCGACGGCGTGATGATCACTGGCGACGTCCGCACGCTCGCCCGCAGCTACTGCGCGAAGGGCACCACGGTCCACTACGAGCAGTACAACGCGCTCAGCCACGTCTGGAGCCTCGTGCCCTGGCTGCCGAACTCGATCGCCTGGATCAAGCAGCGTTTCGCCGACCTGCCCGCGCCGCAGAACTGTTCGTCGATCGAGCCGGGCAACAAGCTCGATCCGATTCCGGTTCCATTAGCAACTCATCCGCGCCCGGCCCGCCAAAGTCGCCGCGCGCCCCAAAGGAAATAGCGGTGACCGGTGACGTCTACACCATGCAATGCGGCACCGGTTTCGTGATCCAGCTCAGCAATGGCATGACGGTGAATGCCGTTAGGTGCGTCGGCGGCAACGAGGCAGTCGTTTGGATCTGGTGAGCTGAAAAGAAACGCCTAGCGCCGCGCATCCTCACCTTCCCGGACACCTACGAAGCCGACGCGCAAGCCCGCAGCCCGCGCCGATGGCAGGTCTTGACCGATGTAAGTTATTTCCTGGCGTTCGCACGCGCGCTGTTGGAACAGCGAGAAGCCTTCGCACGCATCGAGTCTCGTGTCGCACAGCCCCGCATCCACGACGACGAACTCGATGAGCTGCCAGAGCCGCGACTACGCGATCTGGATGCCGCTCTCCGCCGCCGCGGCGGCAACATGCACCTCAGTTGCGAGGACCAGATGACGCTGTTCGATGACTGAGCGCGGCGATATGAGGAGTCGGCCCCCCTACCACGGAGCCGTGGCGCTGACGGCAATGGAGTACGCATTCGTCAACGATGCACTGGTGGACGCGGCTGGGGGCTTCTGTTCTGCGAGGACGAACGAGGGCTGCGGTACACGGTTGGAAATTGGGTGTTCCGGCAATCCCTACAGCAATTAGCATCGAACACGGGTAAAGGGCACCGATGATGCGACACGGTTGGGGAGAGATGGACGTCTTCACATTGATCCGTACCAAGTGGGCACGCCGGCTTGCGGTGGCCGTGGGCGTGGCAGCGGTTGCGACTACATCTGCGCTGCTGAACGTGCCCGTCAAATCGGCGTCTGCCGATCCATGTCCCGACGTCGAGGTGGTGTTCGCCCGCGGCTCCGGAGAGCCGCCTGGTATTGGCAGCGTCGGGGGTCCCTTCGTCGACGCGCTGCGCTCGCAGATTGGCTCCAGGTCGCTCGGGGTGTATCCGGTCAATTACCCCGCCAGCACTGACTTTTCCGACGGCAATTTCCCAATAACCGTCATCGACGGCATTCGTGACGCCAGTTCTCATATCGAGTCCATGGCGGCGAACTGCCCCAAGACCAGGGAGGTGCTGGGCGGATACTCCCAGGGCGCAGCCGTAGCTGGTTACGTCACCTCGGCTGCCGTACCGCCGGGCGTACCCGCTGCAGCGGTACCCCCGCCGATGCCGCCGGAGATAGCGCACCACGTCGCCGCGGTCGCCCTTTTCGGGACACCTTCCGATCAGTTCCTGCACCAGTACGGCGCGCCGACGATCGCGATCGGCGCGCTATATCAGCCCAAGACCCTTGAGTTGTGTGCCCAGGGCGACGCGATTTGCGGTGACGGCAACAGCCCCGTGGCGCACATTTCGTATGCGGTAAACGGCATGACAGGCCAAGCCGCGGACTTCGCTTCCAGCCACCTGTAGCGATATTTCACGGTGGGCGAGCGATGAGCTGGGCGGTAATCCGTTGCAGAATCGCTCCATGCGCGTTCTGGTGACAGGCGGTACCGGATTTGTGGGCGGGTGGACCGCCAAGGCCATTGCCGATGCGGGACACTCCATCCGGTTCCTGGTGCGAAATCCCGCACGGCTACAGACATCCGTGGCCAAGCTGGGCGTCGACGTGTCGGACTTCGCCGTCGGGGACATCACGGACCGCGTCTCGGTACGGGAGGCGTTGCGCGGGTGCGACGCCGTCGTGCACAGTGCCGCTCTGGTGGCAACCGACCCGCGTCAGACTGCCCAGATGCTGACCACGAACATGGAGGGCGCCCAGAACGTGCTCGGTCAAGCCGTCGAGCTCGGCTTGGATCCGATCATTCACGTGTCGAGCTTCACCGCGCTGTTTCATCCCGCCTTGGAGACGCTGACGGCGGACCTGCCGGTTGTCGGTGGAACGGATGGGTACGGAACATCCAAAGCGCAGGTCGATATCTATGCTCGCGGCCTGCAGGACGCCGGCGCACCGGTGAACATCACCTATCCCGGCATGGTTCTGGGTCCGCCGGTCGGCGACCAATCCGGCGAGGCCGGCGAGGGCGTCAAAGCGGCGTTGCACATGCATGCGATTCCCGGCCGGAGCGCGGCATGGTTGGTCGTCGACGTCCGCGATTTGGCCGCGCTGCACGCCGCACTGTTGGAACCCGGGCGTGGGCCGCGCCGCTACACCGCGGGCGGCCATCGGATTCCGGTGTCCGAGCTGGCGAATCTGCTCGGCGAGGTCGGTGGCACTCCATTGGTTGCCGTTCCGATTCCCGACACCGTGTTGCGTGGCGCGGGGGCAGTACTGGATCGAGCGGGGCGGTTTCTGCCCTTCGACACGCCCTTCACCTCGGCGGGGATGCAGTACTACACGCAGATGCCGGCATCCGACGATTCGCCGAGCGAGCGAGAACTGGGCATCACCTATCGGGATCCGCGCACCACAGTGTCCGACACGATCGCGGCCCTTCGCGGGTAAACCACCAAGCGTTGCCGCGCACGACGTCCACGAGTTCATCAGAGGGTCGCGGCAGCGGACAGCGCGGTGGCTGAAAGCGGCTTAGAAAGCAACTTTGCGGTGTGAATCTTGCTGAGGGACTTACGACTGCCGTAGCGGGGCCCTAATGCCCTCATCGACGGTGGTTTGTGGAGAGACCATGTCGGTAACGGTTCGGATTCTTGAGCGCCCAGCCCGGATGTCGGTCGACGGCGGCCTGGACTTCGGATGGGAGATACGTCATGACCAAACCGATTCCGCCGCTCGACCTTTCATGGCTGCTGCTCGAGTCACCGGCCGGCACGACGCACGTCGGCGCGATGCTGCTGTTCAAAAAGCCGGCCGGCCGTGGGCCCATCGTGCGCGAGATCGTGGAGGCGTACCGGGCCTGCCCGCCGACGCCGCCGTTCAACTATGTCCCGGAGCTCCTGGTTCGCGGCGCGCCCCATTTCCGAGAGGTGGCGAGCTGGGACCCCTACCACCACATCGGGCACCTGGCGCTGCCCGCCGGAGCCTCCTACGACGACCTGCTGCGCCTTGTTGCCGATCTGCACGAGCCGCAACTCGATCGCGACCGGCCGCTCTCTCGCTGCTGGGTGATCGATGGGGTGCCGGATCGAATGTTCGCGATCTATACGAAGACTCATCACTCCATCATCGACGGCGAATCCGGCCTGAAGCGGCTATACGCAGGCCTGAGCACATCCGATCGGCACACCGTCCCCACGCCTGGCTTTGCGCTCAACGTGCCGGCACCCGCGCCGCACCCGCCGACCCCGCTCGTAGAGAAAATCGCCGACTCAATCCGCGGGGCATTCACGGAGGTCACGGCACTCAACCAGGTTTCGGTCGGCGCGCTGCGCAAGGTGCTCGCCGGTCTTGTGGGATTGCATCTCCAGGGCAGCCTGCCGTTCGTGGCGCAGCACGCCCCGACCAACGTGCCGCTCAAAATCGGGCGAAGATTCGCAACGCTCTCGCTGCCGCTCGAGGAGATGCACGAGGTCGGTCGGCACTTCGGGGCGACTCTCAACGATGTGGCGGCCACCGTTGTCGACGCGGGGCTGCATGCCTACCTGCGTGAGACCGGCCGCGCCTTCGCGCACCCGTTCATCGCGATGTGCCCGGTGTCGCTGCGTGCCGACGGCGACACGGCGATCGGCACGCGGGTGTCGGGGATGTTCGTACGACTCGGCGAGCCCGGCGCGACCATGCCGGAGCGGATCCACCAAGTGGCAGACTCGGTCGCCGCGGCCAAGAAGGAGTTGGGTGGCATGTCGACCGAGGCGGCGATGACCTACGCGGTCGGACTCCTCGCGCTCGCGAGCCTGGCTTCCTCCACCCACCTGGACCGTGTCGGGCACCCGGCGTGCAACCTCGTCATATCCAACGTGGCGGGCGCCAAGGAGACCCGATACCTCAACGGTGCACGCCTCCTCGGTATCTACCCGGTCTCCGCACTCGGCGCCTCGATTGGGCTCAACGCCACGCTGGCGTCCTACCACGACAGCATGGACTTCGGGTTCGTCGCCAACGCCGCGGCGATCGACGACCTACCGCAACTCGCCCACCACACGCTGCAGGCCTACGAGGAGCTGAAAGAAGCGGCCGGAACGCAGCCGGCGCGTCCGAGGCGCGCGTCTTCCTGAACGATGGCTACCTCGAGCCGAGGTCTACTCCAGACCGGCTAGCCGTATCACCGGGAGAACCGGTGAACTCTCTACTAGGAGTCCGGACGGCACCGGATCGCAACAGTGGTTGGCGCCCATACGTTGCGTCGTCCCAGGCCCTGGCACAGCGGCCCGGCGGCCCTGGGGACCCGTCCGAGTTTTCCAGTGGGAGTCCGGACGGCACCGGATCGCAACAGTGGTTCGGGTCCGCATCGTACGGGTTGAAGTGCTCAAGCACTACGAGCGGGTCCGCCTGGTCTCCCCAACCGTGCCCACCGCACCGGGATCCGACGTCTCGCGCGCATCACCGGAACTGCTTCGCCAGCTGCTTGGCGATGGCGATGTGTGGCTCGGCACCGTGCAGCACCATCCCGACGTGCCGGTCGCCCTGCGCTCGGCCGAGCTGTTGTCGATGCACCTTGCCGTGCTCGCCATGACGGGCTCAGGGAAGTCCAACGCCATCAAGGTTCTCCTGCGTGGGCTGGTTGACGGCCCCTTGGGCAAGGGTCTTCGGCTCGTCGTGATCGATACCCACGGGGAGTACACGTCGGCGGCAAGGATGATCGCACCGGCCGCTCGCATAATCGACGTCCAACTGCGCCGAAGTGTCCTCGATGAGGACGTGGTCCGAGAACTGCAGCGAGGCTTTTGAGGTCGTTGTGGCTATCCACGGTCGGAGCTGAACCAATGTTTCTTTCTCCCGTGCGTAGACTTCGCCGCTTCCTCGTCCAGGTGCCCCGCTAACCGGTAGGCGTTGGCGAGGTTGTTGCGGGAACTCAGGGTCTGTGGGTGGTCGGCGCCGAGCACCGGTTCGCGGTCGGAAAGGGTCCGCTCGTAGAGCGGGATCGCCTCCTGCAGACGCCCCGCAAACCGGTAGGCGGCGGCGAGGTTGTGGCGCGCGGTCAGGTCGGGGTGTGCCAAGCGACGTGAGACGGCGACCGGTTAGCTCATAACCCAGACGTCGTCGTCGGTCGCGCCGGGCATTCCTGAAGGCACTGTCAACTTGAGCAGTCCGAGGGCGATTTTCGCCGGTTCGCCTCCGCGATTCACCAGGTCGCGTGTGACGTATGAGGCTTATGCGGTTAGCAGAACGTCCACACGACCTCAAGTTGACAAAGCCGTGCCGAACGCCTTCCCGGCGGGTAGATCGTTCATCAGCGACGGTGTGCCTCCCGACTTGCGCACAAGAGCGTCGAGTACCTCGAGGATGGCGTATTCGTCGAGGTCATCTGATCCGGCTACCGCGCAGGCGCTTTGCAGGTCAAATCCGCCTGCGAAGACCGAACAGCGTTCCAGCACTGTCTTTTCGGTGTCGTCGAGAAGGTCGTAGGACCAGGCCATCGCGTGGCGCAGCGTGTGGTGGCGTTCCAGTCGGCGTCGCGAGCGGACGAGCAGCCTGAACCGCTGATCAAGGCGATCACGCATTTCCCTGGCGGTCATCGACGCCATCCGCGAGGCGGCCAGTTCGATGGCCAACGGAATCCCGTCCAGGCGCTGACAAATCTCAGTGACTGCGGCGGCTTCGTCGCCGTCGACCATCGAGAAGCCCGGTGCGATGCCTTGAGCGCGTTCGACGAACAGGCTCACTGCCGCAGAGTCGATTCCCGCTGCGGCGTCCAGGGAGCGCACTGGCCACACCTGCTCGTCGGGGACGCCGAGTCCTTCGCGGCTGGTGGCGAGGATTCGTACAGTTGCCGAGTGCGCGAGTATGGCTTCGATCAGGTCGGCGGCTGCGTCGAGAACGTGCTCGCAGTTGTCGATCACCAATAGCCGGACCCGGCCCTCCAACGCAGCGGCCACCGACGCACTGACGGTCTTGCCCGGTTGCTGGGTGATGCCCAGCACCGCCGCCACTGCGTCGGGCACCGCGGCTGGATCAGTCACAGCGGCCAGCTCGAAAACCCAGACGCCATCCGTAAATTCATTAGACAGACAGGCCGCGACCTCCAGCGCCAGGCGCGTCTTGCCGACGCCGCCCACCCCCGTCAACGTCACCAGCCGATGTGCGCTTAACGCCGCTTGGATCTCGGCGACCTCGGACTCGCGCCCGATGAAACTGGTCGCCGCACGCCGCAAGTTTCCCGGGCTTGTGTCCAGCGCCCGCAACGGCGGAAACTCGGCCCGTAGTCCAGGTGCTCGAACCTGGAACACCCCGACCGCGGTGGGCAGATCCCGCAACCGCCGCGGCCCCAGATCCACCAGATCAACTCCACTGATCAACACCGCCGTCGACTCGGCCAACAGGATCTGACCGCCGTGCCCGGCGGCCATCACCCGCGCCGCCCGGTTCAGCACCGCGCCGAAGTAGTCGGTCCCGCGCAACTCGGCTTCGCCGGTTGCGATGCCCATCCGCACCGGCAACCCCAGCTCCCGCTGCGCAGCGACCGCAGCATCCACCGCAGACCTTGGTGACGCGAATGCGGCACACACCCCATCACCGGTGTGCTTGAACAACCAGCCCCCGTGGCGCTCGATCGCCTCGTGTAACACCTCGTCATGGGCGGCCAGCGCCTGCCGCATTCCATCGGCGTCGGTCTCCCACCGACGGGTCGAACCCTCTATATCGGTGAACAGAAACGTCACTACGCCCGAAGGAGCAGTCACCGTCATGGCATGGCCTCGGCCCACGCGATGTGCCCCTCTAAGTCAAGCGTTTTCGCCGTGTCGCGGTAGCGATCCCTGAAGTGCGCATAAGCCGCGGCATCACCGCGCGCCCGCACCAGTAGAGCGTGTAGCCGCAACAGCCAAATGTCGCGCACCATGGGGCCGTCCGTTGGCAGGCGTGCAAGGCGGTCGATCGCGGCTTCGGCTTCGGCAACGTCAGCGTCGGTGCTGCGATCGAGCAGTGTCTCCACCAGAACACCCGTCGCAGGAAAGCCCCACCCCAGCAGAAGTCGCTCGCGGAACAGATCGTCGACGGCCGCGCGCATGAGCGGTATCGCGCCATCGCGATCTCCACGCCTCGCCCTCTCACCCGCCAAGTAGACCTCGACGATCGGTAAATCACACAGGTTGTGTCCCTGGCGCAGGATCACTTGACTGACTTCCGCCAGCAGCTTCTGTCCGCGGTCACGCTCCGCAGCCGTTGGGCGCTGCACCAGCGCAACGCCCAGCGCCATCCGAACGTGGGCCAATGCGAAATCGTCACCGGATCGTTCGGCGATCCGTAGCGCATCCTCGATCTCGCGTATCGCGGAATCGTCGGGTCTTAGCACGCCACCCGGTATCCCCCCGAAGTAGACGCCGCCGACAACCTGGACGTAGGACATGGGGTCGGCGCTGCGGGCCATGGCGACGGCGCGGTGCACGTCGTCGCGCCATCCGGGACGACCCAGGCACCAACGAGCAACAGCCCGCGACGCAAACGCGACCGCTAACGGAGACCCGACAATGAAGTTGCCTTTAGACGGATCACCGTCGGCCAGGTCGATTACCCGCTGTGACCACCGCAGCACGTCAGACCACTGGGCGCTCTCAAGCTTGCCGTAGAGCAGCGGCACGGACAGCCCCACCGTCAAGGTCGGATCGCCGACCGACTCGATGAGCGCCCAGGCTTCAGATGCCAGCTGCGACGCCTCACCGATGCGGGCCTGATCCGCGCGATCGATCACCAGCCCCGCCATCCCGATGGCCAGTGACGCCTTGTCCCCGGCGGCGGTGCACAACTCACGTAATTCATCAAAGCGGTCACCCGCCACATTTTCATGGACTCGAAAGGCGGTCCCGCACAACATGGTGCGCGGAGCAATTCGCATAGCCGCCCGGTTGGGGTCCTCGGCGGGTAAAGCGTCGGCGATCTTTTGGGCGCGCTGCCAACTCAGTCGCGCTGCGCCAATGTCACGGTGGGTCGCCCAGGCTGCCGCACGCATGTGCCAGCCGTAGGCGGCGTGCCCATCACCGGCGGCCTCCAGATGTTCGGCGATCAGGGCGGCGTTCTCCTCCGCCGCCGCCGGATCACCTGATTCGATTGCCACCGCGACGCGCCGGTGCAGCTCGGCGCGATCCGACTTGAGCTGCGACTCGTAGGCCACCGTGCGGATCAGTGGATGGTGGAACACATACGCGGGATCGCCGGTGAACGTGATCTGATCGATCAACTCGCCGCCGACCAGATCGTCCAGGACAGGATCAATGCCCAGCGTTCCCAACAGGTCCCGGCTGAACTTCGAGCCGATGACCGCCGCAGCACTCAAGGTGCGCTTGGCCGCCGGGTCAAGGCGGTCGATGCGGGCGGCGATGGTTGCCTGCACGGTGGCGGGCACGCTGACCTCGGCAGCGCCGACCGTCGACACGTAGCCGCCTCGCTCCCCGTGCAGCACACCGCGCTCGGCCAGTTCGCGCACCATCTCCTCGGCGAAAAACGGGTTACCGGCGGCCCGCTCGGCGATCTTCTGGCCCAGTGCACCATTCGAGGGGTCGGGGCCGAGCAGCTCTGAAACCAGTGCTGCGGTCTCCGGATCACTCAGCGGCGCAAGGGCGATGGTTTGAGCACCGTGCACCCGAGCCAACGCGCCCTCGTACTCGGGTCGGTAGGTGGCCAGCACCAGCGAGGGCGTCTGGGGGATGACGGTGAGGAAGTCGGTCAGCATCGACTCGCTGACCTCGTCGATCCAGTGGGCGTCCTCAATGACGTAGAGCGTCGGGCTTTTTCGGGCCAACGATGCGGCATTCACCAATGCCGTCAACCGCCGCCGCCGGGCATCCGGGTCGATCTTGGGCAGCTCCACATCGGGATCGGCGGTGCCCAGCAGGTCATCGAAGAGAACCAAGTCCTCTGGCTCGGCATCGGGCACCCGGGCCCGTATGCGCGCTCGGGCGGCATGCGGGTCAAGACCCTCGACGCCGGTGGCGGCGCGCAGCAGCCGCGCAACGGCATGGAAGGGGATCTGGCTGGTGTGCGATTCGCAAAAGGCGGTGAACACCTCGACATCACGGGCAGCTGCCATCGCAGAGACTTCACGCACCAGGCGGCTCTTACCGATGCCAGCTGGCCCGACCACGCCGACCACCGCGCCGTGGCCGTCGATTGCACGGTCCAACAAGTCCGCCACGGCGAACATCTCCCACCGCCGACCGACCAGATTCGACTCAGCGCGCCTGACCGTCCGATCCTCGCGCATGCCCAGCAGGCGGCAAACCGGAACGCCTTCATCAGCACCCTTGATCCGAACGGACTCAGGCTCACTGAGGGCCGCTGCGCCATCAACGAGCCGCGCTGTCGACGCGCTGAGCATCACGCCACCAGGTGGAGCGACCGATTCCATTCGCTGAGCCACCCCCACCTGCTCGCCCATAGTGGTGTAACCCAAGGAAGCCGAACCGACTTCACCAGCGATCACTTGACCCGAATTGAGCCCGATGCGCAAGGCCAGTTCGACGCCGTCATGATCGCGAACCTGCGCGGCCAACCGTGCGAGTTCGTCCTGGATTTCCAATGCCGCAAGACACGCCCGCACCGCATGGTCCTCCAACGCTAGGGGCGCTCCGAAGACCGCCATGATGCCGTCGCCGGTGAACTTATCGACCGTGCCTCCGTACCGCTGCACCACCGCTGTCGTGATGTTGACGAGTTCGGCCATGATCTCGCGCAGCCGCTCCGCACCAACCACCGAGGCGATGTACATCGAATGGACCACATCGGCGAACAGAACCGTGACCTGCTTGTACTCGGCCCGGGTATCGCCGTCTTGGACTGGTGCGCCACAGCCATGGCAAAACCGGGCGTTCTCTAGGGGCTCGGTGCCACACGTCCGGCACGCTGCTATGGCCGTCACCCGACCCTCCGCCGATCCCGGCCCCCGGTTCTCACAGGATAGGCGATTGGACACTCCACGAGGCGCTGTTGGCTTCGCAGTTGGTGATGCCGATACGAAGTTTTGCCTCTCATATCTCTGTCTATTTCGAAGCCGGTGAGCTGCGGCATGCGGGTCATTGTGGCGTTCATCGTTGAATCATTCTGTGGCAGCGGTTTCCGTTTCTCAGCATGTGCTTTCCGGCGTTGTGATAACCGTGCCGCAGCCGGTCTCGGGGTCTGTTGGGTGGATGGATGCTGACGCAGATGAATCTCGTGTTCTCCAATCGGGGGATACAGCGTGCAGTGCTATGGGAAGCTGAAAGCCGTGGTCGAAGCGGTACGATCGAGAAGGTGCGCGTTGGGGGTCGTCGATGACCCACCCGGTGTCGCCGAACCGATGCGCCGCCGGTTTGCTGGAATCTGGAATAGCGTGAATTGGTACCTGGCCCGGATAGCTGCCTTCTTCACGGCGCAACCCGTGCGCATCTCGGCGCTTCTTCGCCTGCCACTGATCGGGTTGATATCGATCCTGGTGTGGATATGGGAGGTCGATCACTGGCTGCCCGGGGCTTATGCGGCGATTCTGGGCGCCTATACCGTCGCGGCGGTGGTGTGGGCGGTCGCCGTAATCCGCGGCCCAGTCCCGTCGTGGGCCGACTGGGCCTCAACCGGAGTCGACCTGCTGGCCATCGTCGCGCTGTGCGTGGTGTCAGGGGGCGCGACCGCGGCGTTGCTGCCGGTGTTTTTCCTACTCCCGATCTCGGTGGCCTTCGGGGACCGCCCGGTGTTGACAGCGATCTTCGGGATCGGAACCGCCGTCGGATATCTCGCGGTGTGGATCGTCTACTCCAAACGCGACCCCAACGTCGAGCTGCCGAAGATGGCGTTCATGCACGTCGGCTTTCTAATGTGGCTCGCGGTGGCCACCACAGCCCTGTGCTTCGTGCTGGCGTGGCGATCGGCCCGGGTGCGGGCTCTCCTAGAGGTGCGGCGCCGACTGGTGTCGGAGGCGTTGCGAGCCGACGAGCGTCACAACCGGGAGCTGGCCGAGCACCTGCATGACGGCCCCCTGCAGACGCTCATGGCGGCCCGGCTGGAACTGGACGGGGTTCGTGAACGCCATCCCGATCCCGCTCTGGACATGGTCGACGCGGCATTGCAGGAGACCGCCGCTGGCCTGCGCTCGACGGTCACGGCGCTGCATCCGCAGGTGCTTGCCCAACTCGGTCTCACCCCAGCTGTGCGAGAACTGATGCGCCAGTACGAATCTCGCGGCGACTTTGCGATCGAGGCCGACCTCGAAGACATCGGCCGACCCTCGTCTCAGTCGCTGCTGTACGGGGCCGCGCGCGAGCTGCTAGCCAACATCCACAAGCATGCCGGGGCGAACAGGGTCAAAGTCAAACTGTTGCGAGACGGCCACAGAATCGTGCTAACGGTCGCCGATGACGGAACAGGTTTCGATCCGGCAATCGTCGACCGATTGGTCGCCGAGGGGCACATCGGGCTGGGGTCCCTGCTGGTCCGGGCTGACGCGATGGGCGGCTCGATGAACATCAACTCCGAAATCGGACGCGGCACACAGGTGATCGTGACCTCACCGCTCGAACCGGCTAACCCTTGACACCGCCAGTCCGGTATCTCGCAACAGCCACACTCGCCCGTCACACCTGGGGTCGGCACCTTCAGGGGAAGCCAGCCGAAGCGGCAAAGCGACCATAAGCCAGACCCCAGGTGTTGGGGCGTCGACCGCCGCAGCACACAGCGGTCATCACCCTGACGAACGGTGCGACACTGCCTTGCCGTCACGCCCGGCCCATCCCTCACACCGAACATTGGCACCTTGGAGAACAGCACAGCCCGAAGGCGGCAGCCTTTTTCACGAGACTCGACGCACGGCGATCAGGACCGCTTCATCGTAACGCGCTCGGTATCGTTAATTCAGGCCAAGAGATTCGCTCGTACGCCTCCGAACGTGAGCGAACGGCAACCGCGCTACCGGCACGGTGCCCTTCGGAGAAGGCCGGGGCTTGTAGCTAACCCTGCTGCTGGTCAAGACGGGAGCATCAAGATGTACGAACAGCCATACCGGCACTACTGGCGCGTGCTGTATCCCGAATATGCAGAACCCAGGTCGACGGCGCACTGGTACGGGAGGTGGAAGACGGCAGAAATGTCCATCGGTCTCTTCGACGAACGCCAGCAGGCCCGGCACAAATGGATCGCTAGCGGCCCACGTCGCGGGCGCGAAGAATCCCACGCGACTGCGGTCGTCACCCACCACGCATCGCCGGTTCGGTCGTTAACCGTGAAAGTGTGCCTTACTTGCCTGTGGGTTTCGAGGAACCTCGAACGAAGAGCACCCAGGGATTACCGGTGATGGCTGAAATAGAACGACCTCTTGGATGTGGTTACCGACCTGGCGACCCCAACCCGCGTTTCACCGAGGACCTCCGACGTGAAGGGGAGCTACCGGCGGGGAGTGCGCCATCAGACGCCATCCTCATCAGGCATGTCGTCAATCTGGACCATGTGAATATCCTCTGCTGGGTTAACCGGATGCTGACCGATAGGGGTATCGCCGCGCAGGGCGGCTTGGACCTCTGGCCATCTATCTGAGGGGATGAAGGTTTGCACGACGTCGATGATGCGGCCCACCTGGGCGAGGACGCCGGCCATATCCGCCCCTGCGGCACGGGCATCGATCAGCGCCTGGAGCTTCTCGGCGGCCCGTAAGCCAGTATCGACGCTGACGTCCACGTCACCATCCACCAATCGCCGGAACGCCTCGTTCATCACCACCTCATAAAACGCCAGAGGGGTCAGGGCAGTGGCGACGCCGTTCACGAAGTCAATCTGGGCTTCTTGGGCCCGGCGTTCGATGATCTCGCGGTAAGTGGCGCGGGCAACGTGCTGAACCGGGAAGTGCCGGGCAGCATGGTTACGGATCGAGTCGATGGTCACCCGATCACCTTTGCCCAGCGTGGCTTTGTCTTCCCCAAGGGCCCGCAAGGCCATGGCGTAGCTGGATCCCGTGGCCAGCAGATCGTTGACCTTCTTCCGCACCTCGTCGTCTCTGCATACGCGGCATCGGGGCTCGATATGGAACCCATCGACGCTCGGGGGCAACTCAATCGACTCGTCGAGAACGTCGTCGACCATCTCTAACAAGGACATGGCTATTGATCCACC
Source organism: uncultured Actinomycetota bacterium (assembly GCA_963802525.1). Taxonomy (GTDB): domain Bacteria; phylum Actinomycetota; class Actinomycetes; order Mycobacteriales; family Mycobacteriaceae; genus Mycobacterium. The sequence goes on along the minus strand of CAWDJC010000036.1, from coordinate 109,345 downwards.
ATTTCGGATTCCGGCACTGCGGTTTTTTTGCGGTACTTTCCTGCACTTTTAGGCACCCATGCGCTGTCTCAGACAGGGTGGAAACCAAAAGCTTTGGTCAACCGAATTCCAACCTCGTCGAGCTGGCGATGGACGCCCACTGCGAGACCGAATGAGTGCGAGACCCCGAGCTGAGTTGAATACCGCATCTTTTACGGCCTCAAGGCAGCAAGCCAAGACCGCCCGTGGGTCCTGGTGATTCGAGAGGTCGGGATGGCGTGCACACGCATGTGCACCATCCACCACACCGCCGACGAGGCGAAGAAGGCCGCCGAGCAATGGGAAGGCCCGCCACCCGGAGGATGACGGACCCCTATCTGTTGGCGTATGCGGGGCAGTACGCCTGAATCGCGGCCTGCTTATTGCGGTGATCAGCCGGTGCTATAAGCCCAATAGTCATACGCACCAGGCACCGGGCACAGGTTCTTATACGCAGCAATAACGAAATGAGCCGCTTGGTCGGCGGTCAGTGTCGGATAGTTCTTCTGCACACCCGCAGCCACCTGATTAGCCGGGCTGTGCTGATCCCAAAGCTCCCAGCACACGTTGTAACCGTCTTCCAATATCGCCGGTCCCGCTCCGATGATGCCTGCCGCCTGCACGGCAGCCAAGAAGCCCTGAGGTGATGGTTGTTTCTGTACAGGGCCAGTAGCGCTGGCCGGTGCCGCCAGCCCTACAGCAATGAGAGCCATAGAGGCAGCACTGACCAGGACTTTCTCAATCATTTGCTTCGTTGATTTTTTGATCAGCATGCTTCTAGCAACGTCGCGAAGCTTACCGCTGGCTGTGTTCTGGTTGGGTGCTTCCTGTCCAAGGCCCGAGGCCCGAAAGGGCCGACCTACCTGGTGCAGGGTCTTGCCGGTGACGCCGGAATGCTCACTCATGGTCCCTCGGTTTGTCAGGGTCGATGTGCCAGATCCAGTTGCCGAAGGTGGGCCTGTCAAAGGCAAGAGCACCAAGGGGAGCGATGCCGAAGATAGAGAGCAACGTCCATATCATTTTGGTTACTCCTCTCCGCAGCTTCTGCGGTTCATGCTTTTCATGGTTCGCCGCCCAACCGGCATTCACTATTGGTCTAGATGTTGTGGGGTCACAAAGCTCCGTTGTGCCCGTCACTGCCGGATGCTTTGGTGGCACCCACCCCAACGAGCAACCCTGCGCCGCAAGGGGATCAACCCAACGCATTCACCATGCAGTACCAGGGGCCATGGTGTCCAAGTCGCGCTTTGGATGCGTTAATCGATCTCATTTATGGTTGGCGTCTGCTGCCGTTACGGCGCAATTCGTGCCTCTGATCTCCGCATTTCCTGACTGGCATTGGGAGATACGGCACATCGTTGTCGACGGCGACAATATCGCGGTGCATTTCACCGTCACCGGTACCCACCGGGGGCCCTTCCAGGGAATTGAGGCGACCGGTCGTCGGGTGACTGTTTCGGAGTTCACTCTTTATCGCGTCGAAGACGGCAAGTTCGCCGAGGTCTGGGACCTCACCGATATGGACGCAGTGATGAGGCAGATCAGGCAGGGCGAGGCACCGTCGACGGCCCCCCGCTGACGAACCTGGTACTGCGGATAGCTGACATCGCTGAACACTGTCAGTACCGGGCTTCGGGCGTCGAAGTAACTCCCTCTAGTAATCATCCAGGCAGCTGCTTGCTGCAGGTGGCTTTCCTGGCATTCCCGCGCCTGCGCGATGTACTTCACGAGAGTCCGTGCCTGCTCGGCCGCGGCACCGAAAGCCTCGCGCCGCTGAGGGCCGGAACCTCGCCCCGCCCGGTGTGTTTGTCGCGATTCACCGCCGGGCGGGGTCGAGGCAGCGAACGCGCACCGGCGGCGGCGCGCTGGCGCGCGCGGAAGGCTTGCACCTTGGCCTTGTTGCCGCATGTGCCCATCCCACACCAATGCCGGTTCTTTGCTCGCGACGAGTCCAGGTAGAGCCGCGTGCATCCCGCGTGAGCGCAACGTTTGACGTTCTCGATGTCGGCTCCGGCGAGCAGATCGAGCAGATCCGCGGCCAGGCTAGCGAGCAGTTGCGATGCGGTGCCCTCGCGGCTAGTCGATCCGGTTCTGTGCAATCGCGGCGTGAGCTGGGGGCGGGACGCATGCTCGTTGAGCAGGTCGACGTCGGCGAGTTGGGGCCTCCGGTGCTCGAGTCGAGCGATAACGGTCCGGTAGATGGCCTCGCGCAGTTCGATTGCGGCCGCGAGATCGTCGTCAGTGACATCTATGCCGGCATCCAGCAGCCCCGCCTGAACCGCCCAGTCCGACAGCAGCCGAGGGTCCGTCAACAGTTCCTCGCGCGTTGAAGTGCGGTGTCTCATCGTGCCAGCAAAGTCCAGGCACCGGCGTCCGCTGACATAGACGAATTTCATGTAACCACCTTGACAGGTTTCATCGCCGGGTGCAAGGTGTAACTATCTAAGACAGTTACATAGCCGGACGGATTCGTTTAGCACAACTCCGCGGTAGCGCGAACGGGAAGAGCATCTCGAGCGTCTAAGCGAGTAACCAGCCGTCTTATTCAGTGAGGAAGGTGGAAGGAACCCTCAACATGATCACGAAAATGCTTGTCAGCGCTGCTATCATTCTCGGCTCCCTCGTTGTGGGAGCAGCACCGGCCAGCGCCGACCCGAACTCGGCCGGCACCGGTCCGAACCCGTTCGGCGGCCTCAGCTGCAACTGCCGAGAGACAGCTCCACCCGGCAGCCCGGCTCTGACGGCAGAGATAAATCGGGGACTCCAGCAGGGCCACTCTGCCTGGTTGCCAGGACTACCGGCACCGACCCAGCCCCAGCAACCGAAGCCGTAATTTGGTGCGGCCCGCCAGAAACGGACGGTGATGATCGGTGTCGGTGTGGAAGGCACAACGGAGCTTTGTGACCCCCCCGACATCAAGACCTCTACTGAATGCCGGTTGGGCGGCGAACCATCCAAAAGCATGAACCGTCTCACCAACGAGGCACCAACGAGGGACGTGAAATGAACAACTTTCCTCAAACGAGGAAGGGACGCCTGATGAAAATGCTAACTAGGGCCGCACTGGCGCTGTCCGGCGGTGCAGCCGCGCTCGTACTCGCCGGGCTCGTCGTGCTTGCCGTCGTCGTGGTGGTCGTGCTGCTTTTCGCCGCGATATCGCAGCCACCGACGTCGGCCCGCGTGACGCCAGCGCCGCCAGCAACAGCCGCTGTCGCCGGACCCCTCGACGCTGCCGCACCCGACGGTACCGGGTCACCATCACCCCAGATAGGGCAGCCCCCACATCCCTCAGACCTTGCACCCAGTAAACACCACCTCGCAAAGGAGCGGTGGGAAGACGAAGCTGCGGAGAGGAGTAACTAATGGCCACAATGATATGGACGTTGCTCTCTATCTTCGTCATCGCTCCCCTCGGTGCTCTTGCCTTTGACAGGCCCCTCTTCGGCAACTGGATCTGGCACATCGCCCCTGAGAAGGTGAGGGACTACGAGGAGCATTCCGGCGTCACCGGCAAGACCCCACACCAAGTAGCTCGGGCCGGTTCGCTGCGCGGGATCACCGACGCCGACATGGCGGGACATGATGTTTCCAATGCTGTGGCGATGTCGAGGGCAGCCTAGCCTAGTCGGCTACTCGATAGCCGTATTTCCACTTAGTGATTGACGAGGCAGCTCGTGAATGTGGGTAATTCGCCAGCACCGATGCATCGGCGTCGGTGGCATCTGCATGCGACTCACCTGTCAACGATGTCGAGGACTCAGACACCTCCAAGCGCGCTGACTCCGGCTGTTCAGCTGCGGCCGGTGGCCGGGGCGAGGCGGGCCATCCCGCGCAGAATCCACGGTGCGCGCCTCGCGATCACCTCCACGGCGCGATCCGAGCGGCGCATCACAGTCCGAGGGCCGGGGGTCGGCATTGACGCCAGCTCCGCCTCGGCCGATCCGGCCCGCGGGCCGTGGCGATCGACCGCCAAAAGTTGCCAGCTGCCGGGCACGCCCCGCAGCTCGACGCTGCCGCGGTCCTCGAAGCCCGTTCCTGAGCCTACGACCAGATCACGCACGGTGCTCGTGCAGACCTCGGTCGCCGCCGGCCTGTCCTGGTACCTCGCCCACGATGTGCTCGGCCATCCTCAGCCGTTCTTCGCGCCGATCGCCGCCGCGGTGTCCTTGTCGATCAGCAACGTGTTACGCGCGCAGCGCGCCATCCAGACGATGATCGGCGTCACCCTGGGCATCGGGATGGGCACCCTGGCGCAGGGGCTGCTCGGACCAGGCGCCATAGCCATCGCGGTCGCCGCGTTGATCGCGCTGTGCGCCGCGGTGTTCATCGGTCACGGCTACATCGGACGAGGGATGATGTTCGCCAACCAGACCGTCATTTCGGCGATCCTGGTGCTGGCCCTGTACCGCACCAACGTCGGTTTCGAACGCATCTACGACGCGCTGATCGGTGGCGTCGCGGCGATCGTCTTCGCCGTCCTGCTGTTCCCCGCCGACCCGCTGAGGGTGCTGCGCAGCGCGCGCAGCGGCGTGCTGGGTGTGCTGCACGGCGTCCTGTCGCGCGCCGCGGACCTCGCCGCCGGACGCAGGGAGGCGCCACCCGACTGGCCGCTGTCTGCCGTCGATCGCGTCCACGAACAGCTCGGCGGGCTGATCGAGGCGCGCACCACCGCCCGTCAGGTCGTCCGCGTCGCGCCGCGCCGCTGGGCCAACGTGATGCCGTTGAGGCCGCCGATCACCAGGCCGTACACGTCGCGCTGCTGGCAGGCTCGGTGCTGCAACTGGCCCGTGCGGTCGCTCCCGAGGTGGACGGTTGCCGCGCTCGGTTTCCGCAGCCCGTGCACAGCGTGCTGGTGGTGCTCGCGGCCGCCACCGCCCTCGCCGACTCCGACCCCGCCGGGGCGTGCGCCTACACCGCCGCCGCGCGCCACCACGCTTGCCAGTTGCACGCGGGCGCCCACGAGAGAACCCAGGTGGTGCTCGCGGACGTCGTCCAGGCCTGCGTCGACGACCTGCAACGGGTCATCGACTTACGTCAGGCTTGACCGGCTCACAACGAGTCGGCCAGGAACTCCTGGACGAGTTTCTTCGGCGCCTGCGTCAGCCACGCCTCGGTGATCACCTCCACCAGGTCGCGCACCGCGATCTCGGCCAGTCTGACCAGCACGGCCGGGTAGCCGTCGAAATGGGGGGTGGTGAAGTAAACCCCCGGCTCGTCGGCGATCAACGCGAACTTGACGCCCTCATCGGACACCCGGACGCCGAGGATGTCGCCCTCCGGCGGCTCCACGCCGCTTTGCGCCAGCGCTTCGCGGTCCGACAAGCGCAGTGGCCGCTCCCACGCCAGCAACTTCTTGCCGACCCGCCATTCGTGCGGGGACGGCTCGGAGGTGAGTGCCAGTTCACCAACGACGCGGGCGACGTCGTTCCACGTGGCCACATCTCGATTGTGCTCCCGCGATGGCGCGATTGGCTCGCTATTGGCAAAGGTTTGCAGACCGCGCGTGGCGCGAAGCCCGCGAGACGGGCCGGTGTGTGATGTGATCAGCCGGTCGGTTCCGGATGTGCGGGAGGTGCCTTGTCAGAAGCCTCGTCAGATGCCTTGTCGGGAGCAGAGGCCCCGTTGCCGGAAAGTCAGGGGCGCCGGCATCGGGTCACCCACCGCACCGAGTATCGCTACTCCGACGTTGTGACCAGCTCTTATGGCCGCGCCTTCCTCACACCGCGGGACTCCCAGCGCCAGCGTTGCGTCGCGCACCGGCTGACCATCGAGCCCGCGCCCACCGACAGCTCCACCAGCAGCGACAGCTACGGCAACGTCAGCTCGTATTTCCACGTCACCGAGCCGCACCACACGCTGACGATCACCAGCGACTCCATCGTCGACGTGTATCCGCCGCCCCCGGAGCGCTACAGCAGCGGGCCGGCGGTGCAACCCTGGGAGGCCGCCCGCCCGGCCGGGCGCAGGGGAGCGCTCGCGACCGAGTTCACCCTGGACCTGAACCCGCCGGAGATCACCGACGCGGTCCGCGAGTATGCGGCACCGAGCTTCGTGCCGGAGCGCCCCTTGGTCGACGTGTTGCGCGACCTGGCGTCGCGGATCTTCACCGACTTCACCTACCGCTCGGGGTCGACGACGATTTCCACCGGGGTCAATGAGGTTCTTCAGGCCAGAGAGGGGGTATGTCAGGACTTTGCGAGGCTGGCGATCGCCTGCCTGCGAGCCAACGGTCTGGCGGCCAGCTACGTGTCCGGTTATCTGGCCACCGATCCGCCACCGGGAAAGGATCGAATGATCGGTATCGACGCCACCCACGCCTGGGCGGCAGTGTGGACCCCGCAGGAGCCCGGTCGGTTCGAGTGGCTGGGGCTCGATCCCACGAACGACCAGCTGGCCGACGAGCGCTACATCGTGGTGGGGCGCGGGCGCGACTACGCCGACGTGCCGCCGCTGTGCGGCATCATCTACACCAACTCCGAGCACAGCGTGATCGACGTCGCCGTCGACGTCGTGCCCTTCGAAGGCGACGTGCTGTATGCGTGACTTCCACTGCCCCAACTGCGGCCAACGCCTGGCGTTCGAGAATTCGGCGTGCCTGTCCTGCGGCAGCTCGCTGGGGTTTTCCCTCGAGCAGATGGCCCTGCTGGTGATCACCGACGGCGACGACTATCAACTGTGCGCCAATCTTCATCTCGCGGAATGCAATTGGCTGGTCCCCAAGGACGATCCCGGCGGGCTGTGCACGTCGTGCGCGCTGACCGTGGAGCGGCCCAACGACACCGACACCGAGGGCCTGGCCGCCTTCGCTCGCGCGGAGTCGGCGAAGCGGCGGCTGATCGCCGAGCTGCACGAGCTGAAGTTGCCGATTGTCGGGCGTGCGAGTGATCCGGACTACGGATTGGGATTCCGCCTGCTGTCGAGCGGGCACGAGAAGGTGTTGACCGGCCACGAGAATGGCGTCATCACGCTGGATCTGGCCGAGGGCGACGACGTCCACCGCGAGCAGCTACGGGTCGAGATGGACGAGCCGTACCGGACCCTGCTCGGGCACTTCCGGCACGAGGTCGGGCATTACTACTTCTACCGGCTGATCACCCCGTCGAGCGACCATCTGGCGCGGTTCAACGAGCTGTTCGGCGATCCCGACGCCGATTACCAGGAGGCGCTGGACCGGCACTACCGCGACGGCGCGCCCGAAGGTTGGCAGGGAAGCTTCGTGTCGTCGTACGCGACCATGCACGCAGCCGAGGACTGGGCCGAGACGTTCGCCCATTACCTGCACATCCGCGACACCCTGGACACCTCGGCCTGGTGCGGTCTGGCACCGGCGTCGGCGACCTTCGACCGTCCGGCGTTGGGCCCCAGCGCTTTTCGCAACATCATCGAGGTGTGGCTGCCGTTGTCGTGGTCGCTGAACATGGTGAACCGTTCGATGGGCCACGACGACCTGTACCCGTTCGTGCTGCCGGTGGCGGTCTTGGACAAGATGCAGTTCATCCACGACGTGATCGACGAGGTGACCTCGGAGTTGAGGGGGTCCGCCGCTGTAGCGGGCTAGTCGTAGCCCTACGCCGGCATCGTCCGGCGTTCGTCGGGGCCCCACAGCGGCTGCATGCCGCCCGGCAGCGCCAACTGCGTCGTGGTAATGACCTCGGCCAGGTCGCGCAGCTCGACATGGATCGCGTCGAGCAGTTCCGCCAGCTGCGCGCGCTGCCCGTCGGTGACCCCGACCAGCTCCTCGGGATGCGACCGGCGTAGGAGCGTGCTGATCTCCTCCACCAACCGCTCGGGACGCGACGACCCCGACGAGCCGGGCAGGTCCTTGAGATCCGCGCGTAGCCGTTCCAGCTGGTAGAGCAACGACCGCGGGTTTTTCGCGTCGAAGAGCATCAGCTCGGCCACGGCGGCGACGCTGACGTTGCCGACGGTGCGGCGCCGGTAGATGACCGACGATTCGCACGCCACGAGCGTCGCTTCGATGATCGTTTGCTCGGCGGCGGCGCTGCGGACGACGGTCAGCGTGGCCCGCAACAAGGCCGTCAGCCACAGGCCGCGTTCGACGCGTTTGCCGATGTCCATCATCGTCCAGCCCACGTCACGCACCATCGACTCGCCGGCCACCCCCGACAGCGTCAGCATCCCGGCCAACGTCTGCGCCTGGGCCGACGCGAGCAGGGCGTCGGCCTCGGCGAGCGAGTCCGGCGGGTCGGACCGCAGCGCCACCGCGCGCTCCACCGCCGGCCAACACCATCCAGGTGTCGTTGGACAACTGGTCGCGCACAGCCCTGGCGGCCAGCGCCAGCCCGTCTACCGACTGCACCAGGGATCCCGGCCGGTTCGGGTCCACGGTCAGCGACCACAGCGTCGAAGGGGCGACGGCAATCATCTCGGCCGGATCGTCGACTCCATCGCCGGATCCGGTGTCGGTCCCGGTGATTTGGCCCAGCGCGGCCATCAGCACCGGCACGCACTCGCTTTCCTCGGTGTCCTGATGGTGCCGGTAGACGTGGAAGCGGTCGCGGGCGACGATCAGCAACCGGGCCGTCTCCTCCGCGCGCTCGCCGTAGCGTCCCATCCAGAACAGGTCGGACAGCACGCGCGGCGAGCTGACCCCCCAGGTGCCCGCGGCGGTCTTCGCCGGCTCCGGCGCCGACCGAAGGGTTACCGTCTCGGCCCGCGCACGCTCGGTTGGCCGCACCCAGACATCTTTCGCCGCAACGGTTTTCAGCATGTACGCGGCGGGCCCGGGCGCCAGCACGTAACCGGCGCCGCCGATCATCGGCGCGTAGCCGCCGCGTTGGGCCACGGTGAACAACCGCATGCCGACACCGGCCGACGACAACACGCCGGCATGATCGGTGGGCGCCGACGAGAACTGAGGCAGCTCCTGGCCGACCCACTGCCACGGCATGTCCTCGATCCGGGCGGCCAGTTCGGCCAGCTGCACGGACGAAAGTGTCGGCCCGACAAGCGTTTTCCCGCCGATGGTGGACTTGATCAACAGCGACGAGAGGTTGGCCAGCAGGTGCGAGCGTTCGGCGGCGATGCCGCCCCAGTAGACCGGCGCGGTATCCAGCAGCGCCGCTTCGCCGAGCAGGCGCTCGGCAAGCTCGGGCAGATAGCGCAGCAGCCCAGGGCTTTCCAGGATGCCGCTGCCCAGCGTGTTGACGACGGTCACCGTCCCGCGGTGTTGCGCCTCCACCAAACCGACCACACCGAGCCGGGAATCGGCGCGCAGATCCAGCGGGTCCGTGTACTCCGCATCGACCCGGCGAAGGACCACGTCGACGCGTTTCAGCGTGCCCAGCGAGCGCATCCACAACTTGCCGTCGCGCACCACCAGGTCCGCGCTTTCCACCAGCGGGAAGCCCAGCAGCGTGGCCAGATACGCCTGATCGAAGGCGGTCTCCGAATAGATGCCGGGGCTGAGCACCACGACCACGGGGTCCTGGGCGACGTCGGGTGCGGCGTCGATGAGCGCGAGCCGCAGCGCCTGAGCGAACGGCGTCGTCGGTCGCGGCGCGATCCTTTCGTAGAGGTCGGGAATGGAGTGCGCCACAACGCGCCGGTCGGCCAGCGCGTAGCCGGCGCCCGAGGGCGCCTGCGTCCAGTCGGCGTTGACCTGGAAGCCTCCGTCCGGTCGCCGGCTGACGTCGCAGGCGTGCATGAAGAGCTGGTGGTGCCCGGGAACCTCGATGCCGGCGGCGGCGCGGACGTAACCGGGGTGACCGAACACCAGCTCCGGTGGCAGGACGCCTTCGGTGAGCAAAGCCTGGGGCCCGTACAGATCCGCGAGCACGGCATCGAGCAGGCGTGACCGCTGCAGCAGCCCGGTCTCCAGCACGTCCCAGTCGGCCGCGGAGACCACGATCGGCAGGGTGTCCAGGCACCAGGGCCGCGGCTCCAGCGCATGACCGTCATCGCGGCTGGAATCGACCTCGGTGTAGGTGATGCCGTCGTTGTCGATCAGGCTGGCGACCACCGAGCGCAGCCGGTTCAGTCCGGCCCTGCCGCGATCCGCGACGGCGTCGGCCAGCTCGGACCACGCCGGCCGCACGTTTCCATCGCGGTCGACGAACTCGTCGTAGCCGCTTCCCGGGCCATGCCGCAGATCGAAGAGCGCTTCCTGGGCCCGCGCGGTCCGGTACCCGGCCAGCAGCCGGTCGGCGTCGTAGCGGCCACCGGCGGTGCCGGCAGCCACCGTCGATCCGCCCGCGTCGAGTGCCATGTCCGGGGACGCCATTACTGCTGCACGGTACGCACGCGCCGCAGGTCAAGGATGCCCGGCGCGCCGATGTCGGTGAAGATCCTGGCCTGGCGCTCCCGGATGACGGACAGGTCGAGCTTGCCCGGGGTGAAGCCCGTCGCCTCGAAGCGCCGGGCGCGGCGCGACTCGGCCTCGACGGCGTTGATCGGCGGCTCGTCGTAGGCGAGGCCGCCGGGATGGGCGACGTGATACGTGCAGCCGCCGCGCGACGTCCCGGTGGTGAGGTCGACCAGCTCGAACTGCAGCGGGACGTCGGTGCTGATGGTCGGGTGCAGCGCACTGGGCGGCTGCCAGGCCTTGAACCGCACGCCGCCCACGTGGATGTCGGGGTTGTCGCTGGCCAGTAACGGCACCGGGTAGCCGTTGGCCGTCACCACGTAGCGGTGGCGGTCGGCGCCGATGATGCGGATCTGGATGCGCTCGACCGACGAGTCGACGTAGCGTGCGGTGCCGGTGGCGGTGGCTTCCTCGCCGAGGGTGTTCCACGGTTCGATCGCCCCGCGCAGCTCGATCTCCACACCGTCGAAGACCGCGGTGCCGATCCGCGGGAAGCGGAATTCGGTGAACGGGTCCAGCCAGCTGGTCTCGAATGCTATGCCATGCGCGCGCAGGTCGGCGGCCACATCGGCGATGTCATGAATCAGGAAGTGCGGCAACAGGTATCGCCCGTGCAGGTTGGTGCCGTGCCGGATCAGCGGGGCGCGCAGCGGTTCGTCCCAGAACCACGCCACCAGCGAGCGCACCAGCAGCGACTGCACCATCGCCATGCGCAGATGCGGCGGCATCTCGAAGCCGCGCAGCTCCAGCAGGCCGAGCCTGCCGCGAGGGCTGTCGGGGCTGTAGAGCTTGTCGATGCAGAACTCGGCGCGATGGGTGTTGCCGGTGATGTCGGTGAGCAGGTGCCGCAGCGCGCGGTCGGTCACCCACGGTTTGCTCGTGCCACCCGCCGAAAGCCGGGCGATCTCGGAGAAGGCGATCTCCAGTTCGTAAAGGGCCTCGGCGCGGCCCTCGTCGACCCGCGGCGCCTGTGACGTGGTGCCGACGAATCGCCCGGCGAACAGGTAGGACAACGACGGGTGCCGCTGCCAGTACGTCAGCAACGAGACCAGCAGATCGGGACGGCGCAGCAGCGGTGAGTCCGCGGGCGTGACGCCACCGAGCGTGATGTGGTTGCCGCCGCCGGTGCCGCCGTGGGTGCCGTCGACGTCGAACGACTCCGTAGACAATCGGGCTAACCGAGCCGCCTGATACAGCGTTTCCAGCAGGTGCGTTTGTTCGGAGAAGGTGGCGGTGGGCGGCACGTTGACTTCGATGACACCGGGGTCGGGGGTGATCGTCACCGACTTCAGCCGTGGGTCCGGCGGTGGGCCGTAGCCCTCTATCACGACCGGGCAGTCGGCTTTGGCCGCCGCGGCCTCGACCCGGGCAATGAGGTCGATGAAGTGTTCGAGCGCCTCGGTGGGCGGCACGAAGACGTACAGCTGCCCACGGCGAACTTCGGCGACCATCGCGGTCGGCGGCGCCCCGTCGGGTTCGGTCACCACCGCATCGGACGAGTCGGGCCCCGCGGGAAGCGCTGGGGCCACGGTCCCCGGGTCGGCGTCGAACGTCGCGCGTGGCGGCCGCCAGCTGATCGCGTCCAACGGCAGCCGCAGACCCGCCGGGGAATCGCCCTCCAGCAGCACGATGCGGCCGCGGCGCAGCCGCCAGTTCGCGCTGGCCCAGCCGAGGTCGTCGTCGCGGCGGTGCAGCGGCAACACGAAAGCGGCCGGGGCCGTGGTGGATTCATCGAGGCGCGCCAGCAGCGCGGCGCGTCCCGCGGTGGTGTCAGAAGCGGTGTCGGGGTCGAGGGCAGGGCCTAGATCGTCGCCCGGTTCCACCGGGTCGCCGTGGGGCTTGCGCACCTTGGCGGCCAGCCGGGACAGCGGGTCCTCGTAGGCCGGCCGCACCTGGGCGGGCGGCAGCCCGAAGCCGTCGGCGATCGCGGCCAGCACCTCGTGAGCCGCCCCTTTGTCGACTGAGGTCGGCGACGCACTCCAGGGGTCGGCCAGCAGCGCGTCGTCGGTCCACAGCGCTCGCCCGTCGGTGCGCCAGTAGAGCGCAATCTGCCAGCGCGGCAACGCTTCTCCCGGATACCATCGGCCCTGCCCGCGCTGGATCAACCCCCGCGGTGCCCATGCGGCCCTCAGCCGGGCGGCCAGGTCGGATGCCCGCTGCCGCTTGTGTGGGCCGTCGGCGGCGGTCGTCCACTCCTCGTCGACCTGGTTGTCCAACGACACGAACGTCGGCTCGCCGCCGACGGTCAGCCGGACGTCGGCGGCGGCCAGCCGCTCGTCGACGCGCCGCCCGACGTCGCAGATCGTCCGCCACGCCTCGTCGGTGTAGGGCAGTGTGACGCGCGGGTCTTCGTGGACGCGGGTGACGGTGTTGGAGAACTCGAGCATTGATTCGCAGGGTTCGGTGCCGCCGCTGATGGGCGCCGCGGTCGCCGGGTGCGGCGTGGCCGCCAGCGGGATGTGGCCCTCGCCGGCGAACAGCCCCGACGTCGGGTCCAGCCCGATCCATCCCGCGCCGGGGATGTACACCTCGGCCCACGCGTGCAGGTCGGTGAAGTCGGCGGCGGGTCCCGACGGCCCGTCGAGCGCCTCGACGTCGGACGCCAGCTGCACCAGGTAGCCGGACACGAAGCGGGCCGCCAGCCCCAGCTGGCGCATGATCGACACCAACAGCCACGCCGAGTCCCGGCACGAGCCGACGCCGTTGCGCAGCGTGAAATCCGGTGACTGGACGCCGGGTTCCATCCGCAGGCTGTAGGCGACGTCGGCATTGATGGCGCGGTTGAGCGCGACGAGGAAGTCAATGGTGCGAGTGCCGTCCGGCACCGTGAAGTTGCGCAACCAGGCCTGCACGAGCTCGCCGGGGCCGGCCCCATCAGAGTCCGGGCCGTCTTCGTCGACGGGCCGCAAGTACGGCTTGAGGTCGTCGGCCAGCTCCTTGGGATACGTCCACCCACCGGCGGGCCAGGTCTCGGCCCAGTCCTCGATGAAGAAATCGAACGGGTTGATCACCTTCAGGTCGGCGATGAGCCCGACGGTGATGGTCAGCCGGGTCATGGGATTCGGAAAGACCAGCCGGGCAAGGAAGTTGCCCACCACGTCCTGTTGCCAGTTGATGAAGTGGTCGCTCGGTTCGACGCGCAGCGAGTAGGCCTCGATGGCCGTACGGGAGTGGGGCGCCGGGCGCAGCCGCACGACGTGCGGGTACACCCGCACCAGCCGGTCAAAGGTGTAGCTGGTGCGATGCTCCAGCGCAACTTTGATGCTCATCCGCTGATCTCATCACAAGCGCCACAAGGCCGCAGCGCAACGCAATTCAGCGTACGGCCGTTAGGCCCCGGCCGGTGCGATGCCTATGACGGCTGGTACCCGGGCGGGGGTCCCGGCGGGTGCTCCGCCTTGGTAGCCCTGCTGCGCCAGCGGGACGACCTGGCCGCCGGAAAGCTTGCGGTAGGTGTAGATCAGCACCAGCGCGGCGACGGGTCCCCCGACGAGCAGGCCCACACCGCAGAGCACCGAACCGACGATGATGGCCGCCACCTGCACCAACCACGCCAGCAGAGCGTTGCCGAAGTTCGACGAGACGGTCGAGAAGCTGGACTTCAACGCTTCGATGGCACCCTGCGACCGATCGATGACGAACGGAATGGTGAACTGCGCGAAGATGCCAACGATGAGGCCGGGAATGAAGCACAAGACCGAGCCGATCCCCGTCAGAATGCCGACGAGATCGCGGCGAGAATCACCGTGCCGAGGTTGCGTGGCTTGAAGAACGAACCGATGGTCACCGGCCGTCCGTCGGCGATCTCGAGGCATCCGGACAGGAACGCCGATTGGGCGAAGATCCCGACCGCGTAGGCGAGTATGTAGCCGACGATCGTGATGGCCAGCCCGCCGGCGCTGACATTCGTTGTGGCGGTGGTGTAGCCGTCGGTATTCGTGGTGGTGGTGGTCGAACCCAAGCCGCCGCCGAGCGCGCTCACGCCGTAGGCGACGCCGAGCAGCACCCCGTAGATCAGGGTCGACACGACCAACGCCGCGGCGTGCTGCGTGAACTTGTTCCACGCCCAGCTGAACGCGTCACCGACGCTGAACGGCTGGCCCGGCTGGCCACCGGGCGCGCCACCGTAGCCCGGCTGCGGCGGGTAACCGGCCTGGGGTGCGCCATAACCGGGAGGCGGTGGCGGAGGTGCGCCGTAACCGGGCGGCGGGGGGCCGCCGGGGGGTGGCGGGGGCGGGCCGGGAGGGTTGTAGCCGCCGGGCGGGGGGCCGTAACCCGGGGGCTGGGGAGGCGGCGGGGGCGGTGCGCCGTAGCCGGGCGGTGGTGGGTAGCCGGGAGGGTTCTGGTTTCCACCGTGAGGGGTGTTCGGGGTGCCGGGGTACTCGGGAGGCTGGCTCATGACCGTCCTAGCTGTTGGATTCAACTTTTGGGCACGCGCACGGAAACTGGCAAACCGGAACTTAGCAAATAAGTGGCCGAGACGCCCGCATTGTTTTCAGCCTGTCTTGGCCGGCGCACCCGGTCGCTGTGACGTGGTATGCCTAAATCCGTGTCCGACGGTCTGTTTGACCTCCCCGGCGCACCGCAGACCACCGACCATGACGTGGGCGTGTCGGCCGGTGCGCCGCTGGCCGTCCGGATGCGGCCGGCATCGCTGGACGAAGTGGTCGGGCAGGCCCACTTGCTGGCGCCCGGATCGCCGCTGCGCCGCCTGGTCGAGGGCTCGGGCGTCGCGTCGGTCATCCTGTACGGCCCGCCGGGCAGCGGAAAGACGACCCTGGCCGCGCTGATCTCACAGGCGACCGGCCGCCGGTTCGAGGCGCTGTCGGCGTTGTCGGCCGGCGTGAAGGAGGTCCGGGCCGTTATAGACCAGGCGAGGAGTGCCCTCCTCAGAGGGGAGCAGACCGTCCTTTTCATCGACGAGGTGCACCGGTTCTCCAAGACCCAGCAGGACGCCCTGCTCTCCGCCGTGGAGAACCGGGTGGTGCTGCTGGTGGCGGCGACCACGGAGAACCCGTCGTTTTCGGTGGTGGCCCCGCTGCTGTCGCGATCGCTGATCCTGCAGTTGCGGCCGCTGACATCCGACGACATCCGCACCGTGGTGCAGCGCGCGATCGACGACCCGCGCGGACTCGGCGGGCGCGTACGGGTGGAGCCTGACGCCGTCGACCTCCTGGTGCGGCTGGCCGCCGGCGACGCGCGCCGCGCGCTGACCGCGCTTGAGGTTGCCGCCGAGGCGAGCGAGCGGGTCACGGTCGAGGCCATCGAGCAGTCCCTGGACGAAGCCGCGGTCCGCTACGACCGCGACGGCGACCAGCACTACGACGTCGTCAGCGCCTTCATCAAGTCGGTGCGCGGCTCCGACGTCGACGCCGCGCTGCACTACCTGGCCCGCATGCTGGTCGCCGGGGAGGACCCGCGGTTCATCGCGCGCCGGCTGATGATCCTGGCCAGCGAGGACATCGGCATGGCCGACCCGACCGCGCTGCAGACGGCGGTCGCCGCGGCCCAGACCGTGCAGCTGATCGGCATGCCCGAGGCGCAGCTGACGCTGGCGCACGCCACCATCCATTTGGCCACCGCGGCGAAGTCGAACGCGGTCACCACCGCGCTGGCGGCGGCGATGGCGGACATCAGGGCGGGCAAGGTCGGCCTGGTGCCGCCCCACCTGCGCGACGGGCACTACTCGGGTGCGGCGGGCCTGGGAAACGCCCAGGGCTACAAGTACTCTCACGACGACCCGGACGGCGTTGTCGCCCAACAATATGCGCCGGACGAGCTGGTGGGCGTGGACTACTATCGGCCCACCGGCCACGGCGGAGAACGTGAGATGGCCGGCCGGCTGGACCGGCTGCGCGCGATCATCCGGAAGAGGGGACGGGCATGAAAACCTTCACCGACGAGGAGATGGGCCGACTGCTGCCCACCGCCAAGACCTACAGCGTCGTGATCCTCAAGCGAGGCCCAAAGTTCGGCGACGAGTCGTCACCGGGCATCGTCTGGGAGCACGGCCGGCGCAACTTCGGGCTGCGCGACGAAGGCCTGCTGGCGGTGGTGCTGCCGGTCGCCGACGAGTCCGACGTCTGCGGCATCGGGGTGTTCGCCGCGACGGTCGACGAGACCACCGCCCTCATGAGCGACGATCCCGGGGTGGCGGCGGGAGTCTTCACCTACCAGGTGCACGCCTGCCGTGGGTTCCCCGGGGACGCGCTGCCCTAACCGGCTTCCGCGACGCCGAAATCGACGCGAGCGCCGAAAAGTGCGAGAAGACGGCGCTGGCGTCGATCTCGGCGAAACCCGGGCGCTCAGACCAGCTCGGGCACCCGCAGGTGGGCGATCGCCAGCTCGAACTCGGCCACGTCGATCACCTCGGCGCCCAGATCCCGGACGCGCATGCTGCGCAGCTCGGTGGCCCGGTCGCGGTTTCGGGCCATCGCGTCCATGCTGTCGAACGTCGAGCACGACACCGCCCGCCGGCACGCGGGGTGGTCGACCATCAGGCTGGCGCTGCAGAACCCGTCCAGTTTCTCCATCTCCGGCAGCACCGACGTCCGGTAGAAGTTCAGGGATCCGCTCAGCTGGTCCGGCACCACCTTGAGCCAGGTGGCCCGCACGCACGCCCCGTCCTGCGAGTGGTGGTCGCGGTGCAGCAAAGCGATGTCCCACTCTTCGACCTTGGCGCTGCCGTCGAACATCAACGCG
Organism: uncultured Actinomycetota bacterium; assembly: GCA_963802525.1. Taxonomy (GTDB): domain Bacteria; phylum Actinomycetota; class Actinomycetes; order Mycobacteriales; family Mycobacteriaceae; genus Mycobacterium. The sequence continues at coordinate 92,301 of CAWDJC010000036.1, read as the reverse complement.
GCGCGGTCGCGGACCGGCGCCACCCGCTCGGCGTTGGCGCGCATCGCTTCCATCGTCTGCCAGGCGCTGGTCGCGATGCATCTGCCGGACTGGCGGTCCACCAACAGCGACATCCCGACATACCCGTTCATCTCCTGCAAGGCGGGCATGACGACATCGCGAACGTGCGCAATGCCAATGTCGACCGACAGAGGTTGCGCCTCGAATGGTGGTAGAGCGTGCGTACACGATCAACCCCTCCCATGTCGGGGCGGCACCCCGGCGGCGCCACCGGTCCCACCAAGTACCTTCCTCCTACCGGTAACCCCCCGCCATGGGCACGCGCCGCCCCGCCCGACCAACTCTTGGCCGGGCTGCGAAGGACAAGACGCCAATAGGTACTACTGGCCGAATGTCAGGCCAGCTCGGGCACCCGCAGGTGCGCCAGCACGAGCTCGAACTCGCTTTCGTCGAGTTCCCCGGCGCCCGCCTCCTGCATCGACGCGTTTTTAATGGCGGTTGCCTGGTCCCTGTTGCGCTCCATCGCGTCAAGGCTGTCGAACGTCACGGAGGACACGCCACGCCCGGATGCGCGGTCGATCAGCAGGCTGGCACTGCAGAACCCGTCGAGATCCTCGAGCCGAGGCAGGACGGACGACTTGTAGTACTCGATGCCTTGGTCAACCTGGTCCGGCGGCACCCTGACCCAGGTCGTCCGCACACCCGCACCGTCGGCCGAGCGGTGGTCACGGTGCATCGACGCGATCTCCCACTGGTCGACGTCTGCCGTCCCCCCGAACATTTCCGCGGCCCGATCACGGATCGGCGTTACCCATTCCCCGCTGGCGCGCATCGCCTCCTCGGTCTCCCAGGCGCTGGTAGCGATGCACCGGCCAGACCGCCGGTCGACCAACAGGGATACGCCGATGCATCCGTCCATAGCCTGGAGTGCCGGCATAACCTCATCGCGAACATGCGCAATTCCGGCGTCGATGGACGAGGGTTGCGCCTGAATAGTGGTAGAGCGTGCGTACACGATCCACCCCATCTTTGTTCGGGGCAGCGCCCCGGTGGCGCCACCGGTCCACGCACTACACTCCTCCAACCGAGTACCGCTCGCAATGACTTTGCGGATGTGGCTGCGCTCACAACCAATTGGCCGCTCCTGGGCAGTCCCAGCCGCTCCGCCGTAGGCTTGACCGGGTGCATACCGATGTGCTGGAAGTGGACACCGCGCGTCGCTGCATCGTCGACCTGACCGATGCGGTGCGCCGGTTCTGCTTCAGCTACGGCGACGGCCTGTGCAACGTGTTCGTCCCGCACGCGACGGCCGGGGTCGCGATCATCGAGACCGGCGCCGGCTCCGACGACGACCTGGTCGACACGCTGGAACGGCTGTTGCCCCGCGACGAGCGCTACCGGCACGCACATGGTTCACCCGGTCACGGCGCCGACCACGTGTTGCCGGCGATCGTCGCGCCGTCGGTGACGGTGCCGGTCGCCAGCGGTGACCCGCAGCTGGGCACCTGGCAAAGCATCGTGCTGGTTGACCTCAACCGGGACAATCCGCGGCGGTCGGTGCGGTTGAGCTTTTTGGAGGGTTAGCGGCCCCCTGAGCCACTCGAGCCCCCTTGGTGGGACGGCACCCCGGGAGGTCGACCCGGGGGAATAGGCTGGGAATCCCCGATCAGAGCAAGTCAAAGCAACAGGAAGAAGCGGACCAGAAGTGCAGACACACGAGATCAGGAAGCGATTCCTTGATCATTTCGTGAAGGCGGGCCACACCGAGGTGCCGAGCGCATCGGTGATCCTCGACGACCCCAACCTGCTGTTCGTCAACGCCGGGATGGTCCAGTTCGTGCCGTTCTTCCTGGGCGCCGCGCACACCGCCGTACGCGACGGCCACCAGCATCCAGAAGTGCATCCGCACGCCCGATATCGACGAGGTGGGCATCACCACCCGGCACAACACCTTCTTCCAGATGGCCGGCAACTTCTCGTTCGGCGACTATTTCAAGCGTCGTGCCATCGAGCTGGCCTGGTCGCTGCTGACCACCGGTCTCGACGACGGCGGATACGGCCTGGACCCCGAAAGGCTCTGGGCCACAGTTTATTTCGACGACGACGAAGCCTTCCAGCTGTGGCAGGAGATCGCCGGGCTGCCGGCGGAGCGGATCCAGCGCCGCGGCATGGAGGACAACTACTGGTCGATGGGCATCCCCGGGCCGTGCGGCCCGTCATCGGAGATCTACTACGACCGCGGACCGGAATTCGGCATGGGCGGCGGCCCGATAGCCAACGAGGACCGCTACGTCGAGCTGTGGAACCTGGTCTTCATGCAAAGCGAACGCGGCGAAGGCACGGACAAAACCGACTTCGAGATCCTCGGGCCGTTGCCGCGCAAGAACATCGACACCGGCATGGGGGTCGAGCGCGTGGCGTTCGTGCTGCAGGGCGTCCACAACGTCTACGAAACCGACCTGCTGAGGCCGGTCATCGATGTCGTCGCCGCGCGCGCCCCGCGCGGTTACGACCCGGAAGATGAGCAAGGCAACCACGCCGACAACGTGCGTTATCGCGTCATCGCCGACCACAGCCGCACCGCGGCGATCCTGATCGGCGACGGCGTCAGCCCCGGCAACGACGGACGCGGGTATGTGCTGCGCCGGCTGCTGCGCCGGGTGATCCGCTCGGCCAAGCTGCTGGGCATCGAGGAGCCGATCGTCGGCGAACTGATGGCCACCGTGCGTGACTCGATGGGCCCGTCGTATCCCGAACTCGTCACCGATTTCGACCGGATCCGGCGCATCGCCGTCGCCGAGGAGACCGCGTTCAATCGCACGCTGGCGTCGGGTTCGAAGCTGTTCGAGGAGGTCGCCGGCGCCACCAAGGCGGCGGGCGCCGCGGTGGTGTCCGGTTCGGACGCCTTCACCCTGCACGACACCTACGGCTTCCCGATCGAGCTCACGCTGGAGATGGCCTCCGAGGCCGGCCTGCAGGTCGACGAAATCGGCTTCCGGGAACTGATGGCCGAGCAGCGCCGCCGCGCCAAGGCGGACGCCGCCGCGCGCAAACACGCGCACGCCGACCTGAGCGCCTACCGGGAGCTGGTCGACGCCGGACCGACCGAGTTCACCGGATTCGACGAATTGACTTCCGAGGCAAGAATTTTGGGCATCTTCGTCGACGGCAAGCGGGTGCCGGTGGTCGCCCACGGCACCGACGGCGCGGATCGGGTCGAACTGGTGCTCGACCGCACCCCGCTCTACGCCGAGTCGGGTGGGCAGATCGCCGACGAGGGCACGATCAGCGGAACCGGCGCCAACGAGAGCGCCCGGGCCGCCGTCACCGATGTGCAGAAGATCGCCAAAACCCTTTGGGTGCACCGGGTTAACGTGGAGTCCGGCGAATTCGTGGAGGGCGACACCGTCGTCGCCGCGGTGGACCCGGGCTGGCGCCGGGGCGCCACCCAGGGGCACTCGGGCACCCACATGGTGCACGCCGCGCTACGGCAAGTGCTGGGCCCCAACGCGGTTCAGGCGGGATCGCTGAACCGGCCGGGTTACCTGCGTTTCGACTTCAACTGGCAGGGGTCGTTATCGGACACCCAGAGCTCACAAATCCAAGAGGTCACCAACCAGGCCGTGCAGGCCGACTTCGAGGTGCACACGTTCACCGAGCAGCTCGAGAAAGCCAAGGCGATGGGGGCGATGGCGCTGTTCGGCGAGGCCTATCCCGACGAGGTGCGGGTGGTGGAGATCGGCGGGCCGTTCTCGCTGGAGCTGTGCGGCGGAACACACGTGCACAACTCGGCGCAGATCGGTCCGGTGACCATCCTGGGCGAATCGTCGATCGGCTCCGGGATCCGCCGGGTGGAGGCCTACGTCGGGCTGGAGTCGTTCCGCCACCTGGCCAAGGAGCGCGCGCTGATGGCCGGGCTGGCGTCGTCGCTGAAGGTGCCGTCCGAAGAGGTGCCGGGCCGGGTCGCCAACCTGGTGGAGCGGCTCAAGGCCGCCGAGAAGGAACTCGAACGCGCCCGGCTCGCGGGCGCCCGGGCCGCCGCGACCAATGCCGCCGCCGGCGCCGAGCGCATCGGTAACGTGCGTGTGGTGGCGCAGCGGATGTCGAGCGGGATGACGGCCGCCGACCTGCGGTCCCTGGTCGGCGACATTAAGGGCAAGCTGGGCAGCGATCCGGCGGTGGTGGCGCTCATCGCAGAGGGCGAGGGTGCCACCGTGCCCTATGCGGTCGCCGCCAATGCGGCCGCCCAAGATCTCGGCATCCGCGCCAACGACCTGATCAAGCACCTCGCCGGGGCCGTCGACGGCCGCGGCGGCGGCAAGGCCGACCTGGCGCAGGGCTCAGGAAAGGACCCCACCGGTATCGACGCGGCGCTCGACGCGGTGCGCTCCGAGATCGCCGTGATAGCGCGGGTCGGTTGAGTGGTCTCCGCACAGCGCCGCCTGCCCGACCGGCCCGGCGATCCTGACCAGGACCCCGGGCGGGGGCCCCGACCCGGGAGAAGCCTGGGCATCGACGTCGGCAGTGTGCGCATCGGCGTGGCCGCCAGCGACCCCGACGGCATCCTGGCCACTCCGGTGGAGACGGTGCGCCGCGACCGTTCCGGCAAGCACGTGCGCCGGCTGGCCGAGCTCGCCGCCGAGCTGGAGGCGGTCGAGGTGGTCGTCGGACTGCCGCGAACCCTGGCCGACCGCACCGGGCCGTCGGCCCAGGACGCCATCGAGCTGGCCGAGACGCTGGCCCGGCGGATTGCTCCCATACCGGTGCGGCTGGCCGATGAGCGGCTGACCACCGTGAGCGCCCAGCGGTCGCTGCGGGCCGCGGGTGTGCGGGCCAAGGAGCAGCGGGCGGTGATCGACCAGGCGGCGGCGGTGGCGATCCTGCAGAGCTGGCTGGATCAACGCCGGGCTGAGGGTGCCAAAAAGGTGGCGACAGAGGTCACCGATGGTTGAGAGCGCACGGCGCGAGCGGGCCGAGCCCAGCGCGGCCGGGCCGCCCCGGCGCAGGATGAGCCGCGTCGACCGAGGGGCGCGCCGACGCGCAGAACGGAGCGAGCGGCGGCGGCGCTTCGCCGGCAGGGCCTCCCTCGCGCTGTTCGTCGTGGTGGTGGTGGTCGCCGTCTTCGTCGGCACCAGGCTCTGGAACACGGTGTTCGGGTCCGGGGACGACTACGCCGGTGACGGCAAGCGCGACATCGTGATTCAGATCCAAGCCGGTGACTCGACCACCATGGTCGGGGAGACGCTGCACAACCAGGGCGTGGTCGCCACGGTCCGCGCGTTCGTCAACGCCGCGCACGGCAACACCGCGATCAACTCCATCCAGCCCGGCTTTTACCGGCTGCGCACCGAGATCCCGGCGGCCAACGCCGTCGCGCGGCTGGCCGACCCCAACAGCCGGGTGGGGCGCCTGGTCATCCCGGAAGGCCGTCAGCTCGACGACACCACCGACATGAAGACCAACCTCGTGACGCCCGGCATCCTGACGCTGATTTCGCGTGCCACCTGTGTGGATCTCGACGGCAACCGGCGCTGCGTCTCCATGGACGACCTGCGCGCCGCGGCAACCAACAGCATGCCGACGGCGTTGGCGGTCCCGCCGTGGGCCGTCGAGCCGGTCACCGAGCTGGGCAAGGACCATCGCCGGATCGAAGGCCTCATCGCACCGGGGACCTTCAACGTCGATCCCTCGTCGTCGGCCGAAAGCATCCTGACCAGCCTGATCAGCGCCGGCGCCGTGGAGTACACGAAGTCCGGCCTGCAAGACTCCGCGCAGGCCATGGGTTTGTCGCCCTACGACATCCTGGTGGTCGCCTCGCTGGTGCAGCAGGAATCCAATTCCCAGGACTTCCCGAAGGTGGCACAGGTCATCTACAACCGCCTGCACGCCCACCACACGCTGGAATTCGACTCGACCGTGAACTATCCGCTGGACCGCCGGGAGGTGGCCACCACCGACGCTGACCGCGCCCAGCGGACGCCGTGGAACACCTACGTGTCCCAGGGACTGCCCGCCACGGCGATCTGTTCGCCCGGCGTCGACGCACTGCGCGCCGCCGAGCATCCGGAGCCGGGCGACTGGCTGTACTTCGTCACCATCGATGCCCAGGGCACGACGCTGTTCACGAAGGATTATCAGCAGCATTTGGCCAATATCGAGCTGGCTAAGCGCAACGGTGTCCTCGACAGCGCGCGCTGACAAGGCGCCCCGAAAGGCCGGCGTTCTGGGCTCGCCGATCGCCCATTCGCGCTCCCCGGACCTGCACCTGGCCGCCTACCGCGCGTTGGGCCTGCACGACTGGACCTACGAGCGCATCGAGTGCGGCGCCGAGGAACTGCCGGGCGTGGTCGGCGGCTTCGGGCCGGAGTGGGTCGGCGTGTCGGTGACGATGCCGGGCAAGTTCGCCGCGCTGCGATTCGCCGACGAGCGCACGCAACGCGCGGCCCTGGTCGGCTCGGCCAACACCCTGGTGCGCACGGCGACGGGGTGGCGGGCCGACAACACCGACGTCGACGGGGTCAGCGGGGCACTGGGCACGGCATCTGGACGGGCGCTGGTGTGTGGATCGGGCGGCACCGCGCCGGCCGCGGTCGCGGGCCTGGCCGAACTCGGCGTCACCGGCATCACCGTCGTGGCGCGGGATCCGCGGAAGGCGGCCCGGCTGGTGGACCTCGGCGCGCGCATCGGCGTGGCGACACGGTTCTGCGGGCTGGACAGCGGCGAGTTGGCCGAGGAGGTCGTCGCAGCGGAAGTGCTGGTCAGCACCATTCCGGCGGACGTGGCCGCCCGGTATGCCGACGCGTTCGCCGCGATCCCGGTGCTGCTGGACGCCGTCTACGACCCGTGGCCCACGCCGCTGGCCGCCGCGGTGGCGGCGGCGGGCGGCCGCGTGATCGGCGGGTTGCAGATGTTGCTGCACCAGGCGTTTTCGCAGGTGGAACAGTTCACCGGGCTGCCCGCGCCGCGCGAGGCGATGGCTTGCGCCCTGGGGGAATTGCACTAGCGTGCCGCGGCATGCGTGCAATGCTGGCCACTGTTGTGGCCGGCGCGGTGCTCACCTGGCTGGCGGTGTTGAGCTGCTATGACATCCGGCAACGCCGGTTGCCCAACCTGCTGACGCTGCCCGGGGCCGTCGCGATCCTGGTGGCCGCCGCGTTGGCCGGTCGCGGGCTGCCCGCGCTGGCCGGGTCGGCGGCCTTGACCGGGATATATCTGCTGGTGCACCTGATGGCGCCGCCGGCGATGGGGGCCGGCGACGTCAAGCTGGCCATCGGCCTGGGCGGGTTGGCCGGCTGTTTCGGCGCCGAGGTGTGGTTCCTGGCGGCGCTGGCCGCGCCGCTGCTGACGGCGCTGTGGGGCGTGGTCGGGTTGCTGCGCGGCGTGCGCGCGGTTCCGCACGGTCCCGCGATGTGCCTGGCCACCGCGGGCGCGGTCGGCCTGGCCATTTTGTGATTTAAGTCCGCGTGGGCCCACATGGGAAGATGGTCGGGTGTTGCGCTGGATAACCGCCGGGGAATCCCATGGCCGCGCGTTGGTGGCCGTGGTCGAAGGCATGGTCGCCGGCGTGGGAGTGAACTCCACCGAAATCGCCGATCAGCTGGCCCGCCGCCGCCTCGGCTACGGTCGCGGCGCGCGGATGAAGTTCGAGCGCGACGCGGTGACCATCCTGTCCGGCATACGCCATGGAGTCACCCTCGGCGGGCCCATCGCCATCGAGATCGGCAACACCGAGTGGCCGAAGTGGGAAACCGTGATGGCCACCGACCCGGTCGACCCCACCGAACTGGAAGACTCGGCGCGCAACGCCCCGCTCACCCGGCCGCGGCCCGGCCACGCCGACTACGCGGGCATGCTCAAGTACGGCTTCGACGACGCCCGGCCGGTGCTGGAGCGGGCCAGCGCCCGGGAGACCGCCGCCCGCGTCGCGGCCGGGACCGTCGCACGGTCGTTCCTGCGTCAGGCGCTGGGCGTCGAGGTGCTCTCGCACGTGATCGCGATCGGCCCGTCGGCGCCCTACGACGGTCCGCCGCCGCGCCCGGAGGACCTGCCCGCGATCGACGCCAGCCCGGTGCGCGCGTTCGGCGAGGACGCCGAAAAGTCCATGATCGCCGAGATCGAGGCGGCCAAGAAGGACGGCGACACCCTCGGCGGCGTGGTGGAGGTCGTGGCGCTGGGCCTGCCCGTGGGGCTGGGATCGTTCACCAGCGGCGAGAACCGGCTGGACAGTCAGCTGGCCGCCGCCGTCATGGGCATACAGGCGATCAAGGGCGTCGAGATCGGCGACGGTTTCGAGACCGCCCGCCGCCGCGGCAGCCGTGCGCACGACGAGATGTACCCGGGGCCCGACGGCGTCGTGCGCTCGACCAACCGGGCGGGCGGGCTGGAAGGCGGCATGACCAACGGGCAGGCGCTGCGGGTGCGGGCCGCGATGAAACCCATCTCGACCGTGCCGCGGGCGCTGGCCACCGTCGACATGGCGACCGGCGACGAGGCCGTCGCCATCCATCAGCGCTCGGACGTGTGCGCGGTGCCGGCCGCCGGGGTCGTGGTCGAGACCATGGTGGCGCTGGTGCTGGCCCGCGCGGCGCTGGAGAAGTTCGGCGGCGATTCGCTGAGCGAAACCCGCCGCAACATCGAGTCCTACCAGCGCGCGGTCGCCGACCGGGAATCGCCCGCCGCGCGAATGTCGGGTTAGGCGCTGGGGTTATTGACATGGCACCCAAAGCGGTACTCGTGGGGCTACCGGGCTCGGGCAAGTCCACCATCGGGCGGCGGCTGGCCAAGGCGCTCGGGGTCAGCCTGCTCGACACGGACGTGGCGATCGAGCAGCAGACCGGCCGCAGCATCGCCGACATCTTCGCCACCGACGGGGAGCAGGAGTTCCGTCGGATCGAGGAAGACGTGGTGCGCGCGGCGCTGGCCGACCACGACGGCGTCCTCTCGCTGGGCGGCGGCGCCGTCACCAGCCCGGGGGTGTGCGACGCGCTTGCCGGGCACACCGTCATCTACCTGGAGATCGGCGCCCGCGAAGGGGTGCGGCGCACCGGCGGCAGCACCGTGCGGCCGCTGCTGGCCGGGCCCGATCGCGCCGAGAAATATCGCGCCCTGATGGCCAAGCGGGTTCCGCTGTACCGGCGCGTCGCGACCATCCGTGTCGACACCAACCGCCGCAATCCCGGGGCGGTGGTGCGCCACATCCTGTCGCGGCTGCAGGCGCCGGTCCCCAATCCATGCAGAGCAGGCCAATGACCGAGAACAACGGTCCGGTCACCTTGTACGTGGCCGTCGACCAGCCATACCCGGTGGTGATCGGGACCGGGCTGCTGGGCGAACTGGAAGACCTGCTTTCCACCCGCCACCGCGTCGCGATCCTGCATCAACCGGTGCTGGCCCAGACCGCCGAGGCGATCCGAAGTCGCTTGGCCGACAAGGGAGTTGACGCGCACCGCATCGAGATCCCGGACGCCGAGGCCGGCAAGGACCTGCCGGTCGTGGGATTCATCTGGGAAGTGTTGGGCCGCATCGGAATCGGCCGCAAGGACGCGTTGGTCAGCCTCGGCGGCGGCGCGGCCACCGACGTCGCCGGCTTCGCGGCGGCCACCTGGCTGCGTGGCGTCGACATCGTCCACGTGCCGACCACGTTGCTCGGCATGGTCGACGCGGCCGTCGGCGGCAAGACCGGTATCAACACCGAGGCGGGCAAGAACCTGGTCGGTGCGTTTCATCAGCCGCTCGCCGTCCTGGTCGACCTGGCGACGCTGGAAACCTTGCCGCGCAACGAACTCGCCGCCGGGATGGCCGAAGTGGTCAAGGCGGGGTTCATCGCCGACCCGGTGATCCTGGACCTCATCGAGGCCGACCCGCAGGCCGCGCTGGACCCGGCGGGGGAAGTGCTGCCGGAGCTGATCCGGCGCGCGATCGCCGTCAAGGCCGAGGTCGTCGCCGCCGACGAGAAGGAGTCGGAGCTGCGCGAAATCCTGAACTATGGCCACACTTTGGGGCACGCGATCGAGCGCCGCGAGCGCTACCAGTGGCGGCACGGCGCCGCGGTGTCGGTGGGCCTGGTGTTCGCCGCGGAGCTGGCCAGGCTTGCCGGCCGGCTGGACGACGCCACCGCGCGGCGTCACCGCACCATCCTGACTTCCCTCGGCCTGCCGGTCAGCTACGACGCCGACGCGTTGCCGCAGTTGCTGGAATACATGGCCGGGGACAAGAAGACTCGGGCCGGTGTGCTCCGGTTCGTGGTCCTCGACGGGCTGGCCAAGCCGGGCCGGCTGACGGGACCGGACCCGTCGCTGCTGGCGGCCGCTTACGCGGGCCTTTGCCGGGAGGTCGAAGCCTCATGACCGTCACGGTGAACGTCATCAACGGCCCCAACCTGGGCCGGCTGGGCCGGCGCGAGCCCGACGTGTACGGGGACACGACGCACGATCAGCTGGCCGCGCTGATCGAGCGCGAAGCCGTCGCCCTGGGCCTCAAAGCGGTTGTGCGGCAAAGTGATGACGAAGCCCAGCTGCTGGACTGGATCCACCTGGCCGCCGATGCCGGCGAGCCGGTGATCCTCAACGCCGGGGGCCTGACGCACACATCGGTGGCGCTGCGCGATGCGTGCGCCGAGCTGAGCGCGCCCCTGATCGAGGTGCACATCTCCAATGTGCATGCGCGCGAAGAGTTTCGGCGTCACTCCTACATCAGCCCGGTCGCGACCGGAGTGATCGTCGGGCTGGGAATCCAGGGCTACCTGCTTGCCCTGCGCTACCTGGCTGAGGCAGGGACTGAGGGTTAACCCTTCTCCGGCTCCGAGCCCGGCTTGGCGTGCCTGGGGTCGATGTCCGTGCGGATCACCTCGGTCTTCGCATCGTCGCCGGCCGTGGGGATCGTCTCCGTAGCCGCTTCGTGCCCCCTGGTCGGGATTGTTTCCGTGGGTGCCTCGCGTTCGGCCGTGGCGATCGCCCCGGTGCGTTCCTCGGCATGGGCGCCGGGCGCCGTCTGCGCGGGTATCTCGCCGGTCGGCGTGTCGTCGCCGCGAACGGCGGAGAAGACGTCGGTGTCCCCGTCCCGCTTGACGTCGAGGCCGTGGTGTTTCTCCGGCGTCTTCTCGAACTGCCGGTCCACCCGCCAGCGGCCCACGGACACGCCGACGATCCCCGGCAGGAAGACCATGAGCGCGGTGAACGCCGCGAACGTCGTCACCTCGTTGATCAGCCCCCCGGTGTACAGGCCCTTGTAGAACAGGGCGATCAGCCAGGAGACCGCGCCGCTGAGGAAGCCCGCCACGAGGCCGGCCAGCAGCCAGGTCATCGCCAGATCCCGGCGGCGATCCGGATCCCGGTTGGCTGTGGCGTCGGCCCGGCCGTCCAACAACCCCCACACGACAACGCCGATCACGAACAAGAGCAGAAGCACTATGCTGATCAGCCCGGCCTGCGTCTGCCACGCGTTGATCAGCGTCCCCTGAAACAAACGGACGACGACCATCGCGGCGGCGAACACCAATCCACGCACCATCCAGCTCCTCATGGATGCAAAGCGTAGCGAGTACCGTCAAGGGTCGTGACACATTCGCAGCGTCGAGACAATCTGAAAGCGCAAATCGGTGCCGGTGGGCTGGACGCGATGCTGGTCACGGACCTGATCAACGTGCGCTATTTGTCGGGTTTCTCCGGCTCGAACGGCGCGTTGCTGGTGTTCGCCGATGAACGCAGTCCCGTGCTGGCCACCGACGGCCGCTACCGCACCCAGGCGGCGGCGCAGGCACCCGATCTCGAGGTCGCCATCGAGCGGGCCGTCGCGCGCCACCTGGTTGGCCTGGCCGCCGACGCGGGCGTCGGCAAGCTCGGCTTCGAAAGCAATGTGGTCACCGTCGACGGATTCGACGCGCTGAAGGGCGAGCTGGAAGAACGGAAGTCGGGCGAGACCACCGAGCTGGTGCGGGCCGCCGGGACCGTCGAGGCCCTGCGCGAGGTCAAAGACGCCGGCGAGGTGGCGCTGCTGCGTCTGGCCTGCGAGGCGGCCGACGCCGCGCTGGCCGACCTGGTGGCGCGCGGCGGGCTGCGGCCCGGCCGAACCGAACGCGAGGTGAGCCGCGAGCTGGAGTCGCTGATGCTCGACCACGGCGCGGATGCGATCTCGTTCGACACCATCGTGGCCGCCGGGCCGAATTCGGCGATCCCGCACCACCGTCCGACCGACGCGGTGCTGGCGGAGGGCGATTTCGTCAAGATCGACTTCGGCGCGCTGGTCGCCGGCTACCACTCCGACATGACCCGCACGTTCGTGCTGGGCAAGGCCGCCGACTGGCAGCTGGAGATCTATCAGCTGGTCGCCGAAGCGCAGCGGGCCGGACGCGAGGCGTTGAAGCCGGGCAGCCGGCCTGCGCGACGTGGACGCCGCGGCCCGCCAGCTGATCGCCGATGCCGGCTACGGCGAGCAGTTCGGCCACGGTTTGGGGCACGGCGTGGGCCTGCAGATCCACGAAGCGCCGGGAATCGGGGCCACATCCGCCGGTACACTACTCGCGGGCTCCGTGGTGACCGTGGAGCCCGGCGTCTACTTACCCGGCCGCGGCGGTGTCCGCATCGAGGACACCCTGGTAGTGGCCTCTGAGACAACGCCACAAACGTCACACACCGCCGGGGAGACCCCGGAACTGCTGACCCGGTTCCCCAAAGAACTGGCCATCCTCTAGGAGATACACCGACCGTGGCAACGACTGCCGACTTCAAGAACGGACTGGTGCTGGCGATCGACGGCCAGCTGTGGCAGATCGTCGAGTTTCAGCACGTCAAACCCGGCAAGGGGCCGGCCTTCGTGCGCACCAAGCTGAAGAACGTGCTGTCCGGCAAGGTGGTCGACAAGACCTACAACGCCGGGGTGAAGGTGGACACCGCCACCGTGGACCGGCGCGACACGACCTACCTGTACCGCGACGGCGCGGACTTCGTGTTCATGGACAGCGACGACTACGAGCAGCACCCGCTGCCGGAGTCCCTGGTCGGCGACGCCGCCCGGTTCCTGCTGGAGGGCCTGCCGGTGCAGGTGGCGTTCCACAACGGAGCGCCGCTGTACATCGAGCTGCCGGTGACCGTCGAACTCGAGGTCACCCACACCGAGCCGGGCCTGCAGGGCGACCGGTCCAGCGCGGGCACCAAGCCGGCCACCCTGGAGACCGGCGCGCAGATCCAAGTGCCGCTGTTCATCAACACCGGAGACAAGCTGAAGGTGGACTCGCGCGACGGCAGCTACCTGGGCCGCGTCAACGCGTGAGCAGGTCCCATGCCTGTTAAGGGACGTCATCAGGCGCGCAAGCGCGCCGTCGACCTGCTGTTCGAGGCCGAGGCCCGAGGGCTGACCCCCGCGGAGGTCGCCGACGTTCGCACCGCGCTGGCCGAAGCGAACCCGGATGTGGCGCCGCTGAACCCGTACACGGCCGCGGCGGCCCGAGGGGTCAGTGCGCACACCGCGCACATCGACGACCTGCTCAGCTCGCACCTACAGGGCTGGACGCTGGACCGGCTGCCCGCGGTGGACCGGGCCATTCTGCGGGTCGCGGTGTGGGAGCTGCTCTACGCCGACGACGTCCCGGAGCCGGTAGCCGTCGACGAGGCCGTCCAGCTGGCCAAGGAGCTGTCCACCGACGAATCGCCGGGCTTCGTCAACGGGGTGCTGGGCCAGGTCATGCTGGTGACGCCGCAGATCCGGGCGGCCGCCCGGGCGGTCCGTTCCGGCACCCACGGCACACCGGAGGAGCAGGGACCCCAGCGGTGACGCGGTTGGAACTGCGCGTCGCCGTCGCGGCCTTCCTGGCCGCGACGGTCGTGCTGGGCGCCGTCGTGTGCGCCGCCTACGGGTGGACCATCGTCGCGTCGGCGCTCTCGATCTACGCGCTGGGCGTTGGCGCCTGGCTGTATCACTCGATCGAACGCCTGATCGTGGCCCGCCGCATCAGCACGGTCCGCTCGGCGGCCAAGCCGCTGCAGCCGCTGCTGCCGGTGATGGCCGCGATCATGGGGCTGACGCAGGCCGTGGTGCGGTCGCTGAGCGACGTCACCGACCTGCCGGCGCGCCGCTGGGAGCTTCCGGTGCTGCGGTGGATGGACGGCAGCCGGCCAGATCGGCGGGTCCTGGACGACGGCGACGAAGAACTGGATCGCTGACCGACCCGGTTTGACAGTCGGCGAAACGACCCCGCGGCGAACGCGGGCGGGCCACAATAGCGGCTACCTGTGGAATGCTGCGTTTCATGATGAAACAGACGGCGACCGTGGCGGTCTCGCTGTCACTCGCCGCGATGGCGTTGTCGCCATGCGCGGCGATCGCGCACGCCGAGCCCGTACTACTCGTTTCAGTCACCGTCGGGAAACGTCTACTGCGGCCTGGGTCAGTCGGATGCGACGACCTTCGCGGTGTGCGAGATCCGCGACCACACCTGGGTCGCGCCGCCCCGCCCGACGCCGTGCATGGGAGGCTGGGGGGATCGGGTCAGTATGCGGCAGGGCAGCGCGCCCCAAATGTCTTGCCACACAGACACGCTCAAAGACCCCGGATCCGCGGTGCTGGACTACGGCCAGACCCGGTCGCTGAACTCGCTCACGTGCGACAGCGAAATCTCGGGCATGACATGCTCAGACGGCAGCAGCGGTCATTATTTCCGTCTGGCGCGGGATAATTACGACCTGCACTGATGCGAAGAAGGTGACGACATGAATCGAAACAGCGCCCGCCCGCGTCGACTTCGTGTGTCCGCGCTGGCGGCGGTCGCCAACCCGTCGTACACCCGCCTGGACACGTGGAATTTGCTCGACGACGCGTGCCGTCACCTCGCGGAGGTCAACCGTGCCGGGCTGGACATCGACCACGACGTGTGCCGGGTGCGGCGGCTGATGGATCGGCTCGGGGCGTACGAGCGGTACTGGCTGTACCCGGGTTCGGCAAACCTGGCGACCTTCCGCGCCCACCTCGACATGCGGTCGACGGTGCGGCTGGCCGAGGAGGTGTCGCTGGCCGTGCGCCTGCTGTGCGAATACGGCGACCGCGCGGGGCTGTTCGACACGTCCGCGTCCCTGGCCGAGCAGGAGCTGGTGGCGCAGGCCAAACAGCAGCAGTTCTACACCGTGCTGCTCGCCGACGACGCCCCGGTGACGGCCCCGGACAGCCTGGCCGAGTGCCTGCGGGCGCTCCGCAACCCGTCCCACGAGGTGCAGTACGAGCTGCTCGTGGTGGGAAGCATCGAGGACGCCATCACCGCGGTCGCGCTGAACGGCGAGATCCAGGCGGCGATCATCCGCCACGACCTGCCGCTGCGGTCGCGCGACCGGGTGCCGTTGATGAACACGCTGCTGGGTGCCGCCGACGACGAGGCGGCGGCGATGAACACCCAGGACTGGGTGGAATGCGCCGAATGGATCAGGGAGCTGCGGCCACACATCGACCTTTACCTGCTCACCGACGAGTCGATCGCCGCGGAGACCGAGGACGAACCCGACGTCTACGACCGAACGTTCTACCGGCTCAACGACGTCACCGACCTGAACAGCACCGTGCTCGCCGGCCTGCGAAACCGTTTCGCCACACCGTTTTTCGACGCCCTGTGCGCCTACGCGGCGGCCCCGGTGGGCCAATTCCACGCGCTTCCCATCGCGCGGGGCGCAAGCATCTTCAACTCCAAGTCCCTGCAGGACATGGGCGAGTTCTACGGCCGCAACATCTTCATGGCCGAGACGTCGACCACGTCCGGGGGGTTGGACTCGCTGCTGGACCCGCACGGCAACATCAAGGCGGCGATGGACAAGGCGGCCGTGACGTGGAACTCCAATCACACCTATTTCGTCACCAACGGCACCTCAACCGCCAACAAGATCGTCGTGCAGGCCCTGACGCGCCCGGGCGACATCGTGCTCATCGATCGCAACTGCCACAAGTCGCACCACTACGGCCTGGTGCTTGCCGGGGCCTACCCGCGGTACCTGGACGCCTACCCGCTGCCCGAGTACGCGATCTACGGCGCGGTGTCGCTGCACACGATCAAGAAGGCGTTGCTCGAGCTCGAGGCCGTCGGCCAGCTGCATCGGGTGCGCATGCTGCTGCTCACCAACTGCACCTTCGACGGCGTCGTCTACAACCCCCGCCGGGTGATGGAGGAAGTGCTGGCGATCAAGCCGGACATTTGCTTCCTGTGGGACGAGGCGTGGTACGCGTTTGCCACCGCGGTGCCGTGGGCCCGGCAGCGGACCGCGATGGTGTCCGCGGAACGCCTCGAGCAGATGCTGGCGTCACCGGAATACGCTGCGGAGTACCGGGATTGGGCCGCGTCGATGGAGGGGGTCGACCGATCCGAGTGGGTGGATCGCCGGCTGCTTCCCGACCCCGGCCGCGCGCGGGTGCGGGTATACGCCACGCACTCCACGCACAAGTCGCTGTCGGCGTTTCGGCAGGCGTCGATGATCCATGTCCGCGACCAGGATTTCAAGGCGCTGACCCGCGACGAGTTCGTCGAGGCGTTTCTGACCCACACCTCGACATCGCCGAACCAGCAGCTGCTGGCGTCGTTGGACCTGGCGCGTCGGCAGGTCGACATCGAAGGCTTCGAGTTGGTCCGCAACGTGTACAACATGTCGCTGGTGTTCCGCCACCGGGTCCGCAAGGACCGGCTGATCGGCAAGTGGTTCCGCATCCTCGACGAGTCCGACCTGGTGCCCGACGAGTTCCGGGCGTCGTCGGTCAGTTCGTACCGCCAGGTCAGGCAGGGCGCGCTGGCCGAGTGGAACGAGGCGTGGCGGTCAGACCAGTTCGTGCTCGACGCGACTCGGGTCACCCTGTTCGTCGGCAAGACCGGAATGAACGGGTACGACTTCCGCGAGAAGATCCTGATGGACCGGTTCGGCATCCAGATCAACAAGACCTCGATCAACAGCGTGCTGCTGATCTTCACCATCGGGGTCACCTGGTCGAGCGTGCATTACCTGCTCGACGTGCTGCGGCGGATCGCGACCGACTTCGAGCGCAGCGAGAGCTTCGGCGGCAAGGAGGACCGCGCCCTGCAGCAGCGCCGGGTGGAGGAGATCACCGAGGACCTGCCGCACCTACCCGATTTCAGCGAATTCGACGTCGCCTTTCGTCCCGTCGACGCCTGCAAGTTCGGCGACATGCGTTCGGCCTTCTACGCCGGATACGAGGAGGCGGACCGCGAGCACGTGCTGATCGGCATGGCCGGGCGACGGCTGGCCGAGGGCAAGACCCTGGTGTCCACCACGTTCGTGGTGCCCTACCCGCCCGGCTTCCCGGTCCTGGTCCCGGGCCAGGTGGTCTCCAAGGAGATCGTGTATTTCCTCGCGCAGCTCGACGTCAAAGAGATCCACGGCTACAACCCCGAACTCGGGCTGTCGGTCTTCACCGAGACCGCGCTGGCACGAATGGAGGCGCAACGGAACGCGGCGACGGCCGCGGTCGGTTCGGCGTTCCCGGTGTTCGCGCTGCCCGCGGATGCCTCGGCGCGCAACGGTGACAGCACCGTGCAGGCGGTTACCGAAGGCGCCTGAACGGTTGGATTACCTGGCTTCCATCACGGCCGGAAGTTGTCTGAGCTGAGTTGGTGTCGCCCGCTGATTAGGCTTCTGCCGCGCTCTCACTCGCGTGGCCGGGGTGTCGTCCCGGGCGTTGGGGCAGGATGATGAGCAACACCACGATAACTACGGCGATGACCGCCGAGGCCAATGGGCGGCTCAAGGCCAGGCCGCCGTCGGCGACCGGCTTATCAATGAAGTCCCCCACGGTTGCGCCCAAGGGCCGGGTCAGTATGAATGCGACCCAAAACAAGGCGACACGCGACACGTCGGTCCAGTAATACATGGCTACGACCACAGCAAGACCCGCCGTGAATACCAACGCGCCGCGTTCGTAACCGAATCCGCGAGTGTCGGCGAGCCAATCGCCGAGCGCGGTGCCCAGCGTCTGCGAGAAGGTGATGGTTGCCCAGTAGAAAGCCTCGACTTTCGGCGTCGAGACGGTGCTTACCGATACGGTCCCCTCCGACCAGCGCCAAAGTCCCAAGGTGGCCAGGAGAAGGCCTAACAGCAGAAGTGAACCGCCGGTGTAGCCGATCCCCAGCGATCGGTCAGCGAAATCGGCCAACGTCGTGCCGAACGTCGTGGAGGCCACGATCGTCGCCCAGTACAGAGTTGCATGGAAACGCTTGGCGAGGATCTGCGCGACAACCAGTGCCAGCAGCGCGAGGCCGAACAGCGTAACCCCGGCCGCGTAACCCCAGTTCAGCGTCATCGTGACGGTGTCGCCGCCCGTCTCGCCCAGCGTCGTCGCCAAGATCTTGATCACCCAAAAGCCCAGGGTGACCGCCGGCACCTTCGTCAGAGCATGTTTTGCAGCGTCATTCGTCACACAGTGATCTTCCGGTTTGGTTGTTGTGCATGTCTACCGCACCCACGCTGAGAAATCGCTGAGATCCATCAATGAGCTGTCCGGTGACGGATCGGCCCGAAAATGCTTGTGAGTAACCTTTGAATTTCACTGTGGCCACCGGTGCCGCCCGAACATGACGTGGAACTTCCGCCCGCGATCCCAAACTACAAGTTGTTCAACATATTTCAGGTGCATGCGAAAGCGCATCCCTGCGCCCAAGCTGGCTACCAGTTAGGAATTACCTTAGCGTTCAATAAGATTCATTGCTCTTGCGGCCGTCGCGAAGCCCGGTGGCCGCCAAGCGCTGTGCCAACATGGGTGCATGCTGAAGGAATCGGACACGACGTTCGATCTCGGCGCGGGTGCGCGGTGGTCGGTCATGATCATCTCGTTGGGGGTAACGGCAAGTTTCCTTTTCATCAATGGCGTTGCGTTCCTGATCCCTTCGCTAGAGGCTCGCCGCGGCATCTCGTTGACCGAAGCCGGCCTGCTGGCATCGATGCCGAGTTGGGGCATGGTGGTCACGCTGGTTCTGTGGGGTTACGTGCTGGACCGCGTCGGCGAGCGGATCGTGCTGACGGCGGGCTCAGCGCTCACTGCGGCTGCGGCCTACGCTGCGGCGTCGGCACATTCGATGGTGTGGATGGGTATCTATTTGTTCCTCGGCGGGATGGCCGCGGCCAGTTGTAACGCGGCCGGCGGCCGGCTGGTGTCCGCCTGGTTTCCGCCGCGGCAACGCGGCCTGTCAATGGGCATCCGCCAAACCGCGCAGCCATTGGGAATCGCCTTGGGCGCGTTGGTCATACCGGAGCTGTCCGAACGAGGTCCCCGTTCGGGACTGATGTTCCTGGCGCTTATATGTACGGTGGCGGCAGTGGCCAGCGCGCTCGGAATCGTCGATCCGCCAAGGAAATCCCGCAAGCAAGCCACTGAGGAAGAACTTGCCAGTCCGTATCGCGGATCGTTTGTGTTGTGGCGAATCCACGCCGTGGCCGGCCTGCTGATGATGCCGCAGACGGTGACCGTGACCTTCATGCTCGTGTGGTTGATGGACCACCATGGCTGGTCGGTGGCGGCCGCCGGCGGTTTGGTCACCCTCTCCCAAATGCTCGGCGCGATGGGCCGAATCGCGGTCGGCCGCTGGTCTGATCGCGTCGGCTCGCGGATGCGACCGGTCCGCGCAATTGCCATCGCCGCCGCCCTGACCCTGTTCCCGCTTGCCCTCACCGACAACACCGGTTCGGGTTACGACGTGTTGCTGATGGTCGCCATTTCGGTGGTATCGGTGCTCGATAATGGGTTGGAGGCCACCGCAATCACCGAGTTGGCCGGGCCGTTCTGGAGCGGACGGGCGTTGGGCATGCAGAACACCACACAGCGGCTGGTAGCGGCCGCCGGACCGCCGCTCTTCGGGGCACTGATCATGACGGCCGGATACCCGGCGGCCTGGGCGCTTTGCGGGTTGTTCCCGTTGGCGGCGGTGCCGTTGGTGCCGTTCCGTTTACTCCCGCCCGGCTTGGAAAGTGCGGTGCGGCCACAAACCAAGGGCAATGAGACGGTGGTCGGTGTTTCGTGATCGCCGGCACGGACGGCCGCACTGGCCGTGTTGGACGAATTAGCTTGCGGCCAAGGCGATTTCTTGACGAGTATCCGTAGGTGACTTCGAAAGTGCGCTCAGGGCAGGGTCAGCGCAGGATCTTGGCGTACAGCAGGGCGTCCTGCGGTTCGGGCCCCATGGTGGGGTAGACGGCGTGGCGGGCCAGCCGCCCCTCCAAGACGAAACCGGCGTGCTCGAGTAAGCGCGCCGAGCGCTCGTTGTCGGGGCTGCAGGTCGCCCAGACGCGATACACATGGCGATCGGCCTGCAGCGCGGTCAGCAGCAGGTCGAGCACCTCGGACATGTAGCCCTTGCCCCACCATCGCCGACCGAGGCAGTAACCGATCTCGACCGAGTGTGGCACCGGGCGCCGGCAGCTGGTCAGCCCGATGATGTCGCCGCTGTGCTTCAGCTCGATCGCCCAGGTCCGCTCGTCGTCGCTGGCGTTGAGCTTTTCGGTGATCACCCGCCGCGTCGCCGCCACGTCGGGATGCGGTGCCCACAACAGATACTTGGTGACCTCGGGGTCGCGGGCGACCCGTTGGAAGAGCGCGCCGGCGTCGGCGAGCACGGGCGGGCGCAGCACCAGCCGCGGTCCGCTGATGCGGTCGGGCGGGTAATCGACCATGGCGCTAGAGGCCGAGCGCTTGATAGGTGCGGCGGACGAACTTCGGTTGCGCCGTGCGGAGTTTCGCCAGCGACGTGTTGCCCGCGACGGCCGTGGCCGCGTCCACGGTCAGGTCGGGCAGGTTCTGGATCAGGTACAGCAGGATCAGGTCCGCGCTCGGGTCGGCCTGCCACCACGTCCCGTAGGCGCCGGGCCAGCTGAAGGTCCCCAGCCCGCCAGGCCCGAACAGCGGGGCGGACTTCTCCGGATCGGTCACCACGGACAGGTTCAATCCGAACCCGCGGCCGACCCAGTACGGCGCCCCCAGGAAGTTGTGTCGCTTGTGTTCGTCGGTGAGCCGGTCGGTCCGCATCAACCGGGCCGAGTCCGGGGACAACACCCGCACGCCGTCGACCGTCCCGTCGCCGAGCAGCATCCGCACGAACCGGAGGTAGTCGTCGGCGGTCGACCACAACCCGCCGCCGGCGTTGCAGAACGAGGGCGGCTCGATGTGCGGCGGCCCCATGACGCCGTGCTGCAGCTCGTGTTCGTCGGTGAGCCGGTACATGGTGGCGGCGCGACGGCGCGCCTCGGCGGAAGCGAAGAATCCGGTGTCGGGCATGCCCGCCGGGCCCAGGACCCGGTCGTCGAGAACCTGGTAGAAAGGCTTGCCGTCGATGCGGGAAGCGATGACGCCCAGCAGGTCTATGGCGTGGCTGTAGGTGACCCGCTCGCCGGGCTGATGCACCAGCGGCAGCTTGGCCAGCTCGCTCAGCCAGGCGTCCGGGCCCTGGTTGAACGGCAGCCGCATGTAGGCCTTCGAAATGGGCCCGGACACCGAGAACGCGTAGGCCAGCCCGCTCGTGTGCGTGAGCAGGTCCTCGATCAGGATGGCGCGCCGCGCCGGGTGCGTCCGGTCCAGCGGACCGTGCGGATCGTCCAGCACCCGCACGTCGGCCAGCTCCGGCGCCCAGCGCACGACCGGGTCTTTCAGCGCCAGCTTGCCCTCGTCGACCAGGCTCATCACCGCCGCGACCGTGACCGGCTTTGTCATCGACGCGATGCGAAAGAGCGTGTCCCCGCGCATCGGCAGCCCCGCGTCGATGTCGCGGTAGCCGATCTCGTTGACCTGCAGCAGTTCCCCGCGCTGCCAGACCACCGTCACCGCACCCGCCAGCAGGCCGGCGTCGCAGACCTCTCGGATGGAGGCCTGATTGACCTGGAGGTTCAAGCGATTCACGCGGTTAGGTTAGTCGCGGCGCTGCGCGCGGACGTACCAGAACGCCATTTCGATCTCATTCCCCTCCACCTCGCGTCGCACCGTGGCGGGTTCCAGCGACTCGATATCCCAGCCGGTGCCGCCGAGGACGTCGCGCAGCGTCTGCTCGGACACCGCCGGCCGCGGCCATTCGCCGGGCGGGTTGGCGTCGGAGAAGCAGCTGATGAGCAGGGTGGCGCCCGGCCTGGTCGCCCGGTGCGCCGCGGTGGCGTAGCTGCGCTTGCCGTCGTCGTCGAGGCAGTGGAACATGCCGCTGTCGACGATGGTGTCGAATGCGTCGGTGTAGCCCTCGAGCTTGGTGGAGTCGGTCACCGCGAACGTCACCTCGACCCCGGCGTCCGAGGCCCGCCGCTCGGCGGTGATCAGCGCGGTGGGGGAGATGTCCAGCCCCGTCACCCGGTACCCGTTCTTGGCCAGGTAGACGGAGTTGTCGCCGAGCCCGCAGCCGATGTCGAGTACGTCACCGTGGACCCAGCCGTTGGTGTGCCATGCGATGACATTCTCTTTTGGCGCCTTCGTATCCCACGGTGGTGCGGCCATCGGCGGGATGCCTTCGCCGGGACTCTCACCGCGGTAAAGCGCATCGAAGTCCATACGTTGCAATCCGGAAAAGCCTGAAGAAGACGAGCCTGTCATATCCGCCAGCTTAGGCGGCGTGGAGCTCGGCCAGCGCGACACCGATCCGGGCTTCCACCTCACTGACGAAAATCTCGAGCGGTCCTGGTGGCGGTGGTGCGCCGGAGTGGTAGTGCGTCCCGGTGGGTGTCGTGAATTCGGCTGTGTGCCTGCCCGTTTCGTCTATCGTGGCGGCAACCCGCCAGCCGGGCACTTCCTTGGCATAGTTGCAGCGTTCGCACATCCCGAGTCCGTTCGCCGCAGAGGTCGCACCGCCGCGATGACGCGGCTGGGCGTGGTCGCGGTGGCGGATCGGAGCGTCACAGTAAGGCGTGCGACAGCGTTGATCGCGCAGCCCGATGAACGTGGCGAGCCCCTTCGGGAAGCAACGCGCGCGCGACTCCATGGCCACCATGGCCCCTGAGCGGGGCCGCCGATAGAGCCGCCGCAGCGTTGCCCGAGACCGCGTATCGATGACCGCGTCGTTCACCAGGTGGCGGGCCACGGCAGCCGGTATCGGGCCGTACCCGTCGACCACCGCGGCGGTGTCGTCATGACCCAGCAACGTCTCGTCGGAGATGACCAGGTTGACCGCGATCGGTTGGGCCACCTCGGCGGGTCGCCCGCTGATGCGCTCGACCAGCGTGTCGGCCATCACCTGGCCGCGTGTGCGATCGTCGAACGTGGTGTCGGCGGCGCGCTTGAGCGCCGCGTAGACCGACACACCTTTGGCCACCGGGAGAAGTGCCGTCACCCATGTCATGGTGTCGGGGGCCGGCCGAATCGTCACCGTGCGTTCGGATTCGGCCCTGGCCGCGCGATCGACCACCGCCCGCGCGTTGAGCCGGTAGGCGATTGCCCGGGCAGCCGCCGCGATCCGCGCATCACCCATCCCGTCCAGCTTCGACCCGTCGGCGCACATCTCGGCGTCCAGCCCCCGGCGATCGTCGACATCCAAACAGGCCGATTCCCGCACGATCAGCGTCGCCCGCCACTCCGACAACCGCCCGGCCTCCAGGGCAGCGAGCGTGTGCGGCATCTCGTATACCAACGCCTTCGCGAACCCGAGATGCCTCCCACCCCGAGCCGGGGAATCCCGTCGCGCCAAGGCGATCTCGCTGGCCACCCCGCGGCCACGCTGGGCGGCCGGAACCGCCGCGTCGGCCTCATTGGAGCGACGCAGTGCATCCAGCTCCACTGCCGCACGCGCCTGGCCCGCGGCGGCCGCCGACTTGGCCGCCTCCAACTCGGCGATCCGCGCTATCAGCGCGGCCTCGTCGGCATGCGGATCGACGGCTGCAACCGCACTTGATTCGAACATGCTTACTGCTTATCTGCTTAAGTGGACTTATGCTGGTCAGCGTGGATTTTGCTGGTGTGGGTCCGGTCGGCGGGGTGGACTATCCGCGGACGTATCAGGAGTTTCGGGCGTGGTTTCCCGATGATGTGTCGTGTGCGGCGTATCTAGCGCGTTTGCGCTGGCCGGAGGGCTTCCGGTGCCCGGTGTGTGGTGGCGATCGGGCGTGGCAGACCTCCACGGCACATTGGAAGTGCGCCGGTTGCGGACGCAAAACATCGGTGACGGCCGGAACGATCTTTCACCGCACGCGCACGCCGCTGAGCACGTGGTTCGCCGCGATCTGGCTGGTGACCTCGCAGAAGAACGGGGCCTCGGCGCAGAATCTGCACGACATGCTCGGCCTGGGCTCCTACGAGACGGCCTGGGTGTGGCTGCACAAGCTGCGCCGGGCGATGGTACGTCCCGAGCGTGAGCTGCTCGCTGGTGCCGTTGAGGTCGATGAGTCTTTTGTAGGTGGTCGCGCCACCGGAAAACAGGGTGCCTCAACGGACAAGGCTCCTGTCATGATCGCGGTGGAAAACCTCGGAACACCAGCGAATAGGAAGCTTCGACTCGGTCGGGTACGACTTGGGGTCGCCGATGCGCCAGGCTCCAAACAACTCGTGGATTTCGCCCGCACGACGGTAGCGCCAGGTTCGCTGATCCGCACCGACGGCGCACGGATGTTCCGGGTTCTCGCCGAGGAGGGCTATACCCACCACTACGTGTCGGGCTACAGCTCGCCTGAACCGGGACACGTCACCCTACCCGGACCCCATCGTGTGGCCTCGCTGCTCAAACGGTGGAACGCCGGCACCCATCACTACCGCGTGGAACGCGAGCACCTGCAGTACTACCTCGACGAGTTCACCTTCAGATTCAACCGCCGCAGGTCAAAGGCCCGCGGAATGCTCTTCTACCGACTCCTGCAACAAAGCGTCAACACCGATCCCCACCCCCTGGCCGACCTCATCGGCGGCGCCGAAGGCCCAGAGCAAACCCTGCGGTCGACTGCTAAACCACTGCCCAGCAACAACTTTGACGTATTTTAAGCAAACTAGTCCACTTAAGCAGATAAGCAGTACATACTTTCGATAGTAATCCGGCCACCGACACGTCGACCGCGCTGCGAGCCAAGGAACCGAAGTGCTACGCTGCCGGGCAGTCGACATCCTTTAACGATCCGTCCGGCGAGGCGGAGAAGGAGGTCAAGTCTCGCATGGGTGCTGCGGGGGATGCCGCCACCGGCAGGGAATTGATGTCTACGGCCGACGTCGGCCGCACCATTTCTCGTATCGCACATCAGATCATCGAAAAGACGGCGCTGGACGGTGCCGACGCGCCACGGGTGGTGCTGCTGGGTATCCCGACCCGCGGGGTGACCCTGGCGAAGCGGCTGGCCGCCCACATCGGCGAATTCAGCGGCGTCGACGTGGGCCACGGCGCCCTGGACATCACCCTGTACCGCGACGATTTGATGCGAAAGCCGCCCCGGCCGCTGGAGGCCACCTCGATCCCCGCCGGCGGAATCGACGACGCGCTGGTGATTCTCGTCGACGACGTGCTGTATTCCGGGCGCTCGGTGCGCTCCGCCCTGGACGCGCTGCGCGACGTGGGCCGGCCGCGCGCCGTACAACTGGCGGTGCTGGTCGATCGCGGCCACCGCGAGCTACCCGTGCGCGCCGACTACGTCGGCAAGAACGTGCCGACCTCGCGCAGCGAGAGCGTGCACGTGCAGCTGCGCGAGCACGACGGTCGCGACGGCGTGGTCATCTGCGAGGGACTCGACGATGAGGGCCGAATGACCCGACACCTGCTGGCCGCCGGCGACCTGAGCCGCGACGACGCCACCGCGATCCTCGACGACGCCGACCGGTTCGCGCAGGCGCTGGTGGGTCGCGAGATCAAGAAGCTGCCGACGCTGCGCGGCCGCACCATCGTCACGATGTTCTACGAGAACTCGACGCGCACCCGCGTGTCGTTCGAGGTGGCCGGCAAGTGGATGAGCGCCGACGTGATCAACGTCAGTGCGTCCGGATCGTCGGTGAGCAAGGGCGAGTCGCTGCGCGACACCGCACTGACGCTGCGGGCCGCCGGCGCCGACGCGCTGATCATTCGTCATCCCGCCTCAGGCGCCGCGCATCTGCTCGCCGAATGGACTTCGCCTGCCACGGCAGGCGATGGCTCTGGCCCGTCGGTGATCAACGCCGGCGACGGCACCCACGAGCACCCGACCCAGGCGCTGCTGGACGCGTTGACCATCCGCCAGCGGCTCGGCGGCATCGAGGGCCGGCGCATCGTGATCGTCGGCGACATCCTGCACAGCCGGGTCGCCCGGTCCAACGTCATGCTGCTGGCCACCCTGGGCGCCGAGGTGGTGCTGGTCGCGCCGCCGACGCTGCTGCCCGTCGGGGTCGACGGCTGGCCGGCCACCGTCTCCTACGACTTCGACGCCGAGCTGCCCGCCGCCGACGCGGTGCTGATGCTGCGGGTGCAGGCCGAGCGGATGAACGGCGGCTTCTTCCCGTCGGTGCGCGAGTACTCGGTCCGTTACGGGCTTTCCGAGCGGCGCCAGGCGATGCTGCCCGGCCATGCCGTGGTGCTGCACCCGGGGCCGATGGTGCGTGGCATGGAGATCTCGTCCACGGTGGCCGACTCTTCGCAATCGGCGGTGCTGCAGCAGGTTTCGAACGGGGTGCATGTGCGGATGGCGGTGCTGTTCCATGTCCTGGTCGGCGCGGAATCGGCCGGAAGCGAGGGTGCCGCATGAGCGTGCTGCTGCGCGGCGTCCGGTTGTACGGCGAAGGCGACCACGTCGACGTACTGGTCGATGACGGCCAGATCGCCGAAATCGGCGCGCGGCTTGACGAGCCCGGAGGCCTCGAAAAAGACCTAGACGTTATCGACGCCACGGGCCAGGTGCTGCTACCCGGGTTCGTCGACCTGCACACCCACCTGCGCGAGCCGGGCCGCGAATACGCCGAGGACATCGAAACCGGTTCGGCGGCAGCGGCTTTGGGTGGCTACACGGCGGTGTTCGCGATGGCCAACACCAATCCCGTCGCCGACAGCCCGGTGGTCACCGACCATGTCTGGCATCGTGGCCAGCAGGTCGGTTTGGTCGACGTGCATCCCGTCGGCGCAGTCACCGTCGGGCTGGCCGGAGCCGAGCTGACCGAGATGGGCATGATGGCCGCCGGCGCCGCGCAGGTGCGGATGTTCTCCGACGACGGCGTCTGTGTGCACGACCCGCTGGTGATGCGCCGCGCCCTGGAGTACGCCACCGGCCTGGGGGTGCTGATCGCCCAGCACGCCGAGGATCCGAGGCTGACCGCGGGCGCGGTCGCCCACGAGGGGCCCACGGCCGCCCGGCTGGGACTCTCGGGATGGCCGCGGGCCGCCGAGGAGTCGATCGTGGCCCGCGACGCGCTGCTGGCCCGCGACGCCGGAGCCCGGGTGCACATCTGCCACGCGTCCACCGCGGGCACCGTCGAGATCCTGAAATGGGCTAAGGAGCAAGGCATTTCGATCACCGCCGAGGTCACCCCGCACCACCTGCTGCTCGACGACAGCCGGCTGGCCGGCTACGAAGGGGTGAACCGGGTCAACCCGCCGCTGCGCGAGGCCGCCGACGCGGTCGCGTTGCGTCAAGCGCTGGCCGACGGGGTAATCGACTGTGTGGCCACCGACCATGCCCCGCACGCCGAGCACGAGAAATGCGTCGAGTTCTCGGCGGCACGCCCCGGCATGCTCGGGCTGCAGACCGCGCTGTCGGTGGTGGTGCAGACGATGGTGGCGCCCGGGCTGTTGACGTGGCGCGACGTCGCACGGGTGATGAGTGAAAACCCGGCGCGCATCGTCGGATTGCCCGACCACGGCCGTCCGCTGGAGGTGGGGGAGCCGGCCAACCTGACCCTGGTCGACCCGGACGCCACGTGGACGGTCGCCGGGTCGGACCTGGCCAGCCGGTCGGCCAACACGCCGTACGAGTCGATGACCTTGCCCGCCACCGTGACCGCGACCCTGCTGCGCGGAAAGCTCACCGCTCGGGACGGGAAGAGCCCGGCATGAACTCAGGCACGCTGGTGGGGTCGCTGATCTTCGCGGCCGTGCTGGTGATAGTGATCGCGGTGCTCATCCAGCTGATGATGCGCGGCTGGCGGCGTCGCTCGCAGCGGCAAACGGAGCTGATCGGCGACCTGCCCGACGTGCCCGTCGACGTCGGCACGGCGACCATCACGACCCGCGGCCTCTATTGCGGCTGCACGATGGCGCCGGTCTGGGACGAGCGGATCACGGCCGGCGACCTGGGCTACCGCAGCAAGGCGGTGTTGACCCGCTACGCCGGGGGAATCCTGCTGGAACGCATTCGCGCCCTGCCGATTTGGATTCCGCGGGAGTCGATCACCGCCATCCGCATGGAGCGCGGGATCGCGGGTAAGGTCGTGGCCCGCATCGGGATCCTGGCGATCCGGTGGCGGCTCCCGTCGGGCGCCGAGATCGACACCGGGTTCAGGGCGAACAACCGGCGCGAATACGACGCCTGGCTGGAAGGGCGGCCGGGAGGCCGGCAGGAGGGAGCTGCATGAGCAAAGCCCTACTGGTCCTCGAAGACGGCCGCGTCTTCACCGGGACGCCGTTCGGCAAGGTCGGCCAAACGCTCGGGGAGGCCGTCTTCTCCACCGGCATGTCCGGCTATCAGGAGACGCTGACCGATCCCAGTTATCACCGGCAGATCGTGGTGGCCACCGCGCCGCAGATCGGCAACACCGGCTGGAACGGAGAGGACGCGCGAGAGCCGCGGCGACAAGATCTGGGTCGCGGGTTACGCGGTGCGCGACCCGTCGCCGCGCGCCTCCAACTGGCGCGCCACCGGCACGCTGGAGGACGAGCTGATCCGCCAGGGCATCGTCGGGATCGCCGGCATCGACACCCGGGCGGTGGTGCGGCATCTGCGCAGCCGGGGCTCGATGAAGGCGGGGGTGTTCTCCGGTGATTCGCTCGCCGACCCCGCCATGCTGCTGGACCGCGTTCGGGGCCAGCGGTCGATGCTGGGCGCCGACCTCGCCGGCGAGGTCAGCACCGAGGGCACCTACGTCGTGGAACCGGAAGGGCCGCACCGATTTACGGTGGCCGCGCTGGACCTGGGCATCAAGACCAACACCCCCCGCAACTTCGCCCGGCGCGGCATCCGCAGCCACGTGCTGCCGGCGTCGACGACCTTCGAGCAGATCGCCGACCTCAAGCCCAACGGCGTGTTCCTCTCCAACGGCCCGGGCGACCCCGCCACCGCCGACCACGTCGTGGCGCTCACCCGCGAGGTGCTTGGCGCCGGAATCCCGTTGTTCGGCATCTGTTTCGGCAATCAGATCCTCGGCCGGGCGCTGGGCCTGTCCACCTACAAGATGGTCTTCGGCCATCGTGGCATCAACGTCCCGGTCATCGACCACGCCACCGGGCGGGTCGCGGTGACAGCGCAGAACCACGGCTTCGCGCTGGAAGGGGAGGCGGGCCAGTCCTTCGACACGCCGTTCGGCCCGGCGATCGTCAGCCACACCTGCGCCAACGACGGGGTGGTCGAGGGCGTCAAACTCGCTGACGGCAAGGCGTTTTCGGTGCAGTACCACCCGGAGGCGGCCGCGGGCCCCCATGATGCCGAGTACCTCTTTGACCAATTCGTCGACCTGATGGCGGGTGGGGCCCCCCAGCGTGCGAGGGGGAGGCGCTAGTGCCGCGTCGCACCGACTTGCGCCACGTGCTGGTGATCGGCTCGGGGCCGATCGTGATCGGGCAGGCCTGCGAGTTCGACTACTCCGGGACGCAGGCCTGCCGGGTGCTGCGCGCCGAGGGGCTGCAGGTCAGCCTGGTCAACTCCAACCCGGCCACCATCATGACCGACCCCGAGTTCGCCGACCACACCTATGTCGAGCCCATCACCCCGGCGTTCGTCGAGCGGGTGATCGCCCAGCAGGCCGAGCGGGGCAACAAGATCGACGCCCTGCTGGCCACGCTGGGCGGACAGACGGCGCTCAACACCGCCGTCGCGCTGTACGAGAACGGGGTGCTGGAGCGCTACGGCGTGGAGCTCATCGGCGCCGATTTCGACGCGATCCAGCGCGGCGAGGACCGGCAGCGGTTCAAGGACATCGTCGCCAAGGTCGGCGGCGAATCCGCCCGCAGCCGGGTGTGTTTCACCATGGAGGAGGTCCGCGAGACCGTCGACGAGGTCGGCCTGCCGGTGGTCGTGCGGCCCAGCTTCACCATGGGCGGCCTGGGTTCGGGCATGGCCCACTCCGCCGATGAGGTCGAGCGGATGGCCGGCGCCGGGCTGGCCGCCTCGCCCAGCGCCAACGTGCTCATCGAGGAATCGATTTACGGCTGGAAGGAATTCGAGCTCGAGCTGATGCGCGACGGCCACGACAACGTGGTGGTGGTCTGCTCCATCGAGAACGTCGACCCGATGGGCGTGCACACCGGCGACTCGGTCACCGTCGCGCCGGCCATGACGCTGACCGACCGGGAATACCAGCGGATGCGCGATCTGGGCATCGCGATCCTGCGCGAGGTCGGCGTGGACACCGGCGGCTGCAACATCCAGTTCGCGGTCGACCCGAGCGACGGCCGGCTGATCGTCGTCGAGATGAACCCGCGGGTGTCCCGGTCGAGCGCGCTGGCGTCCAAGGCCACCGGCTTCCCGATCGCCAAGATCGCCGCCAAGCTGGCCATCGGCTACACCCTCGACGAGATCGTCAACGACATCACCAAGGAAACCCCGGCCTGCTTCGAGCCCACCTTGGACTACGTCGTGGTCAAGGCGCCGCGGTTCGCGTTCGAGAAGTTTCCCGGCGCCGATCCCACGCTGACCACCACGATGAAATCCGTCGGGGAGGCAATGTCGTTGGGCCGCAACTTCGTCGAGGCGCTCGGCAAGGTGATGCGGTCGCTGGAGACTGACCGCGCCGGCTTCTGGACCCAGCCGGACCCGCCGGGGGACCTCGAGGAGGTGCTGACCCGGCTGTTGACCCCGACCGAAGGCCGGCTCTACGACATCGAACTGGCGCTGCGGCTGGGCGCGTCAATCGAGCAGGTCGCCGAGGCGAGCAGCGTCGACCCGTGGTTCGTCGCTCAGATCGGGGAGCTGGTCGAGCTGCGCGCCAAGATGTCCGATGCACCCGTCCTTGATGCCGACCTGCTGCGGCAGGCCAAGCACAGCGGGCTCTCGGACCGCCAGATCGCCGCCCTGCGTCCGGAACTGGCCGGGGAGAATGGGGTGCGGTCGTTGCGCGGGCGCCTCGGCATCCACCCGGTGTACAAGACGGTGGACACCTGCGCGGCGGAGTTTGAGGCCAAGACGCCCTACCACTACAGCAGCTACGAACTGGACCCGGCTGCCGAGACCGAGGTGGCCCCGCAGGCCGAGAGGCCGAAGGTTTTGATCCTGGGATCGGGGCCCAACCGGATCGGCCAGGGCATCGAATTCGACTACAGCTGTGTGCACGCGGCAACGACGTTGTCGCAGGCCGGTTTTGAGACCGTGATGATCAACTGCAACCCGGAGACGGTGTCCACCGACTACGACACCGCCGACCGGCTCTACTTCGAGCCGCTGACATTCGAGGACGTCCTGGAGGTGTTCCACGCCGAAACACATTCGGGGACAGGCGGTCCCGGTGTGGTGGGCGTCATCGTGCAGCTCGGCGGCCAGACCCCGCTCGGGCTGGCGCAGCGGCTCTTCGACGCCGGGGTCCCGATCGTCGGCACCCCGCCGGAGGCCATCGACCTGGCCGAGGACCGCGGCGCCTTCGGCGACGTGCTGGCCGCCGCGGGGTTGCCGGCCCCGAGGTATGGCACCGCGACGACTTTCGCCCAGGCCCGCCGAATCGCCGAGGAGATCGGTTATCCGGTGCTGGTGCGGCCCTCGTACGTGCTGGGCGGTCGCGGCATGGAGATCGTCTACGACGAGGAGACGCTGAGGGGCTACATCACCCGCGCTACCGCGCTCTCGCCCGAACACCCGGTGCTCGTCGACCGCTTCCTCGAGGACGCGGTGGAGATCGACGTCGACGCGCTGTGCGACGGCGCCGAGGTCTACATCGGCGGCATCATGGAGCACATCGAGGAGGCCGGCATCCACTCCGGCGACTCGGCCTGCGCGCTGCCCCCGGTCACGCTGGGCCGCAGCGACATCGAGAATGTGCGCCGCGCCACGGAGGCCATCGCGCACGGCATCGGCGTGATCGGGCTGCTGAACGTGCAGTACGCCCTCAAGGACGACGTGCTCTACGTCCTGGAGGCCAACCCGCGGGCGAGCCGCACGGTGCCGTTCGTCTCGAAGGCCACCGCGATCCCGCTCGCCAAGGCATGCGCCCGGATCATGTTGGGCGCCAACATTGCGCAGCTTCGCGACGAGGGGATGCTGGCGGCCTCCGGGGACGGAGCCCACGCGCCGCCACAAGCCCCGATCGCGGTCAAGGAGGCCGTCTTGCCGTTTCACCGCTTCCGCCGCGCCGACGGCGCCGCCATCGATTCGCTGCTCGGCCCGGAGATGAAATCGACGGGCGAGGTGATGGGCATCGACCGCGACTTCGGCAGCGCCTTCGCCAAGAGCCAGACCGCCGCCTACGGATCGTTGCCGACCGGCGGGACGATTTTCGTGTCGGTCGCCAACCGGGACAAGCGGTCAATGGTGTTCCCGGTCAAGCGCCTGGCCGACTTGGGATTTCGCGTCCTTGCCACCGAGGGCACCGCGGAGATGTTGCGCCGCAACGGCATTCCCTGTGACGAGGTGCGCAAGCACTTCGAGCCGCCGCAGCAGGGCCGTCCCGCGGTGTCCGCGGTCGACGCGATCCGGGCCGGTGAGGTCGACATGGTGATCAACACGCCCTTCGGCAACTCCGGCCCGCGCATCGACGGCTACGAAATCCGCTCGGCCGCAGTGTCGGTCAACATCCCGTGCGTCACGACGGTGCAGGGCGCGTCCGCCGCCGTGCAGGGCATCGAAGCGGGCATCCGCGGTGAAATCGGCGTGCGGTCGCTGCAGGAACTGCACAGTGCCATCGGCCCGGGCAGCGCAAAATGACGGGGTTCGGCACCCGCCTGGCGGCGGCGAAGCTGAGTCGCGGGCCGCTGTGCCTGGGCATCGACCCGCACCCCGAGCTGCTGCGGGCCTGGGACCTGCCGGCCACCGCCGACGGGCTGTCCGCGTTCTGCGACATCTGCATCGAGGCGTTCTCCGGATTCGCCGTCGTCAAACCCCAGGTGGCGTTCTTCGAGGCCTACGGCGCCGCCGGGTTCGCGGTGCTGGAACGCACCATCGCCGCGCTGCGTGCCGCCGGGGTGCTGGTGCTGGCCGACGCCAAGCGGGGGGACATCGGATCGACGATGGCGGCGTACGCCGCCGCCTGGGCGGGCGATTCCCCGCTGGCCGCCGACGCGGTGACCGCGTCGCCCTATCTGGGATTCGGGTCGTTGCGGCCGCTGCTGGAAGCCGCCGCTGCGACCGACCGGGGGGTGTTCGTGCTGGCGGCGACCTCCAACCCGGAGGGCGCCACCGTGCAGCGCGCCGCCTTCGACGGCCGGACGGTGTCACAGCTGATCGTCGATCAGGCCGCGGTGGTGAACCGGTCCGTCACTCCGTCCGAGCCCGGATACGTCGGTGTGGTCCTCGGGGCGACGGTGTTCGAGGCGCCCGACGTCAGCGAGTTGGGCGGGCCCGTGCTGGTCCCCGGTGTCGGAGTGCAGGGCGGCCGGCCCGAGGCGCTCGGCGGCCTGGGCGGGGCGGCGCCGGGCCAGCTGCTGCCCGCGGTCGCGCGGGAGGTGCTGAGGGCCGGACCGAGCGTGTCGGACCTGCGCGCGGCCGGCGAACGGATGCTGGACGCCGTCGCCTACCTGTCCGCGCGGTAGATCGCTCTCCAGGTCACGCTTCGGATCTGTCGCCCTGAGCGCACCCTCAAAGCCGGCGCGCTACCGCGCTACCGCGCTTCAGGGTTTTCAAAGGTTCAATCCGAGGCTATCGCCGTGCTGGGCCTGGCGGTTTCGACGATCACGGTGGTGGCCTTGACAACGGCCACGGCGACGCTGCCGGGCCGCAGGTTCAGCTCCTCCGCGGCCGCGGTGCTCATCAGCGAGACCACCGTGTGGGGACCGCACTGCATCTCGACCTGGGTCATCACCTTGTCGCTGGTCACCCTGGTGACCAGGCCGACGAACCGGTTGCGGGCGGAGCTGCCGATGCTCAGTGGATCCGGCGGCGGGGCGGGCGCGTTGGTCCGGGAAAACTCGGCCAGATCCTCGCTGGCGATGACCTTCCGGCCGGCCACGTCGTGATCGACCGACAGAGTGCCCTGGTTGATCCAGCGCCGGACGGTGTCGTCGCTGACGCCCAGCAGCTCAGCCGCCTGACGGATGCGCAGGTTCGGCACGGGTCGATGGTATCTGACATTTGGCTGGGCATTAGCTGAAACATCGCTGCGGAAGTGCCGCCGACCTGCGCCTTGACCGCAGGCGCGACACGCGCGACACGCCGCGAAAAAATCCGTGATCCGCGGCACCCCGACTTGGGGCTATCCGCTGGTGGGCTTCGCAGCGGCCGCAGCCGCACCGCCCGGCTCCCACTCCTGAAGCTAAAACCGCTGGTAGAGCGCACTTTTTGGGTGAATGCGACGGCGCTGCCGGCGCCACGTCGGGCCCGTCTCGGTGGTGCCTCGCGGAGGGCGTGCGGGGCCCGCCCTCCGCGCCCACGCTGCACATTTGCACAATTAACGAGGGGGTCGGGTTAGATTTCGTCATGAAGCGTGAGTACGGTCATCTCCGCTGGCTGTAGTACCCGGCCGAGACAAAACAAGATCGATTTGGATCGATTGATCAGATACGGAGGAATCGTGGCCCTTCCCCAGTTGACCGACGAGCAGCGCGCGGCCGCTTTGGAGAAGGCGGCTGCCGCACGTCGAGCGCGAGCAGAGCTCAAAGATCGGCTCAAGCGCGGCGGCACCAACCTCTCCCAGGTGCTCAAGGACGCCGAAAGCGATGAAGTCTTGGGCAAGATGAAGGTTTCTGCGCTGCTCGAGGCCTTGCCGAAGGTGGGCAAGGTCAAGGCGCAGGAAATCATGACCGAGCTGGAAATCGCCCCCACCCGCCGCCTGCGCGGTCTCGGTGACCGGCAGCGCAAGGCCCTGCTGGAAAAGTTCGGCTCCTAACCGAACCAGCGACGATGCAGGCCGAATGGCCTGTGGGGGCACCGACCCGGGGGCGCCAGTGAGCGCCGGCGGGGGGCCGGACGTCGTGCAGGGGGCACGTCCCGAGCCGACAGGCACAGGGCGTGTGGTCGTGCTGTCCGGTCCCTCCGGGGTCGGCAAGTCGGCCTTGGTCCGGTGTCTGCGCGAACGGGTTCCCAACCTGCAGTTCAGTGTGTCGGCCACCACCCGGGAGGCGCGGCCGGGTGAGGTCGACGGCGTCGATTACCACTTCGTCACCCCCGCCCGCTTCCAGCAACTCATCGACGAGGGCGCCCTGCTGGAGTGGGCCGAGATCCACGGCGGGCTGCACCGATCGGGCACCCTTGCCGAGCCGGTGCGGGCCGGCACCGCCTCCGGGCTTCCGGTGCTCATCGAGGTCGACCTGGCCGGGGCCAGGGCGGTCAAGAAGGCGATGCCCGAGGCCGTCACCGTGTTTCTGGCCCCGCCCAGCTGGGAGGACCTGGAGACCCGGCTGGTCGGCCGGGGCACCGAGACACCGGAGGTGATACGGCGCCGCCTGGACACCGCCCGCACCGAAATGGCGGCCCAGGACGACTTCGACGAGGTGGTGGTCAACAGTCGATTGGAGTCTGCGTGCGCGCAATTGGTATCCTTGCTGGTGGGAACTGCGCCGGGCCCGGCATGATTCGCTAGGGCAAGCGCAGCCAGACCAGATTCAATCGCGACCAAGCATCAGTGCCCAGCCGTTTGAACGGCTCTAATCCGCCAGGAGACTGACCTACGTGAGCATTCCCCAGTCCGACGCGTCGCTGACCGCCGTGGACCAGTTCGATCCGTCGGCAGGCAGACAAGGTGCCTACGACACCCCGCTGGGCATCACCAACCCGCCCATCGACGAGCTGCTGGACCGCGTCTCCAGCAAATACGCCCTGGTGATCTACGCGGCCAAGCGGGCCCGCCAGATCAACGACTACTACAACCAGCTCGGCGAGGGCATCCTCGAATACGTCGGCCCGCTCGTCGAGCCCGGGCTGCAGGAAAAGCCGTTGTCCATCGCGTTGCGTGAGATCCACGCCGACCTGCTCGAACACACCGAGGGCGAGTAACAGGCAGGCCGGGCGCGCTGTGTACGACCGTAATCGGATCTCGAAACGGGTCATCGTCGGCGTCTCCGGGGGCATCGCCGCCTACAAGGCATGCACCGTCGTTCGCCAGCTCGCCGAGGCCGGCCACCAGGTCCGCGTCATCCCCACCGAATCCGCACTGCGATTCGTGGGCGCCGCCACCTTCGAGGCGCTGTCCGGCCAGCCGGTGCGGACCGGCGTCTTCGATGACGTCCCGGACGTGCCGCACGTCCAGCTCGGCAAACAGGCCGACCTGGTCGTGGTGGCGCCGGCCACCGCCGACCTGCTGGCCAGAGCGGTAGCCGGCCGGGCCGACGACCTGCTCACCGCCACGCTGCTGACGGCCCGATGTCCGGTGTTGTTCGCGCCGGCGATGCACACCGAGATGTGGTTGCACCCGGCCACCGTCGACAACGTGACCACGCTGCGACGCCGTGGGGCGGTGGTGCTCGAACCCGCATCCGGGCGGCTCACCGGCACCGACAGCGGCGCGGGCAGGTTGCCCGAGGCCGAGGAGATCACCACGCTGGCCTACCTGCTCCTGGAGCGCCACGACGCGCTGCCCTACGACCTCGCCGGCTGGCGGCTGCTGGTCACCGCCGGCGGAACCCGCGAACCGATCGACCCGGTGCGCTTCGTCGGCAACCGCAGCTCCGGCAAGCAGGGCTATGCGGTGGCACGCGTCGCCGCCCAGCGCGGCGCCGAGGTCACCCTGATCGCCGGGCACACCGCCGGACTCATCGACCCCGCGGGCGTCAACGTGGTGCACGTCAGCTCGGCGCAGCAACTCGGGGAGGCCGTGTCCAAGCACGCTCCCGAGGCCGACGTGCTGGTGATGGCGGCCGCGGTCG
Source organism: uncultured Actinomycetota bacterium (assembly GCA_963802525.1). Classification (GTDB taxonomy): domain Bacteria; phylum Actinomycetota; class Actinomycetes; order Mycobacteriales; family Mycobacteriaceae; genus Mycobacterium. The sequence continues at coordinate 55,280 of CAWDJC010000036.1, read as the reverse complement.
CCGACTTCCGGCCCGCGCAGGTCGCCGCGGCCAAGATCAAGAAGGGCCCGAACGACCAGGACGAGCCGCCGCTGGTCAAATTGGTCCGCAACGACGACGTGTTGGCCGGCGCGGTGCGCGCCCGCGCGCACGGGCAGCTGCCCAACATGCGGGCCATCGTGGGGTTTGCCGCCGAGACCGGCGACGCCAACGGCGATGTGCTGTTCCATGCCCGGGCGAAGCTGCGGCGGAAGGGCTGTGACCTCTTGGTGGTCAACGCGGTCGGCGACAACAGGGCGTTCGAGGTGGACAGCAATGACGGCTGGCTGCTGGCATCCGACGGAACCGAGTCGGCGCTGCAGCACGGCTCGAAGACGCTGATGGCTAGTCGTATCGTGGATGCGATCGTTACTTTCCTGCACGGCGACAGCGGGTAAGGGGTTTGCTTCTGTGCGGCGCCCGGAGGGGTGCCGGATGACCCTTGCCCCCAAGATATAATTCGACTATCTAATCATTGGAAGGACTGAGATTGTGAGCGAAAAGGCTCGTCTGTTTACCAGTGAGTCGGTGACGGAGGGACACCCCGACAAGATCTGTGACGCGATCAGCGACTCCGTCCTCGACGCGCTTCTCGCGGAGGACCCCGGCTCACGGGTGGCCGTCGAGACGCTGGTGACCACCGGGCAGGTCCACGTGGTGGGCGAAGTGACGACGTCGGCCAAGGAGGCATTCGCCGACATCACCAACACGGTCCGCGAGCGCATCCTCGAGATCGGCTACGACTCGTCCGACAAGGGCTTCGACGGGGCGTCGTGCGGGGTGAACATCGGCATCGGCGCGCAGTCGCCCGACATCGCCCAGGGCGTCGACACCGCGTTCGAGGCGCGCGTCGAGGGCACCGCGGACCCCCTGGACGCCCAGGGCGCCGGCGACCAGGGCCTGATGTTCGGCTACGCGATCAACGACACCCCGGAACTGATGCCGCTCCCCATCGCGCTGGCCCACCGCCTGGCGCGGCGGCTGACCGAAGTTCGCAAGAGCGGCGTGCTGCCCTACCTCCGTCCCGACGGCAAGACGCAGGTCACCATCGCCTACGAGGACAACGTTCCGGTCCGGCTGGACACCGTGGTCATCTCCACCCAACACGCGGCCGACATCGACCTGGACAACACGCTCACGCCCGACATCCGGGAGAAGGTCCTCAACACCGTCCTCAACGACCTGGCCCACGGCACGCTGGACACGTCGTCGACGCGGTTGCTGATCAACCCGACCGGCAAGTTCGTCCTCGGCGGGCCCATGGGCGACGCGGGGCTGACCGGCCGAAAGATCATCGTCGACACGTACGGGGGCTGGGCCCGGCACGGCGGCGGCGCCTTCTCCGGCAAGGATCCGTCCAAGGTGGACCGCTCAGCGGCGTACGCGATGCGCTGGGTGGCAAAGAACATCGTTGCCGCCGGCCTGGCGGAGCGCGTCGAGGTGCAGGTGGCCTACGCCATCGGCAAAGCCGCCCCCGTCGGCCTGTTCATCGAGACCTTCGGCACCGAGGCGGTCGACCCGGTCAAGATCGAGAAGGTGATTCCCGAGGTGTTCGACCTGCGGCCCGGCGCGATCATCCGCGACCTGGACCTGCTGCGCCCGATCTACGCGCAGACCGCCGCCTACGGGCACTTCGGCCGCACCGACATCGATCTGCCGTGGGAGCAGCTCAACATGGTCGACGAGCTCAAGCGCGCGATCTAGGCAGCGGGTGATCGGCGTCTAGCGCGGGCAGGCCGTCGATGCTGTGCCGGTTGCGATCGGCCAGCCGGACGTAGGCGTCATCGGACGCCTTGTCGTGATACGCGTCGAGCACCGGCCGTTCATCGACGAGCTCGTAGTAGGGCACCGCGAATCCGCAGGCGTCGGCGATCCGTTCGAGGTCGACGACGATGGCGGCGCGGATGCCCGCGCGCTGACCGCCGAAATGCGCCAGCAGGCCAGGGAATTCGGCGTCGTCCGGGCGAACGGCCCGCCCGGTGCCGAACAGCCGCAGAATCCGCGAGTTGCGGGTGAACGAGCAGAACATGATGGTGATGCGGCCGTTGTCACGCAGGTGGGCGATCGTTTCGACGCCGCTGCCGAACAGGTCGAGGTACGCGACCGTGCGGTCGTCCAGGACAGCGAACGTGTCGCGATAACCTTTGGGGGAGAGGTTGATCCGGCCGCCGTCGGAGGGCGCGGTGGCAACGAAGAACACGGCCTGATCCCCGATGAAGTCTTTCAGCGACTCATCGATACGCGAGAACTCCTTGGACATGCCTGAAAGCGTAGCGTCGCCCGGGGACTCCTACCAGCGCGGCTTGAGTGCGGCCAACCGGACGTCGCCGCGGTAGAAGTCGAGCACCCGGGGGTCCATCACCCGGCGCCTCATCGACATGGCGGAGCACCTGGTAGGGGCGCACGTGACTAGGCGGTGAAGCGGTAGTCGTCGAGATCGAAGCGCCGACTGCGCCAGTAGGCCTCCAGCGTGGTGGTGGGACGTAGCGGCACGTCGCCGTTCTTGTCGAAGTAATAGCTGTTGGCCAGGCGGCAACTGTCCTGCCAGAAGATCTGCCGGTGCCGTTTGCGCATCACCTCGGCGAAGTACCGGTCGTTGGCTTCCTCGGTCACCTCCACGTGGGTCGCGCGGCCGCGCCGGGCCCGCTTGAGGCACCGCACGATGTGATGCGTCTGCATCTCGATGAGGGCGAAATACGAAGAGCCGACGTAGCCGTACGGGCCGAACACGGTGAACATGTTCGGGAATCCGGGGACGCTCACGCCCTCGTAGGCCTGCAGTCGGTGGTCGTCCCAGAACCGGCTCAAGGACTTGTCGCCGCTCCCCGTCACCGCGAAGGTGGGGACGTTGTCGGTGTCCATCACCTTGAAGCCGGTGGCCAGCACCAGCACGTCGACCTCGTGGTTCTCGCCGTCGGTGGTGGCCACCGCGGCGGGCGTGATCTTGTCGATCGGCTCGGTGACCAGCCGCACGTTGTCGCGGTTAAAGGTGGCCAGGTAGCCGTTGTGGAAGCCGGGCCGCTTGCAACCGACCGCATACCGCGGGGTGAGTTGCTCGCGCACCGCCGGATCCTCGACCTGCTGCCGCAGATAGGCCAGCCCGGCCGACTCCATCCTCTTGGCGAGCGGGAACACCGTGAAGTACTGCGCCGAGATCGGGAACGTCAGCTCGACGAAGGCCTGGCTGATCAGCCGCTGGACGACCTTGCCGCCGGGGACCCGCATCGCCCACCGGGCCGGCGCCGGCAGCGGGACGTCGAACTTCGGGAAGCACCAGATCGGGGTGCGCTGAAACACGGTGAGCTGCTTGACAATCGGCGCGATCTCGGGAATGACCTGCACGGCCGAGGCGCCGGTGCCGATGATCGCGACGCGCTTGCCGGTCAGGTCCTGCCTGTGGTCCCAGCGCGCGGTGTGCATGGTGGTGCCGGCGAAGGAGTCCACGCCGTCGATGTCGGGCAGCTTCGGCACGGTCAGCACGCCGCTGGCGCTGATCAGGAACCTCGCCGTAACCTCGCCGCCAGGGTCGGTCTGCACCCGCCACAGGTGGTTTTCGTCGTCGAATTCGGCGGCAAGCACCTTGGTGTTGAACCGGATCCGCGACCGGATGCCGTATTTGTCGACGCAGTGTTCGGCGTACGCCTTGAGCTCGCGGCCCGGCGCGTAGGTTCGCGACCAGCGGGGGCTCTGCTCGAAGGAGAATTGATAGGAAAACGACGGAATGTCCACGGCGATACCGGGATAGGTGTTCCAGTGCCAGGTCCCGCCGACCCCGTCGCCGGCCTCGACCAACAGGTAGTCGGAGAGTCCGGCCTTATCGAGCTTGATCGCCGCGCCGATGCCGGAGAATCCGGCGCCGACGATCAGGGTGTCGTAGTCGGGGGTCGTGCTCATGTGCGCCTGCTTCCGATGACGTGAACCCCCTGCTTTGGCCGCAGGGTCAGCGTTGCCTCGAGTTCGACAGGATAGTCCGAGGCGAGGTCGAAGGTGAAGCGCTGACTCATGATCGCCGCCATCAGCACCATCCCCATCAGGGCAAAGCTCTGCCCGATGCAGATGCGCCGGCCGCCGCCGAACGGCAGGCATGCCGAGCACGGCGTGGCGCCCAGCGCGTATTCACGCCCGGGCTAGGCCCTGAGCCGCCTAGGAGTGCAGCGCGTTCTTCAGCGCCGCGAGACCTCGGTTGGCGGCCTCGGCGGCGGCGGGTATGACCATGGAGAAGCTGACATAGCCGTGCACCATGGTCGGCTCGTTGCTCAGTTCGGCGGGCACACCCGCGGCGGTGAGCAGCTCTGCGTAGCGCCACCCGTCGTCGCGCAGCGGATCGTGTTCGGCGGTTCCGATGAAGGCGGGCGGCAAACCGGACAAATCGACCGCGTTGGCCGGGGCCAGCGTGGTCGGCAGGTCCCTCGGATCGGTGATGTCGAGGTCGGGCAGGTACCAGGACAGGAAGGCGTCGATGACGTCGCGGTCCAGGATGGGCGCGTAGGCGTTCTCGGTGTACGACGGCAGCGACAGGTCGGCCGTGACCGTCGGGTACCACAGCAGCTGGAACTTGAGTGCCGGTCCGCCATTATCTGCATTGTCCCGGGCCAGGTGCGCCATCACCGCGGCGAGGTTGCCGCCCGCGGAGTCGCCGGCCACGGCGATCCGATCCGGGTCGCCGCCCAGCTCGGCGGCATTCTGCGCGACCCATTGCAACGCGGCCCAGCAGTCGTTGACACCGGCCGGGAACGGATGCTCGGGGGCCAGCCGGTAGTCGACCGACACCACGATCGCCTCGGCGCCGACGGCGTGCGCGCGGGCGACCGGGTCGTGGGTCTCCAGGTCGCCGAGCGAGAACCCGCCACCGTGGTAGAAGACGACGACGGGCAAGGCTTCGGCGTCGCTGTCCGGCCAGTAGATCCGGACGGGAATGTCGGTCAGCTCACCGTGACCGATCGTCCGCTCTTCGATCCGCAAGTCCGGAAGCAGTTCCGGGGGAACCTTGAGCTGGCGGAGCCTCGAGCGCGCGATCTCGACACCGTCGTCGGCGTTGAAGGTCATCGGGAACGCGTCGAGCAACGTCTTCAACGTCGGATCGATGGTCGGTCGGGCGATGGTCGGCTCAATCATGCGTTCACCGTACGCTTCCGAGCCGTTAATGCAGCGCATTCCGCAACGCCGCGAGACCCCGATCCTGAGCGGCGGTGGCAGCGGGCACCACACCGGCGTAGCCGAGGTATCCGTGCACCATCGTCTCGGCGTTGTGCACCTCGACGGGAACGCCGGCGGCGGCCAGCAACTCGCCATACCGGATGCCGTCGTCGCGCAGCGGGTCGTGCCCGGCGACGGCGATGTAGGCGGGTGGCAGGTCGCCCAGGTTCTTCGCTCGGCCGGGCGCCATGCCCGGCGGCGGGTCCGACGGGTCGACTTCGCCTGCGTACCAACGCGAGAACGCGGCGACGGTCTTGGCGTCGAGGATCGGCGCGGTGGCGTTTTCGGTGAAGGACGGCAGCGACGGGTCCCACAGCGTGGAGGGATACCACAACAGCTGGAACGCGATCGGCGGTCCGCCACCATCACGGGCGCGCTGCGCCGTCGCCGCGGAAATGGTTCCGCCGGCCGAATCCCCGGCGACGGCGATCCGCGTGGTTCCCCCATCTACCAAGCCACCGATCTCGGGGCCGTGCTCGGCCACCCAGAGCGTTGCGGCCCAAGCGTCTTCGACGGCGGCGGGGTAGGGGTGCTCGGGCGCCAACCGGTAGTCGACGGAGACCACGATGGCGTCGGCGCCGACGGCGTGCTGGCGGGAGGAGCCGTCATGGGTATCGAGATCGCCGACGACGAAGCCGCCGCCGTGGAAATACAGCACGACGGGCGCCCCCGCGCCGTCCCCAGGATGGTTTGGCGGCCAATAGATCCGGACACCGATGGGCCCCGCCGGACCCGGAATGGCCCGGTCCTCGACCCGCAGCTCGGGATGCACCCGACGGCGGGGCAGGTCGCGGAACCGCTGCCGCGCCGCGTCGACACCATCGTCGGTTGATAGCCGGAACGGAACCGCATCCAGTACCTTCAGCAGGATGGGGTCGATACCAGGGTTTTCCTCGGCGGTGTCCAAGCTGGGCATGGAAGTACCGTACGCACCTCGCCTGGTGTCCGGCGGCTGGGTGGTGGCCGGCTGGGCGGGCCTCGCCTACGGCGTCTACCTGACCGTGCTCGCGTTGCGCTCCCCGCCGGGAACGGATTTGACCGGGCACTGGATGCTGCAGCCGCCGTTCAAGGCGTCGATGGCCCTGTTGCTGACCGTCGCTGCGGTGGGGCACCCGATCGTCCGCGAGCGGCGGTGGCTGATGCCGGCGCTGCTGTTGTCGGCCGTCGGCGACTGGTTGTTGGCGATCCCGTGGTGGACGCTGTCGTTCGGCTTGGGGCTGGCGGCATTCCTGTTGGCGCACTTGTGTTTCCTGGGCGCGCTGGTTCCGCTGGCCCGAACGTCGAGGGTGCGCCTGGCCGCCGTCGTCGTGATGTGCCTGGTGTTCGTGTCGTTGTTGGCGTGGTTCTGGCCGCACCTGGGCCGCGACAAGCTGACGATTCCGGTGACGCTCTACATGATCGTGCTGACCGCGATGGTGTGCATGGCGCTGCTGGCGGACCTGCCGACGATCTGGACTGCGGTGGGGGCGGTGTGTTTTGCGGCGTCGGACGCGATGATCGCCATCGGCCGGTTCATCCTCTACAACGACGCGCTGGCGGTGCCGATCTGGTGGCTGTACGCCGCAGCCCAGGTCCTGATCACGGCCGGGTTCTTCTTCGGTCGAGAGGAACCGGGTTACGACGCGGATTACGACGCCGAATACGAGCCCGAGGCGGACGAAGGGTAGTTGTCGGTCCCTTTGGCTAACAAGGCAACTCGGGGCTTGAGGGCCCGGTGACTCCCACCGCGCGCACTCCCGTCGAGGTGGAGCCGATCGCCCGGGTGCTGCCCATGCTGTCGGTGCCGCACCTGGACCGCGAGTTCGACTACCTGGTGTCGGCCGAGCAGTCCGACGACGCCCAGCCCGGGGTGCGGGTGCGGGTGCGGTTCCACGGCCGTCTGGTCGACGGGTTCGTGCTGGAGCGCCGCAACGACACGGATCACACCGGCAAGCTGGGCTGGCTGGATCGTGTCGTGTCGGCAGAACCGGTGCTCACCGCGGAAACCCGGCGATTGGTCGACGCGGTGGCGGCGCGCTACGCCGGGACCCGGCCCGACGTCTTGCGGCTGGCCGTGCCGGCCCGGCACGCCAGGGTGGAGCGGGAACCGGCGGCGACACTGCCCTTGCCCGTTGTCGCGCCCGTCGACCCGTCGGGCTGGGAAGTCTACGGCCGCGGCGGCCAATTCCTGGCCGCCCTGGCCGAGTCTCGCGCCGCGCGGGCCGTCTGGCAGGCGCTGCCGGGCGAGCCCTGGGCGGATCGCTTCGCCGAGGCCGCGGCGCAATCGATACGCACGGGACGGGCGGTACTGGCGATCGTGCCCGATCAGCGCGACCTGGACACGTTGTGGCGGGCCGCGACGACCCGGATCGACCCGGAGTGCGCGGTGGCGCTGTCGGCGGGCCTGGGGCCCGCGGCGCGCTACCGGCGCTGGCTCGCCGCACTGCGGGGCACCGCGCGGCTGGTGATCGGCACCCGCAGTGCGGTTTTCGCGCCGTTGAGCGACCTGGGCCTGGTCATGGTGTGGGCCGACGCCGACGACACCCTGGCCGAGCCGCGGGCGCCGTACCCGCATGCCCGGGAGGTGGCGATGCTGCGCGCGCATCAGGCGCGGTGCGCGGCGTTGATCGGCGGCTTCGCGCGCACCGCCGAGGCCCAGGCGTTGGTGCGCAGCGGATGGGCGCATGACATCGTCGCGGCGCGGCAGGTGGTGCGGGCCCGCACCCCGCGGGTGATCGCCCTCGACGACAGCGGCTACGCCGAGGAACGCGACCCGGCGGCCCGCACCGCGCGAATTCCGTCCATCGCGCTGCGCGCCGCCCGTTCGTCGCTCGAATCCGGGGCGCCGGTGCTCGTGCAGGTGCCCCGGCGCGGGTATGTCCCTTCACTCGCGTGCGGGCGCTGCCGCACCATCGCCCGTTGCCGGCACTGCACGGGTCCGCTGTCGCTGCAGGAACGTGGGCCCGGTGCGGTTTGCCGCTGGTGCGGCCGCGCCGAACCGACGCTGCGGTGCACGCGTTGCGGATCCGACGCGGTACGGGCGGTGGTCGTCGGGGCCCGCCGCACCGCCGAGGAGCTCGGCCGCGCGTTCGCCGGTACGCCGGTCGTCACCTCGGCGGGCGATGCCATCGTGGCGGAGGTCGCCGCCGGCCCGGCCCTGGTGGTGGCCACCCCGGGCGCCGAACCCCGCGCCGAGGGCGGGTACGGCGCGGCGCTCCTGCTGGACACCTGGGCGCTGCTGGGCCGGCAAGACCTGCGCGCCGCGGAGGACGCGCTGTGGCGCTGGATGAGCGCGGCCGCGCTCGTGCGTGCGCGCGGCGACGGCGGCGTGGTGATTGTGGTCGCCGAATCGTCCATCCCCACAGTGCAATCGCTGATCCGTTGGGATCCGGCGGGCCACGCGGAGGCCGAGCTGACGGCTCGAGCCGAGGTCGGCCTGCCGCCCAGCGTGCACATGGCGGCTATAGACGGCGTCGCCGAAGCCGTGGCGGCGCTGCTCGACGAGGCCCGGCTGCCCGAGGGAGCCGACCTGCTCGGCCCGGTGGATCTGCCGGCGGGCGTGCGCCGCCCGGCCGGCACCCCCGCCGGCGTTGCGGTGACCAGAATGCTGGTGCGAGTCCGTCGTGAGCAGGGCCTCGCGCTGGCGGCCGCTTTGCGGCGCGCGGTGGGCGTGCTCAGTGCGCACCAAACGCACGAGCCGGTGCGGGTGCAGATCGATCCGCTGCACATCGGATAACGATGCGGGCGCCAAATCTTCGCTGCGGCGATAGTATGTGTGGGAAATAATTCCTGACTTCGATATTAGAAGGCTGTTACACTTTTCACTCTTCAGCCCGCTGATGGCGCGGACGGGGCCCGAAAGGCCCGGAGGAGGGGCGCGATGGCGGCGGACCACGCGACGGCTGCTGACGAGTCTTTGGATGTGATCACCGACGCGTTGCTGACGGCTTCGCGGTTGCTGGTGGCCATCTCGGCTCGCTCGATCAGTCAGGTTGACGAAACCATCACCATTCCGCAGTTCCGGACCCTGGTGATCCTGTCCAACCGGGGCCCGGTCAACCTGGCCACGCTGGCCGGCCTGCTGGGTGTGCAACCTTCGGCCACCGGTCGCATGGTCGACCGGCTCGTTGCCGCCGGACTGATCGACCGCCTCCCGCACCCCACTTCCCGGCGCGAACTGCTCGCCGCGCTGACCAAGCGCGGGCGCGAGGTAGTCCGCCGGGTCACCGCCTACCGGCGTGCCGAGATCTCTTCCATCGTTGAGAAGATGCCGCCGCCGGAGCGCCACGGGCTGGTGCGGGCGCTGAAGGCATTCACCGCCGCGGGCGGCGAGCCCGACGTCCACCTGGACGCCGATCTCGAGTTGTAGTCGCCTTCATCCGTCGGGGCTGACTCACCGCTTCTCGCCCGTGACCAGCCGGATGCCGGTGCTTCCTAGACTTGTGTCCGTGCGTCTCGTCTTCGCAGGCACCCCCGAACCCGCGCTGCCCTCCCTGCGTCGCCTCGTCGACTCACCCCGGCACGACGTGATCGCGGTGCTGACCCGACCCGACGCCGCCGCGGGCCGGCGCGGCAAGCCGGAGCCCTCACCGGTGGCCCGCGAAGCGCTCGACCGGGGCATTCCGGTGTTGCGGCCGGCGCGGCCCAATTCGCCGGAGTTCGTCGCCGAACTGTCGGAGTTGGCTCCGGACTGTTGCGCCGTCGTGGCCTATGGCGCGCTGCTTCGCGAGGACCTACTCGCGGTGCCCCCGCGCGGCTGGATCAACCTGCACTTCTCGCTGCTGCCCGCCTGGCGCGGCGCGGCCCCGGTGCAGGCCGCGATCGCCGCGGGGGACACCATCACCGGGGCGACCACGTTCCGGATCGAGCCGAGCCTGGACTCGGGACCGGTGTACGGGGTCGTCACCGAGAGGATCCGGCCGACCGACACCGCGGGCGATCTGCTTGAGCGCCTTGCCCTTTCGGGTGCGGCGCTGCTGTCGACCACGCTGGACGGCATCGCCGACGGGACGCTGACGGCGCGACCGCAGCCGGCGGACGGGGTCAGCATGGCGCCGAAGATCACGGTCGAAGAGGCACGAGTGCGCTGGGACCTGCCGGCGCCGGTGGTGGAGCGCCGGATCCGCGCCGTCACACCCAACCCGGGTGCCTGGACGCTCATCGGTGACCTGCGCGTCAAGCTCGGACCGGTGCAGATCGGCGAGGTCCCAAACCCCCCGCCGCCCGGCATCATTCAGATAGACCGTAAGAGTGTCTGGATCGGTACCGGCTCGGAACCGGTGCGGCTGGGCCAGATTCAGCCGCCCGGCAAGAAATTCATGAACGCCGTCGACTGGGCGCGCGGCGCCCGGCTCGACGCCGCCGCGCGGGCATCATGAGCCCGCCCCGCCCGCCCAACCGAGGGCGCGCAAGGAGGCGCAAGCCGCTGGACCCGGCGCGTGCCGCCGCGTTCGAGGTGCTTCGGGCCGTCAGCGAGCGCGATGCGTACGCGAACCTGGCCCTGCCCGCGCTGCTGCGCCAGCGCGGAATCGGCGGCCGCGACGCCGCTTTCGCCACCGAGCTGACCTACGGCACCTGCCGCAGCCGGGGGCTGCTCGACGCGGTCATCGGTGCGGCCGCCGGGCGGCCGCCGGAAGCCATCGACCCGGCGCTGCTCGACCTGCTCCGGCTCGGCACCTACCAGCTGCTGCGTACCCGGGTCGATGCCCACGCCGCGGTGTCCACCACGGTCGAACAGGCCGGCATCGAATTCGACTCGGCGCGAGCGGGTTTCGTTAACGGCGTGCTGCGCACCATCGCCCGCCGAGACGAGAAGTCCTGGGTCGACGAGCTGGCCCCCGACGCGTCGCGGGATCCGATCGGGCACGCCGCGTTCGTGCACGCGCACCCGCGCTGGATCGCGCAGGCCTTCGCCGATGCGCTCGGCGCGGCCGCGACGGAACTCGACGCGGTCCTGGCCAGCGACGACGAACGGCCCCAGGTGCACCTGGCGGCCCGCCCGGGACTGCTGACCGCCGCCGAGCTGGCCGATGCGGTGGGCGGCACCGTCGGCCGTTATTCACCGTTCGCGGTGTATCTGCCGAGCGGCGATCCCGGGCGGCTGGCACCCGTGCGCGACGGCGCCGCGCTGGTCCAGGACGAGGGCAGCCAGCTGGTGGCCCGTGCGCTGACGCTGGCACCGGTCGACGGCGACACCGGACGATGGCTGGATTTGTGCGCCGGGCCGGGCGGTAAGACCGCGCTACTGGCCGCGCTGGGCTCCGACGTCGGGGCTCGCGTCACGGCGGTGGAGCCGTCGCCGCGCCGCGCCGACCTGGTGGCGGAGAACACCCGCGGGCTGCCGGTCGAGGTGGTGCGGGTCGACGGGCGGCAGACCGGTCTCCAGCCGGGCTTCGACCGGGTGCTCGTCGACGTGCCCTGCACCGGACTGGGCGCGTTGCGCCGTCGACCGGAGGCCCGTTGGCGGCGCCAGCCGGCCGACGTGCCGGCGCTGGCCAAGCTGCAACGCGAGCTGCTGGCCGCCGCGATCGCGCTGACGCGACCCGGCGGCGTCGTGCTGTACGCGACCTGTTCGCCGCACCTCGCGGAAACCGTTGGGGTGGTTGGCGACGCGCTGCGTCGTCACCCGGTGCGCGCGCTGGACACCCAGCCCCTGTTCGAGCCGGTCGGCGAGGGTGATGGGCAGGGCCCCTTGGTGAACTCGGTGCAGCTGTGGCCGCACCGGCACGGCACAGACGCGATGTTCGGCGCCGCGCTGCGGCGCCTGACGTGAGGTCGGCCGCAAGGCTCAGTAGTGTGTTTCCCATGCCTCGCAGCACGGGGGGTCCGTTGATTGCGCCGTCGATCCTGGCCGCCGATTTCGCCCGGCTCGCCGACGAAGCGGCCGCCGTGCGCGGCGCCGACTGGTTGCACGTGGACGTGATGGACAACCACTTCGTGCCGAACCTGACCATCGGCCTGCCGGTGGTGGAGGCCATGCTGGCCACCACCACAATTCCGATGGATTGCCACCTGATGATTGAAGATCCGGATCGCTGGGCCCCGCCGTACGCCGAAGCGGGCGCCTACAACGTCACCTTCCACGCCGAGGCCACCGACAATCCCGTCGGGGTGGCCCGCGATATCCGCGCCGCCGGCGCCAAAGCCGGGATCAGCGTGAAACCGGGCACCCCGCTGGAGCCGTATCTGGAAATCCTGCCGCACTTCGACACCTTGCTCATCATGTCGGTCGAGCCCGGCTTCGGCGGCCAGAGCTTCATCCCGGAAGTGCTTAGGAAAGTCCGCACCGCACGCAAGATGATCGACGCGGGGGAGTTGAGGATCTTGGTCGAAATCGACGGCGGCATCAACGAGGACACCATCGAGCAGGCCGCCGAGGCCGGCGTCGACTGCTTCGTCGCCGGGTCGGCGGTTTACGGGGCGCACGACCCGGAGGCCGCGGTAGAGGCGTTACGGCGACAGGCCGCCGCCGCGTCACCGCATCTGCGCGCATGAACCAGCCCCAGTCGGTCGACAGCCTCGACGCGGCCATGCGCCTGGCGATCGAACACTCCTACCAGGTCAAGGGCACCACCTATCCGAATCCCCCGGTGGGTGCCGTCATTGTGGACCCAGAAGGCCGGGTGGTTGGCGTCGGTGCCACCGAGCCCGCGGGGGGCGACCACGCCGAGGTGTTGGCCCTGCGGCGGGCCGGCGGTCTGGCCGCCGGCGGCATCGCTTTCGTCACCCTTGAGCCGTGCAATCACTACGGCAAGACCCCGCCGTGCGTGAACGCCCTGATCGAAGCGAGGGTGAGCACGGTGGTCTACGCCGTCGGCGACCCGAACGCGATCGCGGGCGGCGGTGCGGGGCGGCTGCAGGCAGCGGGCGTGCAAGTGCGGTCCGGCGTACTGGCCGATCAGGTGGCCGCCGGGCCGCTGCGCGAGTGGTTGCACAAGGTGCGGACCGGCCTGCCGCACGTGACGTGGAAGTACGCCAGCAGCGTCGACGGCCGCAGCGCCGCCGCCGATGGCACCAGCCAGTGGATCTCCAGCGAGGCCTCACGGTTGGACCTGCATCGCCGCCGCGCCATCGCCGACGCGATCGTGGTCGGCACCGGCACCGTGCTGGCCGACGATCCGGCGCTGTCCGCCCGGCTCGGCGACGGCTCGCTGGCGAACCGCCAACCGTTGCGAGTGGTGGTGGGCATGCGCGAAATACCGCCGGAGGCAAAGGTTCTCAATGACGATTCGCGGACCATGGTGATTCGCACCCACGATCCCATGGAGGTGATCAAAGCGCTATCGGACCGCACCGACGTCCTGCTGGAGGGCGGCCCCACCCTCGCCGGTGCCTTCCTGCGGGCCGGGGCGGTCAACCGCATCCTGGCCTACGTCGCGCCGATGCTGGTGGGTGGTCCCGTCATGGCGGTCGACGAGGTGGGGGTGCCCACCATCGCGCGGGCGTTGCGCTGGCAATTCGACGGGATCGACCGGGCCGGCCCCGATCTGGTGCTCAGCCTGGTGCCGCACGGCGGCTAGCGCTCAGGGGGTGGGCGCTGAGTTTATTGCGGCCCGCTCCTCGGGGACCTCCGCTTCCTCGGCGTGTTCCTTGCGACCGCTGACCAACAGGCCCAGCAGCGCCCCCACTACACAGATGACGACGGTGACCGCGAATATGTCGCCGTACATCGCCGCGAATGCCTTGAGGTACATTGACCCTTGGGCGGCCAACCGCTCGAGCAGGCTGGCATTGGGCGGGATCGCCGCCGTCAGCCCGGCCACGATCTGGTTGAACCGATAAAAGCCCCAGGCAGTCAGCGCGGCGATACCGATCAGCATGCCCGTCATGCGGGCCACCACCACGGACGCCGAGGCGATGCCGTGTTGTGCGGCCGGGACCACCCGTAGGGCGGCCGACGACAGCGGCCCGATCACCAGGCCGAGTCCGAGACCGGCCACCAGCAGGTCGGCATGGATAGCGGGCACGGTGAACAACCCGAAGACGTTGAGTTTGTGCTCCATGATGTCTTCTCGCCAGTAGTGAATCAGCCAGTACCCGTAGGCGGCGATCAGCAGCCCGATGAAGATCATCAACCGGTCGCCAATCCGGGTGGCGATCCACCCGCCCAGGACCGCGCCGATCGGCAGCGCGATGAGGAACCACAGCAGCAACCCGGCCGCCTGGGTCTGATCCATCTGCAGCACGCCCTGCCCGAACAGCTCGACGTCGACCAGCGTCACCATCAGCGCCGCGCCCGCGGCCAACGATGCGCCCAGGGCGGCGAGGAAGGGCCGGAACTGCACCCCGGCCGGATCGATCAGCCGGGTGCGCGAGAAGCGCTCCCACACCACGAAGGCCACCGCGGCGATGACCGCCCCGATCACCAACGGCAACCCGTAGCTCGGCAGCACCTGTTTGCCGTCGGGGTTGGGGTTGTACAGCCCGATCACCGCAAGCCCCAGCGCGATGGCGAGAAGCAGGCCACCGACCAGGTCGATGCGCTCCGGCTCCTCGGTGCGTTCCCGCGACGGCAGGCTGAACTGGATCATCGCCATGGCGATCAGGGTCAGCGGCACGTTGATCCAGAACACGTACCGCCAGTCGTGGAACAGGAAAACGATGAAAATGCCGTACAGCGGGCCCAGCACGCTGCCGAGTTCCTGGGCGGCGCCGATACCGCCCAGCACGCCGGCGCGGTTGCGTTGCGACCACAGGTCGGCGCCCAGGGCGAGCGTGACCGGCAACAGGGCACCGCTGGCGACGCCCTGGATGGTGCGGCCGGCGATCAGCAGATGGAAGTCGCCGAAGCCGCCGGCCAGCGCGGTGACCACCGACCCGACGATGAACAGGCCGAGGCTGGCCTGCAGCAGCAGCTTGCGGCCGAATCGGTCCGAGGCGCGGCCCAGCAGCGGCATGGCGGCGATGTAGCCCAGCAGGTACATCGTGACGATCCAGGTGATCCGCTGGAGCTGGTTAATCGGGATCCCGACGTCGTGCATGATGTCGCGCATGATCGTGACCACGACGTAGGTGTCGAGGGCGCCGAGCAGCACCGCAAGGCTGCCGGCGCTGATCGCGACCCGGCGTCCCGTCTGCGCGCTCATGAGCTCACCGGGGGCTTGGTGACGGTGACCGCCTCGCCCCAATTGGACATGGTCACCTGCAGGGTGTTGCCGGAACTCTTTTCCAGGCTGGCCTGGACCAGCTGGTGGTCGCCGGTCTCCTGGATCCACACCGTGGAAGGCACCGGCTGCGACGCGCTGAACTGCGGCGCGATCTTGTTCACCGCGTCCGCGGAGAAGTTTCCGCTGATTTTGATCGTGGTCTGGCCGTTGATGGTGTCGCGGCCCTCGGCCTTGGCATTGGTGAAGTTGTTCAGCGCGTTGGCCAGGCCGGCGTTGGGGTCGAGGATCACCGAGACGTCGTAGATGTCGGAGGCCTTACCGAAGTCGCTCCATTTGTTCGGCGTGAGCGTGGCGTACAGGTCGCCGTCGACGACCACGAAGTCGGCTTGAATCTCAGACCCCCCGACTGTGAGCGTGGCGTTCCCCGACGCGGCGGTGGCCGGTTCGGTGGTGAGGTCGCCGGTCAGCACCTTGATCGGCAGCCCCGGAATCTTTCCGTTCACCTTCAACACGAGATGGCCGCTCTTAACGTTCTTGGTCGTGTCGGCGGATTGCTTGATCAGTGTCGTGGCGTCGGGTAGCGGTGCGCCGCTCTGCTTGGGGCCCGAAGAACATCCGGCGATCAGGGCGGTGCCGAGGGTCAGGGAAGCGAGCACGGCCAATAGACGGTGGCGGGTCTGCATACCCTGCATCGTAAAGGGTGCGCGTGACCGGCTCTTCGGACGCGGGGGCCGGTTGGCCGCGCATCGGGGAATTAACCTGGTGCAATGTTCACCGGAATTGTCGAGGAACTGGGGGAGATAACCGGCCGCGACGTCCTCGCCGACGCCGCGCGGCTGACCATTCGGGGACCTGTGGTGACCGCCGATGCCGGGCACGGCGATTCGATCGCCGTCAACGGGGTGTGCCTCACGGTCGCCGAGCTGCTGCCTGACGGCCGATTCACCGCCGACGTGATGGGCGAGACCCTCAACCGGTCCAACCTCGGCGAATTGCAGATCGGCAGCCGCGTGAACCTCGAGCGCGCCGCGGCGCTCAACAGCCGGCTGGGCGGGCACATCGTGCAGGGGCATGTGGACGGCACGGGCCAGGTCGTGGCCCGGGCACCCTCGGAGCACTGGGAGGTGGTGCGGATCGAGGTTCCCGCGGCGGTGGCCCGCTACGTCGTCGAAAAGGGGTCGATCACCGTCGACGGGATTTCCCTCACCGTCTCGGGGCTGGGCGCCCAGCCGCGGGACTGGTTCGAGGTCTCGCTGATCCCGACGACGCGGGAACTGACCACGCTGGGCCGTGCCCCGGTCGGAACGCAGGTGAACCTCGAGGTCGACATCATCGCGAAGTATGTCGAGCGGTTGCGTCGAGCGGTTGATGAAAGCAGACCGCTAGCAGCGGCGTTTCGCACCGCTGCTAGCGGTCTGCTATCGGATCAGGTGGTTGCGCGTGTGGTTACAGCCCGCGCCAGACGGGGCCATCCCAGTAGCCCCAGTCATTCACACCGGGGTTCCACACGACCTGGGCCCACGGTGCCCACGGCGGCGGCGGCGGCATCGGCCGCGCCCACGGAGGAGGCGCACCATAGCCGGCCGGGCCGCCGTAGTTGTCGTCCCAGTCACGGCAGCTGTTCCAGTTCTGGTAAGGGCCCCAGCCCTGGTCCCAGTGGTCGCCCGGGCACCAGTGATGGTGATACGCGGGTGCAGGGGGAGGCGCCGCCTGGGCGATGCCCGACGTCAGCCCCAGGGCGGCCGCGGCCATCCCGCCGGCCGCGAGCGCGCCGGTGCACAGGCGAAGCCACGGTTTGGTGTGCGTGTTGGTATTCATGCCCTTTTGGGTTCCCGCCAAGATCTGCCCAAAACGCTTATTGGCCTATCCCGCGAATTCAAATGCTGCGCTCAGCTGATGCCCACGTGCGGCTAAAGATTCGCGGCGCATCCCGTTGTCGTGACGCCGTTTTCCCAGCTCAATAAACCGGGGGAAGGATTGGGGGGCGCGTGTGAAATATCGGGTCGACGGGGTTGACGCTCAGGATAATTTGTTGCGCCGTCCCACCCCGGGCGGCTGCGGTCAATATCGCGGAGGCCGTCACGGCACGTGCCGGATCGCTCCGCGGTCGCGCGCTCGGCGGGCCGTTCCTGATGAACCCAATCCCGCTCAAAAGCCGTGGCAATAACGGCGCCGCCGCAGTGGTTCATACTGAATACGACATTCGGGCCTCTCCCGCGGCCCCTACGAGAGCAAGGCAGCAAAGATGACGAGGTTGGACTCCGTCGAACGGGCGGTTGCCGACATCGCGGCCGGTAGAGCCGTGATCGTCATCGACGACGAGGAGCGCGAGAACGAAGGCGACCTGATCTTCGCCGCCGAGAAGGCGACGCCGGAGCTGGTCGCCTTCATGGTCCGCTACACCTCGGGATACCTTTGCGTACCGCTGGACGGCGCGATCTGCGACCGGCTGGGGCTGCTGCCGATGTACGCGGTGAACCAGGACAAGCACGGGACCGCCTACACCGTCACGGTCGACGCGAGAAACGGTGTGGGAACCGGGATTTCGGCCTCCGATCGGGCCACCACGATGCGGTTGCTCGCCAATCCCACCAGCATTGCCGAGGATTTCACCCGCCCCGGTCACGTGGTTCCGTTGCGCGCCAAGGACGGCGGCGTGTTGCGCCGGCCCGGGCACACCGAGGCCGCGGTCGATCTCGCGCGGATGGCGGGGCTGCAACCCGCGGGTGCGATCTGCGAGATCGTCAGCCAGAAGGACGAGGGCTCGATGGCCCAGACCGATGAATTGCGGGTCTTCGCCGACGAGCACGGCCTTGCGCTGATCACGATCGCCGACCTGATCGAATGGCGACGCAAGCACGAGAAGCACATCGAGCGGATCGCCGAAGCGCGGATCCCGACCCGGCATGGCGAGTTTCGCGCCATCGGCTACGCCAGCATCTACGAGGACGTCGAACACGTGGCGCTCGTCCGCGGCGATATCGCCGGGCCGAATGCCGACGGCGACGACGTGTTGGTCCGCGTGCACTCCGAATGCCTGACCGGTGACGTGTTCGGTTCCCGCCGGTGCGACTGCGGACCCCAACTCGACGCCGCAATGGCGATGGTCGCACGCGAAGGACGCGGCGTCGTGCTGTACATGCGCGGCCACGAAGGCCGCGGCATCGGGCTGATGCACAAGCTGCAGGCGTACCAGCTGCAGGACGCCGGAGCCGACACCGTGGACGCCAACCTGAAGCTTGGATTACCTGCCGATGCAAGGGATTACGGAATCGGCGCGCAGATTCTTGTCGACCTGGGTGTCCGCTCGATGCGGCTGCTGACCAACAACCCGGCCAAGCGGGTCGGGTTGGACGGGTACGGGCTGCACATCATCGAGCGGGTGCCACTTCCGGTGCGGGCCAACGCGGAGAACATCCGCTACCTGATGACCAAGCGCGACAAGATGGGTCACGACCTGGCTGGGCTGGATGACTTTCACGAATCCGTCCATCTGCCAGGGGAATTCGGCGGTGCTCTGTGAGCGGTGGCGCCGGCGTGCCGGAGATACCGGCGCTTGACGCGTCCGGTCTGCGGCTCGGCATCGTCGCGAGCACCTGGCACACCCAAATCTGCGATGCGCTACTGGCCGGCGCCCGCAAACTGGCCGCCGAGTCGGGTGTCGAGGACCCGACCGTGGTGCGCGTGCTCGGTGCGATCGAGATCCCGGTCGTTGCGCAGCAGCTCGCGTCCAACCACGACGCCGTCATCGCCTTGGGTGTCGTAATCCGAGGTGAGACACCGCATTTCGAATACGTCTGCGATGCGGTAACTCAAGGGCTGACCCGCGTCGCGCTGGACGCTGCGACGCCGGTCGCCAACGGGGTGTTGACCACGAACACCGAGGAGCAGGCGCTGGCCCGGGCCGGGCTTCCCACCTCGGCGGAGGACAAAGGGGCCCAGGCGGCCGGTGCGGCCCTGACCGCCGCGCTGACCCTGCGCGACCTGCGCGCCCGGTCGTGAGTGCGTCGAACCACGAGGTCTGGGATGTCGAGCTCCGTCCACACCGGATGCCGTTGTTCGTCTACGCCGCAGCGTTTCTGATCGCCGGCGCGCACATCGTGGTGGGCTTCCTGCTCAAGATCAGTTCCAGCGGCGTGATCTTCCAGACCTCCGACCAGGTGGCGATGGCCCTGCTGGGTTTGGTGATCGCCGGCATCCTGCTGTTGTTCGCGCGGCCCCGGCTGCGGGTGGGGCCGGCGGGGCTTTCGGTGCGAAATCTCTTCGGATACAGGCTGATTCCCTGGGCGGACGTGGTTGGTGTGTCGTTTCCCGCCGGCAGACGGTGGGCTCGCGTCGACCTGCCCGACGACGAGTACGTCCCGCTCATGGCGATCCAGGCCGTCGACAAGGAGCGCGCCGTGGACGCCATGGACACCGTGCGATCGCTGCTGGCGCGATATCGACCGGACCTGCGCACGCGCTGAGCGCTGTACCATCGCCCGATGACACGTCGTGTGTGGCCTATCGCCGCGTTGGTCATCGCCGCGGCGGTGGTGAGTGCCTGCGCCACTTCGGTGACGGGTCGGGCGGTGCGGGCTCCCGGCCAGCCGGGGATCCCCGCAGGTGCGCATACGGCGAGCTCGGCGGGTGACCTCCTGTTGCCGGACGGGGACGTCACACCTCTCGGCGCGGCGACCGCGACTCCGGTGGGCGACAACTACTTCACCAGCGTCCGGCCGCCGGAATGCTCGGCGGCGCTGCTGTTCAAGGGTTCTCCGCTCGTGCCTCCAGGCTCATCGGAGCACGCCGAGTCGGCCTACCGTGTGCGCGGCCCGGCGCAGTATGCCGAGTCGGTGGACGTCTATGACAAGGCCGTGAAGGCCCACGACGTGGTCTCGAACGGCTTCGCCGCCATATCCAAGTGCCATGGCGAGGCCGTCGGCGTGTCCCCTAGCGGCGCGTTCCGGCCGATGCGACTCAGTTTCTTCGGCACGACGGACGATGGCGTCCTGGTTTGGACCATGACCCGTCCGGACTGGACCTGTGACTACGGGTTGGCGGTGGTATCGCGGGTGGCCCTGATGCTGTCGGCCTGTGACGCCAAGCCCGGATTCCCCATGAGGGACTGGGCGTCGAAGCGGCGGGCGCAGATCGACCGCCGGACCGCCTGACGAGCCTGCGACTTGGGTGGAATGGTTGTCGTCGGGTCCCGCTATACTCGAACACATGTACTGCTTATCTGCTTAAGTGGACTAGTTTGCTGGTCAGACGTCGAAGTTTTGCTGGTCGTGGGTCCGGTCGGCGGGGTCGGACTATCCGCGGACGTATCAGGAGTTTCGGCGTCGGTTTCCCGATGATGTGTCCGTGTGCGGCGTATCTGAGCGCGTTTGCGCTGGCCAGAGGGCATTCCGCGTGCCCGGTGTGCGGCGGCGAATCGGAGCGTGGCAGACCTCCACGGCAGCATTGCAAGTGCGCCGTTGCGACGCGGTACGTCGGTGACGTGCCGGAACGATCTTTCACCGCACGCGCAGCGCCGCTGAGCACGTGGTTCGCCGCGATCTGGCTGCGTGACCTCGCAGAAGAACGGGGCCTCGGCGCAGAATCTGCACGACATGCTCGGCCTGGCGCTCCTGACGAGAACGGCCTGGGTGTGGCTGCACATCCTGCGCCGGGCGATGCGTACGTCACCGAGCGTGACGCTGCTCGCTCGTGCCGTCGAGGTCGATGAGTCTGTTTGTAGCTGGTCGCGTCGCCGAACACAGGTCGTACCTCGACCGGACAAGGCTCCTGTCATGATCGCGGTGGAGAGCCTCGGAACACCGCGACATGACGGGAGCCTTGACTCCGCCGGGTACGACTTGGGTCCGCCGACGCGACCAGGCTCCAAACGACTCGTCGATTTCGCCGGCACGACGCGTAGCGCCACGTTCGGGACTGATCCGCACCGACGGCGCACGCATGTTCCGCCTCTCGCCGAGGACGTCTCGTAGGAGCCCACGCCTACATGTCGTGCAGATGCTCGCCGAGGCCCCGTTCTGCGACGTCACCGCTAGATCGCGGACGAACCATCGTGCTCAGCCTCGCTGCTCGTGCGGTGGAACGCTCGGCACGTCACCGATTACCGCGTCCGCAACGCGAGCACCTCCAGTGCTGCCGTCGACGAGTCTGCCACCTTCAGATTCGCCGCCGCACGTCGAAGGCCCGCGGAATGCCCTTCTACTGACCTGCGACAAAGCGTCGAACACCGATCCGCCACCCCATCGGCCGACCTCATCGGCGGCGCCGAAGGCCCAGATAGTCCATGCCGTCGACCGCTGACCCACTGCCCAGCAACAACTTCCACGTCTGACGCAGCACTAAGTCCACTTAAGCAGATAAGCAGTACACATGTTCGAATACTCGGGACTGCTGGATCGGGTGCGTGAGGCGGGGCGGGCCGAGGCGCGGGCGGCCGCAGACCGGTTGGTGGCCGTCGGGGAGTTGTTCGTGCTGCGCTGTCGTGATTTTGGGGAGCAAGAGGACTGGGCCGCGGACAGCTGGGAGGCCGTGGCCGCGCAGGTGGGGGCCGCGCTGAACTGCAGTGTGGCGATGGGGCATAGCTACCTGCGCTACGCGATGGCGATGCGCGATCGGCTGCCGGAAGTGGGCAAGGTGTTCAAGTCCGGTGACATCGATTATCGGGCGTTTCAAACGATCGTGTTTCACACCGATCTGATCACCGAACCCGACGTGTTGGCGAAGGTGGATGCGCGGCTGGCGGTGCTGGTGTCGCGGCGCCCGGCGCTGACGCGTGGCGGGTTGGCGGCCGCGGTCGACCGAGTGGTGGCGATGGTGGATACCGATGCGGTGCGCCGGGCCGCCAAGGCGGCCCAGGACCGGTACGTGGATGTCGTGTCCGACCCGTCGGGGATGGCCTGGGTGGAGGGCAAGGTGTGGGCCACTGCCGGCCAAGCCCTGGATCGCCGGCTTGATGAGTTGGCCGCCACGGTCTGTGACGGCGATCCCCGCACGGCCAAGCAGCGGCGCGCCGATGCGTTGGGGGCGCTGGCCGCCGGGGCCGACCGGCTGGGGTGCGGCTGCGGATCCGCGGAGTGCCCTACGGCGGGCGCGCCGGCGCCGAAGAGCAATGTGGTGATCCACGTGGTCGCCGAGCAGGCCACCGTCGAGGGCACCGGGACCACACCCGGGGTGTTGCCCGGGGTCGAGGGCCTCATCCCGGCCGAGCTGATCGCCGAGCTGGCCAGGTCGGCCCGGTTGGCCCCGCTGAGTGCGCCCGCGGGCCCCGAGCCCGGCTACACCCCGTCGGCCAAACTGGCCGAGTTCGTGCGCTGCCGGGACCTGACCTGTCGGGCCCCGGGCTGTGACCGCCCGGCCACCCACTGCGATATCGACCACAGCATCCCCTACGCCCAGGGCGGTGCCACGCACGCGTCGAACCTGAAATGTTTGTGCCGGCTTCATCATTTGATGAAAACGTTTTGGGGCTGGCACGACCAGCAGCTGCCCGACGGCACGGTCATTTGGCGGCTGCCCGATGGCCACACCTATGTCACCACTCCGGGCAGCGCGCTGCTGTTCCCCTCACTATGCGTACCAACGGGCGACGTCCCGCCGGCTGCGGCGGCCCAGGCCGAGCGCTGCGGGGAGCGCACCGCGATGATGCCGCTGCGCACCACCACCCGCGCCCAAAACCGCGCGCATCGCATCGCCACCGAACGCCACCACAACCGCCAAACCCGACTCGCCACCCAAACCACACAACCCACACAAGCCGGCCCCGCACCACCGATCGACGACGACGACCCACCGCCATTCTGACGGTGAGTCAACGGTTTACGCAGAGGCGACGGCGAACAGCCGCCATTCGCCGGGCACGCCCTTGCGCCCGTAAGAGCCGCGGTCCTCGAATTCGAGTCCAAACCCCGATCACCATGTCGCGCAGCGTGCTGCCACCTGCCGGCGAAACCTGCCGGCACCAGGCTCTTGGTACGTCAGGCCAGCAGGCGCGCCCGCCAGCGGCGGAAGCGGCCTGCGAGCCGGTGGCACCCCGCCGCCTCCAGGCGTTCGACATGGTCGTCGATGTAGTGCACGTACAGCGGCAGGAGTTCATGGCCCAACAGCGACGCTGCCGCATCGTTGGCCGGCGGTTGACGCCGCCAGGCAAAGGCGGCGGAGACAAGTTCGGCGGCGGGAACGGGCCCGCCGGCCAGATAATGCTCTACCGCGGCCGCGTTGGTGCCGACCTGGCCGGTCGCCGCCGTGTACAGGAACCTGACCGGGAAGAGCACGACCTTCGTAACCCGCCGATTCCCGCGGGCGAGCAGTACCGCGGGCGTGCGGAACTCGGTCACGGGATCGGCGCCCCGTCGGTCGCGCGCGGCCCGGCGTCGGAGACGCTGGGCCAGACCCGGGTCTCCGCCGAGATAGCCGAGCGCGAACTCAGCGCCCGCCACGAGCAGCTCGGCTTGTACAGGGCGGGCGATGCCGTCGCGGACGTCGGTCCCGGCGAGCAGTCGGCCGTGCTCTACCAGGTCAAGCCGGTCCAGCGGGGGAAACCTGCCGCCCCTGGACCGGCCCTGGAGGGTGCCCGGCGTCCCCCAGAACACCGAGAGCCTCTGGTGCAGCTCGGACCCGCCGGTCCGCACCGCGTTGCCGACGGAGCGAAGCGTTACCCGGTCTTTCAGCCTGGGCGGATCCGCGAGCACCAGCCCCATGTCGACGTCGCTGACCAGCGGGCTGAATCCGCCATGCGCCAAGCTGCCGAGCGCGTAGGCGGCGACAAGGCGCGACCCGAGAGCCGTCTGATAGGCGGCGAGCGCCTGGGCGAGCACCGCCTCGCCCTGCTCGGCGCCCGCCTGATCACGCACGGCCGACCACCCTAGTCGTGTGGCTCTGGATCGGCCAGCCGCACGCGAGCGCACCTGATCGCGCGACTACCTTGATAGTGCACGCGGCGGAATGGCACTTTCTCCCCGCGTACTACTGACCCCCGAACGTCGTGTGAACCTAGCGGCTGAGGCCCGATGAAAAACTGGGGGATGCCTAGCCACCCAAACCACCCAAACCGGGCCGCCGACACCCGATGCCGAGGAGTCCCCGCCTTTCTAGCCGCCCTTTGAGCGGCTACTAGCCTGGGTACGTGCCAGATCCCGCAACGTATCGCCCCGCGCCCGGGTCCATCCCGGTCGAGCCGGGCGTCTACCGATTCCGGGACGCGCATGGGCGAGTCATCTACGTCGGCAAGGCCAAGAGCCTGCGCAGCAGGCTGACGTCCTACTTTGCCGACATCGCCGGCCTGCACCCGCGAACCCGGCAGATGGTTACCACTGCGGCCAAGGTCGAGTGGACGGTGGTGAACACCGAAGTCGAGGCGCTGCAGCTGGAATACAACTGGATCAAGGAATTCGATCCGCGCTTCAACGTCCGCTACCGCGACGACAAGTCCTACCCGGTGCTGGCCGTCACCCTCAACGAGGACTTCCCCCGGCTGATGGTCTATCGCGGCCCGCGGCGCAAAGGCGTGCGCTATTTCGGGCCGTACTCGCACGCGTGGGCGATCCGGGAAACGCTGGACCTGCTCACCCGGGTGTTTCCCGCGCGTACCTGCTCGGCCGGAGTGTTCAAGCGGCACAAGCAGATCGACCGCCCATGTCTGCTCGGCTACATCGACAAGTGCTCGGCGCCGTGTATCGGCAGGGTCACCGCCGAGCAGCACCGCCGGATCGTGGAAGATTTCTGCGACTTCCTGTCCGGCAAGACCGATCGGTTTGCCCGCGACCTGGAGCAGCAGATGAACGCCGCGGCTGAGCAGCTCGATTTCGAACGGGCCGCGCGGCTTCGCGACGACCTGTCGGCGCTGAAGCGGGCCATGGAAAAGCAGGCCGTGGTCCTTGGCGACGGCACCGACGCCGACGTTGTCGCCTTCGCCGACGACGAGCTGGAAGCGGCGGTGCAAGTGTTCCACGTCCGCGGCGGCCGGGTTCGCGGGCAGCGCGGCTGGATCGTCGAAAAGTCGGGGGACCCTGGTGATTCCGGCGAGGAGCAGCTGGTCGAGCAGTTCCTCACGCAGTTCTACGGCGAGCAGGCGGAACTGGGCTTCTCAGCCGACCAAGCCGCGGACGAAGCCGCTAACCCGGTTCCCCGCGAGGTGCTGGTGCCGTGTCTGCCGTCCAATGCCGAAGAGCTCACCAGCTGGCTGTCCGGCCTGCGCGGATCGCGGGTCGCGCTGCGGGTCCCACGGCGCGGCGACAAGCGCGCGCTCGCCGAAACCGTGCAGCGCAACGCGAAAGAGGCGCTGCAGCAACACAAGCTGAAGCGGGCCGGCGACTTCAACGCCAGATCCGCTGCACTGCAGAACATTCAGGAGGCCCTGGGCCTGGCCGATGCGCCGCTGCGAATCGAATGCGTCGACATCAGCCACGTGCAGGGCACCGACGTGGTGGGCTCGCTGGTGGTGTTTGAGGACGGCCTGCCGCGCAAATCGGATTACCGCCACTTCGGGATCCGGGAAGCCGCCGGACAGGGGCGCTCCGATGACGTCGCCTCCATCGCCGAGGTGACTCGCCGCCGGTTCGCACGACACCTGAGCGAGCAAAAAGATCCCAATATGCTTTCCCCGGAAGGCAAATCGCGGCGCTTCGCCTACCCGCCCAATCTGTTCGTCGTCGACGGCGGTGCGCCGCAAGTCAACGCGGCCAGCGCCGTGCTCGACGAACTCGGCATCGCCGACGTCGCGGTGATCGGCCTGGCCAAGCGGCTGGAAGAAATCTGGGTGCCGTCGGAGCCGGACCCGATCATCATGCCGCGCAACAGCGAGGGCCTCTACCTGCTGCAGCGCGTCCGTGACGAGGCCCACCGGTTCGCCATTACCTACCACCGCAGCAAGCGATCCAAGCGAATGACCGCCTCAGCGCTGGATTCGGTGCCAGGATTGGGAGAACATCGCCGCAAGGCGCTGGTAACCCATTTCGGATCGATAGCCCGCCTCAAGGAGGCCACCGTCGACCAGATCACCGCCGTTCCGGGCATCGGCGTGGCCACCGCCACGGCCGTTCTCGAGGCGCTGAGGCCCGAGCAACCCGGAGCAACCGAATGACGAGCCAAGGCGGGTTCACCGGCAACCACCAGGGCGACGCGGCCGGCATCGACGTCGTCCTGGTGACGGGATTATCGGGCGCCGGACGGGGTACAGCCGCCAAGGTGCTCGAGGACCTCGGTTGGTACGTGGCCGACAACCTGCCGCCCCAGCTGATCACCCGGATGGTCGATTTCGGGCTGGCGGCCGGGTCGCGGATCACCCAGCTGGCGGTCGTGATGGACGTGCGGTCGCGCGGATTCACCGGTGACCTCGACGAGGTGCGCACCGAGCTGGCCACCCGCAACATCACCCCGCGCGTGGTGTTCATGGAGGCCTCCGACGACATGTTGGTGCGCCGCTACGAACAGAACCGCCGCAGCCATCCGCTGCAGGGTGAGCAGACACTGGCCGAGGGCATCGCCGCCGAGCGCATGATGCTGGCTCCGGTGCGCGCCACCGCCGACCTGATCATCGACACGTCGACGCTGTCGGTGCGGGGCCTGCGGGAGAGCATCGAGCGCGCGTTCGGCGGCGACACCGGCGCGTCCACCAGCGTCACGGTCGAATCCTTCGGCTTCAAATACGGCCTGCCGATGGACGCCGACATGGTGATGGACGTCCGGTTCCTGCCCAACCCGCATTGGGTCGACGATTTGCGTCCACTCACCGGCCAGCACCCGGCGGTGCGTGACTATGTGTTGGACCAGCCCGGCGCGGCCGAATTCCTCGACGCTTACCATCGATTGCTAAACCTGGTTGTCGACGGCTACCGTCGGGAGGGCAAGCGCTATATGACCGTCGCCATCGGCTGCACCGGCGGCAAGCATCGCAGCGTCGCGATCGCCGAGGCATTGAAGCAGTTGCTGGGCGGCAATCCGCAACTGGCGGTGCGGGTGCTGCACCGGGATCTGGGTCGCGAATGAGCCCGGCAGAGAGCCAGAGCATTGTTGCGCTGGGGGGCGGACACGGCTTGTACGCGACGCTGTCAGCGGCGCGCCGGCTGACGCCATACGTCACCGCCGTGGTCACGGTCGCCGACGACGGTGGGTCGTCGGGCCGGCTGCGCAACGAACTCGATGTGGTCCCGCCGGGCGATCTGCGAATGGCCTTGGCGGCGTTGGCATCTGACAGTCCGTACGGACGGCTGTGGGCGACGATCCTGCAGCACCGTTTCGGCGGCAACGGCGCCCTGGCCGGGCACCCGATCGGCAACCTGATGCTGGCCGGCCTCAACGAGGTGCTGGCCGATCCCGTCGCCGCCCTCGACGAGCTCGGCCGCATCCTCGGCGTCAAAGGCAGGGTGTTGCCGATGTGCCCGATCGCCCTGCAGATCGAGGCCGACGTGTCCGGCCTCGAGGCCGACCCGCGAATATTCCGGCTGATCCGCGGCCAGGTGGCGATCGCGACCACACCGGGCAAGGTGCGGCGGGTGCGGCTGCTTCCGCCCGACCCGCCGGCGACCCGGCAGGCCGTCGACGCCATCATGGCCGCCGACCTGGTGGTGCTCGGGCCGGGGTCGTGGTTCACCAGCGTGATCCCGCACGTGCTGGTCCCGGGTCTGGCGGCGGCGTTGCGGGCGACCACCGCCCGGCGGGCGCTGGTGCTCAACCTGGTCGCGGAGCCGGGGGAGACGGCCGGTTTCTCGGTGGAGCGTCATCTGCACGTGCTGGCCCAGCACGCACCCGGATTCACCGTGCACGACATCATCATCGATGCCGAACGGGTGCGGGGTGAGCGCGAACGGGACCAACTGCGTCGCACCGCAACACTGCTACAAGCCGAGGTCCACTTCGCCAACGTGGCCAGACCTGGTACACCTTTACATGACCCGGGCAAGCTCGCCGCGGCGCTGGACGGGGTCCGAGCGGGCCACAGGGATGATTCAAAAGGCCCTAAAGCCCCTTCGGCGACGACCACGAAGGAGATTCGGGTCGACGGCGAGAGTCCACAGACCGGTGTGGGCGGACCGGGTGGCAGCGGACCGAGGGGTGACGACGCGTGGCGATGACGACCGAAGTCAAGGACGAGCTGAGCCGCCTGGTAGTGAAATCGGTCAGCGCGCGGCGCGCAGAGGTCACGTCCCTGCTGAGGTTCGCCGGCGGCCTGCACATCGTGGGCGGCCGGGTGGTCGTCGAGGCCGAGGTGGACCTGGGCAACGTAGCGCGCCGGCTGCGGAAGGACATCTTCGAGCTCTACGGCTACAACGCCGTCGTGCATGTGTTGTCGGCCAGCGGGATTCGCAAGAGCACCCGGTATGTGCTGCGAGTGGCCAACGACGGCGAGGCGCTGGCACGGCAGACCGGGTTGCTCGACATGCGGGGGCGCCCGGTGCGCGGGTTGCCGGCCCAGGTCGTCGGCGGCAGCATCACCGACGCCGAGGCGGCGTGGCGGGGGGCCTTTTTGGCGCACGGGTCGCTGACCGAGCCGGGACGTTCGTCGGCTCTGGAGGTCAGCTGCCCCGGCCCGGAGGCCGCGCTGGCGCTGGTGGGCGCGGCACGCCGGCTGGGGGTCAGCGCGAAGGCGCGCGAGGTGCGCGGTGCGGACCGGGTGGTGGTGCGCGACGGTGAGGCGATCGGCGCCCTACTGACCCGGATGGGGGCCCAGGACACCCGGCTCGTCTGGGAGGAGCGCCGGATGCGCCGCGAGGTCCGGGCGACGGCCAACCGGCTGGCCAATTTCGACGACGCCAACCTGCGCCGCTCGGCGCGGGCCGCGGTCGCCGCGGCCGCCCGGGTGGAGCGCGCGCTGGAGATCCTCGGCGATACCGTCCCGGAGCATCTGGCCTCGGCGGGCAGGCTGCGCGTGGAGCACCGGCAGGCTTCCCTGGAGGAGCTCGGCCGCGTGGCCGACCCACCGATGACGAAAGACGCTGTGGCCGGGCGCATTCGGCGCCTGTTGTCCATGGCCGACCGCAAGGCGAAGGTCGACGGCATCCCCGACACGGAGTCGGCGGTGACGCCCGACCTATTGGAGGATGCCTGACCGGGTTAGTCGCTTGCCTTGCTCGATGAGTCGCCAGGCTTCTGGTGTGTGGTCCAAGGTGAGGTTGTCTCGGCTGCCGCAGTCAGAGCACCACGGCTGCCATTGCCTGGCCTCAGTTGAGAGTGCTTGCCACGGGATACGGTTTTGTCGGCGGCGAGATGATTCATCATCTGATGAATCAACGGCGAGGTATCTACATGCCGGCGGAGACGACTCGAAAATGGTTGCGAGAGTGCATAGTATCGATAGCACCGACCATCGGCAAGCAGCTCAAAGCTGAAATACGCTGCAGCACAGCGTGATAACCAATACGACGGGTTCAACCTGACATAATAAGGGATTATCGGCGAAAGTGGCTGGGCGCTCCCTACCGGCAGACGGCATCGTCAAGTTGTTGGCCAGGTGTGGTGCTGCCAGGATTGGTCGTTGTGGCGATTGCGGCAAGATACAAGGGCTATCGGTATCCGATCGAGGTCATCGGGCACGCGGTGTGGCTGTATCACCGTTTTGGTGTGTCCTGAACGCGGAAGGGAGTGTCCGGTGTAGGCAGTGCTTCCTGAAGTGGTGCTGTGCAGGAGATGAAGGATTGTTGGCCCTTCGGAGTCGCCCTGCGGGGGGAGGCTTCAAACCGCCACATGCTGCGGGAGCGGTAACGCGACTGTGGTGAGCGATGTGGAAAAGGCGCGCGTGACGTGTCAGGTGGGGATCGGGAAGGCGAGCGTAAGCGAATCGCTGCAGACGTGTCGAAAGTGATACAGGTGACATCGAAACCGGGGTGTCGAAACGATCCCGGGATGAGTCTGGCGTGTGCCCGTTGATTGGCCAGGTGGTGTCCGGCATGGAGGCGACGCGAGCCCGGTCTGCGGCTTTTGCATGGAACAGGAGAAGGTCGGACGCGATACGTCTCGTTGGGGTTTTCCAGCGGGCGAGAGGGAGTAGCCCACGCCTGACGTGGGTGTGAGTACCGTTGCGGGTCCGGCTGGCGGACCGGCTCGTAGTAGTGGTGAAGCTCCTGTAATGGGGGTGGAGCGAAGGAGTCGGGTCATCTGTGACGTGTTCGTTCGATCAACCGTAAACCCGTTGGGGTTCGGGAGGAGTCGCGTGAATAAGTTGAAGTCGCCGGACAAGCCGTTCGAGATTTCGAAGTGGGCGGTCCAGGAGGCCTGGGAGAAGGTCAAGGCGAACAAGGGCGCGCCGGGCGTGGACGGGGTAACGATCGAGGCATTCGAGGCCGACCTACAGAACAACCTGTTCAAGGTTTGGAATCGGATGTCGTCGGGAAGCTACTTTCCGCCTCCGGTGCGGGCGGTGGAGATACCTAAGCCGCATGGCGGAGGGTCGAGAATGCTAGGTGTGCCTACTATCGCTGACCGGGTGGCGCAAACGGTGGTGGCTGAGGAGTTGAAGTCGAGGGTCGAGGCGATCTTCCACGAAGACTCTTATGGTTACCGGCCGGGCCGCTCGGCGTTGGATGCGGTGGGTGTATGCCGGCAACGCTGCTGGAAAACCGACTGGGTGCTCGACTTGGACATCCAAAAATTCTTCGACAGTGTTTCTTGGGATCTCGTGCTAAAAGCGGTGCAGGCCAACACCGATTTGCCGTGGGTGATGTTGTATGTGCGTCGGTGGTTACAAGCCCCGGTGCAGTTGCCCGACGGTACCCTGCAGCAGCAGGACCGGGGCACCCCGCAAGGGTCTCCGGTTTCGCCAGTGTTGGCTAACCTGTTCCTGCACTATGCGTTTGACGTGTGGATGGCTCGGGAGTTCCCGAGCGTCCGGTTCGAACGCTATGTCGATGATGCGGTCGTGCACTGCGTCAGCGAGCGTCAGGCCCGCCAGGTGCTGGCCGCGCTGCAAGACAGGATGGGCGAGGTCGGGCTGCGGTTGCATCCCGACAAAACCCGGATCGTGTACTGCAAGGACGGCAAACGCCGCGGTGACTATCAGCACACAGCGTTTACGTTCCTCGGGTTCACTTTCCGGCCACGCGGAGCGCGGGCCAAGAACGGGACCATGTTCGTCTCGTTTATGCCCGCGATCAGCAAGGACGCCTTGAACAAGATCGGGCGTGAGGTGCGGTCCTGGCGACTGCACCACCGCACCCGGCAATCCTTCTCCGAACTCGCACGGTGGGTCAATCCCATTGCGCGGGGCTGGATGCAGTACTACGGAGCGTTCTACCGCTCGGCGCTGTATCCCCTCCTGACGCGTATCAACGCCTACCTGATGCGTTGGGTCCGCAAGAAATATCGCCGGTTCCAGGGACGTCGTGAGTTCCAGCGGGCATGGCAGCGGGTCACGACACAGTACCCGCGGTTCTTCGCCCACTGGGAATGGACGACCGGCATCCCCACCTTCTGGTGATCAAGGTGACAAGAGCCGTATGAATCGAGAGATTCACGTACGGTTCCGTGGGAGCCGGAGGGTGCGACCCCCTCCGGCCACCCGACCGCTGAGCCTGCGCGACGTCGAGGAGCTGATGCTGGCCCGCGGTGTGGTGGTCACCTACGAGACGATCCGCTCCTGGTGTGCCAAGTTCGGGCCGGACTACGCCACCCAGCTGCGTCGGCGCCGACCCCGCCCCGGCGACAAATGGCACCTCGACGAGGTTTTCGTCAAGATCAACGGCACCACCCATTACCTGTGGCGCGCGGTCGACCAGCACGGCAACGTGCTCGACATCTTGGTGCAGTCGCGGCGCAACGCGGTGGCGGCCAAGCGGTTTTTCCGTAAGCTGCTCAAGGGCCTGCGGTATGTGCCGCGGGTGATTGTCACCGACAAGCTGGCCAGCTATCAGGTCGCTCACCGCGAGCTTTTGCCGTCGGTGACCCATCGCCGCTCGAAGTACCTCAACAATCGGGCTGAGAACTCCCATCAGCCGACCAGGATCCGGGAACGGGTGATGAAACGCTTCGCCTCGCCTGGGCAGGCCCAACGGTTCCTGTTTGCGTTCAGCCACATCCGGCAGCACTTTCGGCCCCGTCGTCATCTGATCAGTGCACCCCAATGGCGAACCGAGATGACCAACCGCTTCGCGGTCTGGGACGAGATCATTAGCCGCCGCAGCGGCATGAAAGACACAGTCAGCCACTATCATTTGGCCACCGAAGCAACTAACATCGACTGCGCCACAAGCATTCTCAAATAACTTGACGATGCCCTTGTACGACACCTCGCCCACGATGGTCCCTCCGGTCGCGTATCGACTCCGAGATCATCCGCGTCGGCCGCGCCGCACACCAGCTTGACAGTGCCCGTCGAACAAGCCCTGCCGGAGTCGCTCGCGTCGGCGAGCAGCAAACGTAGGCCGGGCTCGCCTCCGCTGAGGCCCGTATTGACGCCGCGCTGTTCTATCGGGGGATGTCAGCCGTGGTCATTCGGCTAGCTGGTTGATGATGCTGGCGAAGATCTTGGGCAGCGCCGTCGCGGCTGGCACGATGCGCGAGCGCACCGGTGCGTACGCGCTGGCCTGTAGCAGGCCCGCCGTCAGCACGCGGTAGCGGCGCGACATCTTGCGCAGTGCCGGGCTCTTGCGCGGACTGAACCATCCCCGCCGAGCGGTTAGCATTTATCGTTCGTTCAGTTTCGCGTCCGGCAACGCGCGGAAAGCGTTGGCGTGGAGACAATTCCGTACTGGTGGAGGGGCCTTATTTCACCCCGTGCACTATTCTCCTCGTCCTGTCCGGGATTACCCCCCTCGATGTCGTGCTTGAGCGGTGGATGGCCAAATAGGCTCCTGCTGCCGCCAGTCGGGCGCACGACTCGAGGGACGGGTCACGACGACCGCGGTGGGTGCATGTCGTTGAGAAGGTCAGCGACAACCTCGGGAGCAACATATAGCCGCCAGGCGATGAGATCGATGTCGACGCGGCCGACCATGCGACGCAGCGCCTCGTGGCGCTCGCAGTCAACCAGAGGCATGCGCGCACCGTCAACAGCCACCTGCAGAACAGCAGTCCAGTCGGTCTCGCTGATGTCGACTGGGGCACGCCGGGCCGGGGCGGGTGAGCGCACGACTGCAGTGTCACCGCGCGGATGGCGACGACAAGGCATTGGAATTACCGCCGCCAGGTGCTCGGCGCTACGCGCCAGCAGCGGTGTGTGCGCCGGCGTCGACGCGGTGGTGGAGGCAACGGTGGGCGGCGCGCAGATGTGCGCGGCGCGGGGGCCGGTCGCGCGAGAGGCTGCGCTTGGAAACATTGGGCGCTTGGCTGGTAACGAGATCCATGGTGCGATGGGACCTTTCGAGCGGAGGTTTTGCGGCCAGGTGGATCAGGGCAGCAGCGCGGTCGGATGCGGGGGGTTTTCGGGTGTGCCGGCGCTGTGGTCGAGGCGGTAGAGGGCGGTGTGCATAGCCCAGTAGGCGGCAACGATGTATCCCCCTAGGATCGAGCTGGACAGGTCGGGACCGAACGTGGCCACGGGCCAGAGTGATCTTGACCCCTCCGGGGTATCCAGCGGCCAGCATTCCTGACAGACAAGGGGAAGGGAGCAGGCATGCCTGACAACGACCGGCACCCGGCGAGCTACTCCGACGTGGAGCTGCGCCGCATGCTGGCCCTCGAGCGGCTGGCGCTGACACAGCAGCTTGTGCGGCTCAAGTGTGAGATCAGCGAGCGGGTCGCACAGATCGAGCGCATCGAGCGCCGCCTGGCCGACATTGAGAACAGCGACCAGCCGACTACCCCCACCCGGTACTCCGGTGGCCGGGTCGCCGGCTGATGGCCACCAGGCGAATTCGTAGCATCGTCATCCAGGCGGGCAGCACCGGCCAGGTGGGCGACATCGACCACACGATTCCGTTCAATCACGCCAACCCGAAAGCTGGCGGACTGACCGTGCCATGGAATCTCAAATGCCTGTGCCGGCACCATCGTTTGGTGAAAACGTTTTGAGTGTTCCACCGTGGAACGGTCTCGCTGTCAGCCGCGACAACTCGATCAATTCACCAGCGCCGCAAAGCTTTCAAGGAACCTATATCGGGCTGTTGACCAGCGCGCATTGCACAATCGCGCCCGCAACGGGGTGACTAAACCCGTTACCTTCCAGCCGGTTGACCTGGCTTTGCGGAGAGGCCCCGTTCTGGTGGACGTTCTGGTCAATGCTGCGACCGAGCGCGACATATCCGTCAGGGGGCGTCACAGCGCCAAGATGGTCAAGGCTCATCGTCACACACGTCACATAGCTTGTCGTGTCAGCGTGTGCGACGACGGTTCCTATCGGCAGCGCGGCGGCGGTCGCCGCTGCGGCGAATAATGCGCGGATCATGACCCACACCTTCTTTAGTCCTCCTGTCGCAACTTAGCAATGCGGCCACTACGCGGAACGTTTGGAGAACCGATGTCCCGGTTGGCTGGTCGCGGTCCGCTCAGCGGTGCTTGGCCGGGGTCCTTATCTTTTTGGGGCAATTTGCGCGGCTGGCTAGCCCGCCGATAGGAGTTCGGGCCACAGAGTGGGGACCGAGGCGGCCTTGCATTGCGTCAACCGTCGGAGCCCGGGCAACAGTGCAGGAGTGCGCTGCGAACACCGGCCGACAGGGGGTGGGAAGCGGTGCGATCGCACCGGGGCCGGAGTTCATCCTCGACTACTGGGGTGTGCCCCTGCATCAATGCGCGCCCGACGGCGGCGACTGGCTGCTGGACGGCGCCACCGTGGTGGGCATGCTGGCGCGCAATTACAGTCAATTGCGCGGGCAGGGCTAGTCGTACACCGCTGTGCCGGACCGCCAGGTGACCGCCCCCGGTGTGGGGAATCAAAGTGCGCGCAACGCTTACCGGGCGATTTCATGCGAGGCGCTCTTGCCGGCACCGGTTGGTGCCCGCCGCTTCGTCATCCCAGCCACCCACGAGCGTGGGGTTGGCGCGCCGTCTAAGTCGGAGCTTGGCGACGGCATCTCGTGAAGCAAGGTCACTCTACGGGAAGGAACCGATACGGCGCTGACAGAAGACATAACCCCGCGAAAAAAAGCACTGCACTAGTGCATTGACTGGTTCAATCCCAGTATCGCGCACCAGAGTTTTTGCAGGTCAGAGCATGTTTTTTGGACTCCCCGCGAGTCACGTACACACAACTAGCACAACGGGTTTAGGGTGAGCGTCGTGTTCGCCTGCCGACACTGCGACGCAGTACCCGAGCTCGTCGTCGACGGCATGCCCAGGAGTATGCGTCAGGCCTGTCTGAGTTGGAAGTTGTTGGTGAATGTGAAGCCCGCGGGATTGCCGCAGACGGCAACCTTGTCGGTGATTTGCTGTGTGCCTGCAAGGGTGTTTGGGTCCCAGGTCCAGTGCGCGGTAGCGGCGTTCGGAACTGTAGAGCCGTCGGCGCACCCTGCGGGATAGCCGTCAACGTCCATTACCCATTGCCCGTTAACCAACCGCGTTTGGCCCAGAGGGCTTCCGTTGGAAACTACTGAAGCGCATCCGTCACCACAGGGAGTGAAGTACCAGTCGTTGGTGATCGATTGACCTGATGATGGGTCCGTCACAGTCTCGATGTCGTGGCCGCTCATCGTTTGGT
Organism: uncultured Actinomycetota bacterium; assembly: GCA_963802525.1. Classification (GTDB taxonomy): domain Bacteria; phylum Actinomycetota; class Actinomycetes; order Mycobacteriales; family Mycobacteriaceae; genus Mycobacterium. The sequence goes on along the minus strand of CAWDJC010000036.1, from coordinate 19,424 downwards.
CGGCCCAGGCGGGGCTAGCTGCCCCGACAGCGACAGCGGCGAAGGTGGCGGCTACGGCTATCCCTCGTGTGATCGTCATGATCTTGTGCCTCCTCTGAGCTGCATAAAACCAATCATCCACCAGACATCGACTGGTGACTTGCGCGCTGAGAACGAATCGCTAAGGGTGGCCAAGTGCGTGACATTGAGACCCATCGACGCCGAGCTGCGGTTGGTGGCGGCTCGGCACTGTCAGGTTGGTGAGGCGGGAAGGTGCGGTGGGGCAGGATCGACGATCGTGACCGCTGCAGGCTCGTCGTATAAAGGGTTCCGGTTTCCGCCCGAGATCATCAGCCATTGCGTCTGGCGGTACCACCGGTTCCCGTTGAGCTTCCGCGACGTGCAGGAACTGATGCTCGAACGTGGTGTCGACGTGTCCTATGAGACGATCCGGGCCTGGTGCGACCGGTTCGGGCAGCAGTACGCGAACCAGCTGCGCCGTCGTGGTCGGCGGCTGGGCGACAAATGGCACCTCGATGAGGTGTTCGTCCAAATCAACGGCGCACAGCGGTACCTGTGGCGCGCGGTCGACCAGCACGGCAACGTGCTCGACATTCTGGTCCAGTCGCGCCGAAACGCGGTGGCCGCAAAGAAGTTCTTCCGCCGACTGCTCAAGGGCCTGCGGTACGTGCCCACGGTGATCGTCACCGACAAGCTCGCCAGCTACCAGGTGGCGCACCGCGAGCTCGTGCCGTCGGTGCAGCATCGCCGGTCGAAGTACCTGAACAACCGCGCCGAGAACTCCCACCAGCCGACCCGGCAACGCGAGCGGGCGATGAAACGCTTCAAGTCGATCCGGCACGCGCAACGGTTCCTGTCGGCGTTCAGCGGCATCTCGCCGCACTTTCGGCCCCGTCGGCACCTGCTGTCGGCGGCCGACTACCGACAGGTCATGGCCGACCGCTTCGCGGTCTGGAACGAGATCACCGGGGCGACGACCACGGCCGCCGCCTGAATCGGCGACTGGGACAGGACGTTTCGTCCAAGCCACGGCTCATCACCCCGAATCATCACATCGGCCAATTAGGTTGGCTCAAGTTGACAGTGCCCTCTCAGGACATCAGCCGCCGCACCCGGCACACTGCCATAGCCACGCAGGACCGTCTCATATGCCGATCGTCCACCATGACATCAGTCACAGCTCTCCCTTTTTCCTCAGGAGTTACACCGTTTAACTTATACAGCCCTTCCGGTCGGTGTTCAGGGCAGTCCGGCGCGGTCGAATTCCTGTTGGAGTCGTGGTCGGCGGCGATGGTTCTCGCGTAATTGGGCGACCAGCGTATCGACCGCTTGTGCGTGGTCGCTGCCGGCTGCCAGTCGGCGCATCTTCGCCAGCCGTCGCGCGGCGAGACGGTAGTTCTGGGCTTTGGCCACCACCAGTTCGTCGTGCACAAGGCGTTGCAGAACGGGAAGGACGGCCAGGGGGTCGACCTTCTCGTAGGCCTTGACCAGTTCGCTCCATGTCGGGTCGTCGGTGAGGGCGAGTGAGTGCGCGAGATCCCAGGCGAACTCAACGTCTTTAAGGGTGCGCAGGGCGAACATCACGGCATCAGGCGGATGCAATGCGAGTGTGGTCATGACTTCGGCTCGATAGCCGGGCCAGGAGGTGTCGGCTGCGGCGTGCAGATGTGCCGCCGTTGTCGCCGACGGCCAACGACGGAAGATGACAAGGCGAGCGTGCAGTGACTCGTGGGGCCGGTGTTTATCGAGGAGTTCACACCAGTAGTCGGCGGCGCGGCGGGATTGGTGGCCGTCGTTGAAGTCGGTGGCCTGTTTGGCCCAATCGATGGCCAGGTCGGTCTGCCCGATCTCTTCGAAGGCTTCGGCGGTGTCCTGCAGCCAGGCCGCGACGCGTCGGTCCCGGGCATGTGTGCGGATGATCGCGTCGATATCCCGGTCGAGCACGGCCAGCCTGCGGGCGTTCCACTCGAGGGTGAACCACTCATGTGAGTGCCCCGATGTCCAGCGATCGGCTTGGCTGGGACGCTGGCCCAGACCGGCCTCGATCTGCATCAATCGTGCCCGGTAGGCGACCATCCCGGCCTCGCCCAGCGCGGGGGCGTAGGCCACCGGATCGAGGGTGAAATAGTCGACGTCGCCGTCGAATTGGAACGTCATCATCCAGTCGATGAGTTTCGCCGCCGGAACGTTCGCGGCGGCGGCGACCTTGGGATGCAGTTCCAGAAGCCGCCGGCAGGCGTCGCCGATGATGCCGCTGGAGTCATCGGCGCGGGCGATGACTTTGATCGCGCTGCCCAATGCTTTGTGGGTCACCGAGTACGCCTCGGCTGGATCAGCCTTCGGCAGCGCGGCGTCGAGGATGTCCAGGGCGGCGTGCATCTGGTGTCCGTGGTCGTTGGCTGTGGCCCATCGGTAGACATCGGCCCTGGTACGAATCAGTGGCAGGACCCTGTCGGCGAGCCCGCTCACCGGCGGTCCCGAGGCACCATGTCGCCTGTCGTTCGATGATCGTGAGGTGTCGTCTGGCACTGCCATCACGTCACCTTCCGTTGAGCGTCCGGGCGGCGGCGTCGAGGGCGTCGTAGGCGGCGTCGAGGCGACGCTGTCGGCGTCGGTTGGATTCGTGGTTGGGTGGTTGGCTTCGTGCGGCCACAAATCCGATCAGTTCCTCAAGCTCGGGGACGTGTTGGTAAGGATCGTGTCACCGGGTACAAACGGCGGTCTTGGCGTGGGGACTTTCGTCGAGGAGTCGGGTCGTTCCGCGGTTACTTATGATACTGAGCGGCGGCGTCCGCATCCTCAAAACTCAAGCTGACGGGCAAGCGGTCAACAGCCGGGTTGTCGGCCAGTCTATGCGCGATGGATTCAACATCGTCGTATGGACCCTGGATGTAGAACGGAGATCCGTTGTATCCGAACCGAATCGGGCAGGGTCCCGACCACGTTCCGAGGTGGTCGGCCACGGTCGCGAAGTCGGGATGAGGTTCAAACCCGAGCCCGCGTGCGAACTCGACGGCGCCGAACACTAGGTGCTGCGCCAACTCTAATGGTGCGGATATGCCGGGCTCGTCATAGCCAGCGAACGCTGTGTAGCGAAGCTTTTTTAGTCTGCTGTTGGACATGGTTTCCGGTCCGATAACGTTTTTGACGCCAAGACAGAACGTGTCGACCAGGTACACGCACACGCGGCTTCGGGTGCGCTGGTCTGGGCGCGCGACCATCACCGTGACCAACCCGCCCGCGCCGTCTAGCGCGCTGGGAGTGACCGGCCAGTCCGGGTCCGGCGGGAATGTCAGCCCATCGTGCCACCCGGGGCTTATCCAGCACTCGACAGCATCAGGCTGGTGTTGCGGCTCGGCGTTTTGCGCGGCGACCAATCGGACCAGCGGCGCGACTTTGGCTGGCGACACGCGCAACGCCCGGGAGATCTCTTTGGGCGAGGCGCCCTTCGCCCGTAGCCGACGAACTCGTTGCAGCAACTCCTCATCGTCCATACCCCCATCGTCGGCCATACCGGGTGCGAGCTGGCCTAACAACACGCCGGGATAACCCCTTCCACCGAATAGCGACCAGAGGCGACATGGCGCGTCGTCGCCCTGTCTGGTGTTCCACTTTCTACGCAACCTTCAGGGTGACGGAGCGACGCTCAGTGAGAGCGTTCAAGGAGATGAGTGAGGCGCCTACGTCACGCTCGGACGTACGACAGAGACGAACATGGGATCGCCTACGGGACAACATGTTCTATGGCGACGGAGGCCCCGTAGTAGTCGCCGGAGTTACGACCGGCCAAGGCGGACGGGAAAGCCGTCCACAGGGCGAAGGGGGCCAGGTGGTTGGACACCGGAAGAACTTCACGGTCGATCACGATCTGTCGGTCCGGAGCCGCCCGGATCTGGTCCTGTCGCCGGGGAACTTCCGGCCCGCTCACTGGCGCTGCAACATGAGCAAGGGCGGCTACCTCGACAACGAGGCCGACCTCGATTTGGGCGAGCCGTCGAAGGACTGGTGACCGGACCAGCGCACCCGCAAGCCCCGGACACGCGCCAGTCGCGCATTAAACGAGGGTTGGCCCGGACGCCGGTGGTCGCCTAAGCCGTAACACCGGTCACGGCCATGATGGTCCAAGCTACCAGAGCCGGGTCGTCGATGGCGGCAACGTGACCGACGCCAGGCAGGATCGTCCAGGTCGCGCCAGGCAGCCGTTCGCGTGCCGTCCTGCCGTACGTCGCGGCCGGAATTAACCGGTCGAACTGGGCCCAGGCCAGAGTGACCGGGCACGGCAACGGGTCCAGCGGCTCGGCCTGCTCGTCGGGGGAGTAGTCATCCATGAACGGGCAGTCGATGGAATCGTCCATCAACTCCAAGACCCTCGCGGCGGTAAGGCGGTCACCGTGACACGCGCCCTCACGCAAAGCGAGGCGGCGGACTGCTGCCGACCTGAGCACAAGCGGCGCTGTCGGACGGGCGACGCGCGCTTGCGCGCGCTTCCTGCGTATCTGTCCGAGGACCTGTTCATGAGAATCGCTGTCCCACCAGAAGCCCGCCGGGGAGAAAGCGCAGACGCTCGCGGCGCGCCCACGCCGCGCCAACTCGATGGCCACCCATCCGCCCAGAGAGTTCCCGGCGAGATGCGGTCGCGCCAGACCATGCTCGTCCAGATAGCGTTCCGCCGCGTCCACCATGTCGCTAACCCTCGCCGCACGGCGCTGGATGGCAGGCCCGCCGCGGTGCCCGAGGAGAGTCGGCGCGTGAACATCGTGATGCTCGGACAACAGCGGAACAATGTCCTGCCAGATGCGGCCCGAAAAGGTTGCGCCATGCAGTAGGACCAGGGGCGATTTCTCTGAAGTCACGGCAAAAGTTTGACACCGAGTGCAATCACACGACTCGCGTTGTTTCTCGCCCATAAAACTCCGTGAACCACCGGGCCGTCTCACCCGTTGTGTCCCGTCGCGGCGAGCAACCGAGTTCGGAAGTGGTCTAAGACGCTGTCTAGCGCCTGCCGGGTCGGCTGACCGGGCTCATCGATGAGGTGCTCAGTGAGGACCGAGTGAGGGGCGAGCACGGCATCGGGGTTGGCATGGTCGTCGTCGAGTTCGATGGCAATGAACGACGCGCCCAGTTGCGTGCGCAAAAACGCGAATCGTTCGTCGGGGACAAACCGGTCGCTGGAAAAACGCAGCCCGAGGACCGCAAGGCCTTCCGAGCAGCGCCGCCTGACCGTCACGAGATCCTCGGCGCTGATGTCGATCCCGGCGCGCTGTCGACGTGTCACCGGCAACGGCAGTGAGGGCTGCGACAGCACGGGTGCGATTAGCCGGTCGTCGGTGGCCATGGCGAGTGCAAATCCCCCGCTCAGACACATTCCGACGGCGCCGATTCCGGGTCCGCCGCAACGTTGGTGCTCATGTGCGCCGAGCGCGCGTAGCCATGTGGTGATCGGCGAGCTGCGGCCGGTGGCCAGCAGAACGAATTCGCGGCTGACGCAGAGTTGTGTGATCGTGCGCACGCCGTAGGCGACGCTACCCAGCGAGCCATGTCCCTCGGGGTTGGGATCGCGTCCGGCTATTCCGAACATGTCCGGCAGCACCACGGTGAGCCCGATGTCACGGACTCGGCGGGCGAATTGGGCGACCTTGGGCGTGATACCGGGGATCTCGGCCATCACGATCACCGCGGGGCCTGTCCCTGACCGCAACACCGCATGCGTGATACCCGCATGGGTGAACGATTCGCGGGTGAAGTCGGATAAAGGGTCGTCGGCCATGTCTGCCTCCCAGAAAGTGGCTGTCGGCGGTTCGGAACTCGAACATGTGGGGTTCTGGCCGTCCTCATATGCGATGGTCGACAGCCCGGCATCAAACACGCTCGGGCTACCCGAGCGATCGGTGTCGAGGGTCATGGTGGTCCCCTCCGGTTGGAACAATCCGACTATCCGATGTCGTCGGCGCAAGACCATCGGTCAGAACGCGTAAATGCGCGCGGTGAGGGGTCGTACATCCGCACGGCGGGGGCGGCAATCTACGCGTTTCCGCTGATGTTTTCCGGCCCGGTTTCGACGAATGCTGGCTAGCATGAGCGAAGGCGCGCGGGATACGCCGGCTCTGAACTGGAGCGATCTGGGCGTGAGCGAGCTGCTGCCGACGGGAACGGTGACGTTGCTGCTGGCCGATGTCGAGGTATTTCGCCGAGGCATACTTGGCGGTCTTCAGCGCGTACTCAGCGCTCGTGCCGCCGACGACTATCGCCAGATGGTAGGGCGGGCAGGCAGCGGTCCCCAGAGAGCGAATCTTCTCTTCCAGGAACGCAGCCATCCTGGCCGGACTCAATATGGCCTTGATCTGGCATTGTCAGGTCGGTGATTGGTGCGGCCGAAGTGGATGATCTCGGAGTCGATACGCCGGAGGGGGATCATCGTGGCGAGGTGTCGTACAAGGGCCACCGGTATCCGGCGGAGATCATCGCGCACTGCGTATGGCTGTATCACCGCTTCCCGCTGAGCTTGCGTGAGGTCGAGGAGCTCATGCTGGTCCGCGGCGTGATCGTCACCTAAGAGACGATCCGGCAGTGGTGTGCCAAGTTCGGGCCGGAATACGGCACTGTCCGTGATCCACTTCGTCGCGTCCCGTCGACTGCCGCTCCGATGAGGCGGCCCTCCTTTAACCCGATCACTATTCAACAGTCATCAGGTGTTGATGGGCCGCGGCGACGACGCGGAGAAGTTCCTGCGCGCGATATGCGAAACCCGCGACGGCGATCGGCATCTCTGGTCGATTGTGCGGGCGGTCAACTTGATCTGGACGCTGGGAAGGCTCTCGGATGCATCGGCCATTCTCGCTGAGCTGGCCGCCGGGGAATCCGACCACGAAAAGGTGGCGGGCCAAGCCGTCGAGGCGTGCGTCGGGATTGGGGTCTCTTTCGCCGATTGGGTCTCAGTGGTGCGCCTGTGGCTTGGTCCCACCGCCGCTGCGAGGTCAACCGACTACACCACGTCGACGAACACCATGTGGGAGTCGGTGCTGCCGGAGGAGTTGCAGCGGGGTCCCGAGGAGTTGGCGCGCGTCGACGCAATGTTGGACGATCCGGCGTTTTTTAGGCCGTTTGTGCCATTCTTTGATCCGCGGAGGGGTAGTCGGTAGACATCGGCGGTGGGTTCGAATGTCTCATCGGTTTCTCATGGATCAACACATGTCCGTGGCGCTCTTCGTGCCCATTACACTCACACTGGCCACACGGTAGCTCCGCATACGGCATGCTCGCGCGGACCTTGATGACCGCCAAGGATAAGTAAGGCGGGCCCCGGCCGTATTGCGTCACTGTGACGAAACAGGTTGGTCGCCGCGGGTTCCGCCAAGGACGAGGAGTCGTTGATCAGATCGCCGGCATCGCCGCAGCCCGCAGGGCAACGCTTGCCACACGCAACATCCGCCACTTCGCCGACCTCGGGGCGGCAAACCTCGCACCGGCAACCCCGGTGACATAGAAATGGCGAATCTGCCACAAACATGCGAAACTGGTTAGTGGTGCTAGGTATTGGGCATTGCGGGAGTCGTGCCCAGCTGGTGGAGAAGATCCACGATGACAGCAACCTTGGAAGTCGCTTCGGCGATCTGATCAACCGTTCGGTGAGGCCTTCGGCAAGATTGTAGGTTCCGATTCTAAGTGGCGGAATTCCGATCTTCGTGATGGAGAAATGGCGGATCCGCCACAAAGATCGGACTTACTCATGCTAGGTATCGGGCGTTACCCGACCCGTGGCCAGTTGGTGGAGAATATGTGCGGGGGGGGAGACCGCGAGAAACGTCACAGTGACGTAATTGCCAGGGAAAGAGTGCGTTTCGGTCTTCGATGCTATTCGCGTCGGAGGCCATCGCGAGACGAAATGTCGCCGCCATCGAACCGGACCGGATTCAGACCAGATGCCCCGACGACGGCGCACGGGCCCAGGCTTCGCGACAATCAAACAGGTCTAGACTGCGGGACTGGTCGGCCCGGCGAGCGATTCTTATCGGCGCTTCTGAGATTGGCGTATCATGTTGTGCTACAGCGTAATACTGGTCAGCCAGACCGCAACCTTATATAACCGCAACCTTATATAATAGGACATTATCGGCGGAAAGCAGTTGCGGGACAGCCTGATTCAAAATCCCCTGTCTCTTACTATCTTGCCAGCGTTGTACATTGGATATACCACAGAGGAACTAGGACCGACCGGTTGGGTCGGGAACGCTGGGTTGGGTGCGGAATGGCTTGCAGATAGTTCTCTCTCACGGCCCATCTGCCCGCGATGTTTGCGGACGAGGACTCGGCTATCATGCCGCCTCCGCGGCAGGCCCACACCACGGAAGTGCGAGTCATCGGCCCACTGGCCTGGGAATGGCCTCATACCGACTCGTTTGCGTCACTGTGACGGAATGGACTTGTGCGATGGGTGGTAGCCGTGACCCGCGCGCGCCCCGGAATTCGTCACCCTGACGTGGCCGAACCGAGCTCGCACGACGCGAGCGCTCTCGAACTGCTCTCCGTCGTCGGAAGCGAGACGTTCACCGACTGACAGGGTTCAGCCGATACTCGCCCGGGCAGAACGTCGACCACTTTGGCTGCACGCACGATTGGGTACGTACGGCGTACGCTACGAGCCGATTGGTTCAACCGCCGCGCGGCCCGCTTAAAGGTCGTCCCCAACGACCGGTCCGACGATGCGCAACTCGGCGCGGCGAAGACTGGCGGCTAGCGGCTGCTCTTATCGAGACAGCCGTGGTGCTCGCAGCACACCGTGACGATGTTCGACCGGGAGTCATAAGACGCGGAATAGGCTGACCTGCTTACCTTCTCATGCAGATTAACCGACGCACCGGACACTGTCACACCGATTTCACCCCGATCGAGTAATGGACAGGTGTATTCCTTTGAACGTCAACGATCCTATCTCCCAGACGAACTCGTCCGGGCTCCATTGCGGCGAGCGGTCCAAGTGGCGGGTCCTGAGGGCGAAGCGGGCCTCCCAGACGAACTCGTCCGGGCTCCATTATCCATGAAGCTTGAAACATGCTGAGTGACAGCATGTGTGGGCGGGGGAGACCACTGCGAGAAACGTCACGGTGACGTAACTGGCAGGGAAAGAGTGCGTTTCGGTCTTCGATGCCCGCCGAATTGGCCCCGGGATACGGTTTTGTCGGCGGCGAGATGATTCATCTGATGAATCAACGGCGAGGAATCTACATGCCGGCGGAGACGACTCGAAAATGGTTGCGAGAGTGCATAGTACCGATAGCACCGGTCATCGGCAAGCAGCTCAACTCTGAAATACGTTGCAGCACAGCACGATACCAGATGCGGCCGTAGTTTACCGTAACCCGCCATATTCGATCCTGCCGTATTCGAGTGCTCGGGAGGGGTCTGAGACGGATGTCGTCGGCACTCCGACTGGGGCCTGGTACCCACCCCTGGCCGATGTCTTCATCCGCGGACGTCAGAGCGAGGACAGCATCATTGTCGGTTGTGTCGAAGGCCTCATCCACTTCGTACTCTCGCAGATAAGTCACGCGTTCAGTCATGAGCAAGGAAGTTCCGTGGACAGTGATGCAGGGCATCGGGGATGACTGGGTCGTCACGATGGAATGGCCTGCGGGTGTGGAGAACGGCGGACCGATGCGGTTGGTAATCGAACCGATCGGCGCCAATCCGGTCGGCGGATTGTCCTCGACGGTGCTGCGGCAAGTCGACTTCCGCGACGCGATCGAACGGTTTCGCGAACAGCTCGCAGCATCGGAGCGCCGAAGCCGCGACAACGAGAAGCTGCTGGAGAAGCTGAACGCCGAGCTTCTACGGGAGGCGCTGAGCAAGGGTGTGGACGACGACTACCTAGCGTTGTTGTCGTCGGCGTACGTGTCGGCTGTGAATCGAGGCCAGGCCAGGCCCAACGAGTACCTGGCCGAGATGGTCGGCAAGACGACAAACACGGTTCGCGGGCATCTCTGGCAAGCGCGGAAACAAGGGTTCCTCACCGGCAGCCCTGGCCGCGTCGGCGGGCAGCTCACAGACAAGGCAACCGGGATTCTTGAGCGCATCGTTCCCGGTGCCGCACAACCTCTTCGCTGATGCTGGCGGTGGGGCTAGAAAGCGTGTCGTCCTTACCTGATTCACCTATCTGCCCGAAGGCCAGCCCGGGGCGCAGTCTGTGTGCGGCCGTTTTGCTCTCATGCAGCTATGAGTCGACGTATAAGTAGATCTGCAGGCCGGAACCGACGAACCAGGGGGGATTCATGCCGAGCAGTTCTACAGGGATTTATTACGAAGAGCGCGGGACGGGCAGTGACGTGCTGCTGTGGGTCCACGGGTTCGGGTCATCCACGCGCGGCGCCAAAGGGGTAGTCGAGGCGTTCGACGACTACCGGTCGATCCTGATTGATCTTCCGGGATTCGGCCGATCGGCAGCCGCGGGAAATGGGTGCCGATTTCCAGCACTCGCCGCCGCTGCCCATGGCCTCATGGGCGAGCTGGGCATCGACCGGTATTCGGTGATCGGTACTTCCATGGGCGGCGGCGTGGCACTTCGTATGGCTCTCGATCATCCCGAGGCGGTGCGCGTGGTGATCGGCATAGTCCCCTTCCCCGCGCAGGGCATGGTCGGTGAGGCGGCCGACGCGATGATGTCGGCGATGGCCTCTTTACACGGGAATGCTGAGGCCTTGCGATTCGCCTACGCCGGGATGAGCAAGTATCCGCCGACGGCCGCGCTCGACGATCTCGTGGAGGACTCGTGCAACGCGAACCCGAACACGTGGGCCGACTGGTCCACCGGTGGGGCCGCGACGTTCTCCCAATTCGACGAACTCGCATCCCTGTCGGTGCCGTTCTGCTCAATCATCGGCGCTGATGACATCGTGGTGTCGGTGACCGACCAGCTCGCGACCGCGGCCCAAGTCCGCCATGGCCGGGCCGTCGTGCTCAGCGGTTTGGGTCACATGATGGGATTTGAAGATCCCCAGCGTGTGATCAACGAGATCCGAACAAGCCTGACCCTGCTAAAGCCGAAGGGCGCGAGCGTATAGCTGCAAAGCTGACAACTGGTCGAAACTCACGAACCTCACAGCGAAAATGGCTGCGTCGCATGCAGATAATCGTTGAACGTCAAGGTTGTCGCCGTAATAGAGCTGGTTCTTGTCCATCGGTCGGCAGTCTAGACGCGCCGGAGCCGCCATGCTCGGCACCGCCATCAAGGATGCGATCAAGTCAGCCAACCGGAAGACGCTGGACGAGATCTTCGTCTTCGTCGATCCGGTCGAGTCGCCGCTGACGCACAGCATCCGCGCTCAGGGTGACGATGATCGCGCTCGCTGAAATTCCCCACTGACGCTCATCGAAATTCCCCACCCGCGTGGCTCCGCCGATGAAGGCGGGCCTCCTTCGATGCTGGCCGTTGCCAGACGTGCCAGCACTCTCCGAAGGAGGACCGCTTTCTCATGCTCACATGGGAGGATGATGTGGAAGTACATGCCCTGCGCAAGCGTGGTTGGTCGGTCTCGGCGATCGCCCGCCATACCGGGTTTGACCGGAAGACGGTGCGCGCCTATCTGTCCGGGGAGCGAACGCCTGGGGTGCGGGCGCGGCCGTCGCCCGATCCGTTCGAGCCGTTCCTGGACTATGTCAGCGCGCGGCTGCGCGAGGACCCGCATCTGTGGGCGCGCACCCTACTCGACGAGCTGGAGGAACTCGGGTTTTCGCTGTCCTATCCCAGCCTGACCCGCAACATCCGCCAGCGCGGTCTGCGCCCGGACTGTGAGGCCTGCCGGTCGGTGACGGATCGGCCCAACGCGATCATTCAGCACGAGCCGGGAGCCGAAACTCAATGGGGACTTGGCCGACATCGCCCGGCTCTGGGGTCTCGACGCCGGGACGGTCCGCCGCTATAAGCACGAAGGGCGCCTCCCTGCACCGGATGCTGCGGTCGGTTCCGGCCAGGGCCGCCGCTTCGGGTGGCGACCTGAAACGGTACGGGCAATGGAGCGGCCCGGCCGCGGCACACGGACTGATCTCCGCAGGGGTGCAGCGCGCGATGACCCGCGCTAACCGTGCGCTAACCGCCGTCCGGCATCCCCGCCCGTCCTTATCCCGCGAGCGTTAGTCGGGGTCTACAGCTCGGGCCGCGATGTCGACCGCGCCGCCGCTCGCGCCGTCTGCCAACTCCATCACGGCTCGAACTAATGGTGACCCAGTGAGCATCGCAGACTGGGCGGCCGTGGGCAGTGCTGCAGTCGCGGCGGCGTCAGCCGTCGGCTCGTATGTGAAGTGGCGCCAAACCAAGTCGGTCACCGCGGTGGCGACCGCCCAAGCCGATCGGTCGGTGGCGGCCGCTGAGCGGTTGGCTGACGCGACAGAGCGCGTGGCCGCATCGGCCGAATCGCCGGCCGCCGCGGTCGTTGAGGCCCTCGACGCCGCCGCGGGCGATAGAACAAATGCGCCGCGGGCGTTGATTCCGATTCCGGGAAGCGACCATGTCCGGCTGCGCAACGAGACGTCGTCGACGCTGTACGCGATCCGCATCGATGGTTTCAAAGTTCGTGACCCGAAGGCTGTCGGAGTCATCCATCCATTCGCCGGCGTCGAGCTAACCGTTCTGCGTATCTGGCATCCCGACAACAGGGTCCGTATCACTTGGCACCGCGAACCTGACCAGTCAGATCCGCCGCTGACATGGCAGGACGAGCTACCGCCGAGGATTTAGAAGCCACAGCGGGGCGCCCTCGGTAGCCGCGTCCTGACCACCGAGGGCTAAGCTCCCGATACACCTAGCCAAGATTGCGTGAAGCTCCAATGACTCCTACCGAGAAGACACTCTCGCATCGAATCGCCCAGATGGGGCTACGTGCCCCCCGCGTCGCGTTGCTGGTACCTGGCGACGGCGAATGGCACTTCATGGCCCGCAATGGAATTCACGCCATAACAACGATGTGGGGAGGGGCTGGTTGGCTTGTGGTCCCCGTTGCCTCGGCCGACGTGCATCCGGCCCTTCTGGCTGCGGTCAGAGAATACGACCCTGACCAAGTTGCGATCCCTGCCGCAAAATCGTTCGTCCCGCGCAAGGATATGAAGCTGATTCACGATGCCCAGCAGGCGATCTCGACTGCATGCGCGAACTATCGATCGCCTATCGCGAGGTCCATCGCCTCGCCGACCGTGCGTGACCTTGAGGCACCGTCGTACTTCTCAACGAGTGGAGCCGGTGCGCTCACTGAACTCAGCGATGTTCTCGATACGTCGATCGGTGACACCATCGGTGCGAGTGCCACGCTCGGAGGGACGCTCGGATTGTCCGCAGCAGCCAAGTTCGGGTTGTCCGATCCGCCCGCGCAACAAACAGCGAACATTGATACTCAACTGCGAAACCGGTCGGTTTTCCAGCTTCTTTCCGATTCGAACATCGTCAGCTCCCTCGTAGGGGTGACAACACGGGATGAGGCACAAGGCGACTTCACCACGGATTTTGACCGGACTACCTATGGCCTGAGCAGCGTATACGAGACCGGACCCGAAAGCTGGCCGCCCGCTTTAGTGGTATGGGGCGACAGCCCGACCGACTTCGCGCTCGCGATGGCCTGGGATCGGACCTATGGGGATGGGAAATGGCTACCAGATGAGTGGTGGAGAAACCAGGCATTACGCCCCCAGGTGATTCTCGGCATCAACTCCCTGGCACAACGTGTGCTTTATCCACTGCAGCGCGAATGTTACTTTACCTCAACGTCACTCAGCCATAGGCAACTCGCAGAGCGCGTGCAAGGATGCAACACCGGGAGTGAGCGACGCCTCGGCGAACCACTCTTGCTGCCTCCCGAAGAGGCCATAATTTATCCGGCGGAAACCATCCGATTCCCTCGATACCATAAGAGGTGGTACGCCATCGGTCGCAGCAACGCCTCGCAGTGGTCGACTGCCGTTCACGAAATGGCCGGCACGGTCGAGTTTGCCATGCTGCCACCTCTCCCCGAGATTAGACTGCCAGAATTGAACGCGATCGAGGCCAATGCCCATTGGCATGTCGATATTGCCGTTATCGGCCAACACATTCCCTGCACGACGGCGCTGCGGGAACAGGATCTACTTGCGGGACAACAATCTTCGCTCGGGATCCGGATCAGATCATCACGCCGCGGAATCTCCTTCGAAGCGCATGACTCAGGCATAATCTCGGCTGGCGCGTCGCTCGAAGAACGACTCGCACGGCCGCTTGTTCGCTACCCATCTATGCTTGACTGGGCTCGGGCCAGAGCAGAGGCTCACGGACGGAGTACCAAACTATCCGCCGCGGGATACCGGGCCGAAGTCCTCGCAAAGCTCATTGGAAGCCGAGCCGAACTCGCGGAAATCATTGCAGGACAGCTACTTCCCGCGCTCCAAGCATTCGATGCAAAGGACCGAAAAGACGATTTTCCTAACGATGAAGGTTGCATTCTCGGCAGAGAGGCATACCTGCACTTTGCAGGAATGTGCGGCAAGGCTGGCATACCGGCCGACGCGGCCGCCCGCGACCAGATCGATGGACTAGTACGTGCAGGTATTTTGCACCGCGGACTCATCGTCGATTGTGCTGAATGCGCGCACGTCGCCTTCGTACCTGTTGAGAACGTAGCGACAACAATTCGGTGTCAGCGATGCAGAGCCGACAACTACTTGACACGAGCACGTTGGCGCCAACCCGACGACGAGCCACGATGGTATTACGACCTTCACCCAACGGCACGCGCCTTCCTCGAATCCAGCGGGAACGGCCATGTTCCGCTTCTACTCTCACGCCACCTTAGGACTCGCTCTCAGTGGGGTTTCACTGACGCGCCCGAATTCGAATTGCTCAAGAATGGCAAGCCGGTAGCCGAGATAGACTTGCTCGCGCTGGCCGACCGGAGATTGATCTCGGCGGAAGCAAAGACCACAAATGCGCTGGGTAAGAACCGCACAGAACGCATGGACGCTGCACGGAAACGCGTGCTAGCGGCCAAGCTCCTGATGGCGGATCAAATCATCCTCGCTACCACCGAAAACAGTTGGGAACGCTTGAGCGTGGAAAACATGAAGTCGGCCATTGGCGCCGAAACATGGGATACCGGAGCAGCCCCACGGCTCAGGACAGTAACCGGGCTCGGTACGGCGTCCATCACTGATGCATACGCAGACTAACTAACGCTGAGTACCTATGCCGACTACATCCGCGAGGACGATACTGCAGCGCCGAACTTCGTGCGCACTGTCGGCGCTCGCGCGGGCCGATGTCTAGGACCGCCTGAATATGGCCGAAGGCCCGACGCCCGGTGAGTTAGTTATGGTGAGCAGCGATGACCGAGAACCATTTGCTCGCAACGACGTGCACATGGTCCAGCCTGACCTTGCGCGCTGCTTCGCACGCCTCGCAGCAGACCGACTCATGGCCCGACAGTTCGCCCATGACTTCGCGCGTCAGTCCGATGGTCACGGCTTCGCCGCGCTCACGCGCCATGCGCAACACTTCCAGCGCCACGATGTCGGCAGCCTCGTTTTGCCTCATGCCCGCCACGCTAGCGCGCGAGCCGCTCAGCGGGTCGCTGCCACGCCGTGAGGGCCTGCCCGGGCGGTTACTGTTCAATCCGATCCGAGGTGTATTCGCTCGGCGCCACCGCGTTTTCCTTCTAAGCGGGGAGTACCCGGTTGACCACCGGCTTCCGCCAGTAGAGCAGAAGCAGCGAATCATCAAGGGCGATGTTCGTGAGCTACGCGTTCTGGCTCCTCACATCTCTCAAGCCGTGGGCACTGTTATACGGAAAGCGTTGAACCGCGATCCGTCCAAGCGGTTCGAGTCGGTCGAGGCGTTCAGCAATGCACTCACGCAAGCTGCGCGCGGTGGCCGAGATTGGCGAAGGACACGCCATGCTGGCCACATCCTATGCCGCAACTCGCCACGGAGTGGGACCGCACAAAAAACGTTCGGCTGACGCCTGCCGATGTGCTGCCGGGCAGCAACGAGAAGGTGTGGTGGCGTTGTTCGGCTTGTGGCCACGAGTGGGCCACGGCGCAGCGCTTCTCAACCACCGATAACGCCCAGCGCTGCTCCCCAGCTCTGGGGCGTCGGGATGCCGTATCGGGCGGATGAAAGCGCCACCGTCAGGTATCGACCAGAGCTCACAAGGGCTTCCCTGGCGCTCTTCATGTGCGCGGTCAAGGGGAGAGCTTATCTGGGGTTAAGTTGGGGTGTGTACGACTGTTCCCAATTAGGGACGGCCGATCGATTTGCCGTAACGGGAAACAGTGCGGGTTGTCTAGTGTTCCCGATTGCGGTTTGAAGCGACCGGCGAATGGTGATTGTTGGTCGTCGGCGAGCTCCGCGTGCGGAGTGTCGGCCTAGTGCTCGGCGAGGATTGCGACGGCGATCTCAGACATGGGCGCATCGAGGACCGCCGAATATGCGCTCGGGCCAGTGTCTCGACGTCCTCGTAGCGGCGGGCAGAGACATGCTCGTCGAGTTCGGGAATCGCGACTGCCCACCATGAACCGTGCCGGTTAACCGAGACTTCAAAGCAGCGCGCCGGCGCTGCGGTCGACGCCGGCGTGGCCGCGCGTCCGAAGAACCTGCGTTCGAGCTGGGCAAGCAGTTGCTCAAGCTCAAATTGCTCCTGTCGCTGTTTGGCGATCCGCCGGAGGATCCGGCGTGCTTGGTTGCCTCCGTCGTGATGCCTGACAAGCGCGGCGTGATCCGTCGCGATCTGCTCTGCGACCTGAGCCCATTGCTGCTTAAGCAGGGCCCGAAAATATTCCGCCTGACGTTTCTCGGCGGGCACAATGAACGCAAGCACGTTGGTGGCCGCGCTGCTCATTTCATCCACGCTAGCCACCAGCACGCGACACGGCCAAGAGTCAAGACCGGGTCCAACAAGCTGGGCGGAGCGATTGGAGCTAATTGGGAACGTTGAGCGCGATGGTGGCGGGGTCAGCGGTCTGCTGCTGGTGGGAATTCCTCGTTGATGGGCCAACCGCGAGTTTCCAGGTATTTCTTGGCGCGTTCGACCTCATCGGGTGAGGGCATTTGGTCGGTGATGCTGCTAGGTCGGCGAGTTCTTCGGTGAGGCCAGTTGCGGCGCGGACTGTTTGCGGGCTACCCGTCGGTCAGCCTTTCCCGAGGATGGCGTCGGTCCGGCCATGAGGCAAGCCTGACGGGGCGGCCCATCTGCTCAAGCTCGTCTTCGCTCAGTTCCTCCTGAAGCTTGGAAAACTCTTCTTTCTCCTCGTGCTCGGCGTGGTCGAGCATGGCATCACGAAGCTTGCTCAATTGACGGGTGAAATCCTCGGCGTCGACGTCGAGTTTCTCCAGCTTGGCGAGAACCGTTTTGGCTTCGTGCTCTTCCTCCACCCGGGCCCCGACCACTTTGTCACCGTCGGGCATCCGTTTGGCGCGCGAGTGAACAAACTCCTCTTCGGCGGTTTCGTGCACCGCCAGCAGCCGCCGGAGCTCGAGGAAGGCCTTCTCCCGCTCTTTCCCAGAGCTGTCGAGTGTCTGCTCGAACAACGACTTGATCTGCTCATGCTGGCCGATAAGGAAATCGACCACATCGCGGGGCGACTTAGCGGCGGCATCAGCCATGGGTTTCCTCCTGAATAGTCCTGAATAGGCGCGCCGGGCTGATTGCGCGCCACTGAACGGTTACCCGGTCGGGGCCCTCGCGAAACTCCGCGACATGCGGGTGTAGCCCGGCGCTCGCCCGGATACTGCACCGACGGAGTAACGACGAAGGGACGGTGAGCGACCGTGGCCGCGGGTACTGGCCGTTGCAGTTCGCTGCCCTGCCGGTGGTGTGCCGCACCGGCCGCCGTGGCCGTGGTGTTGGCGGGCTGCTCGTCGCCCGGGACGTCGCTGAAGAAGCTCGCCCGAAAATATCGACCGGCTCACGCTGCGAACCGATCACCGTCTCCACCGGCACGCCATCGGCAGCCGCCAACGCCCGCACCACCGAACTCTTGCCCATGCCTGGGTCGCTCCAAAGCAACACCGGCACTTGGGATCTGGCTGCAGCGTCGATAACTGCGACAGTCGTGTCCAAGCTGGTCATAACCGATTCCCCTCTGGGAGTCTGTGGGCCAGCCCGAGTGGCTTGCCCCAACACCACAGACATTACCGACACCCTCCGACAAGTTCGGTCAATGATCAGAACTTGTGGATGGCCCTCGGCCTGGTGACGTGAAGGGACCTTCCCAACCGAGTTGAACTTGACCGAGGGACCGCTGTCCTGCCTGTTTAACCGCGACACGGTCGGTGCGCATCTCGACGCGCACAACGACGCAGACCGCAGACTCCGGAGATTGCTCAACTATCTCGAATTCGATTACTGGATCTACGATCAACACCGCCGCACCCTGTTTTACGACTGCGTCTGGCACTACGCCTTGACCGCCGCCCACGCAGCGGGATTCGTACGCAGCACCCGCATGGGTGCTGTGCCGACGGCGGTCGAGACCTACGTCGGTGGTGGCGAACTTGCGCTGCGCGAGAAAGTCGGCCTCGCGAAAGCTCTCGAATCGGCCGGTTGGCCGGTCACCAGCAGCATCGTGCAACCGCCTTACATGCAGTCGTTAACCGAATTGCTCAACCGATACCTCATCCGACCGACCGAAACCGCGGATGTCTTGCGGTACGCCGAATACCTCGCCGTGTCCGAAGTGAACCGCGTCGAGGCAACGGTCGCGACCGCCTTCTGCCCGCACATCAGAGCGATAGCCGCAAAACTTCTGGCGGACACCTGCGGGTTCTTGGTAACGGCCGCAGGACTGCGCCCGGACTTCCGTACGCACGCCAGAGAACGCCTCGTCATTGATCTCACCGGTGGCCACGTAGCCACTCCCGCCGGTGACGCCGCCCGAGTCTCAACGACAAGCGCCACGACGAACGACGAGGCCTCGACGCCTCCCCGGCCTACCGGCGTTGCATCAGCCAGCGAACCTGTATCCACTCTCGGCACGAACGAGGCCAGCGACGCACAGGAAGCCTACAACGAGCTTCCTTTCGAGTGAAGTCAAGGATGCTAGCGGCTTGAGGATCAACTTCCGACAATTTGTTGGTGATGTGGAATGGTTGGCTTGTGCCGAATCCTCAAGCGGCTAGCGGCGTTTCGATGGCGAGATCGTTGAAGAGCGTTTGCATATCGATGCGGATTTGTTCGTAGTCACGGTCGACGCGTGTCCAGTGCGCGGGTTTGCGTCCCATCTTCGGGCTGCGGATCCCGGCGAGGATGAGGGAGCGATGACCTGGTCGCGGAGGGTGAGCAGGGCGGCGATGGTGCGCGCAGCCGGGGCCGGGACGTGGTAGCGGCGGGCTCGGCCTGGCTTGTCGACGAGCCGTTTGCCCCGCAGCTTGCGCAGGTCATAGGCCGCCTGGCGGACGCTGTAACCGCGGGCCTCGGCCG
>CAWDJC010000035.1:0-165156 GCA_963802525.1 uncultured Actinomycetota bacterium | reverse complement strand
CGCCACTTCTGCCACTTTCGTTTCACTGGTCCCAGCGCAGCGATTCTTGTCGGTGCACCGCCGTAGTATTCGAACATGCTTTCGAGTGCGCGTGAGGAAATCCAGGAGGATTTCGATGCGCTGCGCGCCGCGGTTTCGCGCATTCTCGGGCATTCCTATGACGGGCTGACAACTCCTGAGCGGCTGGCGTTGTTGGAGCGGCTCGAGCAGGAGACGCGCCGGCTACGCGTGCCAGGGCACCAATTGATCAACCAGCTCTCCGAACAGGCGCAGCCAGAAGAGCTGGGCGGCAAGCTATCCCACGCGCTGGCCGATCGGCTGCGCATCACCCGCACCGACGCCAACCGCCGCATTGCTGAGGCCGCCGACCTGGGCCCACGCCGCGCACTGACCGGCGAGCTGCTGCCGCCGCTGTTGACCGCGACCGCCGCGGCGCAGCGCGCGGGAGAGATCGGGGTCGGCCATGTGCAAGTGATTCGGCGGTTCTTCGACCGGCTGCCCTCTTGGGTGGACGTTGGAACCCGAGAGATCGCCGAAAAGCACCTCGCAGAGTTGGCCACCCAGTTCCGGCCCGATCAGGTCGCCGATTTGGCCGACGGACTTTCTGACTGCATCAATCCCGACGGCACCTACACCGACGACGATCGCGCCCGCCGCCGTGGTCTCACCCTCGGGAAACAAGACATCGACGGCATGTCGCCGTTGCGCGGATGGCTGACACCCGAAGCCCGAGCCACTTTCGAGGCCGTGCTGGCCAAATTGGCCGCCCCAGGGATGTGCAACCCCGAGGACGACAAGCCCGAAGTCGATGGGCCGCCCACCGAGGAGTCGGTGCGGCGCGACACCCGCTCACCGGCCCAGCGCAACCATGATGGACTTAATGCCGCGCTGAGGGCTTTGCTAGCGTCGGGAGAATTGGGGCAACACAACGGATTACCGGCCACCATCATCGTGACCACCACATTGCAAGACTTGGAGTCCGCGTCGGGCACGGGACTCACCGGCGGGGGCACCCGCCTGCCCATGAGCGACGTGATTCGCATGGCCCGCCACTCGCACCACTACCTGGCGATCTTCGACAAAGCCAAAGCCGTCGCGCTTTATCACACCAAACGACTCGCCTCACCCGGGCAGCGAATTGTCTTGTACGCCAAGGACCGCGGGTGCACCCGCCCAGGTTGCACCATGCCCGGCTACTGGTGCGAAGTCCATCATGTAGACGATTGGGCCACCACGCACTGCACCGATGTGAACAAGCTGACCCTGGCCTGTGGCTCCGATCACCCACTGGTCGAACCCGGCGGCTGGATTACCCGCAAACGCGCCAACGGCGACACCGAGTGGATCCCCCCACCCCACCTCGACTACGGCCAGACGAGAACCAACACGTTTCATCACCCCGAGAAGCTCCTGGCCGACGAAGACGACGAAGACGGAGCGGCGTGACTAGCCCGGTTGGGGGGCCGCCGACCCCACCGCATCGCTGAGCGAAGCGAACCCGCCGTCGTGCAATCGGCGAGCGATGCCGTCGTGAATGTGCTTGGGCCACAGGCCTCCTCCGTAGATGAAGCCGGTGTAGCCCTGCAGCAGCGACGCGCCCGCGGTGATCCGCTCCCACGCGTCGTCGGCGGTCTCGATGCCTCCCACGCTGATCAGTGCCAAGCGGTCGCCGACCCGCGCGTAGAGCCGGCGCAGCACCTCGACGGCGCGGCGCGCCACCGGCGGCCCGGAGATGCCGCCGGCGCCCAGCTCGTCGACCCCCGGCGTGCTCAGGCCGTCGCGCGACACGGTGGTGTTGGTGGCGACGATGCCGGCCAGGCCCAGTTCGACGGCCAGGTCCGCGATGTCGTCGACGTCGGAATCGGAGAGATCAGGAGCGATCTTCACCAGTACCGGCGTTGTCGTGACTGAGGCTTCCAAGAGGACGGCCTCGAGGATGGGCCGCAGCGATTCGACCGCCTGCAGGTCGCGCAGCCCCGGTGTGTTCGGCGAGCTCACGTTGACCACGAGATACGAGGCCAGCGGGCCGACCAGCCGGGCGCTTGCCCGGTAGTCGGCGACGGCGTCGCTGGCCGGGGTGGTCTTCGTCTTGCCGATGTTGACGCCGATCGGAACCTGGGGTCGGTGGCGGGCGAGCTGGATCGCCAGCGCGCCGGCGCCGCGGTTGTTGAACCCCATCCGATTCAGCAGGGCCCGGTCGGCCGGCAGCCGGAACAGGCGGGGTGCGGGGTTGCCGGGCTGTGGGTGCGCGGTGACGGTGCCGACCTCGGCATACCCGAAACCCAACGCACCCCAGGTGAGCAGGCCCATGCCGTCCTTGTCGAAGCCCGCGGCCAGGCCGAGCGGTCCTGGGAAACGCACCCCGAACACCGTGCTGGCCAGCACCGGATCGGTTGGGCCGAGCCGTCGGTGCAGCGACCGTCGCGCCAAGGCGACGGCCGTGGCGGCACGCAGCACCGCGAAAACCAGCGTGTGGATGCGCTCGGGCGGGACCACAAACAGCAGCCGGCGCGCCAAGCCATACAGCCGATGACCGCCTCGGCGGGGTTGGGCCACCGTCACAGTTCGGGCTGGTCGGGCCGCCGGTTATCGAGACGAGACTTCCTGCGGCGCAACAGAACCCGCCGACTGCCGTCGGTGTAGAGCCGCACCCGCGTCAGCTCCCAGCCCCGATATTCGGCCTCGATGGCCAGCCGGGTGGACGCGCTGAGCCGGGTCACTTCCGGTGGCAGGCGCAACGGGATCCACTCGTATTCGTCGGACATCTCGGTGACCCACCCCGCGGGCAGCCGACTCCACCGTGGCGCGGGTCCGCTTGTCACGGAGAACCCGCCGCGTGCTCGATGATCTGGACGCCCGCGCCCGACCCCGACACCACATACAAGGTGCCCGACGCTTCGTCAAAAGCCAGCGAGTTGGGTTGCTGCACGGTTGGGTATCGCACCCTTTCGACGGGAATTCCGGTTGACAGATCGTAACCAATGACGATGTTCGACCCGGTTTGGGACACCCAGGCAAGCTCACCGGAACCGGCCACGCCGTACGGGGCGTGCGGCACCGGGTAGGCCTGACGCAGGATCAGCGGGTCGACGCCGTACACCAGCAGTTGCCCGCCGCGGGTGTCGGCGACCAGGACGCGGCCCAGCGGATCGGCGGCCAGGGTGGTCGCGCCCTCGCCGGCCCGCAGCGCCAGCTCAACCCGACCGTCGGCGCCGATCGTCGTCACCGAGGTCTGGCCCCGGTCCAGCACCACCGTCGTATTTCCTTGTGTGGCAAGGGCATCGACGCGTGCAAAGATCTTGTTCCGGCTGCCGACCGTCGCGCTGCCGGCCCCGGCCGGTGGCTGGGGGGCAAGGATGTAGACGGCGCCGTCGGCGCTGCCCAACACCAGCTTGTCGTCGGCGCGTCGGGCGATCGCGGTGAAATCGGCCTGCTGGGCGTCGGCGACGGTCACCTGTGCCGCGTGGCCGGTCGCCAGGTCGACCGCGAAGTAGCCGCCCCGGGTGGCCAGGTAGGCGGTGCCGCGGCCGTCGCCGGTCAGCGCGGTCGCCGGCCCCGGCAGGGCAACCACACGCGGCGCGACGCCTGGGTCCCCGAACTCGGTGAGGCTGGCGGGCGCCCCCGGGTCGGCGCCGGGGGCCAGGACGGCCAGTTGGCGGGTGCCGCCGTCGAAGACCGCCGCCGTGGCGTGGCCGCCCAGCGGTCGCACCGCGCCGGCCGGATCCTGCGACACCGGCGGTGACACGGCCGCTCGGGCCGGTTCTATCGTGCGCGGCGCGCTATTGAGCGGATTGTCGGAACAACCGGCGCAACCCGCGCAAACCGCGGCCAACGCCAGCAAACGCAGCAGACCAACAAAACAGCGTTGAACTGTGCTTCTACCGCCTCTATGCCGTCGCAGCAATTATTTTCCCTTGCGTCACCTGCATGAAAGTCAAATTTTAGGGAACGGTTTCGCATCCAATATGGCCATGTTGCCTGCATCGGGTCGGACTGGAGATGTATGGTCGCGTCATGACCGTCATCGTTGACCGGCATACCGCGGATAAAGAGTTTGCTGTCGAGGACATGTCGACAGGAATCTTTGCCAGCGGGTACGGACATGTCGGTGATGGGCGCAGTTTTTCCTTCCACATTGAGCACCGTTCGCTCGTCGTCGAGGTTTACCGGCCGCGCCTGGCCGGCCCGGTTCCACAGGCTGAGGACGTGGTGGCCAGGGCGGTCCGCGGCCTGGTCGACATCGACCTCACCGACGAGCGCAGCCTGACCGCCGCGGTACGCGACTCTGTCGCGCACGCGGTGCCGGTCTCCCGTTAGTCACGCCCCGTCGCGGCCGCCTCTCACCGGGTACGGTCGTCGTCGTGACCGTCATCCTGTTACGGCACGGCCGCTCCACCTCGAACACCGCCGGCGTCCTGGCCGGTCGCTCCGAGGGTGTTGACCTCGACGACAAGGGTCGCGAGCAGGCCGCGGGGCTGATCGATCGGATCGGCGATCTGCCGATCCGGGCGGTGGTCAGCTCGCCGCTGCTGCGCTGCCGCCGGACCGTCGAGCCGCTCGCCGAAGCGCTGTGCCTGGAGCCGCTGATCGATGACCAGCTCGCCGAAGTGGACTACGGGGAGTGGACGGGCCGCAAAATCGGCGAGTTGACGAAGGAGCCGTTATGGCGGGTGGTCCAGGCCCATCCCAGCGCGGCGGTGTTCCCCGGCGGCGAGGGCTTGGCGCAAGTGCAGGCGCGTGCGGTCGCGGCCGTCCGGGGACACGACCGGCGGCTGGCCTTAGAACACGGCGGGGCACATGGCGGAGAAGACGGCGGCGACGCGTTATGGGTGGCCTGCACCCACGGTGACGTCATCAAGTCCGTCGTCGCCGACGCATACGGCATCCACCTGGACGGGTTCCAGCGCATCACCGCCGACCCAGGGTCGGTGACCGTGATCCGTTACACCCCGCTACGGCCGTTCGTGTTGCACGTCAACCACACCGGTGCGCGGCTCTCCTCCGCGTTGCGGGCGGGGCCCCCACCGAAGGACGAATCCAAGAGTGATGAGGCTCACGGTGGGGCGAAAGGCGGGTCGCAAACCGAGCCTGCCGGAGCGGTGCCATCGAGCGACGCGGTGGTCGGCGGCTCCACTGATTAATTCCGCTTTGGCGGGGCAATCGAATCGCACGCCGACGGCAACAGCCGGTATTTTGGAGGTGCCATGGCCCGCGCAATTCACGTCTTCCGCACGCCCGACCGCTTCGTGGCCGGGACCGTCGGCCAGCCCGGAAATCGCACGTTTTACATACAGGCGGTGGGCGATTCCCGGGTGGTGTCGGTGATTTTGGAGAAGCAACAGGTCGCGGTGCTCGCGGAACGCATCGGCGCGCTGCTGCTCGAGGTGAATCGCCGGTTCGGCACCCCGGTTCCCCCGGAGCCCGCCGAGGTCGACGACCTCAACCCGTTGATCACTCCGGTCGATGCGGAGTTTCGGGTCGGGACCATGGGCCTCGGCTGGGATTCGGAGGCGCAGACGGTGGTGGTCGAGCTGCTGGCCGTCACCGACGCCGAGTTCGACGCCTCGGTGGTGCTCGACGACACTGAGGAGGGTCCCGACGCGGTGCGGGTGTTCTTGACGCCGGAGTCGGCACGCCAGTTCGCCACCCGCTCCAATCGCGTCATCTCGGCCGGCCGTCCGCCGTGCCCGCTGTGCGACGAACCGTTGGACCCGGAGGGCCACATCTGCGCGCGCACCAACGGCTATAAGCGCAGCGCGTTCGGGCCTGACGATGACCCCCAGGAATAACGAGCACGACGAACGAAAGGTGTTGCGGGACGGCGAGCTGACGGTCCTCGGACGCATCCGCTCAGCCAGCAACGCCACCTTTTTGTGCGAGTCGACGCTGGGTGAGTCCAGCGTGCATTGCGTCTACAAGCCCGTCTCCGGCGAAGCGCCGCTGTGGGATTTCCCCGACGGAACCCTGGCCGGTCGGGAACTCGGCGCATACCTGGTCGCAACGCAGTTGGGTTGGAACATTGTGCCCTACACGATCATTCGTCACGGACCGGCGGGTCCGGGCATGCTGCAGCTGTGGGTGGAGCAACCCGGTGACGCCGCCGATTCCGATCCCAGGCCCGGACCCGACCTGGTCGACCTGTTTCCCGCCGACAAACTTGAGCCGGGTTATCTGCCGGTGCTGCGGGCCTACGACTACGCGGGCGACGAGGTCATCCTGATGCACGCCGACGACATCCGGTTGTGGCGGATGGCGGTGCTCGACGTGCTGATCAACAACGCCGACCGCAAGGGCGGCCACGTCCTGCGCGACCTCGACGGCCACATCTACGGCGTCGACCACGGCGTGTGCATGCACGTCGAGAACAAACTGCGCACGGTGTTGTGGGGCTGGGCGGGCAAGCCGGTCGACGAGCGGACCCTGGAGGCGGTCGCCGGGCTCGCCGAGGCCCTTACCGGCTCGCTCGGCGACGAGCTGGCCGGGCAGATCACCCGGGCGGAAATCGCGGCGCTGCGCAGGCGCGCGCTCGCGCTGCTGGACAATCCGGTCATGCCCGGACCCAACCGGCATCGCCCCATTCCCTGGCCGGCTTTTTAAGGCGGGCTTCGTCGTCGGCGATACTGAAGCGGTGACTAACGGCGCGGAGGACCTGTTCGACCTGACGGATGCCGCGCTGGCCGCCGACCTCGCCGCGGACGCGGGGGAGCTGCTGCTGAAGGTGCGCGAGGAGATCGGTTTCGGCCATCCGTGGGCGCTGGGCGACGCCGGTGACAGCCTGGCCAACGCGCTACTGCTGCGGCGGCTGCGGGCCGAACGGCCGGGTGACGCGGTGCTCAGCGAGGAAGCCCACGACGACCTCTCCCGGCTGAACCACGACCGGGTGTGGATCATCGACCCGTTGGACGGCACCCGCGAGTTCTCCACGCCGGGCCGCGACGACTGGGCGGTCCACATCGCGCTGTGGCAGCGGCCCACCGACGGGCAGCGCGAGATCACCGACGCCGCGGTGGCGTTGCCCGCCCGCGGGAACACGGTGTACCGCAGCGACACGGTGACCGCCGGCGCCGCCCGCGCCTGCGTGACCGGGCACATCCGGATAGCCGTCAGCGCCACCCGGCCACCCGCCGTCCTGCACCGCATGCGGCAGACGTTGCCGATCCAGCCGGTGGCGATCGGCTCGGCCGGCGCGAAGGCGATGGCCGTCATCGACGGCGACGTCGACGCCTATGTGCACGCGGGGGGCCAGTGGGAATGGGATTCGGCGGCCCCGGCCGGGGTGGTGATGGCCGCCGGCATGCACGCGTCGCGTCTCGACGGCTCGCCGCTGCGCTACAACCAGCTCGACCCGTACCTGCCCGACTTCGTCATGTGCCGCGCGGAGCTGGCGCCAATCCTGCTCGGCGCCATCCGCCAGGAATTTCGCTGACTCCGCGCGCGTTTAGAGTCGACGATATGCAGGCGTGGTCTTCGGCACAGGTTCCGGGGTTGCCGGGACGCGGCCCGGAGCTACGGCTGTACGACACGTCCGACCGGCAGGTGCGCCCGGTGGCGGCGGGCAACACGGCCAGCATGTACGTCTGCGGGATCACCCCCTACGACGCGACCCATCTGGGCCACGCGGCCACCTATCTGGCGTTCGACCTGGTGCATCGGCAGTGGCTGGACCTCGGACACGACGTGCACTACGTGCAGAACGTCACCGACATCGACGATCCCTTGTTGGAGCGCGCCGATCGCGACGGCGTCGACTGGCGGGAGCTCGGCGACCGCGAGGTCGCGCTCTTCCGCGAGGACATGGCGGCGCTGCGGATACTGCCGCCGCGCGAGTACGTCGGGGCGACCGAGACGATTCCCGAAGTGGTCGAACTCGTCGAGAAGATGGTGGCGTCGGGGGCGGCGTACGTCCTCGACCCGGAAATAGGGGAATACCCGGACGTCTACTACCGGGCGGACGCCACGCCGCAGTTCGGCTACGAGTCCGGCTACGACCGGGACAGGATGCTGCAGCTGTTCGC
This sequence comes from uncultured Actinomycetota bacterium, assembly GCA_963802525.1. Taxonomy (GTDB): domain Bacteria; phylum Actinomycetota; class Actinomycetes; order Mycobacteriales; family Mycobacteriaceae; genus Mycobacterium. The sequence continues at coordinate 157,141 of CAWDJC010000035.1, read as the reverse complement.
CGAGCGCGGCGGCGACCCGCGCCGCCCCGGCAAGACCGACGAGCTCGACGCCCTGCTCTGGCGGGCCGCGCGGCCGGGCGAGCCCAGTTGGCCCTCACCTTTCGGCGCCGGCCGGCCGGGCTGGCACGTCGAGTGCGCCGCGATCGCGCTCAGCCGCATCGGCAGCGGACTCGACATCCAGGGCGGGGGCAGCGACCTGATCTTTCCGCACCACGAATTCACCGCCGCCCACGCCGAATGTGTGCGGGGCGAGCGGCGATTCGCCCGGCACTACGTGCACGCCGGGATGATCGGCTGGGACGGGCACAAGATGTCCAAGAGCCGCGGCAACCTGGTGCTGGTGTCGACGTTGCGCGCGCGGGGCGTCGAGCCGGCGGCGATCCGGCTGGGCCTGCTGGCCGGGCATTACCGCGCGGACCGGTTTTGGAGCGAGGAAGTGCTCGACGAGGCGTCCGCGCGGCTGCGGCGCTGGCGTACCGCGACCGCCCTGCCCGCCGCCCCGGACGCCGCCGACGTCATCGCCCGGGTGCGCCGGTATTTGGCCGACGACCTTGACACTCCAAAAGCCCTTGCCGCACTTGATGGTTGGGCCAACGACGCGCTGGAGTACCAGGGCCACGACGCCGAGGCGCCGAAGCTGGTGGCGACCGCGATCGATGCGTTGCTGGGGGTGGACCTGTAATAGCGGTGGCGGTACGTTTTTGGTCATGACATCACTGCAGGGCAAAGTCGTTTTCATCACCGGTGGTGGCCGGGGCATCGGGGCTGAGGTCGCCCGTCGGCTGCGCAATAAGGGCGCCAAACTCGTGCTGACCGATCTCGACAAAGCCGAACTGGCCACGCTGGCCACTGAACTTGGCGGCGAGGACCGGGTGCTGCCCGTGGTCGCCGACGTGCGCGATCTGCCCGCCATGCAGGCCGCGGCCACCAAGGCCGTCGAACGCTTCGGGGGCATCGACGTTGTCGTGGCCAACGCCGGCATCGCCAGCTATGGGTCGCTGCTGCAGGTCGACCCGGAGGCGGTCAAACGGGTGCTGGACGTCAACGTGCTCGGCGTCTTCCACACCGTGCGCGCCACGCTGCCGGCGGTGATCGACCGCCGCGGCTACGTGCTGATCGTCTCGTCGCTGGCCGCGTACGCGGCAGCTCCGGGGCTGGCGCCGTACAACGCGTCGAAGGCCGGCATCGAGATGCTCGCCAACGCGCTGCGATTGGAGGTGGCCCACCACGGCGTCAGTGTCGGCTCGGCGCACATGTCCTGGATCAACACCGCCCTGGTCCGCGACACTAAGGCTGACCTGCCCTCGTTCGGCGAACTGCTCGCGAAGTTGCCTTGGCCATTGAACAAGACCACCACGGTCGATAAGTGCGCGGCGGCGTTCGTCAAGGGGATCGAGGGCCGCGAGAACCGCATCTACTGCCCGCGCTGGGTGGGACTGATTTGCTGGCTCAAGCCGGTGCTGTCCACCACGGTCGGCGAACTTCCCATCCGCAAAACCACTGCTGAGCTGTTGCCCCGAATGGATGCCGAAGTCGCCGCGCTCGGTCGCTCCACCAGCGCCTACAACCAAGGCCTGGAGAGGCAATAGGGAGGCTTTAGAAAGGCACTGAAAAGCCCTGACCTGCTAGCGCCCGAACCCTGGGCGGCGACGGCGCAGATAACGTTCGAACTCGGCGGCCAGCGCGTCGCCGTCGATCTTGCCCAGAGCTTCACTCATATCGACCTCGGCGTCGCCGCGCTGCTCCAGCGACTGCACGTATTCGGCCAGGTCGTCGTCCTCGGCGGTCATCTCGGTGATCGCCTGCTCCCACTCTTCGGCCTGCGCCGGCAGGTCACCCAGCGGGACCTCGATGTCGAGGACGTCCTCAACGCGGCGCAGCAGCGCCACCGTCGCCTTCGGGTTCGGCGGGTTCGACACGTAATGCGGCACCGCGGCCCAGAACGTCACCGCCGGGATCCCGGCGGCCACACAGGCGTCCTGGAACACCCCGGCGATCCCGGTCGGGCCCTCGTAACGGGTTTCTTCCAGGCCGAAGCGTTTCGCCGACTCGGGGGAGTAGGCCGCACCCGAGACCGGCACCGGCCGGGTGTGCGGGGTGTCGGCCAGCAGGGCCCCCAGGATGACGACGGTGTCCACGTTGAGCTTGTCGGCGATGGCCAGCAACTCGGCGCAGAAGGTGCGCCAGCGCATGTTGGGCTCCACGCCGTGCATCAACACGACGTCGCGGTCGCAGCCCGGTGGCCGGCAGTGGGTGATCCGCATCGCCGGCCACACCAGCTCCCGGGTGACGCCGTCGATTTGGCGGATGACCGGGCGATTCACCTGGTAGTCGTAATACGCCTCGTCGTCGATCTCCACGATCGGATCGGCCTCCCAGATGGCATCGAGGTGCTCGAGCGCATCGCTGGCCGCGTCGCCGGCATCGTTCCAGCCCTCGAACGCCGCCACGACCACGGTGTTGTGCAGTTCGGGCAGCGCGCTGCGATCCGGCTGGGTCACAGAATCAGGGTACGGGTTCGCCGGGCGTCCGGTGCGGATGTTCGGCGCTGTCTGTCAGAGACCTGTCAAACGACTAGGCCTATTTCATAGGACGACTATCCTTGTGGCGTGACTGCCGCTAACGAACACCGCTACGACACCGACATACTCGACACCCTGGCGCAGCGGGTGGTGGTCGGCGACGGCGCGATGGGCACCCAGCTGCAGGCCGCCGATCTCACGCTTGACGACTTCCGCGGCCTGGAGGGCTGCAACGAGATCCTCAACGAGACGCGCCCCGACGTCCTGGAGAAAATCCACCGGGACTACTTCGAGGCCGGCGCCGACGCCGTGGAGACCAACACCTTCGGCTGCAACCTGTCCAACCTCGGCGACTACGACATCGCCGACCGGATCAGGGACCTCTCGCAGCGGGGCACCGCGATCGCGCGCCGGGTCGCCGACGAGCTGACTGGCTCAGGTTCGGGCCCCGACCGCAAGCGCTACGTGCTGGGCTCGATGGGGCCGGGCACCAAGCTGCCCACCCTGGGCCACACCGAGTACCGGCTCATCCGCGACGCCTACACGGAGGCCGCGCTCGGCATGCTCGACGCGGGCGCCGACGCCATCCTCGTGGAAACCTGCCAGGATCTGCTGCAGCTGAAGGCCGCCGTGCTGGGATCCCGGCGCGCCATGGCGCAGGCCGGCCGGCACATCCCGGTATTCGCCCACGTCACCGTCGAAACCACCGGCACGATGCTGCTGGGCAGCGAGATCGGCGCGGCGTTGACGGCCGTCGAGCCGCTCGGCGTGGACATGATCGGCCTGAACTGCGCGACGGGTCCCGCCGAAATGAGTGAGCACCTGCGGTACCTGTCCAGGAACGCCCGCATCCCGGTGTCGGTGATGCCCAACGCCGGGTTGCCGGTGCTGGGTCCCAACGGCGCCGAATACCCCCTGCAACCCGAGGAATTGGCCGAGGCGCTGGCCGGTTTCATCACCGAGTTCGGCCTGTCGCTGGTCGGTGGCTGCTGCGGCACCACCCCGGACCACATACGTCGGGTCGCCGCGGCGGTCGCCCCGTTCAATAACTCCAGTGACGGGACCGCGCAGCGCGGCGAGCGTCACGTGAGCTACGAGCCGGCGGTGGCGTCGCTGTACACCGCCGTCCCGTTCGCGCAGGACGCTTCGGTGCTGGTGATCGGGGAGCGAACGAACGCCAACGGCTCCAAGGCTTTCCGTGAGGCGATGATCGCCGAGGACTACCAGAAGTGCCTCGACATCGCCAAGGACCAGACGCGCGACGGCGCCCATCTGCTGGACCTGTGCGTGGACTACGTGGGCCGCGACGGTGCGGCCGACATGACGGCGCTGGCCAGCCGGCTCGCCACGGCATCGACCTTGCCGATCATGCTGGACTCCACCGAAACCCCGGTGCTGCAAGCCGGCTTGGAGCATCTGGGCGGCCGCTGCGCCATCAACTCGGTCAACTATGAGGACGGCGACGGCCCGGAGTCGCGCTTTGTCAAGACCATGGAGCTGGTCGCCGAGCACGGCGCCGCGGTGGTGGCGCTGACCATCGACGAAGAGGGCCAGGCCCGCACCGCCGAGAAGAAGGTGGAGATCGCCGAGCGGCTGATCAACGACATCACGGGCAACTGGGGTGTAGATGAGTCATCGATTCTCATCGACTGTCTGACCTTCACCATCGCCACCGGCCAGGAAGAGTCGCGCAAGGACGGCATCGAGACCATCGAGGCGATTCGTGAGCTGAAGAAACGCCACCCCGACGTGCAAACCACGCTCGGGTTGTCGAACATCTCGTTCGGCCTCAATCCCGCTGCGCGCCAAGTGCTCAACTCGGTGTTCCTGCACGAATGCCAGGAAGCCGGGCTGGATTCGGCGATCGTGCACGCGTCGAAGATCCTGCCCATCAACCGGATTCCGGACGAGCAGCGCGAGGTGGCGCTGGACCTGGTCTACGACCGCCGCCGCGAGGAGTATGACCCGCTGCAGGAGCTGATGCGGCTGTTCGAGGGCGTGTCGGCGGCGTCGTCGAAGGAATCCCGCGCGGCCGAGTTGGCCAAGCTGCCGCTGTTCGAGCGGCTGGCCCAGCGCATCGTCGACGGCGAGCGCAACGGCTTGGAGGCCGACCTCGACGAGGCGATGACCGAAAAGCCGCCGCTGGCCATCATCAACGAGAACCTGCTGGCCGGGATGAAGACGGTCGGTGAGCTGTTCGGCTCCGGACAGATGCAGCTCCCGTTCGTGCTGCAGTCGGCCGAGGTGATGAAAACCGCCGTGGCGTACCTGGAACCGCACATGGAGAAGTCCGACGACGACTCGGGCAAGGGGCGCATCGTGCTGGCCACCGTCAAAGGCGATGTGCACGACATCGGCAAGAACCTCGTCGACATCATCCTGAGCAACAACGGCTACGAGGTCGTCAACATCGGCATCAAGCAGCCGATCGGCAACATCCTGGAAGTGGCCGAGCACAAGAGCGCCGACGTGGTCGGCATGTCGGGCCTGCTGGTGAAGTCCACCGTGGTCATGAAGGAAAACCTCGAGGAGATGAACACCCGCGGTGTGGCCGAGAAGTTCCCGGTCCTGCTCGGCGGTGCGGCGTTGACCCGCAGCTACGTGGAGAACGACCTGGCCGCAGTGTATGAGGGCGAAGTCCATTACGCCCGAGACGCTTTCGAGGGTCTGAAGCTGATGGACACCATCATGAGCGCCAAGCGGGGCGAGGCCGTGCAGCCGGGGAGCCCGGAGGCGTTGGAAGCAGAAGCGGCCCGTGAGAAGGAGGCCGAGCGGAAGGCCCGCCACGAGCGGTCCAAGCGCATCGCCGAACAGCGCAAGGCGGCCGAAGAGCCGGTCGTGGTGCCGGAACGCTCCGATGTCGCCGCCGACGTCGAGGTTCCCGTGCCGCCGTTCTGGGGTTCGCGCATCGTCAAGGGACTGGCGGTCGCCGACTACACCGGGCTGCTCGACGAACGCGCATTGTTCCTGGGGCAGTGGGGATTACGCGGTGTGCGCGGTGGCGCGGGACCAGCGTATGAGGATCTGGTCGAGACCGAAGGCCGGCCCCGGCTGCGGTACTGGCTGGACCGGTTGTCCACCGACGGCGTCCTTGCGCACGCCGCCGTGGTGTACGGCTATTTCCCGGCGGTGTCCGAGGGCGACGACGTCGTCGTGCTCGCCGAGCCCAAACCCGATGCGCCGGAGCGGTATCGGTTCAGCTTCCCGCGCCAGCAGCGCGGCCGGTTCTTGTGCATCGCCGATTTCATTCGGTCGCGGGACCTGGCCACCGAGCGGGGCGAGGTTGACGTGCTGCCGTTCCAACTGGTGACGATGGGCCAACCCATCGCCGACGTCGCCACCGAGCTGTTCGCGTCCAACTCCTATCGGGACTACCTCGAGGTGCATGGCATCGGCGTGCAGCTCACCGAGGCGCTCGCCGAGTACTGGCACAAACGCATCCGCGAGGAGCTCAGGTTCTCCGGGGACCGGGCGATGTCGACCGAGGACCCCGAGGCGGTCGAGGACTACTTCAAGCTCGGCTATCGCGGCGCCCGCTTCGCCTTCGGTTATGGCGCCTGCCCCAACCTGGAGGACCGGGTGAAGATGATGGAGCTGCTCGAGCCCGAACGGATCGGCGTGACGTTGTCCGACGAGTTGCAGCTGCATCCCGAGCAGTCGACCGACGCCTTCGTCCTGCACCATCCCGAGGCCAAGTACTTCAACGTGTAGCTCCGCCGAGCTAAACCGCCGTGACTTTGCCCGGCGGCGCGTGAAACAATCGCTGGCCGTGAAGACCTTTGAGGATCTGTTCGCCGAACTCGGCGAGCGTGCCCGCACCCGACCGGCCGGCAGCGCCACGGTCGCCGCGCTGGACGGCGGCATACACGGGCTGGGCAAGAAGATCCTGGAGGAGGCCGGCGAGGTGTGGCTGGCCGCCGAACACGAGCCCAACGACGCGCTGGCCGGGGAGATCAGCCAGTTGCTGTACTGGACGCAGGTGCTGATGATCGCGCGCGGGCTGTCCCTCGACGACATCTATCGGAAGCTGTGAGCATGCTGCGGGTTGCGGTTCCCAACAAAGGCACGCTCAGCGAGCCGGCCAGCGAGATCCTCGCGGAGGCCGGCTACCGGCGCCGCACCGATTCCAAGGACCTCACCGTCATCGACCCCGTCAACCAGGTCGAGTTCTTCTTCCTGCGGCCCAAAGACATTGCCATCTACGTGGGCTCGGGAGAGCTGGATTTCGGCATCACCGGGCGCGACCTGGTGCGCGATTCGGACGCGCCGGTGCGCGAACGCCTGGCGTTGGGTTTCGGGTCGTCGAGCTTTCGGTACGCCGGCCCGGCCGGGCGTGACTGGACCACAGCCGACCTGGCCGGCAAACGGATCGCCACCGCCTACCCCAATTTGGTCCGAAAAGATTTGGCCGAGAAGGGGATTGAGGCCACGGTCATCGGGCTCGACGGCGCGGTGGAGATCTCGGTGCAGCTCGGCGTGGCCGACGCGATCGCCGACGTGGTGGGGTCCGGGCGCACGCTGAGCCTGCACGACCTGGTGGCCTTCGGGGACCCGCTGTGCGATTCGGAGGCGGTGCTGATCGAGTGCACCGGCGAGGGCGGCCAGGGCGCGACCCAAGCGGCCCGCGATCAACTGGTTGCGCGGATTCAAGGCGTGGTATTCGGCCAGCGATACCTGATGCTCGATTACGACTGCCCGCGCTCGGTCCTGGACAAGGCGACGTCGATCACGCCGGGGCTGGAGTCACCGACCATCGCCCCCCTGGCCGACCCGGACTGGGTGGCGATCCGCGCCCTGGTGCCCCGCCGCGGCGTCAACGAGATCATGGACGAGCTCGCCGCCATCGGGGCCAAAGCGATCCTGGCTTCCGACATCAGGTTCTGCCGCTTCTGATCGACGGGTGCTGTGTTAGCGTCCGCCTAGGGCTGTTGCCCCTGTTACCTCCATGGGCTGTCATCCCTTGACGTCGTTTATTAAGGCCGGGCTGTTCGTCCCCAGGAGGGTCTTCGTGACACACACGCTTGTCTTGCTGATGGCTTTATTGATTGGTGTCGTCGCCGGTTTGCGTTCGCTGACGGCTCCCGCCGTGGTCGCCTGGGCCGCCTTCCTCACCTGGATCAACCTGCATGGCACCTGGGCCTCGTGGATGGCCAACGTCATCACTGTGGTGGTCCTCACCGTTCTTGCCGTCGGCGAACTGGTCAACGACAAACTTCCCAAGACACCGGCCCGTACCGCGCCACCGATCTTCGCCGCCCGGATCATCATGGGCGGGTTTTCCGGCGCGGTGATCGGCGCGGCGTGGCACTTCACGTTCAGCTCGCTCGGCGCCGGTGTCATCGGTGCGGTGCTCGGCACGTTGGGCGGCTATCACGCCCGCAAGCGGATGGTGGCCGCCCGGGGCGGGCAGGACCTGCCGATCGCGTTGCTCGAGGACGCGGTCGCGATTTTGGGTGGATTCGCGATCCTTGCGCTGACGGCTCACCTGTGACGGAGCGTTTCGACGCGATCATCGTCGGCGCCGGGCAGGCGGGGCCTCCGCTTGCGGGCCGGCTGACCGCCGCCGGGCAGCGCGTCGCGATCATCGAGCGCAAACTGATCGGCGGCACCTGCGTCAACACCGGATGCATCCCGACCAAGACCCTGGTGGCCAGCGCGCACGCGGCCCACCTGGCCCGCCGGGGAGCCGAATACGGCGTGGGGACCGGACCGGTCAGCGTGGACATGGCGAAAGTCAAGGCGCGCAAAGACGACATCATGCTCACCGACCGCAACGGCGTCGAAAGCTGGTTGGACGGGATGGACGGCTGCACCGTCTTTCGCGGTCACGCCCGTTTCGAAGATCCGCACACCGTCAGCGTCAACGGCGACCTGCTGCACGGCGACCGGATCTTTCTCAACGTCGGGGGGCGCGCGGTGGTGCCGGACATCCCGGGACTGTCCGACGTCGAGTTCCTCACCAATGTGTCGATCCTCGAACTGGACACGCTGCCATCGCATCTCGTCATCGTCGGCGGCAGTTACATCGCGCTGGAGTTCGCGCAGATGTACCGGCGCTTCGGGGCCCCGGTGACCGTGGTCGAAAGGGGTTCGCGGCTGGCGTCCCGCGAAGACGAAGATGTCTCCGCCACGGTCAGGGAGATCCTGGAGTCCGAGGGGATCGACGTTGTCGTAGGCGCTGACAACGTGCGAATCAGCAATAAAGACAATGACTTTGGAAGATTTGAACTAACGCCTTGCGCCGGTGCAGCCCCGATTGCCGGAAGCCATCTGCTGCTGGCGGTGGGGCGGCGACCGAACACCGACGACCTGGGCCTCGAGGCGGCCGGCGTGCGGACCGACGGCCGCGGCTACATCGTGGTCGACGACCAGCTCAAGACCAACGTCGATCACATCTGGGCGATGGGCGACTGCAACGGCAGGGGCGCCTTCACCCACACCTCGTTCAACGATTTCGAGATCGTCGCCGCCAATCTGCTCGACAACGACCCCCGTCGGGTGAGCGACCGCATCACCACCTATGCGCTCTACATCGACCCGCCGCTGGGTCGTGCCGGCATGACCGTCGGCCAGGTCCGCGCGTCCGGCCGCAAGGCGTTGGTCGGCAAGCGGCCGATGACCAGGGTCGGCAGGGCGGTGGAAAAGGGTGAGACGCAGGGCTTTATGAAGGTGGTGGTGGACGCCGCCACCGACGAGATTCTCGGGGCCGCCATCTTCGGGGTCGGGGGCGACGAGGCGATTCACGCCATCTTGGACGTCATGTCGGCCAAAGCGCCGTACACCACGCTGTCGCGCACCATGCACATCCACCCCACCGTCAGCGAGCTGATCCCCACCATGCTGCAGGAGATGTCGCCGCTCGAATGAGCGGGTGCGAGTCCACTGACGCCTATGACTCCTATGACTCCTATGACGTTGTCATGATGCTTTGGCGTATCTGGAAACGACGTCGTCCTCGCCGAACGTGTTCGTGTGCTGCAGACCCTCGGCGTCGCGGCCGAAAAATGTCCACTGCTTTGGACTCGTTTGCGGTCCGCTGATCAACTTGACCGTGTAGCGCAGATCGTTACCGCGCGTCGCGCCTATAACGTCGCCGATCCGGATCTGCGACGGATGAATCTGCTGTATGGCCATGATGCCTATTCTCACATGTGTTACGTCAAACTTCTGCTGATTCGCGCTCGCACTCGCCTAATGGAGGTGAGCAGTCGTTGCAGGCCGCCGAGAGCGGCGGCGTCCGGAACGCGCCGCGGAGGGACGGTTGGGGGAAACTGCGATCGGCTCGCGATGCCGGTGGGCCGCTACCGCGGCGGGCGGGGCGGCTGCGCGGGGCCCGCCGCGGCCGACCAAGGCGTGTATGACGGGGGAGGCCGCAGTGACCCGCTGGGGGACGGCACGAACAGCCGCCTTGCGCATCATCGATTCGGTTTCCCGGCGCTGCTCCGGCAGCACGATGGTGACAACGTCACCGGAGGCGCCGGCCCGGGCCGTACGGCCGGACCGATGCAGGTAGGCCTTGTGCTCGGGGGGTGGGTCAACGTGCACCACCAGTTCGATGTCGTCCACGTGCACGCCGCGAGCGGCGATGTCGGTCGCCACCAGCACCCGGGCGTGGCCGGCGGCGAACGCCGCCAGGTTTCGGTCCCGTGCGGGTTGTGAAAGGTTGCCGTGCAGCTCCACCGACGCGATGCCCGATTGTGTGAGCTGGCGGGCCAGCTTTCGCGCCTGATGTTTGGTCCTCAGGAAAAGAATTCGCCGGGAGTGGCCGGCGGCCAACCGGTGCACCAACTCCTTCTTGGCTTCGACCCCGTCGACGCAGAACAGATGATGCTTCATTTCAGGCGTCGTAGATGTCTTTTCTGCAACCGATCGTGTCACCGGATGGGTGAGGAATCGCTTCACCAAGGTGTCGACCGCATTGTCCAGCGTGGCCGAGAACAGCATCCGCTGGCCGATCGCGGGAGTGGCCGCCAGAATACGGGTAACGGTTGGGAGGAAACCCAGATCGGCCAGGTGGTCGGCCTCATCGACGACCGTGACCTGAACAGCGTCCAGGTTGACGATGCCTTGCTTCATCAGGTCGTCAAGGCGCCCCGGGCAGGCCACGACAATGTCGACACCCGACTTCAGCGCCTTGGCTTGCCCGTTCTGCGGTACCCCACCAAAGATCGTGACAACGCGCAGGCCCCGAACCCTGGCAAGGGGCTCGATGGTCGCGGCGATCTGCGTCGCCAGCTCTCGGGTGGGTGCCAGGACCAGCCCCGTGGGCCGGCCCGGTCGCCGGTCACCGGGATCAAGCCGGCTTACCAGCGGGATCGAGAATGCGAGCGTCTTGCCGCTGCCCGTCTTGCCGCGGCCTAAGACGTCACGGCCGGCAAGTGTGTCCGGCAATGTCTGAACCTGTATCGGAAACGGGTGGTGGACGCCTCGCGCGGCGAGCGCGTCAACCAATGGTGGGCTCACACCCAGGTGAGCAAAAGTCTTGTCCTCAAGCATATTTCAATGTCCCTAAAGCATCGGTGGTGCCGAGATTGCCTATCTGGCAAATATCGGTCGCCGCGACTCGAGCTTGCGCAGGCGCGCCTGGTCGTCTTGGACTCGGCGCCCCGCGGGGATCTGAGCAAAAGAAAACAAAGAATCGATCACGACTCGCCGGCAAGCCATCCGGCAGCCAACGCTGTGTACAGCCTACCCCACTCCTGGGTGGATCACCGTCCCAGAGGTGGTTCGGAGCGATCGACGCATCATGCCGCCGGCACCGTCGGATTCGAAACAGCTTGCTCGCCTGCGTGCTTCGGCCACCCTGGGTAGGGCGGCGGTGTCCCGCCGAAAGTCGGGCAGTGTTGTTGGTGGGGACACCACTCGCACAACCGCGACGGGCTGGGACGGAAATCGCCCGTCGGCGCCGCGGTTTGGATGGCGCGCCAGATGGCCATCAGCGTCTTCTCGAAGCGCAGCAACTCGTCATGGTCGGGCGCGTAGTCCAGCATTTGCCCGTCGGCCAGGTAGATGATCCGCAGCCGGGTGGGCAGCACGCCGCGGGAGCGCAGCAGCGCCACCGCGTAGAACTTCATCTGGAACATCGCCTTGAACTCGGCGAGCGCTCGCGCCGCGGGCGGCGCCTTGCCGGTCTTGTAGTCGACCACGCGCAGCTCGCCGGTGGTGGCGACGTCGATCCGGTCGATGAAGCCGCGCAGCAGCGTGCCGTCGGCGAGTTCGACCTCGACGCGCTCTTCGCAGGATTGCGGGTCGAACCGCGTCGGGTCTTCCAGCCGGTAGTAGCCGGCGAGCAGCGCGCGGGCCTCCGCCAGCAGTTGGGTTCGCTGTTCGGGATCCAGGTCGCCGGCCAGGTCGGGCTCGGCGGCGATCACCCGGTCCCAGGCGGGCTCGACCAGCGACCCCGCGGTGTCCGGCCCGCGCAGCTCGGCGGGCAGGCCGTAGAGCTGCTCCAGGGCGGCATGCACGACCGATCCGCGCAGCTGCGCCGTCGAGGGTGCCTCGGGCAACCGGTCGATCGCCCGGAACCGGTACAGCAACGGGCACTGTTTGAAATCCGCCGCCCGCGACGGCGACAGCGCCGGCCGCGACGCGCGTCCCTCCGGTGGGGGCATCTCCGGCTGGACGTTCATCCTCGCAGCCTAGAACCGGGCGCCGACAACCCCGAACACCGGCCGCGGCGAGTCGGCTGGCACGCTAGACGGCGTGTCCGCAACCGGCCCGTTTACCGTTGGCGAACGTGTCCAACTGACCGACGCCAAGGGCCGGCACTACACGATGTGCCTCACTCCGGGCGGGGAGTTTCACACCCATCGCGGGTCGATCGCGCACGATGCGGTGATCGGGCTGGAGCAGGGCAGCGTGGTCAAATCCAGCAACGGCGCCCATTTCTTGGTTTTGCGCCCGCTGCTGGTCGACTACGTGATGTCGATGCCGCGCGGTCCGCAGGTGATCTACCCCAAGGACGCCGCCCAGATCGTGCACGAGGGCGACATCTTCCCGGGTGCGCGAGTGCTGGAGGCCGGGGCCGGATCCGGGGCGCTGACCTGCTCGCTGCTGCGCGCGGTCGGGTCCGAAGGGCGGGTGGTCTCCTACGAGCAGCGCGCCGACCACGCCGAGCACGCCCGTCGCAACGTCTCGGTGTTCTTCGGGCAACCCCCCGACAACTGGGAGCTGCTCGTCAGCGACCTGGCGGACTCCGACTTGCCCGACGGCTCCTTCGACCGGGCCGTGCTCGACATGCTCGCGCCGTGGGAGGTGCTCGACGCGGCATCGCGGCTGCTGATCGCCGGCGGTGTGCTGATGATCTACGTGGCCACCGTCACCCAGCTGTCGCGGACCGTGGAGGCCCTGCGGGCCCAGCAGTGCTGGACCGAACCGCGGGCGTGGGAGACGCTGCAACGCGGCTGGAACGTCGTCGGCCTGGCCGTCCGGCCGCAGCACTCGATGCGCGGGCACACCGCGTTCTTGATCTTCGCGCGACGGCTCGCCCCGGGCGTCATCGCGCCGGCGCCGTTGGGTCGCAAACGCGAGGGACGCGACGGGTAGACGGCTGCCGCCTAGCTGGGCCAATCCTCGCTGCGAAGCAGCGAACGTCGCACCGACAGCAGCTCGAACTCGGGATGCGCCGCTACCAGGCGTTCGGCCGCATCGAGCACGTCGACCGCATGGCCACGGTCGCCGGACACCACCGCCACGCCGATGCCCGCCCTTCGATACAGGTCCTGCGCACCGGTTTCAGCGGCCGACACGCTGAATTTGCGCTGCAACTCGGCGACGACGGGACGAATCACCGACCGCTTCTGTTTGAGCGATCGCACGTCACCCAGCAACACGTCGAACTCGAGCCAGCCGATCCACATCCGATCAGCCCGAAGGGGTCGGCGAGGGGGCCTGTGAGGGGGGTGGCGCAGGTGGCGGGGTGGACTCCGGGGCGGGTGCCGGCCCCGGGGCAGGAGGGGCCGGGTTGGCAGGCGGGGTCGTTCCCACGGCTGAGTTGCCCAGGGCCAGCAGCGTTTCCGCGGTCCGGCGAGACAGCTGCCAACCGCCTTGGAAGGGCGTGAACTCCATCGGGAACGTGAAGTCGCCCTTGTTCGCGTGGGCGGTGTTGACGGTGACGGTGGCCATCACATGGGACGGATTCTTGTCCGACCAGGCGACGTCGTTGGCCGCAAACGCCATCGGGAGGTAGCCGTTGTCCCGCAATGCGGTGGTGAACTTGTCGAACGTGCCCGCACTGTCGGGGGTCGCGCCCTCGACGAGGTTCACCTTGTTGATGCCCGGCACGTTGGGGTCGGCGAGCCGGTTCAGCACGTCGATGAGGGCGTCGGGCGCGGGCAGGGGAGCGGTCGGGGGAGCCGCGACGATGAGCGGAGTCGACGCGGCCGGGACCGGCGGTGTGGGGGACGACACAACCTTGGGTCCGGTGGGCGAGCATCCGGAAAGCCCGACCGCCGCCACCGCCGTGGTGACGCTTAGCGCAACGGACAGGCCACGGACAGGCCTAAGTGCATCCAGGGTGCATCCTGTCGGTCGGGTCTAGGCGCGCACGCCTGCGGTCGGGCCAACGGGTGCAATGGAAGTCACACCGGTGGGCGCCGCGCCGAAGAAGGCGGCGCGGGCAAAGCCCGTGGCAAGGGCAAATACGGCCACCGCTGTCCTTTCGATCGGCGAGATTCGTGGCAGAGATTACCAGTGGAACCAAAGTCTTAACTTTTCGTGAGCATTTGACTGCGCACATCAACCGGCAATCGCCGGTAGCGTTGAAGCATCCACCGCACATTGGGCGGGAAAGGAGCGCAACATGGGTGACTCAGAGCGTTCTGAAGCATTCGGCAACACCAGTGAACCTGGCATGTCCAGCGGCGATGCTGCCGAATTGGAACAGTTACGCCGTGAGGCAGCGGTGCTGCGCGAGCAACTGGACCATGTGGTTGGAGCACACGGCAGCACTCGCTCTGCCCGCGACGTGCATCAACTCGAAGCCCGCATCGATTCCCTTGCGGCCCGGAATTCGAAGTTAATGGAAACTCTCAAGGAAGCCCGCCAGCAACTGTTGGCGCTGCGGGAAGAGGTCGACCGGCTCGGTCAGCCGCCGAGCGGCTACGGCGTTCTGTTGGGCTCGCACGACGACGACACCGTCGACGTGTTCACTTCGGGTCGCAAGATGCGCCTGACCTGCTCGCCCAACATAGACGTCGCGTCGCTGCGCAAGGGCCAGACGGTCCGGCTGAATGAGGCCCTGACCGTCGTCGAGGCCGGGACGTTCGAATCGGTCGGCGAGATCTCGACTCTGCGCGAGGTGCTGGCCGACGGGCACCGGGCGCTCGTCGTCGGCCATGCGGACGAGGAGCGCATCGTGTGGCTGGCCGACCCGCTGGTCGCCGAGGATTTGCCGGACGGCGTTCCCGACGCCCTCAACGACGACACCAAGCCCCGCAAGCTGCGCCCGGGCGACTCCCTGCTGGTCGACACCAAAGCCGGTTACGCGTTTGAGCGCATCCCCAAGGCCGAGGTCGAAGACTTGGTGCTGGAAGAGGTGCCGGACGTCAGCTACCAGGACATCGGCGGCCTGACGCGGCAGATCGAGCAGATCCGCGACGCCGTCGAACTGCCGTTCCTGCACAAGGAGCTCTACCGCGAGTACGCGCTGCGCCCACCCAAGGGCGTGCTGCTCTACGGCCCGCCCGGTTGCGGCAAGACCTTGATCGCCAAGGCGGTCGCCAACTCGTTGGCCAAGAAGATGGCCGAGGTGCGCGGCGACGACGCGCGCGAGGCCAAGTCCTACTTCCTCAACATCAAGGGCCCGGAGCTGCTGAACAAGTTCGTCGGCGAGACCGAGCGGCACATCCGGTTGATTTTCCAGCGCGCACGCGAGAAAGCGTCGGAGGGAACGCCGGTGATCGTGTTCTTCGACGAGATGGATTCGATCTTCCGCACCCGCGGCACCGGGGTCTCCTCGGATGTCGAGACGACGGTGGTCCCACAGCTGCTCAGCGAGATCGACGGGGTCGAGGGCCTCGAGAACGTCATCGTGATCGGCGCCTCCAACCGCGAGGACATGATCGACCCCGCGATCCTGCGGCCCGGGCGCCTCGACGTGAAGATCAAGATCGAGCGCCCGGATGCCGAAGCGGCGCAAGACATCTTCTCGAAGTACCTCGTCGAGTCGCTGCCGGTGCATGCCGACGATCTCGCCGAGTTCGACGGCGACCGCTCGGCGTGCATCAAGGCGATGATCGAAAAGGTCGTCGACCGGATGTACGCCGAGATCGACGACAACCGGTTCCTGGAGGTCACCTACGCCAACGGTGACAAGGAGGTCATGTACTTCAAGGACTTCAACTCCGGGGCGATGATCCAGAACGTCGTCGACCGGGCGAAGAAGAACGCCATCAAGTCGGTGCTGGAGACCGGTCAACCCGGGCTGCGCATCCAGCACCTGCTCGACTCGATCGTCGACGAGTTCGCCGAGAACGAGGACCTGCCCAACACCACCAACCCCGATGACTGGGCGCGGATTTCGGGCAAGAAGGGCGAGCGGATCGTCTACATCCGCACCCTGGTCACGGGCAAGTCGTCGAGCGCGTCGCGGGCCATCGACACCGAATCGAATCTGGGCCAGTACCTGTAGGAGCATCTGGCCGCGCGACACTTAAACCACGCACACGACACGCCGGGCGGCGGCGCCGTGGTTTATGTCTCGGCGAGTTTCCGCTGAAAGTCAGCCGGTCTCCAGCGAGTAGCTGTTGGTCAGGTTGTCCTGCAGCACTTCGGCGGCCTGAGTCCTGGTGTCCACCCGCAGCTCGTCGGTGAGCACACGCGGCTGGTAGCTCCACCCGTTCGGCAGCTCTAGGCGGCTGGCCAGCCCGGGCAGATCTTCCCGCTTCAGGTCGGGGTCCGCGACCTGGCTCCAGGTCTGCATGACCCAGCGCCGCCCCCGCGGGTCGATCAGTTCGTAGACCTGTTCGCCGGCGTTGAAGACGAACACCGTATGGCGGCTCACCTTGTTGACGGTGAAGGGCGCGGGGTTCATCGAGGACAGCAGGACCGTGGCCTGCTGGATCATCTCGATCCCTCCGAAGGTCTTCGTCACCTGCGGGCCTTGCTGCTCCTTTTCGATGGCGTTCATCAGCCAATAGCGGGGGCCGTTGAGCAGGGCTGCGGCCGCGCCGTTTTCGGAGGCGATGGCGTGCGGGTCCAGCGCCGACCACAGCTCGGCGGGACAGTCGTTGAGCGGGAAGCTGTTGTAGACCGTGGCCTGCGGACCGGCCTCGCCGGGGGTCACGAGAAGCACTTCGCCGTAACGCTTCCCAGCCAAGTCGGACACCCGTGTGAAGTTAATCACTGGCGTTGGTCGCGTCAACTTCACACGCGGTCACCGCCACGGCGCCGCGGTAACGGTTGCGCGCGAGCAGGGTCGTGCGCATGTCTTCGATCAGCGGATCAAGGAAGGTGGAGCGATATTCGGCGTCGCCGGCCGCGCGGGCGCTGATGTACATGAACGTCAACGCCCCGAGAAACAACGTCATGTGGATCAGTGAATCGGGCACCGGCAGCGTGAATCCCAGCACCGTCGCGGTGCTCTTGTAGGTGTGGGTCCATTCGTTGAGCAGCGATGGGGTGAGCACGATCAGCCCCAGGATCAAGTAGATCGTGGCCGTGATCACCGCCACGACCAGGATTTGCGCCAGTTGCGAGGTGGCGAGCACGAAGACGACGTTGAGGCGTTCGGCGCGTTTCAGCGGCGCGCAGTCCGGGGTGTCCGGCATGGCGGCGAAGGGCGTGTCGGCAAGCCGTTCAGCGTCTTTGGGGAGCACCGCCGCCGACGATCGGAGCATCGGCCTCACCCGTTCCCTGGTGGCGGAGACGACGAAGACCGCGGCGATGGAAAGCAGGAATGCCATCGCCAGTCCCAGCCGGTCCCCGCTGATCGTGTTGGCCATGATCCAGACGTAGCTGTTGAAGAACACCAAGGCGGTCAGCAGCACCACCGGGAGGGCGCGCACGGCCAAGGCTCCGACCGTCGCAAGGTGGGACAGCATCGTGCGCACCGCCCACCCGACGACAGATCCGACGCCACACCCGGTCAGCGCCAGCACCGCGGCCACGACGACGGCTTCTTGAGCCAGTTGGGCGGGGCCGCCCGCGGTGGTTCCGACAATCGCCACGATGACCACCGCGAGGGTCGCCACGGCCGCGCGGGTCCGGCCGCTTCGTGATCGCGACACCAGCCAGCCGACGACGGCCATGAAGGGGAGCGCGAGTCCGACGATGACCAGCACGATCAATTCGGAGGTCGTCGGCTCGCCGGTGATCTCGACGTCGTGGCCGCCGGTGATCAGGTAGACCGGCAGGACGCAGGCCTGCAGCGCCCCGTAGGCGGCCAACATGGGGGCCGAACGCGGCCACAGCCGTCGCCACCGGGACCGCCTGGTCAGCACCGAGGGCAAACCGCGCTCCAGGAACCAGCTTTCGGCCGCGGCGCTCGCGGTCCCCGGCGAGCGGCGAAGGGAAAGCCCCATGCGGGCTCACCCTAGTGGCGGATCAGCCCGCGCGCGGGCCGTTATCGCGCCCAATTCGGGCCTCTTCAGACCTCGTAGCCGCTGGCCTGGACTCGATCAGCGAGCGCGGATCACCCCGCCCCCTCGCCGTCCCCCTCGCCGCTGCGCGGCTGGGCGGTGCCCCCAGCGCGGCTGGGCGGTGCCCCCAGCGCGGCTGGGGGTGCCCCCACCTCACCCCGTCCCCCTCGCCGCTGCGCGGCTGGGCGGTGCCCCCAGCGCGGGCTTGCATCGTCGCCGGGCCTATCTTGAAGTAATGCAAAGGATTATCGGGACGGAGGTCGAGTACGGCATTTCCTCGCCGTCCGACCCGACCGCCAACCCGATCCTCACCTCGACGCAGGCGGTCTTGGCCTATGCGGCCGCCGCCGGCATTCAGCGCGCCAAACGCACCCGCTGGGACTACGAGGTGGAATCGCCGCTGCGCGACGCCCGCGGCTTTGACCTGAGCCGCTCCGCCGGGCCTCCGCCGGTGGTCGACGCCGACGAGGTGGGCGCGGCCAACATGATCTTGACCAATGGGGCGAGGCTCTACGTCGACCACGCGCACCCGGAATACTCCGCGCCCGAGTGCACCGACCCGCTGGACGCGGTGATCTGGGACAAGGCCGGCGAGCGTGTGATGGAGGCCGCCGCGCGGCATGTCGCCAGCGTGCCGGGAGCCGCGAAACTGCAGCTCTACAAGAACAACGTCGACGGCAAGGGAGCCTCCTACGGGTCGCACGAGAACTACCTGATGTCGCGGCAGACCCCGTTCTCGGCGATCATCGCCGGGCTCACCCCCTTTCTGGTGTCCCGGCAGGTGGTCACCGGCTCCGGCCGGGTCGGCATCGGCCCCGCCGGGGACGAGCCCGGCTTCCAGCTGTCCCAGCGCTCCGATTACATCGAGGTCGAGGTCGGGCTGGAGACCACCCTCAAACGCGGAATCATCAACACCCGCGACGAACCCCACGCCGATGCCGACCGGTATCGCCGGCTGCACGTGATCATCGGTGACGCCAACCTGGCTGAGACGTCGACGTACCTGAAGCTGGGCACCACGGCGCTGGTGCTCGATTTGATTGAAGAAGGCCCCGCACACGGGATCGACCTGACCGATCTGACGTTGGCGCGGCCGGTGCACGCGGTCCATGCCATCAGCCGCGATCCGTCGCTGCGGGTCGCGGTGGCCCTGGCGGACGGTCGCGAACTGACCGGCCTTGCGCTGCAACGCATCTATCTCGACCGGGTGGCAAAGCTGGTGGACGGCCGCGACCCCGACCCCCGCGCGGCCGACATCGTCGAGACCTGGGCGGGCGTGCTCGACAAGCTCGAGCGCGACCCGATGGACTGCGCCGAGTTGCTGGACTGGCCGGCCAAGTTGCGCCTGCTCGAGGGTTTCCGGCAGCGCGAGAATTTGAACTGGTCGGCGCCACGACTGCACCTGGTCGACCTGCAATATTCCGACGTCCGGCTGGACAAGGGGCTGTACAACCGGCTGGTCGCGCGCGGTTCTATGAAGCGTCTCGTCACCGAGCATCAGGTGCTCGATGCCGTCGACAATCCGCCGACGGACACGCGCGCGTACTTCCGCGGTGAATGCCTGCGCAGGTTCGGCGCCGACATCGCCGCGGCCAGCTGGGACTCGGTCATCTTCGACCTCGGGGGCGATTCGCTGGTGCGCATCCCGACGCTGGAGCCGCTGCGGGGCAGTAAGGCGCACGTCGGAGCGTTATTGGACTCTGTGGACAGCGCGGCGGAACTGGTGGAACAACTGACCAGCTGAACCTCGTTAAGCAGGGAAACGTCGGTGTTGACCGGTACTGTAGAGAAAGACCAGCGGGCGTGTGACGCGGCCGATAACCAAGCAGGAGGCGGCGATGGCTCAGGAGCAGACCAAACGTGGCGGTGGCGGCGGCGATGAAGACGACTTCGCCGACGGCGCGGCCGCGGGCCAGGAGCGCCGCGAGAAGTTAGCCGAGGAGACCGACGATCTGCTCGACGAGATTGACGACGTCCTCGAGGAGAACGCCGAGGACTTCGTCCGCGCGTATGTCCAAAAGGGCGGACAGTGACCTGGCCGTTTTCCGATCGCCTGTCCACTAACTCCGCACTTCCCGGTACCTCCGCCGTAGACCTGTCCTCCTTCGCTGACTTCCTCCGGCGCCAGGCGCCCGAGTTGCTTCCAGCAAGCCTCAGCGGCGGCGCACCGCTGGGCGGCGCCGCCGGCCAACTGCCGCATGGCACCACCATCGTCGCGTTGAAATGCCCCGGCGGTGTCGTCATCGCGGGCGACCGGCGCTCGACACAGGGCAACATGATCGCCGGCCGTGACGTTCGCAAGGTGTACATCACCGACGACTACACCGCCACGGGCATCGCCGGCACCGCCGCGATCGCCGTCGAGTTCGCCCGCCTTTACGCGGTGGAACTCGAGCACTACGAGAAGCTCGAAGGCGTGCCGCTGACTTTTGCCGGCAAGGTCAACCGGCTCGCGATCATGGTGCGCGGGAACCTGGCGGCGGCGATGCAGGGGCTGGTGGCTCTGCCGCTGCTGGCGGGGTATGACATCCACGCGTCGGACCCGGAAACCGCGGGCCGCATCGTCTCGTTCGACGCCGCCGGCGGCTGGAACATCGAGGAAGAGGGCTATCAGGCGGTGGGGTCGGGCTCGATCTTCGCCAAGTCGTCGATAAAGAAGTTGTATTCGCAAGTCACCGATGTCAATTCGGCGGTGCGGGTAGCCGTGGAGGCGCTCTACGACGCCGCCGACGACGATTCCGCTACCGGCGGACCGGACCTGGTCCGCGGTATCTACCCCACGGCGGTCACCATCGGCGCCGAGGGCGCGGCCGACGTGCCGGAGAGCCGCATCGCCGAACTGGCCCGGGAAATCATCGAAAGCCGCTCGCGCGCAGACACTTTCGGCCCCGACGCCAAGCCGAAGGGTAAGAAGTGAGTTTCCCCTATTTCATCTCGCCCGAGCAGGCGATGCGCGAGCGCAGCGAGCTCGCGCGCAAGGGCATCGCGCGGGGACGCAGCGTGGTGGCGCTGGCCTACGCCGGTGGTGTGCTGTTCGTCGCGGAGAACCCGTCGCGGTCTCTGCAGAAGATCAGCGAACTCTACGATCGCGTCGGCTTTGCCGCCGCGGGCAAGTTCAACGAATTCGACAATCTGCGCCGCGGCGGAATCCAGTTCGCCGACACCCGGGGCTACGCCTACGACCGCCGCGACGTCACCGGCAGGCAGCTGGCCTACGTTTACGCGCAGACGTTGGGCAGCATCTTCACCGAACAGGCCAAGCCGTACGAGGTCGAGTTGTGCGTCGCGGAGGTCGCGCACTACGGCGAAGCCAAACCTCCTGAGCTGTACCGGATTACCTACGACGGGTCGATCGCCGACGAGCCGCATTTCGTGGTGATGGGCGGCACCACCGAGCCGATCGTCACCGCGCTCAAGGATTCGTACGCCGAAAACGCCGACCTGCGTGACGCTTTGGGGATCGCGGTTTCGGCGCTGCGGGCGGGCAGTGCGGAGGCCTCCAACGGTGATCAGCACACCCTGGAGGTGGGCAGCCTGGAGGTGGCCATCCTGGATGCCAACCGGCCGCGCCGGGCGTTTCGGCGGATCAACCGGCCCGCTTTGGAAAGCCTGCTGCAGGAGCCGGATTCAAAGGACTCGAAGTCCGACGGTGAAGCGTCGGCTTCGGACGACAAATCCTCGGACTAGACGCCGGTCGCAGCAAATCGGCGGACCCGCCGCGGCCCTCGTCGGAGGCCGGGCGCATTGGGGCTGGTGGTGCTTGTGGGGCAGGTGAGTCTCGCCGCCGTTGAGGGTCGCGGCGGGCTCCGATTCGCCCAATCGATCCGTGGGCGCGGCTTGCTCACCTTCGCGGTCAGACAACCAGTACGCTCAATTACGTGCAGCGTCGAATCATGGGCATCGAGACCGAGTTCGGTGTCACCTGCACGTTCCACGGTCATCGCCGCCTATCCCCGGACGAGGTCGCGCGCTACCTGTTCCGCCGGGTGGTGTCCTGGGGCCGCAGCTCCAACGTTTTCCTCCGCAACGGCGCCCGCCTCTACCTCGACGTCGGCAGCCATCCCGAGTACGCGACGGCCGAATGCGACAGCCTGGTGCAGCTGGTCACCCATGACCGCGCCGGCGAGTGGGTGCTGGAAGACCTGCTGGTCGACGCCGAGCAACGGCTCGCCGACGAGGGCATCGGCGGCGACATCTACCTGTTCAAGAACAACACCGACTCGGCCGGCAACTCTTACGGCTGCCACGAGAATTACCTGATCGTGCGGGCCGGCGAATTCTCCCGGATCTCGGACGTGCTGCTGCCGTTCCTGGTCACCCGCCAGCTGATCTGCGGGGCCGGCAAGGTGCTGCAGACCCCCAAGGCGGCGACGTTCTGCCTTTCGCAACGCGCCGAGCACATCTGGGAGGGCGTCTCCTCGGCGACCACCCGCAGCCGCCCGATCATCAACACCCGCGACGAACCGCACGCCGACGCCGAAAAGTACCGCCGGCTGCACGTCATCGTGGGCGATTCCAACATGTGCGAGACCACCACCATGCTCAAGGTGGGCACCGCGGCGCTGGTGCTGGAGATGATCGAAGCCGGCGTTCCGTTCCGCGACTTCTCGCTCGACAACCCCATCCGCGCTATCCGCGAGGTCAGCCACGACATCACGGGCCGGCGCCCGGTGCGGCTGGCGGGCGGGCGTCAGGCCAGTGCGCTGGACATCCAGCGCGAGTACTACACCCGCGCCGTCGAGCATCTGCAGACGCGGGAACCCAACGCGCAGATCGAGCAGGTGGTCGACCTGTGGGGTCGTCAGCTCGACGCCGTCGAGAGCCAGGATTTCGCCAAGGTGGACACCGAAATCGACTGGGTGATCAAGCGCAAGCTGTTCCAGCGCTACCAGGACCGCTACGACATGGAGCTGTCCGATCCGAAGATTGCCCAGCTGGATCTGGCCTACCACGACATCAAGCGCGGCCGTGGTGTTTTTGATCTGCTGCAGCGCAAGGGCCTGGCTGCGCGTGTGACCACCGACGAGGACATCGCCGAGGCGGTCGACCATCCGCCGCAGACCACCCGTGCGCGGCTGCGTGGGGAGTTCATCAGCGCCGCTCAGGCGGCCGGTCGCGACTTCACGGTCGACTGGGTGCACCTCAAGCTCAACGACCAGGCGCAGCGCACGGTGTTGTGCAAGGACCCGTTCCGGGCGGTCGACGAACGGGTCAAGCGGCTGATCGCCAGCATGTAGCCGCCGTCGCCTCACCGTCTGTCACATCAGTCACACGGGCACCGTCGCGGCACCCGATGCTAGAATCGCAAACGCGATAGCGCGGGCGCTATCAGATTTCAAAGTCAGTGTTCCCCCGCCAACTGGAGACTGATGTGGCGGCTGTGAATCGTGCGACGCGGCCGGCCGTCGAAATCGCCGGGCGAGGGCATCTAATAACCTGATACAAATGGCGATCTCGAAAGTCGAGCGGTTGGTTAATCTCGTCATCGCTCTGCTGTCCACCCGCGGCTACATCACCGCCGAAAAGATCAGGTCCAGCGTCGCCGGTTATTCCGACAGCCCCAGCGCCGAGGCGTTCTCGCGGATGTTCGAGCGCGACAAGAACGAATTGCGTGACCTCGGCATCCCCCTCGAGGTCGGCAGGGTGTCGGTGATGGACCCCACCGAGGGCTACCGGATCAACCGCGACGCCTACGCGCTGCCGGCGGTCGAGCTGACCCCGGACGAGGCGGCCGCGGTAGCCGTCGCCACGCAGCTGTGGGAGTCACCCGAACTGATCACCGCCACCCAGGGCGCGCTGCTCAAGCTGCGCGCCGCCGGGGTGGATGTCGACCCCTTTGATGCAGGAGCCCCGGTGGCCATCGCGTCCCCGGGCGGGGTGCCGGGTCTGCGCGGGTCCGAGGAGGTGCTCGGAATCCTGTTGTCCGCCATTGATTCCCGCCAGGCGGTGCAGTTCCCGCACCGGCCATCGCGCGCCGAGCCGTACACCACGCGCACCGTCGAGCCGTGGGGCGTGATCACC
The DNA here is from genome assembly GCA_963802525.1 of uncultured Actinomycetota bacterium. Classification (GTDB taxonomy): domain Bacteria; phylum Actinomycetota; class Actinomycetes; order Mycobacteriales; family Mycobacteriaceae; genus Mycobacterium. The sequence continues at coordinate 133,020 of CAWDJC010000035.1, read as the reverse complement.
GAGAAGGGCCGCTGGTATCTGGTTGGCCACGACCGCGACCGCGACGACACCCGCACCTTCCGGCTCTCCCGCATCGGTGCGGACGTCACGCCGATCGGACCGGCCGGCGCGGTCACGGTGCCCGACGGCGTGGACCTGCGCAAGATCGTGTCCCAGACGGTCTCCGAAGCTTCAGCGGTGCCGACCGGCGGTCGGGCCCGGGTGTGGGTCGCCGACGGGCGGGCCACCGCGCTGCGGCGCGCCGGGAGCTCATTAGCCACGCGACGGCTGGCCGGCCGCGACGGCGAGGTGATCGAACTGGGCATCGGATCGGCCGACCAGCCGGCGCGCGACATCGCCGGCTACGGGGCAGACGCCGTCGTGCTCGAGCCGGAATCCCTGCGCGAGGACGTGCTGGCCCGGTTGCGCTCCCACTTGGAGGTACGACGCTGATGACACGCGCCGGTGACGATGCAGAGCGAAGCGATGTGGGGGCACCTCCCGCTTGCGGGGGAGAGGAGCGGCGCATATGACACCCGTGTCCACCCGGTTGGTCCGGCTGCTCAACATGGTGCCGTATTTCCAGGCCAATCCGAGGGTCACCCGGGCCAAGGCCGCCGCCGACCTGGGGGTGTCCGCCAAGCAGCTGGAGGAGGACCTCAACCAGCTGTGGATGTGCGGTCTTCCCGGCTACTACCCGGGTGACCTCATCGACTTCGAGTTCTCCGGCGACACCATCGAGGTGACGTTCTCGGCGGGCATCGACCGGCCGCTCAAGCTCACGTCGCCTGAGGCCACGGGCCTGCTGGTGGCGTTGCGGGCGCTGGCCGACATTCCGGGCGTGGTCGATCCCGAGGCGGCGCGCAGCGCGATCGCCAAGATCGAGGCCGCCGCCGGCGCCGTCGGGCAGGACACTTCGGCTCTTGGTGCCCCGGGCACCGCAGTCGACGAGCCCGCGCCCGTCGAAACTCGGGCCGCGGCCGCGGTGCGCACGGCGGTGCAGTACAAGCACGCACTGGCCATCGACTACTACTCCGCCTCGCACGACACCCTGACCAGCCGCATCGTCGACCCCATTCGCGTCCTGCTTGTCGGCGGTCACAGTTACCTGGAGGCCTGGTCACGCGAGGCCGAAGGGGTCCGGCTGTTTCGCTTCGACCGGATCGTCGATGCCAGCGAGCTGGGCGAGCCGGCCGCCGCCCCCGAACCGGCGCTGCGTGCGCCGCCGGACACGTCGTTGTTCGACGGCGATCCATCGCTGCCGTCGGCCAAGCTGTGGGTGGCGCCCTCGGCCTCGTGGATGTTCGAGTACTACCCGATGCGGGAGGTGCTCGAGCTGGCGGACGGATCGTGTGAGGCCGTCATGACCTATGCCTCCGAGGGCTGGATGACGCGCCTGGTGCTGGGCTTCGGGTCGGCCGTGCGGGTGCTTGAACCGGAGTCGCTCGCCCAACGTGTACGGGATGCTGCCGCGGCGGCCCTGGAGTCCTACCAGGTCGCGGCTGAGGCGTGAAGCGGTTCGGCATCACCACGCCGGGGCGCGGGCACACCGGCACTTCGCTCGCTGCGGTAGCATCGGGTGGACGTCTGGAGGTAATCAAAGTGGGCAGTCTTAGTCCGTGGCACTGGGCGATCCTTGCTGTCGTAGTGATCCTGCTGTTCGGTGCCAAGAAGCTCCCCGATGCCGCGCGCTCGTTGGGCAAGTCGATGCGCATCTTCAAGTCCGAAATGCGCGAAATGCAGACCGAAGGCAAGTCCGAACCGCCTTCCATCGAAACTCCTCAGCCCGTGCAGTCGCAGCGGGTCGACCCGCCGGCGACCACCGAGCAGGGGCACACCGAAGCGCGCCCGGCTTAGCCGCGTCGCCGCGGTGCCAGAGAGCGCCACTGACCGAGCGTCGTGAAAGGTTTCAGGGTTTCAGCGCGCACCGCCGGCCTGCTGAAACGGCTCAACCCTCGCCATAGGCGCAGCCGCACCAATCCGGACGCGACGATGTCGCTGGTCGATCACCTGACCGAGCTACGCACCCGGCTGCTGATCTCGCTGGCCGCGATCCTGATCACCACGATCTTCGGGTTCGTCTGGTACTCGCACTCGATGTTCGGGCTGGAGAGCCTCGGCGAGTGGCTGCGCCATCCGTATTGTTCGCTGCCGCAATCGGCGCGGGCGAATATCAGCGCCGACGGGCAGTGCCGGCTGCTGGCCACCGCGCCGTTCGACCAATTCATGTTGCGGCTCAAGGTCGGGCTGACGGCCGGAATCGTGCTGGCCTGTCCGGTCTGGTTCTACGAGCTGTGGGCGTTCATCACGCCCGGGCTCTACCAAAAGGAGCGCCGCTTCGCGATCGGGTTCGTGATCCCCGCCGCGGTGTTGTTCGTCGTCGGCGCCGTTCTCGCCTACTTCGTGCTGTCCAAGGCGCTTGGGTTCTTGTTGACCATCGGCAGCGATGTGCAGGTGACCGCACTGTCCGGGGATCGGTATTTCGGCTTTCTGATCAACCTGCTGGTGGTCTTCGGGGTCAGCTTCGAGTTCCCGCTGCTGATCGTCATGCTCAACATGACGGGCGCGCTGACCTACCAGCGGCTCAAGTCGTGGCGGCGCGGGCTGATCTTCGGGATGTTCGCCTTCGCGGCCCTCTTCACGCCCGGATCCGATCCGTTCTCGATGACGGCGCTGGGGATCGCGCTGTCGGTGCTGCTCGAGTTCGCTATTCAGATCGCGCGGCTGCACGACAAGCGGAAGGCCAAGCGCGAGGCCCAAGCCGTGATCCCCGACGACGAGGCATCGGTCATCGAGCCGCCTTCGCCGATATCCGAGCCGATACCCGAGCCGTCCTTCACCGCCGGGCAACATGACGATGTCACCTAGGCCGGCCGACTCGTGGTGCTGCACGGTGGCGGCGTGACGGACCTGGGCGAGCTGGCCCGGTTCGCAGCGGAACTGCGCTTTACGCTCGACGACTTTCAGCAGCGGGCCTGCGCGGCGCTGGAACGGGGCCACGGCGTGCTGGTCTGCGCGCCGACCGGCGCCGGCAAGACAGTGGTCGGCGAGTTCGCCGTGCATCTGGCGCTGGCGTCCGGCGGCAAGTGCTTTTACACGACCCCGCTCAAGGCCCTGAGCAACCAGAAGCACACCGACCTGACCGTGCGCTACGGCCGCGACCGGATCGGGCTGCTGACCGGCGATTTGTCGGTGAACGGTGACGCGCCCGTCGTGGTGATGACCACCGAAGTGCTGCGCAACATGCTCTACGCCGATTCGCCTGCGCTGCAAGGGCTTTCATACGTGGTGATGGACGAGGTGCACTTCCTGGCCGACCGGATGCGGGGTCCGGTGTGGGAGGAGGTGATCCTGCACCTGCCCGACGAGGTGCGGGTGGTCAGCCTCTCGGCGACGGTGAGCAACGCCGAAGAGTTCGGTGGCTGGATCCAGGCCGTACGCGGCGACACGACCGTGGTGGTCGACGAGCACCGGCCCGTTCCCCTGTGGCAGCACGTCCTGGTGGGCAAGCGTCTGTTCGACCTGTTCGACTACCGGGCCGCGGAAGCCGACGAGCCCGCTGGCCCCGCCGGCACGCGCCAGCCGCGGGTCGACCCGGACCTGCTGAGCCACATTGCGCATCGCCGCGAGGCGGATCGGATGTCGGACTGGCGTGGCCCCCGCCGGCAGGCGGGAAGAGGGGGCGGAGGGCGGGCCGGTGCCGGCCGGCCGCGCTTCTACCGGCCGCCCGCCCGGCCGGAGGTGATCGCGATCCTGGATTCCCAGGGGCTGTTGCCGGCGATCACGTTCGTGTTCTCCCGGGCCGGGTGTGACGCCGCCGTCCAGCAGTGCCTGCGGTCACCGCTGCGGCTGACCACCGAGGAGGAGCGCGCACAGATCGCCGAGGTGATCGACCACCGCTGCGGTGACCTGGCCGACTCCGATCTGGCGGTGCTCGGCTACTACGAGTGGCGGGAGGGGTTGCTGCGCGGTTTGGCGGCCCACCACGCCGGGATGTTGCCCGCGTTCCGGCACACGGTCGAGGAGCTGTTCACGGCCGGCCTGGTCAAGGCGGTGTTCGCCACCGAAACGTTGGCGCTCGGCATCAACATGCCCGCCCGCACGGTGGTGCTCGAGCGGCTGGTCAAGTTCAACGGCGAGCAGCACGTGCCGCTGACGCCGGGGGAGTACACGCAGCTGACGGGCCGCGCCGGCAGGCGTGGCATCGATGTCGAGGGTCACGCGGTGGTGCTCTGGAATCCCGGCGAAGAAACCACCGAACCGTCCGCGGTGGCCGGCCTGGCATCCACCCGCACCTTCCCGCTGCGCAGTTCGTTCGCCCCGTCGTACAACATGACGATCAACCTGGTGCACCGGATGGGCCCCGAGCAGGCGCATGAGCTGCTCGAGCAGTCGTTCGCCCAGTACCAGGCCGACCGCTCCGTTGTCGGCCTGGTCCGTGGCATCGAGCGCGGCAAACGGATGCTCGACGAGATCGCCGTCGACCTCGGCGGCCACGACGCGCCGATCTTCGAATACGCGCGGCTGCGCGCGCGGATTTCCGAAATGGAGCGCGCGCAGTCCCGCGCGTCGCGGCTGCAGCGGCGACAGGCGGCCAGCGATGCGCTGGCAGCCCTGCGCCGGGGCGACATCATCACGATCACCCACGGCCGCCGCGGCGGGCTGGCGGTGGTCCTGGAGTCGGCCCGCGACAGCTCCGACCCGCGGCCGCTAGTGCTCACCGAACACCGTTGGGCGGGCCGGATTTCGTCGGCGGACTATTCGGGAGCGTCGGCGCCGGTCGGTTCGATGTCGTTGCCAAAGCGGGTCGAGCACCGCCAGCCGCGGGTCCGCCGCGATCTCGCTTCGGCGCTGCGATCGGCCGCCGCCGGGCTGGCGGTCCCGAGCACCCGCCGTGGCGGTCGCGGTGATACGGACGGCGCGTACGGTGCGTTTCACGATCCGGAGCTGGCGTCGTTGCGGGCGGAGTTGCGTCGGCACCCCGCGCACAACAGCCCCGGCCTCGAGTCCCAGATGCGCGAGGCCGAGCGCTACCTGGGCATCGAACGCGACAATGCGCAACTCGAGAAAAAGGTGGGCGCCGCCACCAACTCGTTGGCCCGAACGTTTGACCGGATCGTCGGGCTGCTCACCGAGCGTGGCTTCATCCAAGGTCCGGCCACCGATCCGCACGTCACCGACGACGGCCGGTTGCTGGCCCGCATCTACAGCGAGAGTGACCTGTTGGTCGCCGAATGCCTGCGCAGCGGCGCTTGGGCGGGATTGAAACCGGCCGAGCTCGCGGCGGTGATCTCGGCGGTGCTGTACGAGTCCCGCGGCGGTGACGGCCCCGGTGCCGCGTTGGCCGCCGAGGTGCCCACGCAGCGATTGCGGCAGGCGCTGCAGCAGACCTCGAGGCTGTCCTCGGCGCTGCGCGCCGACGAGCAGGCGCACCGGATCGCCCCGAGCCGCGAACCCGACGACGGCTTTGTCACCGTCATCTACCGGTGGGCCCGGACCGGAGATCTGGCCGCGGCGCTGGCCGCCGCCGATGCCCGCCCTTCGGTCGGTGCCGGTTCGCCGTTGTCGGCGGGGGACTTCGTGCGGTGGTGCCGCCAAGTGCTCGACCTGTTGGACCAGGTCCGCAACGCCGCACCGGACGCGGAGCTTCGGGCCACCGCCAAGCGCGCGATCAGTGACGTCCGGCGCGGCGTCGTTGCAGTTGACGCCGGGTAGGCTAGGCCGGAGCTACCGTTACAGGGCCAGGACACAAGGGAACCGAGGAGAATTAATGAGCGGACCGCACGGATCGGATCCGGGCCACCAGTGGCAACCGCCCGGTCAGGCTGGCGATCAGTCCTCGGAACCCACCCAGGCGGGATCGCCCTGGCAGCAGCAGCCCGGCCAGGAAGCGACGTGGCAGGCCCCGGCGTACACGCCGCCCGCCGAGTATCCGCAGTACCAACAGCCAACTGAGCAGGCGTACCCGCAGCAGCCCGGTTACGGCCAACCCGGGCAGTACGGCGCGCAGCCCCCTCAGTACGCCCAGCCCGGCCAGTACGGCCAGCCCGGCCAGTACGCGCAGCCGGGTCAGTACCCGCAGCCCGGTCAGTACGGTCAGCCGGGCCAATACGGTCAGCCGGGCCAATACCCGCAGCAGTACGCGCCGTATGAACAACCCGCGAAGAAGCGCTCGATGGCGCTGATCGGCGGCGTGGCCGGCGCCATCGCCCTGCTGCTCATCGCGGTCGTGCTCGTGCTCGGCTTCTGGCAGCCCGGGTTTTTCGTCACCACCAAGCTGGACGTCAACAAGGCTCAGTCCGGTGTCCAGCAGATCCTCACCGACGAGACCAACGGCTACGGCGCCAAAAACGTCAAAGACGTCTCGTGCAACCACGGCCAAGACCCCGTCGTCAAAAAGGGCGGCGCCTTCGACTGCGACGTCAACATCGACGGCGCGAAGAAGCACGTGACGGTGACCTTCCAGGACAGCAAGGGCACGTACGAGGTCGGCCGGCCGCAATAACGGTCAGCCGGTCAGCGCGTCGAGCGCTTTCTGCAAGCGGGCGATCGGCGACCCGACGCCCAACTCGGTCGCCAGCTTGGCGGTGCGTTTCGGATGGGCGGCCGCCAGCGGTAGGGCGTCGGTGCGCGTCGACAGGGTGACCGGCGCGTCGGTGGCCACCCGCACCACCGCGCCGGCGGCGTCGATGTAGTCGGTCGCCGACAGCAGTTTGGCCCGCAAACCCTTGGCCATCTTGGACTTTGGGTCGTGGGCGGCGGCCAGAATCTGTTCCAGCGAACCGTGCTGGGCCAGCAGGGTGGCCGCCGTCTTCTCACCTACGCCCGGCACGCCGGGCAGGCCGTCGGACGGATCGCCGCGCAACATCGCCAGTTCGGCGTAGGCCGGCCCCGCGCGTTCCCGCGGCACGCCATAGTGTTCGGCCACTTCGACGGGCCCGAACAAGGTGGCCTTGGTCAACCCGCGGCCCAGGTAGAGCACCCGAACCTGGATGGGATCGTCGGCCACCACCTGCAGCAGGTCACGGTCTCCGCTGACCACCACGACCGGGTCGGTGCGTTCCCGCGCCGCCAGCGTGCCCAACACGTCGTCGGCCTCGAAACCCGGCGCGCCCGCCGTCGGGATCCCGAACGCGTCGAGCAGCTCCATGATCATGTCGACCTGCGGCGTCAGGTCGTCGGGCACTCGCTCGACGTCGGGCTCGCCGGCGGGCTCGGGCTCGGCGACTCGATGCGCCTTATAGGACGGGATGAGATCCACCCGGAATTGTGGCCGCCAATCCAGGTCCAGGCACACCACCAGCCGGCTGGGCCGCTGTTGGGTGATCACCACGGCCATCGAGTCGATGAATCCGCGCACGGCGTTGACGGGCCGGCCGTCGGGGGCGGTGATCGACGAGGGCACCCCGAAATACGAGCGGAACCACATGCTGGCGCCGTCGAGCAGCAACAGGGGTGCGGGCATGCCGGCTATGGTCTCACGTCGCCCAGCGTCGACTTGATGTTGACCACACGAGAGGAAATCGGCACAACAAGTCGACGTTCAGCCCCCGGGGTTAGCCTCACTGCCATGGACTCCCACCGATTCGATGCAGGAGTGTATGCGCGCCGGCTGGCCGCGGCGACCGCGGCGACCGCGGACGCCGGCCTCGCCGCCCTGGTGATCACCCCGGGCTACGACCTGCGGTATCTCGTCGGTTCGCGCGCCCAGACGCTCGAGCGGCTCACCGCGCTGGTGGTACCGGCCTCCGGCGACCCGACGGTCGTGGTGCCCCGGCTGGAGCTGGCCTCCCTCAAGGGGTCTGCCGTTGCGGAACTGGGCCTGGCGGTGCGGGATTGGGTCGACGGCGAGAACCCGTACCAGCTGGTCAGCGCGGCTTTGGCCGGCGTCCCGGCCGCGACCGCTGTCACCGATTCCATGCCCGCGCTGCACGTGCTGCCGCTGGCCGATGTGCTCGGCGTGCTTCCGGTGCTGGCCACCGACGTGCTGCGCGGGTTGCGCATGGTCAAGGAGGAATGCGAGATCGACGCGCTGCGCAAGGCCGGTGCGGCCATCGACCGGGTGCATGCCCGGGTGCCGGAGTTCCTGCGTCCGGGCCGCACCGAGGCGGACGTCGCCGCCGACATCGCCGAAGCCATTGTCGCCGAGGGGCATTCGGAAGTGGCGTTCATCATCGTGGGCTCCGGACCGCACGCCGCCGACCCGCATCACGGCTATTCGGATCGGGAACTGCAGATGGGCGACATCGTCGTCGTCGACATCGGCGGCGCTTACGAGCCCGGTTATCACTCCGACTCAACCCGCACCTACAGCATCGGCGAGCCCAGAGCCGATGTGGCGCAACAGTATTCGGTACTGCAGCAAGCCCAGCGCGCGGCCTTCGAGGCGGTCCGTCCCGGCGTGACCGCCGAGCAGGTCGACGCCGCCGCCCGCGACGTGCTCGCCGGGGCCGGGCTCGCGGAGTTTTTCGTGCACCGCACCGGGCACGGCATCGGGCTGTCGGTGCATGAGGAGCCGTACATCGTCGCCGGCAACGACCTGCCCCTGGCCCCGGGGATGGCCTTCTCCGTCGAGCCCGGCATTTACTTTTCCGGCCGGTGGGGCGCCCGAATCGAGGACATCGTCGTGGTGACCGAGGACGGCGCCCTGGCCGTCAACAACCGGCCGCACGAACTGATCGTGGTGCCCGCGTCCTAACCGGCATGACACCCCCGCCGCGTAGGTTGGGCGGGGTGTCGATCCTGGACCTCACGCTGCTTCCGATTCGCATCGCGCGCCACATCGCCGAGGCGGTGCTGCACCCCGCCGCACCCGCACCGGCGCCGCCCGGCGAGCTCGTCGTCGTCGACGGGATGCCCGAGGGCGTGCCGCCGGCGGCGCGGCGCCCCGAGCCGCGACTACCCGCACCGTCGAATTGGCCGTTCGGCGAGGAATTTCCACGCACCTGCGGCACGGGCCGGCTGGCCCGTCTATCCGCTCGAGGATCACATCGCCTGGGTGTTTCAGGACAAGTTCGAGGATCCGATCGCGCACATGGGAACCGGTCTGCGGCAAGCCGATCCGGGACACATCACGTTCGCGTGGTATCCCCAGCTGGTGCGGGCCGATTTGGGGATCGGGCCGCATCAGGTGTGGTGGTTATCGGAGCTGACCGCCGATCCGGGGTTGACCGCGCGGCGCGGGGCCGTGGCCGAGGTCGACGCGCGGTCGTATGCCCGGCCGGACCCGACGCACACCGTTCGGCACCATCGCGGCTTGGTCTTGAACTTCGAGCCGACGCCGGGCGTTTACAGCGAGCTGGACTGGCGGGTAGGAGCGCCCGTCGCCCCGCTGCCGTATCTGACGCTGCGGCTCACCGGGGTCGCCGGCCTCACGGTCGACGTTGCGCGCGCCGGGCTGGCCGCGTTGCCGTCGTCGACGATCACGGTGGCCACCGACACGGCCGCGCAGATCACGCTCGGCGGGCTGCCCGCTGGAGTCGAGGTGCAAGTCGACGGTGAGCCTGCCGGGCCAACCGTTGCGGTGTCGCCGGGGCGTCACCGCATCGCGTTGCGTGTTGGTGGGTGAGTTGTGGTGCTTGCCGGCCTTGGCTAACAGGCACCCGGTTTGGTGAATAGCGGCGCGCGAGGACCTGGGCGAGGATTCCGCGCGTGGCTCCTCCGCTGGTAGTTGATCCGGAGGCGTTGTTCGCTGTGGGCAGCGCCGTGGTGGCCGCCGGCGATGGCCTGGCCGCGAATCTGACTGTGTTGACGGCAGGTTTTGCGGCCAACACCGGCCATGATGTGGCCGGCGCGGTTTTTGGCCTGGCATACCAGGACGCGGCCGGGTCGCTGTCGAAGGCTATGGCGGCAGCAATCAACGCGTGCCGGCACAGCGGGTCCCTGATACAGCAAGGCGCATCGAACTATTCGAAGGCCGAAGCGGCCTCGACGCTGGGCGGCGGTGCCGGCGTATTGCAGGCGCCGGCCGAGGCGGCGAACATCTCGGACCCTGGGCCTCCCGGGACCTTAGGGCCGGGACAGCCCCCACCGCTCCTTTGGGCGGTGGTGGAGTCATTCGTCGACGATGTGTGGCCCGACGGCGACGTGGGGGGGCTGCATGCGGCCGCGGCGCGTTGGCGGAGCTTCGCTGGGGCGGCGAGCGGGTTGCAGGGTGCGCTCAACCCTGCGCAGGCGCTACTTGATGCGCAGCAGATCCCCGAAGGCGGGAAGGTCGATGAGGCGTTGTCGCAAATCGGCGACTGTATTGCCCAGATCGGCGACGGGTGCGGAAAGTTGGCCACCGTCCTCGACGATTTCGCCAACGAGGTGGACCACGCCCGAAACGCAATCCGAGATCTGTTGCACCGGCTGGGGTCACTGACCGACCTAGGTCACGACGTGATGTTGATCGTCAAGGGCGACGCGCTTGACGAGATCAAAAAGATCGCCAGGGACATCAACGACGTACTGCACGACTTGGGGCGGGAAGCCCGGGCTTTCGAACAGGGAATCAAGGTCGTAATGCGGGTCGGCGACGGCCTGATGGTCAAACTCGAGAGATTCATGCGCGGCCAGTTCACGCATTTCCTGGGTGAGCCGGTCGGGAACGCGGTGGCGACGAATTTCGATTTTCTTGCCAACACCTACGAGGGCCTGGTAAAGGGCGCCGTCGGCACGGTGCAGGGCATGGTCGACCTCGACCCGCGGTGGTTCTTGCTCGATCCCCGGGGGGCGTCGGCGACGTGGACCGGCATCATGGAGGCGAGCCCGGTCAACGCTTTCGTCAACCCGCAGGAGGCGGGGGAAGCGTACTCGCAGCAGTTCAAAGCCCTACTGCATCTTGATGATTGGAGCACGGCTCGGCCGGGACTGGGGTTCGGTGAGAATCTCTTCGACGTCGGCATGTTCTTCGTTCCCGGAGTCGGCGAGGCCGGTGGAGCGGCGGAAGGTGCTGGGGCGGCCGCGCGTGGCGCCGAGGCGGCGGCGGACGCTGCTGGCACGGCAGAGCGTGGCGGTGTGAGAGCGGCCGGTGGGGTCGCGGGTCTCGCGGGCGCCCGCGGTGCGTTGTCTGACATCGCCAAGACAAGCGGCGACGTGACCAAAAACCTCGAAGGCCTCACCGGGAACCTGCCCAAGATCGATCCTCCGCTCGGCGGCCGCCCGGTCGGTTTGCCGCACGAACCGGTATCAGCGCCGGCGGGTGCTCCGCACGAGCCGATACCGGCAACCGCGCCCGGTTCGCCTCCGCCGGCCGCGCGCGCTGTAGCGGGCGAGCGCAGTCCGTCGGCTATACCGCAACTGGCTGAACATTCACCGGCTCCTGTGCCGGTATCGCCCAGCGGATCTCCCGGTGAACCCGTTGCCGCTGCGCACTCACCGCAGGCGGCACCGTCGTCGCCGACGTCTGCGACGCCACACTTCGCCTCCCCGGGAGGTCGCCCTCCAGAACTGTCGGCGCCGGGCAGCGGCTGGCACGGGCCTGGCGACGGCGGCCCGCCGGGGGGACGGTCACTCGGAAAGCCGCCGCAGGGTGGCGGACCACACGGACCCGGAGACGGTGGTCCGCCGGGCGATCATGGCGTCCAAGGATCGCCATCGGAGGAACCACCCGTCGAGGGTGCTGGCGGCGTGGGCGAAATCAGACACACGATAAGCGGCCACGGTGACTATCTTCCGGCTCACGGCCATATGAATGTGCCGCCGGGAACGACCATCACGATATATGCCGAACACGGCTCGACCATTACCAATGCTCTCGGTAATCTGATCGAGACGGGAGGGGACACTTCTAGTGTCTATTCGGAAACCTTCCTGCCGGGTGAACAGGTACCGGATTACACGATCCATCCACCGGACGGTCTGAACATCATGGGTGCACCGCAAACTGTCGACTATTCAATGCGTTTGAGTGAGCTGATCGACGAGGACATGGGCCCTGTTGACCTCGCAGTGTGTACGTACGACGAGACGTCTCCCACAGGCAAGATATATCATGTTGATGGGATATTTGACGAATGGACGGGCATATTCCAACCCTATGAAAGGTAGGATCTTGACGCCAGACGCCGATGAAATCGAAGAACTTGTGCGGATCGCCGCGCAGGAGAACAGTCATGCCGCCCGCTACCGTCTATTTCGAGCGCTTCCTCATGTCGAATTATTTTTCCCTCTGAAAGTAAGACGCCACCGGGGTAAGGAGGTCAGGGCCACTCCTTTGCTCCGGCTGCAAGACGGTTCCAACGCCATGATGTTGTACACGTCAAAGTCGCATCCGGATCTGCCGGATAGCTTCGGTGGGGGAGCCTTCAAAGATGCGCTCGCAGCTGCGCAAAAGATGTCAGCTCTCGACTGGGTGATCCTTTCAAATCGCGCTTCGCAGTCGGTATCAGTCCGTAAAGAGCACATCCCTTCCATCCTCAATGAGTTGGATTCGGAGGAAAAGAAGGAGACTGTTCCGCAGGCGGACGAGTCTCTCGAGGATCTGATAACCCGCGCAGTCCATTCCGCGCCGGAGGAATTGTCGGCGCCCATAAATTCGGCACTCGCGGGCCGAGAGCTTTATCTCGAGATGATCGCCGGACACGGGGAACAAAGTCAACCGACCATGAACATTTTTCAGGTTCACGGTATGCCGAATGTCTTGCGCGCGTATCTCACGCGAAGACGACCGGGCATTACATACGGCGGCATTAAATGGGAGGCTCTCAAAGAAATGATAATGGGCGAAGCCGCAATAAATGGCGTGCAGATCGTAAACGACGCGGATGATTGGGTTGCGTTCGATCGTGAATCGCTAAAACGTGGGCCAATCGAGGGATCATCGTAGATCATCTCGCTCCCGACGGGCGGCCCTGAGGAGTAGACGAAAGCTAGTCGCTCCGGTCCAACAGATCCGACGACCCCAGCACCCGCTCCACCTGGACCTCGATGACCACCCGTCGCGGGTTGGGCCGCGGCGTGCGGTAGCGCTGGGCATAGCGCAGCTCGGCATCGCGCACGGCGTCGGCGTCGCTGTTCACCTTGGACCGGCCCTCCAGCGACAGCCATCGCGCGCCGTCGACCTGGCTGAGCACCGCCATCCCGGCGCGGTCGGCATTGACGGCCTTCTGGGAGCCGCCGGTGGTGATGACGCGCGCGATGTGGGTCTTGGGATCGAAGGTGAAACCCACCGCCACCACATGCGGGGAATTGTCTGCTCGCAGCGTGGTCAGCATGGCCAGGTGACGTTCGGACAGGAAAGCCAACGCATCGTCGGTCAGCCGCGTAGTGGTATTCGCCATCACCGCTCACGCTAGCGCAGGTAATAATCGCAGCCGTGGACGACACGGGCGCAGGTCCGGTACTAATCCTGGGCGGCCGCAGCGAGATCGGCATCGAGCTCGCGCGGCGCCTCGCCCCCGACGCGGCGGTGGTGCTGGCCGCACGCAACGCCGATCAGCTCGACGACGAGGTCACCGCGCTGAAGGCCGCCGGCGCCGCGGCGGTGCACACCCGGGAATTCGACGCCGACGACCTGGCCTCGCACGGCCCGCTGGTCGCCTCGATCGTCGCCGACCACGGACCCATCGGCGTCGCGGTGCTGGCCTTCGGCATCCTCGGCGACCAGGCCCGCGCCGAGACCGACGCCGCGCACGCGGTGGCCGTCGTGCACACCGACTACGTCGCCCAGGTCAGCATGCTCACCCACCTGGCCGCCGCCATGCGCACCGCCGGCCGGGGCTCACTGGTGGTGTTCTCCTCCGTGGCCGGGGTCCGGGTACGCCGCGCCAATTACGTCTATGGCTCGGCGAAGGCCGGCCTGGACGGCTTCGCCAACGGGTTGGCCGACGCGCTGCACGGCACCGGGGTGCGGTTGCTGATCGCGCGCCCGGGTTTCGTCGTCGGACGCATGACGCAGGGCATGACGCCCGCGCCGCTGTCCAGCACCCCGCAGCAGGTGGCCGCCGCGACCGCGCGTGCGCTGGCCAAAGGTCGCCGCACCGTGTGGATCCCGTGGGCGCTGCGGCCGATGTTCTTCGTGATGCGGCTGGTGCCGCAGTTCATCTGGCGTAGGGCGCCGCGATGATCGTCGTTGTCGGTATCGGCGCCGACGGCATGGCGGGACTCGCCGAGACATCGCGTGCCGAATTACACAGGGCCACGGTCATTTATGGGTCCAAACGACAACTTGACCTGCTCGACGGCACGGTGGCCGCGCCCCGCCGGGAGTGGCCGTCACCGATGCTGCCCGCCCTGCAGGCACTGCCCGTCGACGCCGCGGACGACATCCACGTGGTGGCCAGCGGCGACCCCCTCCTGCACGGCATCGGCGGCACGCTGATCCGGCTCCACGGGCCCGAAAAAGTGAGGGTGCTGCCGCACGTGTCGTCGGTGACGTTGGCGTGCGCCCGGATGGGCTGGAGCCTGGACGACACCGAGGTCATCAGCCTGGTCACCGCGCAGCCCCACACCGCGGTGCGCCGCGGCGGGCAGGCGATCGTGCTGTCGAGCGGCCGGTCCACGCCCAAGGCGCTGGCGGTGCTGCTCAACGCACACGGCCGCGGCGACTCCGAGTTCAGCGTGCTCGAACGGCTCGGCGGCCCAACCGAACACCGCCGCGATGGCACCGCGCGGCAATGGGCGGACGACGCGCCGGATGTCGACGACCTCAACGTGATCGCCGTCCGCTACCTGCCCGACGAACGCATGTCGCCATACCCCGACGACGCGTTCGTCCACGACGGCCAGATCACCAAACACGGGGTCCGGGCGGTGACCATGGCCGCGCTGGCGCCGCGACCCGGGGAGCGGCTGTGGGACGTCGGCGCTGGGTCGGGCAGCATCAGTGTCGAATGGTGCCTGAGCTGGCGGGGTTGCAGTGCGGTGGCGTTCGAACGCGACGAGCGGCGCCGCCTCAACATCGGCTTCAACGCCGCGGCTTTCGGCGTCAGCATCGACGTCCACAGCGAGGCGCCGGAGGCGTTCGACGGCGCCGAAGCGCCGTCGGCGATCTTCGTCGGTGGCGGCCTGACCCGGCCCGGCCTGCTCGACGCGTGCCTCGACAACCTGACCCGCGGGTGCCGGCTGGTCGCCAACGCGGTCACCGCGGAATCGGAAGCCTTTCTTGTGCAGTCGTATTCGCGATTCGGCGGCCGGCTGCGGCGCATCCAGCACTATCAGGGCGAGCCGCTCGGCGGCTTCACCGGATGGCGCCCGCAGCTGCCCGTCACCCAATGGGCGGTGACCAGGTGACGGTGTATTTCATCGGCGCGGGCCCGGGCGCCGCCGACCTGATCACGGTCCGCGGCCAGCGGCTCCTCGAAAGGTGTGCGACGTGCCTCTACGCCGGTTCGATCATGCCCGACGACCTGCTTGCGCTGTGCCCGCCCGACGCGAAAGTCGTTGACACGGGCCCCCTTACGCTGGACCAGATCGTCGCCGAAATCGCCGACGCCGACGCCGCGGGCCACGACGTGGCACGGCTGCACTCCGGTGACCCATCGCTGTACAGCGCGCTGGCCGAGCAGTGTCGCCGACTCGATGCACTCGGCATCGGCTACGAAATCGTTCCGGGTGTACCGGCTTTCGCCGCCGCCGCGGCCGAGTTGAAACGCGAGCTCACCATCCCCGGGGTCTCGCAGACGGTGACGCTGACCCGGGTCGCCACCCTGTCGACGCCCATGCCGCCGGGCGAAGAGTTGGCCGCCCTCGCCCGGTCCGGCGCCACCCTGGTCCTGCACCTGGCCGCCGCCCAGATCGACACCATCGTCCCGCAGCTAATCGAGGGTGGCTACCGCCCCGAAACACCCGCCGCGGTAGTGGCTTTCGCGAGCTGGCCGCAACAGAGCGTGCTGCGCGGCACGCTGGCCGGCATCGCCGGTCAGATGCACGACGCCAACATCACCAAGACCGCCGTGATCATCGTCGGCGACGTGCTGGCCGCCGAGGGATTCACCGACAGCTATCTGTATTCGACCGGGCGGATCCGGGGGAGCCGGCACTGATGCGGGTTCTGCTGCTCGGCGGCACCGCCGAGGCCCGTGCGCTGGCGAAAACGCTGCACCCGCACGTCGATATCGTCAGCTCACTGGCCGGTCGCGTCCCGGATCCGGCCTTGCCGGTCGGCCCGGTGCGCATCGGCGGCTTCGGCGGCGTCGACGGACTGCGCCGCTGGCTGCAAGGCGAACACATCGACGCCGTCGTGGACGCCACCCACCCGTTCGCGGCAACCATGACGGCGCACGCCGCCGAAGCGTGTGGCGAGCTCCACATGCCCCATCTGGTGTTGGCCCGCCCGGCCTGGGAACCCGGCACCGCCATCGTTGTCGCATCGGATACGGAAGCGGCGAAAGCCGTTGCAAGGCAATGCTATTCGCGGGTCTTTCTGACCACCGGCCGCTCGGGCGTCAAAGCCTTCGCCGACATCGACGCATGGTTTCTGATCCGCGCGGTCACCGCGCCGGACGCCGCCTCGCTGCCGCGGCACCACCAGCTACTGCTGTCGCGCGGCCCGTATCGCTACGACGACGAACTTTCGCTGCTGCGCGAGCACCACATCGACGCGCTGGTTACCAAGAACAGCGGCGGCGACATGACCCGGGCCAAGCTGGATGCCGCTGCCGCGCTTAATATTCCGGTGGTGATGGTCGCGCGGCCGCAACTGCCGGCCGGAGTGGCCGCGGTCGGCACGGTGGAAGAGGCCGCCGAATGGGTTGCGGGGCTGGCCTAGCCGGTCAGGTGCTCGCGTTCCACGTCGGCCAATAGCGCATCGCGGGCGCGGGCGACGCGAGAACGGATGGTGCCCACCGGGCAACCGCACACCGCCGCGGCGTCGGCGTATGGCAGGCCCAGCAGCTGGGTGAGCAACAGCGCTTCGCGCTGCTCGGTGGTCAGGCTGGCGATCATCGTGGTCACCTCAACCAGGTCCTCAAATCCGCGGGCGTGGCGGTCGCCGCTGAGGAAGTGGTCGGGATCGGCGCCGGACGCGGTGCGCGGCCGCGATTGTGCGTGGCGGATGTGATCGGCGACGACACGGCGCGCGATGGACAGCAGCCAGGTCCGGGCACTGGATCGTCCGGAAAACCGCTCGATCGCGCCGATCGCGCGCAAGTAGGTCTCTTGCGTCAGGTCGTCGGCGGTGCTCGCGTCGGACAGATAGGTGACAAACCGCCATACGTCGTGCTGCGTCGCTTTGATGAACGCCTCGAGCGCTCGCGCGTTCCCGCGTGCGGCTGCCAAGGCGAGTTCGGTAACGGCCTCGTCGTCGCTTGACGCGGTCATGGCCAACCACCTTCGTTGTGCGGGCGTGGTCAGTCTACGACCGGTCGTCGTAGACGTTGCTGTGGGGTGGGGAGCCGAGCGGTTGATTGGCCAGAGGTGCCGGTGTCGCCGACCGCTGGGTGACTCCGACGGCCGGGCGGGGTAGTCGGCGTAGGCGTCCGAGCTACGCGGCCTTCGCGTCCTCACCTGTTCGCGCGCCACCAGCAACGCGAACGCCAGGCCCAGCAGCAGCGGCATGTGACTGGCGATGCGTGTCGCGGTCACCTCGCCGGCGAAGGCGTCGACGACCACGTAGCCCAGCAGCGCCACGGAATACACGCCGGTAATCGCCGCCACGCCAATCGCGGTGGCGGGCCATACGCCCGCGGCGATCATGGCCAGGCCCAACGCCAGCAACCATGCGGTCGACTCGTGCATGAGGTGCTCTCCCGACATCGCGCCATGCATGTGGCTCGACACCATGCCGAAATCGATCCCGCTGATCTGGGCGGCCGCGATCGCCACCTGGAACACACCGACACCGATCAGCCCCCAGCGCCGGTAGTGCGACCGCAGCCAGCGCATCGAGCGGTGATAGGCGGGGGACTGCCGATCGATGGTGGCCATGATTTGGTCGACGAGGTCCGGTCCCTCGCCGGGCTCGATCGAGGCCAGCCGGCGGGTCTGCACGGCGGCGCCGATCAGCCAGGCGCGGCAACCGCGGCACGATTCCAGGTGGGCATCGACCTGTTGCGCGAGCACCTGTGGACGCTCGCCGTCCAGTCGCGCAGAAAGCGCCTCACGCGCAACGTCACACCGCATCCCTGCATCGTTGCAGCATGCCCGGCCGCCGCGCAAAGGCCTCGCGATAACAGGCGGCGGGAACCAAACCGAGCAGCAGCGCCGGCCCACCGCCACGCAACTGGGGCCTGGGAGCCAGACCGAATGAGGTTCAGGCCGGGTAGCGCCGAGGCGTAAACACCCTGTCACCGAAATCGTCTGAGTACCACTGGGTTTGCGAGGATCCGACGATCAACAGGCAGCGCATGTCGACCTCGGCGGGGTTGAGATCGGCCAGCCGCACCACGCGGACATCTTCGTCCGGCCCGGCCACCGGGCCAGAAACACCGCGGCCGATCACCACCGGCGTGCCGGGTTCGCGATGGGCCAACAGCACGTCGCGCATCGCGCCGACCTGCCAGGTGCGCGCCTTGGAGGCCGGGTTGTAGATGGCCAGCACCAGATCCGCGGCGGCCGCGGCGGCGAGCCGCGCGGAGATCACCTCCCACGGCTTGAGCCGGTCGGACAACGAGATCACCGCGTAGTCGTGGCCCAACGGCGCGCCGACGCGGCTGGCGACGGCCTGCGCGGCGGTCATCGCCGGAATCACCCGGATCCGCACCCCCGGCCACTGTTTGGCTTCTTCCAGAACCGCGGTCGCCATCGCGAACACGCCCGGATCGCCCGACGACACCACCGCGACGCTATGCCCCTGCTCGGCCAGCGCGCAGGCCAGCCGCGCCCGCGCGGGTTCGTCGGTGTTGTCGCTGGAGTGGCGCCGCTGGCCGTCGCGGACCGGGACGCGGTCCAGGTAGCCGCCGTAGCCGATCAGGTCGGTCGCGGCGGCCAGCTCGCGCCGGCTTTGCGGCGTCATCCAGTCGTTGCCTCCGGGCCCCAGTCCCACCACCGCGACGGTCCCTCGCGGCTTGATTGGGGACTGCTCTTGCGGCCGCCGGCCGCCGGGCAGCATGGCCAGCGAAAAGTACGGCACGCGGGCCTCGTCGACGTCCGCGGCGGGCAGTATTCGTTGTCCGGACGTGCTTGCCCGCTCGACGTAGAACGCGTCGTCAAGCTGTCCGGTTGCCGAAAGCGCCTCCCGCACAGCGTGATAGGAGCGGCCCAGCTTGAGCACGACGGCGGCGTCGGCGTCGGCGAGTCGGCGCGTCAGCTCGCCGACCGGCAGGGTGCCCGGCAGCACCGACAGCACCTCGTCGCCGGCCACGAGCGGTGTGGCGATGGCCGCGGAGGCGGCGCTCACCGACGTGACACCCGGCACGATGACGGCATCGAAGCGTTGCGTCAGCCGGGTGTGCAGATGCATATACGAGCTGTAGAACAGCGGGTCGCCCTCGGCGAGCAGCGCCACGTCGCGACCGGCGTCGAGGTGTGCGGCGATGCGCCGAGTGGCATCGGCGTAGAAGTCTTCGAGCGCACCGGCGTAGCCGCCGGGATGGTCGGTCACCTCGGTGGTCACCGGGTAGATCAGGTGCTCCTCGATCTGACCGGGCCGCAGATACGGTTCGGCGATTCCGCGGGCGATGCTGCGACCGTGCCGCGCGCTGTGATAGGCCACCACGTCGGCTTCGCCGATCACCCGGGCGGCCTTGACGGTCACCAACTCCGGGTCGCCGGGCCCCAACCCGACTCCCCAGAGCGTGCCCCGCGCACTCATTCGGTGTCGCTCGCGATCGCGTTGACCGCGGCCGCGGCCATGGCGCTGCCTCCCCGCCGACCCCGCACCACCAGATAGGACATCCCGCGCGGGCGGTCGATGAGTTCCTGCTTGGACTGCGCCGACCCGACGAATCCGACCGGCCCGCCGAGCACCGCAACGGGCGAGGAGGCGCCCTCGTCGATCAGCTCCAGCAGCCGGAATAGCGCGGTGGGCGCGTTGCCGATGGCCAGCACGGCGCCGGCAAGCCGGTCGGCCCACAGTTCGACCGCGGCCGCCGATCGGGTCGTCTGGCGGCGCGCGGCGAGCTGGGCCGCGCGCGGATCGGCCACCAGCGACACGACCTGGTTGTCGGCGGGTAGCCGCGCGGTGGTGATCCCCGCGGCCACCATCGACGAATCGCACAGCACCGGCGCACCGCCGCACAATGCGGCGCCGGCCCGCGCGACGACGTCGTCGGTGTAGGCGACCTGGTCGGCGACATCGACCTGCCCGCAGGTGTGGATCAACCGGACCACCACCCGTGCGACGTCGTCCGGGAATCTCGTCAGGTCCGCTTCGGCGCGGATGGCCGCGAACGACTGGCGATAGATCTCGGCCGCGTCGCGGATGTAGTCGAGCACTCGCTCACCCTAAGGGCTGGTCGCGTGACGACCCGCTGCGCCCGGTTTCACCGCGCTGGCGGTCGTCACGGGGCTGGTCGCGTGACGACCCGCTGCGCCCGGTTTCACCGCGCTGGCGGTCGTCACGGGGCTGGTCGCGTAGCAGCCGATATCCCTGTCCGCTGGCCACCAGGACCTGACCGATGGGCGGGCTGCCGCAGGCGCGTTCGCAGCCGACGAAATGGCGATGCATCTGGGAATCGGCCTCCAGCGACAGCGCGGCGTCCGCGCGCACGTCGGCGGCCGAGTGCGCGCACCCGGGGCTGCCGGTGCAGGCGCTGACGGTCAGCCAGGGGGAGTTCTCGTCGAAGATCAGGCCCAACGGTGCCAGCACGCGGAGCGTGACGTCCGCCACCTCTTCGCTGAGATCGCACACCAGCACCGATCGCCACGGTGTGACCACCAGCGGAGCCTCAACACCGGCCCCAATCGAGGCCAAGCATTCCGCGACCCGCGCAGGCAGCACGCCCAGCGGCACCCCGGCGCCCAGCGCTACCCGGCCGTCTTGTTGGCCGATCCATCCCACCGATGGCTTGGTGACCGCAGGGAAGGTCGTAGCGCTCGGTCGCACACCGGGTAGTAGGTCCTGAAAGTCGGCCAATTCGCTTACCCGCCAGGCCTTTCCGCGGATCTCGATGAACCGCACGGCGATTGCCACCAGGGACGCGGCGACGTCGCCGACAGCGAGCCGGACGCCGGTGTCCCGCCCCGCCAACAGCAGCGCGACACCGTCGTCCATCGCGTGCGCGCCGACATCGGCGCCCAGCCCGGACACATCGGCGCGGCCGTCGTCGAGGCTGAACCAGAACCGGCCTCCCAGCTCGGCGAGCCTGGGCTCGGCGCAGATCGCCGCGTCCAGCTCGCTCACCCACCCGCGCACGTCAACCTGCCCGCCAGTCCGGCCGGACAGCGGCGACGCGACGATGTTGCGGACCCGCTCGTGCGCCGGCGACGGCAACAACCCGGCTTGTGTGAGCCGGGGGACGATCGCCTCGGCAACCGTCGTCGCGTCGGTGATCCCGCGCAATTGCACGTTGCCCCGGGCCGTCAGCTCGAGCGTTCCCGAGCCGAACTCGCTCGAGACGCCGGACAGCGTCGCCAACTGGGCGGCGCTGATCCCGCCGCCGGGCAGCCGGACCCGCACGAGTGTGCCGTCGGCGGCCTGGTGCACCTGCAGCGCCCCCGGGCATGCGTCGGAGTCGCGGCCTCGGACCATCCGCTAACGGTAAGGCCCCGCGGCTCCGTCCGACCCGCGGTGGCAACACATTGCTCGGTGCTTCGTCGCGGCACTCCAAAAAAATCGGGTAGCCGCCTACGCTACGTGCCCGCCCACGCCGCGCCGGACACTGTGAGAAATCCATTTCTTGCAGCTCAGGGGTGCACATGGACAAGCACGGTGGTCATGCGGTGGTGCTCGGCGCGAGTATGGGCGGCCTCCTGGCCGCCCGCGTGTTGGCCGACCGCTACGACCGGGTGACGGTGGTGGAGCGAGACCTCTTGCCGGTCGATCCCCTAAACCGGCGCGGCGTCCCGCAAGGCAGGCTGATCCACGCCCTTGCCGCGCGGGGCACGCAGGTCCTGGACGAACTGTTTCCCGGGTTCGTGGACGAACTCGTGGCCAACGGCGCCGGCATTTGGGATGACGGCGACCTATCGAAGCTGTGGATCTCGGTCGGCGGGCATCAATCGCCGCGCTCCGGCAGGGCGCCGAATCCACCCGTGATCCTGTTTCCGAGCCGGCCGCTCCTCGAATGGAATGTGCGCCGGCGGGTGATGGCGATTGCGAACGTGACGATCCTCGAAGGACACGACGTGCTCGGCCTGACGGCGACACCGGATCGTCGCCGCGTCACCGGTGCGAAGGTGGTGGATCGCGCCATCGACCGCGAGACGACACTGACCGCCGACCTCGTCGTGGATGCGACGGGCCGGGGCTCCCGCACCCCGGTCTTCCTGGAGGAACTCGGCTATGGCCGTCCTCGGGAGGACGAGCTGACGGTGCAGCTCGCCTACGCCTGCCAGCTGGTGCGCGTCGCGCCGGGCGCCATCCAGCAACACATGATTGCCGTTTTTCCCGAGCCGGGGCGACCGAAGATGTTCGGCTTGATCAGAAACGAAAACGACAGCTGGATGTTCGGCGTCGGCGCCATGGCTGGACTGCAGCCACCGGACGGAACGGCCGAAATGCTGTCGTTTGCGGCCGATTTCGTTCCCGCTCATGTGTTGGAAGCGCTGCGAGCGGCCGAACCGCTGGGCGCGGTCGTGCACCATCGCGTCCCGTCGAACCGCTGGCGGCGCTACGACAAGCTGCGCCGCACGCCCGATGGCCTGCTGGTGGTCGGCGACGCGGTTTGCAGCTTCAACCCCATCTACGGGCAAGGCATGACGGTCGCAGCGATCGAGGCGACGGTGCTGCGTGATTGCCTGCTCCGCGGGGATCGTGGCCTGCCACGGCGCTTCTTCCGCGCCTCCGCCAGGACGATCCGGGTGGCCTGGCAGACCGCCGTCGGCTCCGATCTGGCCCTTCCCGAAGTGGAGGGGGCGAGACCGTGGTCGATGCGGATCAGCAATGCCTTCCTCGAGCGGGTGCTGACTGCCGTCGAGGTGGATACCGTCGTCGCCGGGCAGTTCATGCGCGTCACTTCGATGGTCGACCCGCCGATTCGGTTGTTCCGTCCGTCGATCTTGCTTCGCATCGCGCGCGCCACACGCCGCCGGCCGACGGATGTGCGGTCCGTTGACGAGGGGTCCGGCGGACGTGTGACGGCCGGCATGACCATGACGCGAGCCGAGATATAACCGCAAGAGAGAGAAGGGAGTTCATATGTCGAACCAGAATATTGAGGTGACGAAGAAGGGCTACGAGGCTTTCAGCGCCGGTGACCTCGAAGCGGCGTTGGGCGTCTTCGACGACTCCGCCGAGTGGACGATCAATGGTGAAAGCATGATCGGTGGCACCTACCGCGGCAAGAACGAACTCACCGAACTGTTCATGCGGCTGTCGGAGAAGGCGACTCAGGTCGAAACGAAGCGGTTCCTCGCCGACGGTGATGTCGTCATGGTCCTGACCAAAGTCACCGTCGGAGCGGACACGGCCGACGAAGCCGACGTGTTCGAGTTCCGCGACGGCAAGGTCGTCAAAGCCCATTCGTACGGCGACACCGCCATGCAGGAACGCATATTCGGCAGCAAGCGAGTGGCGGCTGGATAGTCGCTGGCCGGAACCTGTCGCTACGCCGGGCCGACCGGCGTAGCGTGCAGGCCAGCGAGAGGTCGGGTGAATGCAATGACACAGAAGCGCCCAGACGTCGCCATCATCGGCGCCGGCATGTCGGGCCTGTGCATGGCGGCCAAGCTGCAGGACGCCGGCATCGACTCGTTCACCATTTTCGAGAAGGCCGACGAGGTCGGGGGCACCTGGCGCGACAACACGTATCCGGGTCTTACCTGTGATGTCCCCTCGCGCTACTACTCCTACTCGTTCCGTCCCAACCCGAATTGGTCGCACTGGCTGCCCCCGGGTCCGGAGATTCAGGCGTACTTCCGCCAGGTGGCCGACGAACGGGGCATTCGCCGCCACATTCGGTTCGGCTCCGACATCACCAGGGCGGAATACGACGACGGGAAGTGGCGGCTCACCACCGCCGACGGCGAGGAAACGTTCGACGTGCTCGTCACCGCGACGGGAGTCCTGCGGGTACCTCGTTATCCGGAGATCCCCGGGCGGGACACCTTCGCCGGACCGGCATTTCATTCCTCGCGCTGGGATCACTCGGTCTCCTTGCCGGACAAGAGGATCGGTTTGATCGGGACCGGTTCGACGGGCGTGCAGATCACCGCGGAGCTCGGCGGCAAGGTGCGGCAACTGAAAGTCTTTCAGCGCACCGCGCAGTGGGTCTATCCATTGCCTAACCCGCATTACTCGGCGCTGGCGCGGGCGGCGCTGTCCCGGTGGCCGGCGTTGAACGCTCTGCCCTATCGCTTCTGGGGATTGTTCGTCAGGGTCATGTTCGGCCGTGCGCCAATCCGCCCGGGACGGCAACGCCGCCTGATGCAGGCCGAGTGCCGATGGAACCTGCGGCTCTCGGTGCGCGACCCGGAGTTGCGGGCCAAGCTCACCCCCACGTACCAGCCGATGTGCAAGCGGCAGGTAATGGCCGGCCATTTCTACCGTTCCGTGCAGCAGCCCGGCGTCGAGGTGATCACCGACGGGATCGACCGCATCGAGCCGCGCGGCATCGTGACCGCCGACGGCACCCTGCACGAACTCGATCTATTGGTCTATGCCACCGGGTTCGACGCGCGCGCATACGTGCGCCCGCTGGAGGTGATCGGGGAGGGCGGACTCACGTTGGACGAGGCGTGGGCCGACGGCCCGATGGCGTACCGGTCCGTCGCGGTGCCCGGATTCCCCAACCTGTTCATGCTGATGGGGCCGCATTCGCCGATCGGCAACCAATCACTGGTACCGGTCGCCGAGGATCAGGCCAACTACGTGATGTGGTGGATCAAGCGGCTCCGCGACGGTGTCGTGCGCGCCGCAGCACCGACCGAAGCGGCCACCAAGGAATACAACGAGAGCATGAAAGCGGCTATGCCACAGACGATTTGGATCACCGGCTGCAGCAGCTGGTACCTTGGCAAGGACGGCTTGCCCGAGCTGTTCCCCTGGACGCCGGAAACTCACACCAGGCTCTTGCGCGAACCCCAACTTGCCGACTTCGACGTGCGCACCGCCTGACGATCAGGACGTCCCCGTCCGCTGCGCATAATGCTTGCGCTTGTCGGTTTGGACGTCGCTGGTGAAGACGCGGTCCGTACCCACCGCACGTCCGATCGCCTCCGACATACCTTGCGGCATCAGCCGCTGTGCCGACGCCATAATGCCCATCGAACGGGGAACCACCACGCGCCGTTTCGGTTTGACGATCACGCCGACGACCGCCCGGGCGACGTCTTCCGGCTCGGCATTCTTGAAGCCCTTCGCGTGTCCGGCGCCGGCAATCATCTCGGTATTCGTCAGCGTCGGCAATATCGCCGAGAAGTGAATGCCGCGTCCACGGTTCTCCATGCGAACGGAGTCGGTGTATCCGAGCACGGCATGCTTTGTGGCGCAATAGGTTGCGATGCCGGCGGCCGGCAGCACGCTACCCATCGACGCGATGTTGACGATGTGGCCGCGGCCCCGGGCCAACATGCGTTGTCCAGCCAGTTTGGTGCCCAGGATTACGCCGCGAATGTTGACGTCAAGCACACGCTGGGTGACGGCGTCGGGCTCGTCAACCGCGCTGCCCACCGCGATGACGCCGGCGTTGTTGACCAGCACGTCGACGGGGCCCAGCTGGTCGTCAACGCCGTCGAGAAAATCGGTGAAGGATTGCCGATCCGTCACGTCCAGTCTCCGGCAGACCTTCAGCCCCAACCTGCCACCCGCCTCCATGACGGCGGCCTCGTCGATATCGCCGATTGCGACTTTGGCGCCCAGGCTGTGTAGGGCTGCGGCGATGGCCAGGCCGATTCCGCGGGCACCGCCGGTGACGGCAATGACCTGTCCGGTAACAGAAGCAGGTTTCATCCCCACAGTGTTGCGCCGAGCGTGCATTCAGTGCGCGGTTCCGGCAGGCAAATTTTTCGCGCTGAGTGCACGTTTGGCGCCCGACACGAGGTCGCCGCTCGCATGGTAGCGACGCTGCGGTACGAATGATGGGTGGCTGAGCCGACCATCCTGCTGCTGTCGACGTCCGACACGGACCTGATCAGCGCCCGTTCCAGCGGGAAGAATTATCGGTGGGCGAACCCGTCGCGCCTATCAGATGACGAGCTGCCGGACCTGCTCGCCGACGCCGCGGTCGCGGTGGTCCGGATCCTCGGCGGTTATCGCGCCTGGCAGAGCGGCATCGACGCGGTGATCGCCAGCGGCGTCCCGACGGTCCTGGTCAGCGGAGAACAGGCCGCCGACGCCGAGCTGACCGGCCTGTCCACCCTGGCGGCCGGCATCGCGGTGCAGGCGCACATCTACCTTGCCCACGGCGGCGTGGAGAACCTGCGCCAGCTGCATGCCTTCCTCTCGGACACGACGCTGATGACCGGCTTCGGCTTCGCACCGCCGGTGGTGACGCCCACCTGGGGTGTGCTGGAGCGGCCGAACGCCAGGAACACCGAGGGCCCGACGATCGCGGTGCTCTACTACCGCGCGCAGCAGCTGGCCGGCAACACCGCCTACATCGAGTCGCTGTGCCGGGCCATCGAAGAAGCCGGCGGGCGACCGCTGCCCGTCTACTGCGCCTCGCTGCGCACCGCTGAACCCGAACTGCTGGAACGGCTTGGCGGCGCCGACGCCATGGTGGTCACCGTGCTGGCCGCCGGGGGACTGAAGCCGGCCACCGTGTCCGCCGGCGGGGACGACGACAGCTGGAATGTCGAACACCTTGCTGCCCTGGACATTCCGATACTGCAGGGTTTGTGCCTGACCAGCCCCCGCGATCAATGGCGCGACAACCACGACGGCCTCAGCCCGCTCGACGTGGCCAGCCAGGTGGCGGTGCCCGAGTTCGACGGTCGCATCATCACGGTTCCCTTCTCGTTCAAGGAGATCGACGACGACGGGCTGATCTCCTATGTCGCCGATCCGGAGCGCTGCGCGCGGGTCGCGGGGCTGGCGATCCGGCACGCGCGGCTGCGGCATGTCGCCCCGCCCGAGAAGCGCGTGGCCCTGGTGTTTTCGGCCTATCCCACCAAGCACGCCCGCATCGGCAACGCGGTCGGGCTGGACACCCCGGCCAGCGCGGTCGCGCTGCTGCGGGCGATGCGCGAGCGCGGTTATCAGGTGGGCGATCTGCCCGGAGTCGACGCCAACGACGGCGACGCGCTGATCCACGCGCTGATCGAACGCGGCGGACAAGACCCCGACTGGCTCACCGACGGGCAGCTGGCCGGCAACCCGATCCGGGTGTCCGCCAGGGACTATCGGGCCTGGTTCGCGACACTGCCCGCGGAACTCACTGACGCGGTGCAGGCGCATTGGGGCCCGCCGCCCGGTGACCTGTTCGTCGACCGCACCACCGACCCCGACGGCGAGATCGTCATCGCCGCAATGCAAGCCGGCAACCTGGTCCTGATGGTCCAGCCGCCCCGTGGCTTCGGGGAAAACCCGGTTGCCGTCTACCACGACCCGGACCTGCCGCCCAGCCATCACTACCTGGCCGCCTACCGCTGGCTGGACGCCGGTTTTAAAGCCGACGCGGTGGTGCATCTGGGCAAGCACGGCAACCTGGAATGGCTGCCCGGCAAGACGCTGGGCATGTCGGCGGCGTGCGGACCCGACGCCGCGCTGGGCAACCTGCCGTTGGTCTACCCATTCCTGGTCAACGACCCCGGCGAGGGCACGCAGGCCAAGCGGCGAGCGCACGCCGTGCTCGTCGACCACCTCATCCCGCCCATGGCACGCGCCGAAACCTACGGCGACATCGCGCGTTTGGAGCAGTTGCTCGACGAGCACGCCAGCGTGGCCGCGCTGGATCCCGGCAAGCTGCCCGCCATCCGCCAACAGATCTGGACGCTGATCCGGGCCGCCAAGATGGACCACGACCTGGGGCTGGCCGAACGGCCCCCCGAGGACGCGTTCGACGACATGATCCTGCACGTCGACGGGTGGCTGTGCGAGATCAAGGACGTCCAGATCCGCGACGGGCTGCACGTCCTGGGGCAAAAGCCCACGGGGGAGGCCGAACTCGACCTCGTGCTGGCCATCCTGCGGGCGCGGCAGCTGTTCGGTGGCGAGCAGACCATCCCCGGCCTGCGGCAGGCCCTGGGCCTCGCCGAGGACGGCACCGACGAACGGTCGTCGGTCGACCGCGCCGAGGCCGCGGCCCGGGAGCTGGTCGCGGCGCTGCAGGCCACCGGCTGGGATCCCGACGCCGCCGACCGGCTCACCGACAGCGCCGACGTCGCCGCGGTGCTGCGGTTCGCGGCCACCGAAGTGGTGCCCCGCCTGGCCGGCAGCGCCGCCGAAATCGATCAGGTGCTCAGGGCGCTGGACGGCCGGTTCATTCCCGCCGGCCCGTCGGGGTCACCGTTGCGCGGCCTGGTCAACGTGCTGCCCACGGGGCGCAACTTCTACTCCGTTGACCCCAAGGCGGTGCCGTCCCGGCTGGCCTGGGAAGCCGGTGTGGCGCTGGCGGATTCGTTGCTCACCCGATACCGCAACGACCATGGGCAATGGCCGCAATCGGTTGGGCTGTCGGTGTGGGGCACCTCGGCGATGCGCACCGCCGGCGACGACATCGCCGAAGTCCTTGCGCTGCTCGGCGTTCGCCCGGTTTGGGACGACGCGTCGCGGCGGGTCGTCGGCCTGACCCCGATTCCGCCGGCCGAGCTGGGCCGTCCGCGCATCGACGTAACGGTGCGGATCTCGGGATTCTTCCGGGACGCCTTCCCGCATGTCGTGACCATGCTCGACGACGCGGTGCGGTTGGTCGCCGACTTGGACGAGCCCGCC
Source organism: uncultured Actinomycetota bacterium (assembly GCA_963802525.1). Classification (GTDB taxonomy): domain Bacteria; phylum Actinomycetota; class Actinomycetes; order Mycobacteriales; family Mycobacteriaceae; genus Mycobacterium. The sequence goes on along the minus strand of CAWDJC010000035.1, from coordinate 104,210 downwards.
GACGACAATTACGTGCGCGCCCACGCCGAGGCCGACCTGGCCCAGCACGGCGACCAACGTCGTTCCACCACAAGGATTTTCGGATCCAAGCCGGGGACCTACGGTGCCGGGCTGCTGCAGCTGATCGACAGCCGCAACTGGCGCGACGACGCCGACCTCGCGCAGGTGTACACCGCCTGGGGCGGGTTCGCCTACGGGCGCGACCTGGACGGTCGCGAGGCGGTCGACGACATGAACCGCCAGTACCGGCGCATCGCCGTGGCCGCCAAGAACACCGACACCCGCGAGCACGACATCGCCGACTCCGACGACTATTTCCAGTACCACGGCGGCATGGTGGCCACGGTGCGCGCGCTCACCGGGCAGGCGCCCGCCGCCTACATCGGCGACAACACCAGGCCCGACGCGATCCGCACGCGCACTTTGTCGGAGGAGACCACCCGGGTATTCCGCGCCCGTGTGGTCAATCCGCGCTGGATGGCGGCGATGCGCAGGCATGGTTACAAGGGTGCATTCGAGATGGCGGCGACCGTGGACTACCTGTTCGGCTACGACGCCACCGCGGGGGTGATGGCCGACTGGATGTACGAGCAACTGACCGAGCGCTACGTGTTGGACCGGGAGAACCGGAAGTTCATGGCGGAATCCAACCCGTGGGCGCTGCACGGCATGGCCGAACGGCTGCTGGAGGCGGCCGACCGCGGCATGTGGGCCGACGCGCAACCGGAAACGCTCGACGGGCTGCGCCGGGCGCTCTTGGAAACCGAGGGTGACCTGGAGGGCTGAGTCCGGCGGGTTCGGAGATCGCCGCCCCACGCGAGTGCGCAGCTCGCCGCACACTCGGCACCGAACGTGCGGCTGGCCGCACACTCGGCACGAACGGGGTGTCAGATGAAGTCCGATCCGCCGTCCACGTTCACCGTGGCACCGGTGACGTAGCCATTTCGCCGGGACGCCAGGTAGGCGCAAATGGAGGCGACCTCCTCGGGAAGTCCGGCGCGGCCAAGGTCGCAGGGCTGGTGGAAGTTGTTGTCGATCCAGGTCATGACATCGACCGGATTGGTGGCGTCGAGGCCATCGGCGGCGAGGATGTCTTTGAGTACTTCGGTGAAGCTGGCGGTCACGATGGTTCCGGGGCACACGCAGTTAACCAGGATGCCGTCCTTGGCAAGGCTTTTCGATAGGTTCTTGGTGACGCTGGCCAATGCCGCCTTCGACGCCGTGTAGGCGACGATGCGCGGGTTCTGCCGCTGAATCGAGTGCGCGGATAGGGTCACGATGCGGGCCCAATCCGCGGACCGCAGCAACGGCAACGAGGCGCGGATCGATCGCACAGCCGACATCGTGCCGAGTGCGAACGCTTCGTCCCATTGTGTGTCGTCCATCTGCTCGAAATAGCCGTCGCCCGGACCGATCGTGTGGACGAGACTATTGAGTTGCCCCCATCGCTGCGAGACCGCGGCGAAGCCATCGGCGATGGACTCCGCATCAGCCATATCGACGCTGATTCCCACGGCATCCGGAGCGCCCGCGTCGCGCAGCGATACCACGGCGGCGTCGAGCGCTCCTCGGCCTCTTGCCATCACCGCCACGCTGGCTCCCTCTGCCGCAAGGGTTTCGGCGACGGCCAGCCCCATCCCCTTACTGCCGCCCGTGACCACGGCCGTGGATCCCGCGAAACCCAGGTCCATCCGTGTCTCCCTCTGGTTGGTGTGCGGTTGGTTAAACGTGCGCGATCGCTTCGGCCGTCACGCCCAGCCCTTGCAAGCAAAAACGGAGCATGCGTTCGCGGACATCGTCGCGGTCACGATCGCCTGTCGCCCATTGCCGCTCGATGCCCGCCCACACCACGGCGTGGATAGCTTGCGCGTCGGTCACCGGATCGATGTGATGGAATACTCCGCGCTGCAGGCCGCGTTGGAGGGCTGCGCTGAGCGGCTTGAGCAACTGTTCGTACGCCGGCCGGACCAGATTGGGGGAGGCGAACATCTCCGATTGAGCCTCCTGCGACACGCGGCGCAAATCCGATTTGATGTTGTCGTCGAATGCCAAGTCGAGTCGTCCGTCGATCCACGCCGCCACCGCGTCGATCTCCGTGGTGGCGGACGCCATTCGGCGTCGTAGTCGCCGTTCCTCCACGCGTGCCATTTCAAGTAAGAGCGCGGCCACCAGTTCGTCTTTGGAGCCGAAATGCCGATAGAACGCGCGGGTGCCCACTGCGGCTCCGTCAAGAACCGCGGCGATGCTGAGGCCCTGAACCCCGTGCTCGCGCAGCGCTTTCGCTGCGGCGGCCAAGATTTCGCGGCGAACCGTGGGGTCCGGGCTCAGTTTGTCGCGTCGCCGCGTCCGAGGAGCTCCCACGGGGTCAGGCGGTCGCATCGTAGGCGGCGAGGTAGTCGGCAAACCGCTCCCGAACGACTTCGGGGGTCAGGCCGTAGTCGGCCAGGTCGTAGTCGTGGGTACCGCGTGAGCCCGGGCGATGCCCCTGCGCCCATTGCGTGACCGACTGCAAAGTGGCATCGGTGAAGGTCAGGCCCAGGGACTCGTAACTGGTTTGCAGGGCGCGTACCGGATCCGCTTGCAAATCGGCGAACGAGACGTCGGCGAATCGCTCGTCGCCCTGCCGGGTGCGGAAATCCATTGCCCGCCGGACACCTTCAACCCAGCTGTCGACTTGCTCGGCGCCGAGTTCCTTGGCGTCGTTGCGGTCGCTGCTCCAGCTACGGACATACTGGATCAGGCTGCATACCGAGCCCATCACCTTGGCCGGATCACGATGGCTCCAAAGGAATTTCGCATTAGGATATGCTTCGACCAGCGCGTCGAGGGCGAACATATGCACCGGGGTCTTGAGGTGCCATAGCACCGGTGGGCAGTGCCATTGCAACAACTTGAGCACTCGCCGGTGAAACGTATACGTTTCGCGCATGTCGCAATCCATCAGCCACGCCAGATATCCGGGTGCGCGGACTGCGCCGTCGAAGTGGAAGGTGCGAAAACTCATTCCCATCAGGTCCTGGCATTCGGTCGGGGCCGTGGGCTCGGAGTTGTACAGCGTTTTCATCAACGGGAACATGTCGTCGAGCATCTTCAGGCCGGCCTCGGCCTGCGCGATCCGCGGGTCGCTGTGTTGGGTTGCGGCCTCCGGCGGCGGGGTGGGTGCTTGGGATTCCCACATCCGCAGCGATCGGAACTGGGGATCGGCAGCCACCAGTTGGCTCAGCGCGGTGGTCCCGGTGCGGGGCAATCCGATCACGAATACGGGTCCGCCGACTACCTGGTCGTCGATCCGGGGATGCTGAGCGTAGGTGTCCTCGATTTTGAGGCGTTGAATCAGGGCGTTGCTTATGGTGGCGTGCTGGATGACCCGGCCCATGTCGTTGAGCGCTGCCTCGGTGTTCAGCGCCTCAACGATGCGTTCGAGTCCCTCGCGGTAGTAGGACGAACCGAAATCGTCGAGACCGGTTGCGGCGCAAGCGCCGTCTTCTAGTTCGTCAGCATCGAACGTCACCGCCCGAACCTTTCGCGCACGGCGCGGCGGCGTGCCGCGAGGATGGATGCCCGTTGTTCGGGGGTGACCTTTGCGGTGTCCGAAGGCAATTCCGCCCGAATATCGTCGAAGGGCACGACTCTCGTCGTGGGTGTAGGCGCCGTTTTGGTGCGCACGCAGCGCAGGATGATGGGACCGTTGCTGTAGCCGGCGGTGTCGAGCCAATTCGCGACCCCGGGATCCTCGGCACACAGCACCACGCGCACCATCCCGTCGGAATCCACCATCGCCTGATGGGCGTTCAGGCTCGATTGGTGGCGCCCGTAATGGATGGTCTCCCACCACGGGTTGCCGATGGAAAAACTCCAGTAGATACCTTCCGGCGGTTCCACTTCGACAATGAGCGCCTCGCCGGGGCGCAGCTCCCACCGGCCGATGACCGGCCTGTTTTCCGCGGCCGCTCCGATATCGGTGCGGTCGATCGGCGGCAAGAAGCCGTTCGGTGGCGCCGCCGCACCGAACTGCAAGAAGAACGCGAGGTTGTCCTGGACGAAATCGCCGAGGGCGACTAGCTGCCTCGTCACCGCCACGTCCGGATCGACCGGACGGCTTGTGGCGTCCGCCGCGTCACCGAGCCTCTCAATGCGCAGCGACGACGCCACTTCGGTGTTCCAGTCGTAGAAGAAGTGCCGGACCGTCAACGTGGGGTGGTCGCCCTCAATACGCATCCAATTTCCGGATCGCTCATCGGCCGACAGAACCACGTCGAAGTTCCCGTCGGCATCCAGCTCGAGTTCGTCGACCAGCTCGTTCGCAGTTGCCGCGATGCCATTCATCGTCTGCAGCCCGACGTAGCGGGCCGTGCCGCGATTGCCGAACAGTCGGTAGCTCTCCCCGCCGCGCAGCACGGCACGCGTGTAGATGCAGTCCGGACACTCCATCCCCCAGGTCACGATGTCGTCGGTACTGGTGCGTTGGACAGACAGGATCGGATCCGGATCGAACCGCAATACTTCATCGATGCCGGCGGCAAGCAGCACGAGAAGATGTCGCATACCCGCGGCGAGATCGACTCGATTTTGGCTCGCGGGATCGGATTCCACGACCCGGGCGGCTTCGCGGAGCCGGTCCAAGAGGTACGACCACGCCTGTGCCGGGTCGACGTTGCCGAGGTTCCCGGACAGCGCCGCCTCAGCGATCGAGAACGGCAACCACGCCAGCGGCTTCTTTGGGTCGCTCACGTTTCCCCACTTCGGCCGGTGCCACGGGTTCTTAAGTGAAAACCAGATTTCCGCTTAACGTCGATGACTATGGCAGTTGATGGCCGACAATGTCAACGTTGAGCCCGGTGAGCCGCGGACACCGACTCGCCGGTAAGTTGACACCGTGACGCCCACTTTCGCCGACCTCGCCAAGGCGCAATACATCCTGCTGACCACCTTCACCAAGGACGGCAAGCCCAAGCCGGTTCCCATCTGGGCCGCCGCCGATGGCGACCGGCTGCTGGTCATCACCGAGGCAAAGTCGTGGAAGGTCAAGCGGATCCGCAATACTCCGCGCGTGACGATGGCCATCTGCGATATGCGCGGTCGCCCGAAGAGCGAGGCCGTCGGGGGCACCGCGACCATCCTCGACAAGTCGCAGACCGCCGCCGTCTACGACGCGATCGGCAAGCGGTACGGCATCGTGGGCAAGGTGTTCAACCTCTTCAGCAAGCTCCGTGGCGGCATGGAGAACAACGTCGGCCTCGAGCTCAAAGTGGCCCAAAACTAACGCCAATGGGTACTGTCCTGATCCCGATCCCGGACCGCGACTTCGATCCCACCGAGGTCGCCGTCAGCTGGCGAGTCTTGACCCGGGACGGCCACCGGGTGGTCTTTGCCACCGAAAGCGGCGCGCCCGGGGTCGCCGACGACATCATGGTGACCGGCCGTGGATTGGACATTTGGTCGGCGCTGCCGGTGTTGGGCAGTGTCCCGCTCGTCGGGCTGATGCTGCGGGCTAACAGGGACAGCCGCAACGCGTATCGCGACATGGTGCGCTCGACCGAGTATCAGCATCCGGTCAGCTGGTCACAGGCCAGCCTCGAGGGCACCGATGCGCTGCTGCTGCCGGGGGGACATCGCGCCCGCGGGATGCGCAGTTACATCGACAGCGACACACTTCAGCGACTCGTCGTGGATGCCTTCGCCCGCGGGCTGATCGTGGCCGCGATCTGTCACGGGGTGCTGCTTGCCGCGCGCAGCGTCGATCCCGGCACGGGTCGGTCGGTGCTCTACGGCCGCAAGACCACGGCGCTGACTTGGGCAATGGAGCGCCTGGCCTGGCGGCTCACGCGCATGACCCGGATCTGGGATCGCGATTACTACCGGACCTATACCGAGCAGCCCGGCCAGCCCGACGGGTACATGTCGGTGCAGTCGGAAGTCACTCGCGCCCTCAAGGATCCGTCGGATTTCTGTGACGTTGTCCGCGACTCGCCGCACCGGTGGCTCAAGTCATCGGGAATGGTGCGTGACACGGCCACCGACTCACGCCCGGCGTTCGTCGTCGTTGACGGCAGCTACGTGTCGGCCCGCTGGCCCGGCGATACCCACACCTTTGCGAGCGTCGTGTCACAGAAGCTGAAGTGACACAATGCTTTTCACTGTGGCGGTCATGCGACCGAGAGGATTTGCGGTTTCGTCGGCCGGCCGGACGCCGTGACGGTCGCGGTTGACAACGCTACGTCGCTGATCTCGCCGCCAGATGCTCGCCGAAGAACGCGAAGACGCGGCTCCATGCGTCGTCGGTGGCGGCCTGGTCGTAGCCGAAACCCGTGATGCGAAGCAGCGGTTGGGCGGGAAGGGTGTTCGCGAAGCTGTGCCCGACGCCGGGGTAGACCTTGATGTCGGTGGTTAGCTGCTTGGCGGCGGTCACTTCGCGGAATTTGTCGGGTGCGCCCCGACCCAGCGGGTCGCGGCCGCCGAAGCTCGCGACGATCGGGCACGCCCCCTCCAGGGTCTCGCCGAGGTTGCGGGGCAGGGGAGTGCCGTAGAACGGCGCGGAGGCGCCAAAACCTTTGGGCGACATGACGAGGGCAAACTGGCCGCCCATGCAGAATCCCGCGATGCCGATATGCCCGGAGCACTCGGCCATTGCCTTCAGGTGGTCGCGGGCGGCGAGAATGTCGTCAAGAGCGCGGCCCCGCTGTGTCATCAGCTCCCGCATGACGCGGGTGATGCAGCGGACGCGGCCGCCCCGCGCGTACATGTTCGGGGTGAGCGCCACATAGCCGGCTTGGGCGATGCGCTCGTTGGTCGCCTCCTTGTCCCGGCGGTACCCGAACGCGTCGTGGATCACCACCAAGCCCGGCCACGGGCCTTGTCCCTGGGGAAGGTTCAGCAGCGCATCGATCGGCCCGTCCGGCGTATCGATCTGAATCGTTGTCATAGCGTCATCTAACTGCAGCCGCGCTGGGCACCACCAGGGGAACTCCACGGTGGCCCGCGGACGTTGGCGTCACATGCTGTCGCGGTTGTTTTTGATCTACGCCGTGGTCGAGCTCGCGGCGATCATCGCGCTCGTTTCGACCATCGGGTGGGGGTGGACACTGCTGGCGTTGCTGGCCGCGCTCCTTCTCGGGTGGGGCCTGTTGGCGCCGATGGCGGGTTCACACCTCGTTCGGCGATTCGGGCAATTGCGGTCCGGTCTGACAGAACCGGGCAGCGCGATGAGCGATGGGGCGCTGGTCACGGTGGCCACCGTCCTGGTGCTCGTACCGGGGCTGGTCACCACGGCTCTGGGATCGTTGCTGCTGGTCCCGCCCATACGAAAGGTTGCCGGCCCGGGATTGACCGCGATCGGGATGCGTGGCTTGAGGCGGCGGGTGCCGCTGATCACCGACGTGACGCTTTTCGGAGCCGAATCGCGTCGTGGCGATCGCGATCATGGCCGCGACTACATCGACGGCGAGGTCATCGACGTCAGGGACTTCGCGCCGCCTGCCTTGCCGACGGATTCGGTGCGCGGTGGATTCCCGGGACACTCGGGCTGGGATTGATCGCCCTGGGTGCCGCCGCACGTAGTTTTGGCCTGTGACCGACGCCAATGGTCCGGCTTTCCCCCGCAAGCGGGAGGTGCCCCCACCTCAGGCCGTTTCACGGCCTGCATCGTCGCCGGACGACACACCCACCACGCTGCTGGTCAACGGGCGGGTGCACAGCCCGACCCACCCCGACGCCACCGCCATGGCGGTCCGCGGCGGCATGGTGGCGTGGCTGGGCAGCGACGACGTCGGCCGCAGCCAGTTCCCCGGCGCCGACGTCCAAGACCTGGACGGCGGCTTCGTCGCGCCGGGATTCGTGGACAGCCATATCCACCTGACCGCGACCGGCCTCACGCTCAGCGGCATGGACCTGCGGGCGGCCACGTCGCGCGCGCACTGCCTCCGGATCATCGCCGAGTACGCGGCCGCCCACCCGGGCCGGCCGGTGTGGGGGCATGGCTGGGACGAATCGTCGTGGCCCGAGAACGCCCCGCCGAGCACCGCGGACCTCGATGCCGTCCTCGGTGACCGGCCCGCCTACCTGGCTCGCGTCGACGTCCACTCCGCGCTGGCCTCAACGGGGCTGCGACGGCTCGTCGCGGAACTACCCGCGGCGGCCGGGTTCGTCCCCGAACGGCCTCTCGTCGGCGACGCTCACCACCTGGTCCGGGCCGTCGCACGTGACCTGCTGACCCCCGCACAGCTGGCCGAAGCCCGGGCAGCCGCGCTGCGGGCCGCCGCCGCGGCCGGCATCGTCGCGGTGCACGAATGCGCGGGGCCCGAGATCGGCGGCCTCGACGACTGGCTGCGGCTGCGTGACCGCGGCGAGGGTGTCCAAGGCGTCGAGGTGATCGGCTACTGGGGACAGGCGGTCACCACGGCCGCACAGGCGCGCGCGCTGATGGACCAGACGGGAGCCCGCGGGCTGGCCGGTGATCTGTTCGTCGATGGGGCGCTCGGGTCGCGCACCGCCTGGCTGCACGAGCCATACACCGACGCCCCGGACCGCGTCGGCACCTGTTACCTGGACCCCGGCGCCATCGAGGCCCATGTGCGGGCATGCACCGAGGCGGGGGTGACGGCGGGTTTCCACGTCATCGGCGATGCCGCGGTCTCGGCGGCGGTCGCCGCCTTCGAACGGGTCGTCACCGACCTCGGGGTGGCTGCCGTCGCCCGATGCGGGCACCGACTCGAGCACGTGGAGATGGTGACCGCCGATCAGGCCGCCAAGCTGGGCGCGTGGGGCGTCATCGCCAGCGTGCAGCCCAATTTTGACGCGCTGTGGGGCGGCGCCGACGGCATGTATGCCCGACGGCTTGGCGCCAAACGAGGCAGTCAACTCAATCCACTTGCGCTGTTAGCATCCCAAGGCGTGCCCCTCGCGCTAGGTTCCGACGCCCCGGTAACGGGCCTCGACCCGTGGGTGAGCGTGCGCGCGGCGGTCAATCACCACACCCCCGGCAGCGCGGTGTCGGCGCGGGCCGCATTCGCCGCCGCCACCCGCGGCGGCTGGCGGGCGAGCGGTGTTCGCGATGGCCAGGCTGGGACTCTGGTGCCCGGCGCGCCGGCCTCCTACGCCGTCTGGGACGCCGGGGCCCTGGACGTGCACGCGCCTCGCGACGCCGTCCAGCGCTGGTCCACCGACCCGCGCTCCCGGGTACCTGCATTACCCCGCTTGGGCCCGACCGACGCCTTGCCGCGTTGCCGTCGAACCGTGCATCGAGGCGCCGTAATCCATGGCTAGGGAGTGGTTCGGCGGTGAGGAGCGATCCGACCAGGACCCGGAGGTCACCCCGGTGGCCGAAGACGTCGCGACCCGCCCGGAGACCGACCCGATAAGCGATGAAGCCGAATCGGAGCGCGGCGAAGAGCCCACCGTCGTCCACGTCGAGCCGACGGGGCAAGGCGTCGCCGACTCGCCGGAGGCTACGGCCGACGATCAGCCAGCGTCTGGCGCGTCGAGCCTGGCCGATCGGCTGGGCGCGGTAACGCGCCGGGCGCTGGCGGGGCTGGGTGCAGCGGCGATCGCGCGGCTGCCCGGGGTTCGGGCGGCGCTGCTGCCACGGCTGGCGCGACTGTTGCTCGCCATCGCGGGTGGTTTGCTGCTGTGGGCCAGCTTCCCCTCGCTGAGCTGGTGGTGGGGTGCGGTCGTCGCGGCCGCGCTGCTGGCGTGGGTGCTCAAGCACCCGGCCACCACACCGGTGGGTGGCTTGGGCTACGGATTCCTGTTCGGACTGGCCTTCTATCCGCCGCTGCTGCCGTGGATCAGCTCTCTGGTGGGCTCGATGCCGTGGCTGGTGTTGGCGACGACGTGCGCGCTATTCCCCGGCCTCTTCGGCCTGTGCGCCGTCATCGTGCGGCGGCTGCCCGGCTGGCCGATCTGGTTCGCGCTGGTGTGGGCGGCGCAGGAGTGGTTGAAGTCGATCTTCCCGTTCGGCGGCTTTCCCTGGGGCGCGGTGGCGTTCGGTCAAGCGCAAGGCCCGTTGTTGCCGTTGGTCCAGCTAGGCGGCGTTGCGCTGCTTTCCACGGCGATCATGCTGGTGGGATTCAGCGCGACCGCGATCGAGCTGGAGATCGTCAATTGGTGGAAAACCGGTAACCCGGCGCACGGCGCTGGCGGCTCGGGTGTCGCTGAGGAAGCCAAGCGCACCAAGGACACCAAGGACACCAATGCGCCGCCGCCCGCCGTGGTGCTGCCGGGCGTCTGCATCTGCCTGGTGTTGTTCGCGGCCGTCATCGTCTGGCCGCAGGTGCGCCACGCCGGTGCGGGGGTGGGTGGGGAATCCTCGGTCACCGTCGCGGCGGTGCAAGGCAATGTGCCGCGGCTGGGCCTCGACTTCAATTCGCAGCGGCGAGCGGTGCTGGACAACCACGTCCGCGAGACCCTGCGGCTGGCGGACGACGTGCGTTTGGGGCTCGCCCCCCAACCTCAATTCGTGATCTGGCCGGAGGACTCGTCGGACATCGATCCCCTCGTCAACGCCGACGCCGCCGAGCAGATCGCGCGGGCCGTCGCCGCGATCGGCGCGCCGATCCTGGTCGGCACCGTGCTCGATGTGCCCGGCCCCACACCGGAAAATTCCGCATACACCAACACGGTGATCGTGTGGAACCCGGTCACCGGACCGGCCGACCGCCATGACAAGGAAATCGTGCAGCCGTTCGGCGAGTACCTGCCGATGCCGTGGCTGTTCAAGCACCTCTCCGGCTATGCCGACCGGGCCGGCCACATGGTGCCGGGCAAAAGCAGCGGTGTGGTGCAAATCGCCGGGGTGCCGGTCGGGGTTTCCACCTGCTGGGAAGTGATTTTCGATCGGGCCCCCCGGAAAGCGGTCCTCAACGGTGCCCAGTTGCTGGCCGTGCCCAGTAACAACGCCACCTTCAACAAGACGATGAGCGAACAACAGCTGGCGTTCGCCAAGGTACGGGCGGTAGAGCACGACCGATACGTCGTCGTTGCCGGCACCACGGGAATCAGCGCGGTCATCGCCCCAGACGGCGCCGAGCTGGTGCGCACGGACTTCTTCGAGCCCGCCTACCTGGACATGCAGGTGCGCCTCAAGACGAAGCTGACGCCGGCAACCCGCTGGGGCCCGATCCTGCAGTGGGTTTTGGTCGCGGCGGCCGGAACGGTCATTCTGGTAGGGATACGGCACAATGGATGGTTCGCGCGTCCGATTCGTCTGAGGTCCAGGCCTCGGGCTGAATCGCAAGACGCCGATACGCCCCCGGGCGAGCCCCCGCTTGACGAGGGCGACGCGGAGACTGCGCAAGACACTGGGCCCGACGACGGCGGCGAACACACTCCGCCGGAGGACGGCGGCGTGGAGAAGACGCAGGACATTCCGCCCAACGAGGGCGGCCGACCTGTATTCAGGCGACACAGAGGAGCTACATGACCACCGGCCAACCGGCGCCCCGGGTCCCGGGCAGCCGTCCCAGCGAGCGCGTCCTGGTGATCATCCCGACGTTCAATGAGCGGGAGAACCTGCCGGTGATCCATCGGCGGCTCAAGGATGCGTGCCCCAATGTGCACCTGCTGATCGTCGACGACAGCAGCCCCGACGGCACCGGTCAGCTCGCGGACGAGCTGGCGGCGGCCGATCCCGGTCGCACCCACGTCATGCACCGCACCGCGAAGGATGGTCTGGGTGCGGCGTACCTGGCCGGTTTCGCGTGGGGTTTGAGCCGACAGTATTCGGTGCTGGTCGAAATGGACGCCGACGGCAGCCACGCACCCGAACAGCTGCACCGTCTGCTGGACGCCGTCGACGCCGGAGCCGACCTGGCCATCGGTTCCCGCTATGTCGACGGGGGCACGGTCCGAAATTGGCCGTGGCGACGGCTGGCCTTGTCCAAGACGGCCAACACGTATTCACGGCTAGCGCTCGGCATCGGTGTGCACGACATCACCGCCGGTTACCGTGCCTATCGCCGCGAAGTCCTCGAGGCGATCGACCTGGACGGTGTGGACTCCAAGGGGTACTGCTTCCAGATCGATCTGACCTGGCGCACCGTGTGCAACGGTTTCGTCATCGTCGAGGTGCCGATCACCTTCACCGAGCGCGAACTGGGCGTCTCCAAAATGAGCGGATCCAACATCCGCGAGGCGCTGGTCAAAGTCACTCGATGGGGCGTCGAGGGCCGAAGGGCGCGTGGCGGTGCCACGCGGGCGAACGACCGCACGTAACTGGCCGCGGCCGGGCCGGCCGCGCAGAGCGTCAGCCGCGGCGGCGCGACCGGATCAGCTCGAGGCGCTCCCTTAGCAGCTCATCAAGCTCGTCCACCGTGCGGCGCTCCAGCAACATGTCCCAGTGCGTGCGCGGCGGCTTGACCTTCTTCGGCTCGGGCAGGTCGCCCTCGATGAGGGTGCCTTCCATGCCGTTGCGGCACAACCAGGTGCCGGGGATATCGGCGTCATCGGCGAAGGGGACCTCGAACTCCTCGCCGTTCTCGGTGCGGTACCGCGCGATCTGACGCGGCGCGAGGTCATGGTTGCGGTCGGTCTCGTAGCTCACGGCTCCAAGGCGGCTGCCTCTCAGGACGCGGTCGGCCATGTGTGCTACTCCTTTAGATACTCTGGGCTGTGGTGCAATTCTGTTCGTTTAGCAAACGTTAGGACGGTCTGCGTAGTTCCCAGGCCGACACGCGGCATACGCGACGCGACCATCAATGATACCGGGATTGTGAAACACGGCCGACTAAAGTCGGCAGGCGTGACCCGCCCCGCCCACCCCCAACCGTGCCGCTGGTGCGGTCGCGACGTGACCGACGCCGGGATGGGCCGTCGCCGTCAGTACTGCCGGCAGTCCTGCCGGCAACGGGCCTACGAGCAACGCGCCTCATTGAACCGGGGTGAGGTGGCGGCGTTGCCCGCCGATGCGGTGGTGCTGTCGGGCGACGATGCGGCCGACCTCTCGGATCGCGTTTACCAGGTGCGATGCGCGGCGGAGGATGTCGCCACCGCGCTGAACGAGGGAGCCGCGACGACCGAACTGCGCGAACTGTGCGACGCGCTGATCCGGGCCACCCGCGCCGCCGACGGTTGGCGCCGAGCAAGTGTCTAACCCGCCCTTGACCACCACTGATGGGTAGCCGGGTACAGTCGCGCCATGGGCGGCGGGACAGGCGTACTCGGGTATACACGTCGACGCCGGTCCTCCTCTAGAAGCCGGGAGTATCGGGCGTTTTGAAATCCTGCCGGAGTTGGCCATACTCACGTGCGACATTCTTGAGCCGGAAAGCCACACGACGCTGGCCGAAAAAACTACGAGGCCGATTCGTGCAGCAACTTCCGTGACTCGGCGCGTGACTCGGGAAAAGCCGCATCCGGCGGCTACAAGTCGGCCACATGCCAGGTGAAGGTTAGGCGAGGTTAGTGATGGTGGATCAACTCCAGCATGCGACCGAAGCGCTGCGCAAAGCGCTGGTCCAGGTGGAACGCCTGAAGCGCACCAACCGTGCGCTGCTGGAGCGGTCGAGCGAGCCGATCGCCATCGTCGGTATGTCATGCCGCTTCCCGGGCGGGGTTGATAGCCCCGAGGATCTGTGGCAGATGGTGGCCGATGGCCGCGACGTGATGTCAGACTTCCCGACCGATCGTGGGTGGGATCTGGCGGGGCTGTTCGACCCCGACCCCGACGCGCGTCACAAGACATACGCCCGCACCGGCGGCTTCGTGGACGGTGTCGCGGATTTCGACCCCGCTTTTTTTGGTATTGCGCCCACTGAAGCGCTCGCGATGGACCCTCAGCATCGGATGCTGCTGGAGCTTTCGTGGGAGGCGTTGGAGCGGGCCGGGATTGATCCCGGCGGGCTGCGCGGCAGCGCCACCGGGGTGTTCGCCGGGCTCATCGTCCAGGGCTACGGCATGTTGGCCGAAGAGATCGAGGGCTACCGGCTCACCGGCATGACCTCCAGCGTCGCCTCGGGACGGGTGTCGTATGTGCTGGGGTTGGAGGGCCCGGCGGTGTCGGTGGATACGGCGTGTTCGTCGTCGTTGGTGGCGCTGCACATGGCGGTGCAGTCGTTGCGCTCGGGGGAGTGCGACCTGGCCCTGGCCGGCGGCGCGACCGTCAACGCCACGCCGACGGTCTTCGTGGAGTTCAGCCGGCACCGGGGGCTCGCACCCGACGGCCGCTGCAAGGCCTACGCCGGCGCGGCCGACGGAGTCGGCTGGTCCGAGGGCGGCGCCGTGGTGGTCGTCGAGCGGTTGTCGGATGCCCGGCGGTTGGGTCATCCGGTGTTGGCGGTGGTGCGGGGCTCGGCGGTCAATCAGGACGGCGCCTCGAATGGATTGACCGCACCCAACGGTCCGTCGCAGCAGCGGGTGGTGCGCGCGGCGCTGGCCAACGCCGGACTCTCGGCGGCCGACGTGGATGTCGTCGAGGGCCACGGCACCGGGACGACGTTGGGCGATCCGATCGAGGCCCAGGCGTTGTTGGCGACCTATGGGCAGGACCGGGCGGACCCCGGAAAACCTTTGTGGTTGGGGTCCGTCAAGTCGAACATGGGTCACACGCAGGCCGCAGCGGGCGTCGCCGGTGTGATCAAGATGGTGCAGGCGATGCGCCACGAGATGTTGCCGGCGACCTTGCATGTCGACGAGCCCAGCCCGCATGTGGATTGGTCGGCGGGATCGGTGTCGCTGCTGACCGAGGCGCGGCCCTGGAAGGCCGAGTTGGCGCAGGCGCGGCGGGCCGGGGTGTCGTCGTTTGGGATCAGCGGCACCAACGCGCATGTGATTGTGGAGGCCGCGCCGCAGCCGCGCCCGCGAGGGTGGCCCCAAATTCGCCGTGGTTCCGTGGGTGATCTCGGCGAAGTCGGCGACGGCGTTGAGCGCTCAGGCGGCGCGGCTGGCCGAGCGCGTCCGCAACGACGGCGAACTGGACATTGCCGATGTGGGGTGGACCCTGGCGGGCCGGTCAGCTTTTGAGCATCGGGCCGTGGTGGTCGGTGGTGATCGGGATCGGTTGCTGGCCGGGCTGGACGAGGTGGCCACCACTAATTTCGAAGCGCCGGTCTCGGTCATTCGAGGCACCGCCGCACCGGCGGGCAAAACCGTCTTCGTCTTCCCCGGCCAGGGCTCGCAATGGCTGGGAATGGGTGTCGAATTGCTCGACACCGCACCGGTATTCGCACGGCAGATCGAGGCGTGCGCGGAGGCCTTCGCGGAATTCGTCGACTGGTCGCTGACCGACGTCCTGCGCGGCGCACCCGGCGCCCCGGGCATGGATCGCGTCGACGTCGTGCAGCCGGTGCTCTCCGCGGTGATGGTGTCGCTGGCCGAACTGTGGAAGTCGGTCGGAGTAAGTCCGGATGCGGTGATCGGCCACTCGCAAGGTGAAATCGCCGCTGCCTATGTCGCCGGTGCGCTGTCGCTGCGGGATGCCGCGCGGGTGGTCACGTTGCGCAGCAAGCTGCTGAGGTCACTGGCCGGCCCCGGGGGCATGCTGTCGATTGCGTGCAGCACCGAGCGGGCCCGGGAGTTGTTGGCGCCCTACGGTAATCGAGTCAGCATCGCCGCCGTCAACGGCCGGGCGGCCGTCGTCGTATCCGGTGACGTGGCCGCGCTGGAGGAACTCGTCGCCTTCTGCGCCGACCTGGATCTGCGAACGCGTCGGATTGACGTGGACTATGCCTCGCATTCGGTTGAGGTCGAGGCGATTCGCGGCGAGCTCGCCGAAGTTCTGACCGGCATCGAGCCGCGATCCTCGCGCACCGCCTTTTTTTCCACGGTGACCGGAAATCGTTTGGACACAGCAGGGTTGGATGCCGAATACTGGTATCGCAACATCCGGCAAACCGTGCAATTCGACCAGGCGGTGCGCAGTGCGTGCGAGCACGGATATCGAACATTCATCGAATCGAGTCCGCATCCGGCGTTGATCGCCGGGATCGAGGACACCGCCAACGATTGCGCTTCAGCCGACGCACCGGCAATCAACGAGGCCATCGTTGTTCCCACGCTGGGTCGCGATGACGGCGGACTTGAGAGGTTCCTGACCTCGGCCGCCACCGCGTTTGTCGCGGGGGTGAGCGTGAATTGGCGCGGTGCGCTGGACGGAGCCGGCTTCGTAGAGCTGCCGACATACGCCTTTGACCGCCGCCGGTTTTGGCTGTCCGGGGAAGCGGTCGCAGCCGACGCCACGGGCTTGGGCCTGGGAGCCAGCGAGCACCCGCTGCTGAGCGCGGTCGTGGAGTTGCCGGCCTCGGGCGGGGTGGTGCTGACGGGCCGGTTATCGCCCAGTTTGCAGGGCTGGCTGGCCGATCACGCCGTGTCCGGTGTGGCCGTGTTCCCCGGCGCCGGGTTGGTGGAGTTGGCGATCCGCGCCGGTGACGAAGTCGGTTGCTCGACAGTCGACGAACTGACACTGCAAGCACCATTGATGTTGCCGGCCAAGGATTCTGGGTCGGGTTCGGTTGCCGTGCAAGTGGTGGTGGGTCCCGCTGAAGATTGCGGTCAGCGCGGCGTGTCGATCTTTTCGCGCGTCGATGCCGGCTCCGGCTGGGTGTGCCACGCGGAGGGAACGCTGAGCACCGGGTCGGTCGAGCCGAGCGCGGATCTGTCGGTGTGGCCGCCGGCGGGCGCGGTCGCGGTCGCGGTCGACCCGGCTGACGGCTACGAGCGGTTGGCGGCGCGAGGGTACGGCTACGGCCCCGCGTTCAAGGGATTGACCGCGACATGGGTGCGCGGCGACGAGGTGTTCGCCGAGGTGCGGCTACCGGACGCCGCCGGGGGTGTCAACGGGTTCGGTGTGCACCCCGCGTTGCTTGACGCAGCGATGCATGCCTTGGTGATGGGCGACCAAATCGCCGATCAGGCCGACGAAGTGGTGTTGCCGTTCTCGTGGCAGGGCGTGTCGTTGCATGCCGCGGGCGCATCGGCGGTGCGTGCGCGCATCGCGCCGGCGGGCACGTCCACAGTCTCGAAGGCGGTCTCAATCGAGCTCGCCGACGGGTTGGGATTGCCGGTGTTGTCGGTGCGGGCGATGGTGGCTCGTCCGGTGAGCGAGCAGCAGTTGCGTGCGGCAGTGTCGGGCGCGGGTCCGGACCGGCTGTTCGAGGTGGTGTGGTCACCGGCGACGACCAACCCTGCGGCCGGTGCCGACTCGGCTCCGTCCCACCATCTGTTTGAATCCATTGCCACTGGCCAAGATCCGGTGATAGCGACCTACCAGCGCACGCACCAGGTGCTGGCCGCCGTGCAGTCGTGGTTGACGGAACATGACTCCGGAGTGCTGGTTGTGGCCACGCGGGGCGCAGTCGGGTTGGCAGGGGAGGACGTCACCGATTTGGCCGGCGCGGCGGTGTGGGGGCTGGTGCGGTCGGCGCAGACCGAGCATCCCGGCCGGATCATGCTCGTGGATTCCGATGCGCCCCTGGATGATAGCGCGATAGCCACCGTTCTGGCGGTCGGCGAGCCTCAGGTGTTGCTGCGCGGCGGCAGGGTTTATCACGCGCGAGTGCAGGGCAGCCGCGCGGTCGACGGCATCATGGCACCTCCCGGCGACGGACCCTGGCGGCTGGGTATCAGCAGTGCGGGTACCTTCGAAAACCTGCGACTCGAGCCGGTGCCCAACGCGGACGCGCCGTTGGAGCCGGGCCAGGTTCGGGTGGCCCTTCGCGCGATCGCCGCAAACTTCCGCGACGTGATGATCACGTTGGGCATGTTCACCCACGATGCTCTGCTCGGTGGCGAAGGTGCCGGCGTGGTGGTCGAAGTCGGGCCCGGAGTCACCGAGTTCGCGGTCGGCGATTCGATGTACGGATTCTTCCCCGATGGGAGCGGCACGCTGGTTGCCGGCGATGTGCGGCTGCTGCTTCCGATGCCTGCCGACTGGTCCTACGCCGAAGCCGCCGGGATCTCAGCGGTTTTCACCACCGCGTACATGGCGTTCATCCACTTGGCCGATGTCAAACCGGGCCAGCGGGTGCTGGTGCACGCCGCCGCCGGTGGGGTGGGGATGGCGGCAATTCAGTTGGCGCGGCATTTGGGCCTGGAGGTGTTCGGGACGGCCAGCCGCGGCAAGTGGGACACCTTGCGGGCCATGGGCTTTGACGACGACCACATCGCGGACTCACGCAGTGTGGACTTCGAGGAGAAGTTCCGGGCGGTCACCCACGGCCGCGGCATGGACGTGGTACTGGACTCGCTGGCGGGCGAATTCGTCGATGCCTCACTACGGCTGGTCGCGCCCGGCGGCGTGTTCTTGGAGATGGGTAAGACCGACATCCGCGACCCCGGTGCGGTGGCCCAGGAATATCCCGGTGTGCGCTACCGCGCCTTCGACCTCTTCGAGCCCGGCCGTCCCCGGATGCATCAGTGGATGCAGGAGCTCGCCGAGCTGTTCGACGCCGGCGTGCTGAAGCCGTTGCCGGTCACGACGTTTGACGTGAGACGTGCGCGTACCGCGTTGCGGTACTTGAGTCAGGCCCGCCACATCGGCAAGGTCGTCATGACTCTTCCCTCTAGGCCAGGTGGTGCGCTGGGCGACGGCACCGTGCTGATCACCGGCGGGACGGGCATGGCGGGTTCGACGCTGGCTCGTCACTTGGTGGCCCACCACGGCGTTCAGGATTTGGCGCTGCTGAGCCGCCGCGGTCCGGATGCGCCGGGGTCTGCCGAATTGATCGCCGAGTTGGAGGCGGCCGGAACCCGGGTGCGGGTGGTCGCGTGCGATGCGGCCGACCGTGCGGCGCTGGCGAAGGCGATTGCCGATATTTCGGCGCAACGGCCGCTCTCCGGCGTCATTCATGCGGCTGGCGTGCTTGACGACGCTATGGTCACCTCACTGACGCCCGAGCGCATCGACGCGGTGTTGCGGGCCAAGGTCGACGCGGCGTGGAACCTGCACGAATTGACCCGCGATCTGAATCTGTCGGCTTTCGTGATGTTTTCGTCGATGGCCGGGCTGGTGGGTTCATCGGGCCAGGGCAATTACGGGGCGGCCAACTCGTTCCTGGATGGATTGGCCTCGCATCGGCGGGCGCACGGGCTGCCGGCGATCTCGCTTGGGTGGGGGCTGTGGGATCAGGCCAGCGCCATGACCGGTGGACTGGACGCCGCCGACCGCGCCCGGCTGGGCCGCGACGGGATCTTGGCGTTGTCCTCGGCCGAGGCGATGGAATTGTTCGACACCGCATTGATCGTCGACGAGCCGTTCATGGCGCCTGCCCGCATCGACCTCGGCGCGCTGCGCGCCCATGCGGTCGCGGTACCACCGATGTTCACCGACCTGGTCAACGCGCCGACCCGGCGCCGAGTCGACGACTCGCTGGCGGCCGCGAAATCGAAATCGGCTCTGCTGCAGCGCCTCGAAGGACTGCCCGAAGCCGAGCAGCATGCCGTGCTGCTGGACCTGGTGCGCTCGCACATCGCCACCGTGCTGGGGAACGCCACCGCCGACGCGATCGACCCGGACAAGGCGTTCCAAGAGTTGGGCTTCGACTCGCTGACCGCGGTCGAAATGCGTAACCGGCTCAAAGCCGCCACCGGGCTGGCCCTTTCGCCCACGCTGATCTTCGACTACCCGACGCCCAACGGCCTGGCCGGCTACATTCGCACCGAACTCGCCGGAGTGCCGCAAGAAATCAAGCACGCCCCGGTCGTTCGCGCCACCGGCGACGATCCGATCGCGATCGTCGGTATGTCGTGCCGCTATCCGGGCGGGGTGAATTCCCCCGACGACCTCTGGGAAATGCTGACCGAGGGTCGTGACGTGCTCTCGGAATTCCCGAGCGATCGCGGTTGGAACCTGGCCGGGCTGTACAACCCGGACCCCGATGTTGCCGGCGCGTGCTACACCCGCACCGGTGGCTTTGTGGACGGCGTCGCCGATTTCGATCCCGCCTTCTTCGGCATCGCGCCGAGCGAGGCGCTGGCCATGGATCCGCAGCAGCGGCTGTTCCTTGAGTTGTCCTGGGAAGCGTTGGAGCGCGCGGGAATCGAACCCGGCGGATTGCGGGGCAGCGCCACCGGTGTGTTCGCCGGGGTGTACCCGCAGGGCTACGGCATGGGCGCCGCACCAGCCGCGGAGGGCTTCCGGCTGACCGGGCAGTCGTCGAGTGTGGCGTCGGGGCGGGTGTCGTATGCGCTGGGGCTGGAGGGCCCGGCGGTGTCGGTGGACACGGCGTGTTCGTCGTCGTTGGTGGCGTTGCACCTGGCGGCGCAGTCGCTGCGCTCGGGTGAATGCGACCTGGCGCTGGCCGGCGGTGTCACGGTCAATGCCACACCCGACATCTTCGTGGAGTTCAGCCGCATGCGCGGGTTGTCCGCGGACGGCCGATGCAAGGCGTACGCCGGCGCGGCCGACGGCACCGGATTCTCCGAAGGCGGCGGCATGCTCGTGGTGGAGCGGCTGTCGGACGCGCAGCGGCTCGGGCACCGGGTGCTGGCGGTGGTGCGGGGCTCGGCGATCAATCAGGACGGTGCCTCGAACGGGTTGACCGCGCCCAACGGTCCGTCGCAGCAGCGGGTGGTGCGTGCCGCGCTGGCCAATGCCGGGTTGTCGGCGGCCGAGGTGGACGCGGTCGAGGGTCACGGGACCGGGACCACGTTGGGCGATCCGATTGAGGCCCAAGCGTTGTTGGCGACCTACGGGCAAAACCGCGGAGAGCCAGGAGAGCCTCTGTGGTTGGGGTCGATCAAGTCGAACATGGGTCACACGCAGGCCGCTGCCGGTGTCGCCGGTGTGATCAAGATGGTACTGGCGATGCGTCACGAGATGTTGCCGGCGACCTTGCACGTCGACGAGCCCAGCCCACACGTGGATTGGTCGATGGGATCGGTGTCGCTGCTGACCGAGGCACGGCCCTGGCCGGCGCAGGATCGGGTGCGGCGCGCCGGGGTGTCCTCGTTCGGGATCAGCGGCACCAACGCGCACGTGATTGTCGAGTCAATCCCGGCCGGGCAGCCCGCAGAGCCCGAGCGCGTCGCGGACGATCCCAAAGTGCCGGTGGTGCCGTGGTCGTTGTCGGCGAAGTCGACTTCGGCGTTGGGATCTCAGGCCGCGCGGTTGGCGGCGCACATGCGTGCCCACGCCGAACTTGACATCGCCGATGTGGGGTGGTCGCTGGCGGGCCGGTCAACCTTCGAGCATCGGGCCGTCATCGTCGGCGGTGATCGCGAGGGCTTGCTGACCGGGCTGGATGAGCTGGCCGGAGACGACCCGGCCGGCTCGATAATTCGTGGCACGGCAACGCCCGGCGGCAAGACCGTGTTTGTCTTCCCCGGCCAGGGGTCCCAAATACTCGGCATGGGAATGGGATTGCACGCCGCATACCCGGTGTTCGCCGAGGCGTTCAACTCCGTCGTGGCTGAACTGGATCGGCATCTGCTGCGTCCGCTGCGCGACGTCATCTGGGGGCAAGACGAAAACCCGCTGAACACCACCGAATTCGCGCAGCCCGCGCTGTTCGCGGTGGAAGTTGCCTTGTTCCGGTTACTGGAATCCTGGGGTGTACGCCCCGACTTCGTGATGGGCCACTCGATCGGAGAGCTGTCGGCGGCCCACGTCGCCGGTGTCCTGTCGCTGGAGAACGCCGCGGTGCTGGTGGCCGCCCGGGGCCGATTCATGCAGGCGCTGCCGGCGGGTGGGGCGATGGTCGCCGTGCAGACCACCGAAGAGGAAGTACGGCCGCTGCTTGGATCCGAGGTAGGCATCGCGGCGATCAACGGACCGGCCTCGGTGGTGATTTCGGGTGCACAAAAAGCAGTGGCCGCGGTGGCCGATCAGCTCCGCGCCGACGGCCGCCGCGTCCACCGACTGGCCGTTTCCCACGCGTTCCACTCTCCGCTGATGGATCCGATGATCGACGAATTCGGAACCGTCGCCGGCGGACTCGCCATCGGCAAGCCCACCATCCCGATTGTCTCGAACGTGACCGGGCAGCTGGCAGGGGACGACTTCGCATCGGCAGCGTACTGGAAGCGACACGTGCGGGAAGCGGTGCGATTCGCCGACAGCGTGCGTTTCGTGCACTCGGCCGGCGGCAACCGTTTCCTCGAAGTCGGACCGAGCAGCGGGCTGACGGCATCGATCGAAGAATTACTGGCTGACACCCCCGTGGTAACGATGTCCGCTCTGCGCAAGGACCGCCCGGAGCCGGTAGCCCTGACTAACGCCGTCGCGCAAGGGTTCGTCGCCGGGATGGACGTCGACTGGCGCGGTGCACTCGGCGGAGCCAGTTTCAAAGCCAATTTCGTCGAGTTGCCCACGTATGCCTTTGAACGGCGGCGCTTTTGGCTCTCCGGCGACGGCGCCCCGGCGGATGCCGCCGGCCTAGGGCTGGCCGCCAGCGAACACGCCTTGCTGGGCGCGGTGGTGGAGCTGCCCGCCTCGGGCGGGGTGGTGCTGACCGGCAGGTTGTCGCCGAGCGCGCAGGGCTGGCTGGCCGATCATGCCGTTGGCGGTGTCGTGCTGTTCCCGGGTGCGGGATTTGTCGAGTTGGCAATCCGCGCCGGCGACGAGGTGGGCTGCGGAGTTGTCGACGAGCTGAATCTGGCGGCGCCGCTGGTGTTGCCGGCCGGCGGATCGGTCGCAGTTCAGGTAGTGGTCGGCGGCGCCGACGATTCGGGTGCCCGTGCGGTGTCGGTGTTTTCGCGGGCCGAGGCGGGGTCTGGCTGGTCGTTGCACGCCGAAGGCGTACTGCGCGCGGGGTCGGCACAGCCGAGCGCGGATCTGTCCGTGTGGCCGCCGGTGGGTGCGGTCCCGGTGGACATCGGCGACGGGTATGAGCAACTGGCCGAGCGTGGGTACGCGTACGGGCCCGCATTCCGCGGCCTGACGTCGATGTGGCGTCGCGGCGATGAAGTGTTCGCCGAAGTCACTCTGCCCGCCGACGCCGGAGTGTCCGCGGTCGGTTTCGGGGTCCACCCGGTGATGCTCGACGCGGCGTTGCACGCGGTGATCTTGGCATCCGACAGCGGCGAACTCGCCGCAGGTTCGATGTTGGTGCCGTTCTCCTGGCAGCAGGTCTCGCTGCATGCCGCAGGGGCGGCGGCGGTACGGGCGCGGATCGTGCCGGTGAGCACCCCAGCAGTCTCGAAGGCGGTGTCCATCGAGTTGGCCGACGGGTTGGGGCTGCCGGTGCTCTCGGTGGCGTCGATGGTGGCCCGCCCGGTGACCGATCAGCAACTGCTGGCCGCGGTGTCGAATTCGGGGCCGGACCGGCTCTTCGAGGTCATCTGGTCGGCTCAGCCGTCATCCGCGGTGCAGCCGGTATCGGTATGCGCCTGGGGGGCTGCGGAGTCGGCGTCGGACAACGCCGAGGCCGAGCGATCGGCGGTGCTGTTCGAATCGGCACCGGTGGCCGGTGACGTCGTGGCGGAGGTATACGCGGCCACGCGCGCGGTGCTGCCGGTGGTGCAGTCGTGGTTGGCCCGCGACGGGGCAGGAACGCTGGTGGTGTCGACCCGGGGCGCGATGGCGTTGCCGGGGGAGGACGTCACCGATTTGGCGGGCGCCGCGGTGTGGGGGTTGGTGCGGTCGGCGCAGACCGAGCATCCGGGCCGAATCGTGCTCGTCGACACGGATGCGCCGCTAGATCCCGACGCGATAGCAGTGGCCCTTGCGGCCGCCGAGCCGCAGGTGGTGCTGCGGAATGGGACGGTCTACACCGCGCGGGTGCACGGCAGCCGGGCCGTCGGCAGTCTCCTGGTGCCACCCGACGATGGGCAATGGCGGCTGGGCATGAGCAGTTACGGCACGATCGAGAACCTACGGTTGGAGCGGATCCCCGATGCCGACGCGCCGCTGGGGCCGGGTCAGGTGCGGGTTGCCCTATCGGCCATCGCCGCCAACTTCCGCGACGTCATGATCGCGCTGGGCCTCTATCCCGACCCGGACGCGGTCATGGGTATCGAGGCTTCCGGTGTTGTCTTGGAAACTGGTCCCGAAACTGCGTTGGGCGATGGCCGTTTCGCGGTCGGCGACCGCGTCATGGGCCTGTTCCCGGACGGGACCGGAACGGTCGCGACCACCGACCAGCGATTGCTGGTCAAGGTGCCGGCCGGATGGTCACACACCGCCGCCGCGACGACTTCGGTGGTGTTCGCCACCGCGTTCTACGCGCTGGTCGACCTGGCGGGTGTCAAGCCGGGTCAGCGGGTACTCGTGCACGCCGCCGCCGGTGGGGTGGGAATGGCCGCGGTGCAGTTGGCCCGGCACTTCGGTCTGGAAGTGTTCGCGACGGCCAGCCGTGGCAAATGGGACACGTTGCGGGCCATGGGCTTTGACGACGATCGCATTTCCGACTCGCGCAGTTGCGAGTTCGAGGACAAGTTCCGGACGGTTACCGGTGGGCGAGGCATGGATGTGGTGCTCGACTCGCTGTCGGGTGATTTCGTCGATGCTTCCCTGCGACTGGTTGCCCCCGGCGGGATGTTCTTGGAGATGGGCAAGACCGACGTCCGCGACCCCGAGGTCGTCGCCCGGGACCACGCGGGTGTGCGCTACCGCGCCTTCGACCTGTTCGAAGCCGGACCCGAGCGGATTCAGCAGATGCTCGACGAGTTGGCGGCGCTGTTCGGCGAAGACGTGCTACAACCGTTGCCGGTCACCAGGTTTGACGTACGACGCGCGCCGGCGGCGTTGCGGTATTTGAGCCAGGCCCGTCACGTCGGCAAGGTCGTGATGAACATGCCGGACGCGTGGGTGGCGGGCACGGTGCTGATCACGGGTGCGACCGGGATGGCGGGTTCGGCACTGGCACGCCACGTCGTGGCCCGGCACGGTGCGCGCAACTTGGTGCTGATGAGCCGGCGCGGTCTGGATGCGCCCGGGGCCGCGGAGCTGATGACCGAGCTGTCTTCGGCCGGTGCCCAGGTGCAGGTGGTGGCCTGCGACGCGGCAGACCGCGAGGCTCTGGCCAAAGTGCTCGCCGATATCCCGGTGCAGCGACCGCTGTCTGGAGTGATTCACGCGGCCGGGGTGCTCGACGACGCGGTCATCTCGTCGTTGACGCCGGAACGAATCGATGCGGTGTTGCGCGCCAAGGTCGATGCGGCGTGGAACCTGCACGAGCTGACTCGTGACCTCGATGTGTCGGCGTTTGTCATGTTCTCGTCGATGGCCGGGTTGGCGGGAGCGTCAGGCCAGGCTAACTACGCGGCGGCCAACTCCTTCCTTGACGGGTTGGCCGTGCACCGGCGGACGCAAGGGTTGCCGGCGATATCGCTGGCATGGGGTCTGTGGGATCAGGCCAGCGCCATGACCGGTGCGCTGGGCGCCGCCGACCGTGCCCGGTTCGGCCGGGACGGGATCGTCGCCATGTCCTCCGATCAGGCGCTCGACTTGATGGACACCGCTCTGATTGTCGACGAGCCGTTCATATTGCCCGCCCATATCGACCTCGCCGCGCTCCGCGCCAAGTTCGATGCGGGCACCTTGCCCCCGATGTTCGTCGATCTGATCAACGCGCCGACCCGGCGTCAGGTCGACGACTCACTGGCCGCGGCGAAATCGAAATCGGCTCTGCTGCAGCGCCTCGAAGGGCTGCCCGAAGACGAGCAGCACGCGGTGCTGCTGGACTTGGTGCGGTCCAACATCGCCACGGTGCTGGGCAACTCGAGCCCCGAGGCCATCGACCCGGACCGGGCGTTCCAGGAGTTGGGCTTCGACTCGCTGACCGCCGTGGAGATGCGCAACCGGCTCAAATCCGCTACCGGATTGGCCCTTTCACCGACGCTGATCTTCGACTACCCGAACTCCGCCGCGCTGGCCGGCTACATGTACCGCGAACTCGTTGGCGCATCCGAGCAGAACACCCCGGCCGCCGCGCCCGGGGAGGCCGAAATCCAACGGGTCGTCGGGTCCATTCCGGTCAAGCGCCTGCGCCAGGCGGGAGTGCTGGAAATGTTGCTCGCGTTGGCGAACAAGGCCGAGGGCACCGCGCAGGCGGCAGCACCGGCGGTGACCACCGAGAAGGACATCGCGGACATGGACCTCGATGCTCTGGTCAACGCGGCGTTGCGCGACGACGACGAGTGACAATGAGCGAGCGTCGTCAGTGAGAATCGCGGTCACCGGGGCCAGTGGGGTACTCGGCCGCGGCCTGGCCGCCCGACTGCTCAGCCGGGGCCACGATGTCGTCGGCATCGCCCGGCATCGGCCCGAAAGTTGGTCGAGCGCGGCCGAGTTCATCGCGGCGGACGTCCGCGACAAGGGCGCGGTCAGGCGCGGCGTAGCCGGTGCGGACATCGTCGCTCACTGCGCCTGGGCAAGGGGCAGCCACCAAGTCAACGTCGATGGAACGCTCAATGTCCTCGAGGCGATGGCCGAATCCGGAACCCGACGCATCGTTTTCCCGTCGTCGGCACACGTCTACGGCGGGGGAGACGCCCCGAAGGCTGAGTCCGACGTGACATCTCCCGAGTCCGCCGAGGGAGTGCACAACGCCCGCGTCGAAAGGATGCTGGCGGACGCCGACGTGGAATCGGTGGCCGTCCGCTGCGCGCTCATCGTCGGGCGCGGCGTCGACAACTGGGTGCGCCGGCTGCTGGCCCTGCCGGCCTTTCCCGACGGGTCTGCGGATCGCCGCCTGCAGCTGGTCCACATCGAGGACGCGCTTGGGTTGTTGACGCGCGCGATCCTGGACACCGAAATCAGAAGTGGTCCCGTCAATCTCGCGGCCCGCGGCGCGCCGACATTCCGTCAGATCGCGACCGCGCTCGGACGCCCCAACGTGCCCCTGCGCGGCCCGTTCGCAGCGCTGCGGCGACGCGGCCTGTCCTCGTTCGCCGAGCTGGAATTGCTGCAAAGCGCACCGCTGATGGACACCTCACGGCTGCGCGACGAGTTGGGATTCGAACCGGCCTGGGACTCAGACGAATGCGTCGAGGACCTCGCGTTGGCCGTGCGCGGGCGCGTCACGCTGGGCAGGCGGGTGATATCGCTGCCGTGGCGCCTGGCCAGCATCCAGGATCTGCCCGCCGTCGACGCACCCGCTGACGACGGAGTGGTGCCCAGATTGGCCGGACCGGAAGGCGTCAACGGCGAATTCGATACGCCGATAGACCCGCGTTTCCCGACCTTCCTGGCCACCAATCTGTCGGAGGCGCTGCCCGGCCCGTTCTCTCCGTCGTCGGCTTCGGTGACCGTGCGCGGACTGCGCGCCGGCGGCGTGGCCATCGCCGAACGGCTGCGGCCCGGCGGGATCATCCAGCGCGAAATCGCCATGCGCACGGTCGCGGTGTTCGCCCACCGGCTGTACGGCGCCATCACCTCGGCGCACTTCATGGCCGAAACCGTGCCTTTCGCCAAGCCCGCGACGATTGTCAGCAATAGCGGGTTCTTCGGCCCCAGCATGGCCTCCCTGCCGATCTTCGGTGAGGAGCGCCCACCGCTTGAATCCGGCCGCGCCCGAAGGCAATTCCGCACCGTGCGCAACATCGGGGTATTCGGCGTCAACCTGGTGGGCCTGAGCGCCGGTTCGACCCGGGACACCCGGGCCTTCATCGCCGACGTCGACCGTTTGGAGCGGCTCGCCGGCGGCGACCTCACCCGACTCGACGATCGCCGGCTGCTCAGCATGATCCTGTTGGCGCGCGACCACGTGGTCCACGGTTGGGTGCTGGCGTCGGGGTCGTTCATGCTCTGTGCTGCATTCAACGTGTTGTTGCGCGGACTGTGCGGGCGCGACACCGCGCCGCCGGCCGGGCCGGAGTTGGTCAGCGCGCGATCGGTGGAGGCCGTGCAGCGGCTGGTGACCGCCGCGCGGTCCGATCCGAAGGTGACTCGCCTGCTGGCCGACCCAGGCAAGCGCCTCGATGCGCTGGCCGTCGGCGCGCCGGAGTTTCACGCGGCGGTGCGATCGGAGCTTGCGCTGATCGGCCACCGCGGCCCGGCGGAGGTCGAGATGCTGTCGACCAGTTACGCCGACGATCCCGAGTTGCTGGTTCGCATGGTGACGCGAGCGCTCGATGCGCCGCCGGCACCGCAGCCCCAACATGCACGGGTCCCACTGCGGGCCAAGCCCGTTGCGCTTCTGGCCACGCGCCAGTTGCGAGACCGTGAGGTTCGGCGCGACAAAATGGTGCGGGCCATCTGGGTGCTGCGCGGCCTGCTACGTGAGTACGGGCGCAGGTTGACCGACGCCGGGGTCTTCGACACCGCCGATGACGTGTTCTATCTGCTGGTCGACGAGCTCGACGTACCGTCCGGACTCCCGGTAGACGTCGCGAAGCTGGTGTCCGGGCGGCGGGCCGAACAGCGCAGGCTGGCCGGCGTCGTTCCGCCGACGGTGTTCAGCGGGAGCTGGCAACCGTCCATACCGTCGTCAGCGACGCTCGCCAGTGGGGACACCCTGCGCGGGGTTGGCGTCTGCGGCGGACGGGTACGCGGCCGGGTGCGGATCGTGCGGCCCGAGACCATCGACGACCTGCAACCGGGCGAGATCCTCGTCGCCGAGGTCACCGACGTCGGCTACACCGCCGCGTTCTGCTACGCCGCGGCCGTGGTGACCGAGCTGGGCGGTCCGATGTCACACGCGGCCGTGGTGGCCCGCGAGTTCGGATTCCCCTGTGTGGTGGACGTTCAGGGGGCCACCCGCTCCTTACCGCCCGGAGCGCTCGTCGAGGTCGACGGCGCAACGGGCGAGATCCATGTGCTCGGACTAGCTTCCGACGACGGCCGGGCGATTCCTGCGAGCGACCGCCGCGATTAGAACCCAGATCCGCTCAGCTGTCGAACTCGAGGTGCAGACTGGTCGGCCCGCTCATGCCCAGCAATGGCTTCCACGGCGCGGCCGACACACCGAGGATTCGGCATTCGGCGCGCGAGGATCTTGAGGACCTCGGCTAGTTCCAGTCTGGCCAGGTTCGCCCCGAGACAGTAGTGGACGCCTGCAGTTCAAAGTCGATGCCGGCGTGACGATCAACTAAACCGGCAACGCCCGAAGCGTCACGGCAAACTCAGACGCGCCAGCTGCCGGGTTCGGAAAAACGGAGAGCAGCCGCGGGAGGCAGCGGCCGACGTTCATCGGCCGTGATCGCGTCGACAATGAGGGCGACGTAGCGTCGCCAGCCATCGCTGTTCGAGTCCATCGTCGACAGCACGCCATAGAGCATCGCCATCAGGCGCGGTAAGTCCTCGGCGACCAGTTCGGACCGGATGCGGCCGGCTTGCTGGCCTCGGCGGACCAGATCGTTAAGCGCCTCATCAAGCGAGTCCGAGATATCAAGAGTCAGTGACCCGGCCCGTTGTGCGGCGCTCAGAAGGTTGTGTTCACGGGCACCGAGCCCAATCGCCGCTTCGATCAATTGGGTGAGGCCGCGCACCGGATCGTCGGTGTGCCGGGCGTCTTCGATCGCCGGCGTGAGATTCTCGGCGATGCTCTGGTCCAGGGCAGCCCGGACCAGGTCGGACTTGGTCGGAAACCTGCGGTAGAGCGTTCGTTCACCGACTCCTGCGCGGCGGGCGACGGCTTCGACGGGCGCGTCGGGCCCAAGCTCGCCGTAGATATCTCGCGCGGCGCGCAGGATTCGCTCGGCGTTGCGCGCCGCGTCGGCTCGCAACGGCCGGTCTTCAACCGCTGTCACCATGACAGCGTAACTGACGGTTGACTGTCAGTTAGGTCGGTTCTAGGCTCATCATTTGACAGCTATCTGCCACTTAACGGGAAACGCCTGTGATGCCAATAACTTCCGAGACTTCGGGTTCCTGTTCTGGCGTCGACCTTCCTGCGCTCCCCGTCCCGCGGGCCGCGCATTGCCCGCTTACGCCCCCTGCCGAATTTGCGCAGTGGCGGGTCGCGCCCGGGCTGCGACGGGCGATGTTCCAGGGCAATCCGATTTGGGTGGTGAGCCGCTACCAGGACATCAGGGCTGCGCTGGTCGATCCGCGCCTGTCCGCGAAGACCATTCCGGAGGCCATCATGCCGTCGGACGCCGACAACAACATCCCGGTGATGTTCGCCCGGACTGACGATCCCGAGCATCATCGGTTGCGGCGCATGATGACCAGCAACTTCACCTTCAGGCGTTGCGAAGCCATGCGGCCGCAAATCCAGGAAATGGTCGACCACTATCTCGGGGAGATGATCAGCCACGGGCCGCCGGCCGACTTGGTGCGCGACTTTGCCTTGCCGGTGCCGTCGCTGGTGATTGCGCTGCTGCTGGGCGTGCCGCCCGAAGATCTCGGGCTCTTCCAGCGCCAGACCACCGTTGGGCTGGACACCCGTTCGTCCGACGAGGAGAAGGCGCAGGCCTTCGGGGCTATGTACGCCTATATCGAGGAGTTGGTGGAGCGCAAAGGGCGCGAACCCGGCGATGATCTGATCAGCCGCCTTGTTACGGAATACGTGGCGACGGGCCAACTCGACAGCGCGACGACGGCGATGAACTGCGTGATCATGATGCAGGCCGGCCACGAGACGACCGCCAACATGATCTCGTTGGGAACGGTTGCGCTGCTGCAGCATCCCGAGGTGTTCGAGCGGCTCGGACGAACCGACGATCCTGCCGTCGTCGCCAACATCGTCGAGGAGTTGATGCGATATCTCACCATCGTGGAGAGCCAGGTCGATCGAGTGGCGACCGAAGACCTCACGATCGGTGGTCAGCTGATCCGTGCCGGGG
Source organism: uncultured Actinomycetota bacterium (assembly GCA_963802525.1). GTDB lineage: Bacteria > Actinomycetota > Actinomycetes > Mycobacteriales > Mycobacteriaceae > Mycobacterium. The sequence continues at coordinate 73,616 of CAWDJC010000035.1, read as the reverse complement.
AATTCGTCATGATGAACCTGCCCGCCGGCAACTGGGACGCCGAATTCGTCGAAAATCCGGAAGCCTTCGATGTCGACCGAAACACGCGCGGGCACTTAGGCTTTGGGTATGGCGTGCACCAATGCATCGGGGCAAACCTGGCCCGTGTCGAAATGCAGGTCGCATTTGCGACGCTGGCGCGGCGGCTGCCAGGGCTGACGTTGGCTGTGTCACCGGATGAGCTCAGGTTCAAGGTCTCCAATATCTACGGAATGAAAGAGCTGCCGGTCAGCTGGTGACCAACGAATTGCGATTCGACGGGCAGGTTGCCGTAATCACCGGCGCCGGCGGCGGGTTGGGCAGGCAATACGCACTGCTTCTCGCCTCGCGCGGCGCGCGCATCGTGGTCAACGACACGGGTGGGTCGGTGACCGGCGACGGCTCGGACGTCGGGGCGGCGCACGCCGCGGCGGAGGAAATCCGCCAGCGGGGCGGACAGGCCGTCGCCGATACCCACAGCGTGACGACACCCGAAGGCGGGCGGGCCATCATCGACACCGCCCTTGGCGCCTGGGGGCGAGTGGACATCGTGATCAACAACGCGGGAATCGTCGGCGACGCGCCCTTCGAGGACATGACCGCCGATCGGCTCGAGCCCCTCGTCGATGTCCACTTGAAGGGCGCCTTCTACGTGACGCGGCCCGCGTGGACGGTCATGCGCGAGCGACGCTACGGCCGGATACTCAACACCTGCTCGGCCGCCGGAATTCTTGGCGCCGAACGGATGAGCAACTACGGTGCGGCCAAGACCGGGTTGATCGGGTTCACCCGCGTCCTGGCCGCCGAAGGGGCCGCCCACAACATCAAGGTCAATGCGATCGCCCCGATCGCATATACCCGGATGCTGGCGCACTCCGTCGATGGCGCCGGCCGGCCGGACGACAAGGCGGCGCAGGCAATATTGGATGACCTTGTCGCCCAATACCTTCAAAAGCTGGACCCGGCGCTGGTGGCTCCGGTGGCGGCCTTCCTGACGCACCAGGACTGTTCCGTTTCCGGAGAGATCTACACGGTCGGCGCGGGGCATGTCGCACGCTTCTTCATCGGCAGGACAAAGGGTTTCTACCGTTCAGGGCTGTCCATCGAGGACGTGCGCGACCATCTCGGCGAGATCCGCGATGAAGCCGGCTACACCGTTCCGGGCGGGCCCGCCGACGAGATGAGCGAGCTGTTCGCAACCGTCGTCAACTGGTCCGACTAACGATCAGCTCGCCCTGCGGAAGCTGCGCCAGATCAGCTCAGCAGCTGAACGCGGTGCCGACGCCGTCCGGCGGCGGCACCGACCGCAGGCAACCGAACGGCTGGATGCCGGCGGTGGCGAAACGCACCGCCGACTGATGGGCGTAATTCACGCAGAACAGACCCGCTTGATCTGCGCGGCACCGGTAGTCGCCGAACGACAGCGAATCCCCGTTTGCCAGCTCGGGTCCGTTGCCGTTGATGAACGGACCGGGATCGGCACGCGCCGACCCGACCTGCAGGTTCGTGCCGTCGAAGTCGATCCAGCCGCCCTTCCATTCGCCGTAGGCCGTGTCGGGGCGGGGAGGGGGACTGGTCAGGTCCACCAGGCACGCCAGCGCGCCGCCGGTGTGCTTGGAATCGGTCATGCACGACACGGGGCGGCCAGCGCCGCCGGTTGCGGTGAGCGCGATGTCGGTACCGAGTGCCGTGGCGGCGCCGTCGCGAGTCGCGCTGTGGTAGCGGCCCGGATCGGCAGGGTGGCCCGCCTCGATCCACGCGATGACGTCGGAGATCGCGGCGCCGGCGGCCGGTGCGGTGGACGGCGCGGGCGCTTTGCTGCCCGACGGTCCGGCCGTCGTCGCGGACGTTCCCACCGATGTCTGGCTGGTGGTTTGTGGCTGCCCCGAGTTGCCGCCGACCGTATGCGAGCATCCGGCGACCAGCAATGACACTGCGACCAGCGCGGCGATCCGCATCCCGTCAGGCTAGCCGCCAAGCCCCCGGATTCGGCCGCTACCGGCGCAGTACGGCCGTAGTGTCGGCTACCGTCACTGTTATGCATGAGCGCACCATTCGCGCCCGCACGACCACCGGCACTGTCGAAGGTTTCACGCGCGATGGCGTGAACCGCTGGCGATCCGTCCCGTATGCCCGGCCGCCCGTGGGACGCTTGCGCTTCCGGGCGCCGCAACCGGCGCTGCCGTGGTCGGGTGTGCGCCACTGCCACGGCTTCACCAACTGCGCACCCCAGCAGCGCCGCTACACGATGCTCGGCGTCGGCCGCTACCAGCCGATGAGCGAGGACTGCCTCACCCTTAACGTCGTGGCGCCCGAGGCCGCCGCCGGCAAACCGTTACCTGTCATGGTCTTCATCCACGGCGGCGGCTACTTCCTGGGCAGCTCGGCCACGCCGCTGTACGACGGTGCGGCGCTGGCACGCCGCGGCTGTGTGTACGTCTCGGTCAACTACCGGCTGGGCGCGCTGGGATGTCTGGATCTGTCGTCGCTCTCGACCCCTGACATCACCATCGACAGCAACCTGTACCTGCGCGACCTGGTGATGGCGTTGCAGTGGGTCCGCGACAACATCGCCGGATTCGGCGGTGACCCGGACAATGTCACGATCTTCGGCGAGAGCGCGGGCGCATGCATCACCTCCACATTGTTGGCGGTGCCCGCCGCCGAAGGGCTGTTCGCCCGGGCGATCTCGGAAAGCCCTGCGTCGGGCCTGGTGCGGTCCAAAGAGGTCGCCGCCGAGTTCGCGAACCGGTTCGCCAACCTGCTCGGGGCGCGCAAGCAGGACGCCGCCAATGCGCTGCTGCAGGTGTCCGCGGCGCAACTGGTCGAAACCCAACACCGACTGATCGACGAGGGCATGCAGAACAGGTTGGGCGCCTTCCCGATTGGCCCCGTCTTCGGCGACGACGTGCTGCCGATGGATCCCGTCGAGGCGATGCGGCGCGGTGGGGCGCATCGGGTGCCGCTCATCGTGGGAACCAATGCCGAAGAGGGGCGGTTGTTCACCCGCTTCCTGGCAATGCTGCCGACCACCAAATCGATGGTCGAAGAGCTGCTTGCCGACGCCGAACCCGCTGCCCGCGAACGCATTACCGCCGCATACCCGGAATATCCCGAGCGGTCGGCGTGCATCCAGCTCGGCGGCGACTTCGCGTTCAGCTCGGCGGCCTGGCAGATCGCCGAAGCCCACGGCGACGCATGCGCCCACCTACCTGTACCGGTATGACTACGCCCCGCGCACGTCTGCGCTGGTCCGGTTTCGGCGCCACGCATGCCACCGAGTTGCTCGCGGTCTTCGACGTCTATCGCACCAGATTCGGTGCGTTGCTGACCGCCGCCGCCGACCGTCGAGCAGCGTTGCGCGTCAGTAACCAGGTGCAACGGCGTTGGCGGTCGTTCAGCCGCACCGGGGTGCCGGGCGACGACTGGCCCGCCTACACGACCGCCGATCGCGCCGTCATGGTGTTTGACCGCAAGAGCCGCGTCGAGTTCGATCCGCATCCGCACCGCCGGATGGCATGGGACGGCTTCTCACTGGCGCGTTGACCTGGCACGCTAACCCTCATGCACGCCGACACCGAGCAAGTCATCGAACGACCCGGCGACCTCACGGCCCCCTGGTTGGCCGCGGCGATCGGCACCGGACCCATTGCCGACTTCGCCGTGGAGCGCATCGGTACCGGGCAGATGAGTGAGTGCTACCGCGTCCGGCTCACCTATGCCGACTCCGATACCGAGGGGCCGGAATCGGTGGTGCTGAAGGTCGCGGCCTCCGATCCGGTGAGCCGGCAGACGGGCTCGGCTCTGGGTCTCTACGAGCGTGAAGTCCGCTTCTACGGCGACATCGCGCCGCGCCTGGGCGGGCCGATAGCGCCCTGCTACCACGCCGCCGTCGACACCGCGACGGGCGTGTTCGACCTGTTGCTCGGCGATGCCGGGCCCGCGGTCGTCGGCGACGAAATCGCCGGCGCCACAACCGAACAGGCCCGCCTCGGCGTCGTCGAGCTGGGACGGCTGCACGGCCCGCTGCTGGGCGACGCCTCGCTGGCCGAGGCGCCGTGGCTCAACCGCGAGACTCCGCTCAACCAGGCGATGATCGCCCCGCTGTACGCCGGTTTCATTGACCGGTACGGCGACCAGATCGCGCCGGAGCACCGCGTCGTGTGCGAACGCCTGGTCGCCGCGTTCGACGGCTATCTGGCGTCGGAAAAGGAGGGGGCGTCGGCGCAGGGCCGGATGCAGGGCCTGGTGCACGGTGACTACCGGCTGGACAACATGTTGTTCGGGACCGCCGGGGCCGACCGCGCGCTGACCGTGGTCGATTGGCAGACCGTTTCCTGGGGCCCGGCACTCACCGACCTGTCGTACTTCCTGGGCTGCGCGCTGCGGACGGAGGATCGTCGGGAGCATTACGACGAATTGCTGCGGGCTTACCACGAGGCGCTGGGGCCGGAGGCGCCGATCAGCCTCGCCGAGGTCGCCGAAGGTGTCCGCCGCCAAAGCTTTTTCGGCGTGATGATGGCGATCGTCTCGTCGATGCTGGTGGAGCGCACCGACCGCGGTGACCGGATGTTCATGACGATGCTGCAACGGAATTGCGATCACGTGCTCGACACCGACGCGTTGGCGACGCTGCCCGCTGCGGTGGCGCCGGAGCTGCTGCGACCGGCGGAGGAGGACGAACTCGCCCACGCCGCGACCGCCGAACCGTTGTGGAGCGAGAGCTGGTATGCCGACTTCGTCGATGCCGCACAGGGATTGGGCGGCTGGTTCCGCATCGGCCTGATAGCCGAACCAGCAGACGGCCTGGGTTCACGCGCTGCTGTGCGGACCCGACCTGCCGACCGTCGCCGTCGTTGACGTCGAGGTCCCGTTGCCCGCGGACCCTTGGGTGTTGCGCACCGACGCCTTCGAGGTCGGGCCACTCCGCCACCGTCCCGCTGCAGACCTATCGCGTCGACCTGCGCGCGCGGGGTCAGGTTTACCCCGACCCGTCGGCCTTGTTGCGCGGCGAGCCGGGAACTCCCGGTCGACGATGACGATGAATCTGGCGTGGGCCACCGACGGAGCGCCCGTACCAGTACCGGCTGACAACGCGTTACGAGATCCCCTGCACCGTCTCGGGAACCGTCACCGTAAACGACACCAGCTACCGTGTCGACTCCGTTCCCGGGCAGCGCGACCATTCCTGGGGCGTGCGCGACTGGTGGAGCATGGACTGGATTTGGAGCGCGCTGCACCTGGACGACGGCACCCACCTGCACGGCGTGAACATCCGCATCCCGGTGCGCCAACATGTCAGTGTCGGCTACGTTCAGGGCGGCCCAGATTGCTGACGTCACCGAGCTGGAGACCGTCGCCTCGCGGGAAGCCTTCGGTGCCAACGGGTTACCGCTGAACGCGACGCTGACCCTCGATCCCGGTGAGATCACCGCGGACGTCGACGTGCGCGGCCACGCACCGGTACGCCTGACCGCCGACGATGGACGAGTGAGCCAGTTTCCGCGTGCCTGGGCCAGCATCCGCACCGCGGACGGCCGCAGCGGTGTCGGGTGGGTGGAATGGAACCGCAACCTCGCCGAATAGACACCACGCCACCCGTCGTGGTGATGGGTGTCTCCGGATCGGGCAAGTCGACGGTGGGGGCGGCGCTGGCGCGGCGGTTGGGGGTGCCCTTCGTGGACGCCGACACCCTGCACCCGCCGGCCAACATCGCGAAGATGACCGCCGGTGAACCGCTCAACGACGACGACCGCTATCCCTGGCTGGACAGGGTGGGCGAATGGTTGGACCGCCACCGCGACGGCGGCGTGGTGAGTTGTTCGGCGCTGAAACGCAAATACCGCGACCAGCTCCGGGCGCACTGCCCGCGCGTGGAGTTCTTGCACCTCAACGGTTCACCGAAACTCATCGGAGACCGGCTGGCCGCAAGGTCCGGCCATTTCATGCCGGCCGCATTGCTGCGGTCGCAATTCGACGCCCTGCAACCTCTTGGCGTCGACGAGGCCGGAGTCACCGTGGATGCCGGCCAAGACGTCGACGCGATCCTCGACGCCTTCGTGGCGGGCTCGGCGCGGCGTCACCAGGGCGCCTGAGCCATGTACGCATTCGCGGTTGGGCTGATCGTGGCGTTGCACTTCGCCTTCATCGGCTACGTCGTCTCCGGCGGTTTCCTCGCGCTGCGCTGGCGGCGCACGATGTGGCTACACGTGCCGGCGGTGATCTGGGGCGTTGCCATCGCCATGAAGCGGGTGGACTGCCCGCTGACATGGGTGGAGCGCTGGGCCCGCCGCAATGCCGGAATGGCGCCGCTGCCGCCCGACGGATTCATCGCCCACTACGTCACGGGAACGATCTGTCCCGCCGGCTGGCTGATGGGCGTCCAGCTCACCGCGTTCGCCCTCGTCGCAGCGTCATGGGCTCTGTATTTCGGGCATTTTCGGCGCCGGCACGATCGCGCGATTACCAGGGGCGCCGGCGACGGCGGGTGGTGACCCCTTCGCCGACTCGTTCGCGGGCGGCGTCGGCCAGTTGACTGCCGCGCGCGGCCGCCGTGTTGGCGAACTCGCTGCCACGCAGCCGCGCGATCTCGGCGAGCTCAACACCCCGGTCCCGCGCCGTGTCGGCCCACTCTTCGCCGCGTTTACGTGCCTTCTTCGCCAATGGCGCGCTCTTTTCGGCCGCCGTGCTGGCAAGTTCCTCGCCGCGTTGGCGCGCCTTCTTCGCGAGGGGGGCGCCCCTTTCGGCGGCGGTGCCGGCCAGTTCGCGGCCGCGTTCGAGGGCGGCCTCGGCGTAGGGTGCGCTTCTTTCGGCGGCGGTGCTGGCCAGTTCGCGGCCGCGTTCGGCGCCGACCTGCAGGCCGTGCGCGATCTTTTCCCCGAGTTCGCCGAAGTCGGCATCGAACCCGTCATCGGATCCCGGCAGCGCCGACGACACCCGCTCGGAGAGCCGTTCCGCCGCCCGGCGGCCTCGCCATCCCAGTGACGGCTTGCCGGCCGTATCCGCGGACGCGATGATCAGCCCGCCCAGCAGGCTGAGGTCGGTCAGAAAGTCCTTGCGCTTCTGGGCTTTGACTTGCGGGTCGCTCTCGCTCCAGAACATGTGCGCACCGAGGTTGGCCGGCAGCACCGTGAAGGCGAGAGCCGCCGAGGCGATGCGGGGCGCCTTGCCCGTGGCAAGCAGCAAGCCGCCACCGATTTGAACGGCCGCGTTGATCTGAGCGAACGTCTGGGGGTCGCTGGGAATGCTGCTGCCCACCGGATCCGGCAACGCTCGAAGACCGTCGACCGTCGGCGCCGCGGCCTCCGCCGCCGGCTTGGGATTGCGCAGGGAGTCGATTCCTTGGCCGATGAACACCGCTGACAACAGGGGCCTCGCGATTCTGCGGATCAACATAAAAGCTGGATTACCCGGCCGATCGGCAAGCAAACCGTCCGGCGCTTAGTCCGAGTTAACGGCCCAGCTAGGGGCTCTGATGTTGGCCCGGCAAGATCCCGGCAGAGATCCCGACAAAGATATGGTGGAGCGCGTGCGAGCGTTGATCATCGTCGACGTGCAAAACGACTTCTGCGAGGGCGGCTCGCTGCCGGTACGCGGCGGCGCGCACCTGGCTTCCGCTATCAACGACTACCTGGCCGGCGAGCCCGGTTACGACCACGTCGTGGCGACCGAGGATTTCCACGTCGACCCGGGTGACCATTTCTCCGACCGTCCGGATTATTCGTCGTCGTGGCCCCCGCACTGCGTCGCCGGGGGCCCCGGTGCGGATTTTCATCCCGATCTCGACACCGGCCCGATCGAGGCGGTGTTCCGCAAGGGCGCCTACGCCGCGGCCTACAGCGGCTTCGAGGGCGTCGACGAGAGCGGGACCCCGTTGCTGGGGTGGTTGCACGAGCGGGGGGTCGACGAGGTCGACGTGGTCGGCATCGCCACCGATCATTGCGTCCGCCGGACCGCCGAGGACGCGGTACGGGCCGGCCTGACCACCCGGGTGCTGGTGGACCTGACCGCGGCCGTGTCGCCGGATTCGGCCGAAGCGGCGCTGGCGGAGATGCGCACCGCCGGCATCGTGTTGGTCGGGAGCTGCTGATGGCCCCGCCGAAACGGGACGACCCACTGGCCGCGGTGGAGCGGTCACCGCATGCGTTCACCGTGCACGGATCGCCACGGCTGGGTAGGTGTCTTCACCGCTGACGCCCGGGTTGAAGATCCGGTTGGCTCGCAGCCGCACGTGCGGCGCGAGCAGATTTACCGCTGCTACGACACTCTCATCGGTCCGCGTGACATCAAATTCCATCGCGACCTCGATATCGTGTTCGGCGCCGTCGTTCTGCGCGACCTCGCGCTCGAGGTGTCGATGGGATCGGCCGTGACGATGTACATTCCGGCATTCCTGCGCTATGACCTCCGAGAGGACCTCCGAGAAGCTAACGGCCACTGGCAGATTGCCGAATTGCGGGCCTATTGGGATTGCCGGCGATGATGCTGCAGATCCTGCGCACTGGGTCGCGGGCAGCGTCGCCCGCCCTCCAACTGTCGCGTGGCCGGCTTTCGACGAGTCGGGGCGCGGCACAAGAAGATCGCGGAGGCGTTTGTCGGCGATGTAGCGCGAGGCGACAAGTTCGCCGCTCTGCGGGCGCTGTCATCAACTGCCTCAATAACTTTGGGTGACCGCGACCCGCTCGACATCGCCGAGCGCGTCGCGCAACTCCACGGGGCCAGCTGCACCAAGGTGATCAGCGCGGGCAGCACTGTCGCGGCTTCGCTCAACTCGGCTCACGGGCGCGGCATTGTGTTCGCCGATGTGGCGTGGCGGGGCAACGCCATCAACCAAATCCGGTACTTTCCCGCCTGAAGGCGGCGACGTCTCCCGGGGCGATCGCAATTTGCCCGCATCGGATCGTTTCGATGTATTGCCGTGCGCGCGATAGTGCCGTAGAAATAGCTGTCCCTGGATAGAGGCCTGAAATGGAGGCAGATTATGGGTGTGGTGCGGATTTTCGGCGTCGGAGTGGCGTTCACCGCCGCGCTGAGTCTTGTAACTGGCTGCACCGTTAAGTTCAACAGCTCCTCTCCCTCGTCGAGCTCGTCGACGGCCCCATCTTCACCGTCGTCGTCAACGGCGTCATCGAGTTCGGCAGCGCCGACTACGTCGAGCGCGCCCCCGTCCGGGGTTGCACCACTGGGCGACTACACGTACTTGCTGCTCCAGCCGAGCGACGTCGGCGCCGATGCCACCGCCACAGCGCCGCCGGTGCAGAATCCTGGCGGTGTGGCCGGAGCGGGGGTGACGTTCGGTAACGCCGAACGCTCGCGCACCATCGACGATCTCGTCGTCATCTTCACCGATCCAACGATCGCCGCCCAGCAGGCCAAAGAACGAGCCCAATCGTTCGGCAAGTACGTCACGGCCGCCCCACAGCCCTTCGACATCGGGACGAACGGACTCATCGCCGTGGGCCTGTCGCCCGACAACTCAAAATCGGTGACGTATGTGACATTCGCCGAGGGGAGGGTGGGCGTCGACTTGGAGTTCGACAGCGCACCCAACGATCCCGCTCCGCAAGACGTCGTGCTCGATATCGCCCGGAAACAAGATTCGGTCGTCAAGGACAAATTGCCCAGCTAGCAACGCCGACGACGCACCCCCGTTCAGCGCACAACCATCAGCGCCAGCGTTGCCGCGGACAGGCACAAGTAGGCGCCGGGAAACGCGATGTTGTAGAGGACGCGGGCCCTTAGGTGCGTAATGACCGCGCCGACGAAGAACAGGACCAGGCCTACGGCGGCCGCAATTCCCAGAGCGGGCAGGCTCAGGAGCCCGACAACGAGCCCGACGGCCCCGGCCAGCTTTACCGCCCCTAGTGCCGGCAACCAAGAGCGCGGCACCCCGACCTCGGCCGAGTTCGCCAGGACGAATCCGGCGGGGATGAGGTCGGCTACGGCTATTCCGGCGGTGACGACGGCGGTCGTCAGCGTGATCACGACGTATGCGATATGCATCTGAGTCAATCCCTTGTCCTCCACCTATTTCCGCAGCGGCGAGCCGAATGGCCGCAGAGCACGTTGCGGCGCACAACCGGTAGGGTCATGGTGCTGGTCTCCTTTGCGACAGAGAGTTCGATGGATGCGCTCATCTTCTTGACGACGTCCGTGCACAAAAGGTGACTCATGAGCGCACCGAAGGATCGTGTGGATCCCGCGCACGGCGATGCCGACCACCTGCGCCGGGCCGTTCTCGCGCTGCCGGGTCGGCCGTCCCAGCAACACCACACCCGCATCGGGTACCAAGGACATCGGAGACAGCCGGCGCGGCGACCGGCTACCGGGCAACATCGGGAGCACCATGCTCGATAAGGCGTTCGGGCGGCGAAGCCTGCTGCGGGGCGCCGGTGCGCTCACCGCGGCGTCGCTGGCACCCTGGGCCGTCGGCTGCGCTCCCGACGACGACGCGTTGACCTTCTTCTTCGCGGCCAATCCGGACGAGCGGGATCGCAGGATGCGCATCGTCGAGGAATTCCAGCGCCGCCACCCCGACATCAAAGTTCGGGCGGTGTTGTCCGCGCCGGGGGTGATGCAGCAGCTATCGACGTTTTGCGCCGGCGGCAAGTGCCCGGATGTGCTGATGGCGTGGGAATTGACCTACGCCGAACTGGCCGACCGGGGCGTTTTGCTCGACCTCAACACCATGCTGGCCCGCGACCAAAGTTTCGCGGCGGAACTGAGGTCGGACAGCATCCCGTCGCTATATGACACCTTCACGTTCAACGGCGGCCAGTACGCACTCCCGGAACAGTGGTCTGGAAACTACCTGTTCTACAACAAGCGGCTTTTCGCCGAGGCCGGGCTGCCGGCGCCACCCGGGACGTGGGAACGGCCGTGGAGTTTCACCGAATTCCTGAACACCGCCACCGCCCTCACCAGGCGAGATAGGTCCGGGCGAGCCACGCAGTGGGGCTTCGTCAATTTGTGGTTCTCGTACTATTCGGCCGGGTTGTTCGCGATGAATAACGGGGTGCCGTGGTCCACCCCGCTGAAGAACCCGACCCACTTCAATTTCGACAACGACGCCTTCATCGACGCGGTGCAGTTCTACGCCGACCTGGCCAACAAACACAGGGTGGCGCCCAACGCATCCGAGGTGCAGTCGATGTCCACGCCCGACCTTTTCGCGGCGGGCAAGGCGGCGATCGCGCTGGGTGGCCACTGGCGGTACCAGACATTCCTTCGAGCCGACGGCCTGGATTTCGATGTCGCGCCGTTGCCCGTAGGGCCGCGCCGGCAGGGGCAGGCAGCCCGCTCCAATATCGGATCCACCGGGCTGGCCATCTCCGCGAGCAGTCAACGCAAGGAGCAGGCATGGGAATTCGTGAAATTCGCGACCGGCCCCGTCGGCCAGGCGTTGACCGGTGAATCCACCCTCTTCGTCCCGGTGCTTCGCTCCGCGCTCAACTCAACCGGATTCGCCGAATCACATCACAGGATCGGCAACCTCGCCGTGCTCACTCAGGGACCGGCGTATTCGGACGGACTGCCGGTCACCCCGGCGTGGGAAAAGATCGTCGCCCTGATGGACCGCAGCTTCGGACCGGTGCTGCGCGGATCCGATCCGGCGACGTCTCTGGCCAGGCTGTCGCCCGCCGTCGACGAGGTGCTGCGCACCCCATGACATCGATCGACACATCCGCCGTGCCCGGGCCGGTTACCCGCGAAGGTTCGAAAGGCTCCGGCCCCACACGACGGCGTGCCCGGGCCGGTCGCCTGTTCGTCGCGCCCAACCTGGCCGCGGTCGCGGTGTTCATGCTGTTTCCCCTCGGGTTCTCGCTGTACATGAGCTTTCAGAACTGGGACGTCTTTCGGCCGCCGAAGTATGTGGGCCTGAAGAACTTCGGAGAACTCTTCACTTCCGACCCACTGTTTCTCATCGCGATCCGCAACACGGTGGTTTTCACCCTCGGGACGGTCGTGCCGACCCTGATCATCAGCCTCGTCGTCGCCGGGGTGCTGAACCGAAAGGTCAAGGGCATCGGTATCTTTCGGACGATCGTCTTTCTGCCGCTGGCCATCTCGTCGGTGGTGATGGCGGTCGTGTGGCAGTTCGTCTTCAACACCGACGATGGGCTGCTCAACATCATGCTCGGATGGGTTGGGATCGGGCCGATCCCCTGGCTGGTGGACCCCAGATGGGCCATGGTTTCGCTATGCATGGTCAGCGTGTGGAGGAGCGTCCCGTTCGCCACCGTCATCCTGCTGGCCGCGATGCAGGGGGTTCCGGAAACCGTTTACGAGGCGGCCAGAATCGACGGTGCGGGCGAGATACGGCAGTTCGTGTTCATCACGGTGCCGCTGATCCGCGCGGCCATGTCGTTCGTGGTGGTCATTTCGATCATCCATGCGTTCCAGGCGTTTGACATGGTCTATGTCCTCAACGGACCCAACGGCGGCCCGGAATCGGCGACCTACGTTCTGGGCATCATGCTCTTTCAGCACGCGTTTTCTTTCCTGGAATTCGGCTACGCGTCCGCCCTGGCGTGGGTGATGTTCGCCATCTTGCTGGTGCTCACCGTGTTGCAGTTGCGGCTCACCCGCCAACGGTCATTGGAGGCGTCTCGTGGTCTCGGGTGAGCGTGTGTTCAAGCGCAATGTCTTTCGTGGCCTTCTGGTGTACACCGCGCTGCTCGCCATCGGCTGGTGCTGGCTGTTCCCGATCGCCTGGGCGGTGTCGGGCTCGTTGAAGAACGAAGGCGAGGTGACCGAGCCAAGACTGTTGCCGGCCCACCCGCGGTGGTCGAACTACACCGAGGTCTTCACGCTCATGCCGTTCTGGCGCATGTTCTTCAACACCGTGCTGTACGCCGGCTGTGTAACGGCCGGACAGGTGTTCTTCTGCTCGCTGGCCGGATACGCCTTCGCGCGGCTGCAATTTCGTGGCCGCGATACGTTGTTTGTGTTGTACCTGGGCACGCTGATGGTTCCACTGACCGTCACCGTGATCCCGCAGTTCATCCTGATGCGGACCTTGGGCTGGGTCGACACGCCGTGGGCGATGATCGTTCCGGGTTTGTTCGGTAGCGCCTTTGGCACCTATCTCATGCGCCAGTTCTTCCGCACGCTACCAACCGATCTCGAGGAAGCGGCGATCCTCGACGGTTGCTCGCCGTGGCAGATCTACTGGCGCATCCTGCTGCCGCACGCCAGGCCGGCGGTGATGGTCCTTGCGGTGCTCACCTGGGTCAACGTGTGGAACGACTTTTTGTGGCCGCTGCTGATGATCCAGCGCAACAGCTTGGCGACGCTGACGCTCGGCCTGGTCCGGCTGCGGGGCGAGTACGTCGCCAGGTGGCCGGTGATCATGGCGACGTCCATGTTGATCATGGTGCCGCTGGTCATCATCTACGCCGTCGCCCAGCGTTCCTTTGTCCGCGGTATCGCCGTCACCGGTATGAACGGATAGTCATGGCTTCGGTGAGTTTCGAGCAGGCGACGCGGCGCTACCCGGGAACGGATCGGCCGGCCCTGGACGCCCTCGATCTGGACGTCGGGGACGGCGAGTTCGTCGTGCTGGTCGGGCCGTCCGGATGCGGCAAGACGACCTCGCTGCGGATGGTGGCCGGACTGGAAACGCTGGACTCCGGACGCATCCGGATCGGCGACCGTGACGTCACCAATGTCGATCCCAAGGATCGCGACGTCGCGATGGTCTTTCAGAATTACGCGCTCTACCCGCACATGACGGTGGCGCAGAACATGGGCTTCGCGCTGAAGATCGCCAAAACCCCGAAAGCCGAGATTCGCGAGCAGGTACTTGCCGCGGCGAAACTGCTTGAACTGCAACCCTATCTGGATCGTAAGCCCAAAGACCTCTCCGGTGGTCAGCGCCAGCGGGTGGCGATGGGCCGCGCGATCGTGCGCCGCCCGCAGGTGTTTCTGATGGACGAGCCGCTGTCCAACCTCGACGCCAAACTGCGGGTGCAGACCCGCAACCAGATCGCCGCGCTGCAACGGCGGCTCGGCACCACCACCGTTTACGTCACGCACGACCAGGTGGAAGCCATGACCATGGGTGACCGCGTCGCCGTGCTGTGCGACGGGGTGCTGCAACAGTTCGCGACGCCCCGCGAGCTCTATCGCAACCCCGACAACGTATTCGTCGCGGGATTCATCGGGTCCCCGGCGATGAACCTGTTCACCCTTCCGATAGTGGACTCCTCGGTGGCGCTGGGGGATTGGCCGATCAAGCTGCCCCGTGAGATCGCGGGCAACGCAAGCGAGGTGGTCGTCGGGGTCCGTCCCGAGCACTTCGAACTGGGCGGCCTCGGTGTCGAGATGGAAGTGGACGTGGTCGAGGAGCTGGGGGCGGACGCCTACCTGTACGGCCGAATCACGGGACCGGGCAAGGTGATCGATCAGCCCATCGTCGCGCGGGCCGACGGTCGTCATCCGCCCGAAAAGGGCAGCCGCGTGCGCCTGCATCCCGAGCCCGGGCACTTGCATTTCTTCGGCGCAGACGGCCTTCGGATCTCTTGAGCATCTTCTGAACCGCTCCGACCTCGTGAGCGGCCCGAACTCTCGGATGCTTACCTCCGCGCGCAGCCCATCGCGTCGAGTCGACGCCGGACGCGTGCGATGTCATCCTGCGACGGCATTTCATTGGTGATACGGGTGATCGCCACGCCGACATCGGCGGCGCTGATCTCCCGAAGCCGTTGCGTAATGAGTTCGCTTGCGATGGTGTTGATCTCGTCGTTGGTCGCGCGCCGGTGCGACAACGCCGCAAGCGGCACATAACCGGTAGCGGGCATGCCGGTGGGGTAACCGGCCCTCACAAAAGCGACAATGCTCGATACCCAATGGGCCAGGTCCATGCTTCCACCTCGCTAACCGCCGCGGGCTAAGTGTCGACGGCAGTTCGTTGCACGAGCCTCAACATAGCAGCGACGAAGTCATCAATCCGGCAACACCACGGTCAATTACGCACATTTTTATGGATTCTTTGGACATACGCCCGAATCCTTAACGCAGCCTTATCCATTATTAACCACCACAGTTTCACTTCGCGGATGGTGTCGGCAGCAACAATGACGACCGATCACCCGAGCGGGACAATTGCCTCGCCAACACCGGTGCCCACAGCCAAAGGGAGCTCATGACAAACGCGTGTACCAGCAAAACGGCTCCGCCACCGAAGTCAATGCGGGGACCACAAAGCGACGGTTGCCAGAGGCCTCCCGGATGATCCCCTACTCCGACGGCATTCCGGCCCGCCGGTTCCCGGTCGTCAACAGCGCCCTCATCGCTGTCAACTTCGCGGTCTGGCTGTTCTATGAACTGCCGAACGGGGATGAGGTGGTCAACCGAGCGTCGTTCTATCCGTGCAACGTCGACAACGCCTGCCACATAGGCGTTCCCTGGGGAGTCGGTTGGATCACGGCCATGTTCCTGCACGCGAGCTGGGATCACATCCTCGGCAACATGCTGTTCCTGGTGATCTTCGGCAAGAACGTCGAGGATGCGTTCGGGCGGCTCGGCTATCTGCTCCTGTACTTCGCCGGGGGATTCTTGGCCACGATGACGCAGACCGCGATGACCTTGCTCTTCGGCTCGGCGTCTGATGCGCAGGTACCGACTCTCGGCGCCAGCGGCGCGATCGCTGCCGTGCTGGGCGCATATCTCGTGCTCTATCCCAGCTCACGCATCCGCACGCTAGTGGGGTGGTTCCCGATCGACATCCCGGCATGGGTATTCCTCGGCGGTTGGTTCCTGTACCAATTCTTCGAAAGCAACTACTCGCTGGTCCAGCCGAAGACCGGTGGCAGCGGTGTCGCTTTCTTTGCCCACGTCGGTGGATTCGTGTTCGGCTTCCTCGTTGCAAGAGTGCTGGTCGGTACCGACCGAATTGCGGCGCGGCAGGCCTGACAGGACTCGTTGTGACCGATTCACCGTTTCGGCGGGTGTCGTTGTTCTCAAAGACACCGACGGCGCCCAGCGATCCTCACCCCTCCGCGCCGCCCGGCGCCCGCGGCCGCGGGCAAGACGGCATCCGGTTCGGTCGCGGTGCCAGGCGTCCGTGCCCGGGTCGCCCGGGCTGGCCGGATCTATGTCGAGGGCCGTCATGACGCCGAACTGATCGCACAGGTCTGGGGAGAAGATCTGCGCATCGAGGGCGTCGTCGTCGAGCACCTTGGTGGCACAGACGATCTGGTGGGCATCGTGGCAGGCTTCGCGCCCGGTCCCGGCCGCCGGCTGGGCGTGCTCGTTGACCACCTGGTCGCGGGTTCCAAGGAGGCGCGGATCGCCGAGGCAGTACGACGAGGATCGGGCGGCCCCGACACGCTGGTTGTCGGTCACCCCTATGTCGACATCTGGCAGGCCGTCAAGCCGCAGCGGCTTGGCCTGGCGGCCTGGCCGAAGGTGCCGCGGCACATGGAGTGGAAGCACGGGGCCTGTCAGCGCTGGGCCCACCGCACGCCGACCAGGCGGACATCGCCCGGGCCTGGCGGCGCATCCGCTCGAGGGTCCGCGACTGGAACGATCTGGAGCCGGCGCTTATCGGCCGCGTCGAGGAGCTCATCGACTTCGTGACGCAACCGGCCGGTCCCTGAACCGAACGTGTACTCAGTGCGAGAAAATCCCGCCGAATCGTCGCAGTGAGTACACGTTCGGCGCAGAGTTGCCTGACCAGCCGGTGACGGGGCGGTTACATCCCGGCGACTTCTGTCGGCCAAGGGGAGCCAACGGCCCCAACGGGTTCCAGCGACAATCCTCTGTCCCGAATGGTTGAGGACTAAAGCCCCAAGACCGGTGACCCACCGCCCGATAGCGTCGCTGGTGACGAAGGGAGAAACCAGATGTCGACACCCGCAAAGCGTCTAGGCATCGTCGTCGCGGTCGACGGCTCGGCGGCATCGAATGCCGCCGCATCGTGGGCGGCCCGCGACGCGGCAATGAGACACATTCCACTGACCGTCGTCCACGCGGTGGCGACCCCCACCGCTACCTGGCCGCCGGTTCCGTACCCCGATTCGCTGGTGGTCGGGCTGGAAGACGACGGCAAGAAGGCCATCATGCACGCGATGCAGATCGCCGAAGACGCGATGCCGGCGGACGGGAAGGTCAGCATCGGCAGGGAGTTGGTGTATTCCACCCCGGCGCTGGCCCTGATCAAAATGTCCGATGAGGCGGAAATGATCGTCGTGGGCTCCTCCGGACGAGGATTGCTGGCACGCGGCGTCCTCGGTTCGGTCAGTTCGACCGTGGTGCGGCATGCGAATTGTCCGGTCGCAGTAGTCCGTGACGAAGAACTAGCGGACGCGCCGCAGGCTCCCGTCCTGGTGGGAATCGACGGCTCTCCGGCTTCCGAGCTCGCCACGGCGATCGCGTTCGACGAAGCGTCTCGTCGCGGCGTCGACCTGTGGCCTTGCACGCATGGAGCGACATCGCGGTAAGCGTACTTCCCGAAGCGGACTGGTCGTCGCTGGAAGCGGAGGCGCACCGCAGCCTCGCCGAGAGTTTGGCGGGCTGGCAAGAACGCTACCCCGACGTGACCGTGCATCGGCTGGTCGTACGCGACCGGCCGGCGCGGCAGCTCGCCGAAAAGTCGCAATCCGCACAGCTTGTCGTCGTTGGCAGTCACGGCCGAGGTGGTCTGACCGGCATGCTGCTGGGCTCGGTCAGCAACGCCGTCCTGCACTCCGTCCAGATACCGGTGATCGTCGCCAGGCCGTCGTCGGTGTCTAGCTGAAGGCCTCACCGCGAAGGACGGTGGCCATCCACGCGCATAACGCCGTCAGGTCGCGCTCGGCGCGCATGACTGTCCGATCCGGGCGCACCAACGCGGCGGTCGCGTGCCCCCGACGCAGCCACACGTCGAGCGCGCTGCCGGGTTGAGCAAGCAGCACGACGACGCCGCGGCGTCGGAGTAATGCTTGGTCGGACGCGCCGGGGCCACTCCTGGTGATCAGCGCAAAACCCGTGCCGATCACGTCGTCGAGCCGTCGACCATTGGACAGCAATGGATTCGGGCACAGCGTGCCGGCGAGCCGGCGCGGTCGGCGGGATCTGCACACCAGCGCGGAAGCATGCAGCGCCGGCGTGGTCGAGTCGACCACCTTGTCGCGCAGACCGGGTATCAGCCGCAGCCGGGGCAGCACGAGGCGGCGCGCCACGTCGCCCACGCGGCCGCCGCCGGTCATCGCCCAGCCGACACCCAGCGCCAGCCGAATCATGTGGCGGGTGTGTGGCTTGCGTTCCAGTTCATAGGTGTCGAGGACGTCTGCGGCCAAGGTGCCGTCGTGGACTCCGGCGATCTTCCAGGCGAGGTTGGCCGCATCCCGCACGCCCGCTCCCATGCCCTGGCCGATGAACGGGGGAGTGAGGTGCGCCGCGTCGCCGAGGATGAACACGTTCCCGCGGCGCCAGCGGTCGGCGATCTGCGCGCGAAATGTGTACTCCGTGACCCGCAGCAGCGTCAGGTCGCTGTTGGCAACGGCGGCCGTCCACGGCGCGATCAGCGGTCGCAGCGCATCCAAAGTGCCGAACTCTTCGGCGCTTTCGCCCGGGAGCAATTGGAACTCCCAGCGGTGGCGGGCCGGTCCGATCCGCATGTAGGTTCCCGCACGGGCCGGGTCGCAGACCTGGTGCACGCCGTCCCACTGTTGCAGGTCGGCGGTGCTGGCCACGTCGGCCACCAGCCAGCGCTGCTCGAACTTCAAATCCCGCATGGCGGAGCCGATCTGGGCGCGCACCATGCTGTTGGCGCCATCGCAGCCCAGCAGGTAGTCGGCCTCGACCTGGTGAACTTGGCCGTCGGATCGGTCGGTGAACGTGACGCGTATGCCCTTGCCGCTCTCGGCCAACGCGGTGACCTCGGCGTCGCCGCGTAGCTGGGCGTTCGGATACCGCTTGAGATTTGCGCGCAGCAGGGCCTCCAATTCCGGTTGATCGAACATGTTGGCCTGCGGGAACCCGTTCGGGCTGCGAGCGGGATCGCGGTTGAACTCGGCGAGCACGCGGGTTCGTTGGGATCGGTTGTCCAGCAGGCGCAAACCCAGCGTGGGCCGCGAAATCGCGGCGAACTCGTCGGCGATGCCGAGGCGGGCGATGACGCGGTAGATTTCGTCGTCCAAGTGCACGGCACGTGGCTGCGGGTACACCCCGGGCCAGCGGTCGAGGACGAGGCACTCCAGTCCGTATTGTGCCAACAGCGTGGCGGCGGTGATACCGGTCGGTCCGGCGCCCACGATGACGACGGGGACGACGGGGACGATGGGAACGTGCCGAATAGGGTTATCCGTCACGCGAATCGCACTGCGGTGCGCTGGGTTCCGAGATCGATGGCCCCGTCGTCGGTGGCCACCGACGCCTCAACGACGTCGCCGTCCTGCAGATAGTCCCGGTTGCCGGCCTGGCGCGTGAAGAACATCTTCCACTTGAGGGCCGGCGGCAACAGGTTTCCGATCATCTGCACCGCCTTCGGCGGCGCGCTTAACGCGGTGCCGGCCGGGGTGCCGGTGAGCACCAGGTCACCCGGGGCGAGCTCCTGGAATTGGGTGAGCGACTGCAGCGCCTCCAGAGGCCGGTACAGCATGTCGCCGTCGACGAGCGCGTTTTGCCGCTCGTCGCCATTGACGCTCAGGCGCAGCCTCAGATCGCCGAACCGCTTGAGTTCGTCGGCCGTCAGCAGCACCAGCTCCGGCCCGACCGGCGTGAACGTGGGGTAGGACTTGGCCTCGTAGAACTGGGTCTGCGGAAGCTGGATATCACGTGCGGAAACGTCGTTGGCGACGACGAGCCCGGCGATGAAGTCGGCGAGGTTGGCGTCGGAAATGGTTGTGCCGATTGGGATCGCGCGTCCGATCACCAGCCCGATCTCCACCTCGTAGTCGAGTAGCTTGACGTGTGCGGGTTTGACGATGTCGTCGAACGGACCGTTGATCGACGCGGATGCCTTGCGAAAGAAGGTGAGCGGAACCGATGCCGGGTTCATGCCCGCGTCCCTGACATGCGACTCGAAGTTCGTCATCTGAGCGACCACTCGGCACGGCCTGGTCACCGGTGAGATCAGCTTCAGACCGTCCACGGCGATCGTTTCGGCGCTGGCCCCGCTATCTATCGAGGCCTGAATGGCGGCCTCGAACGCGGCCCGGTCGGTCAGAAGTCCGGCGGTGGTGGTGGCGGTGGTGTCGATCTTCGCGGCGCCGCTGGGGGTTTTGAGCCACCAGGCGCCGGCGGTGTGCAGCACGGAAACGGTCATGAGCTGGGTACTTTCAGTAGGCCGACGAGGCGGTTGACATCGAATTCGTTTCTTGCGCGCAGTGCGGTGATCATCGAAACAAGTTCGTGGCGAGCGGATTTCAGGTCGGTGCCGAGGAAGTCTCTGGTCGGCGGCGGTCCCCATTGGGCCAGTCCGGAAGCGGTGAAGGGCGCCCAGCCGGGTTCGAGGGCGCTGTCGAACAGGTCACCGTCGGCGAAGTGCTCGACCAGGAAGCCGTCGGGATCGCGCCAGTAGTCGAAGATCTGGCTGCCCTGGATGTGCCTGCCGATTCCCCAGGAGCGGAAATAGCCTCGCTCCCTGAGGTATTCGCCGCCGGCGGCCAGGGCGTCGAGGTCGGTGACCTGGTACGCCGAGTGCAGGTAACGGTTGGCGGGACCCAGCGCCATAGCCAGCGTGTGGTGATCGGCCGGTGTCGATCCTCGATCGCAGCGGATGAAGCTCATGGTCGGTCCGCGGTGGCGCTGGCCCGGGAAGAACAGGAAGTCGCTAACGATCAGTCCGAGGTTGTCCAGGTACCACTCCAGCGTCTCGAGGTACTTCGTCGACTGCACCACCAGGTGGCCCAGCCGCTGCACTCGCGCGGGTACGCGCGGGGGCCGCTGACCGGTGTTGGTGCGCCGCCCGTCGTCTCCGAAATTGAAAACGTGGGGCTGCTGGCCGGGCAACTCAGGCAACTCGTGCAGGCCGGCGACGACGCGGACAGGCATGCCGCTGGGGTCGATCAGGTCGACCGACAGGCCGCCGAGGTTCTCCGGCAGCGGCCGCGCGGGGGCGCCGGATTTGTCGGCCAGGCGCAACACGTCCGCCTCGTCGCAGGCCCGGAATGCCACGCCGGTGAATCGCGTGCGCGGCCCGCGGCGCAGGATCACACACGGTCCGCCCGCCTGGGTGCCGCGCAAGTGAAGTTCGTCGGGGGCGGGTCGCGCCGTTTGGAAGCCGAAGGCGTGGGCGAACGTCTCAGCGCGCGTGAGGTCGGGCTTTTCGAACTGCAGCCAGGCGATGTCGGCGACCTTGATCACCGGATTGCGGGACCGCCCGGGGTGTTCGCCCGGCAGCGCTCCCTGCTCGCTGTGCAGGTTTCGATGGGCGTGTGTCAGGTTCATGGCCATCCTCAAGTTAACTGACGAAATCGTCACATACGGGACAACGTTCGGTCAAGACATTCTGACGAAATCCTCAAAAGTGATGCATACTGCTAAAGATGAGTGCGATGCCCGAGGATCCGGAGCCGCCCAGCCGCTTGGAACGGCGCAAACAGCGCACCCGAGCGGCGCTGATCAGGGCCGCCCAGCGGTTGATCGCCGAGGGAAAGGTCAACGTGCCGGTCTTGGAGATCACCCAGGCGGCCGACGTCGGCATGGGTTCCTTCTACAACCACTTCGACAGCAAGGAGCAGTTGTTCGAGGCCGCGGTCGCCGACGTGCTCGACGCGCACGGAGCGATGTTGGACCGGCTCACCGAGTCGATCGACGACCCCGCGGAAACCTTTGCCACCAGCTTCCGGCTGACCGGCCGCCTGTTTCGCCGGCGCCCGCAGGAAAGCGAGATCCTGTTGGCCAGCGGACCGGCGCTGCTGTCGTCCGATCGCGGCCTGGCCCCTCGGGCACTGCGCGACATCAAAGCCGGCGTCGACGCCGGGAGATTCACGGTTGACGACCCCGAACTCGCCCTCGCCATGGCCGGCGGCGCGCTGCTGGGACTTGGAAAACTGTTGCGCGACGACCCGGATCGCGACGACGCACGGTCCGCTGACAACGTCACCGAAAACGTTTTGCGTCTGTTCGGGCTCAGCGCCGCCGAGGCACACGCGGTCTGTCAACGCCCGCTGCCCGACGACGCGTTCGCCCAGACTTAGCGGTGTCGCGTGTCGGTCGACCACAGGGTCGTGCAGCCCGGACATTGCAGGTTGACCCGCGTCGCTTGATTGCTCAGCAGATACTGCCAATGCGCGCGGCAGTTGCGGTCGCTGCGGCAGTCCACGCAGGCGCTGCGGCCCCAGTCGCAGTTCGGGCAGGGCAGCCAGGCGCGCCGGGACGGATCGGCGTGAGGATCAATCGGCAGGGTAACCGTCACAACAAGCCTTCCTATCGGATGTGATTAGGTTAGCCTAACCATATCGCAGGGGCAAACGGCGCACATTGGTCCAGCCCGGGGAAGCGCCGGCCGGCACTAATCAGTCAAACGGGTCAGCGCGCGCCGGTCAGGCAGTGGTGTGGACGATCAGTACGTCGGCCTTGGCCTGGGTGGCGATGCCTCCGGGGATCGAGAAAACCCGCCCGATGAGTGCGGAGCGGGCGTCCAGTCCCACATTGCCGACCACCAGCAGATCGGCGGCAACCTTCTGGGCGAGCTCCACCAGCGCATGTACCGGAGCATCCTCAATCGCCCGTTCTTCGATGTCCGTGGCCCCGGCCGCCTTGGCCCGATCACGGGCCTCGCGCAACATCGCGTAGATTGGCGCGTTGCCGTGCACCTTGTAGGCCTCGTCCCCGAGGGCGTCGACGGCGCGCACATCGTCCTTGTGGGGAAAGTATCCCGTCGCAATGATCAGCTTCGCGTTCGACTCGGCGGCGATCGCGCCGGCACGGTCGACCGCACGCAGCGACGACTCCGAGCCGTCAGTGCCGACGACCACGGTTTGATAGGCCTTCATTTGACGTCCCCGGTGAATTCCCTTCCGACACCTAGTTTTAGCGAAGCTGCCGCCGCCCAGGCACCGGACATCGACATCGTGCTAGTCGATCGGCAACGAAGCCGCTACAGTAGCCGCTGCTGCGGAATCGGCAGTGGCATGGTGGCTTTCGTACGTCTGGCTCCTGCGGGCGTCGCTACTGGCGACTGACACGATGCGGGCAACCAGCTCGCCGCTGCGAATGACCTCGATCGTCTGCCCCGCGGCAACCCGATCGAAATAACGCCCCGCACGCCTTCGCAGTTCGTCAAGCTCAATCCGCTGACCAGCGTCCGCCGGTATCGGGGTCGTCCCGGAGTCACCGGCCGACACGATCCGCGCCAGCAATCGGCCGCCGCGCACGACATAAATCGTCTCCCCGGCCGCAACCCGATCGAAGCACCGCCCGGCACGCGTTCGTAGTTCGTCAAGCCCGACCCACCCGCCGGCGTCCGGTGCCGCGACTTTGACAGATCGCGCCGGGATCGGAGCCACCCTCCAGTCACCGACGGACACAATCTGTGCCACCAATTTGCCGCGGCGGACGACATCAAACGTCTCCCCGGCGGCAACCCGCTCGAGATACGTACAGGCGTCACTCCGGAGTTGGCCCAGGCCAATCACTTCCCGCATTTCGCTCCGCTCCGTGTTCACCGGCTGCCCGCGGGGTGTTGAACCAGCTGTGTGCAGCAAAACCGCGGTGCGCTCCGATTCAGCCATCACGCACAGTATATGACTGTACGTGCGGTCAGTGTCAACGATCCTGCCCGGCCCGGCCGGCGAGTGGGGAAGCTGCACGACGCGCTTTGCGCGAAGGCGTGGGGTTGGGCGGGACGGGCGAAGTTCCGCCCGCCGACAGGTCCGGACTGAGGCGAAAAGTCCTGTGAATCAACGGAATTGAACGCGCCGCGGACCTTGGGACCGACCTGAGTTCACGCATCTCCGACTCTTTCGGACGAGCCGTCAGCAACGTCGGTGGGATTCAGCCGGGCGGCGCCAGCATGTCCTTCCATCCGTCGTCTCCCGTTTTGGTCGAATTTTCGACCGCGTACTTGACACCGTCGGGCCCTACCAGGTCACCGCTCTGTGGAGTGTAAATGGCCGGGGGAGGCCCGTTGGGGGTGTAGACGCAGGGGTTTGGCTGCTGCCCATTGCACTGGACGGTCCCCGATCCCGGCCGCTGCAGTACATCGCTGACGGGAGGCGGTGTCCCCGCCACCCTGTCGGAGGGCGCCGGGTTGACACCGTTGTCGACCGATGGCGCGGGTATCACCTGACCCGGCTTCACCGGCTGGTCGCAGCGTGCCGCCGGCGCGGGGCAGGTCAGGATCTGGTTCGGGTCGCCGTACCACGGGTTGGTGCCCAACGGAACGTACGGTTTGGGGTCGCGGCATTCCCGCGGCGTCGCAGCGCGTTTACCGGGGACATCCACACACGGCAGGTTGCGTGCCCCGCGCACGGCGTTGGCCGGAGTGTCCTGCGGGATCTTGCAATATGTTCCCGAAGGCATCGGCGCCAGGCTGGTGTCCGCCGGAGACCGCCACTCAGGCGCCGGGAGAAAGCCGGTAAGGCACGGCGGGGGCTGGTTGATCGTCAGCGAGGTGCCGAGCGCAGCGTAGCCGGGGAAAGGCGTCGTTACCGTCTGGCCTTCCGCGGCGCCCTGCGGATAGGCGACCAGCAATTGCTCGACGCCTTTGTGGTAGCGCTTGAGCATGTCCAGCACGATCTCGAGATTCGCCAGTGTCTGCGGCAGCGATTCGCGGACGTCGCTGAACACCGCGTTGACCTGATCGGCGGTCGGCGCCGCCTGCGTCAGGATGCTTTGCACGTGCTGGTCGTTCTCCGCGCTCTGCGCGGCCAGGATGTCCAGGTTGTGCGACCAGCGCTCGATCGAGTCACCCGAATTGACCTGGCTGTCGATGATCGGCCCGGAGTTTTGGATGATGTCGTTGACATCTCGGATATTGGTCTTGAAGTCGCCGGCGATCGCCTGCGTCGCATCGACCAGTCGTTGCAGCGCGGGGCCCAATCCGCCGACGGCTTGGGCTGTTTCGTCGAGCAGCGAGGCGATCTTGTCCTTGGGCAGCGCGGCCAGCCCGCGGTTCGCGGCGTCCAGCGCCGGCCCGATCTCGGTGGGCACGGTGCCATTGGTGATGGTCTGTCCCGGCGAGAAGTATTTGCTCGGGTTGCCTACCGACACCAGGTCCAGATACTGCTCACCGACCGCCGACACCGAATGCACGTTCGCCGACGCGTCAATCGGGATCTTGTAGCGGTTGCCGATGCTCATGGTCACCCGCGCGCCCGTCTCGGTCGGCTCGACGGCGGTGACCGTGCCGATGGTTTCACCGCGATAAGCCACGTTGGCCGTCTCGTACAGACCGCCCGATGCGGGCAGGTCCGCGTGCAGCGTGTACTGGCCGATCCCTGCCGCGGTGGGAATCCGCAGGTAGTACCCGCCCAGCACTACCGCGGTGATCAAGCTCAGAATGCCGAACAGGATCAGCTGGCGCCTGATGAGGGGGGTCAGCATTGCCTATCCGCCCGTTCCACCAGCGGCCCGCCCGGGGCGTCGTTCGGGTTCGGCGTGTACCGGACGTCGGGGATCATCGTTTCGGGGTCGCGGCCCCACGATTGCTCGAGCGCGCGCAGCGCTCCGGAGAATCCCGTCCCGGTGAGGACCGCGTTGTCGACAGCGCTGAGGGTCAGGTCGAGCGTCAGCGACAGGTTGAAGTAGTCGCCGCGGAACGCCTTCGGCACGGAGTCGATGTCGAACGGCCGGACGACGATCAGCTTGAGTGCGCGGATCAGATACTGCGAAGCACGGCCGAGTTCCCGCAACGGGCACTGCAGCGACTGCAGGTCCTGGTGGAGGTCGCTCCGCGAGGCGGACAGGTATTGGTCCGCAACCTGGCTGAGCCGTCCTGTCGCGTCAACCGCGTTGATCAAAAGGTTCTGTTTGTCGGCGAAATGCTTTATCAGTGGGGGGAATTCGGTGAGGACCCGATCCAGGACGTCCGAGCGGGGACCCACGTACGCCAACAGCCGGTTGGTGGAATCGATGGCTCGGGTGATGTCATCGCGTTGCTCGTTGAGTCGGGCGGTGAAGGTGTCCAGCTTGCCGAGGAAGGCACGGATCTGGTCGCCCCGCCCGTTCAGGATGTTGTAGACCTCGTTCTGCAGCACTTCGAGATTCGGGATGCCGCCTCCGCGCAAGATCATGGCGAGACTGGCCAGCGTCTGCTCGGTCGTCGGATAAGTGGACGTATTTTTCAGCGGGATGGTGTCGCCGTCCTTCAGCAGCTCCGGGGACGGGTTGGGGGGCGCGGCCAGCTCTATGTGCTGAGAACCGAGGAGGCTTGTCTGCCCGATCTTGGCGGTGGCGTTCTTGGGTAACTTGACGTTCTTGTCCACACGCAGCGTCAGCGTGGCTACCCAGTTCTTCAGATTGATCGCGCGCACCGTGCCGACAAAGACATCGGCCACCCGCACCCGGCTGTTGTCGTTCAGGGCCAGCGTGTCGGGCATCTGCACGTAGATGATGTAGGAGCCGGGCCCGCTGCCCGGGCCACCGGGCATCGGCACGTTCGCGATCCCGTGCCAGCTCGCACACGAGGTCAGCGCCACGGCAGCCCCCAGCAGAGCCAATCCCTGCCAGGCCCGGTATCGGGTCCGAGCGCCCAACGCGCGCATCGCGCTCGTCGCGCGCCTCATGAGCCCGGTCCTGTCGACACGGCCGCCTCCGCGGGCAGCGGTGGTCCACCAGGCGCGGGCGTCGGAGCGACCGGTCCCGGCACCACTCCCGGTGCCGGTGGTGGCGGGGGGATCGGCACTTGCGGGGCCTGCAAGCCGGTGGGTGGCAACACCGGGTACTCGTCGTACGCATTGGGCGGTCCCGGTGGCGTCTGCAGCCCTGACGGCGGGGGTGCGATATCCGCGCTGCCCATCAGTTCGCCCAGAGATTCGGGGGTCAACAGCCCCGCCGTGATCGGCCCCACCTGTGTGCCCTGCATGCCCGGCGCCACCACCCAGCCGGGCTGGGTGTTGCGATGCGACAACGGGGTATCGGGCACCCAGATCCCGGGCACGGTCGTGTCCTTGTACCCGTTCGGCGGCTGCAGCCGGGGCTCCGAGTACGCGACTTCCTTGGGTAGCGTCTCGGCGGTGCTGAACAGGTTCGCGCCGAAGGGCAAGTAGTTGAACTTGATCGCATCGAGAATTGGCCCCAGGTATTGCGCACACAGTTCGGCGGATTCTTGATAGCCCAGCCGGCTACCGGCCTGAATCATGCTGCAGAGGAACTGCATTGGGTTCGCGAAGTTCGGGATTGCCGGGATGGACATGACCGCGCCGTGCGACGGGTGGTAAATCTGGCTAATGTTCGTCTCCAGCGTCGGCGCGATGTGCAGGGCGGTCTCCAAACCATTCAGCGGCTCGGGTTGGACCAGCGTGGTGGTCAGGTTGGCGAGGTTGTCGACGTCGCGCGCGAGCACCCCGCGGTTCTTGGCCAAGAACGGGCGCAGTGTGGAGAGCAGGGAGTCGAACTGCTGTATCGCAGTGGCGAGGTCCCGGTCGGACCCGGTCAACTTGTCGGTGAACTGGGCCAGGTTTTTGTTCAACGCGACGAACTGCTGGTCGTCTTTGTGCAGGGCGTTGACGAACTGCGCCAGGCTGTGCACCACTGCAAAGAAGTCCCCACGGCCCTCGTTCAGCGCGGTCAACGCCCGCGACAGGCTGTCCAGCGTGGTGTTGATCTGCTTGCCCTTGCCGGCCAGCCCGTCGGCGAAGGACTCGATGAGGTCACCAAAGGGGCCCTTGGGCTGCTCGGGTGTCGGGCCGAGTTTGGAGATGACATTGGCGACGCTCTCGCGCAGTTGGTCCCACTCCGTCGGCACCTGCGTGCGCTCGATTGGGATCACCGCGTTATCGGCCATCACCGGACCACCTTTGTAGGGTGGCTCCAACTGAATGGTCCGCGATGCCACCAGGGTGGGGTTCACGACCACGGCGGACGCGTTGGCGGGCACCTTGTATTTGTTCTTGTAGTGAAACGTCACCTTCATCTTGTCGCCGGCCGGCTCGATCTTGTCGACCGAGCCCACGCGAACGCCCATGATCTGGACTTTGTCCCCGGGATAGAGCGCGTTCGCCGATGGGAGGTAAGCGACCACGGTGTTGTTGGTCAACTTCTGGTAGAGCCGCCAGCCGACGAACCCGGCGACCAGCGCCAGCGCCACCACCAGCGTCCCGATGACCCTCCGGGCCCGTGGGTTGCGGAAATCGAAGATGGTGCTCAATTCTGGCTACCTCCAGTTGCGCCGCTACCTCCCGTGCCACCCGGCGTGATGAACGGGGCCGGCAGCTGCTGCCCGGGTCCCGGAGGCGCGGGTGGCCCCGGCGGCAGCCCCGGCGCGAACGTCGACGCTGGCGGGGTGGGGCCGGGTGGTTGCAGGTTCTCCGTGCGCGCCCCCGGCGGCGCGTTGGGCGGCAGCGGCACCGGTGTGCCCGGGACGTCCGGAGGCGGCTGGCCCGGCCGCCCGGCGATCGGGATCCCCGGCGTCGGTGACAGGCCGTTCGGGTTCGGCGGCGACGTCTGCACGTCGATCGGTGCGGGGAAACTGCCGCCGAACGGTCCGACGTCCACGCCCGCGCACGGCAGCGGGTTCCACGGCCGTGGCGGCGCGTCGGGCGCCGGCGTGTACGAACACGCTGTTCCCGGTGGGACGGCCGGTCCCGGATGATCCGGGGTGCCTTCCAGCACCGGAGGTGCGGGCGGCGGCGCGCCGTTGGGGAACCGGGTGCCGTTGGGGTCGGGCCAGCGGAACTCGGGCAGGCCGGCGCTGCGCCAGAAGTCCTCCGGGTCGATACCACGCTTCTTGAAGGCGGCGTCGACGAACGGCTGCAAGATCCAGTACGGCAGCAGATTGGACAGGACTATCTTGAAGTACGGTCCTGACGCGATGGATTCTCCCAGCGATGCGGCGAATTGGCTGACATACGTGAGGGTTTGAGCCAGGTCGTCTTTGCGTGCCACCAGTACGTCGCTGAGGGCGTGCAACTGCTCCAGCACAGGATTCAGGTTCGGGTTGTCGTTGATGAACCCCTGCACCTGGGCCGAGAAGGCGGAAATGTTCTGCAGCAGGGCGTCGATGGCCCGTCCACGTTCGTTGAACGCGACAAGCAGCGTCTTCGCGTTGACCAGCAACCGGTTGATTTGTTCGCTGCGGTCACCGAGCACGCTGGCTACCTGGTTGGCCTGAGCGAGCAGGTGCTTGATCTGTTCGTCGCGTTTACCGATGGTGTCGGAGAATTTGGTCAAACCGTCGAGGGTGGCACTCAGGTGCGGGTAGGTCTGGTCGATGGTCTCCGACAAGACGTTCAGCGACCGCTTGACGGTGTCGATGTCCCAGCCGGCGGCGGCCTTGGTGATGTCGAAGTTCGCGTCGTAGAGCTGATAGGGGGTGGTGCTTTGGCCCAGCGGCAAAACGCCCCCGGCCCGCAACTTCTGGGTTCCCCGCGGCTCGATCTCGATCACTTTTTTGCCCAGGATGGTGTCGGTCTTGATCGCGAGCCGGCTCTCGGTGCCGATGGTGTTGGCGCCGATGGTGAACTTGATCAGGACGTGGTCGCCGTCGATGTCGAGCGCCTGCACCGTGCCGACATTCACGCCGGAGATGCGCACCTTGTCGTTCTTGTTGAGTTGACCGGTGTCGGTGAACTGCCCGTAGTAGCTCGGACTGGCAAACAGCATCGGGACACTGGTGAAGCTTTGGCCGACGGCGACGACGAGCACCAGCACGGTGGCGCCCATAAGACCGACACGGCCGCGGTTGAATTCCGTCAGCGTTCTCATTGCGGCGTGCACCTGCCCGTGGGCTGCTGCCAGATCCTGACCGTGCGGACCGGGCCGCCGGCCTGCAGCCCGTTCCACTTGATCGTGAGGTCGCAGACGTAGAAGTTCACCCAGTCTCCGTAGAGGCCGATGCTGCGTCCGATCAGGTTGAGCGCGGTCGGTGTCTTGTGGATCAGATCGCTGAGCTGATCCTTTTGGTCGACGAGCGGCTGCTGAAGGGCCTGCAGGTAGTTGATCGCCTTGTGCAGCAGAGCGCGGTTGTCCGCCAGCAGGTCGGCCACCGTTCCGGCGGCGTTGCTGATGTTCGCGGTGCCGGCGGCCAGCGGGTCGGCGTGGTTCTTCAGCCCGGTGATCAACCTCTCGAAGTTGTTGACGGTCTGGTCGAACTCCTTGCGATGCCTGACCGTGGTGTCCAGCACGACGTTCAGGTTCTTGACCACCTCGCCGATCGCCTGGTCGCGTTCAGCGATGTGCGAAGTCAGCTGCGCGGTCTGGTCGAGGATGTCGTTGATCGTGCCGCCCTGCCCCTGAAACACGGTGATGATCGCCGACGCGATGGTGTTGACCTTTTCCGGATCGAGCGCCCGGAACAGCGGCTTGAAACCACCGATCAGGGCGTCGAGATCCAGCGCCGGTGAAGTTCGAGACAGCGGGATGAATCCGCCCGGCGGCAGGACCCGGTCAGCGCCCTCACCCTCGCCGCGTGTGAGCTCCAGGTAGCGGTTGGCGAACAGGTCGAGGTAGCGGATCTGCGCGGTCGTCGACTGATAGAGCGGTATCGAGCGGTCGATAGCGAAGTCCACCTGCGCCCGCCTGCCGCCCTCGACCAGCCGCACCTTTTTGACCTTGCCGATCTCCACTCCGGAGGCGCGGACGAACTGACCGTCTTTCAGGCCGCTGCCATTGCTGAACTCCGCGGTGTAGCTGTTGGTGCGGTTGAAGCGCATCTGACCGAACACCACGACGATCGCCACGGTGATCAGCAGCAGCACCAACGAGACGATGCCGAGCTTGATAGCGGAGCCGGTGATTTTCATGGGTTGATCGTGTTGTCCCCGACTTGGCGGCCCCACACATACTCGATGGCGTACGGTGAGCCGGTATCCAGGTGGTTGTACGGCGCGAGACTGGCGCCGGTGTCCAGCACCAGAGACGGCGCCGGCCACAGATCATGGGTGATCGACTGCCAGCAACCCGGCGCACCCCCCGGCCCGCCGCGAGCGTTGACCCGCGGCAGATTGTCCGGAAACACATAGGGATTCGGCGCCCCGCCTACCACTCCGGCCAGCCCGAGGAGCCCCATAGTGGCCACCGTGCCGGCCAGCCCCGGGAGCGTCAGTATGCCTCCCAACGCTGACGTCAGCTCGGTCATGGTTCTCAGCGCGTAGCCGTTACCGCCGCCCGTCGTCGCATAGGCCGCGGGTTCTTCGTCGTAGTAGTTGCGGATGGTGCAGAAGATCTCGGGGCTGTAGGTGTCGAGCAGCTGGGCGGTGGGCACCAGATCGGCGGCCCCCCGCTGCAGGTAGGGCCCGCCGCGCCGGAAGATGTCTTCCCCGGTGTTACCCAACCCGGTCGCGGCCAGCAACGCGGCGTCCAGTTCGGCTTCCTGCCGGTGCAGCGTGCGCGCTGTGATGACCGCGTTGTTGAGGGAGTCCAACAGATCAGGTGCGGCGTTGGCGTAGGTGTCGCCCAGGGCCGCCAGCCGCTGAATGTCATGTCGGATCTGCGGCATTTGCGGATTGATGTCGTCGAGGATGGCGTTGCCGTTGACGATCGACTGCCCGAACTTGTCGCCCAACCCGGCAAATGCCTGCGCGGCCGCGGCGAGCGTCAGGTTCACCTTGACCGGGTCCACCTTCTCCGCGAGCGAGGTGAGCGTCTCGAACAACGTGTTGAACTCCGTCGTCACCGACCTCGCATCAATCACGTGCTGCGTGGTGATACGTTGCGGCGTGGGGTTTTTCGGCGACGTCAACGAGACATACTTATTGCCGAACACCGTGGTCGCCTTGATATTGGCGTCCACATTGGCCGGAATCAGCCTGATGTACTTCGGATTCACGTCCAAGACGAACTTGGCCGCAGGTATGCCATCAGGCTGGATCTCCGAAATGCTGGCCACCCGACCGATTTCCACCCCGTTGTAGGTGACTTTCGACCCCGTATCCATCACCAAACCCGAGCGGGGAGCCACCATCGTCAAGGGCGTCTTCGGCGCGAGCCGGCCCCGAAACTGCAGCCACACGAACGTCAACACCACCGCGGCAACCACCAAGAACACCACAGCCGCCGTCTTGTACGGCGGGATACGTGGCGGGTTCTCCTTCAGCGGGGACGTCATGGCGGCTACACGGTGAGGTTGAAGTTCGGGCTTTTGCCGTAGACCGCCATCGCGGTCAGTACGACCACGACGACGATGGTGATCAACGACAGCCGCATCGACCGGCCGACCGCTTCACCGACGCCGACCGGGCCGCCGGTGGCGGTGTAGCCGTAGTAGCAGTGGGTCGTCATCACGACCACCGCAACCAGGATCACCTCCGCGAACGACCAGCCCACGTCGTTGAGGCGCAGGAATGTGTGGAAGTAGTGGTTGTACGTACCGGCGGACTGCCCGTACAGGAAAACCGTGGTGACCTGCTGGGACACGAAGGCCAGGGTGATCGCCAACCCGTAGAGCGGGATGATGACGACGAGACCCGCCACCACCCGGGTGGACACCAGGTAGGCGACCGACCGGATACTCATCACCTCCAGCGCGTCGATCTCCTCGCTGATGCGCATGGCGCCCAGTTCGGCGGTGGCGCCGGCGCCGACCGTGGCGGCCAGCGCCTGACCGGCGGCCACGGGCGCCACAAACCGCACATTGACCAGTGCGGCCAAAAATCCGGTGAATGCCTCGACACCGATGTTGCCCAGCGTCGCGTAGCCCTGGATGGCGACCAGTGAGCCCGCGGACAGAGTGATGAAGCCGACGATGGCGGCGGTGCCACCGACTACGGCCATCGCGCCGGTACCCATCCCCATCTGGGCAACCATCCGCAGCATCTCTCTGCGGTAGCGGTGCAGGGCGAAGGGGATCTGCCCGACGGCGGTCAGTGCGAACCAGACCATCTGCCCGATCTCGACCAGTAGCCGGGCCGGGGCGTCCCCGTATCGACTGAGGTTTGCCCGCGGGAAGCGAACATGCGGTGCGGCAGCCGCTGTAGTCCCGGTCATGTCAGCGCCCCGTTCCGAACCGGACACCGATGGTGGTCAGCGCCGCGTTGACCGCGAACAACGCGATGAAACACAGCACCACCGTCTCGTTGACGGCGGTGCCCAGGCCTTTGGACCCGCCGCGGACGATCAGCCCGCGGTAACAGCCGACCAGGCCGGCGATCAGCCCGAATGTCGCGGCCTTGATAAACGCGATGACCACCTCGGGTAAGCCGGTGAGCGCTGTCAACGTCGAGAGGTAGGCACCGCTCGAGACGTTCTGCAGGTACACGCTGAAGAGGTAGCCGCCCCCCAGGCCGACGGCGACCACGAGGCCGTTGAGCAGCACCGCGACGATCGTCGAGGCGACGACGCGCGGTACCACCAGCCGGTGGATCGGGTCAATGCCGAGCACCTCGAGCGCATCGATTTCCTCGCGGATGGTGCGCGCGCCGAGGTCGGCGCAGATGGCGGTGCCCCCGGCGCCGGCGACCACCAGCACCGTCACGATCGGGCCGAGCTGGGTGACCGCGCCGATCGCGGCACCAGCACCGGAGACGTCGGCGGCGCCGATCTCGGCCAGCAGGAGGTTGAGCGTGAAGATGAGCAGCACGGTTTCTGGGATGGACACCGCGATAGTGGGCAACAGCGATACCCGCATGAGGAACCAGCCAGTCCAGATGAACTCACGCCATTCGAACGGCTGCGTCAGGGCTTTGCCGGTCAGCACGCACATTCGGAAGAACCCGCCGGCCACTTCCGCTCCTGGTCGGATCCTGTTGGCTACTTTGCCGACAATCGCGTTCGAGGTAGTCATCGGCGCGGCCCCCGACCTAACCGCGCACCGAATCGCAACTCTTCGGCTGCTTGCTCAAGTGGGCCGCGCACTGTCTGGGGACGGAGACGGCGGCGGCGGACGCGATCCCGATCAGCAACTCCGCGTGCAGAGTGACGCTGCTGCGAAAAGCAATTGGCTAGAACGCATTTCGGACTTTGCGTGAACGACGACGGCTTCCGACTTCTTCGCCCCAAGTTCCGGCGCAACGGTTCTTGGTGTGACCCGCAGGGTGGCGCTTCACCTCGTTCCCGACGCCGGTCGACCACGTGATCCTCCCAACCGACGGCCTCGATCCCCGCCCTCTGGCTCCACGTCGCCATCGTTTGCGCCACGCAGCAACTATGGCATTAGACCGTACGGTCAGTCAATCAAACGAGATCGCGGCCTGAACTTCACTACAGACCACCCCGAAGACGTCTTGTTGCTCCGCGATCCATTTGGTCATTCCCAAGCCTTTTGCGCTTCCTCGGCGTGGCCGGCGCGCGTCCATCGGTCGCGGGGTACTTCTGGCCGGGTCGCGCTCGACGAAGTTCCTAGCCAAGGACGGCCCGGCACTTCGAGCAGGAATCGGTCACGGCCAATTACCGGGCCGCGCAAAGCATTCTGTCGCTACGCCGTCAATTTGTTGCACCCGTTACCGCGGTAAGGCATTCGCGCACCACCGAGACGACGTCCGTCGAAGGGTTCGTCCACTTGCTAAGCCCCAAGCGGTCGAGCAGAAGTCCGCCGAGGAACACGTCGACGAAAGCGCCCCCGACTTGTTCGGGTGCCCGGGGGTCGGCGGGGGTGAACCACACCCACATCCACTCCAGCGATCCCCACAGCTGCAGTGCCGCCAGTTCGACGTCCACGCTTCGGAACACACCGCTGTCTATCCCGTTGCGGATCTCGTCAATCGCAAGCGTTTGCAGTTGATGGCGCAACTTGCGCACTTGCTGCATCGCCGGGTCATCGGATAACTGAACCACCTCGCGCTGACTTGCCACCGTCGCGTCGCGGGCGATCACCTGTAGCAGTGCGGAAGCGTAGATGATTGCGGCGATGCGTTCGTGTGGCGCGGTCAGGCGATCCCATACCATCCGTAGCACATCGAGCTGGCGGGCCAGGTGGGTTTCCTCGAGCTCCCGCAACATCTGCGCTTTGGTTCCGAAGTGATGAACGATGGTGCCCTTGGACATGCCAAGCTCGTCGGCGATGTCGCCGATATTCGTTCTGTCGTAGCCACGTTCGGCGACATAGCGGACAAACGCGTCGAGAATCTCGCTACGTCTCCCAGGCGATCTGGGCATCTTCAACCCTTCGGCGTAACTAACCGTACGGACGGTCTATCATAGCCTTCACGACCTGAATAGCACCCCACCAACCCGCTGGACTCGAGCGGTGGAGTTTACCGGTGTCTGTTCCCGTAATCGAAGAGGATTTGGCGTGCCATAGCGGTTGCCGCGCGACATCATTTGCTGATGGATCGGGACGATCCCGAGAAGCGCATCGCCGAGCTGGAACGTCGGCTGACCGACAACTCCGCGGGCCCAACCGGCATGGGGGAACATGGGTTTGCGCAAGTAGCAGCCCGTCCAGCGTCCCGCAGGGCGGCAACCTGACCCTCGACGATACGGGCAAGACTGCGAAGATCGCGTGCAACGACGGCTACCTGACTGTCAGCGGCCTGTCCATGACGGTTACCGTCACCGGCCATTGCGCCCGCCTCACCGTTGACGGCCTGGAAAACCACGTCACTGTCGACGCTGTCGACGCAATCGACGCCGAAGGGGCCGACAACGTCGTCGTCTTGCATTCCGGCTCGCCGCACATTACCAAGAAGATGGGCGTGGACAACACCGTCCAGCAAGGCTGAATGCTGCTCGGGCCCAACGCGATAAGCAGCCATCAGCACACCGTATTGTTACCCTTCCTGAGCATGGCGGAGCGGCTCGCCGGTAGGCCGGACGGCAGCAAAGCTATGTCACCTGTTTGCACCAATGAACGACTCCCACCCGATTTGGACCGGTTCACGGACCCCCGGTCGGCGGATGATGCGGCTAAGGACTGCAGTTTATTGCCCACGCCCCGGTTCGGCGAGCGGGCTCGGCGCCCGCAAGCCGACCACCCAGGGTCGCGTGACAGCAGCAAACTGCGGGAAGCGTTCGCACGAGACTGGAAACTTGAGGAACGCGCAAGTTTGGACCTTGCCAGATGTCCGGTGGGTCGACAGGCCTAGACCGCCCTGCGGCCACCGAACCCGTCCGGTGCGGTTACGACATACATGTTCGCACCGGGTGCTGCCTTGATTTCGCCGGCGGTGTAGACGGTCATGAGTTCTCTGCCATCACTGTCGGCGACGCACACGTAGGTGTCGGTCTCAGCGTCATAGTCGAAGCTGTCCCAAGCCAATACGAACGCTAAGCAGTTGCCGTCGCGGTCTGTGATGAGGAGCTTGTGCGCGCCCGACTCCTTTAATAGTTCGGCATCCTGCGCGCGCTGTTGGGGGACCTGCTTGTTGCGGACCGTTACGCTGTTTAACATCGTGTACTCCCTTAGCGAGGGTGTCTCCGGCTGGTCCGGGTGCTCAAATTCCGAACCTGCCGGAGACGTTTCTCCGCGATACCGCCCCCGACCAGGGCATTAGGGCCCCTCTCAAGAGGTCGTAAGTCGCTTGGCAAAGAGGGGTTTCCGCACGTCATCATCCGGTCGCCGGTGCCGGATCGGCCGAGCGCCGGCTGACCTTTGCGGGGCGAAGCGCCACCAGCAGCACCCCGACGGCGAAGACCGCTGCGATCATCCATGGAAAATGCCCGTCCGGGGCGAAGCCCGCATAGGCGAAAAAGTGCAGACCGGCGGCGGCCATCGCGGCGCCCACCAGCATGAACACTTCGCCCCAGCGATCTGTGAGGGGGATACCGAGCATAGGCAGTGGGGCCGCGAAGAAGCGTCGCTGCCACCACAACAACACCATCTCGAAGGCCGTCACCAGGCTCAAGACGAGCACCCACGCCAGCCGAGCCAGCCACCAGGCCGCTGTTCCCTCATGCGGTTGCGGCAGCAGGCCGGCCGGGTAAGCGACGATCGCGACGATCACCACCGGGATCATGTGCCACAAGTACAGGGCCATCACATTGTTGTTCGCTATGGACAGCACCCGCTTGACGAAGCCGGCGCGCAGCACGCGGTTGAGCGCGGGCGCGAGTGTCACCACTAATCCGGCCTCCGCGCATGCGAAGGCCAGCATCGCCACAGTGGGCGGCGTGGTGTTCTGCACCGCCTGGCCGGGAACGCCGATCATGCTGACTGGGTACCATCCCAGCCAGATCAACAAAGCCAACGCGACGCCCGAGCCGGCCGCGAGCAGCACCGGTCTGCGCCCTGCCAATTGCCCGCAGTACCAAGTGATTCCGAGCTGGTACAGCGCCCCCCAGCACAGAAAGTAATTCAGCCAGCCGAGGTGGGGCACGTGGCCCGCGATCGTGGCGGCGTCGATTACCACTACTCCCACCGCCAGCACGCCCGGCACAAAGAGGCCCCAACGGCGTTGTGCGGCAATCGCAATCGGCGTCAGCGAAACCACCACCAGGTAAACGGCGAGGAACCAGAGATGCATCGCCACCGCCCAACCCGCGTATTCGAGCACCGAGCCGGGCACGCCATAGGCGATTAGCACCACCACGATTACCGACACGAGTGCGATGTAGACCGCGGTCGGTCCGAGTACCCTGGCCAGTCGATGCCGAAGCCAGACCTCGCGCGAGAAACCTTCGGTGTCGCATCGATGCGTCCACGACACCGCGCCGGCGTAGCCGGCCGCCAGGAAAAACACCGGAACCGCCTGGAAAATCCAGGTCAGCCACTGCGTCCAGGGCAGGTCGACGAGTGGGTTCTCCCGCCCGAATTGTCCGTCGTGATACGTCACGGAGCCGGCCAGCCAATGCCCCAGCACGATCAAGACCACGCCCGACGCTCGATAGAAGTCGACCGCCAGATTGCGGACCGGTCGCACGGTGTCTGCGTCGTCCATCAGATCGCGGGAACGTCGATGCGGTGCACTCGCGCAACGGTACCCGTCCCGCGGCTCCAAGTCCGCTCGGCGCACAATGGGCCCATGAAACGGGCTCATCTCGCCGAACTCGAAGTTGGACGCGTCGGTCTGGGCGCGATGGGCATGTCCGTCGCCTATGCCGGCGCCGGCAGCGACGACGCCGAATCCATCCGCACCATCCATCGCGCCATCGACCTCGGCGTCACGCTGATCGACACTGCCGAGGTCTATGGCCCCTACGTCAACGAAGAACTCGTCGCCCGCGCCCTGCACGGCCGGCGCGATCAGGTGGTGCTGGCGACCAAGTTCGGCCTGATCTCCCACACCGGCCGTTACGGCCTCGACAGCAGCCCCGCCAATATCCGCATTGCCGTGGACGGGTCGCTGCAAAGGTTGGCGACCGATCGCATCGACCTCTACTACCAACACCGCCTCGACCGCGAGACCCCGATCGAAGACACGATCGGAGCGCTGGCCGAGCTCGTCGCTGCGGGGAAGATCCGGCACATCGGCCTTTCCGAGGTCGGTGTCAACACCATTCGCCGCGCCCACGCCGCGCATCCCATCACCGCCGTGCAGTCCGAATACTCGGTGTGGACCCGCGATCCCGAAGACGGGGTGCTAGATGTACTGCGCGAGCTCGGAATCGGGTTCGTCGCCTACTCGCCGCTGGGCCGCGGCTTTCTCACCGGCGCAATCCGCTCCACCGGGGAGCTTCCCGACAGCGACTACCGCAAGACCAACCCTCGCTTCTTCGACGAGAACTTCCAGCACAATCTCGAGAGCGCGGACGAGCTGCGAGAC
Source organism: uncultured Actinomycetota bacterium (assembly GCA_963802525.1). Taxonomy (GTDB): domain Bacteria; phylum Actinomycetota; class Actinomycetes; order Mycobacteriales; family Mycobacteriaceae; genus Mycobacterium. Next base: position 34,932 of record CAWDJC010000035.1, on the reverse strand, counting down.
ATCGCCACGGATGTCGGCGCGACCCCGGCTCAGGTCGCATTGGCCTGGCTGCTGGCGAAAGGGACTGACATCGTGCCGATTCCGGGAACCAAGCGCGTCACGCGGCTCGAGGAGAACGCCGCCGCCGACGCGGTTGAGCTCACCCCCGACCAGCTGGCGAGACTCGACCAACTCACCCCGCCCGTCGGCGGCCACCACGCCGCGGCGCAAATGGGATGGATCGACCGCTAGGTGGGCGCCAAGAAGCTGGTGATCGGGGCCAGCGGTTTCCTGGGATCACACGTCACGCGACAGCTTGTCACTGCGGGTGCTGACGTGCGAGTCATGTTGCGCCGCACCAGTTCTACCAAGGGGATCGACGATCTGCCTGTCGAGCGTTGTTATGGCGATGTGTTTGACGACGACGCCCTGCGGGCGGCGATGACCGGTTGTGACGTCGTCTACTACTGCGTCGTCGATGCCCGGATGTGGCTGCGCGACCCGGCGCCATTGTTTCGGACCAACGTCGAAGGGCTGCGGCACGTTCTTGATGCCGCCCTGGACGCCAACCTGAAGAAATTCGTATACACCAGCACCACAGGCTCTTTGGCCATCAGCGACACCAGGCCGGTCACCGAAGACGACCCGCACAACTGGGATCAGGGCGGCGCCTACATCGAAGCCCGGGTGGCCGGCGAAAACCTGCTGCTGTCGTACGCGCGGGACAAAGGGCTGTCCGCCGTGGCACTGTGCATATCCACCACCTATGGCCCCGGCGACTGGGCGCCGACCCCGCACGGCTCCTTGATCTCCCTTGTCGCCAACGGACGGTTCCCCTTCTATCTCGGCTACTCGGCAGAAGTCGTGGGCATCGAAGATGCAGCCAGGGCAATGCTTTTGGCCGCAGAACACGGACGAAACGGCGAGCGCTACATCATCTCCGACAGATACATGAGCATCCGCGAGCTGCACAGCATCGCCGCCACCGCCGTGGGCAGACACCCACCGCGCATCGGCATCCCGATTTCGGTGCTGCGCGCCGGGGCACGTGTCAACGGCCTGCTGGCGCGCCTGCTGCGCCGCGACCTCCCGCTCGCTTATGCCGGAATCCGCATGGCCGAACTGATGTCACCGCTCGACCACAGCAAGGCCGAACGCGAACTCGGGTGGGCACCGGAACCCGTCGAAGACTCGATTCGGAAGGCCGCGGCCTTCTTCACCTCCCGAAGCTAGTCCGCGGCGGCCAGCGCCGCCGAGCCGTACTTCTTCTCGATCAGAGTCCACGGGTCGGCGTACCGGCCTCGTCCCTCGGCTCGGCGCTGCAGCTTGAGGGTGGCGCGCATCAGCGGCCGCAATATCGGGCCAAGCACGCACAGGAAGATGCGCAGGTGACGCTGGGATTCGGCGATCCAGGCCACCGTCTCGCGCCAGTCGTGCTCTTGAAAGTCAAGCAGCGCTTGCGATTCGGTGGTGTCGAACCACCCTGTGAAACTCCAGCCGCGCTCGTCGCTGGGGTCGCCGGGCAGACTCGCCGAGGGGCCGAGGCGGCCCAGGCCGACGCCGGCCATCATGTCGTCCTCGAGGTCGCGTTGCAGCATCACGTATGACTCGTTGCCACCGATGAGCAGGACCTTCCCGGCGATCGTGGCTTCGCGGTCGACACCGTTGGCGAAGGCCAGCGCCACGTCGCGCGCATCCACCGCGTGGATGCGGTTGTCACCGGGCATCGAGCGCACCAGGAGCAGGTAGTCGCCGTTGAAGTTCGCCTGGGTATCCGGCGAGATGACCCCGCCCAATCGGAACAGCGCATACGGCAGGCCGCTGGCGCGGATTGCCGCCTCGGCCAGCACCTTGTCCTCGCCATACTGATCGATGGGGTGCACGGACGTGTCCGGGGTGATCCGCTCGGGGTGCCGGTAGGGGTTGCGTGACCCGTACACCGCGGCGCTCGATGCCATCAGGAACAGCGGTGGACGGGGGAGTGCATCGTTGGTTTCCGAGGCCGCCGCCAGCAGGTTCTCGGTGCCTCCCACGTTGACTCGTCGGGCCAGCGCGGGATTGCGATACGACGGGGGCGAAACGATGGCGGCGAGGTGAATGATCGCTTCAGGGCGATGGGTCGCGACCAGATCGCCCACCGCCTCGGCATCCAACAGATCGATGTAGGCCGGAATCAGCTTCCCGGCGCCTTCGGAGAGTTCGGCCGCGGCGGCAACGGTCTTGTCGGTCCGCAGGTCCGTGGCGACGACGGTTCGTCCCCGGTCGAGCAGGATCTGCGCGCATCGCTTACCGACCTGACCGAAGGCGCCGGTGATCAGAATGGTTCTCACAGTCATCGACGTGTCACTGCTCCAGCAGCCGGTTGGCGAGCTTGGCGGCGATCCGCCGGATGCGGCCGGATATGTAGACAGAGAACACCGGTGTGACGATATCCTCTCGCAGCCGAGTTAGCTTGGAGCTCTTGATAAGCCACTGCCCGCCGACGTTCTCGTAGGTCTCGTGGTAGTGGCCGTAGCCGACCAGGGTGACACCGGGGCCGAAGCGGACGACATCTTGCAGGGCCCACACCCCGCGCGCCGTCGTCGCCGACGTCAGTTCGATCTCGGGCGCGTGCACCTGGTGCGCCGTTGCCTGCGCAGGTCGTCCGATGCCCTTGCGGGTGAACGCCACGAAGTCGTCCGCGCCGGCAATCAGTTTGCCGCCGGCCTCGGACGTGTCGCTGACGAAGTCGTCGGTGAAGAGCGCGCGCCAGGCCGCCCAGTCCTTGGAGTCGAGGTACCGACAGTAGCGGGCCTTGAGCTGCTTGATGGCCTCGATCGCCAGCAGCGGGCCGGCGTCGTGGCCTGCGATCACTTCGTGGGCGGGCTCGGTCATTGCGGCACTGTAACCCGTCAGCCTTTGAAGTAGACGACCTGATGCGTGGTGGCCAGCAAGGCGCCGTCCCGGCTCCATACCTGCGCGCTCTGGTCGAAGTAGCCGCCGGAGAAGCGGTTGGCGTGGGCGGTGCCCAAGACGAAGTCGCCGCCCAGGGCGTCGAGCTGGTGCTGATCGGCAAGAAAGTAGGTCGTCAACGAGATCGTGCCGGCCGGGATGATCTGGCCGCGGCGCAGGAACACCCGCGGGTAAAAGGCGTCACAGAGTGCGGCCAGCGCCGGATAGTCGATGGGGCGTTGAGCCTTGTCGCGCACCCACAATGTGGTCGTCGAGGACGGACTGGGTTGCGCGTCCACGCCGGGGAGCGGGCCCTCGACGAACCGCATGTCGTAGAGGTCCGCCCAGGCGACGACGTGGGCCATACTCCCGGGTGTGACCTGTTCCGCCGGGGGCGTGCTCGGTGGGTGTGCTTCGGTGTCAGCCCAGCTATCGCGGGCGGTTGCGAACACCGCCGTCGCCGTGGCCTTGATCTCTCCGTCCTGGCGGAGCTCGACGCTCCAGTGCTGATTGGTGCGGTTGGTGCGCACGGTCCGGAGCGAGAGGTCGAAGGCGCCGTCGGCGACGGCAGCGGCGAAGTTGAGGGTCAACGCCAACGGCTCACCGATGCGGTCGGGGTGCGTTTCGATGGCCCGCACCATGATGGCCGCGGTGATTCCGCCGAACGGGCCCACCATATTGGCCCACTCCGGATGGGTGTTGCCGCGCCTGACGTCCGCGTCGATCACGTCGAGATGGACCGCGTTGTCAAAGGGGTGTGTGCCGGTCACGCCGATTCCTTGATCGCCATAGCATCGGGCAGTGGTTGCGTGTCCGATGCGAGTCGACGGCAGACTACTTGCCGCCGGGCCTCACGCCGGATTCGGGTCTCAGCGGTGCCGGCCGGGCCGCTATGGTCACATGGACCCCATGCGTATCGGCGCGGAGTTGGCTGACGATGTGCCCGCGTCAGAGCGACAACGGAACTGGACCCGCAGATTGTCGCTCACTGTGAGGCGGGCACAACGGATGATGGTGCTGCGACGGGACCGGTGTGGCAGACGTGACCAACCCGGGCGCGGACGTCCCTACCTGAGGAGGCGGGCATCGCATGAGCATTCCGGATCGTCAGCGAGCGGTGGTAATGAACGCCCCCGGCGCCGCCCTCGAGACTGTGGACCGGTCGGTTGGCGAACCCGGTCCAGGGCAGGTGCTGGTCAAGGTGAAGGCCTCGAGTTTGAACTTTCACGACAACATCAACCTCATGGGACTCCTTCCCGGGCCGTGGCCACGAGTGCCGATGAGCGACGGTGCCGGAGAAGTAGTGGCGGTCGGATCCGGCTTTGACGGGCTGCAAGTGGGTGACCGTGTGATGGGGGCGTTTCACCCCAGTTGGCTGGATGGGCCGCCGACGCCAGAATCCAAGCGGGACCTGCCCGGCGACACTGAAGACGGGTGGTTGCAGCAGTACCGCGTCGCCGACACCACGGGTCTGGTTCGCACGCCCGATCACCTCAGCGATATTGAAGCCGCGACCGTGCCCTGCGCCGGTGTCACGGCCTGGAGTGCCCTGAGGGAAGCCAATATCGGCGAAGGCGATGTCGTGGTCGCCCAGGGGACCGGCGGGGTATCGCTATTCAGCGTGCAACTCGCCCGGGCGCTTGGCGCCACAGTGATTTTGACGTCGTCGTCCGACGACAAGCTGAAAATCGGATCGGATTTGGGCGCAGCGCATCTCATCAACTATCGCGCGACTCCGAACTGGGAGACCGAGGTGAAGCGACTGACCGCCGGGAGAGGCGCCGACCTGATCGTCGACCTCGGCGGGCCCGCGACGCTGCCGCACTCGGTGCATTCCGCCCGGGTGGGAGGCACGGTCGCGGTGATCGGCGTACTCAGCGGATTCGACACGGCGCCCATCTCGGTTGCGGAGGTAATGCTCAACAACCTGCGGATCATCGGGATCACGGTGGGCAGCGTGCGCGCGCACCGCGACCTGTGCGAGTTGATTTCGGCTAAAGGCATCAAGCCCCATATCAGCCATGTCTTCGACTGGGAAAAGCTGGACGAGGCGCTGGCGGTGATGCGGGCCGGCGAACACGTCGGCAAGATCGCACTAACCATCCCCTGACGACAACCATCAGGAAGGCAACAACAACCATGACGGACTCTCCCTCGCGGCTGATCGACGCCAGGATCAAGGAGCTCGGTGATTGGCGGGGCGAATTGCTCGCTCGCATCAGGAAATTGATCAAGCAGGCCGATCCCGACGTGGTCGAGGAGTGGAAGTGGAGAGGTGTCCCGGTGTGGTATCACGACGGGATGATCTGCACCGGCGAGACGTACAAGAATGTGGTCAAGATGACCTTCGCCAAGGGTGCGTCGCTGGAGGATCCGTCGGGTCTCTTCAACTCCAGCCTCGGCGGCAACACCAGGCGTGCTATCGACTTCCACGAGGGCGACAAGATCGACGAAAAGGCTCTGAAGGCGCTCATTCGCGCCGCGGTCAAGCTGAACGCGTCCTAGGGGTCGGCCTGTACAGTCGTTATGCGGTGCTGTACAGTCGCCCAGCACGAGCTCATCTCTCGAACAGCACGGACGCGGCGGGAGGCCATCGGCGATGACGCGCAGGCGAATTCGAGGCCGCCGGTGACCGCCGAGTCCGCCGAGTCCGCTGAGACCGTCGAAGAATTCCGCAGCCGGGCCAGGGCCTGGTTGGCGGACAACATGCCGCGGCTCGATCCCGTCCAGGCGGCGCTGCTCGAGCGCGACAACCTGACGTCCTGGCAGCGGGCCCGTCAACTGCAAGAAACCTTGTATGAAGGGGGGTTCGCCGGGATCTGCTTTCCCCGAGAGTACGGCGGGCTCGGATTGGGCTACGAGTACAAGAAGGCGTTCGACGCCGAGTCCGTCGGCTACGAGATCCCGATCCTCCTCAACGTCCCGTCGTTCGCCATTTGCTGCGCAACAATCCTGGACATGGGCAGCGAGGACCAGAAACGCACCCACATCCGGGCGGCGCTGCGCGGCGATGAGGTGCTGGTACAGCTGCTCTCCGAGCCCAGCGGGGGTTCGGACCTCGCGGGCGTCATCACCCGCGCCGACCGCCGAGACGGACGCTGGATAATCAACGGCGCCAAGACGTGGAGCACCTGGGCGTTCGCCGCCGACTATGGCCTGTGCCTGGCCCGAACCGACTGGGACGCACCCAAACACGACGGCCTGACGATGTTCCTGGTACCGCTTCGACACCCCGGAGTGACGATCAGCCGCATCCGTCAGGTCAACGGCTCGGTCGAGTTCTGCGAAGAGTTCTTCGACGACCTCGACGTCGGCGACGACGCCGTTGTCGGGGGACCGGGCAAGGGGTGGGACGTCGCGTCGCGACAGCTCTACCACGAGCGTCGCACGATGGGCGACGGCTCGGAGTACACCAGCGGCCCCGGAATCGCTGAAGCCCACGACGTTTCGATCGACCTACTGGGCCTGGTTGAGAGAACGAACCAGCACGAGAGCGAACGCGTCCGGGAGATGATTGGCCGGGCCCTGGTCCACCGAGCGGTCCATGCACAGCTCAGTGAGCATGTCTACCATGCCGTGGCCAGCGGATCGTTGCCACCCGCGGCGGGATCGATCATCCGGCTGTCCATGGCTGCTGCCCACGATGTCGAAACCGACACCGCCCACGCCGCCGCGGGTTCGGCGGCCGTGGTGGAGGATGACGCGGAGTTGCTCGACATCGGCACGCGCTATCTGGGCCGTCAGATCGCCAGCATCGGGGGCGGCACCACCGAGATGGCGCGCAACGTGATCGGCGAGCGGGTCCTGAACTTTCCGCGTGAGTACGCCGCCGACCGCGGCGTGCCGTTCAATCAGGTGCGGCGAAACCGGCTGTTGGAGAAAGGTGGCCAGAAGTGAGCGACCAACTTCGTGACATTCGAGAGCTGGCCGACGACACGGGCGCTTACCGCGACGAGTTGTTCCGACGCTGGACCGGTCTGCTCAGCTATCGCTACATCGGCCGCAACCACTCGTCGATGAACCTCGGCGGGACCGACGACACCGTCACCATCCGCCGCGATATGCGCAACGAGGCCGGCGGACTCATGGTGGCGCCGTTGGCCATCTCCTCGCCGGAGGGATGTCAGACCGACATGGTCGCGGTCCCCAACCCGGTCATCGCTTCGGTGCAGATCATCGACCCCGGCTACGATGTCAAAAGAATCGAGATCGTGGGGTCCGGGATCGTGCACCAGGGCCGGACCATGGGCTACGGGCGGTGCAAGATCGTGGACGCCGACAACCCCGACCGGGTGATTGCCTTCAACGAGGGGCAGGGTGCGGTCATCGGTATCCCACCGGAAGGCCTTGGCAAGATGGATGTTTCGGGCACCGAGCTGGTGGTCGAGGACTCTCCCGATCTGCCGCCGCTGTGGGAAGCCTTCGGTGCCAGCAAGCGCGGCGACGGCCATTGGGTGCTGCCCGCGCTGAGCGCAGAACTCGCCTCGCCGGATGCCGCGCTGCACATCGGACCCCAACACGTCGTCCTCGAGACCGCGGCGACCGACCTTGCCGCCGGCGTCGCCGGAACCAGGAAGGTGCAGGTGATCAGCTGGCACGTGATGTTCATGTCACGCGGCAAGGTGGGTCCCTTCCGCGTGGAGGGCACGGCGTACGCCGGAGGCCCCGGACGCGTCGGCGTGCGCATGCTTCTGCACGACGAGGGAAACGCGGACAAGGCCGTCACTTCCGCCGCGGCGATCTTCGAGATCTTGGACTAAGCCCGGCCTAATCGACGGTTGGACTCCTTTCGGCCCCGCGGCTGCTATCGCGAGCGGAATCGAAATCGATCGGAACTGAAAGCGAACGGCGCGTTAAACCTCGGGTTTCGACGGCCTTGCCGCGGGTGGGCTGTTGACCGGCCGTGAGCTGCGCGCAAAGATCATTGATATAGGCAACCATCGACATCAGATACCGTCAACGTTGGAAACCGTCCGATGTGTAATTTCGGAGCTTCGTGTCAATCCGAACTTGGTGTCGAGCCTGACAGTAATTGGGGGAATTGATGAAGCAGCGGGCAGTGACAAGGAAGGCATCTGCGCGACTTCGACGAACTCTCGATGAAGTGCTGGTCATACATCTGTGTGCATATGTATGGTGCAAAAAAACCACCGGCACGACAGGAGAAGCGCAGTGGCAGAGCGGTTAGCGGGAAAGGTTGCGCTTATCAGTGGCGGCGCGCGGGGAATGGGCGCCTCGCACGTGTGCACGCTGGTGGCCGAGGGGGCCAAGGTGGTGTTCGGCGACATCCTCGACGACGAGGGCAAGGCGGTTGCGGACGGGCTCGGCGACGCCGTTCGCTACCTGCACCTCGACGTCACCAAACCCGAGCAATGGGAGTCCGCGGTGGCCATTGCGATTAGCGAGTTCGGCCGCATCGACGTGCTGGTGAACAACGCCGGAATCCTCAACATCGGCACCATCGAGGATTACGACCTGGCCGAGTGGCAGCGGATCCTCGACATCAATCTGACGGGAGTGTTCCTCGGCATCCGTGCCGTCGTGAAACCCATGAAGGAAGCGGGACGAGGATCGATCATCAACATCTCCTCGATCGAGGGGATGGCCGGCACCATTGCCTGCCACGGTTACACCGCAAGCAAGTTCGCCGTCCGCGGCTTGACGAAATCGGTAGCGCTGGAACTGGGGCCGAGCGGGATCCGGGTGAACTCGATTCATCCTGGGCTCATCAAAACGCCGATGACGCAATGGGTTCCCGATGACATCTTCCAAACCGCCTTGGGCCGCGCCGCCGACCCCAGCGAGGTATCCAATCTGGTCGTGTACCTGGCCAGCGACGAATCCAGTTATTCGACCGGCTCCGAGTTCGTCGTGGACGGCGGCACCACCGCCGGCCTCGGGCATAAGGACTTCTCAGCGGTCGACGCCAGCCAGCAGCCCGAGTGGGTCACCTAGCGTTTCAGGTGTTGGCCACATCGAAACTGCGGCCAGCGCCACAGCATGGGCAACGGGCGCGCGCTGCGCGCAGGCTCGGCGCCGTCAGCGCAGGGTCGAGGCGATCAGGGCACCGCCGTTAACGATTCGGTGTGCTTATTCGGCGCGGGCCAGGGTGAAGGCACCGGCCGTTGCCGCACTCGTTGTGGCCACCAGAACCACTTGCCCAACAGTGCGGCAATGGATGGTGTCATCAGCGACCGCACGATCAGTGTGTCGAACAGCAGGCCGAGGCCGATGGTGGTGCCGACCTGACCGATGACGGTCAGCTGACTGACCGCCATCGTCATCATCGTGAAGGCGAACACCAGCCCCGCCGAAGTCACCACCGATCCCGTGCCGCCCATTGAACGGATGATTCCGGTGTTCAAGCCGGCGTGGATCTCCTCCTTGAACCGCGCCACCAGTAGCAGGTTGTAGTCGGCGCCGACGGCGAGCAGGATGATGACCGACATCGCGAGCACCATCCAGTGCAGTTCAATTCCGATGAGGTGCTGCCAAATCAGCACCGAAAGGCCGAAAGACGCACCCAGCGAGAGCAAGACGGTGCCCACGATGACCGCCGACGCGACGACACCTCGCGTGATGATCAGCATGATGATGAAAATCAAGCACAGCGAGGCGATTCCGGCAATCAATAGATCATAGGTGTTGCCGTCACCGAGGTCTTTGTAGATTGACGCGGTGCCCGCGAGATAGATCTTCGAACCCTCCAGGGGCGTACCCTTGAGTGCTTCGTAAGCGGCCTTTTTGATTGCACCGATGTGCGAAATGCCTTCCTGCGACATCGGATCGCCGTCATGGCTGATGATGAAGCGCACGGCATGGCCGTCGGGGGAGATGAAGTTCTTCATGCCCCGCTTGAACTCGGCATTGTTGAAGGTTTCCGGGGGCAGGTAGAACGAGTCGTCGTTCTTGGATGCGTCGAACGCCTTACCCATGGCGTTCGAGTTCTTCTGCGCCTCGTTCTGCTGATCCTGCAGGCCTTTTTGGGTCGAATACATGGTCAGCATGGTCGTTTTCATGGCCTTCATGTTTTCGATCATCGAGGGCATCAGCGCCGTCAGCTGGGGCATCAGTGTGTCGAGACGCTCCATCAGGGGTAGCAGGCTCTGGATGTCGTCGGTCATCGTGTCGATCCCGTCGAGGGTGTCGAACACGGACCGCAGTGACCAGCACACCGGGATGTCGTAGCAGTGCTTTTCCCAGTAGAAATAGCTGCGGATGGGCCGGAAGAAGTCATCGAAATCCGAGATGTGGTCCCGCAATTCGGCGACGTCCATGGTCATGCCCTTCATCTTTTCGACCATGCCGTGCGTGGTATCGGCCATCTGTTGGGTCAAGCTCTGCATCTTGACCATGCTGTCGATAGTCGTCTGCATCATGTCGGCCTGTTTGAGCATGTCGGCCATCTGGTCTTCTTGGTACTTCTGGTTCATCTGCTGGGTGACGCCCTGCATGCTGATTTGAAAGGGGATTGAGGTGTGCTCAATCGGCGTGCCTTCGGGCCGGGTGATGGCTTGCACGCGGCCGATCCCCGGTACCCGGAAGACCGTCTTGGCGATTTTGTCGATGACCAAGAAGTCGGCGGAGTTACGCAGATCGTGGTCGCTTTCGATCATCAGCACCTCGGGGTTCATCCGCGCCTGCGAGAAGTGCCGATCTGCGGCCGCGTAACCCTCGTTTGCAGGCAAGTCCGCGGGCAGGTAGTTGCGGTCGTTGTAGTTGGTTCGGTAACCCGGCAGGGTCAGCAGACCCACCAGTGCCACACCGATCGTGACGACCAGGATCGGGCCGGGCCACCGGACGACGAGAGCGCCGACCTTGCGCCACCCGCGAATCCGCTGCGCTCGCTTGGGTTCGAGCGTCTTGCGGAATCGCGATGCCACCGAAATGACCGCAGGGCCAAGCGTCAATGCCGCCGCGACGACGACCACCATGCCGATGGCCAACGGAATGCCCAGCGTCTGGAAATAGGGCAGGTTGGTGAAGTGGAGGCAAAAGGTCGCGCCGGCGATGGTCAAGCCAGACCCGAGCACAACGTGTGCGGTGCCCTTGTACATGGTGTAGTACGCGTCTTCTCGGGACTCGCCGACAGCCCGGGCTTCCTGATATCGGCCTATCAAGAAGATGGCGTAGTCGGTGGCGGCCGCGATGGCCAACGTGACCAACAAGTTCGTGGCGAACGTCGAGAGGCCGATGATCTTGTAGTAGCCCAGGAAAGCGACCATTCCGCGCGCGGCCGAGAGCTCGAACACCACCATCACCAACGTCAGCAGCACCGTGACGATCGACCGATAGACCAACAGCAGCATTGCGATGATCACCGTGAACGTGGCCGCCGTGATGACTTGCAGGCTGCGGTCGCCGGCCGTGTGCTGATCCGCTGATAGCGCCGCGGGCCCGGTGACGTAGGCCTTGACCCCGTTGGGCGCGGGCACACTCTTGACGATGCTCTGCACGGCCTCGACCGATTCGTTGGCCAAGGCTTCGCCCTGGTTACCGGCCAGGTACACCTGCACATAGGCGGCCTTGCCGTCGTTGCTCTGCGCACCCGCCCCGGTCAGTGGATCGCTCCACATGTCCTGAACGTGTTCGACGTGTTTGGTGTCGGCGTCGAGCTTTTTGACGACCTGGTCGTAGTAGGCGTGGGCGTCGCCGCCGAGAGGACCTTGGCCCTCCAGAACAATCATGACCGAGCTGTTGGACTTGTATTCGTTGAACACCGCGCCCATGCGCTTCGTGGCGACCACCGATTGCGCATCGTCAGGGGCCATCGAGACCGAGCGCATCTTCCCGACCTCGTCCAGCTGGGGGACGACGACGTTGAGCACCGCGATGATCCCGATCCAGGCCAGGATGATGGGTATGGCGAACTTTCGGATGATATGCGGAATCGCTGGGCGCGCTTGGTGTTTGGCGATGGGGGTGGTGTCGGTGTGGGCGTCGTTGACGAATGTGCTCATGCTGATTTCACCAAACAGAATGTCAGGGCGTGCACGCCGTTGGTTATGTTCTCGTCCTTGACTTCGTCATCGATGGTGATGCGGCAACCGAGGTGGTCGCCGTCGCTTTGTGCCGAGAGGTTCGGAAAGACGGAGGGGGCGGTCGTGCTGAGGACTAGCGTCCAGGGCAGTGGCGCATCGTCGACCCGCTTCGGGTCGGCGCTGAGATCCAAGTAGTTCACGTTGGCGTGACTGGCCGAGCCGAAGATCTCGTACTTGACGACCTTGGGCTTGAACGGCTTGGAATCATCCAGCCGCGGGCTTGTCATGACGCCGGTGTCGTGGCTCCCGAAGAACGACTTGACCCGCGCCACGGTGAACCCGCCGACCACCACGACCGCCACGATCAGCAGCGGTAACCACGCATTGCGCACGACTTTCGATAGCTGCACCTGCGTGGATTCCTTTCCCCGTCACCCAACGGCCGCCTTCGAGCGGCCCCGGGCGAGGTCCTGTGTAGGTGGTCGCCGCAATTACGTTGCACCGCAGCGGACTTGGCAGATCATCGCGAACTGCGCGATTTTCGATCGTCGGGCGCTGGGATGCCTGCCCATGGAACGCCGAACCCCCGCCTAGTGCCACCAGAGCATAATACATTAGCTGCACAGTTTGCAGACAATGCAAAGAAGTGATCTAGCTAACTCTTGTGCGTCACTTGGTGAAGATGCTGTTGACCAGCGCGGCGGCGCGCTCGACGTAGGGCATAGGCGTGTCGTCGGCATCCTTCGGCTCGTCATTGGCCCAGCGCTCAATGCCGGAGCGCACGGCCGTCAACGCCAACGCAGCGATCAACGCGGGTATCTCGTCATCGGGCCGCATCGCCTGGCGGCGGGCAACGATGTCGGTCAACTGGATCTGGAACCGCTCCAACTCGGCCAGAAATGCCGCCAGCACCGCGGGGGAGGTTTTGGCGAGCTCGAGCATCCCGGCGGCCTGTTCTCGCCGTGGGGGCAGGTCGCGGAGATGGTGCGCCGCCAGCGTGATCAGTTCGGCCAGCACCACCCGATAGGGGGCGGGTCCGGCCGCGATGAAATCCTCGGCCAGCTCGGCGGGTAGGTCGGAGGGGCCATAGGCGATCGCGGATTCTTTGGTGGGGAAGTAGTTGAAGAACGTGCGGGTCGAAATTCCTGCCTCGGCGCAGATCGCCTCGATGGTCACCTTGTCGAAACCGCGGTCGCTCGCCAGGCGCACCGCGGCGTCGCGGATGTCCGCACTGGTCTGTCGGCGACGCCGCTCGCGCAGGCCCATCTGATTGCCCATGACACTCATCGTTGCACGTAACGCAAAGTTTGCAGTCAACTAACGGCGGGTGGGGTCGCCCGACCCCGCCCGACCCGCCGACGCCGCGTGGTCTACTGACCCCTCGAGGCGAGGGCGTCGCGCAGGTGATCGCACTGGCTGGCGAAGAACTTCACCGAAATCGGCGCCTTGTCCGCGATCTGGTCGAACGCATGAAAGGCGCCCGGGGCGATCTCTTCGTGCACGGGAACGTCCGCCTCCCGCAGGCGTCGCCCATACTCCAGACACTCCTGATAGAACAGGTCCAACGTCCCGACCCCGATCCAGGCCGGCGCCAGACCCGACAGATTTTCCCGCCGCGCCGGCGCGGCCTCCGCGGGATCCGCGCCGTTCAGGTACCACCGCCACGCCTGTTGATTGTCGCTTTCGGTCCACATGAGCCGCCTGTGGCCGCCGCGATTGGCGCCTGTCCGGTCGTCGAGCATTGGGTACACGAGCATCTGAAAGGCAAGGTTGACATCGTTGCGATCGTGAGCCCGCTGGGCCACCGCCGCCGCGAAATGCCCACCGGCACTGGCCCCGCCGACCGCGACTCGATCCGGGTCGACCCATGGTTGGTGCGCCAGCCACCGCAGCGCCGCATAACAGTCCTCCACCGGCGTCGGGTAGGGATGTTCGGGTGCCAACCGGTGTTCCACCGCGGCCGCCGCGACACCGGTGAGGTGCGACAGTTTTCGAAGAAACTTGTCGTCCTGGGCGGCGTGACCCATGATCGTGCCGCCCCCGTGGATCCACAACATCGCCGGTGCAGGGTCGGGAAGGCCGGCCGGACGATGCAGGCGGACCGTGACGTGCTCGTTGACCGCGGCGACCGGGACATGACGCATCCGGCCCGCGTTGCCCATCAGGTTCATGAGCGTGCGCTGAACTTTGTAGCCGCGGTGCAGCGCATTTCCGCGGGGGAGGAATCGGGCCACCTTGCGCAGACCGGGATCCAACGCGTGCCGCGACGTGAAGTCGTTCTCGGCGTAAGTGTTTGCCATGGTCTGCTCTCTGGTCCCGTGCGCCGGCCCACGCTGACCATACATGACTCGAATGATGTCCAGGCGCCCATCACCGAGCCCAGTTGCCCGCGAATGTGCAACCACCGACGCCCGTACTCGAGAAACGTGTTGCTAGTTGCACTTTCGCGCAACATCGGCGATCTTCACGGGGTAACCCGCCCGCAGGATCGCCACCGTGGACGGCGGGGTGATCACGGTCGCGGTGCCGGTTCTGGGGCGTGCCAGCTTGTCACCATAGGTGTTGCCGTCCCGATTCCACACCGCGAGGCGGTCGCCGACGACCACGGCGGGCCCGCGCTCAGTCCGGACAAACACCCCGTCGGGCAGGCCGTCCCACGCGGCGCGATGATCGGTCCCGCCGGTCCGCTCGCGATGCAGCTGCGTATCCATCTCGTTGGCGTAAGGCGTCGCGCCCCCGTGGGTTTCGGCCCACAGCAGCCGATACTCGTTATAAGAGCTACGTCGGCATTCGGCGCACGGGCGGTGTCCGGCGGCCAGTGCGACGGCCTCGTCCAGGAAGAACAGCGGCGTATAGCGGTTGGGCTCCCACTGTGCGACCCGACGGCCCCTGAACGACAGGGCACAGGTGATCCACGCCTTGTGCTGATGGTTGCGCACAATTTCGCGGGCGGCACGGCCGCCCTCACCCTCGTGCAGACGACCGCGGTTGCCCATCCACGCGCCGCGCCCCGGCACGGCGATGATCTCGCCGAGCGGTGAGACCCGGTTGCGCGCCGGCCGGTCTTTCGTCATCGGTTCCGCTCGAGGTCGAGCAGGACGCGCTTGGCGGTGGGGCCGCCGCGATAGGCGCCCACCGTTCCATCGGAACGGATCACCCGGTGACACGGCACGAAGATCGGGATCGGGTTGGTCGCGCACGCGGTGCCGACGGCGCGCACGGCCTTGGGGGAGCCGGACAGCCGGGCCAGCATGGCATAGCTGGCGGTGTCGCCGTAGCTGATGTCGGCGTTGAGGTGTTCCAGGACTGTGCGCCGAAAACCTTGTGACAGAGACCAGTCCAGCGCGACGTCAAAGCCGCGACGACGGCCGGTGAAGTACTCGTCGAGTTGCCGCACAATCGGATCCAGCCGTGTGGGGGATTCGAGCACCCGCGGGCTGACGCGCTCCGAGAGGTTCTGCAGCACACTGTCGCGATCCTCGTTGGCGAATGCCACCCGCAGCAACCCGCTGGGGGTGGCCGCCAACAGCAGTGGTCCGACGGCGGAGTCCACCGTGCGGTAGGCGATGTCGAGCAGACCGCCGGCTTGGGCGTCCCTTTCCAGGCGGGCGTGCAGGCGCCGGAGCTGATCCCCGTCGACGGGGTAGTGCTTCCTGAGGTCAGTTGTGGTCATTCGTGGCTCCTTGCGGTGTCGATCAGGGGGTAGGTGCGTCGGAGCGTGGCGATCCCGTCGGCCGCGGCGCGGCGGGCGGCGGCGACGCTGCTGTCGAGAATCAGCGCGATCTCGGAGTAGGGCAGGCCGGCCAGATAGTGGTAGGCGACGGCCTGGCGTTGTTTGGGTGGCAGCGCGCCCACGGCGGCGTCCAGGTCGACATCGTGCGTATCGGCCCGCTCACGCGCTGGGGAATCGGGGGGATCGGCGACAGGGACGGCCCGCCGTGACGCCGCGCGGACGATGTCGATGGCCTTGCGGTGCGCGATGGTCACCAGCCACGCTTCGACATTGGCGTCTGCCGGCAGCTGCGGGTAGGCCTTCAGGGCGGCCAAAAACGTGTCGGACCAGGCGTCATCGGCATCGGCGTGGCCGACCACCGCTCGAGTGACCCGCAGCACGGTGGCGCCGTGCCGTGCCACAACCGCCTCAAAAGGCGGCTTGACGTGCCGATCGACATTCACCCTGACGTCACCGGCGGGCCCGGGTAAGCATTCGAATTCCTCCGTAACGATCCGCGGTTCTCATTGTGAAGACGCCTGCGCGTTGTCGAATGTGAGACACCTCGGGACGGCGATTTGAGTGGTTCTACGGATTCGACGAATCTAGCGCTGCCGCACCAGCACACGGCCAGTTCCACTGATCGGCGTCGCGCCGAACGTGCACTCACTGCGAGAATCCGGCGGCGAATCCTCGCACTGAGTACACGTTCGGTGGCCCGAGTAGGGCCTAGCGGCCGTTCGAAAGGTGGCATCTCACATTTGCGGTCTCCCGGTCGTCTATTTGGGTGACGGGTGAGTCGACTGCGGGGAGGTAAACCATGGGTTTCCACGATCTTCATCACCGGGGCGTTCCGTTCGTGTTGCCCAACGCCTGGGATGTCCCGTCGGCGCTGGCCTTTCTTGCGGACGGCTTCGCGGCGATCGGCACCACCAGCTTCGGGATGGCCTCGACCGCTGGGCACCGCGACGGGGGGCGGGCCATCGCTAGTAGCAACATCGCCTTGGCTGCCGCGTTAAAGCCGTTGCCGTGTTACATCAGCGTCGACATCGAGGACGGGTACAGCGACGACCCCAAGGCCGTCGCCGATTACGTCGCCCGACTGTCGGTGGCCGGGATCAACATCGAGGACAGCACCGACGGAAAACTCATCGATCCCGCCGTGGCCGCCGCCAAAGTCGCTGCGATCAAACAACGCAATCCCGAGGTGTTCATCAACGCCCGCGTCGACACCTACTGGCTGCACCAGGATGCCGATACCGCCACCACGATCGAGCGGGCCCTTCGTTATGTCGAGGCCGGTGCCGACGGCGTCTTTGTGCCGTCGGCCGACGATCGCGTCGAGCTCGCCGAACTCACGCGCAATATCCCGCGCCCCCTCAACACGTTGCCTGTGCCCGGCCTGACGGTCACCGACCTGGGTGAGCTCGGGGTGGCCCGGGTGTCAACCGGCTCGGCGCCGTACCGGGCGGGGTCGTACGCAGCCGCCCAGCTCGCTCGAGCCGTGCGTGACGGGCAGCCTCTGCCGCCGTCGACACCGTACGGCGAGCTGCAAGGGCGCCTGGTCGAGTACGAGAACCGCACGAGCACAAAGTAATCGGCTTCGCCTCACGCTTCTGCGCCGCTGATCGTTTACGGAGAAAGGAGGTAAACGATGCGAACACGACACACGATGATCGACAGTCCGCTCGGCGAGCTGACGCTGGCAGCAGACGGTGACGGCCTCACGGGGCTGTATTTCCCGCACCACTGGCACGGGCCCACGGTCGACGTCCTGGGTCGGTACCTTGAGCCGGGCGCCGACGTCATGTTCGGTCACGCGGCCGCGCAGCTGCGCGAGTACCTGACCGGGAAACGTACCCAGTTCGATCTCCCCATCGCCCTGGTCGGCGACCAGCGTCAAGGGCGCGTGTGGGAACTGCTGCTCGACATCGACTACGGCGAGACCACCACCTACGGCGAGCTGGCCGCCAAACTGGCCGACGGCACCACCGCATACGAGGTTGGCCAAGCGGTGGGGCGCAATCCGCTGAGCATAATCGTCCCGTGTCACCGCGTCGTCGGAAAGAATGGCGCCCTAACCGGTTACGCTGGCGGTCTGAAGCGCAAACGATTCCTGCTCGACCTCGAAGCGCCGGTACCCGCTGCGGCCGGCAGATTGTTCTGATGCCTTCGAAATGGGATCGCGGGGTGAATGCCGCGGACTGGGACGCGGTCACCGCCGACATGAACGACGTTGGCGGTGCACTGCTTCCGCGGCTGATCACTCCCACCGAATGCGCGGCGGTGCTTGACCTTTACCCCGACGACAGCCTGTTCCGCACCACCATCGACATGAGCCGCCACCGCTACGGGCAAGGCGAGTACCGCTACTTCAAACGCCCCTATCCGCACCCGATCGAAGAGCTCAAACAGGCGCTCTACCCCCGGTTGTTGCCGATCGCCCGCGACTGGTGGACCAAGCTTCGCCGCCACCCTCCCTGGCCCGACACACTCGACGAGTGGCTGGACATGTGCCATCGCGCCGGCCAAATGAAACCCACCGCTCTCATGCTGAAATACGGGCCGGGCGACTGGAACGCCCTGCACCGAGACCTGTACGGGGACCTCGTCTTTCCGCTGCAGGTCGTCATCAATCTCAACGAACCGGGCGTGGCGCACACCGGCGGCGAATTCCTACTTGTCGAGCAGCGGCCCCGAGCGCAGTCGCGCGGCACGGCCATCACCCTGCCGCTGGGGCATGGCTACATCTTCACCACCAGAGAACGACCGGTCCGCTCGACGCGGGGATGGTCAGCCGCCCCGGTGCGCCACGGGGTGTCGGTCATCCGCTCCGGTCAGCGCTGCACCCTCGGCCTGATTTTTCACGACGCCGCCTGAACCACGCCCCGACCGCCTGCGGCACGATGGTGCCCATGGAGCTCTACGACGTCATGCGATCCACGGCCGCGGTGCGCGAATTCACTGACGACCCGCTGCCCGATGACGTGCTGGCACGGGTCCTCGACCACGCCCGCTTTGCACCGTCCGGCGGCAACCGGCAGGGCGTGCGCGTCATCGTGCTTCGCGACGAGGAGACCCGGTCGGCCCTGGCGGACCTCGGACTTCCTGCCGCCCGCCGGTACACCGCGCAGCTGGCCAACGGCGAGTCACCGTGGAATCCGTTGCAGCCGACGGGTGTCGACGAGTCGACGATCGAGACGACGGAGGCGCCCGCGCAGATGTCGGCTCCGGTTCGCGAGGCGTCGGTGGTGCTGGTGATCTGCCTGGACCTCGCCGTCGTCGCCGCCACCGATCAGGACCTCGATCGCGTCGGCGTGGTACCTGGAGCCTCGGTGTACCCGTTCGTGTGGAACGTGTTGTTGGCGGCGCGCAATGAAGGCTACGGCGGGGTGTTGACCACGATGGCGGTGGCCGAGGAGCCACGCGTCAAGGATCTCCTCGGCGTGCCCGATGCGTACGCCATCGCCGCGGTCGTGCCGCTGGGCAAACCGGTGCGCCAGGTCACGAGGCTGCGACGACGACCGGTTGCCGAGTTCGCCACACGCGAGCGCTTCGACGGAGAGCCCTTCACCGCGTAGCGCCGTCGGCAGAGGGGAGTAGCGTGCGGCCCCCGACGCCGCGATACTTCAGGAGACCCAGGCAGGCTGTTCCGTGAACGGGGGACTTGAAGTGACACGAATCGCGCCTTCGACGGCCTTCGCCGCCCTGCCCACACAAGATCTCGGTCAAGGAGACCGGATCAACCTCGGCGTCGCCGGCATCATGGGTCGCCTTCCCGCAGTGGCCAAGGCGCTGGGCTCGTTGACCGCGGCGTTGCGCGCCAACGGAACGCTGCCACCCCGACTGCTCGAACTCGTGCGGCTGCGCATCGCGTTCTTCAACCAATGCCGAAGCTGCATCGCGGTGCGCTATCAAAGCGCCATCGACGACGGCCTCGACGAGGATGCGGTCTGCTCGCTGGAGCGGCCCGCGGACGCCGAGAATCTCTCGGCCGCCGAGCGATCCGCCCTACGGTTTGCCGAGCTCTTCGCCACCGACCACCTCGCGATCGATGACGCGGTGTACGACGAACTGCGCGAGCACTTCAGCGAGGACCAGCTTGTGGAACTCGGTCTGCACTGTGCAATTGCACTCGGAGTCGGACGGCTGTCAGCGACCTGGGATGTCAGTGATGATCTTCCTGATACGCCGGTGTCATCCGGCCAGCTGGCGCCGTGGAACTCCGCATCGGTGGTCGCAACGGGCTAGGCGCGCTGGCGTTGCGGCTGGCCGCGGTAGCGCGACGGCACGCCGTTGATGTCGCAGAGTCGCCACAGCAGCCGGGACAGCGGATTCATCAGGCCGGTGTCATAGGCCAGCATCCGCATGTCGGCGAACATGTCGCGCAACCATTTCCGCGAATCCGGCGAACCGAAAAAGAGCTCGCTTTTGACCTCGCGTGGGATGTCGAACTCCTCCCAGAACGCCTTGGGCGGCATCACGATCGCCTGGCACAGAACCCGCATGATCAGCGGGTAGTACAGCGAGATCCAGAATCGTCGCATCGGAGCCAACTGCGGTAACCGCTTGCGCAGGTACTCGTGGGCGAACGCGATGTGTCGGGCTTCCTCTGCCACATGGATGGCCATCACGCGCTCCATGATCGGGTGCAGCGACTTACCTTCGCGCAGAACGTCTTTCTGGGTATGGTCTAGCGGCTCCTCGCCGGCGAGTACCCCGATGAAGAACGCAACGGGCAATGGGCCGGCCACCAGCGGGAGCAACGGAGAAATCCAGCGCAGCATCCGCGGCATGCCCGGGACGTCGGCGCCGACGCGGTTGACCATTTCCTGCAGCATCAGGGTGTGGTTGCACTCTTCGACCGACTCGTGCAGGCAGTACCGATATTCCGGTGAGCCATTGGGCAGCCAGAAGGTATAATTCATCAGGCCGCGGATCAGGATGGACTCGAAGTTTGTCCCGACCTTGGCCACGTTGGCTTGGCGCCACATGCCGATTTTGATCTTGCGTTCTTCGGGTTGTGCTTGGTACCAGGGGTGGCGGCCCAGCGGGTCGGATGCCGGGAGAATCCAGCGGGGATCGTTCTCGGTGACGGCAAACTCGGGTGAGTCCCAATCAATGTCGGTGTAAGGATTGAAACTTCGTCTCACCGACCCGTCGGACAAGGTATTCAGCGTGTCCGCGTAGTCGGTGTCGTCATCTCGCACTTCGATGTTGTGGCGCCAACGCTGGATCATCCGCGTCCTGGCCATGAAGAGATTTCCCTTATGAGGTTGACATTGGAAGTATCAATTGACCGTTCGGATGAGCCGCCCGCTGGACTCACAGCGGCGAATATACCTGACTAACAGGGCGGCCTCACGGCGTTACTGATCGGGGGATGCATCAGGTGAGCCCCAATTGCGTTCAGTTCCTTGCGGATCCATCGTCGCATCGCTACATACAGCTGAGATTGTCCATTCTCGGGTCGTACGGAAGGCGCGCGGCGGTGGTCTTCATTTCAGTCAGCGTCCGATCCGTCGGGGGGCGGGTTGCCAACCACCGGGCACCACCAGAACGACCGGTAGGCACCAAAGCCTCACCGACGGACTGCGCGATCGCGCCGGCTCTCGCAAGTGCCCACCAGTTGCGGCGAGTCACCACCCGCGCGATCGTTGGCTATGGCCGAAGAAATGCGCGGTAGAAGCGGGCAATTTGGTTGGGGCAGTGCGCTATTCGTCACAGTGACGAAATATCAGCGATGCGCCCTCGAGTTTCCACCCAGCGCGTGAGTCATTCATTGGTGATCGAACCGCGGCTCGCCGCGACGCACCACAAATGCAAAGCGGATTTGATAGCGAGGGGGCCGCCGGCTCAATCGCCGTCGTCCGGCGCGGGCGCCGCATCTAGGCAAGTCGCTGGACTGCGTTGTGCCGATAAGCGACATTATGTCAAGTAGAGCCAGTATTCGTTATTGGGTAGTGCAGCAACATATTTCGGGATGCGCTACCGCGCCGATAACCTTTGCCGTCGATGCAGTAGGTGCTGTCCCAGCGGTTTTCAGGCCGCCGCTCGACATGCAGATATGTCGGCGATGATGCATCAGATGAATCGGCTCGGTGCGGGCAGCAGGGTCGATGATTCCGAGGCCGTCGCCGCGGGCTGGCCAGAGCGCCGCTCCCCCGCCCGAGCAGTTCCGATCCGTTCTCAAGATCAACCTCGAAGGCTGCTACTGGATGGCGCAGGCCGCCGCTCGGGTCATGCCGGTGGGCTCATCGATCATCAACGTGTCGAGCGTGCTCGGCATCGTGACCGCGGGGTTGCCGCAGGCCGCGTACGCCGCGTCAAAGGCCGGCCTGCTGGGGCTTACCCGGGACCTCGCGGCACAGTGGACCTCGCGCAAGGGCATCCGGGTCAACGCGGTCGCGCCCGGTTTCTTCGCCTCTGAGATGACCGAGGCGTACCCACCCGGCTATGTCGACCGCCACGTCGGCTTGATCCCGGCCAAGCGGCGGGGCGAGCCGGCCGAGCTCGCCGCCGTCATCGTCTTCCTCGCGTCTGACGCCTCGAGCTACGTCTCCGGCGTCACGCTGCCCGTCGACGGAGGCCTCACCATCGCTTGACCACGCTGCCGAGCGGGCAAGTCCTTGATCCCGGCCTGGGCCTGCCGGTCCCGGCCTCGCCGTGCATCACCAGTACTCCGCCGCCTCCCGGCACGATCGACGCTCCAGGAACGAGGTCATAGGCTTCCGTCGTGCCTTTCGCCACCCACCCGTCCGCCTTCGTAGCGGTAGTCGTCGGAGCCCAGGCACCGGTAGTAGTAGATCTTCTTGTTCGTGGTGCGCGTCGAGGTGCGGTAGTAGCCGTATCCGCAGGTCGAGCACGCCGCCAAGCCTTGCAGCAGCGAGGGAGCCTTGCTGTTGCGCGTGGCGAACCGTTTGTTGTCGGCCAACCGGTGCGCGACCCGGTCGAAGGTGTCGGTTTCGATGATGGCCGGCACGGGGATCTGGGCCCACTGTTCGCGCGGGCGCTCGACGGTCTTAGACGCCTTCGGCGTGTAACGACCCTGCAGTCGGGCGACCCGGTTAAGTCCCGGGGATTCGGGCACCACCATGGTCTTGCCGAACACGGCGGTGCCGGCGTAGGCCGGGTTGCGCAGCATGCCCCACACCACCGAGCGGTCCCAGCGATGCTTGCCGGTGCGGGTAGGCGTGCCGGAGTCGGACAGCCAGCGGGCCAGCTCGGCGATCGAGGCGCCCTCGTCGGCATAGCGGCGAAACATCTCGCGACCAGCGCAGCCTCGTGCTCGACGATCTCGTAGGCCGCACCGGCGTGGTCGCTCTTGCGGATGTAGCGGTAGCCAAACGGGGCCCCGGAGAGCACGTTGATCGAGCCGGTCTTGGCGCGGTGTGCCTTGCCGCGCCGATACCGCTCCATGATCTGGGCCTTCTCGTACTCGGCGAACATGCCCTGAAACTGCACCAGCAGCTGGTCCTCGGGCGAGTCGCCGCGCGGGCCCTTGATGAACTCCACCCGGGTGCCAGCGCGGATGAACTCTTCCAGCAGCAGCGCCTGGTAGGCGAACTTGCGTGCCAGCCGGTCCGGCGAATAGCACAGCACCACATCGATCCCGATTCCGGCGATCAGGTCGCGCAGCCGCTCCAGCGCCGGGCGCACCAGGGTAGCCCCGGAGTGGCCCTCGTCCTCGAACACCACTCATCCGGCACGGACAGCCCCAACCGATCCGCGTGCGCGCGCAGCGCCGCGGTCTGCGAGGCGATCGTCTCGTC
This sequence comes from uncultured Actinomycetota bacterium, assembly GCA_963802525.1. Lineage (GTDB taxonomy): Bacteria > Actinomycetota > Actinomycetes > Mycobacteriales > Mycobacteriaceae > Mycobacterium. The sequence goes on along the minus strand of CAWDJC010000035.1, from coordinate 11,557 downwards.
CTTCTTCTGTCGGGCCGACGACACCCGGGCATAGATTGCCGCGCTTATCATTTCGCGGTCCTCCTTCCTTTGCGTCCTGTTGGACACGGGCTCGCCGCTGGGGTACCAGGATGGTGTAGGCCACCGACAGATCCGTGGCCGCGTGTCGGTCGAACACGTACTCGGTGGTCACCACCCGATCGTTCACGGACGCTGACGCTTCCGCTTGCCGCTGGCCAGGTACTCGGTGAGCGCTTGGGCCACCATGGCCGAGATCGTGGTCCCCGATTCACGCGCGGCCGCTCGCACCCGCGCCACCAGGGTGCTCGGCAGCTTGACCGTGAACACTGTCGTCTGTTCGGGCACAACGACCCGCCCGGCTGCCGCAGCGTGTTCGGCGTAGCGGCGCGCCTGGCGCAGCGAGCATCCGTACCGCTCGGCCAGTACACGAGCCGCCTCGGCCACCTGGGTTCCCGCGGCGAGCAGTTCGGCGGCTGCGTTGACCCGTCGCGCATACTCCGGTCCTCGCACCCGCCTCTCACCGCGAGCACCATCAGTATCACCAGCACCAGACATGACATAGTAGTACTACCAGAAATGTCACGCGCTGTCTTCGACACGCCGCGGCAGTTCCAGCCGTCGATACGTCAACGACACGTCAAAACAGAAGTTGCCAACTGCGTTGGAGGCGTGATCGCCCAGGTTTGAGGGGTTGTCCGTGACGCAATTCCCCAGGGGTAGCTACGGCTCGACTATGTCCCGGGTGCTTACGCTGTCGCGACGTCCCCGCTCCGCAGCTCGCGTAACGCTGTCCGCAGTCCGCCACGTCTGCCGGTGTCGGGATCGATACTAAAGCTCTCCCGGACACCGGCACGGATTCGGAACTTCAACTCCGAGTGGGTTTCGGGTGCGTCGTCGGCGCTGGCTTCGAGCAACTTGTTCGGGAGCGAGAGCTTCAGGATGGTCCAGAATGTCTGCATGTACTGATGCCCAAGGGATCCGGTCGTGTAAGGCAGGTCGTACTTGTCGCAGAGGGCTGTGATGCGCTCGGATATTTCGGCGTACCGGTTGCTGGGCAGGTCGGGAAACAGGTGGTGCTCGATCTGGTAGCACAGGTTTCCGCTCATGAAAGCCATCATGGGCCCGGCCTTGAAGTTCGCCGACCCGAGCATCTGCCGCAAGTACCACTCTGGGTGCGTCTCCGCCTCGTATTCCTCGCGAGTGAATTTCTCGGCGCCGTCGGGGAAGTGCCCACAGAAGATGACCATGTACGACCAGTAGTTGCGGATGAGGTTAGCCGTCACGTTGGCGCGCAGGGTGTGCTTCCAGTTGCGGCCCGACAGGGCCGGGAAGACCACGTAGTCTTTGCCGACCTGTTTGCCGACCTTCTTGCCGATCACGCGCAAGTCCCTGCGGACCTCGTCCTTGGATTTCTCGCCTCTGCGGACCTTCGACAATTCCACCCCGTGCAACGCAACTCCCCACTCGAAAAGTGTACCGAGCAGCAGGTTGTAGACCGGGTTGCCGATATTCCATTTGTCCCAGCGTTGGTCTCGGGTGACGCGGAGCAGCCCGTAGCCCACGTCGTCGTCCATCCCGACGATGTTGGTGTATTTGTGATGGACAAAGTTGTGTGACTTCTTCCACTGCACGCTCGGAGAGGTGGTGTCCCACTCCCATTCGGTCGAATGAATCTCCGGATCATTCATCCAATCCCACTGGCCGTGGGTGATGTTATGCCCGAGTTCCATGTTCTCGATGATCTTCGCGGCGGCGAGCATGGCGGTACCGGCGACCCAGGCGACTTTGTTCCTGCTCGCCATCAAGGCGATTCGGCCGCCGGCCGCCAACGCGCGCTGCAACTGGATGGTCCTGCGCACGTAGCGCGCGTCCCGTTCACCCCTGGACTCTTCGATGTCGGTTCTGATCGCGTCCAGTTCGCGGGCCAGTTCCTCGACGTCGGCCTCGGTGAGGTGTGCGTACTGTTTGATGTCAGTGATAGCCATGCGCCCTCCTAGATGTTGATGGTGCAGTCGCCGGATGCGGCGGAGATGCACGTCTGGATTCGGTCGCCGGCGCCGTGCTCGGTGCCGGACCGGAAATCGCGCACATAGCCCGATTCCAGCGGCAGTACGCAGGATTGACAGATGCCCATTCGGCAGCCGAACGGCATCTGGATGCCCAGCTTCTCGCCACCTTCTAACAGCGACGTGGCGCCGTCGAGTTCGATGGACTTATCTGAGACGGCGAAGGTGACCGTGCCGCCCTCGCCGCCTTTGTCGGTGCGGGAGATGGTGAACCGCTCCATGTGCAAGCTGTCCGCGATGCCCGCGTCCGTCCACACCTTTTCGACCGTGTCGAGCATCGAGGGGGGCCCACACGCCCAGGTGGAGCGCCCCTTCCAATCCGGAACGACACCGTCAAGCTCGGCGAAGTCGACCTTGCCCATGTCCGCGGTCAGCTGCAGGTGCAACCGGTAGCCGGGCTGAGCGCGCTCCAACGCACGTAACTCGTCATGAAATATCACCTCATCGACGACAGGCGCCGAATGGATGTGCACGATGTCGGGACTCTCGCCACGCTGCTTGAGCGAGCGCAGCATCGCGATGACGGGGGTGATGCCGCTGCCCGCTGTCACGAACAACAACTTGCCCGGCGCCGGGTCAGGAAGCGCGAAATCGCCCTTCGGAGTTGCCAGCCGAACCACCGTGCCGGCCTCGACGCCGTTGACCAGATGGGACGACAGGAACCCCTCAGGGGTTGCTTTCACGGTGATCGAGACCAGTTTTTTGTCGCGCACCGGGATCGACGTGAGCGAGTAGGACCGCCAGTGCCAGCGGCCATCGACCCGAAGCCCGATCCCCAGATACTGGCCGGGCCGGTAGTCCCCGGAAAAGCCCCATCCCGGCTTGATACGTCACCGTCGCCGAGTCTTCAGTTTCTTTGCAGACATCGACCACCACCCCACGCAGTTCCCGCGCGGACCACAACGGATTGAGCAACTTGAGGTAGTCATCGGGCAACAGCGGCGTCGTCGCGCGAGCCACCAACCCGCGCAACACATTGACCTTCGGGGACACTGCGGTCTCGACGTCCTTCGCGGGAGCAGCACTCCATCGCGTCAGGCTCCGCATCTTCAACTCCATAGAGCGGCTCCATTGCCTTGGTCCAGGTACACCGGATTTGGATTGCGGTGAACACGTGTGCACTGATTACCCGGTCCGTAAAATGACAAACATCCGTCGATGGTGGCCGATCGCGCGGTGTGGTCAGGCTTCGCCGGTCCGGAGAAGTAGCCGGCGACGGCCCATCGAAATCAATTTCCCGCTGAGCGGGTGACCGGGCCTACTCTGTCGAGGGGAGCGTGCGTGAGGGGGCCGTCTGTGCAGCAGCTGAGTTGGACCGATGACATGATGCTGCGCGCGGAAGGACCAGCGACGCCAATACACATTCAGTTGCTTCTGATCTATGACCCGTCGACCGCCCCGGGCGGCAAGGTGACCTTCAAGGGGATTCTCGAGGAGCTCGACGCCCGGCTGCATCTCGCGGATGTCTTTCGGCGGCGGTTGACCGAGCTGCCGGGCGGTTTGCATAGGCCGTACTGGGTAGATGACCCGAGCTTCGATCTTGAGTATCACGTCCGTCATATCGGGCTGCCCCAGCCTGGTGACTGGCGGCAGCTCTGTATCCAGATCGCGCGGCTTCACGCCCGACAGATCGACCTGCGACGTCCGCCGTGGGAGATCACTGTCATCGAGGGACTGAATTCCGTGCCGGGAGTACCGACGGGCTCGTTCGCGATGGCGTTGAAACTGCACCACTGTGCGGTCGACGGCATGGCGAGCGTTCAGATGATCGCGGCAATGCACGACCTCGCAGAGGCAACCTCACGGTCCCAGCTCGAATGCGCGTTCATCGGCCCTTTCGGGTCGAACAACCGCCACTTCTTGTAGGCGATCCGATCCTCCCGGGTCGCCTCCCGCCAAGTCCTCTGATACAGCGGAGCACGGTTGCTCAGTTCTCCGCCAGCCCTGACCTCCAGAACGAGTTCGTCGGCGCGATGATCGGGGCCATGGAATCCACAGAGACCTGTCCACACAGATCCTCAACAACTCGGAGATCTCGCAGAAGCTCCTGGGTGAGCTGGTGCCGTTGGTCTATGAGGAGTTGAAGGCGGCTGGGTAGGCGTTCGGCTCCACAACCAACGCGATACGTTCGCGTGCTACAGCTCTCGGTGGGCACAGATCCAATGAAGAGATCGAGCTGACCGAGCAGCCCGCACCCCAAACAACCCGCAGCCCCTCGGTCTCCTTGCCCGCCGTGTAGATCGCATAGTTCCGTTCCCGCCTGATGCTGTCGGACGTCACCACTACGCTTGCTGCCGGTTTGTCAAGCAACTCGGAGGCGACGATGGACGGTTACTTGTCATCGGACGTCACCTGGCGCGGCCGATTCTGGCTGCCCATACAGCAGGACCAGGAGCAGCCGGGCAATCCAACTCCGGCCCTCAGCCCTGCGTGATGTAGGACTGCAGCTGCTGTTGCTCGGCCTCGAGTTTTTCCATTCGGGTCTTCACCACGTCACCGATACTGACGATGCCGATCAGCTTTTTCCCGTCGAGCACCGGTACATGGCGCACCCGGTTCTTGGTCATCAGCACGCTGATGGCGTCTACCGTGTCGGACTTTGTGCAGGTGACAACTGTGGAGGTCATGATCTTGGAGATCGGGCGGGACAGCACGCTGGCGCCATGCGTGTGCAGTTGACGCACGACGTCGCGCTCCGACACGATGCCGACGACACCCTCGGCGCCGACCACGACCATGGCGCCAATGTTCTGCTTGGCGAGGCCGGCGAGCAGTTCCCGGACCGTCGCCTCCGGGTTGATCGTCACCACCGCCGCACCCTTGTTCCGCAAGACGTCCGCAATCCGCATCAAGGCCTCCAGCCGGTTGTGAGCTGCTTCACACCAAGCTAACCGCGTGGTGGGAAAGCCAACACGAAAACCGGCAACCAATTGTGAATATCCTCGGGTCCACGGCCAAAACGCGACAGCCGTCGCTTGGTTGACGGTGCCGCACTGTCGGGGCCGAAATCCCTTTTGTCCGCCAGCCCAGTCAGTCGATTGGGCCACTACGCGCTAGTGCGGCTTGCAAGAATAGGGCCATGATCGAGATCATGTTGCTGGGAACCGGAAGTCCCATCCCCGACCCGAACCGCGCCGGCAGTCTTGCTCGGTGAAACTGCTCACCGGTGACGGGTGCTTACTTTAGCGGTTCTCGCCGGTGGGTGCGAGGGCGTGGGCGGTGAAGCTGACTTGGTCGATGAGTAGGTTCGCGTCGTAGCCGGCCCTGTCGGGGTCACGTCTGGTGACGTGCAGGTAGTGGGCCAGGTGGTCGGCGATGCCGTCGGTGTGGCGCAGGAACCCGTCAAGCAGCGCCAGGAGCTCTGCAATGTGGGCGAGCTGGTTGGTGGTGATCGGTGTGGCGGCTTTTTCGGGGCAGTCGAGCATGTAGTGGCACCCGCAGCGTGAGTGTTGGTCGGGCTCCTGGTGTCTACTCGTAATCGGTTGGGCGGGTTTGGTATTCATGGTGCCTCCTCGGTGTAGTGGGTTCGGTGTTGGGGTTGGTTCGTTCATCGCCTGGTGCCGGTGGTTGCCCTGCGCAGGGTTTCGGCGGCGGCGTGGTGGTCGCGCAACCGGTAGGAATCGCCGTCGAGGGTGAGCACTACGCAGCGGTGCAACAGCCGGTCCAAGAGTGCGGCCGCGACGGTGGTGTCTCCCAGGATTTCTCCCCACGACCCCACTGGCCGGTTGGTGGTCAACACAATCGAGGTTTTCAAATATCGTTGTGAGACAACCTGAAACAACGCAGAAGCCGCCTCGTTGGGCAGCGGCAGATAGCCCAGCTCATCGATGGCCAGCAGGGTGGGTCCGGCGAAGAACCGCATGGTGGTGGCCCAGCGGCCCTCGATCGCGGCGCGGTGGCAGCGGGCGGCCAGGTCAGCAGCGGTCGTGAAGTAGGTGCGGTAGCCGGCGTGGGCGGCGGCCCGTGCCAGCCCGACCGCCAGGTGTGTCTTACCTGTCCCGGGCGGGCCCACCAGCAAAATGTTGGTGGCTGACTGCAGGTAGCGGCAGGTCGCCAGCTCGTCGATAAGGTTGCGGTCCACCCCGGCGGCGGAATCAACGTCAAAGCCCTCCAGGGTGGCCGGGGTGGGCAGGCTGGCGAACCGTAGCCGACCGGCCAGCTGGCGAGCCTGGGTGGCGTCGACCTCGATGGCCAGCAGCCGCTCCAACGCTGCGGTCAGCGAGAGCTGCTCGGCGAGGGCCTGGTCCATCACCGTGGGCAGGGCTTCGGCGGCAGCGTGCAGTTTCAGCGCGCCCAGATGCCCGCGTAAGCGCTGATAGCGGCTGGCGGCCTCGGCGGTGGCCGGCGTCGTCAAAGACGTGTTGGTGTTGTCGGTGGTGGTCATTTCAGGGTGCTCCTCTGCTGGGCGGCCCGCTCGTAGGCGGACAGGTCGATGACGGTGGAATCGGTTGCTGCCATCTGTGATTGGGTGGTAGTGCCGATGTCGGCGTCGGCTGTGAGGCGTTGTTGGAGTGTGGCTGCGGCGGCGCGGGCCTCGGGCCCGGGTGGGATGCGTTGTTTGCGCCGATGACCGCGCCCGCTGCTGGCGGCGGCCATCGCCGCGGCATCGAGTGCGATCACATGCCCGCTGTCACGGACAGTGCCGCCGAGGCCGTCGGCGAGCAATTTGTGCCGGGCGATCACAATCCCGGCGGTAGTGGCGACGTCGATGAACTCGCCACCGACCGGGCGGGTCACGACCACCTGTGCTGCCGCGAGTTCGGGCGGCACTGAGTAACGGTTGCCGCGGTAGGCCACCAGCGCTTGACGTGAGGCGGTCCGCTCCTCGGTCACGATCACCGGGTACGGTTGCGCCGGAACGGGTTGCAGCGGTTCGGTTTCGGCGAGCACAGCGACGGTGAATCGACCCTCAGCAGTGGCCCGCATCCGGGTATCGCCGCGCACACTGGCGAATCGGTCCAGGTCCACCTGCGCCTGTTCGACTGTGACATCGTCGGCCAGTGTTCGCCACCATCGTTGCGCAGCAGTGTGATTGACCTTTTCAACCACACCTTTGCGGTTGCCGCGCCGGGGCGGGCATACCGCCACCGCGACCCCATAGTGTTTGGCTACCCCAGCAAAGGATGCGGTGATCCGGCCCGAGCCCGGGTCACACACCGTCGACATCCGGTCGAACCGCCACGTCTTGCTCACCCCGCCCAGAGCTCGGGTGACCCGGTCCAAGCCCTGCACCAGGTGCGGCTGATCGGTCGTTGGCTCCAGCGACGCGCGCCACTTGCCCGAATGCGACAGCGACCCGACCAACAGATGCGCCGTACGGCCCCACCCCCACGACGCCGGAGGATTCGGTAAATCCAGCCAATCCCACTGGGTTTCGTCTCCCGGCGGGTGCTCGATGACCGCATTCGCCCGGTCCGTCACCGACCGGCATTCCGCGCACACCGGCCGCAGCCCACGCGCCCGGATGTTACGAGTCAGACTCGGATACGACAGCGCAAACCCGAGCCCTTCAAGCTCATCGCACAGCGTGCGCGCCCACAGATGCGGGTCCTCGCGCAGCCGCGCGCTCACGTAGTCAACGAACGGTGCGAACGAGTCCTCACCGCCCGGTTTGCGCACGCCGGGCGCGGTCACCCCGTTGATGTAGTTGCGGACCGTTCGGCGATTCCTGCCAGTATGGCGGGCGATCGCCGATATCGACCACCCCCGTTTGTGCAATGCGTGTATCTCCACGTCGTCCTCTCGTGTGAGCATAAGAAAGCGGGCCTCCTTCGACTTGGAGCTGTTGGCGTCAGACACCAGCAGCATCGAAGAAGGCCCGCCCTCAATGGCGGAGCCACGCGGTGAGCACTTTCGATGAGCAGAACTGAGCAGTTTCAGTGAGCGCGATCGCCGTCGACCCTAGTTCGGGCCGGCGGGCAGCTGTTCCTGGTGGATTGCGGGCGTGGAGTGTTACAGCGCGCGGCGGCAGTCGGCGTGTAGGTCTCTTTCGTACACTGAGTTCGCTTCACGAGATGCCGTCGCCAAGCTCCGACTGGACGGCACGCCAACCCCACGCTCGTGGGTGGCTCGGATGACGAAGCGGCGGGCACCAATCGGTGCTCGGCAAGAGCGCCTCCCTTGCGGAGGCTCGGAACTATGGAGTCTCCATGTCCGGGTATATCTGGGATCTTTCGGATACCGATAAGCAGTGCGCCTCATACGGCCCGGGCCACCAGATCCACTGGATCCATTTCAACCACTCCATGCGGGGAGCCGTATGTAGTCATCCCCGTCACCGCAGTGGTAGATGACGATGGGCTAGTGCGCATCGAGGGCGATGACCTATCTCTGGTCCGGTGGAATCACCGTCCCGCCCGTATGCGAACCCCGCAGCGGCACTCGACCAGATAGCGATGACATGTGATGGGGGACCCCCGCGGCTCAAACACTCTCTCAATGGAGGTACCCACACGTAGCGCGGTTGGAGAAACAGGTGGTGACCTGACCCCCGTGATAGGTCCGACCTGGCCAATTGGCCAATTAACGGGTCCCGCACCGGCTGCTGGTTGGCCACATTCCGCGGCATGTTTAGTCAGGCCAGATGCGCTTATCGAAGCCGCCGCGTTCAGCGCGTTTCGCGGCGGCGGTAGCAGCGACCTCGTCTAGGCTCACGCCCCAGTGTGAAGTCAGCGCGAGCAGAACCTCGTAGACGTGGGCCGCTCGGGGCAGCAGCGCGGCGGGGCCCAGAAGGCGCCGAAGCCAGGTGAGATTGCTCCGCGTCTGGGTGCACAATCTACGAAGTGAGTTCTGTGCGGCGGATTGGCCGAGCGCTGTTAGCGTTTGGGTTGGTGATCGTTGCCGGGACTGTGGGCTATGTGATCCTCGGGTTCGGATTTGTCGATGCCTTGTATCAGACGGTCACGACGATCACGACGGTAGGTTTCCGCGAGGTTCACCCGCTGTCCACGGTGGGCGAGTTCTTCACGATGGCGCTGATCCTCGTGGGTGTGGGAACCGCGCTGTATACGTTCGGGGTCCTCCTCGAAGCGCTCATCGAGGGGCACCTACGCCAGCAAGTGGGGAGGCGGCGGATGGAGCGGCAGATCGGCCGGATGACTGGTCATTTCATCATCTGCGGATGGGGCCGCGTTGGTCGGGCCGCCGTGCTGTATCTCGACGCGCTCGGGAAGCAGGTCGTCGTCGTCGATCGAGACCCCGCCCGCCTGCAGGGTCTTGACTATCCGACGGTGCTGGGCGATGTCACCGACGACAGCATCCTGGAGGCCGCCGGCATCGGGCACGCCTATGCGCTGATCGCGGCGCTGGACACCGATGCGGACAACGTTTACGTGACCTTGTCCAGTCGAGCGTTGCGACCCGATCTGGTCATCATCGCCCGTGCCCGCACGGAGGAGTCGAAGTCCAAATTGTTGCGGGCCGGCGCCAACCGGGCCGTCAATCCGCAACTGATCGGCGGGCGGCGGCTGGCGGCGTTTGCGTTGCAGCCGCACGTGGCCGAGTTCCTCGACGTCGTCATGCACGACGAGACTCTCGATTACCGAATCGAGGAAATCAGGATCACTCCCGCCTCGCCTCTGGTCGGTCGGTGTTTGGCCGATACGGCGCTTGGGTTGACGGACGGGGCGCTGGTGCTGGCCATAAGGACCGCGAGTGGCCAGTTCATCGCGAACCCGGCTCCGGACACGCGCCTGGATGCCGACACGATCCTGATCGCCCTCGGGACTTCGGCTCAACTCCGTTCCGTATGGAGCCATGCCGACCCGGGTCCGATGACAGGCGTCGACGCGTGACGGGACCCCATGAACTGTCCACGCGTCGTGTGGGAGTCGTGTTCGGTGGGTGTAACTCGATGAACCAGGCCAGCGACGACCTGGCGCGGCTTCGGGTCAATGGGCTGATCACCCGCATCCCGGGCCGAAACCGCTACCGCTTCACCAGCGACGGCCTCGCGTTCGCGATCTTCTACACCAAGGTCCACGACCGCTTGCTGCGTCCCCGGCTCGCCACCAACGAGCCGCCAGCTCCGCCGCCTTATACGAAAAGCATTGCGCACCATCGACATTCACATCACACACCGCATCGACAAGGTCAGGCTGCCGCCCACAGCAGCCTCAAACTCAAGACAACTCTCAAAGTTCTAGCTCCGTTCGGAGTGGTCTTAGCCGGGGCTGGCGGCTCGGATGGCCATCGCTCGGTGGGGAGTTGTGCGGGGTGCGCGGCGTCGTTGCCGCAGTCGGCGTAATTCGTCGGTGCCCCACACGATGAACGGGAATGGGACTACCAGCAGGAGTTGGCCGGCTGACAGTGCGGCGGTGCCGAATAGCGGGTGCAGGAACGGCGTGTACACCAGCGTCAGGGCGAACACGATCTCCGCCGCGGGCACTGTCAACTTGAGCCAACCTAATTGGCCGATGTGATGATTCGGGGTGATGAGCCGTGGCTTGGACGAAACGTCCTGTCCCAGTCGCCGATTCAGGCGGCGGCCGTGGTCGTCGCCCCGGTGATCTCGTTCCAGACCGCGAAGCGGTCGGCCATGACCTGTCGGTAGTCGGCCGCCGACAGCAGGTGCCGACGGGGCCGAAAGTGCGGCGAGATGCCGCTGAACGCCGACAGGAACCGTTGCGCGTGCCGGATCGACTTGAAGCGTTTCATCGCCCGCTCGCGTTGCCGGGTCGGCTGGTGGGAGTTCTCGGCGCGGTTGTTCAGGTACTTCGACCGGCGATGCCGCACCGACGGCACGAGCTCGCGGTGCGCCACCTGGTAGCTGCCCAGCTTGTCGGTGACGATCACCCTGGGCACGTACCGCAGGCCCTTGAGCAGTCGGCGGAAGAACTTCTTTGCGGCCACCGCGTTTCGGCGCGACTGGACCAGAATGTCGAGCACGTTGCCGTGCTGGTCGACCGCGCGCCACAGGTACCGCTGTGCGCCGTTGATCTGGACGAACACCTCATCCAGGTGCCATTTGTCGCCCGGCCGCCGACCACGACGGCGCAGCTGGTTCGCGTACTGCTGCCCGAACCGGTCGCACCAGGCCCGGATCGTCTCATAGGACACGTCGACACCACGTTCGAGCATCAGCTCCTGCACGTCGCGGAAGCTCAACGGGAACCGGTGGTACAGCCAGACGCAATGGCTGATGATCTCGGGCGGAAACCGGAACCCTTTATACGACGAGCCTGCAGCGGTCACGATCGTCGATCCTGCCCCACCGCACCTTCCCGGCTCACCAACCTGACAGTGCCTCTCCGTGACCGGGCAGTGACCGGGCGCAACGACGATAGGTTTCGTTCGTGGTTGTCTCGCTGTTGGTGGCGTTAAATGCCCAGCGACCGCTGAACGTCCGTCAGGGTTTGTGCCGAAGCCCGCAAACCCTGCAACTCGTCTGCGGACAGCGGCACCTCCAGTATCGGCCCGGCGCCGGCCGCGCAGACCACCGTCGGCAGCGACAACGCGACGCCGGTGATGTCATAGGCGCCTTGCTGCACCGT
>CAWDJC010000034.1:0-198401 GCA_963802525.1 uncultured Actinomycetota bacterium | reverse complement strand
GTACGCGGTCCGTTACGCCAGCGGACCGGAAGTGCACACGCTGTTCGTGAGCGAAGATCCGGCGTCGGTGCGGATGCTCTATCCCGACAACGAGGGACTAGAGCACTTCGGTGATGATGCCCGGGTGGTGGTTTCGGAACCGTTGACCCAGTTGCCGGGGATGTGGCGGGAAGTGCCGCCCGGGAGCGCATTGCTCATCGACAAGTACATCGAAGAGCGAGCCTTCCAGCCCATCAGCCCGACGGCTGCCTGACGGGGATGTCGCCAGGGCAATCGGAAAGTCCGGAAGTCTCGGCCGCCGTTCGCGGTTGCCGAATCAGGGGAGCCCGGACAACAAACGGCGCGCCGCCTCGACGCATGGGCGGAGGCGATCGATCGGGCTGACATCGGCCAGCGCCAGTGATCGTCTGGGCACCTCGATTTCGATCACGATATCGGGCGGAAGCGCGGAAAGGATTTCACGCAGCGGCAATTCGCCCTCCCCGGGAACCTTGCGCTCAAACATGGCCTCCTCCATGTAGTTGTCGCCGCGCGGCTGCAGCGTCGTGTCGTTGAGTTGGGCATACCCGATCTGGTCGGGGTCGAGGGCCGCGACATCGGCGGCGCTGGAACCGGATCGCACCAGGTGCATGGTGTCGATCAGCAAGCGGAAGTCGGACCGTCCGACGTGTTGCCGAGCGGCCAGCGCGGTGGGCAAGTCGCCGACGGTCAGCCCCGGTACCGGTTCGACGACCGTCTCGATGCCGCGTTGGGCGCCAAGTTCTGTCAGGATCGCGAACTGGTCGAAGGTGCGGCCGAGATCGGGGTCGAGGCTGACGACGTTTATCCGGGGAACGCCGAGTTCGGCCAGCGCGTCGAGGTCGGCTGTGAAGGCGTGCATGTCGGCGTCGGGCAGAACCAGAAACCCGTCGCCAAGCGATATCAGCGACGCCGCGGCGATCCATGGCCGCGAGCACGTCTCGCCTGAGTTGCGCATCCTTCAGCGAGAAGGGCGGATAGCCGAGCGGCACCAATGGCAGCCCTTGCACAACGGCCGACATGTACCGGCAGCCAAGGTCCGCGGTGAGATTGACGAACTCCACCGGCGGAAGCCCGAATCCGCCGAGGAAACCGATACCGAGCCGGTCCATGTCACGAGGGCCGGCCGGCCAGTTGGGCCAACTGGTCGGCGGCCTGGGCCGTTTGGGTGGTCAGTGCGATCTTGCCGGAGGTGACCTGTTCTTCGATAATCGGCGCTTCCAGAACGAGGTCGTCGCGGATGAAGGCGACGTGGTCTTTCAGGTGCGCGGCGGTGAACGCCGCCCAGGCCCTCGCGGACGGCGGGTCCATTGTCAGACTCACCTCATAGAACCCCGACGTCAGTGACTTGGGCGGGTCCACATGCGTCAGCGCAAGCCGCATCGTTTCGGGACCCAACGTATAGAGGGTGGTCCGGGCGATGTCACAGGTGAACAGAACGCCGGTCGGGGCGACGGGGGCGTCCGGATTTGTAGCGGGGCACTTGTCGGGCATGGTCGGCTGCGACTTTTGGACCGGCCGAACCGGCAACGGCTGAATGTTCACCGCGGGTGCCGCCGATTGGGTCATCGTCGGCGCCGCGGTGGTGGTGGATGTGGTGGCAGCGGGCGGGTGTTGCGTTGAGTGGCAGCCACACAGCACCGCGGCGAGGGCGAGGATGCCCGTGAGCGTGCGAGCGCCCATCAAGGGTGCACTTGCCGGCATCCGCGATGCGTCATTCGCCTCGATTCGAACATTTCAGCCCAAGATAGAGGACCACCGGCGTGGGCCACGACGCGCCGATCGGCGTGTCGCGCGCGAACATTTCGGGTGTTTGCCGAACCACGAGCACAAATTGCGAGTCTTTACGGACACTACGAATATAGAGTAATGTGTCGCTCCGAGCCAACGGACATGTGATGGACAAACGACGAAAGCCCAACCCCGCCGAGCGCCGCCGCGACCTGTGCGATGCGGCGATCCATCTGTTGGCCGACGACGGGGCCAAGGGGTTGAGCCACCTCAAGGTCGACCGCAGAGCCGGCGTGCCGGACGGCACGACATCGTTTTATTTCCGTACCCGTTCGGCGCTGCTGCGTGCCGTGGCCGAGCGGCTGGCGGAGCTGGATTTGGCGAGCTTGCAGTCCGTCGCTGACGGCTCCGACGGTCGCGGAACGCACCCCTCGCCGTCGCAGTTGTCGCAGGTGGTGATTCAAGCCGGCAGCGAACCGCAGTTGTCGCGGACGAAGGCCCGGTACGAGCTGACGATGCAGGCCACTCGCGATCCGGCGCTGGCCGCGATCCTGGCAGCAAGCCACGGACGGATTCACCAAGCTGCACCGGGAAATCCTGGTCCAGCTCATGCCGCACGGCGCCGACGTGGAACCGGCCGTGGTCGAGGACCTGAGCAACGTCACGCTGACGTTCATCAATGGGCTGCTGCTGCGATTCGCCCACGGCGACCGAATCATCGACAATCCCGAGCAGCTCGACGGCATCTTGGCGGCGATCGCGACCGGCATTCTCAGGAGTTCGGACAAAGGGCGGTTGACGCGGACGGGCGGCCTGGTCTCCAGCGCGCCGCCAGCGGGCGGCCGCATCCGGTTGAGCGAGCGCATGATGTTTGTAGTGCCGGGTCTTGCCACCGCACCCGCCATATGGTTCTCTACGAGAATAGAGTAAGCCGGCGTCACGGGTCTTCGGCGAGCCACTTCATCAGACAAGCCCGTGCGCGTGTCAGAGCAACGCAGTTAAGCGGAGTGTACAAATTGCCCCAACCGAATGCAGACGGTGTCGGCATCCGAAAATGGCTGCGGTAGGAGGGATTTCGTGACGGCGACCACCGATAGCGATGTTCATTTCGACCCATACGACGTCGATCTCATCGCCGATCCGTATCCCATGTTCGCTCGCCTGCGGGACGAGGCGCCGCTTTACTACAACGCGGAATACGACTTCTTCACCCTGAGCCGGTTCGCCGATGTCAATAAGGCTGTGGTCGACTACGGCACCTACAGCTCCGCCCGGGGGGTGATCCTGGAACTGATCAAGGCCAACCTCGAAATCCCGTCGGGCATGCTGATCTTCGAGGACCCGCCGATCCACGACGTGCACCGCAAGCTGCTCTCGCGGATGTTCACGCCACGCAAGATCGCCGCGCTCGAGCCGATGATCCGTGAGTTCTGCGCTCAAGCCCTGGATCCGCTGGTGGGATCGGGTCGATTCGACTTCGTCACCGATCTGGGCGCGCAGATGCCGATGAAGGTCATCAGCATGCTGCTCGGCATCCCCGAAGACGATCAGGAATACATCCGCGATCGGGGTAACGCCCAGCTGCGCACCGAGGCCGGCAGGCCGATGAAGGCCGCCGAGCAGGGCTTGTCCGTCGGCGAGCAGTTCGAGGCCTACATCGACTGGCGTGCCGACAACCCATCCGACGACATCATGACCGACCTGCTCAACGTCGAGTTCGTCGACGAAACCGGTACGACACGGCGACTCACGCGTAGCGAGATCCTGGTGTACCTCAACGTCGTCGCCGGAGCGGGCAACGAAACGACGACCCGGCTGATCGGTTGGGCAGGAAAGGTGCTCGCCGAGCATCCCGATCAGCGCCGCGAGCTCGTGGAAAGCCCCGGGCTCATCCCGCAGGCGATCGAGGAGCTGCTGCGCTACGAGCCGCCCGCACCCCACATGGCACGGTATGTGATCCGTGACGTCAGTCTGTATGACCAGACGGTGCCCGAAGGCAGCGTGATGATGATGCTGCTCGGGTCGGCGTGCCGCGATGAGCGCCAATTCGGTCCCGACGCCGGAAAGTTCGATATCCATCGCGCCGCCCGGCCGCACCTCACCTTCAGCTTGGGCGCCCACTTCTGCCTGGGCTCGGCGCTGGCGCGTCTCGAAGGCCGCGTCGCCTTGGAGGAAATCCTGAAACGATTCCCCGAGTGGGAGGTCGATCTGGCCAACGCCAAGCTCAGCCCGACGTCGACGGTGCGGGGATGGGAAACCCTGCCGGCGCTGGTGCACTGATGGCCGGCCGGGTCGAGGGCAAGGTCGCGTTCATCAGTGGCGCGGCTCGCGGTCAGGGCCGCAGTCACGCGGTGCGCCTGGCGCAGGAGGGCGCCGACATCATCGCCGTCGACATCTGCGGAGCCGATCGACAACTTGGCCTATCCGCACTCCACCCCCGCCGATCTTGCCGAAACCGCTGACCTGGTGAAGGCCCAGAATCGCCGCATCGTGACCGCACAAGTCGACGTGCGTGATTACGACGCCCTCAAGGCCGCGGTGGACGCCGGGGTCGAACAACTCGGCCGTCTCGACATCATCGTCGCGAACGCGGGTATCGGGACGTTCGGCAACAAGCTGCACAAGCTCTCGGAGAATATTTGGCAGGACATGATCGACGTGAACCTATCCGGCGTCTGGCACACCGTGAAAGCCGGTGTGCCGCACATCATCGCCGGCGAACGCGGCGGCTCCATCGTGCTGACCGGCTCGGTCGGGTCGCACAAGGCCATGGCCTACACCGGCCATTACATCGCCGCCAAGCACGGCGTGATGGGGCTGATGCGCGCCTTCGCCGTCGAGCTGGGCCAGCACCGGATTCGGGTGAACTCGGTGCACCCGAGCCAGGTCAACACGCCGATGACCATGAACGACGTGACGTTCCGCCTGTTTCGGCCGGACTTGGAAAATCCCGGGACCGGAGGACTTCGCGCCGTTCTCACAGATGACGCACACATTGCCGGTGCCGTGGGTGGAGGCCATCGATATCAGCAACGCCGTCCTGTTCCTCGCCTCTGACGAATCTCGTTACGTCACCGGCGTTTCGCTACCCGTCGACGCGGGCGCTTTGCTCAAGTAGGCACTAACTCAATTAGGAAAGAAGTTGGAGAGATCACATGCCTGAGTACGACTACGAAAAGTTGAAGAAGGAAGCCGAGCAGTACATCAAGTTCGAGAAGGACAAGAAGAACCGAATCGCCTACATCACGTTCGATCGTCCCGACGCGCAGAACGCAACCACCTTGGGGATGCGGCAGAACTACGCCGATCTGATCCACAAGTGCAACGTGGATGACGACGTGAAGGTCGTGGTGATCCGTGGTGAGGGCCAAGATTTCGGCAGTGGCGGGGACTTGCCCGAGCAGCGCCCGATGTTGGAGAACCCCGGCTTGCCGCTGCTGCACGAGCTGGCGATAAACGACGACGACGTCAAGTACCCGCCGGGCGGGTCGTACCGCTACCTGTCCACGGTCACGGACTTCTACGCGAAAGCACGTGCGGGAAATCGGCCGCTGCAAGAGCTTCGCAAGATCAGCATCATCGAGGCCAAGGGCTACTGCTACGGGTGGCACTTCTATCAGGCCGGCGACGCCGATCTGGTGGTCTCCTCTGACGACGCCCTTTTCGGTCACCCGGCCTTCCGCTATGTGGGCTGGGGACCGCGCCTGTGGTGGTGGTGCGAGACGATGGGGCTGCGAAAATTCTCCGAAATGCTGTTCACCGGCCGGCCTTTCAGCGCGAAGGAGATGTACGAATGCGGCTTTGTCAATAGCGTGGTGCCCCGCGAGAAGCTGGAAGAGGAGACGCTGAAGTA
Organism: uncultured Actinomycetota bacterium; assembly: GCA_963802525.1. Taxonomy (GTDB): domain Bacteria; phylum Actinomycetota; class Actinomycetes; order Mycobacteriales; family Mycobacteriaceae; genus Mycobacterium. The sequence goes on along the minus strand of CAWDJC010000034.1, from coordinate 192,799 downwards.
CGCGATGGCGTGTTCCCGCTCGCGTCCCACCGACACCGTCGCGGTGCAGAAGACCTTCCTGGAGCTGTACAAGCAGCACAAGGGGGAATACTTCGGGAGCCTGCTGACCGGCATGGTCGAGGGCATGCTGCCGCTGATCACCAACGACGCGCAAGAGGTGGACCTCACCGAGGGCACCTTCGAGAAGGGCCTCAACAACGTCGTGAAGGACAACGACCTGAACTTCCCGCCGGAGTGGCGCCTGAGCCGCTCGGGACGCAAGAAGCCCTGACCGCTTTGAGAGGGCGCGCATGTCGGCACTGACGGGCATCAGGGTCGTTGAGTTAGCCGAATCGGTCGCGGGGGAGTACTGCGGAAAGCTGCTGGCCGACTTCGGCGCCGAGGTGATCAAGGTCGAGACGCCGGAACGCGGCAGCGCGACTCGCGCGATGGCGCCCGTTCTCGCCGATGGGCGCGAATGCAGCGCACTGTTCGCGTACCTCAATACGAACAAGCGGTCCGTCGTTCTCGACGTCACGTCGGCGGCCGACGTCGAGCGCCTGCACAAGCTGATCGCGACGGCTGACGCGGTCATCGAAGACCGCGCCTCGGGCTGGTCCGAAACGCATCCTTCCGTTGTCTTCTGCTCGATCACGCCGTTCGGCAACGGCGCGCCGGACGAGTTCGAAAATGCCCACAGCATCAACGTGTTCCACGCCAGCGGCTGGGGGTATCACACCCCCAGTCACGCCGATCCCAGCAAGCCGCCGCTACAGGGACCGGGGCGATTCCTTGCCGACTACGAGGCGGGACTGGACGCAGCACTGTGTGTTGCGTCATCGCTATTCGGGCGTCTGCATACCGGCCGCGGCGAGTTCATCGATGTTTCGCAGCATGCCGTGTTGGTCTCCCGCGCCGACTGCATCGTGGGCCGATTCATCACCGGGGAGGTGCCGGCCGAAGGCCATCGCGGCGATTACGACCAGGCGGGCCCGGCAGCGTTTTTCGCCTGCGCCGACGGCTTTGTCTATCTCTACATGACCAGCCGCACTCACTGGCTCGGTGTGAAGGAACTCATGGGTCGTCCGGAATGGCTGGAGGCCTTCGACGACGACTGGCTGGAGTTCTCCGTCACTTCGGAAAAGGTCGCCGCGTTCCAGCGAGGGTTCGCGGCGTGGGTCCGGGACCTGGCCAAAGAGTCCGCGGCCGACCAGGCGCAGCGTTTGGGGGTGCCGCTGGTACCGGTCAACGAAGCCGCGGATCTGCACCACTCGCCGCAGTACCGCCACCGCGGCTTCTTCCAAGACGTGAGCCACCCCGTGTTGGGCGATGCGGCATACCCGACCGTGCCGTACGCGTTGAGCGTGTCACCGGCCCGGATCACCTCTGCCGCACCCACTCTCGGTCAGCACACCGCATCGGTCCTGGACCGGCTCGATGACCCGCGCACAGCGCCCGCGGTCAAGACGCCGCAACTCAAGCCGCCCAGGGATTCCCGCGGCGGGCCGCTGGCAGGGGTGCGCGTCGTCGAGCTCACCAAGGTGTGGGCCGGTCCGTACGCCGGCAAGCTACTGGCCTTGTTGGGCGCCGAAGTGATCAAGGTCGAAACCGCATGCAACCCGGAGGAGATGCGGGCCTACGGCGGCACCGACATCAACCACGCCCCCTACTTCCTCAGCATCAACCCCGAGATCCTCAGCGTTGACCTCGATATCAAGTCGGACGGGGGCATGGCGCGGCTGCGCGAGCTCATCGCCCGCAGCGACATCGTCATCAACAACCTGCGCCCGGGCGCGATGGAGCGCCAGGGCCTGGGGTATGAGGAGCTCAAAGCCATCAAGCCGGACATCATCTCGGTGTCGATCAAGATGTGGGGCAACGACGGGCCGCTGGGTCATCAAACCGGCTATGCGCCTTGCTTCGCCGCGCTGGCCGGGCTGGCTTCGCTGGTCGGCTACCCGGGCGGGCCTCCGCTCGGGATGAGCATGCGCTACGGGGATTCCACGGTCGGCGCGGCCGCCGCGTACGCCGCCGTGGTGGCGCTGCTGCACCGGGAACTCACCGGCGCCGGCCAATTCGTCGACGTGTCGGCGGTAGAGACGCTTTCGTCGATGATCGGGGACTGTCTGCTGGAACAAAGCCTCACCGGAAAACGCCTCGGGCCCAACGGCAATGATCATCCCGACATGTGCCCACATGGTTGCTACCCCTGCACGGACGATTCCTGGGTCACGGTGGCGGTGGCCAACGATGCCGAATGGCGCCGGCTGTGCGACGCGCTCGGCGCCAAGGCACTGGCCGATGACGCGCGGTACGCCACGATGGACGAGCGACACCGTCACGCCGAAGCGCTCGATGCCGACCTCGCGCGGCTCACCGGCAAGCACGATGCCGAGCGGCTTGCGCACCGCCTGCGGGCGGCGGGTGTGCCGGCGAGCAAGAGCGCCACCGCAATCGATGTGATCGGCGATCAACGACTGTGGGACCGCGAGTTGTATCGCTTCGTCACGGATCACCGCGAAGGCCAGCGCCCGATATTGGGACCGTCGTGGCGGATGGCGCGCTTCCGGGCGCGGATTGAACGCGGTGCACCGGATTTGGGCGAGGACACCGAGTACGTTCTGGGGGACATCCTGGGCGCCGGATCACCGACGGGAGGCGGGACATGACGGCGATACTGGCGGACACCGCGGCCCTGGTGACCGGCGCCAGCAGCGGCATCGGAGCGGCAACGGCGAAAGCGCTGGCCGCGGAAGGCGCCGCGGTGGCCCTCCTCGCCCGCCGGGCCGACCGACTGGCCGACCTGAAATCCGAGATTGAATCAGCAGGCGGCACAGCGCTGGTCGTGGCCGCCGATGTCACCGACGCCGAGCAGGTATCGACGGCCGTGCAGCGCACCGTCGCCGAGCTGGGGCGGCTCGACACCGTGGTGAACAACGCCGGGCTGATGCAGTCCGGGCCCGCGGCCGAGGCCCGGCTGCAGGATTGGGATGACATGGTCGCGGTCAACGTCCAAGGGGTCCTGTACGTCACCCGCGCAGCGCTCCCGCACCTGATCGACGCGGCCGCCAGCTCGCCGCGCGGCGTCGCCGACCTGGTCACCATCAGCTCGACCGGCGGCTGGGTGGCCCGACCCAACACCGCGGTCTATTCGCTGACCAAATTCGGGGTGAATGCGTTCAGCGAGGGCATCCGCCAAGAGGTGCTCGGCAAGCGGGTGCGCGTCGGGGTGGTGGGCCCCGGAACCGTCGACACCGAGATTTTCAGCCGCCTGGCCGCACCATCGCGAGAGGCGATCGAGCGCCAGACCGCCGGCATGGTCAAGTTGCGGCCGGAGGACATCGCCGACGCGGTGCTCTACATGGTGACGCGCGACCGCCGGGTGGCGGTCAACCAGATGTTGGTCCGTGCGGCCGAACAGACTTGGTGATCCAGGCCAATGCACAACGAGACTCACCGGTCGGTGACCGGCGAACAGTTCGGCCTCGAGATCCCGGCCGACCCCGCGCGGTTACGCGACGGCGCGGCGCGGTTTCTCACCGACGCGTTTCGGGCTTCGGGCGTACTCGCGGACGGTAACGCCGTCACGAGCGTCACCGCGTTCCGCGAGGTCGCCGGCGGCAGCACCGGACGCAAAGTCGCGCTGTCGATCGAATACGACGAGCCCCGGCCGGGCTTGCACACCGACTTGTTCGTCAAGTTCTCGCGCGATCTCGACAACCCGACGCGCGACAGGGGAAAGACACAGATGGAGCCGGAGGTCCGGTTCGCATCGCTGTCTCGAGCTCCCGGATTCCCCATCGCGGTGCCCGCCGTGCAGTTTGCCGACTACGACCGCCGGACCGGGACGGGGATCCTGATCACCGAACGAATCCCGTTCGGCCGCAGCGGGATCGAACGCCAATACCACAAATGCCTCGACTACGAGATGCCCGACCCCGTCGAGCATTACCGCGCGCTGCTGACCGCGTTGGCCCGCCTCGCCGGCAGCTACGGAGCCGGCCGCCTGCCGGGGCATTTGGCCGCACACTTTCCGCTGGACGTGCAGGCCGCGACGGTGGCAGAACGAACACCGCTCAACGCCGACAAGTTGGACCGGCGCCTGACCCAGCTGGGGCGATTCGTCGAAGCCCATCCGGGGCTGGTGCCCGCCGATGTCCGCTCACCGGAGTTCTTGGCGCGCTTGCGCGAAGAGGTGCCGCGGGTCACACATCACGAGCACGCGGTCATAAGCCAGCTGGCCGCCGACCCCGACTACATCGCGCTGTGCCACTGGAACGCCAACATCGACAACGCCTGGTTCTGGCGTGACGCCGACGGTGTGCTGCGCTGCGGCCTGATGGACTGGGGATGCGTCGGCCAGATGAACATGGGGATGGCCATCTGGGGAGCCATGTCCGGCGCCGAAACCGACTTGTGGAACCAGCATTTCGAGGAGCTACTGCGCGTGTTCGTCGCCGAAGTCGAGCGCTTTGGCGGCCCGCGGCTCGATCCGGACCGGTTGCGCCGGCACACGCTGCTGTATGCGGCGGTGATGGGGGTCGCCTGGCTGCTGGATGTGCCGGCGTTGATCCACGCGCGCTTCGGCGCCGACGCACCGGAGAGCCGCACGGATCCGCGGATCAGGGACGACGAGAGCGTGCGTGCGCCGCTGCAGATGCTGTCGAACCTGTTGAACCTGTGGGAACGGTATTGCCCCGGCGACCTGCTCGATGCGGCGCTTGCCGAAGAAGGACGTGTCGCCTAAGCCCCGTCCGGCCAGGACGGGCTGGTGGTCATAAGTTCGGCACCGTCCTCGGTCACGTGGACGGTGTCACGGCGGAACACCGCCCCGATGCCCTCTTGCCACACGTAGCCGGTGATCGCCAGCACCATCCCGGCCTCAAGCCGGTCGTCTGTGCCAGCGGCGCAGAGTGTTTCGGATACGACGGGGGGATCGAAGCCCAACCCCAATCCGTGCGCAACGGGCATGGGCGGTAGCGGCTCGCCGGCCGACTCATAGGCGCCAAGCAGTGCGGCCGTCGGTGCGCCGGGGCGGCAGGCGGCGATCATCTTGTCGCACAGTGCCTTCGAGCGCCCGAACAGCTCGCGGGTTGAGCCGTTGGCTGAATCGCCCGCCGGCCAGGTCCGCCCCACCTCGCCGACATACCCATCCGCCAGGGCGCCCGCGGCGAAGCGCCACCAGGTCGCCCGATCTCACGTCCCCGGCGGCACGAGCGCGTCGCCATGGGTGTTCCCGCGAAGTCACCCACGCGACGTCCTGGGTGGCCGGCGTGCTCACCCCGCCGGCGGCCATGGCCTCCAGCGCGGCCCCGGCCAGCGCCTGCTCGGAGACCCCGGGTCGCAGTTCGGCGACGGCGGCGCCGAGCCCGTGTTCCGCCGCGCGGAGCGCCGGGCCCATCGCCCCGATTTCATCGGGCGTCTTGATGCGCCGCGCCGCGCGCATGGCAGGCTCGGCGTCGACAAGTTCGGCGTTGGGGAAGGCCTCGGGCAGCAACGCCGCGAAAGTCGGTGTGATGGCGTCGGTTCCGACGCGGCGCGCCGTCGCGGCGCCGTCGATGTTCTTCAACACCTCGATGAGTGTCATGGGATTCCAGGCCAACCCGTAGAGGTGATCGCGGCCGATCTCCTCGGGGACGCCCTCGTCGTCGGTGCTGTTGAGGTAGATGTCACCGGTGGCGCGGACCACGACACAGACCGGGCCGAACGGCCGCGTCCCGGCGATCCAGAGCTGTGGGGCGCCGGTGACGTAACGGACATTGGCCTGCCGGCCCAGCACCAGGATGTCGAGATCGTGCGCGTCCATTTGGGCCAGCGCCCGTTCCCGACGCCCCGTCCGCAGTCGCAGGGGATCGGGCGCAACCTCAGTCGCCATAGGGGGAGTAGGGGTAGTCGGTGATCGGCGTGTAGCCGTCTTCGGTGATCACCACGATCTCCTCACTGCGGTAGCCGCCTGTGCCGTCCTCCCACACCACCGGCTCGAGCACCAGCACCATGCCGGGCGGAAAGACGAAGTTGTCGTCGAACTCCTCCCCGAGATCCGTTCCGATCATCGGGGCTTCGGCCGGGTAGGTGCCGATGCCGTGGCCCAGGTAGAAGTGCGGCAGCCACGGTTTGCGACCGCCGTTGGCGGCGATCGCGGCGCGCGCGAGATCGCCGGACGTGACACCGGCCTTGGTCACCGCGAGCACTTCGTCCAGGATCGCTCGCCACTGACGGAACTGGTCCTGTTGCCGCGGCGAGGGTTGGTCGCCGACCAGCCAGGTTCGCCCGAAATCCGAGCAATATCCGGCGTAGCTGATGCTGATGTCGGTCCACAGCACGTCGCCGGCGGCCAGTTCGCGGGCGGTGGGGAGCAGGGGCAATGCGAGATCGCCGTGGGTCGTCCACACACCGGCTTCCCGCGAGCTGGGCATCACCTGCCAGATGGCCTCGAGCATGTTCGTGGTGGCGCCCAGCTCGAACGCGCGCCGAACCAGCTTTGCCGAAAGATCGATCTGCCGCACGCCGGGCGCCATCGCGTCTTGCACATCGGCCATGGCCCGCTCGGTGATGCGGCAGGCCCGGCGAAGACAGGAAATCTCGTCCCGCGTCTTGACCAATTGCGCGGCACCGACCACGATCGCGGCATCCGTCGGCGGGCCGGAAGGGAACAGCGTGGCCGCCGACCGCCGCATCGCGCCGGTGAGCTCGTCGACGGCGACGTTGGCGCCCCGCGGGATCAAATCGGCCAGCACCCGCGTGAAATCCTTTACACCCTGGTCGAATTCGAGGTACACGGGTCCGTGTAGGTGATCGTCGGGCACCGGTGGAGAGGGCGACTCCAGCGACGCTCCGCCGCGAAATGGCATGAAGAGATGCGGATGTTCGTCGTCGGCCAACACGACGGCCACCGGGCGCTCCACGTGCGACAGGCCTGCGTCGAGCAGAGGCCAGACGGCACCCGTCGCATACCCGACGTAGCCGTTCATCAGCAGGATGAGCGCGTCGACGCCATGGTCGGCCATCGCGCCGCGCAGCCGTGCGCCGGTCTCGGCACGCATGCGGGCAAAGTCGGGCTCGTCGGGAATATCGATGATCGAGCCCCGGGCGGTGAGTGAGTTGGTCATCCTAAACGCCCAGGAACCTCTTGATGTTGCCGCTGACAACCTGGACGGCGTCCTCGGGGCCGACCGCGTCGACCACCGCAGCCAGCGACCTCTCGGAGTAGCCGAAAGTGCTTTCGTTGTGCGGATAGTCAGATGACCACATCACCTTGTCGATGCCGATCTCCTCGATTTGGTTGAGTCCCAGGCCGTCGACCATGAACGAAGCGCACATGTGGTTGTCCCAGTAGTAGCGGATATCGCGCTCCGGGTGCTGTTTGAGCATGTGCCGATAGGACGCCAGCACGTGCTCGGCGTCCTGCAGAGCCGGCGGGACCCAGGCGATCCCACCCTCGAACCAGCCGATACGCAGCCGCGGATGCCGGTCGAGGATGCCGCCGAAGATGTACTTGGAGAACATCTCCCGGAACGAGTCGATGTTCACCATCATGGCGACCGCAACGCTGTTGACCTCGCTCGGGCACTTCGGCTGGCTTTCGCCGATGTGGTGGGTGACCGGCAGCCCGGCCTCTTCGATCTCGTCCCAAACCGCGCTCGTCGCCGTGCTCGAGTAGTCGATGACGTGACCGTTGTCGTCATTGCCCGGGCTCAGTGGCATCAGAAACGTCTTGAGCCCCAGCGACTTGAGCTCGGCCAGCGTGCGCCGGGCGCCGCGCGGATCCCACCAGTTGATCAGGCCGACCCCGTAGCAGTGGCCGTTGGACCGCTCCTGCACGCCGGCGATGTGTTCGTTGTAGATGCGGAGAATTCGTTCGCGCAGGCCCTTATCCGGATAGTGGAACAACGCCAGCACCGCGTTGGGGAACACCAACTCCTTGTCGACCCCGTCTTCGGCGAGTTCGCGGACGCGGGCGTCGATGTTGTTGGTGACGGCGCCGGCCAGATCGTCGTATTGCATGAGCACCGCGCTGAAATCGCCGACCACCATGGATTGGCCCGGGCGGCCGAGCAGGTAAGCCCCGTCCTCGTACCAGATTCGCGGCGCGGAATCCTTAAGGTCGTCCGGGAAGTGCTCGTAGAAGATGTCGTCGGCCACCGAGATGTGGTCGTCGGCCGAGAACACCTCCGTGCCGGCGGGCAGGCCGGTGGTGGATTCGGTGTTGTCCCTGGCGTGCCCGCGGCGGTGCTTGGGTGCGCCGATCACGCCCTCCGGGTACGGGGTGCGGGTTTGACTTGACATCATCGTCCCTTCATTCCGATCACCCGGACAGCACGCCCAGCCGCTCGAGGTCGACGAGATACTTCTCGATCAACTCCTTCGACAGGTGGGGGATCGCCCGGCCGGACCCCTGGACCGCTGACTGGAAGCGTTCGTCGGGTACCGGCGAGCCGGGGACGGGGGGCATAGGTTCACGATAAACGTCCAACACCGTCAGCACCGACTGCGCACGCTGCCGTTCGGGCAGTGCCCGCATTGCCGTCTCGAAGCGAGCCAACCAGGTTGCGTAATCGTCGATCCTGTCAATGGGATAGCCCGCCGCGATGATCCAGTCGACGAAGGTGTCCAGGGAGACGCCGTCGTCGTGCGGGTTGGTGGTGTTGTAGGTGTCGAAGCTGTTTCCGTGCTGTGGGCCGATGGCCGCGATCGCGTCGGCGAGGAAGTCGACCGGGAGGCCCTCGTAGTGTGGACGCCCGCCGTGTTCGGGGGCCCGGTAGAACGACCGCGGGGCCACACCGGTGGCGACCAGGCTGAACAACAGCCGGGTGAAGATGTCGGGCACATTGAGCTGGCCCGCGTAGCGGCTGTCGGCGAGGATGATGCCCGGCCGAAACACCGCGACGGGCAATCCGCACAGGTCGTGTCCCTGGCGCATCAGCACCTCGCCGGCCCACTTGCTGATCGCGTAACCGTTGGCGTAGCCGTCGGTGAGGGTGCACGCGGGGACCGCACGGCGGATGTCGGTGTCTTCATCGACAAGCTGATTTGCCGCGGCGCTGACGCCCATCGTGGAGATGTAGTGAATCGGTTTGATTCTCAAGGTGATTCCCAGTCGGATCACCTCGGCGGAGCCGACGACGTTGGCGGCGAACAACTGGTGGTAGGGCAGCACGTGGTTGACGTGAGCCGCCGGATGCACGACGAGGTCGACGGCCCGGGCCAGGCGCTGCCAAGTGGCCTGATTCAGGCCGAGGTTCGGCTCGCTGATGTCGCCGGCCAGAACTTCGAGATGCCCCTGGGCCAGCGTCCGGAAGCGGTCGAGCAGCTCGGCGTCGGAGCCCAACACCGACTCGATGCGCTGCCGAGCCTGCGCGTCGTCGGCGCCGCGGGTCAAGCACACCAGTTTGCCGCCCGTTTCGGCCAGTCCCCGCAGCCATGTCATGCCGAGGAACCGGCCCAGGAAGCCGGTCGCGCCGGTGAGCAGGACCGTGCGGATCTCACGGGTGGGCGCGGGCAGTGACATCGCGGTCTGCAGCGTGTCATCGTCGATGAACTTGTCCAACGTCAGTTCGTCGGCGCGCACCTCTGTCCCGCTCGTGCCGTGCACCGATGCGTAGGTCGGGCGTAGGCGCATCGCCGTCACGATGACGTTGTATGTGGTTTGCGACACCGAGCAGATCGCCGGTCGGATCGACCACCACACCCACCGGGACTTCGACGCCGTAGATGTCGGCCAGCAGCGTCGAAAAGGTCAGCGCGGAAAGCGAATCGCCACCGAGATCGATGAACCGCGCTTCCGGGGAGACGTCGGCGGCCGCTACGCCGAGGGTGGCCTGCACCGCTTTGACGACGGTCGCCAGCACCGGCTGATCGGCGCCGCCCGTCCGCAATGCGCGTAGCTGGCTGAGCTGATCATCGGCCATCCGCGCGTAGAGCCGCTCGAGTTGATCGCCGTAGCGGGCCTTCAGCTGGGGCCGCAGGAACTTGCCGACGCCCGACAGCAATCCGTTGGCCAAGCTGAACGGCTCCGTCTCGATCAGGAAGTCGCGCGGGATCTCATAGCCGTTGAGCTGGTTGTCGCGTGCGATCTGCCGCAGCGACTCGGTGATCATCGATGGCTCCACGTCGTCGTCGGTCGGCACGATCACGGCAAGCAGGAAGGAGCGTTCGCTGTTGCCGTAGATGTAGATCTGGTGGATCAACGGGCTGGTCGAGTACAGCGCCTCCAGCCGCGAAACCGCGACGAACTCGCCCTGTGCCAGCTTGATCACGTTGTTGCGCCGATCGACATAGCGCAACCGGTCCGGGCCGACCTCGGCCATGATGTCACCGGTCTTGTAGTAGCCGTCCTCGTCGAACATCGTGGCCGTCAGATCGGGACGGTTGTAGTAACCCGCCATGAACCGGGCCGACTTGACCGCCAATTCGCCTCGGGGATAGGGCTTGTCGGTGTTGAAGTAGCCGAGCTCGGGCACATCGAGGAGTTTGTAGTCGACCACCGGAGGCCGCAGCACGTGCTCGTCGGCCACGATCATCCCGCCGGCGATCTCGGTGGACGAATAGCCGATCAGCAGGTGCTGGTCGAGCACCTCTTCCATGAACGCTTTGATCTCCGGAGACAGGGCGGCCGATCCGCAACCCACCGCGAGCACGCGACCACCCAGGATCTTTTCGCGGATAGTCGTGATGAGCTCCTTGCCGGCGTCGTCCGGTTCGACACCGGCCGGGGTGCGCCGGTCCAGCTCGCGCTGATAGTGGTGAAAGAACATTTCGCAGACCCGCGGCACCAGGCTCATCGAGGTGGGTCGCGCCATCGCGAGGTCCTCGAACAGGGTCGAGAGGTCGCTCTTGGCGGCGAAATAGCTAGTGCCGCCATTGGCCAGCGTCAAGATCACGTAGCCGTAGCCGATCAAGTGACTCATCGGCATGTAACTCAAGGTGATGACGGGTTGATCGGACTGAGCGAGCCAGGTGCCGATGCACAGGCTCTCGGTGAACATCGCGCCCTTGGGTGTGCCGGTGCTGCCGGACGTGTAAAACACCCACGCCAGCGGATCTTCGTCGGCCGCGGCGGCGTGTAGCGGCGCGGGGGGGTATGACTTTGCTTGCGTGACAACGTCTTCGATGGTCTCGATGGTCACAGTGCCGCCCGCCGCGGGCAGCCGGGTGCGCGCCGCCTCATAGGTGGCGCGCTGGTCGTCGTCACTGGGCTCGTAGTCGAAGACGATGAGGCGGTCCGGGGCCGTACCGGCCAGGGCCGCCTCGACGGCGGTCTGCGAGATTGTCGATCCCCACGGCGAGGATCCGCGGCCGCGTCTCGGTGAGGATCGGCGCGTGCTGGGCGGCGGGGGCGTTGGTCTGCAAGGGCACCACTACGGCGCCGAGGTGAATGCATGCACATTCGATGGCCGTGTAGTCGATGCTGGCGAATCCCAGCACACAGACGAAGTCCCCGGCGCGCACCGGATGCCGCTGGTGATGATGCCAGTTTGCGGCCAATGCTTGGATGCGTGCCCAGAGATCCGCGTAGCTGACGGTTTCGAAGCGTGGCAAGAAGCGCAGCGTCGAGCGCCCGGTGGCGGGATCGGTGACGACTTCGCGGGCGCGCTGTCCCAGCGCCGGCCGGCCGGAGTAGCCCCGCAGCACGGTCGCCATGACCTCGGCGATCCGCAGCCCCGGTGCGCGCGCCGCCGCGGCGACTTCATCATCGGGCCGGGTGTTCCGGAACTGCTCGTCGTCGGCGTACAACTGCTCGCGGCGGCGTGCCACCCGCTCCCATTGGTCCTGCTGGGCACCGGGATCTTTAACGTCACTGCGACCGACAAACGGCATGTTTCACCCTCAATCCCGATACGTCACGCCGGTGAGTTCTTCCGACAGTTGCCACAGCCGCGTCATGTCGGCCTCGCTGCGCGCCAATCTGGGGACTCCGGCGAGGGTGACTCCGCCCCCGACGGTTTCATAGAAGCCGCGCGGCCCGTAATACGTGCCGCCGTGGGCATCCGGTGACACCGCCGCATACAGCGCCGGCTTGATGCCCTCGTCGACGTCGAGCCACATGAACGGCAGCAGCCGCCATGTCAGCCGGGTGAGCCGGGCCTGCAGCGTCGGTCTGGCGCGACCGTAGGATGCGCCGCTGAGCAGGTTGGTCTTGCTCAACCCGGGGTGCGCCGCATTCGACATCACACCCCAGCCGCCGAGGCGGCTGCGCCGATCCATTTCAATTGCGAACATCAGTTGCGCCAGCTTGGCCATCCCGTAGGAGCGCATGGGTTTATAGCCATCTCGCGCGTTCAGGTCGCTGGCGTCACTGCATTCGAGATTGCGCTGAGTTGCGGCGATGCTGCTGACGGTCACCACGCGCGCGGATTTCGCCGCGCGGAGCAGCGGCAGCAGGTGTCCGGTCAGCGCGAAGTGGCCCAGATGGTTTGTGCCGAACTGTAATTCGAAACCGTCCCGCGTTTCCTGGCGCTGCGGCGGCGTCATGACGCCGGCGTTGTTGATCAAGATGTCGATCGGCCGGCCTTCTGCGGCCAGCTCCTCACCCAGCGCCGCCACGCTTTTCAGCGACGACAGGTCCAGGTGTCTGATGGCCAGCTTGGCTGTTGGTGCGTCCCGGCGGATCTCGGCGATCGCGGTTTCGCCCTTCGTTCGGCAGCGAATCGCCATGACGACGTCGGCGCCCGCGGCCGCCAGCCTCCTCGCCAGACCGAATCCCAGGCCGCTGTTGGCTCCGGTGACGACCGCGAACCTGCCGGACAGATCCGGTATCTCAAGGGGCAGATCGGGCTTCACCATGTCACTGGAAGCTCGTACACGCCGTAGGCCAGCGTGTCGTGTTTGAAGGGGAGCTCTTCGAGCGGCACCGCCAACCGCAGCGTCGGGACCCGGCGCAGCAGGGTGGGCAAGACGATCTGCAATTCCATCCGGGCGAGCTGCTGACCCACGCATTGGTGGCGGCCGTAGCCGAAACCGACGTGCGCGCCGTCCTCGCGGCGCAAATCCAGCTTGTCCGGGTCGCGGAATTGGCGGGAGTCCCAGTTCGCGGGCGCGACGTCGAGGATGATGCCCTCGCCGGCCCGGATGGTTTCCCCGCCGACCTCGATGTCCTCGACGGCGATGCGGCGTTGACCGGTCTGGATGATGCTCAGATACCGCATCAATTCCTCTACCGCGGTGGCGATGACCTTCGGGTCGTCGGTGTCGCGCATGAACGCCAACTGTTCGGGATGCTCGAGCAGGGCGGCGACGCTCAGACTGATCATGTTCGCGGTGGTCTCATGACCGGCGATCAGGACCCCGAGGGCCAGTTGCGTGGCCTCACGTACGCTGAGCTCCTCGGCGTTGACCCGTTCGGCCAGGTCGGAGACCAAATCCTCTGAGGGACTTTGCATCTTGGCCCGAATCAGGTTGGCCAGGTATTTCGCCAACGAGGCGGCACCCTTGGCGGTGTCCTCTTCGGTCGCGTAGCGCCCCGTGCCCCGTTGAGCTTGTTCCTGAAAGAAATCCGCGTCCTCGTAGGGCACGCCCAGCAGTTCGCTGATGACCAGCGATGGCACGGGCAGCGCCAAGGCGCTGACGATGTCACCCGGATTGGGGCCGGCCAGCAGGGCGTCCACGCGGTCGTCGGCGATCTTCTGCACCGCCGGGCGCAGCGCTTCGACGCGCTTGAAGGTGAAGGGTTTCGACAGCATCCGGCGGAAGCGGGTGTGCTCCTCGGCATCGGACGTGAAGACGGAGCGTGGCCTCTTGTGCACCGTCGCCAGCATCCCCTCGTTCCAGTGTGGATAGCCCGGCAGTCGGTCGTCGACGCTGGTGCGGGAGTCGGTGAACAACGCGCGTATCGCGTCGTAGCCGTGGATCAGCCAGGGGGTGCTGCCGTCCCAGATCCGGACCCTGCTGAGCTGCTTGGTGTTGTTGAGCTCCAACACCTTTGGCGGCGGGGCGAAGGGGCAACCCGGCGCCCGCGCCATCGGAAATTCCGGCACATCGGTGGCGGTCGAGATATCTGTCATCGTGCTCCTCGTTTTGGCCTGCGCCGTTCCTCCGACGCCTATTCCGTCTGCCGCGTTCACGTGGAGCGGCGCACGCCACAAACCGACGATCGCGTCGATGAGTCCCTCGCCGGCGACCGACCAGCTGGAACGCGACCGTGGCCCCTGCTCGGCCAGGGCGCCCTCGTGCTCGGCGCAGGTGTGCATCAGTAGGTTGCGGACCATCACGATTCGCTCGAAGCGCACCCGCTTGGGCAGATCGGGAAGACATCGGTTGATGCCGTCGATCGTCCGGACCAGCATCGGCGACGTGAGCGCATCCTTGGTGACGACGTGACGATACGTGGGATCGGCCATCGCCTGGGCAGCGAACCGTGCGTACCAGCTGGGGGTGCCCAGCGCGGCCAGGTGGTCGGTAAGCGGGCGCACCAACGTGCCCACCCAGTCCCGTAGCTCGGTCGAATCGCCCACCTCGGCCAGCATCTGGGCGCGCAGCTCCTCGATCGGCTCCCGGTGCTTGCTTTCAATCGCCCGGAGCAGGTCGGTCCTGGTCCCGAAGTGATAGCAAGCCGCGGCGTTGTTGCCTTGGCCGGCCGCCTCGCTGATCTGCCGGTTGGACACGGCATACATGCCACGCTCGGCGAACAACAGCTCCGCGGCCGACAAGATCGCCTCTCGGGTGCCCGTCGACCTGTCGGAGCGAGTCATCCGATCGGCGGTCATCGCCTCAGTGAACACCGACGAGGGGATTAAATCAAGCAATTTATTTAATGTGGGTGGTGAAGGTTGGGCCCGGCGTCGCGGCATTGACGGTTCCTCCGGATTTGTCGGCGGGAGAGCCGTCGTAGTCGAAATCCGAGGTAGTCGAGATGATTTCATGGTTCGGATGCCCCGGCCCCAGTGGCCGGGACTACAGTACTCGTGTGAATCCGCTGCAGCGGGTGGCGCGAAACCCGACGGCATACCGCTGGCTGGTCCTGAGAGGGCGACCGATCGCCGAAGGGGCCGAAGCCCTGCTTCGTTTCGCGAGCAAGGGACGCCTCGGTGTTCTGGACCTGACCGGCGTGCCCAACGTGCAGGTCACCACCTCGGGGCGCAAAACGGGCCTTGCCCGCACGGTCACCGTGCAGTGCGTGCCCGCCGGGGATGGGCTGATAGTGGTCGGCTCTAACTGGGGCCTTCCCCGCCATCCGTCGTGGTCAGCGAATCTCAAAGCGACAGAACGGGTCACCGTTCGCAGGCGCGGTCATCGCTTCACCGCGAAGGTGCGGTTGCTCGCCGGAGAGGAACGCGACAAAGCATGGGCCACGGTGGTGGCGCACTGGCCGAATTATCAGATCGCCCAAGATCGCGCCGGTGGGCGCCGATTTCGTCTGTTTCTTCTCACCCCGACCGCATGATCGGCGCCTAACCAGCGAGCCCTTTCTTGATGGCCGCGTCCTGTTTTTGGCCGATGTCGGTCACGAAGTCCGGGGGCACGAGCGCATCGGGAGGGCCGTCGAATTCCAGTTCGGCGAACGCCCTGCCCTCGGTGAACAGCAGTACGGTCACTCCCTTCGAGCCGTCGGGCGAGGGTCCGGAGATCGTCGTGCCGCCAGTTCCGATCGCGATCGGTTCGGGTACGCCGTGAACATAGCCATCCCGCGTCGCCTTCGCGGATTCCAGAGCGCGGACGGCGGCGGCAGGATCCGGCAGGATCTGGATGCTGTCGACGATGACGTGGGTGCGGTCTTGGTTGCTGAACGTGGTCGTAACGCCCGGTTGACCGTTCAGGTTGTTGATCGGTGGCGAGGCCGTAAAGCTCTCGGGCGCACTGATATCGCCCGCCCGGATCAACAACTCGGTGTAGTCGGGCGGCTGGGCCAGTGCGGACGTCGCCGTCGCCGTCAGCGTCATAGCCAGCGCCACCGCGGCGATGAGCGCCGGACAAACCCGCGTGCCACCGCGTTCCATCAGGTTGATCCAAGCGCGTCGAAGATCAGCTTCCCGTAGGTCGCCATCCGGTCCGAACCCAGTATCCCGGGCCCCATCTTGTTCATGACGCAAGAGACGGTGGTCCGGCGGTCGGGCCACATCAGAACCATCGAGCCACCCCATCCACCCCAGAAGCCCGTCATCACGAACGGAACATATTTGACAATGATGATGCGGGCAAGGCCCGGCTTGCAGACCTCGCCCAGTAGATGGTCGTGGCGGCCGTGGTCGCGCCGGCATCCCCGGGAGGATCGCTAAGTTCCGTTGGACTTCTTCAGGCGCGCTATCTCGCCGCCCCAGACCGATTGGGCACCTGCATCACCCGTGCGGTAGACCTGGATCGTTGACGAGATGCCCACGGCGAGAACGATTATCCCGACGATAAGACGGGCGACCATCCGCGGCCGTTCGGATCGGCGTTCGATCAAGCGCACCACGAGCAGCCCGACCGCGACCACCAACAGAGCGGCAGCGAAGTACACCATCGTGCTGCCGCGCTCGGCGTGTTCGCGCAGGATCGGGCTGGGCTTGGTCCTCAGGTCATAGAGCCATTGCCCGGCGTTAATGGTGATGGGCGTCAAAACCATTGTGGTGGCAGCCATTACCAGCGTGAGCCACAATAGCTGGCCCCGCCGGGCCGCAGGCCATAAGCCGCACACGATTTCCAACAGGGCGGTCAGCGGCACGAGTACCACCACGACATGCAGCAATAGGGCATGAGCCGGCAGGCCGTTGATGACGTTCATAGCCCCCCTCGCCCAGTGACGACAAGCAGGTGGCTCAGCCGCCCAGCCCCTTCTTTATGGCCGCGTCCTGCTTCTGGCCAACGTCGTTGACGAAGTCCTGCGGCGGCAGCGAGTCGACCGGGCCATCGAATTCCAGCGTGACGAACGCCCTGCCTTCGGTGAACAGCAATACCAACACGCCCTTGGAGTTGTCCGGTGAGTTCCCGGACAGCGCCGTTCCGCCAGTTCCGACGTTGACCGGATCGGTTGTCGGATTCTTGACGTTATTACCCTGTGCGCCCTTTGCCGCGTTCAGCGCGTTCGTGGCGGCGCCGGGGTCCGCGAGGACCTGGATGGTGTCTTTGATTACGTGGCTGCCGTCCTGGGTGCTGAATGTCGTCGCGACGCCCGGCTGGCCGTTGGGATTGTTCGTCGGCGGGCTGCCCGTGAACTGAATCGGTGCGTTGATATCCGTCGCCTGGATCAACAGCCCGGAGTAGTCGGTCGGCTGCGCCGGCGCCGATGAGGTCGGCGCTGAGCTGCTGGTCTTCGTGGCCGAGCTGGATGTGCCTGACTGCGACGTCGACGACTTACTGCCGCACCCGGCCACCGACACCGTCAGCGCCGTCGCCACCGCAATGCCGGCGACCACCGTCCGAGAAACCCTCATCGCATCGCGCTCCTTCCAGGCTGACTCTGGCGACACAGTCGACTTGTTCCCGAATCGCACAGTACATCGCTTCGTGTCGCCGAAGGTGCCGCTTGGCCCCGCCGGGTTAGGAACGGGCTATTCCAACTGGTCGCGCAGGCAGCGCAGGGTGTTGGCCAGGATGCGAGACACCTGCATCTGGGATACGCCGATTCGCTCGGCGATCTGGCTTTGCGTCATCGATTCGAAGAACCGCATATGCAGCACCTGACGTTCACGCTCGGGGAGCGCGCCCAACAGGACACGCACCGCTTCGCGGTTGGCGATGTGCTCGATCTGCGGATCGATGGCACCGACCGCATCAGCGACCACTCGGAGCTTGCCCGAGCTGTCGGCGCTCAGGGGTGCGTCCAGGGATTCGAGCCGATACGCGTCGCCCGCGACGAGGCATTCGACGATTTCCTCGCGGGTGACTTCCAGCACCTCAGATAGCTCGCCGGCAGTGGGTGCGCGCCCCAGCTTCTGGGCTAATTCGCCTGTAGTCCTACTGATTTGGACGTGTAGCTCGCGCAACCTTCGTGGCACGCGCATGCCCCAGGTGAAGTCGCGGAAGTAACGCCGAACCTCGCCCATCATGGTGGGGATCGCGAAACCAATGAAGCTGGGTCCTTTGTCCGGTTCGAATCGGTTGATGGCGTTCATCAGCCCCATACGGGCGACCTGAGTCAAGTCGTCGAGACCTTCGCCGCGACGAGCGAAGTGGCTGGCCACGTGGTCCGCCAGGGGCAGGCATCGGGCGACGATGCGTTCGCGTTGCCGTCCGTACTCGTGGGATTCGGCCGGCATCTGGCGCAAGACGATGAACATCTCGACGACGTCGTCGTACGAATCATCCGATTGCGTGCGGGCTGGCCGAGTAGGGCGGGGTTGAGTCGCGACGCCGGTCATCGGTTAGAACGCGTCTTCCGAATTGGACGCGTCATGAAAAGATAAGCGCTCGAAGATGTTTGCATTGCGGGCCCACTTTCTGGGTCTTGCGCAGCGAGGCATCGCAGCTATGTTGCACAGTCGCCTCCGCTGCACTCATATCCGCAGGACGAGTCGGCAATCAACGCACGCAGCGTCAAAGGTAGAGGATGACTGTGCTGATATCGCCGGAGCCACCCCAAGCCCAGCAGCCGTGCGACTGACTGACCGCTTTTAGCTAAACGGCGACATGTCCAGAACGGACTTCACTGGCGACTATACGCCAGATCGCACCAACCCGCGATCGCTCAGTTCAGACCGGTCGGGAGCGAACAATAGTTCAGTTTCTTAAGTTCGCTGGCCGGGGCGGTGACCAACCCTTACCGCTGGATGGTCGCAGTGCCGGCGATTGCCGTGTCGATAGCCAAGGCCTGTCTCAGTTACGGGCTTCTGATTCGTCCCCCGCCTGGGTACTGTTCGGCTCATGTTTGTGACCACGGCCGCGCATGCTTCTGATCGCCATCGAGAAGACCGCGCGCGCAACGGATTTCGAAGCTCATGCCAATGACTCGCGCGAACCTGCTGGACGGGCGCGGGGTGGTGGTGTCCGGCGGCAGCCGCGGTATCGGACGCGCGGTCACCGAACTGCTGTCCAACCTTGGCGCCGGCGTGGTCGTCAACGGGCGCGACGCCGACGCCGTGGACGAGACCGTCGCGGCGATCACGGCTTCCGGGGGGCGAGTCACCCCGGTGGTCGGCGCCGCGGACGACGAACGCATCGCCAGCGCACTGATCGACCAATGCATGAGGGCGTTCGGGCGGGTAGACGCCTTGATCAATTGCGCCGGCATTGCGGAGCCTCCCGGTTCGTCGATCCTGAACATCTCGCCGGAGGAATTCGACCGCCTGATAGGCGCCCACCTGGGCACGGCGTTTCACACGTGCCGTGTCGCGGCCCGCGTTATGGCCGCGCAGGGACACGGGGCGATCATCAACACCGGCTCGGTGGCGTTTCTCGGCGACTACGGCGGCACCGGCTACCCCGCGGGCAAGGGCGCCGTCAACGGACTGACGATGGCCATCGCAGCGGAACTGAAGGCCCATGGTGTGCGGGCGAACGTGGTGTGTCCCGGCGCGCGGACGCGGCTGTCCACGGGCGCCGAGTACGAGAAACACATTGCGGACCTCTACCGCCGCGGGTTGCTCGACGAGATGACCATGCGAGCCTCACTGGATATTGCTCCGGCGGAGTTTGTGGCGCCCCTCTACGCCTATCTCGCCAGCGACTTGTCGAGCGATGTGACGGGTCGGATATTCATCGCCGCGGGCGGATTCGTCGGCAGCTTCGATCGGCCGACGCCGCGAGTGTTGGGGTATCGCGATCACCGTGACGCCGAACCATGGTCGGTTCACGACCTGCACAAGATGATCGGCGCGCCGGCAGCCACTGACCAGCGTGAAAGTCGTGACACGCTTGGTCGGGCTCCATGAACCGATCCGCGCGCGCCTACGTATCCAATGAAGTGACGAGCCCAAGGCAGGCATCTCAGCGCCCACCGGCCGAATCGCACGGGCACCGAAGACGTATCGGCCGCGCGTGGGGGCTGTTCGGCCGTGTCATCGCGCCGACAGATCCGTAAATGGGGACGACCCGACCCGTAAGGTGAATCGAGACATGTCCGGCCACGAGAATTCGAAAAGCCTGGCGCCGGTCGCGGAAGCACCGTCGACGCGTCCGCTTCGAATACTCGTTATCGGCGCCGGGGTGAGCGGCATTTCCGTTGCGCGGGGGCTGCTACGAGATGGA
Source organism: uncultured Actinomycetota bacterium (assembly GCA_963802525.1). GTDB lineage: Bacteria > Actinomycetota > Actinomycetes > Mycobacteriales > Mycobacteriaceae > Mycobacterium. The sequence goes on along the minus strand of CAWDJC010000034.1, from coordinate 172,720 downwards.
CACGACGTCACGGTCTTCGATCAGCGCAAAGACACGCGCGCCGGTGGCGGCGCCGTGACCATCTGGTCGAATGGCGAGACGGTGCTGCGGCAGCTGGGCGTCGACATGCAAGGGGCCGGCCAGCTGCTTTCCCACGTGCAAGTGATGACGTCTCGGGGGCGCCGGCTCGCGAAACTCGATGTGACCGCGATGGCGAACCAGATGGGTGCGCCCGTGCGGATGGTTCCACGTCGTGACCTGCTGGGGCGGCTGCTGGAGGGCTTCCCGATGGACCGCATCCGATGCAATTCCCGCGCGGTGGGGGTCGTCGCCGGTCCCGACGGGGTGAAAGTCCAATTCGAAGACGGCAGCGCCGCCGAGGGCGACCTGGCGATCGGTGCGGATGGTCTGCATTCGATCGTTCGCGATGTCGTCGGGGCACCCGCCGCCGAGCCGACCGGGTGGTGCAGCTGGCAGGGACTCGTCAGCCTTCCCGAGCTGGCCGACAAGCGCGTCGGAATGATCGTCATCGGTGAGCACGGAAACACCGGCGTGTGGCCGGCGGGAGGTTGCGATGTGCAGTGGTGGTTCGACCTGCCGTGGTCCTGCGACTTCGTCAGGCCGCAGCGTCCGATAGAAGTGATCCGGTCCAACTTCACCGGCTGGGCCGACAGCGTCGACCTCGTCCTGGCGAAACTCACCGACGAAGACCTGGCGGATTCGCCATATCCCCACTTTCGGCATCCGATTCCTTCCGCCTCGGCCTCCGCTCCGCTGACGTTGCTCGGCGACGCCGCCCACACCATGCCGCCCACCCTCGCCCAAGGAACCAATCAGGCGCTGCTCGACACGATGGTGTTGTGCAAGGCGCTTTCGGCGCTCCGCGGTGGCCCGAATGCCGGCGCCGGCGACCTTTCCGCGCAGCTTTCCAGCGCGCTGCGCTGGTACGAGAAGGTCAGGCGACGCCGCGTCGGGGCCGTGTCCCGGGTGGCATCGCTGCAGGTGGCCCACGGTGAGTCCGTGCTGAGACCGGCGGTGTTGATCTCGGACCGGCTACACACTTGGATGTTGACCATGTTCCTGCGGTGGACCAGTCACCGTCGGCTGTCGGCGGCCATCGATCGGGGGCTTCGGGCAGCACCCCCTATCACGTCGAGGTGTTGGTGAACGCGCCCGCAACCGCCGACCGGCACTCGGTGCGCACTGCCGAGGGTCCCGTGCGGGTGCGCGGTGATGTCGACGCACCCTCACGCTGGCTGTGGCTCCTCAAGTGGTGCGTGTTGGCCGCTCCGCACTACCCCATATTGATACTTCTTTATCTGGTGTATCCGCTCCTGACGATCGTCGCCGGTGTCGCGATCCTGTTCACGGGGCGTTACCCACGCCCCATCTTCGACTTCAACGTCGGGGCGCTGCGTTGGTCGTGGCGGGTGATGAATTACCGATTTCCGATGAATACCACCGACAAGTACCCGCCCTTCACGCTGTCGCCTCGGCCCGACTATCCCGGTGATCTGGTGGTCGACTACCCGGAGCGCCTCTCCAACTGGGCCGTGCTGGTGAAGTGGTGGCTGCTGGGGCTCCCGCAGATACTGCTCTGCTGGGCGATGGAGCCCCTGCTCCAGGTGCTTTGCTTTATCTCCGCGGTGTGGTTGTTGTGCACCGGGTCCACTCACCCCGGCATGTTCGACCTCCTCATGGGGATCGTTCGGTGGCGCTACCGGGTGGCGGTGTATGTATCGTTGATGAGTGACGAATATCCGCCATTCCGACTGGACTTAGGAAGCAGATAACGCACGGTAACCCGTTGTTCCCCTACGTATATCGATTCGGTCAGCCGATTTTCGACCGGCTTTTCTACAACCGATATCGACGAGCGGCGATCGCAAACGCGACCGGGCGGCTGCTGATGGTCGGCCTGGGACCCGGGACCGACCTGAAGTTCGTGCCGTCCGCGGTGACCTCGGTCGCCGCCGTGGAACCTGTGGCCGCGTTCCGGCGGACGGCGTCTCGCATTGCCGATCGCCACGGCATCGCCGTCGACATCGTCGAGGGGACGGGCGAATCAATTCCATTTCCGGACAACAGCTTCGACTCGGTCCATATCGGGCTGGTGCTCTGCTCGGTCGACGATGTAGCCGCGACACTGGGCGAGATCCGGCGTGTGCTGGTCCCACAAGGCCGATTGGTCGTCCTCGAGCACGTCCGCGGGGAGGGTGCGACGGGTCGGTTCCAGGACCTGGTCGCGAAGCCATGGTCCTGGATGGCCGCCGGCTGCCATCCGAACCGCCGAACCGTCGACGCCATTGCCGCGGCCGGCTTCGATACCGCGGGGCTGCGCTGCGTCCGAACCCCGGTGCCGTTCCCCTGCAAACCGCATCTGCAAGGCGTCGCCACCGCGATCCAAAGCCATTCTTGAAATCCCTAGACATGTGAGCTAAATCACATTGAACTATTAGGGTGTGTGTTTCGTATAGCGGAACACGAGGCGTGTCGTCGGTGATGACGCAGTCGGCGTGATCGCGACGGGCGGTTAACGAAGGGACTGTGGCGATGAATTTCTCGGTATTGCCGCCGGAGGTCAATTCGGCGCGGATGTTCTCCGGTGCAGGTTCGGCTCCGATGTTGAATGCGGCAGCGGCCTGGGATGGGTTGGCCTCCGAGCTGGGGTCTGCGGCGTCATCGTTTTCGTCGGTCACCTCGGGATTGACGGATCAGGCGTGGCAGGGTCCGGCATCGGCGGCGATGACAGCTGCGGCGGCCCCGTATGCGCGGTGGTTAAGTGCGGCGGCGACCCAGGCGACGGGGGCGGCTGGGCAGGCCCGGACGGTGGCCGGCGCGTTTGAGGACGCCGTGGCGGCCACGGTGCATCCGTTGCAGGTGTTGGCCAACCGGAATGGGTTCGTGCAGTTAGTAATGTCGAATCTCTTCGGGCAAAACGCGCCGGCGATTGCGGCCGCTGAGGCCGAGTATGAGCAGATGTGGGCCCAGGATGTGGCCGCGATGGTCGGCTATCACGCCGGCGCCTCGGCTGCCGGCGCGGCGCTGGCGCCGTTGCATAATCTGGCGACCCAGCTCGCGGCGGCGCTGGGCCTCAGCCCGGTCACCAACCCAGTGCCCGGCGACCCGGATTTCATGAGTCAAATCACCAATTTCGGGGGCTTGTTCTCAACCACGTCTCTTGCCGACCCTGACGACCATCACTTTGTCGCGACCAATATCGTGAGCCCGCTCTTCACGGCTGCGGTGACCTCTGGGTTTGAGCCCACACAGGGCTTGGGGGCGCCGGGGCAGACAATACTCACGTTCCAAAGCCCGGTCGCGCCGTTCTTGAACAGTTCGATCGCCCTTCCGGTCACGGATCCCTTAGCCCCTCTGTTTACCGCGCTTCTTCCGCTGGGCTTCTAGTCTCTGCGTCGAGATTGCCGCCATGGTCGTGATCGGCGCCGGGATCACGGCCTTCACGGCAATCTCGGCGCGACTGCCTACTCGACGCTGACGGCCTCGATGATGTTGAGCCTGGCCGCGCGCCGCGCGGGCGGCACCGAGCCAAGCAGGCTGATCGCCAGCGCGCCGAGGGTGAAGGCAAACGCCATCGAGCTTGGGCGGAAGGTGACCTGGAAATTCATCATGTCCCCGCTGACCAGACTGAACAGCCACTGGTCCGTCAGGCCGAACACCAGGCCCAACACACCGCCGATGACGCCGATGCCCGTCGCCTCGGCGAGCACCATCCGCAACGTGAACCGGCGGCTGGACCCCATCGCCCGTAGCACGCCGATTTCGCGGCGCCGTTCAAGCACGGAAAGCGTCAACGTGTTGAGCAGCGCGACTGCGGCCACGAACGCGACGATGACCCATACGGCATTCGCGATGAACATGCTCTGATGAATGGGCGCCTCGAGGCCGGCCAACTTCGAGCGACCGTCGTACACGTAGTTCGGCGCGGGCACCGCGCGGCGGACGTCGGCCAACAAGCGATTGGCATCCACGCCCGGGGCCGCAGTGACCTCGAGCGTGGTCGTCACCGGGCGGTCGAACCACGAGCGGAGTTGATCGAGGCCCATCCCGACCGTCCCGATGACCGTCGAGAAGTACGGAACCAAGGCGAGCACCGTTGTCTGCTGCGCGCCGTGGGGCGTTTGCATCCGCAATTGGTCGCCGACCCGAACGTGCAGGGTCTTGCCGAGGTTCTGCGAGAGCGCCACGCCCCGGCCGGCGAGCACTTGGTCGCGGACCCGTTCGTCGAGCGCGCGGTACAGCGGATCGGCCGTTCCCGGCGAGAACCCGTCGAGCATGACGCGGGTGCCACCCACCTCGGCGAACCCGAGCGTCCCCGCTGTGACGCGTTGGACGCCCGGCAATGCGGCCACCTTTTCGGAAAGACCTTGTGGCAGGGCGTCGGTGGGGTAGCTGTCGGGGGAGTTTGCGCTCACCCAAACGGGGACGTCGGCGACCGGTGAGAAGATGCCCCTCGCGGACCGGATCATGTCGGTGTTGGTGCCGGTGATCGTGACGGTGGTGACCACCGCGATGAGCACCGTCATCACCGTCGCCCATACCCGTCGCGGCGCGCGTTCGATGGTCGCCGCCGCGAGTGCCCCGACGGACCCGAAGACCCGAGCCGTCGCGGCCGTGGCGTTGACGATGGGCACGGTGAGTGCGAACCCAAGCGCTATCTCGGCGGAGAACACCGCCGACATCGCGACAAAGGCCAAGACGCCACGCTGGTTGAGGACGAGCCCGATCGCCACCGCGAAGACGGCGACGGCTGCGACCCCGCTCGCGATCCGCAGCCAGCGCGGCACGCGGTCGGCGGCCGAAACCCCGACGGGCGCCAATGCCTCGATGGGTGCGACCTTGTACACCTGCCGCGCCGCCATCGCCGACGCAACCACGCTGGTGAGGGCGGTCACCGCGACGGCGGCAGGTATCGCGTAGCCGGGTAGCCAGTACTCGATGCGGGCCTCCAGCCCCTGGGTGATGGCGGGAGGCAATCGGCCTATCGCGATGCGGCCCAGCAGTATTCCGATGGCCGAGCCGATGGCCCCGCCGACGACGCCCAGGATCGCGGCCTCCCCGAGCATGTCGCGGATGATCGTGGCGCGGCGGCCGCCGATCGCGCGCAGCATCGAGATGACGGGCCGGCGCTGGGTGATCGCCATGGTCATCGTGGTGTAGATCAGGAACGCGCCGACCATCAGTGCGACCATCGCGCCCATCAGGGCCATGTAGTTCATCAGCTTGACGCCGTCGCCGGCCCGAGTGGCCCGCATGCTGGGGTCGGCGACGATGGCCCGGCCATTCACCGCGGTGGTGACCGCGGCGCGAACCCGGGCGAGGTCGGCGCCGGGTTTGGTGGTGATCAGGATCGAGTCGAGCTGACCCTGTCGCCCGGTGATGTTCTGCGCCAAGGCAAGTGGGGCAAGGGCATAGTGCCCGCCATTGAGGGCGGCGACCTGCTTGCCCGCCAGCACCTCGCTGACGGTCACCGACGCAGCGCCGAGTTGGAACGTCTCGCCTTTGGCATGACCGACGCCCGGCCCGACGCGAACCGCATTCGGCGGCCCGGACGGACCGGACGGATTGGCGAGCTGCGCAGCCCCGCCATCTTTCAGGGCGTCTTTGAGCGCCCCGCCCAGCGCTGCGAGGCGCTCGTCGGCACCGAACAGCAGAATCGGGCCCGACGAGGTGGAAGCCGACGTCCGGATCATCGGTGCCGCTGCCGCGACCCCGGGAACCGCGGCGACGTCGGCGGTTATCGTGTCGGGGAATCCCGCGTCGGTGATGCCGGACACCTCCAATGAGGCAATGCCCGCGATCCCGTCGGCGAGCCGATTGACCGATCCGGTGATCGAGCCGAAGATCCCGAATACCGCGACCAGATACATTGCCGACACCGCCATCACGGCGATCGATGCGATCGTGCGACGGCGGTGCACGACGAGTTCGCGCAGGCTGAACAGGCGCAGCCGGCTCGCCGCAGCGGCGATCGCCGAGCCCGGTGTCACACCAGGACCCCCGACCGCTCGTCGGAACCGATCCGGCCGTCCTGCAGCATGATCACCCGATCGGTCGCTTCCGCGGCCTCCGAGTTGTGGGTCACCATCACCACCAGCCGGCCGCGGCCGGGCTCGTGCGCGACCTCGCGCAGCAGCGCCAAGATCGACGCTCCCGTTGCGGAATCGAGATTGCCGGTCGGTTCGTCGGCGAGGATCAGGGGTGGGTCCATCATCAATGCGCGCGCCACGGCGACCCGTTGCATCTGGCCACCGGACAGCTCGGCAGGTCTGTGCTCGGTCCGGTTGCCGAGCCCGACGCGGTCCAGCAGCCGAATCGCATCCGGTTTGGCCTTGCCCAGCCGGACGCCGTCGAGCAGCTTCGGCACCGCGACGTTCTCCCACGCCGACAGCGTCGGCAAGAGATTGAAGAACTGAAATATGAAGCCCACGCGATGATGGCGAAACTCGGACTGCTGCTCATCGCTGAGGCGGCTGATCTCGTCGCCGTCGAATTCGATCGACCCGGAATCGGGCGAGTCCAAAGCGCCGAGTAGATGCAGCAGCGTGCTTTTGCCCGCGCCCGACGGTCCGACGACCGACATGAAGTGCCCGCCCTCGAGCCGCAGGCTGATCTCGTCGAGCGCCCGCACGGATTGACCGCCGACTCTGTATTCGCGCACGACATCGCGGAGCTCGATGGTCAGCAATTTGTGCCTGGGAGTGCTGGAGGTGTCGACCCGTCCGAACATGATCCTCCCGCGCGTACACCGTGGCTGAAAAGCGCTGGTATGGGAGATACGAGTCTAGACCGTGATCGGTTCATCGAGGGGCTTGGGAGCTGGGCAAACGCGCTAGGGGTGTGAAAAGCGGACCCGCGTCCTACGCTGTCCTCCGGACCGCAGGAAGGGTGTTTGCCAATGCAACCGAACCCGCTCGACCCAGTCGCAAGCGAACGGCTGTCACACGCCGGCAAGGTATTCACGTCCGACCTGTCGATCAATGAATTCGCCTTGCTGCACGGGGCCGGGTTCGAGCCGATCGAACTTGTGATGGGTGTTTCGGTCTATCACGTGGGCTACCAGTTCACCGGGATCAGGCAGCAATCCGAACTGCCCGTGCTCACCGAAGCGACGTACCGCGCGCGCTGGAACGCGATGTCGCGGATGCAGGCCGAGGCCGATTCGCTCGGCGCGGACGGAGTGGTCGGCGTCCGTCTCGAATGGCGCCATCAGGGGGAGGGCGAGCACCTCGAGTTCATCGCGGTCGGCACCGCCGTGCGATACACCGCGAAGCCGGGGGCATATCGACGCCCCAACGGGCAGGCGTTCACCAGCCACGTGTCCGGCCAGGATCTGACGATCCTACTGCGGTCCGGATACACACCGGTTGCCTTCGTGATGGGCAACTGCGTGTTCCACGTTGCGGTTCAAGGGTTCATGCGAACGCTCAGCCAGGCCGGGCGCAACGCCGAGATGCCGCAATGGACGCAGGGCAGTTACCAGGCTCGGGAGCTGGCGATGTCACGGATGCAGGGCGAGGCCGAGCGAGACGGCGGAAGCGGGATCGTGGGCGTGCATTTCGCCATCTCGAACTATGCGTGGGGACATCACACGGTCGAGTTCTATGTGGCGGGGACGGCCGTGCGTCGCAGCGGCGAGGCGCAGACCCTGACGCCGTCGTTCGTCCTCCCGATGAGTGATTGATGACAGGCTTCGATCACGAGCGGGTCAGTCGCGCCATCGGGTCGGCCTTGGCCGGTCCCGGGGGAGTCGCGCTGGTGGTCAAGGTGTTTTGCGGTGTTCCCGGGGTGATCCTGGTCCCGGCACGACGGGGCGTTTTCCGGTCGCAGCCGGAGCGGATCCAAATCGGCGACTGGCGATACGAACTCACCACTGACGGCCGGCTGTCCGCCGCGCATGTGGTGAGTGGCATCGTCCTCGCCGAGGAGGTCCTGGCCGCCGGCGCCGTCGGTCCGCATATCGCTCGCGCCCTCGGGCAACTCGTCACCAGTTACGGTCCGACGATCATTCCTAACATCGATGCGGCCCTTGAAGTTCTCGAGGCCGGGGCCGGGCCACGCTACTGACCTTCGATTGCCCAGTGGGATAGAGCTTTTCGATTTACTCGCCGTCGCCGGGTGGTGTCTGGTCGAGCGCCACCACCCACCGGCCGAACCGCCACGCGCCGTCATGTTTCACCGCGGTGAACTCGTAACGGCCCGTCAGGTCGGGAGTGGGCGGGCCGCCGTCTTTGATGGCGAAGACCTGGACATAACAGTGTCCGGTCGCTTCGCTGTCGCTTTGGCTGGAGAACCAGAACGAATTCAGCGCGTGGCGCCGTTGGTTGTTTTCGGCCTTGAACCCCGCCTTCCTGACCGCGAGCAGGCTCATGACGGTATCGATATCCGCCGACAGCGGACGGCCCTCGTGCAGCAAGACGAGCTGCGGTGACTCGGTGAACAACGCACGAAACTCGTCGAGCCGGTTTTCGTCATAGGTGTAGGCGTAGGCCCCGAATAAGTTGATGATCGCCAAGCGGTCGGCGACATCGAAGGCCACGCTCCCGACGTCCCCGGCCGGCGCGGGCTGCCCGTCCATCGCCACTCGACCTCCTCAATCCCGGAACGCGTTCGCCCCGATACTCCCACGCACGGCAATGGCGCCTCTTGAGAAAAGTGAGATCGCTGTTGAATGCTTGATGGGCGCGGCGCCAGCCGGCTAGGAGGCTGTCATGACCTACGACCTGATCATTCGGGGCGGAACCGTGGTGGACGGCACCGGCGCGCCGGCGCGGACCGCCGATGTCGCGGTCATCGACGGCATCGTTGCGGAAGTCGGCCGCGTCGACGGCACCGCCAGACGCACCGTCGACGCCGACGGGCTGACCGTGACACCGGGATTCGTCGATGTGCACACCCATTACGACGGGCAGGCCACGTGGGACCCGCATCTCACCCCGTCATGCTGGCACGGCGTCACGACGGCGATCATGGGTAATTGCGGCATCGGGTTCGCGCCGGTGCGACCCGATCGGCACGACTGGCTCGTCGACCTGATGGAAGGTGTCGAGGACATTCCGGGCTCTGCGCTGTCCGAGGGCATCACGTGGGAGTGGGAGTCCTTCGAGGGGTATCTGGACGCCCTCGAGCGGATGCCGCGCGCGGTGGATGTGGCCGCTCAGATCCCGCACGCGGCTGTCCGCGGCTTCGTCATGGGTGACCGCGCGCACGATACCGCCACCACTGCGGACCTCGACGCGATGAGCCGGATCGTCGCCGCGGGCCTGCAGGCCGGCGCGTTGGGCATGTCGTTCGGCCGCACGGCAGGACACCGCAGTGCGTCGGGTGAACCCGTGCCGGGAACCTACTCCGAGGAAGAAGAGCTCGCCGCGCTGATGGCCGTGATGGCCGAGGTGGGTTCGGGTGTGCTGCAGGTTGTTCCGGCGGGCGTAGGTGGCGCCATGGGTGGCGACCAGCGCCACTCGATCGACGCCGAGATCGAGTGGATCACCAGGCTCGGCCGGCAGTACGGGATACCGCTGACCTTCCTGGCGATGGTCAACGAGCAGGACCCACACGACTGGCGGCACTGGTTCGCGGCGGTGCACGAAGCCAACGCGGCCGGAGCGGCAATCCGCCCGCAGGTGGCCAGCCGTGCCTTCGGAATGTTGATGGGCCACCAATCGCGGATGAATCCCTTCCGGCACCGGCCGACGTACCGGCCGTTGATGGAACTGCCGCTCGGGCAGCGCATTCAACGACTGCGTGATCCGGAGATCCGGGCGCAAATCCTGGCCGAGGCACCCGACCCGACGCCACAACCCACCGCCGACCAACTCAACAAGCACACCTTCAAGCGCCTGTATCCCCTCGGTGAAGCGCTCGACTACGAACCCGCGCGCGAGGACAGCATCGCCGCCATCGCCGAACGCCAGCGCCGTGACCCCTGGGAGGTCACCTACGACGTGCTGCTCGGCGCGGAGGGACGCGAGTTCCTGCTGCTGCCGCTGCTCAACTACGCCGGCAACAACTACGACGACCTGTACGACATGATGTCCGACCCGGTGAGCTTGCAGGGGCTGGGCGATGGCGGAGCGCACTGCGGCATCATCTGCGACGCCAGCATGACGACGTATCTGCTGTCGCATTGGGTGGGGAAGCGGACCAGGGGGCCCGGCCTGCCTTTGGAAGCCGCCGTGCACCGCCTCACCGGCGACCCCGCGGGTTTCTACGGGCTGGATGATCGTGGTGTGCTCGCCGCCGGCCGGCGCGCCGACATCAACCTGATCGACCTTGATCGGCTTCGGCTGCACTACCCCGAACGCGTCGAGGACCTGCCCGGCGGCGCGGGGCGATTGATCCAGCGCTCGGACGGCTACGTCGAAACCATGGTGTTGGGTCAGACCGTTGTCGCCGAAGGCGAACTGACCGACGCCAGGCCCGGCGGTCTGGTCCGGGGCCGTCGGCCGACGACTGTCGGTTAACCGGCCCTAGAGGTGACTCGCGGCGAAGTCCGCTGCTTGATCGACCATTCCGGCCTCGACGTACTGCCGGTGTGCGGCCGGGAATCCCGAGCCAGAACAGACCGGATCGTTGGGAACGCATAGCTCGATCGTCTTGGGCGCGTACATGGGGCCGATTGTGATTGGCGGCTCGTTGATGATGCTCATGAATTGCGTCGACGGCGTGCCGAAGAGAGTGACCGCGGCCACGTGGTTGGCGACCTCGGGCGGCATCGGCTCGGGTGGCTGCGCGAGATTTGCCCCATCCGGCACCCTGTTCGAGGTGACGAAACCCATCACGGCCGCGCCCTGGGAATACCCACCCAGCACCATTTTGGTTCTGGGGCAGTTTGCCGCCATGGACTCGACGTGGTGCCCGGCGTCATTGATGCCGTCAATGGCTGTCGGGAAGTCCGTGGTGGCCGGGTAGTTCACCGGATACACGCCCAGCGATTTTGTGCCGACGCGCGAGCGCAGCGTATCAACGAAACTCTGGCCGATCCTGCCAACGCCAGGTGGTTCGGTGGTGCCCCGGGCGAATACCACCTCGACGTCGGGGCAGGGTTCGGCGGACGCCGAGGGAACGGGTGCGATCGCCAGCACCCAAATCGGTGCCACCGCAGCACAAATGAGACTGGAGAGGGGAGGGAACTTCACGTCAGGAATTTTGGCACAGGGCGAGAAAGGTTGCTCGTCAAGCACTGGCAAGCACTGGCGGGCACTGCCCAGCGTAACGGCCCGGCCGCGGGCTTAAGGTGCGGCCGGGATTACCCCAGCCCGGAGATATCCCAGTTCAACGCCATAAACGCGCGGCCGGTGCGGCGCCCAGAATGGCCAGTCAAATTGCGTGCGAATTGCCAGGTGTGAGCAAGTCGATTACTTCTCTGCGTCGGCACCGGGAAGCCGATCCTGCCGATCCTCATCGTGCAGCCTGTGCAAATACGAACTGGCGATGCGCACCATGCCACGAACGGTGTAGGCGGCGGTCACCACCGACAGCACGATCGACAGGATGAACATCGGCAGCCAATTGCTCCGGCTGTGGTTGACATCCCACCAGATGACGGTGAACAGCAGCACACACAACAAGAGCACCACGTCCCGCCAACTGCCCTGGTAAGACAGTGCGGCTCTGCGCAGCGCGCGACTCCGGTCGACGGAGTCGACCATGTCATCGATGCGGGCATCGATGGTGCGTCTGCAGCTCGGCGCGTCTCTTGGTGGCCTCCGGCGGGAGACGATCCAGCAGGTCCATGTCCTGTTTGATCACCTCTCGATAGTCCGGGGCCCTGAATTGTCCGGCGGCGATGGCCAGGAACGCGCCACCAAACACGGGTGCACTGTTCGGCGCGAATTGTCCCAGACCCGCCACTTCCGCTCCTCCATTGGTCGTCAACGTCGGCCCGTTGAGGATCGCCCAACTCGGGAATAGGATCAACCACCCTCCTGCGACGACGGATGGTCGATGGCCGGTGTGCGCCGAGGAATCAGGACGCTTTCGACGGGCGGCCGCGCGCTCGCGCCGGCTCGGGGCCCCGAAGCGCGTCCATCGTGCGCACCATCTGCGGATAGGCGATCGCCGGCCCAATCCATCGGGTGAGGTACCGCCGGAGGTCGGCACCACTGCGCGGCGGACGGCCCGGATCCGTGAGGAAAGAGTGCAGCACCCTGAGGCCGAATTCGTTCAACTCGTCGAGACCCGCCTCGTCGAAACCGTAATGCTCCCAATCGACGTCGAAGCGATGCAGCATCGAACGCCCGAACGCCAGTGCGGTCTCCGAGATGATCGAGACCGCCTGACCGCCGCGGCGGCGTTGATTCAGGACGAATTCAACCTGAGTGTCCGAGGCCAGCTGTTCGATGGCGAATGCCATTCCTTCGGTCGTCGCCACGACCGGATCCGTCACACCTTCAAGGTGGGTCGCCAGACGATCGAGAAAGCCGTCGGCCGAACGCATCGCGGTCGCCACCAGCAACGCCTGGGTTCCGGGGAAGTACCGATAGACGGTCTGCCGCGTCACACCGAGAGCCCGCGCCACATCCGCGATCCGCATCGCCGGGCCGCGTTCATCGATGATCCTGTCCGCGGCATCCAGAATGCGCTCGATCGCCTCCTCATCGGAGGCGGGCGCGTTTCCTGCCCAACCATGACTACGCATGCTCAGCGAACGGCCAACCAGTATCCGGTCATCGCCACAGCTGGATCATAACGTCTATCGGGCCGCTCAACGCATGGACAGCCGATCGAACTGAATTCAATTGAGCCACTTGGCCTTACGTCACAGATACGCCCAGGATGAGGTTGACGGCCTCGTCGAGCTGTCCTGCGATCTCTTGATAGCTGACGAACCGGGCCGTCATGAGCGCCCCGGCGAATGTCATCTGCAGGGCGGACTTCACCGCGCGCGGCCACCCGGGACCCAGCGCGGCGCCGATCCGCCTCGATACCTCCTCGCCGATCTGCTCGCGCAGCGGCTTGACCGCCGGGTCGTCGGCCATCAGCGATGCGCCGCAGGCGGTGGTCAGCTCGGGCTCGTCGGCGACCACCAGGGCCATGTCGCGCAACGTCGCGCTGACCCGGGTCTGGGTGGCGTCGTTGACGTCGGTGTGCAGCGGCAGGTCGCGCAGGAACCGGAGGTACACCGCCGCCACCAGCGCGCTCTTCGACGGAAAGTAGGTATACGCGCTGGCCGGGGAAACCCCGGCGCGGGTCGCCACCGCGCGCATCGTCAGGTTCGCGTAGGACGATTCGCGCAGCTCTTCCAATCCGGCATCCAGGACTTTGCGGATCGTCTGCGCCGGCCGGCGGTCCGATCGGCGGGCTGCGCCGGCGCGTTCGTCCGCCGGAGAAACCGCTTCTCTAGACACCGGTCTAGTGTAGGAACGGGTCAAGCGATCTAGGGTGGCGCCTATGGCCGAGGCCGACCGGCGCCGCTGGGACGAGCGGTACGCCACCCACGGACCGCCACCGGTGAGCGCGGTCGAGCCGCCGGACATCCTCGCCCGCCATGCGGACCTGTTTCCGACCGCGGGACGCGCCCTCGATCTCGCCTGCGGGCAGGGACTCGGCGCGGTGTGGCTGGCCCGGCGCGGCCTGGACGTGTGGGGGTTTGATGTCTCCGCGGTTGCCATTGACCAGGCCCGAGAGGCAGCCCGGCTCGCCGGTGCCGGCGACCACTGCCGCTTCGACGTATTCGATCTCGACGACGGTCTGCCGACGGGACCGGCGGTGGACGTCATCCTCTGCCACAAATTCCGGGACCGCCGCCTCGACCAGTCGATCATGGAACGCTTGGCGCCGGGTGGGCTACTGGCGATCGCCGCGCTCAGCGAAGTCGACGCGGCCCCGGGGCCGTTCCGCGCAGCAGCCGGCGAGCTACCCGCCGCTTTCGCCGGACTCGACCTGGTCGCCGCAGGCGAAGGCCAGGGTTATGCATGGCTGCTGGCGCGCGCCTGAGATTCAGGCCTCCAGCCTGGCCCGAACAGCCGCGAGTCGTTCCTCAAGCTCGGCCTCGTCGATGACACCGCGCGCCACGAGCGAATGCGCCAGCGCAACCAGGCGGTTCTCCGGGTAGGGCAGGTCGGAGTAGACGGTTGCCGAGAGCTCGTCCTCTTCGTTACGCCGGTCAACGAAGCTGAGTATCTCCGGGCCGCAAGCGCTTTGGTCGAGGGCGTCACACATGCCATCGAGGCTCGTTTTCCACGGCGGTACCGGGTTGTCAACCCCGTACTTAGCCGCCGTTCGACTCCAGACCTGGTCGCGTTCAACGATTTTCGCCAATGGCGCGATCGTGAACCCCTCCGAAGTGGCCATTTTTGCTCGCCCTAGATCAGTGGTCGACGGGATGGATGGCCGGTCGGGTCTCGGTGATCACGTTCGTTGTCACGCCCGCCTTGGGCAACGCGACACCGATCAGGCAATCGCGCGTGATGATTTCGGCCAGCTGGTCCTCGGTCCAGCCCTCGGTTCCTTCGGGGCGGACCGGCATCACCATGAACCGATGCTTCTGGTTGGAGTCCTCCACCCGGATCTCGACCTCCTCTGACAGGTACAGCCCGAACTCCGCGAGCACCTGGCGCGGCCAGCGCACGATGCGGCGGCGAAAGTTGGGCGTGCGGTACCACTCGGGAGAATTGCCCAGAATCGGACGCGGATAGCACGAGCACAGCGTGCACACGATGACGTGGTGCAGAGTGGGCGTGTCTTCAAGGACATGCAGGGCGGTGAAGTCGCTCGGCGTCCCGAAACCCGTCGGTTGCAGCCAGTCGACACCGACTTCCTTGCTGGCGGCGAGCGCGTCGGCGAGGGCCAGCTTCTTGAAGTCGGGATCAAGCCACGCCCGAGCCACCAAGCGCGCGGCAGGGGTGGGGCCGATCTGTTCGGCGAATTCGGTGAAGCGACGATGGTCCTCCGCAGTGAAAATCCCTTTCTCGATGCATAATTCGCGAAGGGCGATCTCGAGGACTTCGAAGTCGGTGATCTCGTCCACCATGGGTGCGGCCGTGCGATCGTGATCGTGATCGGTCATGCTGGTCCTTAAGTTCGTAGGTGAACGAAAGCCCGCGGCTAGCCCGCTGCTTCGAGCCATCGCTCGGGGATCTCGGTCTGCACTGTGTCGTTGTCCGGCCCGGTGTAGCCGTGCCATAGCTCGGAGAGGTTGAACCGAACGATGTAGAACCACTCAGGCTTTTGGTCGGGCCCATCCCAGCTCTCGTCCTCGGCTGCGGGGCTTTCATACGAGACTTTCGCGATCTCGCCTGTCGCGCCTCGAACGTACTCCTGGGTGCGGGTATAGAGCAGAACGGGAAGCTCCCGCACCGCGACCTTGTCGCCGGCCTTGAACTTCGGGTCGCCGGCCTGTCCGGCATACACCTGCGGGTCACCCTTCCCGACCGCGTGCGTGTGGTGGCGGTTGCGTTTGACACCGGAGGGGTCGCCTTCGAACTTCGGCTTGGCCTCCAAGGGCTTTCCCTGCAGGCCGCCTTCATACCGTGCCTTCACCTCGGCCATGCGCTCGGCCAACTCGCTCAGGCCGATGTGGTGTTTCTCAACGAGGATGCGCGCGACGGCGAGCAGCCACCGCCCGTAGTACGGCAGGCCGAGATAGATCGTGCGACCAAGGTCGACGTTGCCGATCCTGCGTCGCTCCTCGGATAGCCAGATTCCGCGCCAGCCGAGAACCTCACACATGACGTAGGTGTTCTCTTCCCACGCCTCGTACTGCTTGTTCTCGAATTCGAGGGGGGCGGCGGGCTCACCACCGACGTCATGCGGAGTCTTGACGTAGGCGGTGAATCGCTCGTGATCAATGAGATCGGGAGTGGGCGCGTCCGGAAGTTCCGGGTAGGAGGACTTGAGCCGGGCCACCAGGTCCAGATGCGCTACCCGGTCCAACGGAGTCGTCATGAGAGCTCCATTCGTTGTCAGGATCTGGGCTGTGATCGCCGCATTAAATCCCGTCGTGGCGCAGTCCAGGGCTCAACGAATACAGCTCACTCCTACGGCCGACATCGCGCAACCGCAAACGCGAGAATGGCGAATTCCCCGGCGCAACACGGGGCGGGTCTTGGGGCTTTCGGTGATGCCGGTGTCGGGTACTGTCACGAACATGGAGCGGCGCGTGCTCGAAGCGATCATCTATGAACGCGAACCGCCGATCGCGCGGATCATCCTGAATCGGGTCGACAAGGCCAATACCAAGGACGCGGTACTGGTCACCGAAGTCGACAGTTGCCTGCACGAGGCCGACCGCGACAATGAGATCAAAGTCGTCATCCTCAAGGCCAACGGCAAGGGCTTCTGCGGCGGGCACGTGGCCCGCTGGGACCCGGACGAGAACCCTTACCCGGACTTCGGGAACACCTTCGAGGACCTCTACAAGGGGACGGCCGACCTGTTTCTGTGGCCCACCCTGTATCTGTGGGAGTTCCCCAAGCCGACGATCTCTCAGATCCACGGCTATTGCATGGGCGGCGGGATCTATCTTGGCTTGTTGACCGACTTCTGTGTGGCCTCCGAGGACGCGTATTTCCAGATGCCGCTTGCCCAGAGCCTCGGGGAACCCGGCGGGCACACCATGATCGAGCCGTGGTTGCTGATGAACTGGCACCGCACCATGGACTGGCTGCTGCTGGCGCCGACCCTGTCCGCGCAGCAGGCGCTCGACTGGGGTCTGCTCAACAGGGTTGTGCCGCGCGAAGACCTGGAAGACACCGTCGAGGAAATGGCGCGCAAGATCGCCCAGATCCCGTTGACCACACTGATGGCGGTGAAGAACAACGTGAAGCGGGCCTGGGAATTGATGGGGATGCGGGTGCACCTTCAGGTCAGCCACATCTTGACCAACATGGTGGGCGCCGCCTCCGATGTTCAGGCGCGGCGGGCCGAGCTCATGCAGTCGGGGATGAAGCCGCGCGACTTCGTCGGCCGCGACGAAAAGGACGCTCCGCCAACGTGAAGCTGGTTTCACGCTGGGCGGGCGCCGGCTAGCGGCTCCTCTCGCCGGCGATTCGGCGCCCGGCGGCATGCCGCGCGGCGACGTAGCCGAACACCATCGAGCTGGCGATGCTCGCGCCGGCGCCCGGATACGTGCGGCCCATCACCGTCGCGGTGGTGTTGCCGGTGGCGTACAGGCCGTCGATCACCAGGTCCTGTTCGTCCAGAACCTGCGCGTGCTCGTTGGTGACCACGCCCCCGCACGTCCCGACGTCCGCCGGGAAGACCCTGGTCGCGTAGTAGGGCGCGCGGTCGAGCGGGCCGACGGCGGCGTTCGGCCGATACCCGGGATCGCCGAGGCAGTCGTTGTAGGCCGACTGGCCGCGCCCGAAGTCCGGGTCCAGGCCCTTGGCGGCGAACTGGTTGAACCGCTGGATCGTCCGGGCCAATTCGTCGGCGGGAAGGTCGATCTGGCGCGCGAGGTCGGCGATGGTGTCGCCGCGCTTGACCGCACCGCTCTCGATGAGTTCCGGCGGCAGGTTTTGGTTCCGCTTGAACGGGTTCGTGCTGGTGACGTACCTGTGCACGTATCCGTCGTCGAAGATCATCCAGCACGGCACCGCCTTGTTGGCGTACATCGCCTTGCCGACTTCGACGTAGGAGTTGGACTCGTTGCAGAATCGCCGGCCGGTCGAGTCGACGTATATGGCACCGGGCCGCTGCCGGCCCGAGCCGAGCGACGCGGCCGCGGCGCCGCCGTTGGCGATGAAAACCGAAGGCAGCCACCAGGCTTCGTCCAGCAGATCGGTCTTGGCGCCCAGCCGCATCGCGGCCTGCAGCACCTCGCCGGTGTCCCCGGCGTTGGCGATCGACCACTGGGCCTCGTTGGGCTGGTCGCCGCTGTACTGGCGGCGCATTTCCTTGTTGTGGCCGAATCCGCCCGCGGACAGCAGAACTCCCTTTCGCGCCTCCACATTCAGCGGTACACCGCCGCGGGAGACGCGTGCGCCGACGACCCGGCCGTCTTCGACGATGAGATCTTCCAGCGCGGCATTGGTCCACAGCGGAGGCTGGCCCCCAAGATCTCCGCCGAGTGCGATGAGCGCCTTGAGCATTTGCGCGATGAGGGAGGCACCGTTGGTGAGGATCTGACGACGGCGGATCCGCGCGGCCGCGGTCCGCAGGAACACCCGCGTCGCCACGGCGAACGCGCGCGGCGAACGGTTGTAGTACTGCACCGAGCGCAGTTCGTTGGTCAGGACCACGAACCCGTAGTTCTTGGCCAGCGGCGGCTGCACCTTGTCGCTCCAGCTGCCCAGCTCTGCGGCGTCGAACGGGAATGCCTTCGATGGCCCGGCCGGCCTCGTTGCCGCCCTTGTGGTTCGGGTAGTAGTCGCTCCATCCGGCGCACCGGATCAGCCGGACGCCCTTGCGGATAAGGAAATTGATCATTTCGTAGCCCGCGGTGAGGAACACCTCGCGGCGCGCGGGCGAGGACGGCGCACCGATGTCGCCGACCACGTCGGCCAGGTAGGCCAGGCCGTCCTCGTGCGAGTCCGCGATGCCCTCGGCCCGCATCAGGGGGTTGTTCGGCAGCCAGACGATGCCGCCGGAAAGCCCCGTCGACCCGCCGACCAGCGCCTGCTTTTCGATGATCAGCGGTTCGAGCCCGCAGTCGAGTGCGGCCAGCCCGGCGACCATCCCGCCCCCGCCGCTGCCCGCGATGAGCAGGTCGACGGAGCGGTCCCACTGGGTGCTCATCGTGCCTCCGTGGAAGTTGAAGTGAATCCCAGGTCGGCCACCGGCACGTCGATGGTGGTGTTGGTTTTCTGGATGGCGGGCACCAGCGCCTCGTAGGGCAGGCCGGCGAGGAAGCCGTCGACGACACGTTCGAAGTTGGAGATCAGCCCTTCGATTCGACTGGACAATCGCATGTACTCAAACCCCTTGGAGTGCAGCCCCTTTTGCTGTTTAGGCAAATTGGAGAAGTCCTGCGCGGGAATTGGTGGCCAACGGGGGTCGTCGGGCGCCATGGGCTCCGGTGGTGTGGGTTTGCCGGTGATCTGGTCCGGTGGGATGCGGGTGAGGGACCAGATCTCGAACAACGTCTCCTCCGGGCCAAGCGGACGGATCCGGTACGACGAGGCGCTGCTGTAGGTGGGCAGCAGAAAATAGTGCGGAAAACAGAAATTGATCGCGTCGAGGATGCCGCGCCGCTCCAGCTCGTTGAGGTCGGGCATGTCACACCCCCGGGCTCGATGCCATTTGACGATGGCGTCGTTCAGGGTGCTGCGCCAGGTGGCCATCGCCGCGGCCGGATCGGCCGGTAACTCCATGTTCCGCAGGCCCTCGGCGATGCGAATGTCGTTCTCGTGGGTCATTCCGGCCATGCCTTCACCGAGCGTGCGCATGAAATACAGGTTGGTCTGGGCCAGCCCCGGCGGTTGTCCCGAGGTGTTGGGCTGCGAGGACGGCAGCAGCTGCGGGTGGGTCTGCGGGACGTGGTAACCCTCCATGAATGCGGCCGTCGCCAGCTTCCAGTTCACCGGAAGCCGGCACGCCTGCCACCACTCGACACGTAGCGACTCCACTTTCCACGCGTCATAGATCGACGCGAATGGCTCGAAGCAGTCCCGCAACGGTGGAGCGTCGTCGTCGAGGTTGATCCACGCGCATCCGCCCCAGAGCTCGCATCTGACCGGAACGAGGCGAAGATCTTCCGGGCTCAGGTTGTGCTCGTCGAACTCCTCGGGCCGCAGGACGAAGGTGTTGCGCCCGTCGATGGCCCAGCACCAGCCGTGAAAAGGGCAGACGAAGGTGCGGCGGGTTCCGTTGCCTTCCACGAGCTTTACGCCGCGATGGCGGCACGCGTTGTGGTAGGCGCGTACGTTTTCGTCATCCAGCCGGACGACGATGATGGACTCGTCGAGGATCTCGTACTCGACGTAGTCGCCGGCCTTGGGGATCTCTTCGAGGCGGCAGGCCATCTGCCATACGCGCGGCCAGAACATCTCCGTCTCCAACGCGTAGAACTCCGCGTCGTAGTACCGCTGCTTGGGGATCCGGTCGGGGGTCTGAACCGCCCACGGCACCGGCAGCGGTGTCCAGTTCACTTCGGTTCGTGCCGAACTCGTGTCTAGAGCCATCTTCGCCATCCTTGTGCTCAGCTCACATGATCCGTGATGCCCGCCCTTGCCAGTAGCGTTCGCGAATGCGCCGCTTGTAGAGCTTTCCGTTGGGGTCCCGCGGCAACTCGGCTTCGAATTCGACTGTGCGCGGGCATTTATAACCGGCCAAATGGGCCCGGCAGTACGCGATGAGCTCGGCCTCGAGGTCGGGCCCGGGCACGACGCCGCCGGCCGGTTGCACGACGGCCTTGACTTCCTCGCCGAACTCGTCGTTGGGGACGCCGAACACCGCCGCGTCGACGAGTTTGGGATGCATGACCAGCAGGTTCTCCGCCTCCTGGGGGTAGATGTTCACCCCGCCCGAGACAATCATGAACGTTGATCGGTCGGTGAGGTAGAGGTATCCGTCCTCGTCGACATAGCCCATGTCACCCAGTGACCGCCAGCCCCGGTCGTTGTGGACCGACGCGGTCTTGGCGGGGTCCTTGAAGTACTCGAAATCGGGTCCGCCCTCGAAGAACAGTTCGCCGGACTCGCCCACCGCAAGTTCGACTCCGTCGTCCCCAAGCACGTGAACGGGGCTGAACGGCTTACCGACCGAGCCGGGATGGGCGAGCCACTCCTCGGGGTCGATCGTGGTTCCCGCGAATCCCTCAGTGCCACCGTAATATTCGTGGATGATGGGCCCGAACCACTCCATCATCCGGTGCTTGACGTCCGCCGGACAGGGGGCGGCCGCGTGGATCACGCACTCGAGGCTGGAGACGTCATATTTTTGCCGCACCGCCTCGGGTAACTTGAGCATGCGCACGAACATCGTCGGCACGAACTGGGCGTGGGTGACGCGATGGGTCTCGATCAACCGCAGTACGGCTTCAGCGTCGAACTTGCGCATCAGGATCGACGCGGCACCGACGCGGTGCACCGCCATGGTGTAGTTCACCCCGGCGGCGTGATAAAGCGGTGCGGGGGAGAGGTATACGCTGGACTGGTTCATCCCGTACTTGTGGATGAGTGCCGTCTCGAGGACCGCCTGGGCCCAGGACCCGTTGCCGTCGGCCGGGAGCGACCGGCGAATGGCCTTGGGCCGCCCCGTGGTGCCCGACGAATAAAGCATCTCCGACCCGTCCGCCAACGGCGGGGCATCGCGCGCCGCCGCCAGGGCGTCCTCGTACGGGCGCCAGCCGGGCAGGTTGCCCCCTACGACGATGTGGACGCGTACGCGTGTGTTGACCTCGTGGATGTGCGCGGCGAGGTCGGCCATCGACGCATCGACAAATACGGCCTTTGCGTCGGAGTCGTCGATGACGTAGCCGACCTCGTCGGGGGTGAAGTGGGTGTTGACGGCGGTGTAATAGAGACCCGAAAGCTGACAACCCCAGGTGATTTCGAAGAACTCGGGTCGGTTCGGCAGCACCAGCGCCACGCCGTCACCGCGGCGCAGCCCGGCCTCATGCAGGACGGCGGCGACCCGTTGGCTTCGGGCGTACAGCTCGCCATACGCGACGGTGTCGCCGTCCGCGACGATGAGGGCCGGCGACTCCGCTGCGGTGCCCGCGTGGTCAGCGATGTTCACGAGCGAACCTCGAAAACGTTCAAGTGGTCGCCGTGCCGTCGGTGGACGAGGCGGCGGCCGCCTGGCGCCGGGCTTGCTCGGACGGCAGCACCTTGTCCTTGAATACCTGCTGAATCAGTTGCTGCACATCCGTACTGATCGACGCGAGCGCGACGAGGTCGTTGGAGCTCTGCCAGTGCACCCGCATGCCCATCAGCTCCCAGGCACGCTTGAGATTGGCCTTGGTCGCCAGCAGCGTCGTCATCGGCGCCTGGGCGATGTGGCGGGCGATCGCCTCGACCCGGTCGTTCGAGTTGCTTCGCGCGGAACCACCTCGTTGACCAGACCGACCTCGAGCGCCTTCTTCGCGTCGATGACCTCGGCGAGGTACAGGTAGTACGCCGCGCGCCGCCAGTTCATGAAGACCCACGGCTCAATCGAGCACTCACCCGACGGCATGCCGAAGCCCTGCAGCGGCGGGTAGGAGAAGTACGCGTCCTCCGAGGCGATGACGATGTCGGTGATCAGCCCATAGTGGGTGCCCCCGCCGACGCAATAGCCGTGCACCTGCGCGATGGTCGGTTTGGAGAACTCCCACAGGTTCAGGATCGGTTTGACGAACAGGTCGGTTTGCGGCTTCCAGGGAGTGCCCATCACTTTTGCGCCCTCAACGAACGCCGGATAGTCGACCGCGTTGTTGCCGATGGCGTGCCCGGAGCAGAAGCCCTTGCCATTGGCCTTCAGGATCAGCACCTTGATGTCGTAATCGCGGTCCGCGTCCAGCAGCGCGGCGTCGACTTCTTCGGCCAGCTTCTGGTCCTGGGCGTTGGCCTTCTCGGGCCAGTTGAGCGTGACGCGCGCGATCGGCCCTTCTTTTTCGTAGATGATTCTCTCGCGGGTCTCGTTGAGATCCATGTGGCCGTACCTTTCGCTATCTCGGTTTATGAAGTGATGACGCCGATTTCGGCGCCGATGTCGTAAATAGTCCCGACCTGGCCCGTCCACTGCACCACGCCCGAGGCCCCGGCCTCGATCTCCTGTTCCACCTTCTCGGTGGCGATCACGTAGATCGGCGTGCCCTCGTCGACGCGCTCGCCCGCGTCGACGAGGAGATCGGTCAGCTCGGCTTCCGAGACCGCCACCGATACCCGCGGAATGCGAATAACAAAGTCAGCCATGCACTTTGGCTCTTTCAAGCGTGCGCTGGACGGCTTCGACGATGCGCGCCGGCGACGGATACACCTGCGCCTCGAGCGCCGCCGCGGCCGGGTTGGGGACGAACCGGGCGCCCACCCGCTCGACGGGTGCGGCCAGCTCGCCGAACAATTCCGATTGCAGGATCGCGGCGATCTCGGCCCCGGGGCCGGCGAATTGGACCGCGTCGTGCACGACCACGACTCTCCTTGTGCGCCGGCCGGATTCGACGATGGTCTCGACGTCCAGTGGCACCAGGGTGCGCAGATCGACGACCTCCGCGCTCACGCCCTGCTCGGTCAACGTGTCCGCCGCCGCCAACGCATCGTGCACGCTGCGCCCGTAGCTGATCAGCGTCACGTCGGTACCCGGCCGCTTGATGTCGGCCTGGCCGAGCGGAATTGAGAACCCGGGTTGGACGGGGACGGGTCCCTTCTTGCCCTGCAGCCGGATCGTCTCGATGAACAGGCACGGGTCCTCGTCGAAGATCGCCGTCGTCAGTAGGCCTTTGCCGTCGCGCGGGGTGGACGGCACGATCACCTTCATGCCGGGGATGTGCATGAACCACGCTTCCAGGCTCTGCGAATGCGTGGCACCGGTGGCAAGCCCGGCGTAGACCTGGGTGCGAATGGTGATCGGCGCCGTCGTCCGCCCAGCGGTCATGAACCGCAATTTGGCCGCGTTGTTGATCAACTGGTCGGCGGCGATGCCGATGAAATCCATGATCATGATCTCGGCCACGGGCAGCATCCCGTCTATGGCCGCACCGATCGCGGCGCCGACGATCGCGGCTTCCGAGATGGGGGTGTCCAGCACCCGTTCGTGGCCGTACTTCGTCGACAGCCCCGCGGTCGGTCCGGAGGCGCCGGGATCGGCAATGTCCTCGCCGAGCAGGAACACTCGGTCGTCGGCTGCGAGCGCCTCGTCGAGCGCGAGGTTGAGCGCCTCGCGCATCGTCATCTCCTTTTCGTCCATTGCTTGTCCTCAGACCGGGTACCTGATCGGGGTTGCGTACACGTCGTGGTCGAGTTCGTCGATCGACGGGGAATCCGCGCCCATGACCGTGCGCAGGGCGTTCTCCACCGCCGCCAACGCATCGTTGTCGATGCGGTCAAGTTCGTCGGCGCTGCAGATGCCGGAATCCGCGAGGTGGTTGCGGAACCTCGGCACCGGGTCGGCCGCGATCGCCGCGGCCAGTTGATCCTTGGGGATGTAAGGCATCCGGTCACCGAAGTAGTGGCCGCGGAAGCGGAAGGTCACGCACTCGATGAACGTGGGTCCCGCACCGCCACGGGCCCGCCGAAGTGCTTCGTCGAGAGCCGATTTCACCGCCAGCGGGTCGTTGCCGTCGACGCGAACGCCCGGCATGCCGTAACCGGCCGCCCGTTCGGCGACGTGCTCGAGCTTCATCGTGTCCGACGTCGGCGTCATCTCGGCGAAGAGGTTGTTCTGGCACACGAAGACCAGCGGCAGATCCCACAGCGCGGCCATGTTGGCCGCCTCGTGGAAGGAGCCGGTGTTCGTCGCGCCGTCGCCGAAGCTGACCACCGTAACCCGGTCGAGGCCTTTACGTTTGCCGGCCATCGCCAATCCCACGGCCACCGGTGGTCCGGCGCCGACAATCCCGGTCGAGAGCATGACACCCTTGCCGGGGTTGGCGATGTGCATGGTGCCGCCCTTGCCCCGGCTCGCGCCGACGGTGCGCCCCATCATCTCGCCGTAGATCTCTTCGAGCGGGACTCCTTTGCCGATCAGGTCGTGCAGCCCGCGGTAGGTCGTCACCAACTGGTCGTCGGGACGGAGCGTCACGCCCATCGCGGCGGCGATGGCCTCCTGACCCCGCGACGGCCAGTACACGCACATGAATTCGCCGGTGCCGATGCCCTTGGACAGCCGGTCGTCGGCGGCTTTCATCAGGACCATCAGTTCGTAGAGGCGACGCTCGACGTCGGTTGCGGAGTGGCCGTCGCTCACTGCGTTCCTCCAGTTCCGTTGCACGACAGTCTGATTGGCGCCACCGCTCTCACGCGCCGGACCACGGCTTCACCTTGAGGAATCCGCCGCCGTCGACCCGGAGCTGCTGGCCGGTGATGTAGCGCGCCGCGTCGGACGCCAGGAACAACACGGCCTCGCTGATGTCCTCGGGTTCGACATAGGGGATGGGCATCGCCTGCACGACCGGAAACACCGGTTCGGCGTCCTCGCGTTTCGGCTCCTTCAGGTCCGGCCGGAAGGCGCGGTACATCGGTGCGCTGTGCAACATGTCGGTGTTGACGTTCGTCGGATGGACCGCGTTCATCCGGATGCTGAAGGGAGCCAGCGCCAGGGCAAAGTCGTGGACATAATGCGCGGCAGCCAGTTTCGCGAACGCGTAGCCGGCTCCTCCGGGGCCGCCCGCCGCGCCGCCGCCGGTGTTCAACGACGACATGAAGGCCGCATTCGACCCGATCACGATGACCGACGCGCCGGCTTGCAGATGTTTCAGGCTCGCGTGTACCAGATTGAGCACGCCGACCAGGTCGACATCGACGGCGTCGGCGAACGCCTGGGGCGGGAGGCCCGCGGTGAGCGGGCAGATCCCCGCATTGGCGACGACGATGTCGAGATGGCCGAATTCGGCCACGCCCTCATCGATCGCGGCGGCCAAGGCCACCCGGTCACGGACGTCGGCGATCGCCGTGAACGCGCGCTGCCCCTCCTTTTCGACCAGCCGCGCCGTCTCGTCGAGATCCTCCGGCCGGGCCAGTGGGTACTCATTGGTCTCGATGTCCGCGCACAGATCCACCGCAATGATGTCGGCGCCCTCCGCGGCCAGTAGCCGCGCATGTGAACGTCCCTGACCGCGCGCGGCCCCGCTGATCACGGCCACCTTGCCCGTCACCCTGCCCATCGCCCGTCCTTCGTCCCTGTGTCTACAGCTGTGCCCTCAAGGGGACCCGCATTGGGGGCCAAAGCCATTCGTCACCGCAGCCGTCCGCGGCAGGAGTGATAGCGGGGATTGAAGCGCGCAAAAGACCGGGCCGAAAAGGCCGACGCGGGAAGCCACGGTGCGCGCTCACCGCATCGCGGAACGGGATCGGACCAATGGTGGGCTCCATCGCATCTCTTCCACGAAAAACTGCGCGTGGCTGCAGCCGGCCTGTCGATATCCCTTAGAGTAGCTAGAATATCTAAAATAGCAAGAAATGGTGCCCACCTAGGGGGTTGCGATGTCCGGCGTGCACGAGCGTGTCCTCCAAGGTGTCCGAGTGGTCGAGTTGGCGTCGTGGACCTACGTGCCGTCGGCCGGGGCCGCCCTGTCCGACTGGGGGGCCGACGTGATCAAGGTGGAAGGCGTCGCCGCGGGGGATCCCGGACGGGCGTTGGTCGTCGGCGGCTTCACCCGCGAAGCGGCCCGACCCGACGCCGACTTCATCCTCGAGTTGGGCAACCGCGGCAAGCGCAGCATCGCGGTCGACATCAAATCCGATGTGGGCCGCGAGTTGTTCGGCCGGTTGTTGGCCAGTGCGGATGTGTTCCTGACCAATTGGCTGCCCGGCGCGCTGGAGCGGGCCCGATTGACCGTCGACGACATCCGCGCGTTCAACCCGAGGATCATCATCGCCCGCGGCACCGGGTTGGGGGTCCGGGGTCCGGACCGGGATCGCGGCGGGTTCGATGCCGCCACCTATTTGGCGCGTGGCGGGGTCGCGTACACGCTCACGCCGTTCGGAACCGAAACGCCGGCTGTCCAGGGTCCGGCCTTCGGTGACCTGCAGGGTGGCGCGACGCTGGCCGGCGGTGTGTGCGCCGCGTTGTTCCACCGGGAACGGACCGGTGAACCGACGATCGTGGACTCCTCGCTGCTGGCACAAGCGATGTGGGCGATCGCGCCGTCGATTTCAGCGGCTGATTTCTTCGATATCGACGGCATTCCGGGAGCGCCGCCCGGGTTAGCCATCAATCCGCTTGTCAACAGGTACAAGACCAAGGACGGCAGGTGGATTCAGCTGGTTTTCCTGCAGCCCGACAAGTTCTGGGCCGGCTTCTGTGAGCGCATGGGTCTGGCGGAGCTGGCCACCGACGAGCGCTTTGTGCCGTCGAGCAACCTGATTGCCAATGCGGCAGCGGCGACCGAGCTTGTGGCGAGCGCCTTTGCCCGCCACGACCTCGCGCACTGGCAGAAAGTGCTCGAGGACGAACCCGGTGTGTGGGGTGCCCTGGCGACGCCGCGGGAGACCCTCAACGACCCGCAGGTCGAACCCAACGGGTACGTGGTGACGAACGTTGACGACCATGGGGAGAGGTACCGGATCGTCGCGGCGCCCGTTCAATTCAACGAAACCCCGCCGGCCCCCGCGCGCGCCCCCGAACACGGTCAGCACACCGAGGAAATTCTGCTCGAACTCGACGTCGACTGGGACGACATAGCAAGCGCGAAGGACCTCAAAGCCATCCTGTGAGGCCGCGCCGATGGCTGCGTGCCTGATTCCATCCCTGTCAGAGGGCCGCGGTGGCCTTGCGGGCGGCGATTTTGGCGCGCGCACCGCGGTCATGTCCAGCGATTGCACCTGGGTGATGAGGTCTTCCAGCACATCCGGTGGCATCGCACCGGCCTGGCTGTAGACCAGCACGCCGTCGCGAAACGCCATGATGGTCGGCACCGAGCGAATTCCCAACTTGGCCGCCAAATCGGGCTCGGCCTGAGTGTCTACCTTGGCGTGCATGACGTCGGGATGCGTCTGTGCCGATCGATCGTAGATCGGCGCGAAAGCCCGACACGGTTGGCAGTATGCGGCCCAAAAGTCAACCAGCACAATCGGCTTATTGGCGATGGTTGATTTGAACGTCTCGTGAGGCTGGTGGCTGTCATGGTGCTTCCTTCCGGCTCGGCTGGACTCGGTTGACCAGAAATACCCCATTGGGTATATTCCTATTAGCCAATCGATACCCCCGCGGGTACTCTATTGCGCAGCACTGGGTAGTACAGAGGGACGGAGGATCCAGTGGTTGGTGATCAAGACAGCATTGCCGCGGTGCTGAACCGGCTGCGCCGCGCCCAGGGACAACTTGCCGGGGTGATCTCGATGATCGAGCAGGGCCGCGACTGCAAGGACGTCGTCACCCAGCTCGCGGCGGTTTCGCGCGCCCTCGACCGAGCCGGATTCAAGATCGTCGCGACCGGCTTGAAGGAATGTGTCACGGGTACAACCGCGGACGGCGCGGCGCCGCTGAGCGAGGCCGAGCTGGAAAAGCTGTTCCTGGCGCTCGCCTAGCGGCCCACGCAGATAACTGTGCACGAAAGGAAGGAGTCATGATGAACATCGCGATCTCGACGCCGCTGCAGACCTCGTTCGAAGACGCAGTCGCGCGGACCCGACAAGCGCTCGCGGAGCAGGGCTTTGGCGTCCTCACCGAAATCGACGTGAAGGGCACGCTGAAAGCCAAACTCGGCCACGACATGGAGGACTACCTGATCCTCGGCGCATGCAACCCGCCGTTGGCGCATCGCGCCGTGGAGGCAAATCGCCAGATCGGCTTGCTGCTACCGTGCAACGTCGTCGTGCGCGCCGATCCGGACCACGCCGGCACGATGCTCGTCGAGGCGATGAATCCCGGGCTGCTGGTGGAGGTCACCGACGAACCGGAACTGCGCCCGGTCGCCGAGGAGGTCACCGAGCGGATGAAGGCGGCAATCGACTCGCTGAAGCACAGCGCGCCGGTGTCGGCCGCCGAGTAGGCCGATATGTCCGACCAACAGCATCACCACGAAATCCTCAGCGACCTCCTGCCTCAGCATCGCGAGCTCCGCAAGCAAATCCCCGAGGTTTACAAAGGCTTTGCGGCCCTGAGCGGCGCCGCCCTGACCGACGGAGCGCTCAGCCGCAACGTCAAGGAGCTCATGGCGCTGGCGATTGGGATCGTGCAGGGCTGCGACGGGTGCATCGCCTCGCACGCGCAGGCGGCCGCGCGCGCCGGCGCCACCCGCGAGGAAGCCGCGGAGGCCATCGGCGTCACCATCCTCATGCATGGCGGACCGGCCACCATCTATGGCGCTCGCGCATACACGGCGTTCTGCGAATTCGCCGACGCGGAGCCGTCATAGCCGAAACGATTCGGGCCCCATCCCGAAGTGGACGATAGGTCCAGCGGAAGCGGCCGGGCAGGCGTAATCGGGCCCTGTGCGCCGCGACGACCAGTAGGGTGACGGCGTGCACGATGTGGCCGGTCACGAGCGGCATTCGGACGGGCCGACGGGGCTGGACGCCCAGGATCGGCTGCGGCGCTACCAGGAGGCGTTCGCCGACCACGATGCGCCGTTCGCGTTCGTCGACCTCGACGCGATGTGGGCCAACGCCGAGCAGATGCTGGCACGCGCGGGGGACAAGCCCATCCGGGTGGCGTCAAAGTCGCTACGTTGCCGCCCGCTGCTGCGCGAAATCCTCGATGGCAGTGCACGATTCGATGGTCTGATGACGTTCACCCTGCCCGAGACACTGTGGCTGGCCGGCCAGGGTTTCGCCAACCTGCTGCTTGCCTACCCCACCACCGACCGTGCCGCACTGCGCGAACTCGGCGAGATCACCGCCGGGGACCCCGACGGCGCGCCGATCGTGATGGTGGACTGCGTGGAGCACCTCGATCTCATCCAGAACGCGACCACCAACCCGGTGCGGCTGTGCCTGGACCTCGACGCCGGCTACTGGCGCGCCGGGGGACGGGTGAAGATCGGCCCCAAGCGCTCGCCGCTGCACACCCCGGAGCAGGCGCGTGCGCTGGCAGCGGAGATCGCGCGGCGGCCGACGCTTCAGTTGGTGGCGCTGATGTCCTATGAGGGCCACATCGCGGGTTTCGGCGACAAGGTGGCCGGCAAGCGCGCCCAGAACGCCATCGTCGGGTGGATGCAGCGCCGATCGATCGCCGAGTTGCGCGAACGCCGCGCCCGCGCCGTAGAACTCGTGGGCGAGGTGGCCGACCTCAAAATCGTCAACGCGGGCGGCACCGGCGACCTGCAGCTGGTCGCACGGGAGCCCGCGGTCACCGAGGCGACCGCCGGCTCCGGGTTCTACGCGCCGACGCTGTTCGACTCCTATTCGACGTTCACGCTGCAGCCGGCGGCGATGTTCGCGTTGCCGGTATGCCGCCGGCCCGACGCGAACACCGCGACCGTGCTCGGCGGCGGGTACCTGGCCAGCGGTGTCGGCGCGGCGGACCGGATGCCGACGCCCTACTTGCCGGGCGGGCTGAAACTCGACCCGATGGAGGGCACGGGCGAAGTACAAACGCCGCTGCGCGGCGGCGCAGCACGAACGCTGAGGCTCGGCGACAAGGTCTACTTCCGCCACGCCAAGGCCGGCGAATTGTGTGAGCGGTTCGACCGGCTGCACCTGGTCCGGGGCGCCCAGATCGTCGACACCGTCCCCACGTACCGGGGCGAAGGACACACGTTTCTCTGATAGGAGCCTGGCATGACCGCAATCACCGCGTTGCCCACCGAACTGGCCACCATGCGGGAGGTCGTCGAGACGCTGGCCCCGATCGAGCGGGCCGCCGGCGACCCGGGGGAGCAGCAAGCGGCCACCTGGATCGTCGAGCGGTTGCGCGCGGCGGGCGCCCACAACGCGCGCATAGAAGAGGAACAGTTCTACGACGGGTACCCGCGGCTGCACGCCAAGCTCTCAGCGGTCGGGGTGGCCGCTGCCGTGGCCGGCCTGACCAGTCGCCGCTTGCGCGGACCCGCCGCACTGGCGGGACTGGGCGCCGGGCTGGCCATCGCCGACGACTGCTCCAACGGCGCGCGGGTCGCCCGCAAGGCGATACAGAAGCCCCGCACGACATGGAACGTCGTGGCCGAAGCCGGTGACCTCGCCGGCGACCGCACGGTCGTGGTGTGCGCTCATCACGACGCGGCGCACAGCGGCAAGTTCTTCGAGCCCGGCTATCAAAGGTACGTCGCCGAACGGTTTCCCGGGCTCGTCGAACGCATCGACACGTCGCTGCCCAACTGGTGGCCGTCGATCTTGGCCCCCGCGATCGCCGGCATCGGCGCTCTCCGCGGCAGCCGCAAGATGATGCTCGCCGGAGCCGCGATGAGCGCCATCGGGACCGCCGTGTTCACCGACATCGCCCGCAGCCCAATCGTTCCCGGCGCCAACGACAACCTGTCCGCCGTCGCGCTGATCGTCGCACTGGCGGAGCGATTGCGCGACCGGCCCGTGCGGGGCGTTCGGGTGCTGCTCGTATCGCTGGGCGCCGAGGAGCAACTGCAGGGCGGCATCTACGGCTTCATGGCGCGCCACAAGCCCGAGCTCGACCGCGACCGCACATACTTTTTGAATTTCGACACCGTCGGCTCGCCCGAGCTGATCATGCTCGAGGGCGAAGGCACGACGGTGATGGAGGACTACTACCGCCGCCCATTCCGCGATCTGGTCGCGCGGGCCGCCGAGCGCGCCGAGGCGCCCCTGCGGCGCGGCCTGCGGTCACGCAACAGCACGGACGCGGTGCTCATGAGCCGCGCGGGCTACCCGACAGCGTGCTTCTCGTCGATCAACCGGCACAAGGCGCTGTCCAACTACCACCAGATGTCCGACACCCCGGAAAACCTCGTCTACGAGACGGTGATGCACGCGGTCACCGTCGCCGAGTCCGTGGTGCGGGAGTTGGTGCGGTGAGCCCCAGCTGGGGCAACTGGGCCGGCGAGCAGTTCTGCTCTCCCTCGGCGATCGTGCGGCCCACCTCGGAGGCCGAGCTGGTCGAAGCGGTCGCCGCGGCAGCCCGGCGGGGTGAGTGGGTGCGCGCCGTCGGCAGCGGGCACTCGTTCACCGACTGCGCATGCACCGATGGAGTCATGATCGACACGACCGGCCTGCAGCGGGTCATCGATGCGGACGCGGCGAGCGGTTTGGTGACGGTCGAGGCGGGTGCCAAGTTGCATGCGCTCGGACCGCAGCTCGCCGAGCGCGGTCTGGGGTTGGAGAACCAGGGCGACATCGATGCGCAGTCGATCGCGGGCGCCACCGCGACCGCGACGCACGGCAGGGGCGCCCGCTTCCCGAACCTGTCGGCGCGGATCGTTTCCCTGCGGCTCGTCACCGCGAGCGGTGACGTCGTCACTGTGTCCGACGGCTGCGCGGGCTTCGAGGGCCAGGCATACCTGGCCGCACGGGTGTCGCTGGGTGCGCCGGGCGTGGTTTCGCAGGTCACCGTCCAGACCGTGCCGCTGTACACACTGCATCGCCGCGACGAGCGGCGCAGCCTGGCCGAGACGCTGCAGCGCCTCGACGAGTACGTCGACGGCAACGACCACTTCGAGTTCTTCGTATTCCCTTACGGTGAAAAGGCTTTGACGCGCACCACCAGGCGCAGTGACGAGGAACCCGCGGCGACGCCGGCGTGGAAGCGCAGGTTCAGCGAGGACTTCGAAAACGCGGGCCTGAGCCTGCTCTGCCGGACCGGCCGGCGCGTCCCGCGTGCCGCGCCGGCGCTCAATCGTCTGATGACGAGCCTGATGTCCGAATCGACGGTATGCGATCTGGCCTACAAGGTGTATGCGACGGAGCGCAAGGTCCGGTTCACGGAGATGGAGTACGCCATTCCGCGCTCGCATGCGGCTGAGGCGATCCGTCGCGTCATCGACCTGGTGCGGCGTCGCAGCTTGCCGATCATGTTCCCGCTCGAGGTGCGTTTCGCGGCACCGGACGACGCCTTGCTGTCGACCGCCAACGGACGCGACACCTGCTACATCGCCGTCCACCAATACGCCGGCATGGAGTTCGAAACCTATTTCCGTGCCGTCGAGACGATCATGGACGATTACGCGGGCCGTCCCCACTGGGGCAAGCGCCACTATCAGCGCGCGGGCACGCTGTCCGGGCGCTATCCCGACTGGGACCGACCGCGTCTTCGCCAACGACTACACCCGGCGGGTGCTTGGCGACTGACGGGACCGACGCCGGTCTCACCCCCTGACGAATGGCCCGATGTCGAAGGACCAAAGTAATTGTCTGGCAAGGAAGTGCTGACCTTTGCCGCCGCGAGTCGTAGGTTTGTCCCCGGAGCACATGATGACTGGATTCCTACGCAACACCGACGCCTTCACCTGGGCGATGGAAAGCGATCCGCGGCTGCGGTCGACCGTGGTCAGCGTCATACTGCTGGATCGATGCCCGGACTGGGACGAGGTGCGCGAACGATTCGACCTGATCAGCCGCAAACTCCCCATGTTCCGGCAACGGGTGGTGCCGTCGCCGCGGCCGGCCCCGCCCCGCTGGGAGTATGCCCCCGACTTCGACCTCGACTACCACGTCCGGCAGGGCGTTGCCCCCGGGGCCGGCACGCTTGACGACGTATTGGAAATGGCCCGGTTGGCCGAGATGCAGGACTTCGACCGAGCCCGGCCGCTGTGGGAGACGACGCTGATCGACGGCCTGGAAAACGGTGGCGCCGCGATGATCTGCAAGTTCCACCATGCCCTCACCGATGGAATCGGCGGCGTGCAGATCGCGATGAACCTGTTCAACCTTTCCGAAGAGCTGTACCAGCATGAACCTCTGCCGCCCGAGCCGGAGGTAGCCAAGCCATCGTGGCTCGGCGGCTACCGGGACACCTGGCGTTACGACACCGGCCTGCTCGCGAACGCGGTGGCGGACGTGATCAAGGCGGCACCGCGACTGGTTTACGACGGCGTTCGCCGGCCGGTTACGACGGCCCGGTCGGCGGCGGCCATGGCGGCATCGGTCTATCGGACGGTTCGGCCGATAAGTAGCCCCGGGTCTCCGCTGGCAACCGACCGCGGCCTGATCCGGCGTCTCATGGTGCACGAGGTGCCGATGCCGCAACTGCGCGAGGCGGCGCACCGCTGCGGTGGCGCGCTGAACGATGCGTTTGTCTCCGGCGTGGCCGGTGGGTTACGCCGGTACCACGAGAAACACGACGTCGCGATCGGTGACCTGCACCTGTCGATGCCGGTCAGCCTGCGGACGAAGGCCGACGACGTGGGTGGAAACCGGATCACGCTCATGCGGTTCGACGTTCCCGCCGGCGAGGCCGACCCGTCGGCACGGATCAAGGCGATTCATCAGCGTGCCGGCGCGGTGCGCGATGAGAAATCCGTTCCCTACACGCAGCGGATCGCCGGCTTTCTCAACCTGATGCCGCGGTGGTACATCGGCTCGGTGCTGCGCCACGTCGATTTCGTCGCCAGCGATGTCCCCGGGGTGCCGGTGCCGGTGTTCCTGGGCGGCGCCCCGGTGCGCGCGCAATACGCGTTCGGGCCGACGATCGGCGCGGCGGTCAACGTCACATTGCTCACTTACGTCGACAAGTGTGCTTTGGGCATCGACATCGACACCACCGCGATACCCGACTACGACATCTTTTACGATGCCCTCGTCGCCGGCTTCGACGAAGTATTGGCGCTCGCAGGCTAATTCGCGGATAGAGCGTCCGAGCCCGCACGTACCCGGGTCTTTCGGCCGGGACGAGCCCGGTCCCGAAACCGTCACAAGCCGATATCGATATGGGCCGCGGTCTGGCACAACGCGTTCGATCCACAAATCATGGCACAGGACGCCTTTCATGACCGCAGGCGTGACGATGCGTACCGCACGGAGTCTCTTCCACTATGCGCGTGGCGGACTCCCGTTAGGGCGCAACAGGAGGTATTGACAGCATGATGGCGAACTGGGTTCCAGCCCAGACTTCGTATGGCCCTAACTCTGGCCGAATTCTCGACACCGCGCGGGGCATTCTCATTGGCCTTCGCCGATGCCCTTCGCATGTCGCTTTCGATGAATTGCACAGTGCGGCACTGCGTCACAAAGTGCCGGTATTCGCCATGGCTTGGGCGCTTGTCCACCTGGCGGGCGATGGCGAGAAGACGCCCAGCTTCACCGACGCGCAGTCCGCGGCTCGTCGTGAGTGGGGCTCGCTGTTCGCCAAGTCGGCAGCGGTGACCTGCTGAGCGGGGATTAGGAACTTGGCGCGGCCGGGGTCCTGGGGGGTACCGCGGCCGTCGTCAGTCATATCGACTGGGTGTCAGCGAAAAGCCTTGGGGCGTGTCCTTCACGGGATCCTCAACGCGTCCAGGCCGGCGAATCGGCCGCCGCGCGCAATGCTGCGACGATGCGCTGCTCCTTATCGCGAAAGCGGTCGGTGGGAGCCGGAACCGAGATCGCGACCACGTTGTCGCCGACGGCTCGTCGCGCGATTGCCGCCGCCGAAATACCCGGCGTATGTTCGTCGCGGTCGAAAGCGATGCCGGCGCGCCTGATCTCGACGAGCTCGCCACAGAGCGCCTCGGCGACGTCGGGGCTGAATCGGGAGAGAGCGGCTTCCGCGTCGGCGTCGTCGAGCGCCGCGAGAGCCGCTTTTCCGTTGGCGGTCGACTCCAGCGGGAATCGGACGCCGACGGCCGAGAC
Organism: uncultured Actinomycetota bacterium; assembly: GCA_963802525.1. Classification (GTDB taxonomy): domain Bacteria; phylum Actinomycetota; class Actinomycetes; order Mycobacteriales; family Mycobacteriaceae; genus Mycobacterium. The sequence goes on along the minus strand of CAWDJC010000034.1, from coordinate 137,525 downwards.
AGCCCGGAGGCGGTGCGACGATTCGATCTGGTCGATGAACCACATCCGCTGGCCACGCAGGATCGACAGGTCGACCGTCTCGCCGTCGGCGAGGATGCGGTGTCGATCTGTGCGCGGCTGGGCTCGGGTGAGGCACCGGTGGACGCGGGATGGTTCATCCATCACATCCGTTCGACGCCGGCGGGCGCCGAAATGCGGTCGCGGTTCTGGATGGGCGGACCGCACATCGCCGTGCGCAACGCTCCCGCCGTAGCGTCTAAGGCGGTGCGCCCGATTGCGTCGCGGGTGCTTGGCACCTCGGAGGCCACCGCCCGCAATCTGCTGGTGCACTGCGCGCAGGAGATGAACCACCTGGCGGGTTTCTTGTCCGAACTGAACGCCGCCTTCGGCGACGAGTAGAACCTCAGAGCCGCTTGGCGAACGCCGGTGCGACGAATCGTTGCACCAGTTCACGTTCGGCGCGCTCATCCTCGACGGGCCAGTACATCAGCGACAGCACCACGCGAACCACCCAATGTGCGGCCTGGGGGTCACGGTCGGTAAGCCCGGTGAGATCGGTGGCGAAGCCTGCCAACAGTGGCGATCCGGTGAGCCAGACCATCTCGTTGGCCCGGACCGAGCTGATCATGAGCTGACCGAGGGGATCGGCTCGGATCAGCTTGAGCGCGACCGCGATTGCGGTGACGACTCGCTCGGGCCCGCTCATGGCGTCGACGGTCTGACGAACCGTTTCGATTATGCGCGAGGCGGCGCGGGCAACGACGGCGTCGCGGATTTCTGCCTTTCCGCCGACATAGCGGTAGATAGTGGCCCGAGAACAGTGGACGCGCTTGGCCAACGTGTCGATATCGAAGGCATCCGGCCCCTCACGCGTGATCATGTCCGTGGCTGCGGCATAGATGCGTTCGGCCGCGATCGCGCGGCGATCGCCCCCGACCAACCAATCGGCACGCGCCACGGGTCACAGGCCGTTTGATCCGAGAAGCAAGGCACACTCTTTCTCGCCGTGAGACGATATTGCTAACGCATCTCACAGTAGTCGCAGGTCCCGGCCGCGCGCTGAGACACCCGGGGCAGCGCCTCCGGCTACGGCAATTTCAACTTCTCGCACCGCCGTTGACGTGCAGATATCCGAATGCTCACGCTGAAGACGTGAGAGTCCTCGACGACGCCGCAACGTTCTTCGGTGCCGAATCCCTGCAAAATCCGTACCCGCTCTACGAGCGCATGCGCGCCGCCGGGTCTGTGCACCGGATCGGCGGCTCCGAGTTCTATGCCGTGTGCGATTGGGATGCCGTCAACGACGCGATCAGCCGACCGGACGACTTTTCCTCGAACCTGACCGCGACAATGACGTATACGGCCGAGGGCACCGTCAGGCCATTCCAGATGGGCCCGCTTGGCGGACCGACGCATGTGCTGGCCACCGCCGACGACCCCGCCCACGCGGTACACCGAAAGCTGTTGGTTCGCCAGTTGGCGGCCGGGCGGATCCGCGTCATGGAGCAGTTCGCCACCAGGACGGCCGACCGGCTATGGACCGAGGGCCAGCGGGAGGGACGCATTGAATGGATGGCCGCCATGGCGAATCGCCTGCCCATGATGGTGGTGGCCGAGCTGATCGGCGTGCCCGCGACAGACGTCGCCCAACTGGTGAAATGGGGGTACGCGGCCACCCAGCTGCTCGAAGGGCTGGTCAGCGAAGAACAGCTCGCCGCCGCAGGTGTTGCCGTCATGGAGTTAACCGGCTACATCAACCAGCAATTCCACCGGGCCGCCGCCCATCCGCGGGACAACGTGTTAGGCGAACTCGCAACCGCCTGCAGCTCGGGCGAGGTGGATGCCGTCACCGCCCAGGCGATGATGGTGATCTTGTTCGCCGCGGGCGGTGAATCCACGGCGTCGTTGCTGGGCAGCGCGGTCTGGATAATGGCGAACCGTCCCGAGATCCAGCAACAGCTGCGTGAAAACCCAGATCTTCTAACAGCTTTCATTGAGGAGACGCTCCGCTACGAGCCGCCTTTCCGCGGCCACTACCGGCACGTACGGAACGACACCACCCTAGCCGGCGTCGACCTGCCCGCCGGCTCGCATCTATTGCTGCTATGGGGGGCGGCCAACCGGGATCCGGCCCACTTCGAGACGCCCGCCGAGTTCCGGCTCGACCGTACCGAAGCCAAGGGCCACATCAGCTTTGGCAGGGGAGCGCACTTCTGCGTCGGCGCTGCGCTTGCCCGCTTGGAGGCCCTGATCGTCTTGCGGTTGCTGCTCGATCGCACATCGGAGATCAAAGCAACCCACGTCGGCCGATGGTTGCCGAGCATTCTTGTCCGTCGCCTCGAGCGTCTCGAGCTAGCCGTCACACCGGCCCCACGAAAGTGCGACTAGCGACGCATTTCTCGAGTCGACGCGTTGGTAATTGCACTCTCGCAGCCGGAGTTCGATGCCACGCGTCAAGCGGATGGCGCCGGCGGGTGGGGCGGACCTACCACAACGAACGCCTCGACCGCCGTGGCCTGCTCGAAACCCTCGACTTCCACGCGCCATTCGTAAATCCCCGGCTCCAAAGGTATTCCGGCCGGGATGTTGAGAGTCAGCGGCATGCGAACCGAAGTGCCGTGGATCGCCCCGGGGGGACGCCCGGCCTCCGCTGACGCCTCAAAGGAGATCCGCTGGGCCCCCTGTGTTCCCATCACCACCACCGGTTCGCCGTCGGTGGTCAAGAGTTGGCATGTCAGCTTGTGCGGTTCGTTGGTCTCGTCCCAATCGATGTCCAGGAACAGCACCAAAGCGAAAGGGGGCGTTGGTGTTTGACACTGCCGCCACCCCAGCCCGAGGGCATGGACCTTCCCGGATTGTGCATCGGCCTGCGCCGCGTCCGCGAGGAACAGGGTGATCTTCACGCGGGAGCTACGATCGCTGTTCCGGTCGTCACCGCGAGATCCTGCCCTGCCATTGCCGCCGCCTCACGAGATCCGATCCTTCCCCCGATTCTTCGGCAGGATCATACCTTCGCCTGGATCAGCTACTGCGGCCGTGGTGCGCGGGCGGTACGCCCACGTCAACCCCTCGGCCGAACGTTGGTCAGCGCGGCAACATTCGCTAAGCGCCGGCGGGCTTCGGCGCCGGGCCCTGTTCCTCGGTTTGGGTCAGTTTTTCGGGGCAGTACACGGAGGCCGCGATCGCCGCGAACTTGGCGGCGCCCGGGCCCTGGAACCCCGGGTTGCGGTCCTGCAGGTTCTTGACGATCTCCTCGCCCGTCATTCCATCGTCGGCCAAACTGCACACCTGCTTGCCGGCCGTTATCGCGCGGTCGGCGTTCAGGTAGGTCAGTCCGGCTTGGGCGAGCGCGGTGAGGAAGGCTTGATCTTTGGCACTAGGGTCGGCATAGGCCGGGGCGGCCGTACCGATAACCACGGCGGCACTTGCCAGCAGCAGTACGAGTCTCATAGTTCTGTGATTGTCGCAAAGCGACGACGAGCATGCATCCCTCTGCGGCCAACGGGACGTTAACTGGGGCTGACTACCCGATGAAATCCGCCGCCGCAATCACTTTCCGGGCGGCAGCTGCCGCGGGCCCTCGGGCGCGCGCAGTTCGCGCGGTCCGTCTTGCTGGGTCAGCTCGCGTTTGCTGTCGCGCTCCGCCGACCCCAGCGTCAGGCCCCCGATGTCTGTCGCGGCGACGCCCCGCAGCGACGAGTGCTGCCCGCGGCTCCCGACCCGGTGGTGCGTCGCGTGGCCGCGCTGTTCGCGCGACGACGGGATCCGCGTGGTAGCGGATGGGGTTTCGCCGGTCGCGGATTGGGGCGGCGCTTGCCCGCTCGCGTCGGTGCTTTCCGAGTTGAAGCGCACTTTGCGGGTTCGCTTGAGCGCAAAGGTGATCTCTTCCGCCTCTTCGAAGACCTCTTCGAAGACGTGACGCGCGGTGCGCAGTGGCTGCGTGGTGTTGTCGATCACTCGCGCAACGAAGGGCGGAACCAGCGGGCGAATCCAGCGGGCTGCGGCCTTGGTGGCGTCCGGAATCGACGGAATCAACGGCGTCCCTCGCTCGTCATGCGCTTCGACCTCGCCGGTTGGCTCGACTTGTGCGGGCAGGTTCGCGGGGCCGGCGGTGGCCACCTCGAGGTCGGCATTCTCGGCGGCGGCAGGCAATGGGGTGATCGCCTGGCTGGCCGCCTCCGCTTCCGCGGCGATCGGCAGGTAGATGTCGTCCTCCGCCGGCTCGAATGTGCGCCGCGAAGACGTGTGCACCGGACCTTCGAGGGCGTCCATCACGCGTCGGCGTTGCTGTTCGCGGTCGATCTCGGTCTGGGCCTCGATGGCAAGCCGGGCCTGCGTAAGTTGATGCTCGGCCCACATGATTTCGGCCTCGCGGCGAACCTGGGCCTGCTTGATCGCGATCGCGGTCTCGGCCTCGAGTTCGGCGCGTTCGCGGTCCGCGCGCGCCGTCGCATGGCGATCGTGGGTCGTCTCGCCACGCCACAGCCGCAGGATCAGCGGCATCAGGTAAAGCAGCGTGAAGAACGCGATCGTCACCAGCCGCAGCGCCAAAGCGCCGGCGCTCGCAAAGGTGAGGTCGTTCATCGCGACCCAGCGTGCGCCGAGCCCCCGACCGGCCTCGGCGACCACATTCTGACGCGCCTGGCCGAGGGCCTGCTCCTGGCGGGAGATCCGGGCGTCCAACTCGGGTGCCTGACGGTCGCGGGCCGCCAACGCGTTGTCCAGCTCGTGCTGCGCGTCGGCCAGAAGTTCGTTTGCCGTCCGCGTTTCGGGCCCGGCCCCGGGTACGCCGGTGATCCGCGTCTGCGGGCAGGGCGGGGTCGGGTTGTATTCGCAGCGCGCGATGACCAAGGCCTGGTCCTGGTGCGCGCGCGCCTGTTCGACGGCCTGGTCCAGCCCGCTGCGCGCATCCCTGGTTTGTTGGAGGGACGCCGACGCCTGCGCGACGGCGGGCGCCGAGTCGGCGTTGCGCAGGGCCCGCTCGTCGAGACGGCGATCGATCGAGGTGGCAAAGATGACCATCGCGGCGAGCTCGCCGACGATGACGCCGACCGCCACCGCGACGACCGCGCGTCCGGCGATGCCGGGCCAGCCCCGTCGGGGCCCGCCGGCGGTGCCGCGGGTCACCGCGCCCACCAACAGGCCGAAGACAAGCGTGAGCGGCACGACGGCGAGCATCGACCAGCGCGCCGACTCGCTCACCGCCAAGCCCGCGACGAGCCAGGCCAGCGCGGCTCCCAACAGCACGACCGCGCCCGCGACGGCGTGGGTGGACCGCTCGTGGCGCTCACCGAGTTCGCGCCAGTCCCCGCCGCCGAGCCAGGTGAGCGGTCCCTCGATGCGGGAAGCCAACGAGCGCGGCTCAATCATTGGCTCAGCAACTTTTTGGGCGCACATTAGTTCCAAACACCTCCAAGTCAGTCAAGCCTCCCAGGCCTGCGGCCGACACAGCGAATCGAAGCGCCATACCTGTGGCGTTGTTCACAGCGCGAAGTGGGGGCGCGGATCACATCCTTGTGATACCGGTCGGCTCGCCCAGCCCGATCCCTGGTCACATCCGCGCGAAATTGCTGCGACGCGGACAGATCAGCGACCGTTCCGGCAGGGGGCGTGAGACGGTATAAGCCTATGCCGAATCACGATTATGTCACCTACGAAGAGTTCGGCCGTCGATTCTTCGAGGTCGCCGTTACCCCCGAGCGTGTCGCCAACGCATTCGCTGACATCGCGGGCAGCGAATTCGCCATGGAGCCGATCGCCCAGGGCCCCGGCGGCATTGCCAAGGTGAGCGCCAACGTCAAGATCCAGGACCCGAAGGTAACCCGGCGTCTGGGTGACGACATCACGTTCGTCATCCACATCCCGTTGTCGATCGATCTGCTCCTCGACCTGAGGCTCGACAAACAGCGGTTTGTGGTTTCCGGAGACATCGCGTTGCGCGCCACGGCGCGAGCCGCCGAGCCCCTTCTCCTGATCGTCGACGTCGCAAAACCGCGGCCGTCCGACATCACCGTCAATGTGTCGTCGAAGTCCTTCCGGGGGGAGGTGCTGCGCATCCTGGCGGGCGTCGACGGTGAGATCCGTCGCTTCATCGCTCAGTACGTCGCCGAGGAGATCGACACACCGCAGTCACAGGCGGCGCAAGTCATCGACGTGGCCCACCAGTTGGACCAAGCCTGGCCGTAGGGGGCAAGCACGCCGATCGGGTTTATCGGTTCGGCGGAGCCGGGTATGTGGCTCCCAGGCCGTGACCGTCTCACGAGGAGCGACAGACTTGGCACGAGTAGATGTTTCGATGTCCTCGGATGTGCAACCCGAGACCGCTTGGAAGCTCGCGTCCGACCTGCGGCGCTTCGATGAATGGATGACGATTTTCGGCGGCTGGCGCGGCCCGGTTCCAGCAACGATCGAGAAGGGCACTTGTGTCTCGTCGTGCGTCAAGGTCAAGGGCTTCCGCAACATCATCCACTGGGAAGTCACCCGCTATGACGAGCCGAAATCGATTGAGCTGCAAGGCCGCGGCCGAGGTGGAATTCGGATCGCGGTCGCGATGACGGTCACCGGCGGGGATTCCGGAGGTTCCGGATCGGATTTTCATCTCACCGCTGATCTGAACGGCGGGCTGCTCGGCGGGCCGATCGGGGGGCTGGTCGCCAGAGTGCTTCGGTCCGACGTGCGTAAGTCGGTGAACAACCTCGCCGCCCTGCGATAGGCGGCCCTGATAATCGGTTACCGCGCTGGGTACGATTTCCGCCGCAAACTCGGTTTCTTAAGGGTCACTGTGAGTTTGGGCATAACCTTTGGACATCGCGCTAGGCAGGGTCGGGCGGCCGCAATCTTCGGGTGGGACGGGTCTCGATGGCGTTGATCGTCAACGCGCGGCGGCTGATCCGCCAGCCCGCGTCGGTCAGCTCGTAGGCGTCGTCGTAGCGCAGGTGCCAGACCAGGTCGACCACCTCATCCCCGCGCCGGCTCCAATGGTGTGCGATGCACGCGACGCGACCGCTGGCCGTGCCGGGGCGTGCGGCCTCGTCATAGACCTCGCCGATGATGGCGTGCTCGGTGCGGGCGACCGCGGCGACGGCGGCGACCGCGGCACCGATGGCCTCCTGACCGCGGTGGCAGTGGATGGGCTCCAGTGCGGCCGGCGGCTCGGGCACCGTCAGCTCGGCCGTTTCGGTGAAAAGCTCTGCGACGGAGTCGAATTGACGGTCATCAACGTCGGACGCATACCGGTGCACCAAATCGCTGAGGGCCATCCGGTCGCCGGCTGAAAGTGTCATCGCACAGGTCCGGAGGCGTTTAGGAGATCAGGGCCAGCCGTTGCGCACATGCCGACAACATATCTATCGCCTCCTCGATGCCAGCGGTCGGCGGCATCGCCAACACGATCCGGTCTGCGCCCTGATCGATGAGGCCGTCCGCGCGCTCGGCATCAATCTTGTTGACCGCGTGGCCAAGTGACACCTGCAGGGCCGCCGGGTCGCGGCCCGCCGCTGCTGCCTCGTCACGCATCAGCGAGATCAGTGACGCGAGTTGCGGACCGGTCACGCCGAGCGGCTGGAAGCCGTCCCCCAAACGCCCGGCGCGGCGTGCCGCCGCCCGGCTATGCCCGCCGATGTGGATCGGAAGTCGTTCCCCCGCAGGTTTCGGGTAGGACATGACGTCGTCGAAGTTGAAGAACTCGCCGTGAAACGATGCGCCTTGCGGGCGGTCGGCCCACAGGGCCCGCAGCACGGCCAGCTGCTCGTCGGCCCGCCTGCCCCGGCTGTCGAACTCCACGCCGCACGCCTCCAACTCCTCCTTGAGCCAGCCCACGCCCACGCACAACCGCAGTCTTCCGCCCGAGAGCGCATCGACGGTCGCCGCGCGTTTGGCGAGAACCACCGGATGGTGGTTGGGCAGCACCAGCACCCCGGTGGCCAACCCGAGGCGGGTGGTGTGGCCGGCCAGGAAGGCCAGCAGATCGAGCGGGTCGGGAATCGGGCAGTCAGCGGTCAAGCCGACCCGCCCGGAGCTGTCGTAGGGATAGACGCTGTCGTAGCGGGTGACCAGCACGGTGTGTTCGACGACGACGATCGATTCGAACCCGCACCGCTCCAGGTGGCCCGCGAAGCTCACCATCCACTCGGGATCCGCGGTGACACCGTCGGCGACCGGGGCCACAACCCCTATTTTTAGGGAAGCCTTCATGGCACCCGAAGCTAACAGCTGGCGCCTATGCCGGAGGCGCGATCGCCTCGCGGACGGCCTCGGCCAGGGTGGCCGCCCGGCGATCGGTGAATACGTCCTCGAGCATCACCGGCCGGCCGTCGGGTCCGGTCAGCGGGACCCGCCAGTTGGGGTATTCGTCGGTGGTGCCCGGCTGGTTCTGGGTGCGGCGGTCACCGACCGCGTCGGTCAGCGCCACTCCCAATAGCCGCGACGGCGTTCGGCCCAGATACCGGTGCAGGGCGGAAACGATGAGCTCCGGGTCGTCTTCACCTTCACCGAGTAGCCCCACGCGGCGCAGCTCGGCCATCCAGGCCGCCAGTTCGACCCGGTCGGATTCGAGCTCGGCCTCCACGGGCCGGGTCAGCAAGCCCAGGGACTCCCGCAGCCGCACGTGGTCGCCGGCCAGGTAACCGGCCGTCGGCGGCAGATCGTGGGTGGTGACCGACGACAGGCAGGACTCACGCCAGCGTTCTGCGGGCAACGGCCCTCCGTTTCCATCGCGATCCAACTCGAACCAGAGGATCGAGGTGCCCAGCACGCCGCGCAATAGAAGGTAGTCGCGCACCCACGGTTCGACGGTGCCCAGATCTTCGCCGACGACCAGCGCCCCGGCCCGATGCGCTTCCAGGGCGACGATGCCGATCATCGCATCGTGGTCGTAGCGCACGTAGGTGCCTTGGGGGGGTGGTGCGCCCTGCGGGATCCACCACAGCCGGAACAATCCGATGATGTGGTCGATGCGGACGCCGCCGGCATGCCGCAGCACCGCCCGGATCAGCGCGCGAAAGGGTCGGTACTCCTGCGCCTCGAGCCGGTCCGGACGCCACGGCGGCTGTGACCAGTCCTGGCCGAGCTGGTTGAACTCGTCCGGCGGCGCACCGGCGGTCACGCCCAGCGCCATCACATCCTGAAGCGCCCACGCGTCGGCGCCGTTGGGATGCACACCGACGGCCAGGTCTCCCATGATGCCCAACGCCATTCCGGCCCGGATCGCCTGCGACTGCGCCGAGGCGAGTTGTTCGTCGAGTTGCCACTGCAGCCAGCGGTGGAAATCGATCGTGTTCGAATTTCTCTCGACGAAGCCGGCGACACCGGCGGCGTCGGGATGCCGCAGCGACTCCGGCCAGCGATGCCAATCGCCGCCGTACTCTTCGGCCAGCGCGCACCAGGTGGCGAAGTGGTCGAGCGCGCGGCCCTCACGGTCGCGGAACGCGGCGTAGGCCAGCTCACGGCCCGCCGACCGTGGCGCGCGATGCAGCAGTTTGAGCGCCGCGCGCTTGGCCGCCCATGCGCTGTCGCGGTCGATCGCGTCGAGTTGGCCGGCCCGCTCTTGGACTTCTGACCGCAGCCGGCGCACCCGGCCGCGCTTGGCCAGCTCGGCGAACTCCGGGATTGCCTCCACACGGAGATAGAGGGGGTTAACGAAGCGGCGCGACGTCGGCAGGTACGGCGACGGCTCCATGGGGCGCGTCGGACTGGCGGCGTGCAGGGGGTTGACCAGCACATAGTCGGCTCCATGGCGGGACGCCGACCATACCGCGAGGTCCGTCAGGTCGGTGAGGTCGCCGACGCCCCACGACTGCCGGGACCGCACGCTGTAGAGCTGCACGGCCAAACCCCACGCGCGGCGGGCCCCGAGCTGCTCCGGCAGCCCAAGCCAGTCCGGCGTCACGATCAGCGCGGTGCTCGTCTCGGAGTCGCCGGAACGCAGATGCACCCGGTGGTAGCCCAGCGGCAGGTGGGCCGGCAATACGAAGCTGGCCTCACCGATCCACCGTCCGTCCAGGTCGAATGGCTGCGTGAAGTTGTCGACCTGCTGCACCCCACCGCGCACCGTGCCGTCCTCGAGCTGCAGCCACACTTCGGCGGGATCGCCGTGGGTCACATGGACCCAGAATCGGATCTGCTCACCGGTCCGCCCGACGATGGTCGCCGGCATCCGGCGCTCCCAATACGACCGCCGGTGCGCGGTCAGGGCGACGTTCCGCTCCCGTTCGGTGCCCGCCGCAACACCGAGAGCGCCGAGCACCGCCACCAGCGTCTCCTCGGGCACTAGCACTCGCCGGCCGGTCCAGTCCTCGTACTCGGTCGCGATGCCGAACCGGCGGGCGAGTTCGACCAGCGAGGGCGCGAGCTCAGTCATGTCGCCCATCTTGCTTGAGAGCCGCGACCCGGCTCGATCGGGGCATTCGGTCACATCGGTGCCGGGCAGGCGGGCGAAAGTGGGCATTCGACAGGACTAGACGGCCATCCACGGCTAACATGCCCAGTGAACACGTGAAGAATCCAGCCGGGGGATAAGTGGGGAATAGCGAAAGTGCCAGCGCCGCTGCCGGCACCGTTCGCAAGGCCCTGCGACCCGGCAGACCCGAAAATGGCCGGATTCGTCCACGCGGCGAGATGTGAATAGAAGTGAACCCGCACGGCACGCGTGGCGAGGTCCGTGCGGGTCCCCTACGGTTGTCGATGTAATTCGCGCACGGATATCTTCAGGGACAATATCCAGGCGTTCTAGCAGACCGGATGGTGAATAAACGTGGCGGAAGAGAGTCGCGGGCAGCGAGGGTCGGGTTACGGCCTCGGGTTGTCGACCCGGACCCAGGTGACCGGTTATCAATTCCTTGCTCGCCGGACCGCGATGGCGCTGACCCGCTGGCGTGTTCGCATGGAAATCGAGCCCGGACGGCGTCAGACGTTGGCGGTTGTGGCCTCGATCTCCGCGGCGCTGGTGATCTGCCTGGGCGCGCTGCTGTGGTCGTTCATCAGCCCGTCCGGCCAGATCAACGAGTCGCCGATCATCGCCGACCGTGACTCCGGCGCGCTGTACGTCCGCGTGGGTGACAAGTTGTATCCGGCGCTGAATCTGGCATCGGCGCGGCTGATCACCGGGCGGCCGGACAACCCACACCTGGTTCGGTCCAGCCAGATCGCGAACCTGCCCCGCGGGCCGCTGGTGGGCATCCCGGGCGCACCGTCGAACTTCGCAGCCAAGACTCCCTCCGCGTCGTCGTGGCTGGTGTGCGACACGGTGGCCGGCTCGACCGGGGTCGGGGCGCCGTCAGGGGTGACGGTGACGGTGATCGACGGCACCCCGGACCTCAGCGGCCACCGCCAGGTACTGAACGGGTCGGACGCGGTGGTGCTCAGTTACGGCGGCGACGCGTGGGTGGTCCGGCAGGGGCGCCGGTCGCGAATCGACGCGATGAACCGATCGGTGTTGTTGCCGCTGGGTCTGACTCCCGAGCAGGTCAGCATGGCAAAGCCCATGAGCCGTGCATTGTTCGACGCGCTGCCGGTGGGGCCCGAACTGACGGTGCCGGAAATACCGAGCGCGGGTTTCCCGGCGACGTTTGCGGGCGCGCCCGGACCGGTGGGGACGGTGATCGTCACACCGCAAATCAGTGGGCCGCAACAGTATTCGCTGGTGTTGGCCGACGGCGTGCAGACGCTGCCACCGTTGGTGGCTCAGATCCTGCAGAACGCCGGCGGGCCGGGTAACAACAAACCGGTGACCGTGGAACCGTCGGCGTTGGCGAAGATGCCGGTGGTCAACAAGCTGGACCTTTCGTCGTATCCCGACAACCCGTTGAACGTGATGGACATCCGGGAGAACCCGGCGACCTGCTGGTGGTGGCAGAAGACCTCCGGCGAGAACCGGGCCCATATCCAGGTCGTGTCCGGGTCAACCATTCCGGTCGCGGCCAAGGAAATGAGCAAGGTCGTGTCGTTGGTGAAGGCCGACACGACCGGCCGCGAAGCCGACCAGGTGTACTTCGGCCCCGATCACGCCAACTTCGTGGCCGTCACCGGCAACGATCCCGGCGCCAAGACAACGGAATCGCTGTGGTGGCTGACGGATGCGGGCGCCCGGTTCGGGGTGGACGACACCCGCGACGTCCGCGAGGCGCTGGGTTTGAAGACCTCGCCGAGCCTGGCGCCGTGGGTCGCGCTGCGGCTGCTGCCGCAAGGCCCGACCCTCTCACGGGCTGACGCCCTGGTGGAGCACGACACCTTACCGATGGACATGTCCCCTGCAGAGTTGGTGGTACCCCGATGAAACGTGGATTTGCGCGGCCGACACCGGAAAAGGCCCCGGTTATCAAGCCGGAGAACATCGTCCTACCGACCCCGCTGAGCATTCCGCCGCCGGAGGGCAAGCCCTGGTGGATCGTGGTGGTCGGCGTCGTGGTGATCGGCCTCCTGGGCGGCATGATCGCCATGACGTTCGCCAGCGGGTCGCACGTCTTCGGGGGCGTCGGAGCCATTTTCCCGATCTTCATGATCGGCGGGATGGCGATGATGATGTTCGGCGGCCGGTTCGGCGGCCAGCAGCAGATGAGCCGGCCGAAGCTGGACGCGATGCGCGCCCAGTTCATGTTGATGCTGGACATGCTGCGCGAGACGGCCCACGAGTCGGCCGACAGCATGGACGCCAACTACCGCTGGTTCCACCCGGCACCGACCATGCTGGCCTCCGCCGTCGGTTCGTCGCGCATGTGGGAACGCAAGCCCGACGGCAAGGACCTCAACTTCGGTGTCGTGCGGGTCGGCGTGGGCATGACGCGTCCCGAGGTGACCTGGGGTGAGCCGCAGAACATGCCGACCGACATCGAGCTCGAGCCGGTGACGGGCAAGGCGCTTCAGGAATTCGGGCGCTACCAAAGCGTCGTCTACAACCTGCCGAAGATGATTTCCCTGCTGGTCGAACCCTGGTACTCGCTCATCGGCGGGCGCGAGCAGGTGCTGGGACTGATGCGGGCGATCGTGTGCCAGCTCGCGTTCTCCCACGGGCCCGACCACGTGCAGATGGTTGTGGTCAGTTCCGATTTGGAGCAATGGGAATGGGTGAAGTGGCTGCCGCACTTCGGTGACCCGCGGCGTCAGGACGCGGCGGGCAACGCGCGGATGGTCTACAGCTCGGTGCGCGAGTTCGGCGCCGAGCAAGCCGAATTATTCGCCGGCCGTGGGTCTTTCACGCCCCGGCATGCCAGTTCGTCGGCGCAGACCCCGACCCCGCACACCGTGATCATCGCCGACGTCACGGATCCGCAATGGGAGTTCGTGATCAGCGCCGAAGGTATCGACGGCGTGACGTTCTTCGACCTGACCGGCGCGTCGATGTGGGCAGCTGTCCCGGAGCGGACGTTGCAATTCGACGATTTGGGCGTGATCGAAGCCCTGCCGCGCGACCGCGACACGTGGATGGTCATCGACGAAAAGCCTTGGTTCTTCGCGCTCACCGACCATATCAGCATTGCGGAGGCGGAGGAGTTCGCGCAGAAGCTGGCGCGCTGGCGACTGGCCGAGGCGTACGAGGAGATCGGTCAGCGGGTCGCCCACATCGGCGCCCGAGACATCATGGCCTACTACGGGATTGACGATCCGGCCGATATCGACTTCAACTCGCTGTGGGGCAGCCGCACCGACACCATGGGCCGGTCGCGGCTGCGGGCACCGTTCGGTAATCGCTCCGACAACGGCGAATTGCTGTTCCTCGACATGAAGTCGCTGGACGAAGGCGGCGACGGCCCGCACGGGGTCATGTCCGGGACCACTGGTTCGGGTAAGTCGACGCTGGTGCGAACCGTGATCGAATCGCTGATGTTGGGCCACCCGCCGGAGGAGCTGCAGTTCGTCCTGGCCGACCTCAAGGGTGGTTCGGCGGTCAAGCCGTTCGCCGGGGTTCCGCACGTGTCGCGCATCATCACCGACCTGGAAGAAGACCAGGCACTGATGGAGCGCTTCCTGGACTCGCTGTGGGGCGAAATCGCCCGCCGCAAAGCGATATGCGACAGCGCCGGAGTCGACGACGCCAAGGAATACAACAGCGTGCGCTCCAGGATGCGGGCCCGCGGCCAGGACATGCCGCCGCTGCCGATGCTCGTGGTCGTCATCGACGAGTTCTACGAATGGTTCCGCATCATGCCGACGGCGGTCGACGTTCTGGACTCGATCGGGCGTCAGGGCCGCGCCTACTGGATCCACCTGATGATGGCGTCCCAGACGATCGAAAGCCGGGCCGAAAAGCTCATGGAGAACATGGGTTACCGGTTGGTGCTGAAGGCGCGCACCGCCGGCGCGGCGCAGGCGGCCGGCGTGCCGAACGCGGTGAACCTGCCGGCCCAGGCCGGTCTGGGCTACTTCCGTAGGAGCCTCGAGGACATCGTCCGGTTCCAGGCCGAGTTCCTGTGGCGGGACTACATCTCGCGCGGGATCACCATCGACGGCGAAGTAGCGCCGGCGTTGGTGCACAGCATCGATTACGTTCGCCCGCAACTGTTTACCAACTCGTTCACTCCGCTCGAGGTCAGCGTTGGGGGACCGGATCTCGAGCCGGTCCACTCGAACGGCGAGGCGCTGGAGGCGGCGGACGCCGAGGCCGAGGCCGACGAAGAGGGGATCAGGACGCCGAAGGTCGGTACGGTGATCATTGATCAGCTGCGCAAGATCGACTTCGAGCCCTACCGGTTGTGGCAGCCGCCGCTGAGCGAACCCGTGGCCATCGACGAGCTGGTCAATCGGTCTATCGGCCACCAGTGGCAGCAGGACTACGGCACCGCCCGGGACCTGGTGTTCCCGCTCGGGATCATCGACCGCCCGTTCAAGCACGACCAGCCACCGTGGACGGTCGATACCTCCGGGCCCGGCGCCAACGTCCTGATCCTGGGGGCCGGCGGTTCGGGCAAGACCACGGCGCTGCAGACGCTGATCTGCTCGGCCGCGCTGACCCACACGCCGGAGCAGGTCCAGTTCTACTGCCTGGCCTACAGCGGCACGGCGCTGACCACCGTCGCGCGTTTGCCCCACGTGGGCGAGGTGGCCGGTCCGACGGATCCCTACGGTGTGCGCCGCACGGTGGCCGAACTGCTGGCGCTGGTTCGCGAGCGCAAGCGCAGCTTCCTCGAATACGGGATCGCCTCGATGGACGTGTTCCGGCGCCGCAAGTTCGGCGGTGAGGCCGGCCCGGTGCCCAACGACGGGTTCGGCGATGTCTATCTGGTGATCGACAACTACCGGGCGTTGGCCGAGGAAAACGAGGTGCTGATCGAGCAGGTGAACCTGATCATCAACCAGGGTCCCTCGTTCGGGGTGCACGTGGTCGTCAGCGCCGATCGCGAATCGGAGCTGCGGCCGCCGGTGCGTAGCGGTTTCGGCTCCCGGGTCGAGTTGCGCCTGGCCGCAGTGGAAGACGCCAAGTTGGTGCGTTCCCGGTTCGCCAAGGAAGTTCCGGTCAAGCCCGGACGCGGCATGGTCGCGGTCAACTACGTCCGACTCGACGCCGACCCGCAGGCCGGTCTGCACACGTTGGTGGCCCGGCCCGCGCTCGGTAGCACACCCACCAACGTGTTCGCGTCCGACAGCATCGTCGAAGCGGTCAGCCGGCTCGCGAGCGGCCAGGCCCCACCGATACGTCGGCTGCCCGCGCGGTTCGGCGTGGAGCAGGTGCGCGAGCTGGCCGCCCGCGACACCCGCCAGGGGGTTGGTGCCGGCGGAATCGTTTGGGCGATATCGGAATTGGACCTGGCGCCGGTCTACCTCAATTTCGCCGAGAATGCCCACCTGGTGGTGACGGGTCGCCGCGAATGTGGGCGGACCACCACGCTGGCAACGATCATGTCGGAAATCGGTCGGCTCTACGCGCCCGGCACCAGCAGCGCACCGCCGCCACCGGCCGGGCAGCCCTCTGCCCAGGTGTGGCTGGTTGACCCGCGCCGTCAGCTGCTGACCGTGCTGGGCTCCGAGTACGTCGAGAAATTCGCCTACAACCTCGACGGCGTGCAGGCGATGATGAACGACATGTCCGCCCTTCTGGCCAGCCGCGAACCACCGCCCGGCTTGTCGGCGGAAGAGCTGCTCTCGCACTCCTGGTGGAGCGGCCCGGAGATCTTCCTGATCGTCGACGACATCCAGCAGATGCCGGCCGGTTTCGACTCGCCGCTGCACAAGGCCGCCGCCTGGGTGACCAGGGCCGCCGATGTCGGCCTGCACGTGATCGTCACCCGCACGTTCGGCGGCTGGTCGTCCGCGGGCAGCGACCCGATGCTGCGGGCGCTGCACCAGGCCAACGCGCCACTGCTGGTGATGGACGCCGACCCCGACGAGGGCTTCATCCGCGGCAAGATGAAGGGTGGCCCGCTGCCCCGCGGTCGCGGTCTGCTGATGGCCGAGGACACCGGCGTGTATGTCCAGGTGGCGGCCACCGAGTTCCGCAAGTAGGAACCTCGAAAGGACCTAGAAAAGATTAGGCCGCTGCGCTGGGGTTGATCTATTGGCCCCAGCGCAGCGGTAATTTCTTGAGCGCGAACGTCTTTGACGGAAAGCTGATCTCGGGAGTGTAATCCGGAGGCAGTTCGAAGTCGGGGATCTGCTTGAGCCACTCCGCCACGACGATGGTCAGTTCGATCCGCGCCAGATGAGAACCCAGGCAGCGGTGCGGTCCACCGCCAAATCCCCAGTGCCGGTGTACCTTACCGTCCAAAAACAGGTCATCGGTGGACATTGCGTCGCTGCCGTCGCGGTTGATCGCAGCCATGCACAAGCGCACCGGCGTGCCCGGGGGCAGCGTCATGCCACCCACGGTGACGATCTCCGTCGTCACCCGGGGCGCCACCGGCGCCGATGGCTCCAGCCGGACGATCTCTTCGATGAAAACCCTGATCTGCTTGGGGTTATCGCGCAGCGCCTCGCGCAGCTGCGGTCGCCGCGCCAGCTCGAAGAGGGAGAATCCGATCGCCGCGGTCACCGTGTCGAGGCCGGCCAGGATCAGCAGGTGGCTCATGCCCAGCAGTTCGAGATCGGTGAAGTCGCCCTCGCTGTTCATCACTCGGGACAACATGTCGGAGCTCGGGTTTTGCCGGCGTTGCTGGATCACGTCGGCGAGATATGCCAGCAGCTCGTACCCTTTGTCGATGTCCGCCTGGGAGAGGTAGGGCTTGTCGGCGATGATCGCGTCCTTCCAGGCGATCAAACGGTCACGATCCTCCAGCGGCAGACCGTACAGGTCGAGGAACACCTGAAACGGGTACAGCCGCGCAAAATCCGCCATCACCTCACACTCACCCCGGCCGGCAAAGGCCGCGATCATCTCAGCGGCGTGGCGCTGCAGCACCGGCCGCGACTTACTCAATCCCTGCGGGCTGAAGAACGGCTGCAGGATCTTGCGGTAGCGCGTGTGCTCCGGCGGGTCGAACGCCAGCGGGACCACCGGGAGCGGGTAGCCAGGGGGCTGCAGCGCCAGCCGGGACGAGAAGACCTTGGGATTTCGCAGCGCGGCGAGCACGTCCTCACGGCGCGTCAGGTAATAGTGGCCGTTCATGAACACCACCGGCCCGGCATCCCGCAATGTCTTCCATCCGACGCCACGGTCGGCGGCCATCGGTAATTTGGAGTACTCAAGCCGCGGAAGGTGGAAGGCGCCCGGCTGGCTTTCACCAACAGTGCTCATGCGCTCTGATCTCCGCTTGTCCGTGTGTTTTTCGTGCCTCGAGGGTCTTCGTCCCCGACGCAGCCAGGCCGTGGTTGGAACTTTGTCGTCACCGGTTCCGGGCGGCACACCAATATCGCACGTGCGGCAAAGGGGCACCAATCCGGATGACGGGCGAGTACGAGGTTTCAACGTGGCGGCCGCGATCGGTCAACCGTCTTCTAGACTTTATCGACCGACTAATCTCCATCTGGGTACTCCCCGAAGGCATCCAAAAGGAAACCTCGTGAAGGTTCGTCTCGAAAAGTCCAAATGCGTCGGCCACGCCCAGTGTTACGCCGTCGATCCAGACCTGTTCCCGATCGACGAGTCGGGCTATTCGACCCTCGAAGAGCACGAGGTGAGGCCTGAGGATGAACAGTTGACTCGCGACGGCGTGGCTTCCTGCCCGGAGATGGCGCTGATCCTCGAAGAGGACTAGCATGGACCGAACCAAAAAGCAAACGATAGATGAAAATTCAGTTGTCCTGGATGAACCGCGGCTCCGGGAATGAACATTGGTTGGCTGGGAATGAACAATTGGCATCGTCGGTCGGCGTGCCGGGTACGACCAACTAATGTCGTCCGCGAGCGGCAGTTCAGGCATTCAACGGGCTGTCGCTCGGTTGCTGGCAACGGGATAGTCGAGGCGGATTGTGCATGTCGTTCCTGACCAGAGTCCGGGGAATCCTGATGGCGGAGCACCTATCCGGGCGGAGGGACGGGCGCGCCGCAGGGTTCCGGCCATCCCGCCGACAGGGTTTGCTGGTCGACAGAGTTATGACCGCGCCCACCACGGTTTTTACCTGACCGCCGAGATTGCCACCGCGATCACGGCCAACTGAGGAGGACACGGTGTTCGACTTCGGAGCGTTACCGCCCGAAATCAATTCCGGTCGGATGTATGCGGGCCCGGGGGCCGAGTCGATAATGGTTGCCGCGACGGCCTGGGACGAGCTGGCGGCAGAGTTGGGCGCGGCGACCAGCGGCTACAACTCGGTGATCACCGAACTGACCAGCGCGCCATGGGTGGGACCCTCGTCCACGGCGATGGTGTCCGCGGTCGCTCCGTACGTGAGCTGGCTCGGTGCGGCGGCCGGTCTGGCCGAGGACAGTGCCAGCCAGGCCCGCGCGGCTGCGGGCGCCTTTGAGGCGGCGTTCGCGATGACGGTGCCGCCGCCGGTGATCGTGGCCAACCGGGTGTTGTTGGCGACGCTGGTCGCGACCAACTTCTTCGGGCAGAACACCCCGGCGATCATGGCGACCGAGGCCCAGTACATGGAGATGTGGGCCCAGGACGCCGCCGCCATGTACGGCTATGCCGCGTCATCGGCGGCCGCCACGGTGTTGACCCCGTACCAGTCGCCACCCAACACCAGCACCCCCGACGCCGTGGCCCAACAGGGCGCTGCCGCTGCCCAAGCCGCCGCCCAGCCGGCCGGCACCTCCGCGCAGACCGTGACGCAGCTGCTAAGTCAGATCGCATCGATCCCTCAGACCTTGCAGCAACTGGCGCTGCAGCAACTGTCGAGTTATACCTTCACGAACTGGCCGTTCTCGATGCTCCAGAGCCAGTTCCAGGATTTCCTCAAATACGGGCTCCCCACCCCGACCAACGACTGGTTCGGGATCAGGGCAAATGGGTTGGCGTTTCCCGCCACCGGAATAAGTCCCTTGTACAACGAGGGCAGGCAGTTCCTGCAGGCGTACTTCGGGGTGGGCCTCGGAAACTTCGGTTGGGGGATAGGACAGCAGACGTTATCCGGCCCCGGTGGAACAACGGCCGGTGTGAGTGGTGCCTGGTTCCCGACGCCACAGTTCGCCGGCATACACCTGGGTGCCGTCGGGGGAGGCCTGGGTGGCGCGCACACCGCCGGCGCGGTGTCGGCGACCGCGGGCGAGGCCGGCAGGGTCGGGATGTTGTCGGTTCCGGCGAATTGGGCCAACCCGACGGCGGAGGCAACCCTCGTCAGCGCCGTGAGCGAAGAGGCCCCCGCAAACGCCGGTGCGACAGCCGTACCAGGGAACGCCCTGCTGCGGGGCATCCCGACCGGGGCCGTAGGCCGGCGCAGCGCCGGCTACGGCTACACCACCAAGTACGGGTTCCGCTATAGCGTGCTGACCCGCCCGCCGTCGGCCGGATAATGAGAGGCGACGACCATGACCTTCCAGCCGGCAAACCGGCCCAGGATTGCCTCAAATGAACAACAGTTGTCCGCCAATGAACAGTTGGCGCTAAGGAGGCGCGACCCGACGGGATCCAATTAGTCTCACTAGCAAGCTATGCCTGAAGTGAGCTTCAGCAGCAAATCTTTCCTTGAAGGTCATCGAGCCTGAAAGTTGAGGAGGAAATCAAATGTCGTTTGTGACTACGCAACCGGAAGCGTTGGCGGCGGCGGCCGGCAGTTTGCAGGGTATCGGCTCGGCGTTGAGCGCCCAGAATGCTGCCGCGGCGGCCCCGACGACGGGTGTCGTGCCGGCGGCCGCCGATGAGGTGTCGGCGCTGACCGCGGCCCAGTTTGCCGCGCACGCCCAGATGTATCAGGCCGTCAGCGCGCAAGCGCAGGCGGTCCACGACATGTTCGTCAGCACCCTGGGCATCAGCTCGGGGTCGTACGCGGCGACCGAGGCGGCCAACGCGGCCGCGGCCGGCTAGGGGGTCATCATGACTGATTTGGGTTCACTACCTCCGGAGGTCAGCTCCGCGCTGATCTATGCGGGTCCGGGCTCGTCGTCGCTGATGGGGGCGGCCGCGGCCTGGAACGGCCTTGCCGCCGAACTGACTTCGGCCGCTTTGGGCTATGACCAGATCGTCACCGCGCTGTCCAGCGAGGAGTGGCTGGGGCCGGCCTCGGCGTCGATGGCCTCGGCGGTGCAGCCGTATTTGCAATGGATGACGACGACCGCCGGGCAAGCCGAGGAGGCCGCCGCCCAGGCTCAATCGGCCGCGGCGGCCTACGAGACCGTGCTCGGCTCGATGGTGCCCCCGCCGATGATCGCGCTCAACCGCACCGAGCTGTCCCAGGCCATGGCGACCAACATCCTGGGTCAGAACAACGGGATCATCTCGCAGCTGGAAGCCCAGTACGCTCAATTCTGGGCCCAAAACGCCGCGGCCTTGTACAACTACGCCGGGCAGTCGGCGGCCGCGACCAAGGTGACGCCGTTCACCAATGCGCCCGTGGTTGCCAACCCAGCTGCTGCTGCCGTCACTCAATCCGCGGCCCCGGCCGCCTCGATCCAGCAGACCCTGCAGAGTTACCTCACCCAGATCCAGACCACGTTGGGCCAGCTGGCCACGCCGAGCGGGACGAGCTCGCTGGTGTCGCAGTTCGCGGCGGGCAATCCCTTGCTGACCGAACTCTGGTTCCTCGTCACCGGGCAGACCACGCTACCCACGAACATCGGGACGTTCCTGGGCGGCTACGCGAACTACGCGAGCTTCTTCTACAACACCGAGGGTCTGCCGTACTTCAGCGTCGGTATGGGCAACTTCGGCGTTCAGATGGCCAAGACCTTTGGGGCGATCGGCGGGGCGGCGGCGCCCGCCGCGGCCGCTGTTCCCAAGGGCTTGCCCGGACTGGGCGGCATGCTGGGCGGTGGCGCCGGCGCGGCGGCGCATCTGGGCAGCGCGACCTCGATCGGCAAGCTGTCGGTGCCGGCCACCTGGGCGGGGTCCGTCCAGGCTGCACCCCATGCCACGGCGATCCCGGTCAGCAGCATCAGCGCCGCCCCGGAGGCCGCCGGGGGACCCGGGAACCTGCTCGGCGGCATGCCGCTGGCAGGGGTGGGCTCCGGCGCCGCCGGTGGTGCCGGTCCGCGGTACGGGTTCCGCCCCACCGTCATGGCCCGGCCACCCCTCGGCGGGTAGCAGCCTTCTCTCGAAGCCTGGCGTCGTGGGCGCAGGCAGACCTGCCTGCGCCCACGGTCACCCCTAACGTAAGACCCGGTCGGCTACGAACGTCAGACGGTGCTCCGTTAACGCTGAGCCGACGGCGGCGCGACGGTGGATTCGTGTTGTGTCGCACAGATCGGCGGGGCTGGGCCATTTGGGGCCTGCCGCCGGCGGCGCCCGGGAACCGGATTGTCTCGAACGCATCCGCCATAGGGGTTGTTTCAACTCGCTTCGCCGCCGCTGGCCTGTGCTCCCCAGCGAAGCCCGCGCAGGCTTTATCTGCGGCCGGATTTTTATCCGGCGCCGGCATTTTCATCCCCGCTCAGTCGCACCGAAACGGCACACCGGCGATCGAACGACTCCCGTCGTTGGATGGACTCGTCGACGCATTCCCGCAGGTGACAGCCGCGTAGGCCCGGAGTCGCGGACCACGCGTCGCGGCTTGCGCTTCCGTCGGTTCGCCGTATGAGGAGTCGCGCCCGCCCTACTGTCGGTCCGATCGCGGCGCGACAGCAGGGGGTCGCGGCGATCTAGCCTCACTGGCGAGCAACTTCCGTGAAGGTCGTCGAGTGAAGACAGCTTGCGAGGGGACACATGTCGATCGAGTCCGGCGGCGACTAGGTGTTGGATTTCGGGGCGTTACCGCCAGAGATCAATTCGGGCCGGATGTATGCCGGTCCCGGTTCGGGATCGATGATGGCTGCGGCGGCGGCATGGGATGGGCTGGCGACCGAGTTGAGTTCGACCGCGACCGGATACACGTCGGCGATCACCGAGCTGACGAGTTCGCCGTGGCTTGGGCCGGCGTCGCGATCCATGGTGGCCGCGGCCACGCCCTATATCGCCTGGCTCAGCGGCGCTGCCACGGCGGCCGAGGAGGCCGGCAACCGGGCCCGGGCCGCCGCGGCGGCCTACGAAACCGCGTTTGGGCTGACGGTGCCGCCGCCGGTGATCGCCGCGAACCGGGTGTTGTTGATGACGCTGATCGCGACGAACTTCTTCGGGCAGAACACCCCGGCCATCGCGGCCACCGAGGCCCAGTACGCGGAGATGTGGGCCCAAGACGCCACGGCGATGTACGGCTATGCGGGTGCCTCGGCGATCGCCACGCAGTTGACTGCGTTCAGCGAACCGGCACAAACCACCGACCAAGGGGGGTTGGCCGCACAAGCGGCCGCCGTCGGCCAGGCCATCGCCACGCCGGCGGGCACCACCGCGCCCGAAGCGGCCACGGTGACCCCGGGACTGGCCCTGACCCCGGACACGATTTCTGTCACGTCCATCTTCACGTCGATCAACCAAGCGCTGCAACAGCTTTCGTCGGGGGCCTCAGCCTCGCCGCTGAACCCCTTGAACTGGTGGATCGTGCAGCAGTTCGCCAACCTCAACGTAACGAACCGAACCGCACTGTCTCGTACCACGGTGGGGCTCGCTTACTTCTCGGTCGGCATGATGAGTTTCTTTGGCTCGATCGCACAGCAGACGGCGTTCGGCCCCGGTGGGACGACGGCCGGTGCGCAAGGGGCCTGGTTTGCGACACCGCAATTCGCCGGCCTACACCTGGGGGCCGTGGCCGGCGGTGTGGGCAGCCATGGCGGAGTGGCGGCGAATCTGGCCGCGGCGAACAAGATCGGGGGGTTGTCGGTGCCGCAGACCTGGGCCGGCTCACCCGGCGCGGCGGAGGAAGCGGCCACCCAGGCGATAAGCGTCGACTATGTCACCGGTTCGCATGGCGACGCGAGCGGCCTGCTGCGCGGCATTCCCATGGGCACCGGCACCCGGCGCGCGGGCTCCGCCTGGCCACCCCGCGAATACGGATTCAAGCGCAGCGTGCTCACCCGCCCACCGTCCGCGGGATAACGCAACCATGCCTATCGGAAATGGTGGACGGTGCGCCGATTGGACCGAATCTCACTCGGTCAACTCGGTCTCACGAGACACGTTGTGGCAAAGCGGGACAGGCGACTGGAAGCGCCGCTCAGCAGGCTTTATCCGCGACGGGATTTTATCTTCGAGTGAGCTGGCCGTAACCCGGGTCGGGGAGGGCACACGGCGTCCCGGACCCGCGACGCTGACCGTTGATCGCTGGCACGCTCGTCCGTTGTCCCAGGTCATGGTCGCCCGGTCCGTTCGACCCTCCGGCCGCGGGCTAGCCGTCGCCACCCCGCCGCCGCCGCCAAAGGCGCATCGGCCGGCGCCAACCACCGACTTCGCCCAACAGCCGATCGGCCCGGGCGAACTAACGTACCCCACAGCCGAAGGTCAGTGGGGTGCAGCAGCTAACCAAGGGCGAACCAAGAGTCGTAAGCCCGACGAGTACCGAGGAGGCGACAACATGTCGTTCGTGACCACACAGCCGACGGCGTTGGCCGCGGCGGCGGGCACGTTGCAGGGCCTGGGCAACAGCCCGTGGTCGTACGCGGCGACCGAAGCGGCCAACCCGGCCCTGGCTGGTTGAGGGGTCAGGACATGGCAATCGATTTTGGTGCGTTACCGCCGGAGATCAACTCGGCGCGCTTGTATGCCGGCGTGGGCTCGACGCCGCTGGTGACCGCGGCCTCGGCCTGGAACTCGCTGGCCGCTGAGCTGAACGCGGCAGCCCTGGGCTATGAGAACGTGGTGACCCAGCTCGCCGGCGAGGAATGGCTGGGGCCGGCCTCGGCGTCAATGGCCGCGGCGGCGCAACCGTATGTGGACTGGGTGAGTACGACTGCCGCCCAGGCCGAGCAGGCGGCCACGCAGGCCAGCGCGGCAGCGGCCGCCTATGAGGCCGCGTTTGCCTCGATAGTGCCTCCGCCGTTGATCGCGGCCAACCGCGCCGAGCTGGCGCAGTTGGTGTCCACCAACGTGTTGGGGCAAAACACCGGGGCGATCGCGCAGTTGGAAGCCCAGTACGCCGGCTTCTGGGCCCAGGACGCCGCGACGATGTACAGCTATGCCGGTAACTCGGCGACGGCTTCCACGGTCACCCCGTTTGCCGCGGCGCCGCAGGTTGCCAGCCCGGCCGCGTCGACCACGCAGTCCGCCGCGGTCACCGCGGCGACAAGCACTTCGATCGGCTCGATCCAGAACCAAATCAATAGTGCGATCAGCCAGATCACCGCACAGCTGCAAAGCCTGGCGGCGCCGCTTTATGCGCCATTCCAACAGGAAGGGAACTATTTGGCGTCGTCGTCGGGTCCGCTGTCGGGGTTGTGGCAGTTCTTGTTCGGGTCACCGACCTTCCCCAGTAACAGCCTTTCGGCGTTCATGTCGGCGTACTCGCCATACGCGGGCGTGTTCTATAACACCGAAGGTCTGCCCTACTTCAGCATCGGTATGGCCAACTCGATGGTTCAGACCGCGAAAACTGTGGGGGCGATCGGCGGGGCGGTGCCGGCGGCCGCGGCCGCCGTCCCCAAGGGCTTGCCCGGCCTGGGGGGCCTGCTCGGCGGCGGCGCCCCGCCCGTGGCGGCGCACTTGGGCAGCGCGACCTCGATCGGCAAGTTGTCGGTGCCGGCCTCATGGTCGGGGCCCGTCCCGACGCCCAGTCATGCCACGGCCATACCGGTCAGCAACGTCAGGGAGGCTCCCGACGTGGGTGGCGGAAACCTACTGGGCGGCATGCCGCTGGCCGGGACGGGTACCGGCGGATCCGGCACCGGACCCCGGTACGGATTCCGCCCGACCGTGATGGCCCGCCCACCCGCGGCCGGATAGCTTGCGGGCTCGCTCCCGGTGACGACGAGTGACAAGCACGGCCCCGCGCCGTCGGCTCGGAGACGGCATTTGCTCCCGCGCGATTCCGTTGCGCCGGTGACAAGCTCCATACGTGCTGGCCAGCAGGCTTTCCACAGCCCCTCCGGCGGGTTCGCTCTGGTGGTTTGCTGTGACCGTCCTGTGAACGCCAGCGGTAAGGGCCCGACGCTGTTACTGTGTCATTACTACAAGTGAATTCGCCGTGCCATCCAGTGAACAATTGCGAACAGGTGGGCTCGCAGCCAGCTTGAAACAGACGTTGTCATCTAATCTCTTGCACAGAGCGGTGCCGGAGGCAATCTAGGAGGGAAAAGTATGTCGTTCGTGACCACACAGCCGGAGGCTCTGGCTGCTGCGGCCGGGAGCCTGCAGGGGATCGGCTCGGCGTTGAGCGCCCAGAACGCGGCGGCGGCTGCCCCAACGACCGGGGTGGTGCCCGCTGCCGCCGACGAGGTGTCGGCGCTGACCGCGGCTCAGTTCGCCGCGCACGCGCAGATGTACCAGGCAGTCAGCGCCCAGGCCGCGGCCATTCACGAGCAGTTCGTGAACACGCTGGGGATTAGTTCGGCCTCTTACGCCGCGACCGAAGTCGCCAACGCGGCCGCCGCGGGCTGATCGGGGTCAGCGGTTGAGGCCTCGCACGGACCGTGTCGGGGCCGACGGCTGACCGAAGCAGCGCCCAAGGGGGGACCAACTTCATGTATGCGGCTCGGCGGTGCGGTAGCGCGTAACCGATCGAGCCGTCGCTCACCACAACTGAAAACAAGTCACTGAGTATTAAGGAGAAAGCCAACATGGCAACACGTTTTATGACTGACCCGCACTGCGATGCGGGCGATGGCGGGACGTTTTGAGGTCCACGCGCAGACCGTTGAGGACGAGGCCCGCAAGATGTGGGCGTCGTCGATGAACATCGCCGGCGCGGGCTGGAGCGGTCAGGCCCAGGCGACCTCCTACGACACCATGGGTCAGGTCAACCAGGCGTTCCGCAACATCGTGAACATGCTGCACGGGGTGCGTGACGGTCTGATCCGCGACGCCAACAACTACGAGCAGCAAGAGCAGGCCTCGCAGCAAATCCTCGGCAGCTAGCGCGAAAAGCGCAGGTTGCGTATCCTTTGAGACGTTAGGAGAACACCGATATGACAATCAATTACCAGTTCGGCGATGTGGACAGCCACGGCGCTCTGATCCGCGCCCAGGCCGCGTCGCTGGAGCAAGAGCACCAGGCCATCGTTCGCGATGTGCTGGCCGCTGGTGACTTCTGGGGTGGCGCCGGTTCGGTGGCCTGCCAGGAGTTCATCACCCAGTTGGGTCGCAACTTCCAGGTGATCTACGAGCAGGCCAACGCCCACGGCCAGAAGGTGCAGACCGCCGGCAGCAACATGGCCAGCACCGACAGCGCCGTCGGGTCCAGCTGGGCCTAACTCGCAACTTCAGGCGCGGCAGCACACCACACCTCGGTGTGCTGCCGCGTCCTGCGGTTTCCGTAACTTCGACCCCTTCGACCTCCGAGGCTATTGATGGACCAACAGAGCACCCGCACCGACATCACCGTCAACGTCGACGGTTTCTGGATGCTTCAGGCGCTGCTCGACATCCGACACGTCGCGCCGGAATTGCGGTGCCGGCCGTTCGTATCGACTGACTCGAGCGACTGGCTCAACGAGCACCCCGGAATGGCGGTGATGCGCGAGCAGGGCATCGTCGTCGGTGACGAGGTGCAGGAACAGGTTGCCGCTCGAATGCGGGTCCTCGCTGCGCCCGACCTCGAGGTCGTCGCCCTGCTTTCGCGGGGCAAGCTGCTCTATGGCGTCGTCGACGACGAGAACCAACCGCCGGGGTCGCGCGACATCCCCGAGAACGAGTTCCGCGTGGTGCTCGCCCGCCGCGGTCAGCACTGGGTGTCGGCCGTGCGGGTTGGCAGCGACATCACCGTCGATGACGTCGCCGTCGCGGACAGCGCCTCGATTGCGTCGCTGGTAATCGACGGTCTGGAGTCGATCCACCACGCAGAGCCCGCGGCGATCAACGCGGTCAACGTGCCGCTCGAGGAGATGCTGGAAGCAACGAAGGACTGGCAGGAGTCCGGCTTCAACGTCTTTTCCGGCGGTGACCTGCGGCGGATGGGCATCAGCGCCGCGACGGTTGCCGCGCTGGGCCAGGCGCTGTCGGACCCCGCGGCCGAGGTTGCGGTGTACGCACGCCAGTACCGGGACGACGCCAAGGGTCCCAGCGCCTCGGTGCTGTCGCTGAAAGATGGTTCGGGTGGCCGCATCGCGCTCTACCAGCAGGCGCGCACCGCGGGTTCGGGGGAAGCGTGGCTGGCGATCTGCCCGGCAACCCCGCAGCTGGTGCAGGTGGGCATCAAGACCGTGCTGGACACGCTGCCCTATGGCGAGTGGAAAACGCACAGTAGGGTCTGACATACCTGTGAAACATAAACTTCACCAATGCTTTTGCAGACAACATGCGGGCGGGGTGCGAAGACGGCATACTTCTCTTGAATCATCAGCAAATCTTCAAAGCAGTGTCACCACAACTCATTAGTGCAAGGCGAGGCAGATGAAATCCGAATTAGTCGAGCTGCACCTCTCAGGGGCCCACAGCGCCCCGGCAAGTGAGGCGATCGAGGCCCTCGCGCGCCTGGCGACACGGGGTTACACATTCACCATGGCAGGGGGTGCTGGGCGATGACCGCAGTAGGGGTAGCTGACGCCCTACAGACAGACATTGAGGGAATCTCACAACCTCGGGCGGTAGTGGTCGGCGTCATGGCCGGCGAGGGTGTCCAGATCGGCGTGCTGCTGGATGCCAACGCCCCGGTTTCGGTGATGACCGACCCGCTGTTGAAAGTGGTCAACAGCCGGCTCAGGGAACTCGGCGAGACCCCGCTGGAGGCCACCGGCCGCGGCAGGTGGACGCTGTGCCTCGTCGATGGCACCCCGTTGCGCGCCACCCAATCTCTGACCGAGCAGGACATCTACGACGGCGACCGGCTGTGGATCCGGTTCCTCCCGGACACCGAGCACCGGTCGCAGGTCATCGAGCACATCTCCACCGCGGTCTCGGCAAACCTGAGCAAGCGATTCGCCGCGATCGACCCGATCGTCGCGGTGCAGGTCGGCGCCTCGATGGTCGCGATCGGTGTGACCGCGGCGGCGGGTTTGCTCGGTTGGTGGCGTTGGCACCACAACTCGTGGCTGCCCACCGTCTACGCCGCGATCATTGCCGCGGTCGTGCTGGCGGTGGCCATCCTGCTGGCGATGCGGGCGAAGACTCATTCGGAGCGTCTGGTCGCCGACATCATGCTGCTGAGCGGCCTCGCGCCGCTGACGGTGGCCGCGGCTTCCGCGCCGCCGGGCGGCGTCGGGTCCCCGCAAGCGGTGTTGGGCTTCGGCGTGCTCGCAATTGGCGCGGCGCTCGCCCTGCGCTTCACCGGCCGCCGGCTGGCCATTTACACCGCACTCGTCACCATCAGCGCGGTGGCGGCGATCGCGAGCCTGGCGCGCATGGTCGCAAATACCAGCGCGGTGACGAACTTCGCCTGCGTGGTGCTGGTCTGCGTGTTCACCTACCAGGCCGCACCGGCTCTATCCCGTCGGTTGGCCGGCATCCGGCTGCCCGTCTTCCCGTCGGCCACCAGTCGGTGGGTGTTCGAGGCGCGACCGGACCTGCCCACCACCGTGGTGCGCCCCGACGGCGGCGCTCCGGTCCTGGAGGGTCCCGCGTCGGTCCGGGACGTGGTGCTGCAGGCCGAGCGCGCCCGCTCGTTCTTGACGGGGCTGCTGCTGGGGCTCGGGGTGTTGATGGTGGTCTCGCTGACCGCGCTGTCGGATCCGCACACCGGGCAACGCTGGCTGCCACTCTTGCTGGCCGGCTTCTCCGCCGGCTTCCTGATGCTCCGCGGCCGCTCGTACGTCGACCGCTGGCAGGCGATCACCCTTGCCGCGACGGCTGTGATCATCGTTGCCGCGGTGGTGGTGCGGTACGCACTGGTGCTGCAGTCGCCGCTGGCCGTGTCCATCAGCGTGGGGATTCTGGTTCTGCTGCCGGCGGCGGGCATGACGGCCGCGGCGGTCGTGCCAAACACCATTTACAGCCCGCTGTTCCGCAAGTTCGTGGAATACATCGAGTACCTCTGCCTGATGCCGATTTTCCCGTTGGCATTGTGGCTGATGAATGTCTATGCGGCGATCCGTTACCGCTAGGAGCAAGGCGTGGCGCGGTCGCGCGACCAGTGCGACCGTCGCCGCGCTCCTGCTCACATCAGGCGGATTAGCCGGCTTACCGCCGGCGTATGCGATTTCACCTCCGACGGTTGATCCGGCCGCGGTGCCGCCCGACGGTCCGCCCGGACCGCCGGCGCCGATGAAGCAGAACTCCTACTGCACCGAGGTCGGGGTCCTGCCCGGTACCGACTTTCGGTTGCAGCCGAAGTACATGGACATGCTGAACTTGCAGGAGGCGTGGCAATTCGGGCGTGGCGCCGGGCAGAAGGTCGCCGTGATCGACACCGGCGTAACCCCACACCCCCGGTTCCAGCACCTGATCCCCGGCGGGGACTACATCATGGCCGGCGACGGACTGTCGGATTGCGACGCGCACGGCACCATCGTGGCGTCGATGATCGGGGCGGCGCCCGCCAGCGGCGCAGCCACGCCGCCCGCGGCACCGCGCAAGCCGGTCACCATTCCCACCACCGAGCCGCCGCCCAAAGCGCCCCCGCCGCAGACGGTGACGTTGTCGCCGTTGCCTCAGACGGTGACGATGGTGCCGCCGCCTCCTCCCCAGTCCCAGTCCGAAGCGCCTGCTCCCGGACCGTTCGGGGCACCGCCTGCACCGCCTGCACCGCAAGGACCAGCTGCACCGCAAGGACCAGCCGGATCTCCTCCGGGACCCGCTCAGGCGCCGTCCGCCAACCACGGCGCTGGCACGGTGACGATTCCGGGCTATTCCGGCGGTCGGCATGTCATCGGCGTCGACAACCAGGGCGCGCCGCGTCCACTCGACCCGCCCAAACCGCCGCCGCCCCCGGCACCGCCGCCCCCGGCACCGCCGGCGGCGCAAGCCCCCGACGCCTATAGCGGAATCGCGCCGGATGTCGACATCATCGCGATCCGCCAGTCCAGCCAGGCCTTCGGCCTCAAGGACGCCTACACCGGTGACGAGGACCCGCAGACGCGGGCAAAGATCGACGATGTCGAGACCATGGCGCGGGCGATCGTGCACGCCGCGAACTTGGGCGCCACGGTCATCAACATCTCCGATGTGACCTGCATGAGCGCGCGCAACATCATCGACCAGCGCACGCTGGGCGCCGCGGTGCGCTATGCGGCGGTCGACAAGAACGTCGTCATCGTGGCCGCGGCCGGCGACACCAGCAGAAAGGACTGCAAGCAGAACCCGGCGTTTGATCCCATGCAGCCCAAGGATCCCCGCGACTGGAGCGGTGTGGGCACCGTGGTGACGCCGTCCTGGTTCAGCGACTACGTCCTGACGGTCGGCGCAGTCGACACCGATGGCCGGCCGATCACCCAAGCGGGTCAGGGGCAGTCGACGAGTGTCGCCGGACCGTGGGTGGGGATCGCCGCGCCGGGAACCGACGTAATCGGGCTGTCACCCAGGGACGACGGTTTGATCAACGCAATTGATGGCCCGGACAACACGCTGCTGGTTCCGGCGGGCACCAGCTTCTCGACCGCGATCGTGTCCGGGGTGGCCGCCCTCGTCCGCGCCAAGTATCCCCAGCTATCGGCGTACCAGGTGATCAACAGGTTGGAGCGCACCGCCCGGGCGCCGGCGCGTGGGGTGGATAACCAGGTCGGCTACGGTGTCGTCGACCCGGTGGCGGCACTGACCTGGGATGTACCCGAAGGTCCAGCAAAGCCGCCGCAGCAGCTGTCGGCACCGCTGAACATCCCTAAACCGGCGCCTCACCGCGATATGGTGCCAGTATGGGTGGCAGCCGGAGGGTTGTTCGCAGCCTTACTGATCGGCGGCGCCGTGTTCGGTATAGCGGTGTTCATAAAGCGAACACGGAAGCAGCAATGAGGTCGGAGCAGCAATAACAATATGAAGGCTCAGCGCGCGTTTGGACTGTCTTTGTCGTGGCCGCGGGTCACCGCGGTGTTCCTGGTCGACATCCTGATTTTGTTGGTGGCGAGTCACTGCCCAGACTCCTGGCAGGGTGAGCACCACATAGCGTTTTGGGTGGGTGTCGGCCTCGCGGCGGTGATCACGCTCCTTTCACTGGTCACCCACCACGGCCTCACCGTGACCTCCGGCCTGGCCACGTGGCTGTGGGACTGGTCCGCCGATCCGGGCACCGCGCTGACCGCGGGATGCACGCCCGCGGTCGATCACCAGCGCCGATTCGGGCGCGACAAGGTCGGCGTGCGCCAGTATGAGGGCCATCTGGTGACCGTTATCGCGGTGGACGGCGGGGAGGACGACGCCCCCGGGCGGCACCGGCACCGGACCACGGCGGCCCTCTTGCCGGTGCGAGCGGTCGCTGAAGGCTTGCGCCAGTTCGATATTCACCTCGACGGCATCGACATCGTCTCGATGAAGGTGCGCCGCGGGGGCCCTGAAATCAGAGCCGCCGAGAAGTCCAAGCTCGATGACTGGGGGCCCGAGGAGTGGGGGTTGGTGAGCGACCAACCCACCTCCTATGTCCGCCGCACCTGGTTGGTGCTGCGGATGAACCCGCAGCGCAACGTCGCCGCCGTCGCGGCGCGCGATTCGCTCGCATCGACGTTGGTGGCGGCCACCGAGCGGCTCACCCAAGATCTCGACGGACAAAACTGCGCGGCCAGGCCGTTGACCGCCGACGAGCTCGCCGAGGTCGACAGCGCCGTGTTGGCCGATCTGGAACCGACCTGGAGCCGCCCCGGATGGCGGCACCTCAAGCACTTCAACGGGTTCGCCACCAGCTTCTGGTTGACACCGTCGGACATCACCACCGAGACCCTGGAACACCTGTTGCTGGCCGACGTGGGGGCCGCCGTCATCACAATCCGGCTCCTCACCATCGGCGGCCGGCCCGAGCTGGCGGCCTGGGTCCGCTACCACAGCGAAAGCCGTCTCCCCAGAAAGGTGTCGTCGGGGCTCAACCGGCTCACCGGCCGCCAACTGTCGGCGGTACGCGCCAGCTTGCCCGCCCCGGGGGCCCGCCCGCTCCTGGTCGTCCCGAGCCGACCGTTGCTCGACGACGATGATCTAGTGCTGTCGGTCGGACAGGTCCCGGAGAGCGCAGCGAGCGTGCCCGCAGCGCAATGACGCGCCCGCAATCAACCGCCGAAGACGCCCGTAATGCCATGGTCGCCGGCCTATTGGCGTCGGGGATCTCGGTCAACGGACTACAGCCCAGCCACAATCCACAAGTGGCCGCGCAGATGTTCAACACGGCGGCCTCGCTCGATCCCGGGATGTGCGACGCGTGGCTGGCGCGAATGCTGGCAGGTGAGCAAAGCATCGACGTGCTCGCCGGGGCGTGGGCCGCGGTCAGGACGTTCGGTTGGGAAACCCGCCGCCTCGGGGTCACGGATCTGCAGTTTCGTCCCGAGGTCTCCGACGGGTTGTTTCTGCGCCTGGCCGTCACCACCGTGGAGTCGCTGGCGTGCGCTTACGCCGCCGTCCTCGCCCAGGCCAACCGCTACGAGGAAGCGGCGAAGTTGCTCGACGGCGTCGAGCCCCGCCATCCGTTCGATGAGGAAGTGGTCAACTACGTGCGGGGCGTGCTGTACTTCCGCACCGGACGCTGGCCCGACGTGCTCGTCCAATTTCCCGAGGGAAAGACCTGGCGGCACCCCGAACTGAAAGCCGCGGGCGCGGCGATGGCCACCACTGCGCTGGCGTCACTGGGAGTCTTCGAGGAGGCCTTCCGGCGCGGCGAGGCCGCCGTCGAGGGGGACCGGGTGCCGGGGGCGGCCAACATCGCCTTGTACACCCAGGGCATGTGCCTGCGCCACGTCGGCCGGGAGGAGGAGGCCGTCGAGCTGTTGCGCCGGGTGTATTCACGGGATCCGAAGTTCGGCCCGGCCCGCGAAGCGCTGGACAACCCCAACTATCGGCTGATCCTGACCGACCCGGAGACGATCGAGGCCCGCACCGACCCGTGGGATCCGGACAGTGCGCCGACCCGCGCGCAGACAGAAGCGGCCCGCCACGCCGAAGAGGCCGCCAAGTACCTGGCCGAAGGTGACGCCGAGCTCAACGCGATGCTGGGCATGGAACGGGCCAAGCGGGAAATCAAGCTCATCAAGTCGACGACCAAGGTGAACTTGGCCCGTGCCAAGATGGGGCTCCCGGTGCCGGTGACGTCCCGCCACACCTTGCTGCTGGGGCCGCCCGGGACGGGCAAGACGTCGGTAGCGCGGGCCTTCACCAAACAGCTGTGCGGGCTCACGGTGTTGCGCAAGCCGTTGGTGGTGGAGACCAGCCGCACCAAGCTGTTGGGGCGGTACATGGCCGACGCCGAAAAGAACACCGAGGAGATGCTCGAGGGCGCCTTGGGCGGCGCGGTCTTCTTCGACGAGATGCACACCCTGCATGAGCGCGGGTACCACCAAGGCGACCCCTACGGCAACGCGATCATCAACACGCTCCTGCTCTATATGGAAAACCATCGCGACGAGCTGGTGGTCTTCGGCGCGGGCTATGCGAAGGCCATGGACAAGATGCTCGAGGTGAATCAGGGTCTGCGACGGCGCTTTTCGACCGTGATCGAGTTCTTCAGCTATACCCCGGAAGAGCTGCTCGCGCTGACCAAGCTGATGGCGCGCGAGAACGAAGACATCATCGTCGACGAAGAGGTCGAGGTGTTGTTGCCGTCGTACACCAAGTTCTACCTCGACGAAACCTACTCGGAAGACGACGATCTCATTCGCGGTATCGATACGCTCGGCAATGCCGGTTTCGTCCGCAATGTGGTCGAAAAGGCCCGGGACCACCGTAGTTTCCGGCTGGACGACGAAGACCTCGACGCGGTGCTGGCCAGCGATCTCACCGACTTCAGTGAGGCCCAACTGCTCCGGTTCAAGGAGTTGACCCGCGAGGACCTGGCCGAGGGGCTCCAGGCGGCGGTGGCCGAGAAGAAGCCGACGTAAAAGCACTGCACGGCTTCACCAGCTAACCGTCGCGGGCATTTTCCGCGGCGTCGAGCAATTCTCAAATCGCGCCGCGAGCCTTTGCGATCCAGCGATATCTATGAGCTTTCTATTAATTGCCGACAGCAAAGCGCGTCGAGTTGCCGCCCCTGGGTCCCGGTGCGACTATGGCGCTGAATGCTCATCGCCGAGCGAAATTTATGCCCGCCAATAGGCTTCAAAAGGGGATTTAGGTCGATCGACGCAAGCCGCCCAAGCTCAGGACGGCCCCGCCTTCTCATGGGTCTGGCCCAACCCTCTTCGGTCGCGGGTTCACCCGAGTACGCTCGGTCAATCCGAAGCCCGGACGAGCGGGGTGCCGCGCCTGGCAAATTTCGCTAGGCGGCCTCATCCCAATTCGCGCAACCGCGGCGGCACTCCCGTGAGCGGCCCCAAGCATGACGGGAGGTGGGGCGGACTGATCGAATTCACAGCGACTTTACGAGCACAATGACCGTTTCTTTCCGATCCGGTCGCGGCCCTCTTGCTCCCGGCTGAATCGGCTGGCGCCGATCACCTGAAGCACGCAGCGCAGCCAAGCGCTCGCGCCATCGGCAGCACGACGACACGCACAACGGCCAAGGGCCCGTAGCCGGATCGGACTATCCGTTCTAAGGAGAAGTCCGATGACTTTTGTTGTAACACAACAGGAATCGCTGGCCGTCACGGCCCGTGATTTCCGAGAAGCCGGCATTGCGGCCACCAAAGCCGCCAACAGTGCCACGGCCGGTTAAGGGGGTGCTGGCAATGGATTTCGGAGCCTTACCACCGGAAGTCAACTCGGCTCGCATGTATGCCGGGCCGGGCTCGGCGCCGATGATGGCGGCCGTGACGGCCTGGGCGGCGCTCGGTGCGGAGCTGGGTTCGACAGCGGCCTCATACGAGTCGGTGATCTCGGGGCTGACCAGCGAAGGCTGGATGGGACCGGCCTCGGCATCGATGGCGGCCGCAGCCGCCCCCTATATGAAGTGGATGAGCAGCACGGGGGCGCTGGCCCAGCAAACGTCCGCTCAAGCGGCAGCTGCGGCCGCCGCCTATGAGGCCGCGTTTGCCATGACGGTGCCTCCAGCCGAGGTAGCGGCTAATCGTGCCCTGCTCATGGCGCTGGTGGCAACAAACTTCCTTGGGCAGAACACTCCGGCGATCGCGGCCACCGAGGCCCAATACGGCGAAATGTGGGCGCAGGACGCGGCGGCAATGTACGGCTATGCCGGTAGCTCGGCGGCCGCCTCCACGCTGACGCCGTTCGATCCACCGGCGGAGACCACGAATCCGGCCGGAGCGGGTGCCCAGGCCTCAGCGGTCACGCAGGCCACGGGCACCGCGGCGGGCACCGGCACCCAGACGGTGGACCAGCTGATGTCCGCGGTACCGACTGCGCTGCAAGGGCTCTCGTCACCGGTATCGGCGGCGTCGAACCCCGTGGCAGCCATTCCGGGGCAGGGAATTCTCGCTGGCATCCTGAATTTCATGGACGGGGCGGACGGTAACGCGATCGGGACCTTCTTGAACTCCTCGCTGGTCAACGGGTTCGTCTCAGCCGGCTACGTGAGTCCCGCCATCATCGAACCGGCCGTCACGGCCGGGATGTCCGACATCAATGCGGTGGCGGTCGCCGCAGACGCCCGGGGCCACCGCACTACCACCCATGGGCGCCGGCGCCGGGAATCCGGGGTGGTTGCCCCTGCTGACGCCGGGTGCCGCCGGCGCGGTCAGGCGTGCCGGGCGCGGACCTGAGCGGACGGTTTCGGCCGGCACGAGCCAGGCGGCATTGGTCGGGCGTTTGTCGGTGCCGCAAAGCTGGACGGCGGCCGCCCAGGTGGCGAACCCGGCGGGTGCGACGTTCCCGGGAGGTGGTTGGACCAATGCCGTCGGGCCCGGCGCCGGCGCGCCGCAGGGCGTCCCGGCAGCCATGCCGGGTATGCCGGGCATGCCCGCCGCCACGGCGGGAGGCGGCTTCGGCCACGGCCCTCGCTACGGCTTCCGGGTGACCGTGATGCCACGCCCACCGGCCGCCGGGTAGCGGCAGAACTGATGCAAGCGTGCGGCAGTCAGCTTGACTGACCTGCTCCCGGGTGCCACTATGGCCTCTGCAAGCACCTCGCTAGGTGAGGCGTCTGCACGGATACAGGCCACTGACCTCGAACGTCGAGAGACGCCCAGGGTCAGGACAGCTCCTCCCGGATTAAGGGTTGAGCCCAAGTGGCTTCCGGCTTCCGATTGAGCCGGATACGCCGTGTGGTGCCGAAGCTCTGACGAGAGGGGTGCGGTGTCCGGGCGTTCTAGCCTGGGCCGCTCCTCCCCGTGTGCAAGTGGTGGCATCCCCGTGTGCCCAGGCCGTGAGGAGGTGAGAGCGAAATGAGTTCCGACGACAGTCCGTATTCCAGATCGTCGACCGTTTCGTTGCGATCCGACCCCGGCTTCGTTTCCACAGTCTGAATCGGCTCACCCCAAGGGAACTCGCGCGGCACCGCCTCGCGGGCGTGTGTTTGGGGTGCACGGAAAGTGGCCCACGGCCCGGGTTCGGTCTCTTTACGTGAGGAGAACTCCGATGTCTTTTGTAACCACGCATCCGGAAGCGCTGGCTACGGCCGCCGGTCACCTGATTGGTCTCGGGTCGGCACTGGCCGCGCAGAACCTGGCCGCGTCCGCCGCGACGACCGGGTTGGCCCCGGCGGCCGCTGACGAGGTATCCGCCCTGACCGCTACACAATTCGACGCCCATGCCGCCATGTATCAGGCAGTGGGCGCGCGAGCGATGGCCGTTCACGAGCTTCTCACCGCGACCTTGTCCGCGAGCGCCGGCTCGTATGCGACCACCGAGGCAGCCAACACGATCGCAGCTAGCTACTTCGACCTGAAAAAGTCGGGGTGTGGCGGTCCCTGAACTGGGTGTGTTTGGACGAGAGGATGGCCTCAACCCCTTGGGCTAGAAGGGATCGAGGCCATCGTGTTCAGAACTGTAAACGACCAGCCGACGTTGTGGGATTCGATTCTGCCCGCCGAGTTGTTGGTGTTGCCGGTCGAGTTGGGTCGGGTGGATGGGCTGCTGGATGATCCGGTGTTCTTCGCGCCGTTCGCCGCATATTTCGATGCGCGGATCGGTCGGCCATCGATCCCGATGGAGACCTATCTTCGGTTGATGTTTTTGAAGTTCCGGTACCGGCTGGGCTATGAGTCGTTGTGCCGAGAGGTGGCCGATTCGATCTCCTGGCAGCGGTTTTGCCGGATCCCGTTGGGTATGCGGGTGCCGCATCCGACCACGTTGATGAAGATCACCACCCGGTGCGGGGATGATGCGGTCGCCGGGTTGAACGAGGCGCTGCTGGCCAAGGCGGCCACGGCCAAGGTGCTGCGCACCGACAAGGTCCGCGCCGACACCACCGTGGTGGAGGCTGCTGTGGCCTACCCGACCGATTCGGGTCTGTTGGCCAAGGCGATCGGCGCGATGGCCCGCACCGTGGAGCGGATCAAAGCCGCCGGTGGCGCAACCCGTACACGGGCGCGCGACCGGCGCCGCTCGGCGGGTCGGCGGGCCCGCTCGATCGCCGCGAAGCTGCGCCTGCGCGGTGAGCAGCAACGCGACCAGGCCCAGACCGCGGTGCGCCGTATCACCGGGGAACTGGCCGGGATCGCCGAGCAGGCGATGCGCGAGGCCAGCTCGGTGATCCGCAACGCCCGACGCGCGTTGCGCACCGCGACCGGCCAGCGCAAAGGCCGGCTGCACCGGGCGATCAACCACCTGGGCACCATCGTGGGACGCACCGAACGCGTTGTCGCCCAGGCCCGTAGCCGCCTGTCCGGGGTGATGCCCGAGTCGGCCAGCCGGCTCGTCAGCCTGCACGATGTCGACGCCCGCCCGATCCGCAAAGGACGCCTGGGCAAACCGGTCGAATTCGGCTACAAAGCCCAGATCGTCGACAACGCCGACGGGGTCATCCTCGACCACAACGTCGAGATCGGGAACCCGCCAGACGCCCCCCAGCTGGCCCCGGCGATCGCACGGATCACCGGACGCGCCGGACGCACACCGCGCGCGGTCACCGCCGACCGCGGCTACGGCGAAGCATCGGTGGAACGCGACCTGCACGAACTCGGCGTACGCAGCGTGGCGATCCCGCGCAAAAGCAAACCCAGCGCCGCGCGCCGCGAGCTCGAACACCGCCGAGCCTTCCGCGACAAGGTCAAATGGCGCACCGGATCCGAAGGACGGATCAACCACATCAAACGAAGCTACGGCTGGAACCGCACCGAACTCACCGGCATCGGCGGAGCCCGAAGCTGGTGCGGACACGGCGTCTTCGCTCACAACCTCGTCAAGATCGGGACCCTCACCGCATGAAACCCACACCCGAGCGGCCCGAGCCGCACCCGACCGCCACCCCCAATCCATCACCATCGCGGTGACAAAGGGTTTTTCAGGTCGAAGTAGCTAGGGAAGGAGGCTGACGATGACCGCTGCACTGGACTTCGCGATGCTTCCGCCCGAAGTCAACTCCGGCCGGATGTATTCCGGGGCGGGTTCGGGCCCGATGCTGGCCGCCGCATCGGCGTGGCACGGACTGGCCGCCGAATTGCGTTCCACCGCAATGTCTTACGGATCGGTGCTTTCGACGCTGACCGGCGACGAATGGCACGGCCCGGCCTCGGCGGCGATGGCGGCTGCGGCCACGCCATACGTGGCGTGGTTGGGCACGACCGCTGAGCAAGCCGAGCAGACCGCGGCACAGGCCGAGGCCGCCGCGGCGGCTTATGAGGCCGCGTTCGCAGAAACGGTGCCCCCGCCGGTGATTGCGGCCAACCGGGCCCAGCTGATGGCGCTGATCGCCACCAACATCCTCGGTCAGAACACCCCGGCGATCGCCGCCACCGAGGCCCAGTACGCCGAAATGTGGGCCCAAGACGCCGCCGCAATGTACGGCTACGCCGCCTCCTCGGCAGCCGCCACCCAACTGAGCCAGTTCACCGAGCCGCAGCGGGCCACCAGCCCCGGCGGGGTGACCGCCCAGTCGGCCGCGGTGGCTCAGGCCGTCGCCACCCCGGCCGGAACTCAGCAGGGCACGCTGTCGCAGCTGATGTCCGCGCTGCCCACCACGCTGCAGGGTCTGTCCTCGCCCGCGTCGTCGCAGACTACGGGTTTGGGCAGCATTGTCGATGGGCTGGGCGGGTTGGATCCCTTTGCCGCCGGATCGGCGAGTGACACCACCGGACTGAATGGCCTGCTCAACATGATCGGAGGTGACAACACCGCCGTTGGACAGCTCCTCAACGCGAACATTTGGAACACCATCTTCTCGTCCGGCTTCTACATGCCGAGCAACACGATCGCTCCGTTCCTGAGCCTGCTGGGCCAGCAGGCCGGGAGCGCGGCCGGTGACGCGGCCGACGCGGCGGGTCAGGCTGCCAGTGGCGCAATCGGTGAGGCTGTCGCAGGCCCCGCCATCGGCGGACTCGGCAACGCTGTCTCGGCCGGCCTCGGCCACGCACCGATAATCGGCGCGTTGTCGGTGCCGCCCAGCTGGACGGCGCCCGCCCCGCTGGCCGGCCCGCTTGCCTCGTCACTGGGGGGCACGCCCATGGTGGCGCCCCCGGCGATGGCAGCCGGCGTGCCCGGAATGCCGATCGGAGCCACGGGCGCACAACCGTACGGCCGCGCCGTGCCGCAGTACGGCTTCCGTCCGACCTTCGTCGCGCGCCCTCCGGCCGCCGGGTAGGAGCGGTCACTGTACGCCACCTCACACGCGGCACAGCAGGGGATTGAGCTTTCCGCAACGTCCTGAACAAGCTGTGCGAGACCGTCGGAACGGGCCGGTCCGCGGCGGTCACCACCGTGAACAGTGTGAATCGGGCTCACAGAAAACTTCCAGCAGCTAATCAGCGTTACGCCAGCTATCGATGCATACGCTAGGTGAAATCTAGGGGAGCAGCGCATGACGATTAACTATCAATTTGGTGATGTGGATGCCC
Source organism: uncultured Actinomycetota bacterium (assembly GCA_963802525.1). Lineage (GTDB taxonomy): Bacteria > Actinomycetota > Actinomycetes > Mycobacteriales > Mycobacteriaceae > Mycobacterium. Next base: position 97,099 of record CAWDJC010000034.1, on the reverse strand, counting down.
ACGGCGCGACCATCCGCGCGCAGGCCGCGTCGCTGGAAACCGAGCACCAGGCGATCGTTCGCGATGTGCTCGCCGCCGGGGATTTTTGGGGTGGCGCCGGGTCGGTGGCCTGCCAGGAGTTCATCACCCAGTTGGGTCGCAACTTCCAGGTGATCTACCAGCAGGCCAACGCCCACGGGCAAAAGGTGCAGACCGCCGGCAGCAACATGGCGACCACCGATAGCGCCGTCGGCTCTAGCTGGGCTTAATCGCATTTCACAAGAATGGCAGTGAATGTGCGAGCCAACCCGCGCGACATGCACTGGCGAACTCGAATGCGCCGCGCGTCACGAGACGCCGCATATCAAATTTCGAATTGATGGCGAGATCGCAATAACGGGTTGCTTTTCACACCGTGACTAATGCGGCTTAGTAGCCGATACCGGACGCCGGATGGGTGGATCCGACCATAAATGTGCCCGAACCATGACAAATTAGAGGCAATTTCTGGCCGGTTGCTGAAAGTTGCCTACGAATATGCTGGACAAGCACTTCCGTACGGCAATGTGTTAGCTGATGAGCAGCATCCTCACAGGGAAAGCGGCCCTCTGACACTCATCGTTTACATTACTATTACACCCCGGGAACGCTATACGAATACGTTTCGATCACGATGATCGATACGTTAGGCAGCGGCGCCTGAACGCTGGGCGGGCCGCGGCCTCTGACATTTTTCAGCTAGGAGCGTGGGGGTCTGTTGTCTTCAAACACGTGGGCTCAACACGTGAATTCAACAGTGGATTCCATGGATTCCATTAGAGCTGCGGCGCGAGTGCGGACGGGGCTAGCAAACCCTGCCTACCATGGCGGCCACTTAGGGGACCGGAGGAAATAGATGTTCGATTTCGGGGCGCTACCACCGGAGATCAACTCCGGCCGGATGTATGTCGGCGCCGGGTCGGGGCCGATGTTGGCAGCCGCGGCGGCCTGGGATGAATTGGCGACGGAGTTGCAGTCGACGGCGGCCTCCTACGGCTCCACGATTGAGAGCCTCGCCGCCGGGCCCTGGACGGGGCCGTCCTCCATCGCGATGGCCGCCGCGGCCTCCCCGTACGTGGCGTGGATGAGCGCCACCGGCGCTCAGGCCGAGCAGGCGGCCAGCCAGGCCAAGATCGCCGCCGGCGCTTACGAGACGGCGTTTGCGGCCACCGTGCCGCCGCCGGTGATCACGGCCAATCGCGCCCTGCTCATGGCGTTGATCGCCACCAACTTCCTGGGCCAGAACACGCCGGCGATCGCGGCCACCGAGGCCCACTACGCGGAGATGTGGGCCCAGGATGCCGCCGCGATGTACGCCTATGCGGCCTCGTCGGCGACCGCGTCGCAGCTGACGCCGTTCACCGAGCCGCCGCAGACCACCAGCACCGCCGCCGCGCCGGCGCAGGCGGCCGCGGTTTCGCAGGCCAGCAGCTTGAGCGGCTTGAACATCGGCACGCAGCTGTCCCAGCTGATCAACTCGCTGCCGACCGCGCTGCAAAGCCTCGGCAGCGGCCTCCTGAGTTCGCCGACGACTGGGTCGACAAACCTGTTGTCCGGGCTCGCCCTGCCGCAATTGGTCAACCTGCCATCGACGTCCTCGTGGCCGGCGGGTCTGGGAACCGACCTCGCGAACTGGAACACCCTCTGGTCGACCCTCACCGGGTCCTTCTCCTTTCAGGGATGGACCGCGATACCCGGCGGCCCATTCCTGTCGTTCGGGCAGGCATACGCCTGGGGTCAGAACGGACAGGGCGCCGCCGCCTATCTGTCGGGCCCGAAAGCCATCAGCGGGGCGTTGGCGCCGCTGACGCAAGGCGCCGGCGCCGCGAAACCGATGCTGAGCTCCGCTGTAGCGCCCGTATCTGGCGCTATGGGCAAGGCGGCCCTGGTTGGCAGCATGTCGGTGCCGCAGGGCTGGACCGAGGCCGCGCCGGCGATCCGAACGCTTGCCCAGGTGCTGCCCGCCAACCTGGCGGCCGCGCCAGCCGCATCGCTCGCCGGCGAGGAGGGCGTCTTCAGCCAGATGGCCCTGTCAAGCCTGGCAGGACGCGCCGTCGGTGCTGCCGCGTTTCAGTCCGCGGGCAGCGGCGGCGCCGCGGCGAGCTCGCTGGGCGGCGTCGTCGCCGACCCCGCGGCGGCCACCATCATCGTCATTCCGGCACTGGAGGACTGAAGGCCATGACAGAGACCAACTCGGCACGGTCCACCCGAGCGACGACCAGGCAAGGGGTATAGACGATGTTTTACGCAGCTTTTCCGCCGGAGTTCAACTCGGGCAGGATGTACGCCGGTCCCGGATCCGGGTCGATGCGGGCGGCCGCCACGGCCTGGGAGGGTCTGGCGAGCGAACTGCAGTCCACCGTGTCCTCGTATTCGTCGGTGATCGACAGCCTGACCAGCGGGTCATGGGTGGGCCCGTCGTCGGTCAGCATGGCCGCCGCGGTCACGCCGTATCTGGCCTGGATGCAGGGCGCCGCCGGCCAGGCCTCCGAAGCCGCCACTCAGGCCGTCGCGGCGGCCACCGCCTATGAGACCGCGTTCGCCGCGCACGTGCCGCCGGCGGAGATCGCGGCCAACCGCAGCCAACTGGCGCAGCTGGTGGCGACCAACGTCTTCGGGCAGAACACCCCGGCGATCGCGGCAACGGAGATCCAATACGGCGAAATGTGGGCCCAGGACGCCCTGGCCATGGACAGCTACGCCAGCTCCTCGGCGGCCGCCTCCAACGTCACGCCGTTCACCGAGGCGCCGCAGATCACCAACGCCGGCGGGGTGGCCAGCCAGGCGGCCGCGCTGACCCAAGCCGCCGGCACGTCGGCCGGCAGTGCGCAGTCAATCGTGTCGTCCCTGTCGTCATCGTTGACTACCGCCGGCGGCCCGTTGTCCTGGCTGCTGCAGACCGGCGCAAACCTCAGCACCTCCTACAACACCACCGTCACCGGCCTGCTGAACAGCCTGTTCGGGCCGAGCGGGGCATCGACGTTCACGGCCCTGTATTCGGCGGTCAAGGTGCCGCTCGGCTTCACCACGCAGTTCAACGACGTCGGGCTGCTGACCAACTTTCCCGTGTCGCAGTTCCTCAAGTTCGCTCCGGCCCCGGCGTACGCCGGGCTCCCGAAAGACGCGCTGGGCGCCGGGCTGGGGGCGCCGAGCTGGGGGCGGGGCTGGCTGACCAGCTCGGTATCGGCGGGCATGGGAAATGCCGGCACCCTGGTGGGCAAGTTGTCGGTCCCGCCGAGCTGGGCGACGAACACTCCGGCCGTGCGGATGGTGGCCTCCGCGTTGTCGGCCGCGGGGCCCGCCGCGGTGCCGGCCGCCGCGCTCGGCGAGGGAGGGCTGCTCAGTTCGATGTCGGTGGCGGGGATGCTCGGCAGCGCCTTCGGCGCCGGGGCGCCCAGCGCTTTGAGCCGTACCGGGGTCCGCGGCCGCGTCAAACCGATCAAGGACCTAAAGGACGCCAACTCGCCGGAGCATTTGAAGCGTCTGGTGGCACAAATATCGGAGAAGCCCGAAAGCGTTCAGCACCACAATGTCGATCAAGAGGGTCTTGACGCTCTGCTCGAGCAGCTGTCGAAGAAACCCGGCATTCACGCGGTGCACTTGAGAAAGGGCGACAAGCCACAAGTCGTGCCATCCGATGCGCAATTGGGTTAGGGCGCAACGTAATTGGGAGAGTGATGAATCATGAGACTGTTACTAGCGGTAGCCGGCGTTGCGACCATGATCGGCCTGGCCACCCCGGCGTACGCCGATCCGCCTCCGGCGCCGGAAGGTGACGACGCGGGCTTCCTCGCCGCCCTGCACCAGGTCGGCATCAACTACTCCAGCCCGGATGCGGCCGTCACGTCCGCCAAGGCGGTGTGCACGTGCTTGAACAACGGCGAATCGGGCCTGGAGCTGGTGCATGACGTGAAGACCCATAATCCCGGAATGGATATGGAGAACGCATCCAATTTCGCCATGATTGCCGCGAAATTCTATTGCCCTCACCAGCTTTCAAAGGCGTAGCGCCTTCCGCGGCCCGGCGCCTGCTCATTGGTTGGCTCCTGCACGACCCAGCGGTTTCCACGGTGTGACCACCAGGCGACCGGTTGGGGCGCGGTCTACTTGCCGTTCACCTAGGCGTGCTTAGCTGCCGCCGACCGGCGCCGCGCCGGTACTCGGCGTCGCGGGCGGGGGAAGGAGTGCGGTGTCATGCAGACGTTGAGCGTCGCCGATTTCGCCCTCCGGCTTGCCGTCGGGGTGGGTTGTGGCGCGTTGATCGGCCTGGAGCGGCAGTGGCGGGCGCGGAGAGCCGGCCTGCGCACCAATGCGCTCGTCGCCGCCGGCGCGACCCTGTTCGTGCTGTACGCGGTCGCCACCACGGACAGCAGCCCCACCCGGGTCGCGTCCTATGTGGTGTCCGGCATCGGGTTTCTTGGCGGCGGGGTAATCCTGCGCGAAGGCGTCAATGTCCGGGGGCTCAACACGGCGGCCACCCTGTGGTGCTCGGCGGCGATAGGCGTGCTGGCCGCGTCGGGACACCTGGTCTTCACATTGATCGGCACCGGCACCGTCATCGCCATCCACCTGTTCGGGCGTCCACTCGGCCGGCTGATCGACCGGGACAACACAGACGACGAAGATGAAAGCCTGCAGCCCTTCCTGGTGCAGGTGATTTGCCGCCCAAAGACCGAAAAGTACGCGCGCGCGCAGATCGTGCAACACGCCAGCGGCAACGACATGACGCTGCGCGGTATCCACACCGGGCCGGCCAGCGACGACGAGACGACTTTGACCGCGCATCTGCTGATGGACGGCCATACCCCGGCAAAACTCGAGCGGTTGGTGGCGGAACTGTCCCTGCAGCCTGGGGTTCGCGCGGTGCACTGGTACGCGGGCGATCAAGCCCAGCCGGAGTGATCGTCATCAAGGGCGGGCCTGCAGCTCCGGCGCGGCGGCGGCCAGCAGGTCGGCGCGGCTGCGGGTCAGCGGTGGATAGATGCGGCGGGTGTTGATGGTCTGCTTGGTCTCCTTGGCCTCGGCGCCCATTGACACCACCGCCCGATCCCATCCCTCGGTGTAGACCGCGCCGGCCGGTCCGAGATCGAGAACCGTGACATACCAAGGGATTCGAAGAGCCAGCATCGGCTCGTCGAACAGGTCGCTGATGACGTTGTAGCCGGCATAGCGGCCCATCGGGCGCCCGTGTTGGCACGACATCACCGAGAGGTGCTCGTCGTCCATGCGGGCGGCGGCCACGTCACCCGCGGCGAAAACCGCGGGCACGCCGACCACCCGCAGATAGTCGTCGACCTGCACCCGGCCCAGCCGGTCGCGCGGCACCGGCAGCTGCTCGGTCAGCGAGCTGGCCCGCATGCCCGCGCACCACACCACGGTGGCGGCCTGAAGTTGCTCACCCGAGGACAGCGACACTCCGCGCTTGGTGACGTCGGTGACGCTTACCGCCGTTCTGGTCTCCACGCCGTTGTGCGACAGGGCACGCTCGATCACCGGACGCGCCGAGGACCCCATGTCGGAGCCCACCAGGGGATTGCGGTCGATGAGAATCACCCGAGGCGTGACGCCTGCGGCGGAGAACAACGCACGCAGCCGCTCGGGCAGCTCGCAGGCCGCCTCGATGCCGGTCAGCCCGGCACCGACCACGACGACGGTAGCCGCCGCCGGTGTCGGCGCATCGTCGGCAAGCTTTCGCAGGTGTTGCAGCAGTGCGAGGGCGCCGTCATAGGTGTCGACGTCGAAACCGAACTCCCGCAGACCCGGGATGGCGGGTTTGAGCACGTGGCTGCCCGACGCCAGCACCAGCCGGTCGTAGCCGAATGTCACACCGCCCGACGTGGTGACGGTGCGCGCGCCGCTGTCGATCGCGGTCACCTCGGTGGCGACGTGCGCAACTCCGACGGGGTCGAGCAGGTCGGCGAGCGGGATGCGGCAGGCGCTCAAATCGGCTTCGTAGTTGCGAACCCGGATGTCGTGGAAGGGTTTGGCGCTCAACACGGTGATATCGACCGTGCCCGCCGGCACCGCGAGCTCGTCGAGTCGCCGGGCAGCGCCGAGCGCCGCCCACAACCCCGCAAACCCCGAGCCGACTACCACCACGGCGGTCAACTGCTCAACACCCCTTCGATCGCGCCGGTCACGAGCCACAGTGTGCACCGGGCTGACGGACCACGGCGACCGCATCGGCCTGATGGCCCCGATGGTCGGGGCGCCGATGGTCGTAATCTATCTGTGTGCACGCCTTCGCCGGGTTCTTGTCCGCGCTGCCGCCGCCCATGCGGGATCCGGTGCTGTTTGCCGTTCCGTTTTTCCTGTTGCTGCTGACCCTGGAGTGGACGGCGGCCCGCAAGCTGGAACACATCGAGGCCGAAACGCGGCCCGGGTCCGGCGCGTACCTCAACCGGGACGCGGTCGCGAGCGTCTCGATGGGGCTGGTTTCGGTAGCCACCTCGGCCGGCTGGAAGGCCCTGGCCCTGTTCGGCTATGCCGGCATCTATGGCTACCTGGCGCCGTGGCACCTGTCTTCGACGCGGTGGTACACGTGGGTCATCGCGATCCTCGGTGTCGACCTGCTGTGGTACACCTACCACCGCATCGCTCACCGGGTGCGGCTGATCTGGGCGACACACCAGGCCCACCACTCCAGCGAGTACTTCAACTTCGCGACCGCGCTGCGTCAGAAGTGGAACAACAGCGGCGAGATCCTGATGTGGATTCCATTGCCGCTCTTGGGGCTTCCCCCCTGGATGGTGTTTTTCAGTTGGTCACTGAACCTGATTTACCAGTTCTGGGTGCACACCGAGCGGATCGACAAGCTGCCGCGGCCGTTCGAATTCGTCTTCAACACCCCGTCGCACCACCGAGTGCACCACGGGATGGACAAGTTGTATCTGGACAAGAACTATGGCGGCATCCTCATCATTTGGGACCGGCTGTTCGGCAGCTTCCAGCCCGAGCTGTTCCGCCCCCATTACGGCCTGACCAAGCGGGTCGACACGTTCAACATCTGGAATCTGCAGGTCCGCGAATACGTCGCGATCGCCCGCGACTGGCGATCGGCGAGCCGGCTGCGCGACCGGCTGGGCTACGTCTTCGGGCCGCCGGGCTGGGCGCCCCGCACGGCCGGCCAAACCGGCGACGCGGTCCCGCTGACGGCACCGGGGTAACGCCCGGCCCGGACGGCGCGAAAAGATCAACGTGGGGAGGGAGTTACACCGTAACCTCAACCTGCGGTCGGAAATTTTCCCCGACGGATCGGAGTTGATGGTGCGCCGCCTGGCAATACGCGCATTCGCCGCGTCCGTTTCCGTCGCGGCACTTGCGTCCTGGCTGCCGCCTGTGCCGGCCAAAGCGGACCCACCATTGGTATTTCCGGGCATGGAAATCCACCAAGACAATCGCGTCTGCACGTTGGGCTACGTCGACCCGGCCCTGAAGATCGCGTTCACCGCGGGGCATTGCCGCGGTGGGGGACCCGTCTACGACCGCGAGCACAACGTCATCGGCCGTCTCGCGACATTCCGGGACAACACGCCCAGCGGCACCACGGTGGCCACCGACCAGGTGATCTCCGACTACGAGGCGATAGTGCTGGACAGCAGCGTCACGGCGAGCAACATCCTGCCGGGCGGACGTCGCCTCGAATCAAACCCATCCGCGGCGCTCCAGCCCGGACAAGCGGTCTGCCATTTCGGTGTCATCACGGGTGAGACCTGCGGGACCGTCGAAAGCGTCAACAACGGGTGGTTCACCATGTCGCACGGCGTCCAGAGCCAGAAGGGCGATTCCGGGGGACCGGTGTACCTGGCACCCGACGGCGGCCCCGGGCAAATCGTCGGCATTTTCAACAGCATGTGGGGCGATCTTCCGGCGGCGGTGTCGTGGCGGGCCACCTCCGACCAGGTGCGCCAGGATCTCGGCGTGACGTCCAACCCTCGTTGACGCTGCTCAGCGGGCAGGTGCGAGCACGAACACCGGGATCGCGGGTGCCCCAGCAAGCAGCTGTTCATCGGTGGAGTCAGGTGTCAGTCCCGCGACATAGTCCTTGACCTGCCAGTACCACCTGGCCAAATAACGCCTCAGCACTTCGGGCTTGGCCGCGTCGTCCAGCTCGCTGACTCGAGCCTGTCGCCTGCGCCAGCGCGGGCCCACCTCGACGACGCCCGCGGCCCTCACGTTGCGCGCCCACTGCGTGTTGCCACGCGGTGAGACGAGGTAGTCGACCCCGTCGACGGTGAGCAGGTTGATCACCACTGCCCGCGGTTTTCCGGTCTTGCGGCCACGAACGCGCAGTGCCCGGGTCCCGGCAATGCTGATCCCCAGCTCGGCGAGCCATCGGATGACCGTGTTGGCGGCGCGGGCCACCCGGTTCGGTTCTTCGTAACGCGTGGCCATCGTGCGTCCTCTCTGGCGAGTTTTGAGAGCGGTGCTCTCATTGCCGGACACGCTGCCACAGCACCCGTCAAAAAGCAAGAGCGGTGATCTCGGTTGTGTCAGACTGGCCACGTGGGCAAACGCCAGGAATCGCGGGAGCAGATCGAGGCGCGAATCGTCGAACTTGGCCGCCGCCAACTGCTGAATCGCGGCGCCACCGGGTTGTCGGTGCGGGCGATAGCCCGCGACCTGGGCATGGTGTCCTCGGCCGTGTACCGCTACGTGTCCAGCCGCGACGAGCTGCTGACCTTGCTTCTGGTCGACGCCTATTCCGACCTGGCCGACGCCGTGGACCGGGCCCGCGACACCGCTGATGCGTGGAGCGACGACGTCATCGCCATCGCGCGGGCGGCGCGGCGCTGGGCCGTCGCCCACCCGTCCCGCTGGGCCCTGCTGTACGGCAGCCCCGTGCCCGGCTATCACGCACCGGCGGAGCGCACGGTCGGCGTGGGCACCCGCGTGGTGGGGGCGTTCTTCGACGCCGTGGCCGCCGGGATTGCCACCGGAGACATCCGGTTGACGAATGACTCTGCGCCGCAACCGATGTCGTCGGACTTCGAACGCATCCGCCAGGAGTTCGGGTTTCCCGGAGACGACCGGGTGGTCGCCAAGTGCTTTTTGCTGTGGGCGGGCGTGCTGGGCGCCATCAGCCTCGAGGTGTTCGGGCAGTACGGCGCCGATACCCTGACCGATCCCGCGGTGGTGTTCGACACTCAGTGTCGGCTGCTGGTGGACGTGCTGAGCCAGCACTGATCGTCCGAATTAGAACGTGTTCATCGCGCCGTTCCGCGTCACGGGCGGCCGCTTGCGGCAAAGCCTTCCTGGGCCCTTTCTGGCGGCCAGCGGACTGGGCTATCCTGCCAGACGATGACCCTTCCTCTTCAGTCGCCGACGCAGATCGCATGGGTTACCCGGGACCTGGATGCCACTGAAACTGCCCTCACCGGCCTGTTAGGCGTTCGGAAGTGGGTGCGGATACCCGACGTGCACTTTGCTCCGGACACCTGCAGCTACCTTGGCAAGCCGGCCGATTTCGTCGCCAGCATCTCCCTGAGCTACCTCGGGGACATGCAGTTGGAGCTGATCTCACCGGTTCGCGGGGAGAACATCTATAGTGACTTTCTGCGGGAGTCGGGGCCGGGTCTGCACCACATCTGCATGGAGGCGCAGAGCCCCGAACAATTCGACGCGGCGCTGTCGGAGGCCGCCGGGCAAGGAGCCCCGGTTGTGCAGCAGGGCGTGATGCCCGGCGGAATCCAGTTCGCGTATGTGTCCGCGCCGCAGGCGGGAGTGCCGTTTGTCGAAATCGCCTACGTCCCGCCCGAGATGAGGGCGTTCTACGAGTACATCAAACAGGAGCAGCGGTGAGCACCGAGATCCCGGCAACGGTCAACGCGGACACAGTGGCGTCCTGGTCGGATGACGTCGACGTGGTGGTGATCGGCTTCGGCATCGGCGGTGGGTGCGCGGCGGTCAGTGCGGCCTCCGCCGGCGCGCGGGTGCTGGTGCTCGAGCGCGCGGCCGCGGCGGGCGGCACGACTTCGCTTGCCGGAGGCCACTTTTACCTCGGCGGCGGGACCGCCGTGCAGCAGGCGACCGGTCACCCCGACTCGCCCGAGGAGATGTACAAGTACCTGGTCGCCGTCTCGCGGCAGCCGGACCACGCCAAGATCCGGGCGTACTGCGAGGGCAGCGTCGAGCATTTCAATTGGCTGCAAGACTTGGGCTTTCAGTTCGAGCGCAGTTACTTCCCGGGCAAGGCGGTGATCCAGCCCAACACCGAGGGTTTGATGTTCACCGGCAACGAGAAGGTGTGGCCCTTCTGGGAGAAGGCGGTGCCGGCCCCACGCGGCCACAAGGTGCCCGTACCCGGCGACACCGGCGGCGCCAGCATGGTGATCGACCTGCTCCTCAAGCGTGCGGCGAGCCTGGGCGTGCAAATCCGATACGAAACGGGCGCCACCCAGCTCATCGTCGACGGTTCGGGCGCTGTGACCGGCGTGACGTGGAAGCATTTCTCCGAAGCCGGTGCGATCAAGGCAAAGTCGGTGATCATCGCTGCCGGGGGATTCGTGATGAATCCTGAGATGGTAGCCAAGTACACCCCGAAACTGGGCGAAAAGCCGTTCGTCCTCGGCAACACCTACGACGACGGCCTGGGCATCCGGATGGGCGTATCCGCCGGCGGCGCCACCCAGCACATGGATCAGATCTTCATCACGGCTCCGCCGTACCCGCCGTCGATCCTGCTGACCGGGATCATCGTGAACAAGCTCGGACAGCGGTTCGTCGCCGAAGACTCATACCATTCCAGGACCGCCGGGTTCGTCATGGATCAGCCCGACAGTGCGGCGTTCTTGGTCGTCGACGAGGCGCACTTGGAGCACCCCAAGATGCCGCTTGTACCGCTGATCGACGGCTGGGAAACCGTCGCCGAGATGGAAGCCGCGCTCGGCATCCCGCAGGGCAAACTGGTCGCGACGCTGGACCGCTACAACACCTATGCCGCGCGCGGCGAGGATCCCGATTTCCACAAGCAACCGGAATTCCTTGCGCCGCAGGACAAAGGACCCTGGGGCGCCTTCGACTTGTCACTGGGCAAGGCGATGTATGCCGGTTTCACCGTGGGGGGACTGGCCACGTCCGTGGACGGACAGGTGCTGCGCGAAGACGGCTCGGCGGTGCCCGGCTTGTATGCGGTGGGGGCGTGCGCGTCCAACATCGCCCAGGACGGCAAGGGCTATGCCAGCGGCACGCAGCTGGGGGAAGGCTCGTTCTTCGGTCGCCGCGCCGGAGCGCACGCGGCCCGAGGGGCGGTGGGCGCGCAGGCGCGTTAAGACACAGCGCCGGAGCGCACGCGGCCCGAGGGGCGGTGGGCGCGCAGGCGCGTTAAGACACAGCGCCGGAGCGCATGCGGCAGCGGGAGCGCGGCGCGTAAAGCGTCCGCCGACTACGGCAACCCGTCTAACCCGTTCAGACCCAACAGCCCGAACGTACCGCCACTACCGCCGGTGCCGACGTGGCCGTTCGTCGCGCCAAGCCCGGCGTTGCCGCCGCCGCCTCCGTTGCCCAGCAGCACGGCACGGCCGCCGTTGCCGCCATCACCACCCGTGCCGGTAAGTCCGATACCGTCCCCGCCCGGCTCCGCCGGCCCCGCCGTCGCCGAACAGCAGCCCACCGTCGCCGCCGGCGCCGCCGGCACCGCCCGAGCCAGTGGCGAACCCGCCAGTCCCGCCGGACCCGCCGAACCCGAACAGCAGCCCGCCGGCACCGCCGGCCCCTCCGGCACCGCCGCGGACGGTCCCGCCTACCCCGCCGGCGCCACCCGTCCCCCCGATGCCGCCAAACAGCCCGCCCGCCCCGCCGGCCCCTCCGGCACCGCCGCTGCTGGCGGCGCCACCCTCCCCACCGACCCCGCCCGCACCGCCAGCGCCGAAGAACAGCCCGCCCGCGCCACCGGCGCCGCCGGCACCGCCGTTGCCTGCACCGGTGTTTCCGCCGGCCCCGCCGGCACCACCATGGCCGAACAACAGCCCGCCGGCCCCGCCGGCACCGCCGTTGCTGCCACTAAAGCCACCGGAGCCACCGGCGCCGCCGTTGCCGATCAAGATCCCGCCGGCGCCGCCGTTAGCCCCGGTTCCGGGAGCCCCATTGGCCCCGTCGCCGATCAGCGGCCGACCCACTAATGCGAGTGTGGGCGCATTCACCAGGTCCAGCAGGCCTTGTAGCGGGTTGACGTTGGCGGCCTCGGCGGCCGCATAAGAGCCGGCCGCAGCGTTGACGGCCCGCACGAACTGATCATGAAACGCCGCCGCCTCTGCGCTCAGCTGCTGGTAGGCCTGGGCGTGCCCGGAAAACAGCGTGGCAACAGCCGCCGACACCTCATCGCCACCGGCGGCCGCCACCTCAGTCGTCGCGGCGGCCGAAGCCGCATGCGCAGTACTGATCGCCGCGCCAAGACTCGCCAAATCGGTTGCCGCCGACTCCAAAATCGGCGCGGCCGCGATCACAAACGACATGTGACACCTCCAAACCAGCGATGACTGCGACAGCGAACTGATCGCGAGCCGGCGACATCAGGATCGCTTGCCGCGACGCTACGGGGCTGGCGGCCGCCCGTCATGACCACAACGAGGCATTCCGCGGCGCCACCCGATAGTCAGATCTGACTACCGAGATTGGCCGGCGGCGCCGCATTGCGTTAAAGCGTGATGGGTAACTTGCCGCGTTTGCGTCGAGCCCGGGAGCTAGGTCTTCAGTCTCAGCGCGACGGAGCTTCGGCGGGTTAGGGCCTATACCTGCACCGGCTCCTTCTCCACCGGGCCCAGCCGCCATTCGCCGCCGCCCAGCAGGTGGAGCTGTTGGGCATGGTGCTGCTCGACTGTGGGCCGGTGACTGACGCTGACCAGGACGCAATCCGGCAATTCCGTGCGCACCAGCTGGTAGAGCGCGAATTCCAGCCCCTCGTCCAGCGCCGAGGTGGCCTCGTCGAGGAAGGCCGCCTTCGGCTTGTTGAGCAGGATGCGGGCGAAGGCGACACGCTGCTGCTCACCGGGGGACAGCACCTTTGCCCAATCCTGCTCGTCGTCAAGCCGGCCGATCAGCGGCGCCAGGGCCACCTTGGTCAGCACGTCCCGCAGCTCATCATCGGAGACCTCGCCCGGTGCATTCGGGTAGCAGACCACGGTGCGCAGATTGCCCAGCGGAACATACGGCAACTGCGACAAGAACATCGTCTCGTTATCGCCGTCGGGACGGCAGAGCGTCCCCGAGGCGTACGGCCACAATTCGGCCAGGCTGCGCAGCAGTGTGGTCTTCCCGGCGCCCGAGCGCCCGGTGATCACCAGCGAATCGCCCTCGTCCAGCTGCACATCAAGCGGGTCGACCAGCCGGTCTCCCGCCGGCGTGCGCACTTCGACACCGCGAAGCTCGACGGTGGACTGTTCGCTCGGCTTGACCAGGATTGCCGGGAGCGCCCGGCCCTGGGCGTTGGCGTCGACGAGACCGTACAACCGGATGATCGCGGCGCGGAAGGACGCAAACGCGTCGTAGTTGTTGCGGAAGAAGGACAGCGAGTCCTGAATATTGCCGAATGCCGTCGCGGTCTGGCCGACATCGCCGAAGTCGATCCGGCCGGCGAACAGCCGCGGCGCCTGAATTACCCACGGCAGCGGGACAATCGTCTGCGACACCGACCAGTTCCACCCGTTGAAGATGATGGTTCGGCGCACAAACTTGCGGTAGTTGTCGATGATCGGCGTAAAGCGCCGCCACAATTGCGCCCGCTCGACCCGCTCGCCGCGGTAGAAGCCCACCGCCTCCGCGGCGTCGCGCAATCGGACCAGCGCATAACGAAATGCAGCGTTGAGCTTCTCATTGTTGAAGCTGAGCCAAATCAGTGGACGGCCCAGCCATATCGCGACCACCGTCGCGACCAGCACATAGATCAGAACGGTCCAAAACATCGCGCGCGGAAACTCAACGCCAAAGAGATCCAGATTCCCCGAAAGGTTCCACAGGATCGCGGCGAACGAGATCACCGAGGCCACCGCGTTGACGGCACCAAACAGCAAGGTGCTTCCAGTCCCGTTGGCCGGGTTGTTCGGGGTGCCGCCGGCATTGGCCGTGAAGATATCGACGTCCTGTTGGATGCGCTGGTCCGGGTTGTCGATGGTGTTGTCGATGAACAGATCTCGGTAGTAAGCCCTGCCGTCCAGCCAGTCGTCGGTGAGGTGGGCGGTCAACCACACGCGCCAGGCGATGATGAATCGCTGCGTCACATAGATGTCCACCATGAACCGGATGACATACAGGGTTGCCAGCACGATGAAAATCGCGATCGACATCCAAAAGCCATGAATCCCGGATTGTTTGACGTAGTTGTCGCCCGCTGCAATGCCCTGGACTGCTTTCTGCACCGACGTGTAGAGGTCGTTGCCCTGGTAACTGAGCAACACGGTGAGCCGCACCGAGAGGAGCACGGACAGCAATAGCACGCCAAGCATCAGCCACACTTTGACGCTCACCGGACCAAGGAAGTACCCGCGAGTGATCCGCCAGAACTGTCGGCCCCAGGGCGTGAAGTACCTGAACGCAATGAGGACGGCCAGAAGACAAACAGCCCCGATAGCCCACGCTATGGCGGTCCACCGCAAAGAATCAACGAGTGCCGTCGACCAATCGATGGACGGCTTGAACGGCGTGGGGCCCAACTTCGACGTCTCCTTGTTACCGAGGCATGCGGCAAAGCCTCATGGTGATACTTCCCCGCGAAGGTACCCGAGAGATACTGGATAGGCTGCCTGGATGAGCATCGACGCTCCCTCCAGCCAGACCGTACATGCCGGCCGGCTCATCGCACGCCGGCTCAAAGCCAGCGGCATCGACACCATTTTCACGTTGTCGGGCGGCCACCTGTTTTCCATCTACGACGGGTGCCGAGACGAGGGTATCCGGCTGATTGACACGCGGCACGAGCAGACCGCCACCTTCGCCGCGGAGGGCTGGTCGAAAGTGACGAGGCTGCCGGGCGTGGCCGCGCTCACCGCCGGGCCGGGCGTGACCAACGGGATGAGCGCGATGGCGGCGGCGCAGCAGAACCAGTCGCCACTGGTGGTGCTGGGCGGCCGGGCTCCCGCGCTGCGATGGGGCATGGGGTCATTGCAGGAGATCGACCATGTGCCGTTCGTGGCCCCGCTGGCCCGATTCGCGGCCACCGCGCAGTCGGCCGACGACTCCGGCCGGTTGGTCGACGAAGCATTGCGGGCCGCGGTCGGCGCCCCGTCCGGGGTGGGTTTCGTCGACTTTCCGATGGATCACGCCTTTTCGATGTCCGAAGACCCGGATGTTGCGGGCCGGCCCGGTGCTTTGACCGCGGTGCCGCCGGGCCCAACCCCGGATGCCCAAGCCCTCGACCGCGCCGCCGCCCTGCTGGCAACGGCGCAGCGGCCGGTGATCATGGCGGGCACCAACGTCTGGTGGGGCCACGCGGAGGCGGCGCTGCTGCGTCTCGCCGAGGAGCGGCAAATCCCGGTGCTGATGAACGGGATGGCCCGCGGCGCGGTGCCCGCCGACCATCCGATGGCGTTCTCGCGCGTCCGGGGCAAAGCACTGGGCGGGGCCGACGTGGCGCTGATCGTCGGCGTGCCAATGGATTTCCGGCTGGGCTTCGGCGGGGTGTTCGGGTCGGACACCCAGCTTGTCGTGGCAGACCGCGTCGAACCCGCCCGCGAGCATCCGCGTGCCATCGCGGCCGGCGTCTACGGCGACCTCACCTCGATCCTGTCGGCCCTGGCGGCAACGGGTGGCACCGGCCATCAGGCCTGGGTCGACGAGCTGCGGACGGCCGAGAGCGCTGCGCGCGGCCGGGAAAAGGCCGAGCTCGCCGATGACCGGATCCCGCTGCATCCGATGCGGGTATACGCGGAGCTGGCGCCGCTGCTGGACCGCGACGCCATCGTCGTGATCGACGCCGGCGACTTCGGGTCCTATGCCGGCCGGGTGATCGACAGTTATCTGCCGGGCTGCTGGCTGGATAGCGGCCCCTTCGGCTGCCTCGGTTCGGGCCCCGGTTATGCCCTGGCCGCCAAGCTGGCCCGGCCCGACCGTCAGGTTGTGCTGCTGCAGGGCGACGGCGCGTTCGGCTTCAGCGGCATGGAGTGGGACACCTTGGTCCGGCACAACGTGCCCGTCGTGTCCGTGATCGGCAACAACGGGATCTGGGCACTCGAAAAACACCCCATGGAAGCGCTGTATGGCTATTCGGTGGTCGCGGAGCTGCGTCCGGGCACCCGCTACGACGAGGTGGTGCGAGCCCTGGGTGGCCACGGCGAGGTGGTGGGCGCGCCCGCCGAGTTGCGGCCCGCGCTGGAACGCGCCTTCGCCAGTGGCCTGCCCGCCGTCGTTAACGTGCTCACCGACCCGAGCGTCGCCTACCCACGCCGATCGAACCTCGCCTGACCGGCGTCTCGCGAGCAAACAGGCACGCTCTGGCGGGCTGGGAGGTCGCGTACCGTTGACCTGTGTCAAAGACCACCCGCACTCAACCCGGCCGCCTGAGCAGCCGATTTTGGCGACTGCTGGGCGCCAGCACGGAACGAAATCGGAGCCGGTCCCTCACGGACGTCACCGCCTCGTCGGAGTACGACGAGGAAGCCGCCGACCTCAGCGACGAGAAGCTGCGCAAGGCGACCGGGCTGCTCAAGCTCGACGATCTCGCGGAGTCCGCGGATATCCCGCAGTTCCTCGCGATCGCGCGGGAAGCGGCGGAAAGGGCGACCGCGCTCCGTCCATTTGACGTGCAGCTGCTCGGGGCCCTGCGCATGCTGGCCGGCGACGTGATCGAGATGGCCACCGGTGAGGGCAAAACCCTCGCCGGGGCGATCGCGGCCGCCGGATACGCCCTTGCCGGGCGGCACGTGCACGTGGTGACCATCAACGACTACCTGGCCCGCCGCGACGCGGAGTGGATGGGCCCGCTGCTGGAGGCCATGGGGCTGACGGTCGGCTGGATCACCGCGGAATCCGCGAGCGAGGATCGCCGCGCCGCCTACGGCTGCGACGTCACCTACGCCTCGGTCAACGAGATCGGCTTCGACGTGCTGCGCGATCAGCTGGTGACCGACGTCGCCGACCTGGTGTCGCCCAATCCCGATGTGGCCCTTATCGACGAGGCCGACTCGGTGCTGGTCGACGAGGCGTTGGTGCCGCTGGTGCTGGCCGGCACCACCCACCGCGAGACGCCCCGGCTGGAGATCATCAAGCTGGTCGGCGAGCTGGACGCCGACGCCGACTACGACACCGACTCCGACAACCGCAACGTCCATCTGACCGAGACGGGCGCCCGCAAAGTCGAGAAAGCGCTCGGCGGCATCGATCTGTACTCCGAGGAGCACGTCGGCACCACGCTGACCGAGGTCAACGTGGCGCTGCATGCGCACGTGCTGCTGCAGCGCGACGTGCACTACATCGTGCGGGACGACGCGGTGCACCTGATCAACGCCTCGCGCGGCCGCATCGCGCAACTGCAGCGCTGGCCGGACGGCCTGCAGGCCGCCGTCGAGGCGAAGGAGGGCATCGAGACCACCGAGACCGGCGAGGTGCTCGACACCATCACCGTGCAGGCGCTGATCAACCGCTACGCCACCGTGTGCGGCATGACCGGCACCGCGCTGGCGGCCGGTGAGCAGCTGCGCCAGTTCTACAAGCTCGGTGTGTCACCAATTCCGCCGAATACCCCCAACATTCGCGAGGACGAGTCCGACCGGGTCTACATCACCGCCGCCGCCAAGAACGACGCGATCGTCGCGCACATCGCCGAGGTGCACGAGACCGGACAGCCGGTGCTGGTCGGCACCCGCGACGTGGCCGAGTCCGAGGAACTGCACGAGCGGCTGCTGCGCCGCGGCGTGCCCGCGGTGGTGCTCAACGCCAAGAACGACGCCGAGGAGGCGAAGGTGATCGCCGAGGCCGGCGAATTCGGCACGGTCACGGTGTCCACCCAGATGGCCGGGCGCGGCACCGATATCCGGCTCGGCGGATCCGACGAGGCCGACCACGACCGGGTCGCCGAACTGGGCGGGCTGCACGTGGTGGGCACGGGCCGGCATCACACGGAGCGGCTGGACAACCAGCTGCGCGGCCGCGCCGGACGCCAAGGCGATCCCGGATCGTCGGTGTTCTTTTCGAGTTGGGAAGACGACGTCGTCGCGGCCAACCTCGACCACAACAAACTGCCCATGCAGACCGATGACGACGGCCGGATCGTGAGCCCCAAGGCGGCCGGGATGCTGGACCACGCCCAGCGGGTTGCCGAGGGCCGGATGTTGGACGTGCACGCCAACACCTGGCGCTACAACCAGCTGATCGCCCAGCAGCGCGCCATCATCGTCGATCGGCGAAACTCGTTGCTGCGCACCGCAACTGCCCGCGAGGAACTCGCGGAACTGGCACCGGAGCGGTACGACGAACTGTCCGACGAAATCTCCGAGGACCGCCTCGAGAAGATCTGCCGGCTCATCATGCTCTATCACCTCGACCGCGGCTGGGCCGATCACCTGGCGTATCTGGCCGACATCCGCGAAAGCATCCACCTGCGCGCGCTGGGCCGGCAAAACCCCCTGGACGAGTTCCACCGGCTGGCGGTCGACGCGTTCGCGTCGCTCGCCGCCGACGCGATCGAGGCGGCTCAGCAGACGTTCGAAACCGCAAACGTGCTCGAAGAGGAGCCCGGACTCGATCTGTCCAAACTGGCACGGCCGACGTCGACGTGGACTTACATGGTCAACGACAACCCGCTGTCCGATGACACGCTGTCGACCCTGAGCCTGCCCGGGGTGTTCCGCTAACGTGAGTCGCCGAGCGTAACGCCACGGCGCAAATTCGCGCTGGAAATCGCCGTGGCGTTTCCCCCGCAAGCGGGTGGTGCCCCCAGTACGCGTCCGGGTGCGCCCCAATCCGTCGTGCGCACCGCATCGTCGTCGGGCCCGGCCCGATTGCCCGCCTCCTCCTCGGTCCGCGCTGCGCACCGCATCGTCGTCGGGCTAATGTCACGGCTCATGGAGCCGGTGCTTCCGCCCGATCGGGTGCTGACGGTGCCCAACGCCCTGAGCGCCATTCGCCTGGTGCTCATCCCGGTGTTCGTCTACGTGCTGCTCTTCGCACACGCCAACGGCTGGGCGGTGGCGATCCTGATGTTCAGCGGGGCTTCGGACTGGGCCGACGGCAAGATCGCCCGCACGCTCAACCAGTCCTCGCGGCTCGGCGTTCTGCTGGATCCGGCGGTGGATCGCCTCTACATGGTGACCGTTCCGATCGTCCTGGCGATAAGCGGAATCGTGCCGTGGTGGTTCGTCATCACGTTGCTGGTGCGCGACGGGTTGCTCGCCGCGACGTTGCCGCTGCTTCGCAGTCGCGGACTCTCGGCGCTTCCGGTGACCTACGTCGGCAAGGCCGCCACCTTCGCGTTGATGTCGGGCTTTCCGCTCGTCCTGCTGGGAACGGGGGGAGCGGTGTGGAGCCGCGTGCTGTGGGCCTGCGGCTGGGGTTTTTTGGGCTGGGGTTTGTATTCCTACCTGTGGGCGTTCGTGCTGTATGCCGTGCAGATGGCGTTGGTTCTGCGCCGAATGCCCAAGCTGAAACAGCCTGCCCGCCAATCGGTCGCGCGCAAGGACACCGGGCATGACTGACGCCGACCGCCTGCTCGGCGGCTACGACCCCAACGCCGGACGCAGCGCCCACGCGGCGGCGCGGCCACAGCTGATCCCGGTGCCCTCCCTGCTGCGCGCTCTGCTGTCGGAGCACCTGGATCCGGGGTACGCCGCGGCCGCCGCCAAACGCGGCGGTTCTGCCGCACCCCCGCGTGGGCGAGAACGCGCCGCCGGCTGGCTCTGGCAGGCCCTGGCGGCGCTGCTCATCGCCACGGTGTTTGCCGCCGCGGTCGCGCAGGCCCGCTCGGTTGCTCCCGGCGTACGTACCGCGCAGCAGCTGCTGTTGCAAAGCGTGCGGTCGTCCGAAGCCGCCGCCGCGAAGTTGGGCCAGCAGCGCAGCGCGCTGTCGACTCGAGTCGACGACGTGCAGCGACGCGCGCTGGCGGACGACGCCCAGGGGCAGCGGCTGCTGACCCGTCTCGACGCGCTGAGCCTGGCGGCGGCCAGCACCGCGGTGATCGGTCCCGGCCTGACGGTGACCGTGACGGATCCCGGTGCCAGCCCCAATCTGTCCGACGTGTCCAAGCAGCGCATCAACGGCAGCAGGCAGATCATCCTGGACCGCGATCTGCAGCTGGTCGTCAACTCGTTGTGGGCGAGCGGCGCCGAGGCCATCTCCGTCGGTGGCGTCCGGATCGGGCCGAACGTGGCCATCCGGCAGGCCGGCGGCGCGATCCTGGTCGACAACAACCCCACCGGCAGCCCCTACCAGATCCTCGCGGTCGGGCCCCCGCACGGAATGCGAGACGTCTTCGACCACAGCCCCGGCCTACAGCGCCTTAGGCTGCTGGAGGCCTCCTACGGTGTCGTCGTCACCGTGAACGTCGCCGACGGTCTGTCGCTGCCTGCCGGATCCATCCGGGATGTCAAGTTCGCCAAACAGATTGGGCCCTAGTGAGAAAACTCCTCCTGAGACGGATCGCCCTCGGGGAAATACGGACGGGAAACCGAGCATGATCGGTATCGCGGCGCTGGCCCTGGGCATCGTGCTGGGCTTGGTTTTTCACCCCGCCGTCCCCGAGGTCATCCAGCCCTACCTGCCGATCTCGGTGGTGGCTGCGCTCGACGCGGTGTTCGGCGGGCTGCGCGCCTACCTGGAACGGATCTTTGACCCGAAGGTCTTCGTGGTGTCGTTCGTGTTCAACGTCTTCGTGGCCGCCCTGATCGTCTATGTCGGCGACCAGCTGGGCGTTGGCACGCAGCTGTCCACGGCCATCATCGTCGTGCTGGGAATCCGCATCTTCGGCAACGCCGCCGCGCTGCGGCGCAGGCTGTTCGGGGCGTGACGCAGATGAGGTCAGCGTGAGCCAGGATCCGCCGGATCGCCCCGCCGACGAAAGTCGTGACGTGCCCACCGCGCACGATCACTCCGAAGGCGAGCCCACGGCGAGCGAAGATGCGCAGCACGGCCGCCACGAATTACCGGCGAAACGCCCGCGGCCCGAGATCGGGTCGGTGCACCGCACGGGGTTGTCCGGGTTGCTGCGGGGCGGCCGCTTCCGTCTGGTGTTCGGAGCGCTGGCGATCCTGTTGTGCCTGGTCTTGGGGATTGCCATCGTCACTCAGGTCCGCCAGACCAAGTCGGGCGATGCGCTGGACACCGCCCGCCCCGCCGACCTGTTGGTGCTGCTGGATTCGCTGCGGCAGCGCGAGGCCACTCTGAATACCGAAGTCGGCGAACTTCAGAACACGCTGAACTCGATGCAGGCCTCCGGCAACTCCGATCAGGCCGCGATCCAGAGCGCCCAGGCCAGGCTGGCCGCGCTGTCCATCCTGGTCGGCGCCGTGGGCGCCACCGGGCCGGGCGTCACCATCACGATCGAGGACCCCGGGCCCGGGGTCTCACCGGAGGCGATGCTCGACGTGATCAACGAGTTGCGCGCCGCCGGCGCCGAAGCGATCGAAGTCAACGACGCACACCAGTCCGTGCGCGTAGGTGTCGATACCTGGATAGTGGGTACGCCTGGCTCGTTGACCATCGACAACAAGACGCTGTCGCCCGCGTATTCGATTCTGGCGATTGGCGATCCGCCCACGCTGGCCGCGGCCATGAACATCCCCGGCGGCGCGCAGGACAGCATCAAGCGCGTCGGCGCGCGAATGTCTGTGCAGCAGGCCGACCGAGTCGACGTGACTACCTTGCGACAACCAAAACCGCACCAATACGCTCAGCCCGTCAAGTGACCAACCCCGACCAGAACAGGATCACCCGTGAGCGATATCCCGTCCGAGCTGCGCTACACCGCTGAACATGAGTGGGTTCGACGAAGCGGTGACGACACCGTGCGGGTCGGGATCACCGACTTCGCGCAGTCGGCGCTCGGCGATGTCGTTTTCGTGCAGCTGCCCGACGTGGGCAGCGAAGTGACCGCGGGCGAATCCTTCGGCGAGGTGGAGTCGACGAAATCGGTGTCCGACCTGTTCGCGCCGGTCTCCGGCACGGTCTCGGCGGTCAACGGCGATCTGGAAGGCGGCCCGCAGCTGGTCAACTCCGACCCGTACGGGGCCGGCTGGCTGGTGGATGTCCAGGTTTCGGACGCCGCCGAGCTCGAGTCGGCCATCTCGACGCTGCTCGACGCCGAGGCCTACCGCGGAACGCTGACCGAATGACGATTGCTAATGTGCCTGCCAGCCCCGCTCGACGATGCGGGCGGCGCACCCGGTCCAAGGTTGGGGATGCTATCCCCAACTACGCGTCGTGGGAGCCGGGCAATCGGTCTTCCGATCCTCCGGTGGTGGGGGCATTGCGGACCGGTGCGCGGTACGGTCGACACATCACCTCTAGGAAGACACTTGAGAGACACTAGAAAGCACTGGACAGTCAAGTAATCGGCAGTACGCGGCTTAGGGAAACTTAGGAAAACGCCGGGCGAGCGTCCCGGTCGGATAACGCCACAGCGGCCAGTGAGGAGCAGCGCGTGACGGGCATGGACTCAGGAAGTCAGCAGGACCAGACCTCTGACGAAGTCACGGTGGAGACGACTTCGGTCTTTCGCGCCGACTTCCTCAACGAACTGGACGCCCCCGCGCAAGCGGGGACGGAGAGCGCGGTATCCGGCGTCGAAGGCCTCCCGGCCGGCTCGGCGCTGCTGGTCGTCAAACGGGGACCGAACGCTGGGTCGCGATTCCTGCTCGACCAGGCCATCACGTCCGCCGGTCGGCATCCCGACAGCGACATCTTCCTCGACGACGTCACCGTCAGCCGTCGCCACGCCGAATTCAGATTGGAAAACAACGAATTTCACGTCGTCGACGTCGGTAGCCTGAATGGCACCTACGTTAACCGTGAGCCCGTCGATTCGGCGGTGCTCGCAAACAGTGACGAGGTGCAGATCGGCAAGTTCCGGTTGGTGTTCTTGACCGGACCCAAGCAAGGTGACGACGGCGGAGGTTCCGGAGGGTAGTGAGCGCACCCGATAGCTCGGCGCTTGCCGGGATGTCGATTGGGGCGGTCCTGGACCTGTTAAGGCCGGACTTCCCCGATGTCACGATCTCCAAGATTCGGTTCTTGGAGGCTGAGGGACTGGTGATGCCGCAGCGCGCCGCGTCGGGATATCGGAGGTTCACCGCGTACGACTGCGCGCGGCTGAGGTTCATCCTCACCGCCCAGCGCGACCACTACCTACCGCTGAAGGTGATCAGGTCGCAGCTGGACGCCCAGCCCGACGGTCAGTTGCCACCGATCGGATCGCCTTACGCGGTACCGCGATTGGTGTCGGTGCCGGTCACCGAGGACGCGGATGTCGGCGCCGAGGCGGCGGCGGTGGCTCCCCCCCGGGTCCGGCTGAGTCGAGAAGAACTCCTGGAGCGCGCGGGCGTGGACGACGACCTGCTGACCGCGCTGCTCAAGGCGGGGGTGATCACCACCGGCCCGGGCGGCCTATTCGACGAACACGCCGTGGTCATCCTGCAGTGCGCGCGGGCGCTGTCCGAATACGGCGTCGAGCCGCGGCATCTGCGCGCCTTCCGCTCCGCGGCCGACCGGCAGTCCGATCTGATCGCCCAAATCGCCGGGCCGTTAGTCAAAGCCGGCAAGGCCGGCGCCCGCGATCGCGCCGACGACCTGGCGCGTGAGGTGGCTGCGCTCGCTATCACACTGCACACCTCGTTGATCAAGTCTGCCGTTCGCGACGTTCTGCACCGCTGAGGATTAGACTTCGTTGGACAGCTTGGTGTCCGACGGCCCTGAAGAGACGTCGTCACACCGAGCGTCAGTCAGACCACGGCGGCATGTGCGGAAGGCAGACACAGATGGGTGAAGTTCGTGTTGTCGGCATTCGCGTCGAGCAGCCGCAGAACCAGCCGGTGCTGTTGCTGCGCGAAGCCAACGGTGACCGCTACCTGCCAATCTGGATCGGTCAGTCTGAAGCCGCCGCCATCGCGCTGGAGCAGCAAGGAGTGGAACCGCCCCGCCCGCTGACTCACGACCTGATCAGGGATCTGATTGCCGCGCTTGGGCATTCGCTGAAAGAGGTGCGGATCGTGGATCTCCAGGAGGGCACTTTTTACGCCGACCTGGTCTTCGAACGCAACATCACCGTGTCGGCGCGCCCCTCGGACTCGGTGGCGATAGCCCTGCGGGTCGGCGTTCCGATCTACGTCGAGGAAGCCGTGCTCGCCCAGGCCGGCCTGCTCATCCCCGACGAGAGCGACGAAGAGGCCAACACCGCAGTCCGCGAGGACGAGGTGGAGAAATTCAAGGAGTTTCTCGACAGCGTCTCTCCCGACGACTTCAAGGCCACCTAGCGAGCTCGGCGAGAAGACGCAGACTCGCACGATCTGGGCTCGAATGATGCGATTCTGCGTCGGCCCGACGCGCGACTACGGTGGACTAGCTTAGACAGGGACATCACGGATGCGTTTCATCTGCCGCTGCGATTCTCGACACGCTGGCGGATAGAGCCGCCACTTGGCCCCGCGGCGGCGATACTTTGATTACGACTTAAGGCACGACAGCTATCGAAAAGCGTAAGCTCTCTAGCACTCGGGCCTGACCAAACGTGGCTGCGGTGCAGCCAGAGACGCAGCTAACAATGACAGCGCGATCGGCGAGAGGAACCACCGTGAGCGACCAGCCACGTCAAGAGCAGCTGGACCTAGCTGACCAAGCAAACGCCGCGAGCGGCGACCAGCCCGTCACCGCACCGAGCGCACCCGTGCAACCGGGACTGTTCCCCGACGATTCCGTGCCCGACGAGCTCGTGGGCTACCGCGGGCCGAGCGCCTGCCAGATCGCCGGGATCACCTACCGCCAGCTGGACTACTGGGCGCGCACGTCGCTGGTGGTTCCGTCGATCCGCAGCGCGGCCGGCTCCGGCAGCCAGCGGCTCTACTCGTTCAAGGACATCCTGGTTCTCAAGATCGTCAAGCGGCTGCTCGACACCGGTATCTCGCTGCACAACATCCGGGTCGCGGTCGACCATCTCCGCCAGCGCGGCGTCCAGGATCTGGCCAACATCACCCTGTTCTCCGACGGCACCACGGTTTACGAGTGCACCTCGGCCGAAGAGGTCGTCGACCTGTTGCAGGGCGGGCAGGGCGTGTTCGGCATCGCCGTGTCCGGGGCGATGCGCGAGCTGACGGGCGTCATCGCGGACTTCCACGGCGAGCGCGCCGACGGTGGCGAGTCGATCGCCACCCCGGAAGACGAGCTGGCGTCCCGGCGCAAGCATCGCGACCGCAAGATCGGCTGACCGCGCTCTTCGGACACGACGCCGCGCGTCGAAGCGGCCGAGTAAACTAGTTCAAGCATCGCACTCGAGCGGGAGAGTTCCGTGACCGCCAGTCACGGACGCCGAAGGAGCAACACCTCTCCGTCAACCTCTCAGGCACCCGGACCGCGCGAGTTGACGATGCCTCTGGAAAGCGGTGGAGATCCGTAAAGGTCCACACCCGCCGATGGGGAAAGGCGCCGAGACGGCACCCGGCGCCGAATCTCTCAGGCGCCCGGCGAACGGGTGAAGACAGAGGGAGAGGGCCGCTAGTC
The DNA here is from genome assembly GCA_963802525.1 of uncultured Actinomycetota bacterium. Taxonomy (GTDB): domain Bacteria; phylum Actinomycetota; class Actinomycetes; order Mycobacteriales; family Mycobacteriaceae; genus Mycobacterium. The sequence goes on along the minus strand of CAWDJC010000034.1, from coordinate 71,455 downwards.
CTCTGCCTTTGTCGGGGCCTATCACAGGAGTTCGCCAGTGCCCGACCCATCAAGCTTCGCAGCCCGGCACATCGGCCCAGACGGCCAGGCCGTTGCGGCCATGCTCGCCGTTATCGGTGTCGACTCGTTAGACGAGCTGGCATCGAAGGCGGTTCCCACCGGCATTTTCGACAAGCTCACCGACGGCGGCGCCGCGCCGGGTCTCGACGCGTTGCCGCCGGCCGCCAGCGAGGCCGAGGCGCTGGCCGAGCTGCGGGAGCTGGCCGAGGCCAACACGGTGGCCGTGTCGATGATCGGGCAGGGCTACTACGACACGCTCACGCCCCCGGTGTTGTTGCGCAACATCCTGGAGAACCCGGCTTGGTACACCGCCTACACGCCCTACCAACCGGAGATCAGCCAGGGCCGGCTGGAGGCGCTGCTGAATTTTCAGACGATGGTGTCCGACCTCACCGGCCTCGAGGTCGCCAACGCGTCGATGCTCGACGAGGGCACCGCCGCGGCCGAGGCCATGACGCTGATGCACCGCGCGGCGCGTGGCGGCGCGAACCGGCTCGCTGTGGACGCCGACGTCTTCGCCCAGACCGCAGCCGTACTGGCGACCCGAGCCAAGCCGTTGGGCATCGAGATCGTCACCGCCGACCTGCGTGACGGCCTGCCGGACGGCGACTTCTTCGGCGTCATCACCCAGCTGCCGGGCGCCAGCGGCCGGATCACGGACTGGTCGGCGTTGGTGGCGCAGGCGCACGACCGGGGCGCGCTGGTCGCCGTCGGCGCCGACCTACTGGCCCTGACGCTGATCACACCTCCCGGGGAGTTTGGCGCCGACGTCGCGTTCGGCAACACCCAAAGGTTCGGTGTCCCAATGGGGTTCGGCGGCCCGCACGCGGGGTACCTGGCCGTGCACACCAAGCACGCCCGGCAGCTGCCCGGACGCCTGGTCGGCGTGTCACTGGATGCCGACGGTTCACCGGCCTATCGGCTTGCCCTGCAGACCCGCGAGCAGCACATCCGCCGCGACAAGGCGACCAGCAACATCTGTACCGCGCAGGTGCTGCTGGCGGTGATGGCCGCGATGTACGCCAGCTACCACGGCGCCGACGGGCTGACCGAGATCGCGCGCCGCGTGCGTTCCCACGCCGCGACGATCGCCGCCGCGGTGGGCGATGCGCTGGTGCACGACAAGTTCTTCGACACCGTGCTGGCGCGGGTGCCGGGGCGCGCCGACCAGGTGCTGGCGGCGGCCAAGGCCAAGGGCGTCAACCTATGGCGCGTCGACGCCGACCACGTGTCGGTGGCCTGCGACGAGGCCACCACCGACGCCCACGTGGCCCTGGTGCTGGACGCCTTCGGTGTGTCGGCCGTCGACAGCACCTCGGCGGCGCGCCCCGCCGCGAACATGGGGGCGTCCCGCACCTCGGAGTTTCTGACCCATCCCGCGTTCACGCAATATCGCACCGAGACGGCGATGATGCGCTACCTGCGCACGCTGGCGGACAAGGATATTGCCTTGGACCGCAGCATGATTCCGCTCGGCTCGTGCACGATGAAACTCAACGCCGCCGCCGAGATGGAACCGATCACCTGGCCGGAATTCGCCCGCCTGCACCCGTTCGCGCCGGCATCCGACACCCCGGGAATTCGCAGGCTCATCGCCGACCTGGAGAACTGGCTGGTGCAGATCACCGGCTACGACGCCGTCTCGCTGCAGCCCAACGCCGGCTCGCAAGGCGAGTACGCCGGCCTGCTCGCGATCCACGACTACCACGCCAGCCGGGCCGAGCCACACCGCGACATCTGCCTGATCCCGTCCAGCGCGCACGGCACCAACGCCGCCTCGGCCGCGCTGGCCGGGCTGCGGGTGGCCGTGGTGGCCTGCCGCGACAACGGCGACGTCGACCTCGACGACCTGCGGGCCAAGGTGGCCGAGCATGCCGACCGGCTGGCGGCGCTGATGATCACCTATCCGTCCACGCACGGCGTGTACGAGCACGACATCGCCGAGATCTGCGCGGCCGTCCACGACGCGGGCGGCCAGGTCTACATCGACGGCGCCAATCTCAACGCGCTGGTCGGCCTGGCCCGGCCGGGAAAGTTCGGCGGCGACGTCAGCCACCTGAACCTGCACAAGACGTTCTGCATCCCGCACGGTGGCGGCGGCCCGGGCGTCGGTCCGGTGGCGGTGCGCTCGCACCTGGCCCCGTTCCTCCCGGGGCACCCGTACGCCCCGGAACTACCGCAGGGGCATCCGGTGTCGTCGGCGCCCTACGGGTCGGCCTCGATTCTGCCGATCACCTGGGCCTACATCAGGATGATGGGCGCCGAGGGCCTGCGGGCGGCCTCGTTGACCGCGATCGCCTCGGCCAACTACATCGCCCGGCGGCTCGACGAGTACTTCCCGGTGCTGTACGCCGGCGAGAACGGCATGGTGGCCCACGAGTGCATCCTGGATTTGCGCGGCACCACCAAGTCGACGGGGGTGACCGTCGACGATGTCGCAAAACGGCTGGCGGACTACGGGTTTCACGCACCGACCATGAGCTTTCCGGTCGCTGGGACGCTGATGGTGGAGCCCACCGAGAGCGAGAGCCTGACCGAAGTCGACGCCTTCTGCGAGGCCATGATCGCCATCCGCGGCGAGATCGACCGCGTCGGCGCGGGGGAGTGGCCCGTTGACGACAACCCGCTGCGGGGCGCGCCGCACACCGCTGAGTGCCTGGTCGTCTCCGAATGGGATCACCCGTACACCCGGGAGCAGGCGGCCTACCCTCTGGACAAGGACTTCCGGCCCAAGGTATGGCCGCCGGTGCGTCGCATCGACGGCGCCTACGGCGACCGCAACCTGGTCTGCTCGTGCCCTCCGGTGGAGGCCTTTGCCTAACTTTGCCTAACGCGACCGCGCTGGGGGCACCACCCGCTTGCGGGGGAAACGCCACGGCGAAAATCGGCCGGGTTTTTCGCCGTGGCGTTACGCTCGCGACTGTTCGAGCCGCCGTTTTCAGCTCAAAAACGTGTTGAGGGCCGTGGCGAGGTCGGGGGACGCCGACGTGGTGAGGTTCTGGTAGCCACCGCCGCTGAGCTGCGCGACGGCCTCCCACGTGGCCCGGTCGGGGTCGCCGCCGAAGTCGATGACGTTGACCGCGATCGGTTTGGCCGGGTCGGCGCTCTTGCGGATGAAGTCCTGCAACCCGGCCCCGTCCAGGGTTTGGTCGGTGTGTGGCCCCGCCGTGATCACCAGTATCGAATTCGTTTGGCCGGCATGGTAATTGGCCTGAACCTCTTGGTAGAGCATTCGCAGCGTGGTGAATGACACCGCACCGCCCCCCGACGAATACTGCTTGTCCAACGCGGCCGTCAGCGCCGCCGAGCGAGGCTGGCCGTTGACGGGGTCGCCCAGCGGTCCGCCCGTCACCTCCGAGCGACCCTCGTGACCGTCGAAGGTCCACAGCCCCACGCTGGCGGTGGGCGGCAACGACTTGATCTTGTCCTGCAGCGCCCCGACCACGTTGGCCAGCCGGGTCTTTCCGCCATCCTCGCTCGGCATGGACTGGTCGAGCATGATGGTCGCGGCCAGTCCGCTCGACGGGGCGGCCATGGCCCCGGCCAGCGTGGCGCGCATCGCGTCGTCACCCACCGAAAGGGTGGCCGGCAACGCCGCGAAACTGGTGACCGGGCTGCTCGGCGGTTTCACCCCGTTGACTCGGAAGCCGGCCTTGGCCAGCTTCGCGAGTTGCTCGGGCTTCTGCATGAAGCGGGCGAACCCGCTGGCGGCCGAGGTCTGCTCCTGCGTCAGCCAAGAGCCGCTGAGCAGCACCGCGGGATAGTCGGCGACCGGCACCGGTCCGGGCGGCAGCCAGGAAGCCAGGGTGCTCTTGGGGTCGGACAACGACTGGCCGCGCTGGAACAGCTGCTGCTCGGTGATGACCACGGCGTGCACCGGGGCGGCAGCCGCATCGCCGGGCTTGAGCAGCGTGTTCATCGCCTCCGTCAGCGAGTTGTCCGCCAGTTTGGGCTGGGCGCTCAGCAACGTGCGCACGGCGCCGGTGCCCTGTGTTGGCGGCGCACCGGCGGGTACCGACGCGGCCGCCACGGCCTCGCCGGCGAGAAACGACGCGTCGCCGTTGCCGTTCATCGGCAGCGCCAGTCGCAGCGATCCCCACCCCGGTAGGTTCATGCCGGCCAAAGCGTTCGGGTTGGTTTGCAGGCCGGGCAGTGCCGCCCAGTTCTGGTTGGCCAGGGCTTGGCCGAGTTCCGGCCGGACGGCGAGCATGACCGGCGACGTCACCAGCGAATGGCCCTCGGTGATCGTTTTCTGGCCCGCGGCCGCGGCGAGCCGCGCGGCGGAGATCGAACTGCCCGGGATCCACAGTGCCGGTTGGCCGCCCAGTTCGGCCGGCCACTTGCCGGCGAAGCCGTTGAGGACGGCGTCGGAGCCGGCCGGTTTGACGCTCAGCACCATGCAGTGGTCGCCGACCGGGCCGGCCGTGGAGTCGTAGCTCTCGGCGAGCTGCTGGACGGGATCGGCGATCGACGGGTCGGCGACGACCGCGACCGACTCTTTGCCTCCCACGCAGCGCGCGGCGGCGCTGTGCGACCGGTGGGACAACGCGTCACCGAAGAACGTCCACAGGATCACGGTGCCCACCACGGCGACGATTGCGACGAGCGCGACGATGACGCCGATGCTGACCCCCCGGCGCCCGCCATCGCTGCGATGACCGCCCCGCCAGTCGCCAAGCCCCCGGTGGCCGCCACCCAACGGGGCCGGCGGGGACGTCGGCGGCACCGAGCTCGCCGCGCCCGCCTTGCGCTGCGGAAAATCCGGATACTCTTCGGCGGCGCCGGCCGCGAACGCCTGGCCGGCGGGGAAATCCCGGGAATCCTCGTCGTCCGCGTAGTGATCGCCCGCGGCGGGGAAGCCCTCGTCCGCGTAGTCGTCCTCGGGCGGGTAGTGGCGGTAATCGGCCCGCGGCTCGGGAACCGCGCCCGGATCCCCCCCGGCATCCGGTGGTTCGGGATCGCGGTGGTGGTGGCCCGTCTCGCCGGCAGGGTGCGGATCGTCGACAAGGTTTTCGTCAGTTGGCTGATCGACGGAGTCCCCGGGGTCGGGCATGCTGTGCCTACCCATACCGGTGCCCGCCGCCTTTCCGTCGACCCATCGCGCGACGTGTTGTGGACTCGGCGCAGATTCTAGTCATTTACCTGTTAAAGGCCGTACTACCGCATGTCGGGGTGGTTTCAGGCACCGGCGGCGCTGGCTTTGAACTCACGCCGGCGCCGATGCAGGATCGGCTCGGTGTAGCCATTGGGTTGCTGCGTTCCGGACAAGATCAGCTCCTGGGCGGCCAGGAAGGCGATGCTGTCGTCGAAGTTGGGCGCCATCGCGTGGTATGCCGAGTCGCCGGCGTTTTGCTGATCCACCAACGGCGCCATCCGCTCCAGGCTGGCCCGCACGTCCTCGCTGGTGATCACGCCGTGGCGCAGCCAGTTGGCCAGCAACTGGCTGGAGATGCGCAGGGTGGCGCGGTCCTCCATGAGCGCGACGTCGTGGATGTCGGGAACCTTCGAGCAGCCGACGCCCTGCTCCACCCAGCGCACCACGTAGCCGAGGATGGACTGACAGTTGTTGTCGAGCTCTTCGCGGATTTCCTCTGGGGCCCAGGCCAATTCCTTGGCCAGCGGAATGGTCAGCAGCTCCTCGATGGTGGTGCGCTTCTTGCCCGCAAGCTCCTCCTGCACGGCGCCCACATCCACTTGGTGGTAGTGCATCGCGTGCAGCGTGGCCGCCGTCGGCGAGGGCACCCACGCGGTGGTGGCGCCCGCCTTCGGCTGGCCGATCTTCTGCTCGACCATGTCGGCCATCAGCTCGGTCATCGCCCACATGCCCTTGCCGATCTGCGCCTTGCCCTTGAAGCCGGCGGCGAGTCCGATGTCGACGTTGGCGTCCTCGTAGGCCTTGATCCAGGTGCTGTTCTTCATCGCGCCCTTGCGGATCATCGGGCCGGCCTCCATCGAGGTGTGGATCTCGTCGCCGGTGCGGTCCAGGAACCCGGTGTTGATGAACACCACCCGGTCGGCGGCGGCCTTGATGCACGCCTTGAGGTTGACCGTGGTGCGGCGTTCCTCGTCCATGATGCCGACCTTCAGGGTGCCCTGCGGCAGCCCCAGCACGTCCTCGACGCGGCTGAACAGCTCGCAGGTGAAGGCCACCTCGGCCGGGCCGTGCATCTTGGGCTTGACGATGTAGATGGAACCGGTGCGGCTATTCGTCAGCGGCCCGTTGACTTCGCCGCTTCTGAGGCCGTGGATCGCGGTCACGCCGGTGAACAGCGCATCCATGATGCCCTCGAACACCTCGTTGCCCTCTGCGTCGACGATCGCGTCGTTGGTCATCAGGTGGCCGACGTTGCGGACGAACAGAAGGCTGCGTCCGGGCAGGGTCAGCTCGCCGCCGTCAGGCCCACCATCGGGCTTGGTGTAGGTGCGGTCCGCGTTGAGCACGCGGGTGAAGGTCTTGCCGTCCTTTCGGACTTCCTCGGCCAGGTTGCCCTTGTTCAGGCCGAGCCAGTTGCGGTAGCCGAGCACCTTGTCATCGGCGTCGACGGCGGTGACCGAGTCCTCGAAGTCCATGATCGTGGTGATCGCCGACTCCAGGATCACGTCCTTCACGCCGGCGCGGTCGGTCTTACCGATTGGTGACTCCGGGTCGATCAGGATCTCGATGTGCAGGCCGTGGTTGACCAGCAGCACCGACCAGTTGGGGGAGCCGAGCTCGCCGCTGTATCCGACGAACTTCTCCGGGCTGGCCAACCCGGTGGACTCCGCACCAGTGGCGATCTGCAACCCTTCGTCAACGATGCTCAGGCCCGTCGCGTCCGCCCACGAGCCCGACGCGAGCGGCGCTGCTTCGTCGAGGAACTTGCGTGCGTAGGCGATCACCTTGTCGCCGCGGACCTTGTTGTAGCTGGTGCCTTTTTCGGCCCCGTCGGTCTCGGGGATCACGTCGGTGCCGTACAGGGCGTCGTAGAGGGAGCCCCAGCGGGCGTTGGCGGCGTTGAGCGCGAACCGCGCGTTGAGTACCGGCACCACCAGCTGCGGGCCGGCCGTCTTCGTGATCTCGTCGTCGACCCCGGAAGTGGTGATCGTGAAGTCGTCGGGCTCGGGGAGTAGGTAACCGATCTCGGTCAGGAACTGGCGGTAGGCCTCGGGGTCGATGGGCTCGATCACCCGGTGCCGGTGCCACTTGTCGATCTGGGCCTGCAGCTCATCGCGACGGCTCAGCAAATCCTGGTTCTGCGGGAGTGAGGTCGGTGACGACTTTGTCGACGCCCGCCCAGAAGCTGTCCGGGTCGATATCGGTGCCGGGCAGGGCCTCGTTGTTCACGAAGTCGTAGAGCACCCGGGCGACGCGCAAGTTCCCGACCGACACGCGATCAGTCATGTTTCTCCTCCGTAAAGGGCCAAGTAGAACCGCACTGGCCTCAACAGGCGTTGAGCCCAGCTTACCGACCAGCAGCCTGACGAACGTTATCCGGCCGACCCGCAACAGCAGGTCATGCCCGGCTACAGCTCCAAAGATGGCGCCGCGACGAGCCCCGAGGATCGCTCCTGGCAACGCATGTTCCGCGGGCCGGGACCCTCTGCCCTCTGGCGCTTTCTTGACTGTTAGCCGTTGGAGATCATACGGGCTCGGCGCCGTTTCACCCGGTCTCACCCGGCGGTCGGCCCACTACGCGTCGCGCATGGTGCCGACCAGGTCCTCCACCAGATCTTCCATCGCCACCATCGCAACCACGGCGCCGGTGTCGTCGGTCACCAATGCCAGATGGCTGTTGCTGCGGCGCATCCGCGACAGGGCGTCGGCCAGCGGCAACGACGTTGGAACTTGCGGCAGCGGGCGCACCCACGCCAGATCGATCACCGTCTTCGGGTCGTTGTCGAGCGTCAACACATCCTTGATGTGCAGGTAGCCGATGAACTTCCCGCTGAGATCCGCGACGGGAAACCGCGAGTAACCTGTCTGGGCCAAAGCCTGTTCGACCGCGCCGACCATCGGCCCGGAGCCGGGCGCGGCCACCGGCACCGCGTGGATCTCGGCGAGGGGCCGCGCGACGTCGCCGACCACGCGCGTGCGGATCTGCAGCGCCCGGGTCAGCCTGGTGTGCTCCTCGGGATCCAGCAGCCCTTCGGACACCGATTCCGAGATCAGCTCGCTCAGCTCGGCGGTGGACACCGTGAAGTCGAGTTCCTCCTTGGGCTCGACACCCAGCGCGCGCAATATCACGTTGGCGCACTTGTTGTAGAACACGATGAACGGCCGTGCGGCGCGCACATAAGCCAGGTAGGGGGGCACCAGCAGCATCGCCGTGCGCTCCGGGCCGGCCAGCGCGATGTTCTTCGGCACCATCTCGCCCATCAGCACATGCAGCGTCACCACGATCGCCAGCGCGATCGCCAAGGAGACCGTGTGCAGCAGCGCCGGGTGCATGCCGGACAGGCCGAGGGCCGTCCGCAGCAAGTCGGCGACCGCGGCCTCGCCGACCCGGCCGAGCAGCAGCGAGGCGACCGTGACGCCCAGCTGGGCGCCGGCCAGCATGGACGGGAGCTGCTCGCCTGCGCGGATGACCGTGACGGCCCTGGTTTTGCCCTGCTCGGCCAATGCCTCCAGGCGGTCGCGCCGGGCGGAGATCAGCGAGAATTCCGCTCCGACGAAAAACGCGTTGAACCCGATCAGCAGGATCGCCAGCAGCACTCCCAGGGCGTCGTTCATCGGTGGCGCCGCCCCACGGCCGTTTCGGCGCGGCTGCCCAGCTCTTTCAACTCGACCACATCGATCCGGCGGCCGTCCATCCGAACCACGGTCGCCTGCCAGCGCGCCGAGGTATCCAACAGGCCGTCCGGGTCGAGCGCGGTCAGCTCTACCGCCTCCCCGACGGCCGGGATGTGGCCGAGCTCGCGGAGGACCAGGCCGCCGATCGTCTCGTAGGGGCCTTCGGGGGCCCGGTATCCGGTGGCGGTGGCGACCTCGTCAATGCGGAGCAGGCCCGACACCCGCCAGCCGCCGCCGGCCACCACCACATCCGGGGTCGCGTCGTCGTGTTCGTCACGGACGTCGCCCACGATCTCTTCGATCAGATCCTCGACGGTCACGATGCCCGCCGTGCCGCCGTATTCGTCGACGACCATCGCGGTTTGCAGGTTGTTGGCGCGGATCTCGGCCATGACGGCGTCGCCGTCCAGCGTCGAGGGCACCACCGGAACGTGCTGCGCGAGCGTGGTCAGCAGGGTGCGCGCACGATCGGCCCGCGGAACGCCGAACACCTGCTTGACGTGCACGATGCCGACGGTCTCGTCGAGGTCACCGTCGACGATGGGGAAACGCGAAAAGCCGGACTCGGCGGCCGCGGCGACCAGGTCGGCGACCGTGTCGTCGGTCTGTAGCGCGACGATCTTCGACCTCGGCGTCATCAGTTCCTCGGCGGTCAGGGCGCCGAACTCGCAGCGATCGCCGCACCAGGGCGGCGGTGGCGGCGTCCAGGGTGCCGCTGCGCGCCGACGTCCGCACCAGTGACACCAGTTCCTGCGGTGAACGGGCGGAGCGCAGCTCCTCGACCGGCACGATGCCCAGCTCGCGAACGATCCAGTTGGCCGCGCCGTTCGTCAGCCGGATAGCCGGGGTGAACAGCAGCGAGAACAGCAGCTGAAAGCCCGCGACGGCGCGGGCGGTCGACAGCGGGCGCGCCACGGCGAGGTATTTCGGGACCAGCTCACCGAACACCATCGACACCGACGTCACGATCACCAGCACCAGGAAGGCGATGATCCCGTCGGCGAGCCGGTCCGGTATTCCGATCGCGCTCAACGCCGGATGGGGCAGGTCGGCCACCATCGGCTCGGTGAGGTATCCGGTCGCCAGCGTGGTGGTGGAGATGCCCAACTGAGCGCCCGACAGCTGAAACGACAGCCTGCGCTGGGCGCGCAGGATCAAGCGGTCGCGGCGCGAGCCGGCGGCGGCGTTGGCCTCGACGATGCTGCGGTCCAGTGCGGTCAGCGAGAATTCGGCCGCGACGAAGACCCCGTTAGCGAAGATGAGCAGCGCGATGGCCAGCACGGTGACCACGGTGACGGCGATGTTCACGACGGACTCGATCGCCGGGAGGATCTTGGCGATGCCGAGGGCTCCGGGGACGTTGCGGGTCGCCGCTCCGCCCGGAAGGCCCGGGTCAGCAGGCGGGCCTTGACGCGTGCCTGCGGCACGTCATCCCTTTCCCTCGATGCGGCGCAGCGCTTTGCTGCTAGTCCAAAATCCACGTGAATTCACATGGTAGCCAAGACGTCCAGCCGGCAGAACGACCGTCAGTGACTTAGCGATGTCCCCGAAGTCCCCAAACTGATGGTCACCAACCCAATGGCAGCGGATGGCCCTCGGCGAACCCCGCGGCCGACTGCACACCGACGACGGCCCGCTCATGGAGCTCGGCCAGGGTCCAGGCACCGACGTAGGTGCAGGTGCTGCGGAGTCCGGCGGTGATGTGGTCGATCAGGTCCTCGACGCCGCCGCGGGCGGGGTCCAGGCCCATCCGGGCCGTCGAGATGCCTTCTTCGAACAACGCCTTTCGGGCGCGGTCAAACGCGGTCTCGGCGCCGCTGCGGGCGACCACCGCCCGCTTGGACGCCATGCCGTAGCTCTCCTTGTAGGGCTGGTCGTCGCGGTCGCGCATCAGGTCTCCGGGCGACTCGTAGGTGCCCGCGAACCACGACCCGATCATGACGTTCGACGCCCCGGCGGCCACTGCCAGCGCCACGTCCCGCGGATGCCGGATGCCGCCGTCGGCCCACACGTGGCCTCCGAGTTCCCTTGCAGCCGAGGCGCATTCGAGCACGGCGGAGAATTGCGGGCGGCCGACGCCGGTCATCATCCGGGTGGTGCACATCGCGCCCGGCCCGACGCCGACCTTGACGATGGTCGCACCGGCGCGCAGCAGGTCCCGGGTACCCTCCGCCGACACCACGTTGCCCGCCACCAGCGGCAAGCCCAAGCCCAGCGACGCGACCGCGTCGATCGCATCGAGGGTCTTGACCTGATGTCCGTGTGCGGTATCGATGACGAGCACGTCGACACCGGCCTCGGCCAGGGAGCGGGCCCTGGCCTCCACATCGCCGTTGATGCCGACGGCCGCGCCGACGCGCAGCCTCCCGTGCGCGTCGGTGGCCGGGGTATACAGCCCGGCGCGGATCGCGCCGGTGCGGGTCAGCACCCCGGCCAGCGTGCCGTCGGCGTTGGCCACCACTGCGACGTCGATCGGGGCGTGCTCGAGCAGGTCGAAGATCTTGCGCGGCTCGGCGCCCACCGGGGCGGTCACGAAGTCGGTCACGGCCACGTCGCGCACCCGGGTGAAGCGGTCCACGCCCAGGCAGGACGATTCGGTGACCAGACCGATGGGTCGCCCCTCGAACACCACGACGGCGACGCCGTGGGCACGCTTGTGGATCAGCGCGGTCGCGTCGGACACCGAGTCGTCGGGCTCCAGCACCACCGGGGTGTCGAGAACCAGGTCGCGGCTCTTGACGAACCCCACGGTCTGCTGCACCGCCGGGATCGGAAGGTCCTGGGGCAGGATCACGATGCCACCCCGCCGCGCCACCGTCTCGGCCATCCGCCGTCCGGCCACCGCGCGTCATGTTGGCAACCACGACGGGAATGGTCGTGCCGGAGCCGTCGGTCGCGGACAGATCGACGTCGAAGCGCGACGCGACCTCGGACCGGTTCGGGACGATGAAAACGTCGTTGTAGGTCAGGTCGTACCCGGGTCGATGCCCGTCCAAGAACCTCATCTGAGTCGGCTTGCCCCTTTGCGCCCTCTTACCCGCAAACCATCGCTAGGCGGGCACTTCGCTGCGGTCCCCGCTCCACAGGGTGTGGAAGCGCTTGCCGGGGTCGTCGTCGATGCGGCCGTATGTATGCGCGCCGAAGAAGTCGCGCAGCCCCTGGGTGAGCGCCGCGGGCAGCCGCTCGGTGCGCAGCGCGTCGTAGTAGGACAGCGCCGACGAGAAGCCCGGGATCGGGATGCCCAGCTGGGTGGCCGTCACGACGACGCGACGCCAGCCGTCGATCGCGGCCTCGATGGCGCTGCGGAAGTAGGACGCGACGATCAGCGTCGGCAGGTCGGGGTCCTCGTCGAAGGCCTCCTTGATGCGGTTGAGGAACTTCGCCCGGATGATGCAACCACCGCGCCAGATGGTGGCCAGGTCACCCGGCGTGATGCCCCAGTCGTATTCGGCGCTGCCGGCCTGAATCTGGTTGAACCCCTGCGCGTAGGCGATGATCTTCGACGCGTAAAGGGCCTGCCGGACGTCCTCGACGAACTGGGCTGCATCGCTGGGCCGGGCGCCCATCTCACCGGACGCCAGCCCGGTGGTGGCCTTGCGCTGTGTGACCGAACCCGACAGCGCGCGAGCGAACACCGCCTCGGCGATACCGGTGACCGGCACACCCAGGTCCAGGGCCGACTTCACCGTCCAGCGGCCCGTGCCCTTCTGCTCGGCCTCGTCGAGGATGACGTCGACGAGTGGCTTCCCGGTCTTGGCGTCGGTCTGGCGCAAGACCGCAGCGGTGATCTCGACGAGGAAGCTGTCGAGGTCGCCCTTGTTCCACTCGTCGAACACGTCGGCGATCTCATCCGCGGTCTTGCCCAGCCCGTCGCGCAGCAGCTGGTAGGCCTCGCCGATCAACTGCATGTCGGAGTACTCGATGCCGTTGTGCACCATCTTCACGAAGTGGCCGGCGCCGTCGGGACCGATGTGCGTGCAGCACGGCACCCCGTCGACGTGCGCCGAAATCTCCTCGAGCAGCGGCCCGAGCGACTTGTAGGACTCGGCCGGACCACCGGGCATGATCGACGGTCCGTTGAGCGCGCCCTCCTCGCCGCCGGAAATGCCGGCGCCGACGAAGTGCAGGCCGCGTTCGCGCATCGCCTTCTCGCGGCGGATGGTGTCGGTGTAGAGGGCGTTGCCGCCGTCGATGATGATGTCGCCTTCCTCCATAGCGTCGGCGAGCTCGTTGATGACCGCGTCGGTGGGGTCGCCGGCCTTGACCATGATCAGCACCCGCCGCGGCTTCTCCAGCGCGTCGAGGAACTCCTCGATGGATTCCGAGCGCACGAACTTGCCCTCGCCGCCGTGCTCTTTGAGCAGCGCGTCGGTCTTGGCGATCGACCGGTTGTGCAGCGCCACCGTGTAACCGTGGTGGGCGAAATTCCGGGCGATGTTCGAACCCATGACCGCCAGGCCGGTGACGCCGATCTGCGCGGTGCCGGTCTTCGCATCCGACGAACTCATGTCTGGCATTTGAGGGAGCCTCTCAGGTTGGAGAACATTGGAAGCCTTCGGTCACACTGTGGCACAGCGGACATGGATCCGCCCGGGGTGATTGGCTTTCCGCAGCTTCGGAGGTCTCAGAGGTTGAACAGCCGCTGCAACTCCGTCAGCCACGGTACGGCCAGCGCGACGGTGGGGACCCACAAGACGGCCGCCGCGGTCAGGTATGCGGCCGCCGAGAGCACCACGCTGTTGCCACGCCCGGACAACCGGCGGACGCGCAGCACCGTGCTCGGGCCGCCGGCCGCCAGCGCACCCGATGGCGCGCGCCCGGACGCGCAGGCGACCAGTGCCCGGGCCAGGGGAGCGCGCCCGGCGGCGCGGACGGCGGCGTCGTCGGCCAGTAACTCGACGAGCAGTTGCACCGAGCGCAGCGCGTGGGTGCTGCGGACGAGCCGCGGGAAGGCGGCGTGCACCGCGGTGAAGGCCTCCAGGACGAGGTCGTGCCGGGCCCGCAGGTGGGCCCGCTCGTGGGTGAGGATGGCCGCGACTTCGGCGTCGGCGAGCGTGTTCAGCGCCCCTTCGCTGACCACAACCCGGCTGCGCACACCCGGTAGGCAGTAGGCAAGCGGCTGCGCAACGTCCAGGACGCGAAGGTCGCGCGTCCGGGCGCACGGCTCGGCGAGCGCGGCACCATGTCCGACCCCGACCAGATCAACCACCATGCGGTGGTGTGCCCGCCGTCGCCGATTGGCGATGGCCACCCGCACCATCGCCACCATCAACCGGGCGCCCACCAGCACGGTCAGGGCGAAGACCGCGATGTATGCGCCCCATAGGGGCCACCCGAGCCGGCCGGCGGCGCCGACGATGCTCGCCGTCGGCCGCCCGTCGGGGCCCGGCATCAGCAGCCGGGTGGCGATCGCGATGCCCGCGCTGAACGCCGAAAGGACCGCGGCCAGCGCAATGGCCTGCCACAGCACCATCGCGGCGCGGGGGGCGCGCAAGGGCCACGTCGCTCGTGCTAGCAAGGCCGGGGCCGGACCGACCAGCAGCACCGCGAGGATGGCGAAGGCCAGCGCGGACACGCTGCTAGTCTCTCTCAGTCCTCCGCAGTAACGCCAGCCGACGGCGTATTGCGTTGGTTTGCTTCCAGCTCGGCGAGCGCGCGCCGCAGTGCCTCCGCCTCGTCGGCGCCGACACGTTCGACGAAGTGCACCAGCGCGGCCTGTCGGTCCCCGGAGTCCTCGGCCTGGGCCAGCGCATCGACCATCAGCCCCGCGACCAGCTCGTCGCGCCCGTGCACGGGTGCGTACCGGTGGGCGCGGTCGTCTCGGATTTGGGAGACCAGGTTCTTCTTAGCCAACCGTTGCAGCACGGTCATGATCGTCGTGTAAGCGAGGTCGCGCCGCGCGGACAAGGCTTCGTGGACTTGGCGAACGGTTTGGGGTTCCGGCATGGACCACAAATGATCCATCACGGCGCGTTCCAGATCCCCGAGCCGGGTCAGCTTGGCCATAGTTCGTTCATCTCCTGAGCGTTGAAACCAGCGTACTCCGCTTACTACTGTCCGTCGTATCAACACGTGCGCAATGCACCTCGGCCGCACCGCCGACCATACCTTGCAATATTAGGGCAGCCTTGCCTATGCTGGTGTCGGTCGAGCGACATGACCGCGGCAGAGTCCTGAGGGCTGCAGCGACCCCCGGTCTACTCGATCGGCGAGCCCCGCGCCCGGCGCGGGGCTCGCCCGTTTTCGCGGGCAGGCATTCCGCCCGGACCGTCCCGGATCGCCGATGGTGTAGACACAGGAACGTGCCACCGCCGCCCGAAGCGATATTGCCGTCCAATTTCACCGCACCGTTCGACAGCGAGTTGGGGCTGCAGTTCACCGAACTCAGCCCCGATCGCGCCCGCGCCCAACTCGAGGTCAAGCCCAAACTGCTGCAGCCAATGGGCCTCCTGCATGGCGGCGTCTATTGCTCAATCATCGAGAGCATGGCCAGCGTGGCCGCCTACACCTGGCTGAACGCGAACGGCAATGGCGGCAATGTGGTCGGCGTCAACAACAACACGGATTTCCTCCGCTCCATCAACTCCGGGACGGTGTACGGCACCGCCGAACCGATTCATCGCGGCCGGCGTCAGCAGCTGTGGCTGGTCACCATCACCGACGACAGCGATCGGGTGGTGGCCCGGGGCCAGGTGCGGCTGCAGAATCTAGAGGCGTAGCCCGGCGACGAATTACGTTGTGCCACAGTATCTTTGATGGGCTGACGTTGCGCGCCGAACCGACTGCGGGTTAGCTGGCCCGCCTGGCCGCCGGACGCTTTGCCTCGGCCGCCAGTACCGCCAGCTGTTCGAGGCGGGTTCGCGCAAACGCCTGCTGCTCGGTGATGGTGAGCTGGCCACGCCGAGTGCTCAGGAAGGTCACGATCCAGGACAGCAACGTGCTGACCTTGGTCTTGAACCCGACCAGGTAGACCAGGTGCAATACCAGCCATGCGAACCAGGCGAAGAGGCCGCTGAACTCCAGCGGACCGATCTTGGCCACCGCGGAAAACCGCGACACCGTGGCCATAGAGCCCTTGTCGAAGTACTGGAACGGCTCCCGTTCGGCCGGGTTGGCACCGCCGAGTTCGGCTTTGATCGTGCTGGCGACGTACTTGGCGCCCTGGATGGCGCCCTGCGCCACTCCTGGCACACCTTCGACGGCGGCCATGTCGCCGATGACGAACACGTTGGGGTGGCCCGGGATGGACAGGTCGGGCAACACCTTTACCCGTCCGGCCTTGTCGAGTTCGACAGTCGACTGGTCGGCGAGATCGCTACCCAGCCCGCTGGCGGATACCCCGGCGGACCAAACCTTGCAGGCCGATTCGATGCGCCGGATCGTGCCGTCGGAGTCCTTGACCGTGATGCCGTTGCGGTCGACGTCGGTGACCATGGCGCCCAGCTGGATCTCCACGCCCATCTTCTCCAGCCGCGCGGCCGCCCGCTGACCCAGCTTTTCGCCAAACGGCGGCAGCACCGCGGGGGCGGCGTCGAGCAGGATCACTCGCGCCCTGGTGGAATCGATGTGCCGGAAAGACCCCTTCAGGGTGTGGGTGGCCAATTCGGCGATCTGCCCGGCCATTTCGACGCCGGTGGGGCCGGCACCGATAACGGTGAACGTCAGCAGCCTGGCCCGTCGTTCCGGATCGCGGGACCGTTCGGCCTGTTCGAACGCGCTCAAGATTCGTCCCCGGACCTCGAGCGCGTCGTCGATCGATTTCATGCCCGGCGCGAACTCAGCGAATTGGTCGTTGCCGAAGTACGACTGGCCGGCGCCGGCGGCGACGATCAGGGTGTCATACGGGGTTTCGTAGGCGTGGCCGAGCAGGTCCGACACGACGAACTGCCCATCGAGATCAATGTGCGTGACGTCACCGAGCAACACCTGGACGTTGCGCTGCCTGCGCAGGACGACCCGGGTGGGCGGCGCGATGTCGCCTTCGGAGACGATGCCTGTCGCGACCTGGTACAGCAACGGCTGGAACAGGTGGTGGGTGGTGCGGGCGATCATCTTGATGTCGACGTTGGCGTGCTTGAGCTTCTTTGCCGCGTTGAGGCCGCCGAATCCCGATCCGATGATGACGACTCGGTGACGACGTTCGGGTGCAGCTGTGGTTTCTGGCTGCGGGCTCATGTTTCGGCTACTCCTGACGGGACTCCTGGGCGCGCGACAGTTAGCTACAACGCTAGTCAGGCGATTCCCCGAAACCCAGGTGATAAGCGTGTGTAATCAACCACATGGCGGCGTCGGGCCTGGTCACCGAACGTGATGCTCGTCATGCCCGACGCCCGCGGCGTACGGCTACAGCCCGAAGAGCGGACGCAGCGCTTCGCCGGCCGCGCTGATCACCCCGGGTGTGTAGAAGGGCATGTTGATGATCACCCCGTCGATTCCGGCGTCCAAGACCTTGGTCTTGATTTGGTCGGCGACCGACTCGGCGCTACCGACCACCATGCGCTGGGTCATCTCGGCGGGGATCTGGTCGGGCTTGAAGTTCTCGTCGACGACCGCCGTGGTCAGTGTGCTGGTTTCCAGGGTGGCCGGGTCCCGACCGATCTCCTCGCATCGCTCCCGCACGACCTTCACCTTGGCCGGCAGCTCGTCGAACCCGGCGATGACGTTGAGGTGGTCGAAGGCGCGTGCGGCGAGCGGGATCGTCTTCTTCTCGCCGCTGCCGCCGATCATCAGCGGGATGTGGTCGCGCAAGCGTGGATTGGCCATCGCCTGGTCGGCGTGATACCACTTGCCGGAGAAGGTCGGCCGTTCGCCCTTGATCATCGGCAGGATGATCTGCAGCGCCTCGTCGAGCCGGTTGAACCGGTCGGTGAAGGTGCCGAACTCGAATCCCAGCTGATCGTGCTCGAGCTGGAACCAGCCGGTGCCGATGCCCAAAATCGCCCGGCCCTGGCTCACCACGTCCAGCGTGGTGATGATCTTGGCCAGCAGTGTCGGGTTGCGGTACGTGTTACCGGTCACCAGGGTGCCGAGCTGCACCCGTTCGGTTGCGGTGGCCAGCGCGCCGAGCGCGGTGTAGGCCTCCAGCATCGGTTGGTCGGGATCGCCGAGCATGGGCAGTTGGTAGAAGTGGTCCATCACGAAGACCGAGTCGAATCCAGCCGCTTCGGCCTCGCGGGCCTGGGCCAGAACAGTGGGGAAGAGTTTGTCTACCCCGGTGCCGTAGGAAAAGTTGGGAATCTGCAGACCAAGTCGAATAGCCACGCCATTCACCGTAGCGATCGGCCCGGCGCCCGAACCAGAGCGCGAAGGCGATTGGATTCAGCCTCAGGCGAAATGGGCCAGCGCGCCGTGGCTGACGTGCAGCGTCTGGCCGGTGATGTGGCGAGCCGCCGGGCTGGTGAGGAACAGGGCCAAGCGGGCGACCTCGGCCGCGACCGGCGGAGGGGTCCGGGAAAGGCCGTCGTAACCGGCCTGGACGCTGCGCCCGCTCGCGACGGCGTTGACCGTGATCCCGCGAGTGCCGAAGAGGCCCGCCTGTCCGGCGACCCAATTCGACAGCGTCGCTTTGATTGCGGCGTCGACGCTTCCGGCGGGCGGGTTCTCGGGCACCACACTGATGATGGAGCCACCGGAGCGAAGGTGATCCCCGATGGCCTGCACGGTCAGCACCACCGACAGCACCGTGGCATCGAGGGAGTTGCGCCACGCGTTGGCCGTGTCGGACACCGAATAGGTGCGTGGGTCGCCGGCGTCCCACGACGGCGCCGGCACGTTGACGATGGTGTCGAGGTGGTGGGGGAACAGGCCGCGGGCGTCATCGAGGCTGGCCGGGTCGGTGATGTCGCAGACGATCGCGTCCACGTCGAGTTCCTTGGCGGCGATCTCCAGATCGCTGCGCCGCGCACCCACGAGGGTCACCTTGTGACCGTCATCGCGGAAGCGTTCGGCTACCGTGCGCCCCAGATCGGTGTCTCCGCCGGTGACCAGCACCTCCACTGCCATGCCCTCCTCGTGTTCAACGTTGAACCCAGACCCTGGCTGTTCCGTGCGGAACCGATGCCTGGGATCTCAGCGCGTTATGGCATCAATCCCCGTATATGTTACTGGACAGTAGCTAATCAGCGAAATTGCGGGCCCCACGACGCGCGGATCATTTGCGTAACTATTCGGCCGTCACTTTTTTGCGACGATTCAGCCAGCGCGCGGACCGCATCCTCGGCGGGCTAGGGTTCATTCATGCCTCGGATCGGGATCCTGGCCGGTTTGGTGTCGACGCTGCTGGTTTCGGGGCTGGTTTCGGGCCTTGTCGGTTGCGGTTCGAAGTCACACTCCTCGTCACCCTCCCAGGCCTCCCCGGAGTCCGGAAAGGTTGTGGTGTTCGCCGCGGCGTCGCTAAAGCCGGCGTTCACTCAGATCAGTCAGCAGTTCAAAGCCGAAAACCCCGGCAGCAGCGCCGATTTCGAGTTCGCAGGTTCCTCGGAGCTGGCGACCCAGCTGACCCAGGGCGCGACCGCCGACGTCTTCGCATCGGCGGACACCGCGCAGATGGACACCGTCGCCAAGGCGGGGCTGCTGGCCGGCAATCCCACCAACTTTGCCTCGAACACGTTGGTCATCGTCACCGCGCCGGGCAACCCGAAGAAGGTCGGTTCCTTCGCCGACCTCGCCAGGCCGGGGCTCAACGTGGTGATCTGCCAGAAGCCGGTGCCGTGCGGATCGGCGACTCAGCGGATCGAAGACAGCACCGGGGTGCGCCTCAACCCGGTCAGCGAGGAACTCAATGTGACCGACGTCCTCAACAAGGTCACCACCGGACAGGCGGACGCCGGGCTGGTGTACGTCACCGATGCCCACAGCGCCGGAAACAAGGTGACCACGGTCAACTTCCCGGAGGCCGCCGGCGCGGTGAACGTCTATCCGATTGCGGTGTTGAAGAAGGCGGCGCAACCGACGTTGGCCCAAAAGTTCGTCGCCATGGTCACCGGCGACACCGGTCAAAACATCCTGGCCCAGTCGGGCTTTGCCAAACCCTGAACCGTGCACCGGCCTACGGATCTGCCGAGCTGGGTGTATGTCCCCGCCGCTCTGGGGACCGTGTTCGTGGTCCTGCCGCTGTTGGCGATCGCGATCAAGGTTGACTGGCCGAACTTCTGGTCGCTGATCTCCAGCCCCTCGTCCAAGACGGCGCTGTTGCTGAGCCTCAAGACCGCCGCCGCGAGCACCGCGCTTTGCGTGCTGCTGGGAGTGCCGATGGCGCTGGTGCTGGCGCGCAGCACGGCGCGCGGGGTGCGGCTGCTGCGACCGTTGATCCTGCTGCCGTTGGTGCTGCCGCCGGTGGTGGGTGGCATTGCGTTGCTCTACGCGTTCGGCCGGCTAGGACTGATCGGGCGGTACCTGGAGGCCGCCGGCATCAGCATCGCCTTCAGCACGACAGCGGTCGTGTTGGCGCAGACCTTCGTCTCGCTGCCGTTTCTGGTGATTTCCCTCGAGGGTGCCGCCCGCACCGCCGGAGCCGACTACGAGGTGGTGGCGGCGACGCTGGGGGCGCGACCCAGCACGGTCTGGTGGCGGGTGACCCTGCCGCTGCTGCTGCCGGGCCTGATGTCGGGGGCGGTGCTGGCGTTCGCCCGCTCGCTGGGGGAGTTCGGCGCGACGCTGACGTTCGCCGGTTCCCGGCAAGGGGTCACCCGAACCCTGCCGCTGGAGATCTACCTGCAGCGGGTGACCGACGCGAACGCGGCCGTGGCGTTGTCGATCGTGCTGGTGGCGGTGGCGGCGTTGGTGGTGCTGGGGCTGGGCGCGCGCCGGCTGACCGGGACCGACACCAGGTAGCGGCCATGAGCGAGTTGCAGCTGCGCGCCGTTGTCGCCCAACGCGATCTGGGTGTGGAATTCTCGGTGCCCGCGGGCGAGGTGCTCGCCGTCCTTGGACCCAACGGCGCCGGCAAGTCGACCGCCCTGCACGTCATCGCCGGCCTGGTTCACCCCGACGAAGGCGTGGTGCGGTTGGGGGATCGGGTGTTGACCGACACAGCGGCCGGGGTGAACGTGGCAACTCACGACCGCCGGGTGGGGTTGCTCCTGCAAGACCCGTTGTTGTTCCCGCACATGAGCGTTGCCGCGAACGTGGCCTTCGGTCCGCACAGTCGTCGGGCAATGTTGCGCTCGGCGCGCGCCGCGGACAGGGCGACGGCGTTGCGCTGGCTACGCGAGGTGGACGCCGAGGACTTTGCCGACCGAAAACCGCGGCAGCTTTCCGGCGGTCAGGCCCAGCGGGTCGCGATCGCCCGCGCGCTGGCGGCCGAACCCGATGTGTTGCTGCTCGACGAGCCACTGAAGGGACTCGACGTCGCCTCGGCCGCGGGCATCCGCGCGGTGTTGCGCAACGCGGTGACCGAAACGGGGCGCGCGGTAATCCTGATCACCCACGACCTGCTCGACGTGTTCACGCTGGCCGATCGAGTGCTGGTGCTCGAGTCGGGGAAGGTCGCCGAAATCGGGGCGGTGGCCGACGTGCTCACCGCGCCCCGCAGTCGTTTCGGCGCGCGCATCGCGGGCATCAACCTGGTCAACGGCACCATCGGCGCCGACGGTTCGCTGCACGCCCGCTCCGGCGCTGGCTGGCATGCGACCCCGGCCCAGGGGCCGGACGACCAGCTCACCGCCGGGCACAACGCGGTCGCGGTGTTCCCGCCCGCGGCCGTGGCCGTGTATCGCGACCGGCCGCACGGCAGCCCGCGCAACACCGTCGAGGTGACGGTGGCCGAGCTGGATGTCCGCGGGCCCGCGGTCTTGGTGCGTGGCGGGGACCAGCCCGATGGTGCCCCCGGCCTGGCCGCGGAGATCACCGTCGACGCCGCGACCGAGCTGCGGCTGAGACCCGGGGAGCGCGTGTGGTTCTCCGTCAAGGCTCGCGAGGTGTCGTTGTACCCCGCGCTTCAATGACCTGCGTCGACGCCCGCCAGGTTGCACATCGGCAACATCGGCGAAACCGCCGCAACACACCCTTGCGTCACAGCGGTAACACGGTAGGTTCGTCGCCATGGAGCAGGTGGACCCGAACTCGACACGTCGCAAAGGACTGTGGGCGATGCTGGCGATCGCCACGGTGACCAGTGCCAGCGCCGTCACCATCGCATTGCCGCCGACCTCGAACGCCGATCCGGAGCCCCCACCCCCGCCGCCGTCGACCACCACGGCGGCACCCGCGCCCGCGCCGTCGACTACCACGACCCCACCCCCTCCGGGCGCCCCGGGATCGCCGCAGCCCCAGCCGGGCGATCCCAATGCGGCGCCGCCGCCACCGGTTGATCCGAACGCGCCCCCGCCGCCGGCCGTCGACCCCAACGCCGGCCGGATCGGCAACGCCCCCGGTGGATTCAGCTTCGTCCTTCCCCCCGGGTGGGTGGAGTCAGACGCGTCGCACCTCGACTACGGCTCGGAGTTGCTCAGCAAGACCATCGGCCAACCGCCGGCGCCGGGGCAGCCGCCGCCGGTCGCCAACGACACCCGCATCGTGATGGGCCGGTTGGACCAAAAGCTTTACGCCAGTGCCGAAGCCACCGACGCGAAGGCCGCGGTCCGGCTGGGATCGGACATGGGTGAGTTCTTCATGCCGTATCCCGGCACCCGGATCAATCAGGCGTCCGCGCCGCTGACCGCCGCCAACGGGATCACCGGAAGCGCGTCGTACTACGAGGTGAAGTTCAGCGATCCGTCCAAGCCGAACGGCCAGATCTGGACGGGTGTGGTCGGCTCGCCCTCGGCCGGGAACGGCCCCCCGCAGCGCTGGTTCGTGGTGTGGCTCGGGACTTCGAACGACCCGGTGGACCAGGGCGCGGCGAAGGCGCTGGCCGAGTCGATCCAGCCCTGGACAGCTCCGGCGGCCCCCGCACCGGCCCCGGGAGCCCCCGCACCGGCCCCGGGCGCACCGGCGCCCGCTCCGGCACCGGGCGCACCGGCGCCCGCTCCGGCACCGGGCCAGGCGCCCGCGGGCGACGTCTCTCCCGCCCCCACACCGACGCCGCAGCGGACGTTACCGGCCTAACCCGCCGGGCACTCCTGTAGCGGTCGGGGCGGATGTGCCCAATTGTGGCCGTTTCGCCGCCCGTTTCTTTGCGCAAAGCGGGTATACCGAGATCACGGCCCAGCACTCGGGCTTTGCCAGCGATCGCAAGGAGACCCGCATGGACGTCATGGCAGCAACCGAATATCTTGCCCGCTCCACGACGCTGACCAGCGTCGGCATCATCGGTTACATCATCATCGGCGGTCTCGCCGGCTGGATCGGCAGCAAGATTGTCAAGGGCAGCGGATCCGGCATCCTGATGGACATCGTGATTGGCATCGTCGGTGCCTTGATCGGCGGCTTCATCCTGAGCTTCTTCGTCAACACCGCTGGCGGCGGGCTCATCTTCACCTTCTTCACCGCTTTGCTCGGCGCCGTGATCCTGCTGTGGGTCGTCGGCATGATGCGAAGGACCTAGCCGGGGTTAACACGTTGCGGCCGTGGCGGATTGCGGCAAGATGGACTGATGACCCCAGCGGTGACGACCACGACGATGCGCGCGTGGCGGGTGCGCCGGCCCGGACCGATGGACACCGGACCACTCGAGCAAGTCACCGCTGAGGTGCCGCGGCCCGCGCCGTCGGAGTTGCTGGTTGCCGTGCGCGCGTGCGGGGTGTGCCGCACCGACCTGCATGTCACCGAGGGTGATCTGCCCGTGCACCGCGACCGGGTGACGCCCGGCCACGAGGTGGTGGGGGAGGTCGTCGAGGTCGGTGACGAGGCCGGTGACGGGTTCAAGGTGGGCGACCGGGTGGGCATCGCCTGGCTCCGCCACACCTGCGGTGTGTGCAAATACTGTCGTCGGGGCAACGAGAACCTGTGTCCGGAGTCCCGTTACACCGGCTGGGACGCCGACGGCGGGTACGCCGAATTCGCCACCGTCCCAGCCGCTTTCGCGCACCACCTGCCGAGCGGTTACAGCGACAGCGAGCTGGCGCCGTTGCTCTGCGCAGGCATCATCGGATATCGCTCCCTGCTGCGCGCCGAGCTACCACCGGGCGGACGGCTGGGTCTGTACGGCTTCGGCGGCAGCGCCCACATCACCGCGCAGGTCGCGCTGGCGCAGGGCGCCGAGGTGCACGTGATGACCCGCGGGGCCGAGGCGCGCGAACTGGCGTTGGAACTCGGCGCCGCGTCGGCTCAAGGCGCTGCCGATCCGCCGCCGGTGTCGCTGGACGCCGCGATCCTGTTTGCGCCCGTCGGCGAGCTGGTGCTGCCCGCGCTAGAAGCGTTGGACCGCGGCGGCACCTTGGCGATCGCGGGCATTCACCTGTCCGACATCCCGCCGCTGAACTATCAGCGTCATCTGTTTCAGGAGCGCCAGGTCCGGTCGGTCACGTCGAACACCCGGGCCGACGCGCGGGCGTTCCTCGACTTCGCCGGCGAGCATCACATCGAGGTGACCACGCCGGAATACCCGCTGGGACGAGCCGATGAGGCCCTGACCGATCTCAGCGCCGGTCGCATCGCCGGCGCCGCGGTGCTGCTTGTCTGATCAGGACTCAGGTCGACAGGTGCCAGACCAGCGCCGCGGCCAGGGCACCGAGCCCGTTCAGTGACCAGTGCAGCGCGATCGGCGCGATCAGGCTGCCGCTTCGCCGGCGCAGCCAGGTGAAGACGAACCCGGCCGCGCCGGTGGCCAGCACCGCCAACGTCACCCCGGCCAGCATCCCGGCGATCCCGCCGCCGAACAGCCGAGTGAAGCCGACGTTGTTGCTGGTCAACCCGAGCGACGTGGCGACATGCCACAGACCGAACAGCAGCGATCCCGCCAGCGCGACGCCGCGAAAACCCCAGGCCCGGTTCAGCGCGCCATGCAGCACACCCCGAAAGGCCAGCTCCTCGGGGATCACGGTCTGCAGCGGGATGATGACCATCGAGGCGATCAGGGCGCCGGAAATCGTGGCGTAGTGGTTGTTCATGAACATCGGCCGGGTCATCGGCAACAGGATCCCGGCGGCGATCACCGACGCCACGACGCCCACGGCAGCCAGGGCATACCCCAGCCCGGACTTCCAGTGCTCGCGGCCCAAGCCCAGGTCGGTCCAGTCCAGCCCGTTGGCGCGCATCAGAATCGCCAGGCCGACGGCGGCGGCCGGGACGGTGGCGATGCTCGCCCATGGCGTGGTGAAGTGCGCGATCAGGTTCGTCAGCACCAGCACCACGACGACGACGGCGATGTCGAGATGGATGCGGAACCGGTGCAGCGCCGAGAGCTGTGACACCACGGGATGGGGGTCGGCGGCGACCGTCGCGTCGGGCATTGGGCAAGTTTACCTGCGGACCGCTGGCACCCCGCGTACCTCGACGCTTAGCCGTTGTTCGACGCAATCCGGCGGCGCGCGTAGTCCTTGAGCTCTGCTGGGAGCGCGTCGGCCACCAACAACCGAGGAAGCAGCTCAGGTTCAGACATTCGGGCGCCAAAGACCAGCCTGATGGTCACATCGTGATCGGGGCGGTAATCGATGGTGATTGGATCGCCGGCGCGCACGGCACCGGGCGAAATCACCCGTAAGTAGGCGCCGGGCTTCCCCACCTGAGTGAAGGTTTTGATCCAGTGGTTCAAATTCAGGAATGCCGCGAAAGTCCGGCACGGTATGCGGGGCGCGGAGACTTCCAGCACCAAGCCGTCGGTGCCGATGCGCCAGCGTTCACCGATCCGTGCCCCAGTCACATCGATGCCCGAGGTGGTCAGATTCTCGCCGAACGTTCCGTCGGTGAGAGTGCGCTGGAGTTGCGTTTCCCATGCGTCGAGGTCTTCTCGCGCGTAGGTGTAGACGGCCTGGTCGTCACCCCCGTGGACTTTGTGGTTGCCAATCGTGTCGCCGACCAGTCCGCTGCCGACGCCACCGTGCATGGGCCCCGGTGCCCGCACCATGACCGCCTCGGTAGCCGCCACTTTGTCAATGCCCGTCAACTTCGACTGCGCGTGCGGGTCCGGATTCGTTCGCACACGAGCCAAGTTGACCGACAAAACACTCGCCACCGCACCAGGGTAGCGCCAGCTCAGCACCAGGTTCGCTACATACCAGGCAGCACCGCCCTCGGATCAGTAAGCAGCGCAGCCTGTTTAGCGTTCGTTCCGCCCGCTCGACTCCCAGGTCAGATTGGTCGTCTCGCTCCCGTCACTCACTACGTTCGTTCCGCTCGCTCGACTCCCAGGCCAGATTTGTCGTCTCGCTCCCGTCACTCACTGCGTTCGTTCCGCTCGCTCGACTCCCAGGTCCACCCCGCGATCGCCGGGTCGTCCTCACCGTGCTCGCGGGTGTAAATACGCGCGGCGAGGCGGGCGTCGACCATCCGCTGGCGCAACACCGCGGCTTGGCTGGCCAGCCCGTCCACCCGGTCGATGACGTCCATGACCAGGTGGAACCGGTCGAGGTCGTTGAGCATCACCATGTCGAACGGCGTCGTCGTGGTGCCGCGCTCCTTGAAGCCGCGCACATGGATGTGCTGGTGGTTGGTGCGCCGATAGGTAAGCCGGTGGATCAGCCACGGGTAGCCGTGGTAGGCGAAGATGACCGGCTTGTCGCGGGTGAACAGCGCGTCAAACTCCCTGTCCGGCAAGCCATGTGGGTGCTCGGATTCCGGCTGCAGCCGCATGAGGTCGACGACGTTGACCACCCGGACGGCCAGCCCGGGCAATTCGCGACGCAGGATGTCGGCGGCCGCCAGGATCTCCAGCGTCGGGACGTCCCCGGCACAGGCCAGCACCACGTCGGGTTCGGCGGTGGCCGTGCTGGCCCACTGCCAGATGCCCAGGCCGCGCGCGCAGTGGGCGATGGCCTGGTCCATGTCCAGGTAGGCCAGCGCGGGCTGCTTGCCGGCGACGATGACGTTGATGTAGTCGCGGCTGCGCAGGCAGTGGTCCGCCACCGACAGCAGCGTGTTGCCGTCCGGCGCCAGGTACACCCGCGTCACCTCGGCCCGTTTGTTCGCGACCAGGTCGATGAATCCGGGATCCTGATGCGACGCCCCGTTGTGGTCCTGGCGCCAGACGTGGGAGCTCAGCAGGTAGTTCAGCGACGCGATCGGCCGCCGCCACGGCAGGTCGCGGCTGGTGGCGAGCCATTTCGCGTGCTGGTTCATCATCGAGTCGACAATGTGGACAAACGCCTCGTAGCAGTTGAACAGGCCGTGCCGGCCGGTCAGCAGGTAGCCCTCCAGCCAGCCCTGGCACAGGTGCTCGGAAAGCACCTCCATCACGCGGCCGTCCGGTGCGAGGTGCTCGTCATCGGGCCCTATCTCCGAAAGCCACACCTTGTCGGTCGCGCCATACACGGCGTCGAGCCGGTTGGAGGCGGTCTCATCAGGACCCATGAGACGAAATCGGTCCGAGTTGCGGGCGATCACATCCCGCAAGAACGTGCCCAGAATCCGGGTGGCCTCGTGCGTTTCTGCGCCCGGCCGCGACACCGGCACCGCGTAGTCGCGGAAGTCCGGCAACTCGAGGTCGTGCAGCAGCAGCCCGCCGTTGGCATGGGGGTTGGCGCTCATCCGGCGATCACCGCGGGGCGCCAGCGCCCGCAGCTCGGGGCGCAGCGCGCCGTCGCCGTCGAACAACTCCTCGGGCCCATAGCTGCGCAACCATTCCTCCAGCTGCGCGCGGTGTGTGGGATTGTCGTGGGTCTCGGCGAGCGGCACCTGGTGCGCCCGCCAGGTGCCCTCCACCTTCTTGCCGTCGACCACCTTCGGACCGGTCCAGCCCTTGGGGGTGCGCAGCACGATCATCGGCCACACGGGTCGCTCCGCGTGGTTGCCGGCGCGCGCGGCGCTTTGGATGGCCGCGATGTCGTCGAAGGCGTCGTCGAGCGCCGCGGCCAGCTGCCGGTGCACGTTGGCCGGGTCGTCACCGGCGACCGTGATGGGCCGGTAGCCGTAACCGCGCAACAGTGCTTCGAGTTCGGGGTGGGGGATGCGGGCCAGCACGGTGGGGTTGGCGATTTTGTAGCCGTTGAGCTGCAGGATCGGCAGCACGGCGCCGTCCGTGACGGGGTTGAGGAACTTGTTGGAGTGCCAACTGGCGGCCAGGGGACCCGTCTCGGCCTCGCCGTCGCCGACCACACAGGCCACGACCAGGTCCGGGTTGTCGAAGGCCGCGCCGTAGGCATGGACAAGCGCGTAGCCGAGCTCGCCGCCTTCGTGGATGGAGCCCGGGGTCTGCGCCGCGACGTGACTCGGGATGCCGCCGGGGAAGGAGAACTGCCGGAAGAGCTTCCGCAGTCCTTCGGCGTCCTCCTCGATGCCGGTGTACACCTCGCTGTAGGTGCCCTCGAGGTAGGCGTTGGCGACCAATCCGGGCCCGCCGTGGCCCGGACCGGTGACGTAGATGACGTTGGCGTCGCGGTTGCGGATGATCCGGTTCAGATGCGCATAGACGATGTTGAGCCCGGGCGTGGTGCCCCAGTGCCCCAGCAGCCGGGGTTTGACGTGCTCGGGCGACAGCGGTTCGGTCAGCAGCGGGTTGGCCAGCAGGTAGATCTGGCCGACCGACAGGTAATTGGCGGCGCGCCAGTACTTGTCGATGAGGGCCAGATCGTCGTCGGAGAGGTCTTTAGAAAAAGGCGTCGTGGTTGTCGGGGTTTCTACGGTCACCCCGACGATTGTCCGCGCCTCAGATGAACGGCGCCCTACGCGGTGCTCATTCTTCGCCGCGAGCCCGTGCCTCGTAAGCCCCGCGCCTGTCGACGTCGACGTCATCGGTGAAGACATGCTCGCCGCCGAGGGCCCGGTTCAGCCCCTCGGCCACCGAGCGGGGCATGAACTTCGCCGAAGCGACCAACGCACCAATCGTTTTCGTGACCCGCACTCGCGGCTTGGGCTTGGCCACCAGCTTCACGATCGCCTCGGCAATGTCGGCTGGCTCGGCGTTCTTGAACCCCTTCGCACCGGAGGTGCCCGCGATGAGTTCGGTGTTGACGAACGTCGGCAATACGATCGAGAATTTCACGCCGGTCTTCCGGTATTCAAGCCTGGCTGTGTCGGTGAAGCCCACCACCGCGTGCTTGCTTGCGCAGTAGGTGGCCGCGCCGGGGATATACCCCTCCCCGGCGAGCGAGGCGACGTTGATGATGTGCCCTCGTCCTCGAGGAATCATCCGCTGCGCTGCCAGCTTGGTGCCCAAGATCACGCCGTAGACGTTGATGTCCAGGATCCGCCGGGTGACCGCGTCCGGCTCGTCGACGATCCGGCCAAGCGGCATGATGCCGGCGTTGTTGACCAGCACGTCAATCAGGCCGAGTTGGCGCTCGACTTCGTCCAGAAACTCCGAAAAGGAATGCGGGTCGGTGACGTCGAGTTTGCCGTAGACGTCGAGGCCGAGCGCGGTGCCCGACTCCTTCACCTTGGCCTCGTCGATATCGCCGATCGCGACTTTGGCCCCAAGATTGTGCAATGCGGTCGCGGTGGCCAGTCCGATTCCCCGTGCGCCGCCGGTGATCACGATTACCTTGTCTTGGACCTTCAGGCCGAGTGCCGTGTCTGCCATTTTCGTCCTTCCTAGGAAGTTGACGGTTGTCAGCTAGGCGATTGGGTAAGCACAGCACTCGACGACGCGCCGCGCAAATAACCGAATGGCAAGGCCGGGCGAGTGCACCGATACTCCAACGATGACCCAGGTGCGGGCGGCCGTCCCCACGGATGCGGATGAGGTGGCCAGAGTGCACGTCCGGTCGTGGCAGTCGGCATACCGGGGACTTATCGCCCAGGAATACCTCGACGGCCTCAAGCCCGGAGTCTGGGCCAACCGATACACCTTTGGTCGCGTCGGGCTTCGGATGGCGTCCACTTTGGTCGCGGTCGAGGGTTCCGCGATCCGCGGCTTGGCGACCACGGGCCTGTGCCGCGACCAGGACTTCCCGAATTTCGGTGAGCTGATGGCGATCTACGTCGATCCCGCGCACGTGCGGACCGGAATCGGGCGGCTGCTGATGACCGCCGCGCGGGAGCGGCTGCGCCTCGTCGGTGTGACGGGCGCCTTGCTGTGGGTGCTGGACGGAAATGTCGGCGCTCGGCGGTTCTACGAATACGACGGGTGGAGGTTCGACGGAGCCTGCCGCACAGTGACTTTCGGCAACCAGCCGGTGAAGCAAGTGCGCTATCGCTGCGCACCCGTCTAATGCACGCTGAGCCACACCAGGCCGGCGGCCCCGGCGAGGGCGCAATAAACGGCAAACGGTGTCAGAGTGCGGGTCTGGAAATACCGCGTGAGATACCGAACGGCCAGGTAGGCGCAGACGAAGGACGCGACGCTGCCGGCCAGGACCTGGCCGTGGATGCCCGCCCCAAGCGGCCCGAAGAGATCCGGGATCTTATAGACCCCGGCGGCCAGAATGATCGGCGTCGCGAGCAGGAAGGAGAAGCGGGCGGCGTCTTCGTGCGAGAGGCCACGCCAGAGGCCGGCCACCATGGCTATACCGGAACGGCTGATGCCGGGGAGCAGGGCCAGGATCTGGGACGGCCCCGATCAGCACCCCGCGGCGCATCGGTAGTTCGGCCAGCCGATTGTCGATGGCTTCGCCGGTGTGGTCCGCGTGCTCTTCGTCGGTGTCGGCCGGTGAAACGCGCCGGCGCAGCACCTCGCCGGCATAGAGGGCAATGCCGTTCAGCAGCAGGAATGCCGCCGCCGGAATCGGTTTGCCCAGCGTGGTGCGGAAAAGGTGCTCGAGGGCCACCCCGGCCAGCCCCACCGGGATGGTGGCCAGCACGATCAGCCAGGCCAGCCGCTCGTCGGGCGTCTGGATTCGACGATGACGCACCGATGAGACGAAGCCCGCCACGATGCGTAACCAGTCACGCCAGAAGAACACCAGCAGGGCGGCGGCGGTGGCGACATGCAGGCCGACGATAAACGCCAGATAGGGCGATTCGGGGTTGGACACGTTGAGGTCCCGGGCCCATTGCCCGCCGACCAGCGCCGGGACCAACACCGCATGCCCGAGGCTGGAGACCGGAAACAGTTCGGTGACGCCCTGGAACGCGCCGACTACCACGGCCTCGACGTAGCTCAACTGGGCGCTCATGGGTCGGGTGCCTCCATCCGGGAATCTTCGACACGAACTGACAAGGGCTATCAAGAACTACCGAGCGTAGCCGGTCAGGATTTCGGCACGAACCGGCCTGGGCGGCTGGACATTTGGCCGCCGACCAAGCGCTCGCGGTTGGCGGCTGATCGGGCGGGTACGGTGGGCAGATGCCCGAGGGGTTGCTCGATGCCGTGCGCGTCCTCGACCTGTCGAGTGGCAGCGCCGACGCGGTGACCCGGCTGTTCGCCGACCTGGGTGCCGACGTCCTCAAGGTGGAATTCCCGGGCGGAAGCCAAGGACGGGACGCGTTGCCGACGCTGGTCGGTGTCAGCATCCCGTTCGCCGTGCGAAACGCCAACAAGCGCAGCACGGTGCTGGATCCGCTCGAGGAAAGCGATTGCCAGCGGTTCCTCGACCTCGCCGCCGAGGCCGACATCGTCGTGGACAGTGGCCTTAACGGGCACGCGGGCGCATTCGAGACGTCGGGCGCCGAGTTGGCCGCTCACTTCCCGCACCTGGTGGTGCTGTCGATCACCGATTTCGGTGAGACGGGTCCGCGATCCTCATGGCGCGCCACCGACCCGGTTTTGTACGCGATGTGTGGCTCGCTGTCGCGCTCTGGTCCCACCAGCGGCACCCCCGTCTTGCCGCCGGACGGTATCGCTTCGGCGACCGCCGCCGTGCAGGCGGCATGGGCCGCCCTTGTCGCTTATTACAACAGATTACGTTGTGGTACAGGCGATTACATTGACTTCTCACGGTTTGATGCCGTCGTCACGGCGCTCGACCCGGCATTCGGCGCGCACGGCCAGGCCGCCGCCGGCATCCGCCGCACCGGGCGGTGGCGTGGGCGCCCGAGAAACCAGGACGCTTACCCGATCTGTCCGTGCAAGGACGGTTACGTCCGGTTATGCGTGATGGCGCCGCGCCAGTGGCGCGGCCTGCGGCGCTGGCTGGGGGAGCCCGAAGACTTCCAGGACCCCAAGTACGACGTGATCGGCGCCCGCTTTGCGGCCTGGCCCGAGATCAGCGTGCTGGTCCAGGCCTTGTTCGCCGACCAGACCATGAAGGATCTGGTTGCCGCCGGACAGGCGCACGGGGTGCCGATCGCGGCCGTGCTGCCGCCATCGTGGGTCCTGGGCTCCGAACATTTCCAGGCGGTGGGTGCGATCACCGAGGCCGAGGTGGTCCCCGGGGTGCGCACCAGTGTGCCCACCGGATATTTCGTCATCGACGGGCAACGCTCGGGCTTTCGCACGCCGGCCCCCGGCGTGGGAGAAGACGAACCGTACTGGCGCGGGAACCCGGTGCTGGTGCGGGCGCCGTCGGGCAAGGTTGGCGATTACCCCTTGAACGGGCTGCGGATCCTCGACCTGGGCATCATCGTCGCCGGCGGCGAGCTGAGCCGGCTGTTCGGGGACCTGGGCGCCGAGGTCATCAAGGTCGAAAGCGCCGACTACCCGGACGGTTTGCGGCAGGCCCGCGCCGGCGACGCCATGAGTGAGTCCTTCGCGTGGACCCGCCGCAATCAGCTCGGATTCGGCTTGGATCTGCGCAGCGCGCCGGGCAAGGACATCTTCGGCCGGCTGGTTGCGGAGGCCGACGCGGTCTTCGCCAACTTCAAGCCGGGAACCCTTACCGCACTTGGGTTTTCCTACGAAACACTGCGCGCCCTCAACCCGCGGATCGTGCTCGCGGGAAGCAGCGCCTTCGGCAACACCGGGCCATGGAGCACCCGGATGGGCTACGGCCCGTTGGTCCGCGCCGCGACCGGCGTCACCCGGCTGTGGACGTCCGAGGATCCGGACGACCAGGCCGACGCCGGGCGGCACGCTTTTTACGACGCGACGACGATCTTCCCCGATCACGTGGTCGGGCGGGTGACCGCCATCGGGGCGCTCGCCGCGCTGATCCGCCGTGACCGCACCGGCAACGGCGCAAACGTCCACATCTCGCAGGCCGAGGTCGTGGTCAATCAGCTCGACACGCTGTACGTCACCCAGGCCGCGCTCGCCGCCGGCATCCGCGGAATCCGCGATGACACCAGCCTGCACGCGGTCTACCCATGCGCGGGCGACGACGAGTGGTGCGTCATCTCGATCGGCTCCGACGAGGAATGGCGCTGCACTGCAACCCTTTTCGACCACCCCGAATGGGTCGACGACCCGCGTTTCGCGACCGGCGAGGCGCGCCTGGCCAACCGGCGCGAGTTGGTGGAGCTGGTGTCGGCCTGGACCCGCGCCCGCACTCCGGTGCGGGCCGCCGAACTGCTGCAGTCCGCCGGAGTTCCGGCCGGACCGATGAACCGGCCGCGCGACATTCTGGAGGACCCTCAGCTGACCGAACGAAAACTGTTCAGCGACATGGTGCATCCGCTCATCGAGCGTCCGCTGCCGGCGGAGACGGGTCCGGCACCGTTTCGGCACATCCCGCCGGCCCCACAACGCCCGGCGCCGTTGCCCGGCCAAGACACCCGCGAAATCTGCCGAAACCTGCTGCAGATGAGCGCCGAAGAGACCGAGCGGCTGATCCACGACCGTGTGCTGTTCGCGACCGCCGGCCAGGACTAGCCCGGCCTAGCGCCGGCGGCGCCGAGCTGGGGGCACTGCCCGCTTGCGGGGGGACCCCCACCCGCTTGCGGGGGACACGCTGGCGTGGCACTCGGTGACGATCGCCACTCTGGTGTGACGCTCGGCCAGGCCTAACGATAGGTTCGCTATATGACCGTCGATCCCAGGACACCGGTGTTGATCGGCTACGGCCAGGTCAACCACCGCGACGAAATCGACCCGGCGAAGCGGTCCGTCGAACCGGTCGACCTGATGGCCGCGGCGGCCCGGAAAGCCGCGGACTCCCGGGTGATCGAGGCTGTGGATTCCATCCGCGTGGTGAACGTGTTGTCGGCGCAATACCGCGATCCCGGGCTGCTGCTCGGCGAGCGGCTCGGCGCCGCCGATTTCACCACCCGGTACAGCCCCGTCGGTGGCAACGTGCCGCAGTCGCTGGTCAACCAGGCCTGCCTGGACATCCAGCGCGGCCGGGCCGGCGTCGTGCTGCTGGCCGGCGCGGAGACCTGGCGCACCAGAAGGGGGCTGAAAGCCAAAGGCAGCAAGCTCGAGTGGACCGTGCAGGGCGACTCCGTCCCGATGGCCGAGGTCACCGACGACGACGTCCCCATGGCCGGCGAGGCGGAGCTCAGGATCCGGATGGACCGGCCGGCCTACGTCTACCCGCTGTTCGAGCAGGCGCTTCGCATCGCCAACGGCGAGTCGGTCGAGGATCACCTCAAGCGCGTCGGCGAGCTTTGGGCGCGGTTCAACGCCGTTGCCGTCAACAATCCGCACGCATGGATCCGCAAACCGGTGACCGCCGAGGAAATCTGGCAGCCCGGACCGCAGAACCGGATGATCAGCTGGCCTTACACGAAGCTGATGAACTCGAACAACATGGTCGACCAGGGCGCCGCGCTGATCCTCACCTCCGTCGAGCAGGCAAAACGCCTGCAGGTCCCCGCAGACCAGTGGGTTTACCCGCACGCGGGCACCGACGCGCACGACATCCCGGCCATCGCCGAGCGCGACGAGTTGCACCGATCGGCGGCCATCCGCATCGCCGGCGCGCGGGCGCTGGAGCTCGCCGGCCTGGGCATCGACGATGTCGACTACGTCGACCTGTACTCGTGCTTCCCCTCCGCCGTCCAGGTCGCGGCGGCCGAACTGGGACTAAGCGTCGACGACCCCGCCCGCCCGCTCACCGTCACCGGCGGGCTGACGTTCGCGGGCGGCCCGTGGAGCAACTATGTGATGCATTCCATTGCCACCATGGCCGAGGTGCTGGTGGCCAATCCCGGGCGCCGTGCCCTGATCACCGCCAACGGCGGCTACCTGACCAAACACAGCTTCGGCGTTTACAGCACCGAGCCACCGGCCGAATTCCGCTGGGAAGACGCGCAACCTGCGGTGGACCGCGAGCCCACCCGGGACGGCCTGGTCGAATGGGAAGGCGTCGGCACCGTCGAAGCGTGGACGACACCGTTCGACCGCGAGGGACAGCCCGAGAAGGCCTTCCTGGCGGTCCGCACGCCCGACGGGTCGCGCACGCTGGCGGTTATCGCCGATCCCGCCGCCGCCGAAGCGACCGTGCGCGAAGATATCGGTGGCGCCAAGGTTGCCGTCGCTGCGGACGGCAGCGCGACGTTACAGTAACCGGCCCGGGGCCATTCGGCCCTGGACAGAGGGCCGTTGGCGGAGTAACGGTCGCGTAGGTGACGCCGACTCGCCTATTGTCGGACTGGACGTTGGGGGAGGTGAGCCCAGGTGCATATCCTGGTTACCGACGCCACCGGCGCGGTCGGGCGGCTGGTCGCGCGGCAGCTCATCGCTGCCGGGCACACGGTCAGCGGCATTGCTGGGCACCCTCACCCCTGGCTGGACCCGGGCGTCGAATTAGTTTGCGCGCCGCTTGGTCACCCGGTCCTGCAAGAGCTGGCCGACGAAGCCGACGCGGTCATCCACCTGGCCCCGGTCGACACCACCGCACCCGGCAGCGAGGACATCGACGGAGTAGCCCATGTGACCCACGCGGCTGCCCGCGCCGGTGCGCGGCTGCTATTCGTGTCCCAGGCCGCGGGCCGCCGCGACCTGTATCGACCGGCCGAGGAACTGGTATCGACGAGCTGGTCACCGAGCTTGGTCATCCGCATCGCACCGCCGGTCGGCCGCCAGCTCGACTGGATGGTGTGCCGCACCGTGGCCACGCTGCTGCGCACCGACGCGTCGGCCCAGCCGATGCGAGTCCTGCACATCGACGACCTGGTGCGCTTCCTGGTCTTGTCGCTGAACACCGACCGCACCGGCGTGGTGGATCTCGCCACGCCGGACACCACCAATGTGATCACCGCGTGGCGGCTGTTGCGAGCCGTTGACCCGCGTTCGCGACTGCAACGGGTTCGCAGCTGGCCTCAGCTGATTCCGAATATGGATATCACTGCCGTGCAAGAGGATTGGGGTTTCGAGTCCGGCTGGCAGGCGCTAGAGGCGGTCGCCGACACCGCGCGCGGACTCGTCGGGCGCCGGCCCCATGCCGCCGGCGCGATCGGCCACGGGCGTCGGCTGCCGCTCCCGGTGGAGGTCCTCCCGCGCGCACGGCCGTCCGACGAATTGCCCAGCGCAGCCCCGGAGGGGATGGAGGGTGAGTTCGACGACCGGATCGATCCCCGGTTTCCGGTCTTCAGCGCGGCCAGGCTCGCCGAGGCGCTGCCGGGGCCCCTGACCCCGATGACGCTCGACGTCCAGCTGAGCGGGCTGCGCACGGCCAGCAGGGTGATGGGTCAGGTGCTCGCCCTTGGCGGCGTCGTCGACGACGAGTGGGGCAGCAGGGCCATCGCGGTCTTCGGTCATCGCGCCTACATCGGGGTATCGGCCAACGTCGTCGCCGCCACCCAGCTCCCCGGCTGGGACCAGCACGCCGTCGCCCGCCACGCCCTGGTCGACCAGCCGCAGGTGGGCGACGTCCTGCCGTTCGGTGAACCAAAGCTGGCCGAGGGAGCGTTGGGGTCGATCGCCAAAGCGGTCGCCACGGCGCGCTCGCTAACCCTGATGCGCCATCTCAAGCCCGACACGCGGGCCTACAGCGCCGCCGCCGAGGCGGAACACCTGGACGCCGTCCAGCTGGCCGCACTGCCGGACGCGGCCCTGGCGGTTCGGGTGCCGCTGTTGCGGGACCGCATCCACCAGGGCTGGATCCTTACGGCGCTGTGGTTGATCGACGCCGGCGTCACCGCGGCGGCGCTGGAGCACACGCGGGCGGCGTCCAGAGTGTCGGGTCTGGACATGATCATGGAAAGCACCCGCATCGCAGCGGAGACCGCCGAGCTGGCGGCGGCCTTGTGCAGTGATCCGCCGTTGTGCGCGCTGGCCAGGGAAGGCAACGTCGGCAGCATCCGCGCGTTGTCTCCCAACACCGCCAGCGCTCTCGATGCCGCCGTGGCCAGGATCGGCCACCGCGGGCCAGGTGAGGCCGAGCTGGCCAGCCCGGTATTCAGCGACGATCCGGCGATGCTGCTCATGGCGGCCGCTGAAGCCTCTGAAGGCTCTGCGGTCGCGCTTCCCGGTGCCACGCCCACCGAGCCGACGCCACCGCCGCGGCTCGCGCGGCGGATGGCCGCAAACGCCCGCGGGTCGCGCGAGCTGGCCCACGACACCACCCTCCGGTTCACCCATGAGTTGCGAACGACGTTGCGCGAGTTAGGTTCCCGCCGAGCCGTGGCGGACCTGATCGACGTCGTCGACGACGTGTACTACCTGACCTGTGACGAGCTGGTCACCATGCCGGCCGACGCCCGGCTGCGGATCAAGCGCCGACGCGCCGAACGGGAGCGCTTGCAGACGCAGCGCCCACCCGAGGTCATCGACGGGTCCTGGGCCCCCGTCAACGCAAGTGCCGACTGCCCCGCGACACCTCCCGCGGCCGACTAGGGTTCGGCCGGCATCACCCCGCTAAGTCCGCCAGCGGGGACTGCGGATCCGTTAGCTTGTCGACGTCCACGGGAGCCTTCGAGCGAATCAGGGCTTTGACGTCGTCAAGCACATCCCAGATGTTGACGTTCATCCCGGCGAGTACCCGGTTGGCGCTGTCCAGCCAAAACGCGACGAACTCACGGCCGGCCACGTCGCCGCGGAATACCACCCGCTCAAAGCTGGGCGCGTGCCCGACGTATTCCATTCCGAGGTCGTATTGATCGGTGAAGAAATAGGGCAGCTCGACGTATTCACCCGGATTACCGAGCATCCCGGCCGCCGCGACCGCGGGTTGTTTGAGCGCGTTGGCCCAGTGCTCGGTGCGGATCCGGGTGCCAAACAGCGGGTGTTCGGCGGCTGCGATATCGCCGACCGCGTAGATGTCCGCGTCGCTGGTGAGTAGCGACGCATCGACCGCGACCCCGCCGTCGGCCATGGACAACCCGGCCCGTTCGGCGAGTTCGACGTTCGGCTCGGCGCCGACGGCGACCAGCACGGCATCGACGGCAACCGTCGACCCGTCGCGCATCCGCAAACCGGTGGCGCGGCCATCGGCGCCGGAGGCCCGGGTGATCTCTTCGACCTGCGCCTGCAGCCGCAGGTCCACACCGTGCTCGCGATGCAAGTTGGCAAAAACTTCGCCGACGGATTCCCCAAGTGCGGCCACCAACGGCTGCCTGGCCGTCTCGACGACGGTCACATCCACACCGCGCTGGCGGGCCCCCGCAGCCACCTCCAGCCCGATCCATCCCGCGCCCACTACTGCCAGCGAAGATCCCTCGGCGAGAACAGAATTCAGTGACACCGCGTCGTCATACGTGCGCAGATAGTGGACCCCGTCGGCGTCGGATCCAGGGATCGGTGGGCGCCGCGAGGCCGATCCCGTCGCCAGCAGGAGCTTGTCGTAAGCCACGATGGTGCCGTCGGGAAGTCCGACGGTGTGTCCGGCGGCGTCCAGGGACGACACCCGCGCGTCGAGCCTCAGGTCGACGCGTTTATCCCGATACCAATCGGCGTTCTGCACAGTGAAATCGACGAGCGACTTCTTCCCGGCGAGATACTCCTTGGAAAGCGGGGGCCGCTCGTAGGGCAGCTGCTTCTCCTCGCAGAACAGAATGATTTGGCCGTCAAAGTCGCTGGCGCGCAACGCTTCCACCGCCTTGGCTCCCGCTAGCCCGCCGCCGATGATGACGAATGTGGTCGAGCCGGCCATATCGCTGCTCCAATCCGCTGTCGACGTCCCCAGCCTACTCGGGGCGGCTCACCCCAGAAGTTCCCGCAATGTCAGCGCGTTGCGCACCGCGTGGCCGCCGAGATCGTTGTTGAAATACATCCACACGTCCCTGCCGTCGCCGTCCCATTCGGTGATCCGGTCGGCCCAGCGTCGCAGGTGGTCGTGCGAGTAGCTGCCGGCGTAGATCGCATCCTGATCCGGACCGTGCATCCGCACATACACCAGATCGGTGGTGGCCCGCGGCACGCACGCCAGCCCTGCGCCGCTCATCACCACATACGCGGCGCGGCGGCGCTCCAGCAACTGATACACGGCGGGGGCGTTCCAGGATGGATGCCGCAGCTCGACGGCGACGCGGATCGACGCCGGCACGCTACGCAGGAAGGCATCCAGGCGCGCGTCATCACGTTGCTGCTCGGAGTGCAGTTGAACCAGCAGCACTCCGCGGCGATCGCCCAGCAGCCGCCAACAGCGCTCGAAGCGCTCGATCCACGGCTCGGGCGAGGACAGCCGACGGTAATGCGTCAGTCCCCGATGCGCCTTGACCGACATCCTGAACCCGTCCGGCAGCTGATCGCGCCAACCCGCGAATGTCGAATCCTTCGGCCACCGATAAAAACTCGCGTTCAGCTCGACGGTGTCGAAAACCTCAACGTAGCGGGCCAAGCGGCGCGCGGATGGCAGGCCTGGCGGATACAGCACATCCGCCCAGTGGTTGTAGGACCATCCGGATGTCCCGACCCGTATGGTCAACGCCGGGTCAACCGGCCACCTGCCGGCGCACGTCGTCGTCCAGTGATGCCCTGACAAGCGCGGCGGCCAGGCGCGAATTGGCGCGTGGCGCAAGAGCACCCAGTTTTGCCGCGCATCGCCGTGGCGGCATCGATCGGCTTGCTCGCGAGCATGCAAAGCACCAACAACTGAAACAGCGGCATCGGCTTGTCGCTGACTTTGATGCCGGCCTCTGCAGCGTAGGTCGTGCCGGCAACCTTGAGCAGCCGTCGCACCAGTTGCTCGTGCTTGTCCATACCGCACCGCGTACCCGCACCGCCTCCTAGCAAACCGGGGCCATCATTTCGGGGGCAGGCTGCGGGCGTAGCCGACTCCGCGGGTGACCCAGCTCTGCAGCTGGCGCTTGGTTGGCACGCCGTCGGCGTCAACGCGTAACCAGCCGCGGGCGTCCCGGCCCGCCATCACCATGGGGCTGACATGGGCGCGCGCCAGCAGCTTGTCGGTGTCGCCCGGTGGTACCCGCACCAGCAGGCCGCCCTGGCCGCTGGCGGCGACGGACATGTTGCCGTTGATCAGGAAAGCGAGACCACCGAACATGCGCTTTTCGTCGACGCCCTGCTCGGAGCCGAGCAGTTCGCGGATCCGGTTGGCCAGGTCTTCGTCGTAGGCCATGGGCCGACCTTAGCGCCGACGGCCGACAAGGCCATGCGCCGACGTCAGTCCAGATCGACCCGAATAGTCAGCAGGTCGGTGCCCATCGTCCGCACTCCTGCGCTGTTGAGCCGCGGTAGGCTTCGTAGCCGCAACCGGGGGTCATCGTCGGGCAGCAGGTGAGCGGTTCCGCTGCGCCACTGGCCATTGATACGTACGCGTACCGCTGGGTTGGCCTTGATGTTGTAGACGTAGTCCGAATGCTCGCCGTGTTCGGACACCATCCAGAACTGGTTGTCCACCACGCGCCCGCCGACCGCCGTGTGCCGCGGCTGCCGGCTCTTGCGGCCCGTCGTTTCGAGCATGGTCACCGGCAACTGCCGCCCCACGGGGTTAACGAGCAGCCGTTGAACGCGATGGACCACTTGGCGTTTGAAGTTCACGGCTCCATTCAACCCCGACTGTGACGCTGGTGTCACGCTCGGCACCGAACGTGACGCCAGTGTCACGTTCGCGACAGGTCAGGCCGCGACCGTAGCGCTCTCGGCTGTGCTCTCGGAAGGCGCCAGCGCCCGCGCGACGATCTCGGCGACGTCGGTCATCGGCTTGACCGTCAGGGCTTCGAGCACTTCCGCCGGGACGTCGTCCAGGTCCGGCTCGTTGCGCTGCGGAATGAAAACCGTTGACAATCCGGCACGCTGGGCGGCCAGCAGCTTCTGCTTCACACCACCGATCGGCAGGACTCGGCCGTTCAGCGTGACCTCGCCGGTCATGCCCACGTCCGAGCGAACCTGGCGTCCGGTGGCCATCGACACCAGCGCGGTCACCATCGTGACACCGGCCGACGGGCCGTCCTTCGGGACGGCGCCGGCAGGCACGTGCACGTGGATGCGCCGGTCCAGCGCCTTCGGGTCGACACCTAGCTGCTCGGCGTGGGACCGCACGTAGGACAGCGCGATCTGCGCCGATTCCTTCATGACGTCGCCCAGCTGCCCGGTCAGCTGTAGACCAGGCTCGCCGTCGGTAGCCCCGGCCTCGATGTAGAGCACATCGCCACCCAGGCCGGTCACCGCCAGACCGGTGGCCACACCGGGCACCGCCGTGCGTTCGGCCGACTCGGGGGTGAATCGCGGCCGGCCAAGGTAGTCAACGAGATCGGGCTCGTCCACGATCTTGGCCTCGGGGTTCTCAGCCAGCTTGGTGGTCACCTTGCGCAGGGCTTTGGCCAGCAGCCGCTCGAATTGCCGCACGCCCGGCTCGCGGGTGTAGTCGGCGGCGATCTTGCGCAGCGCCGCGTCGGTCACGGTTACCTCGTCGCCGCCCAGCGCCGCCCGCTCCAGCTGCCGGGGCAGCAGGTAATCACGGGCAATGGCGACCTTGTCGTCTTCGGTGTAGCCGTCGATCTGCACCAGCTCCATGCGGTCCAGCAGGGCCGACGGGATGTTCTCGATCACGTTGGCGGTGGCCAGGAACACGACGTCGGACAGGTCCAGGTCCAGATCCAGGTAGTGGTCGCGGAACGTGTGGTTCTGCGCCGGGTCGAGCACCTCGAGCAGCGCCGCGCTTGGGTCACCGCGGTAGTCCGAGCCGACCTTGTCGATCTCGTCCAGCAGCACAACGGGATTCATCGATCCCGCCTCGCCGATCGCACGCACGATCCGGCCCGGCAGCGCGCCCACGTAGGTGCGCCGGTGCCCGCGGATCTCGGCCTCGTCGCGCACACCGCCCAGGGCGACGCGGACGAACTTGCGGCCCAGCGCCCTCGCCACGCTCTCGCCCAGCGACGTCTTGCCGACGCCGGGGGGACCGGCCAGCACCATCACGGCGCCTGAACCGCGGCCACCGACGACCTGCAGCCCACGCTGGGCGCGGCGGGTCCGCACGGCCAGATATTCGACGATGCGGTCCTTGACGTCGTCCAGCCCATGGTGGTCGGCGTCCAGGATTTCCCGCGCCGCCTTCAGATCCGTCGAGTCCTCGGTCTTGACGTTCCAGGGCAGGTCGAGCACGGTGTCCAGCCAGGTGCGAATCCAACCGCTCTCCGGGCTCTGGTCGCTGGCGCGTTCCAGCTTGCCGACCTCGCGCAACGCGGCCTCGCGCACCTTCTCGGGCAGGTCAGCTGCCTCGACGCGGGCCCGGTAGTCATCCGAACCGTCCGGTTCGCCCTCACCCAGCTCCTTGCGGATGGCGGCCAGCTGCTGGCGCAGCAGGAATTCCTTCTGCGTCTTCTCCATGCCCTCGCGCACGTCCTCGGCTATCTTGTCGTTGACCTCGACCTCGGCGAGATGGCCGCTGGTCCAGTCGATCAGCAAACGGAGGCGACGGCCCACATCTTCGGTTTCCAGCAGCTGCCGCTTCTGCACATTGGTCAGGTAGGAGGCATAGCCGGAGGTGTCCGCCAGCGCCGACGGATCGGTCAGGCCGTTGACGTAGTCGACGATCTCCCAGGCCTCGCGCCGCTGCAGCATGGCCAGCAGCAGCTTCTTGTACTCCGCTGTCAATGCCGTGACTTCGTCGGTCACTTCGGCGTTGGGGACCTCGGTCACCTCGACCCACAGCGCCGCGCCGGGACCCGAGGCGCCCGCCCCGATCTGCGCCCTGCGCTCACCGCGCACGACGGCGGCGGTGCCACCGCCCGCGATGCGTCCGACCTGCAGGATCTTCGCGATCACGCCGTGCGAGGGGTAGCGGTCCTCCAGCCGGGGCGCGATCAGCAGCTGCCCGGATTCGCTCGCCTTCGCGGCGTCGATCGCCGCCTGTGCAGCGTCGTCGAGCGCGATCGGCACGACCATCCCGGGCAACACGATGGTGTCGGTGACAAACAGCACCGGCACCGACTTGGCTTCAGCCATCACTCCTCCAAAAGTTGAGTCTGCTCGGCTTAACCCAGCCGGTGGCCGGTTTGTTCCCGGCGGGTCCGCTCTCAGACGCATAATCAGTCGGTGGCACTATCACCTCCCTCCCATTCCTCGGCGCCCTCCCTCGACCCGAACGTCCTCGAATCCGCGGCCAGGGATGTCGCATCCGCCGGTGCCATCACATTCCTCGTTGACAACGAGGCAGTCACTTATGCCGTCGAGGGATCGACGATCCGCATCGACGAGGGGCAGGACAATGGCGACGTTGTCGTGCGGCTTTCCCGGCTGGCCTGGGACGACATGGTCGACCAGGTCCGCACGGTCATCAACCTGTTGCTCAGCAACGACCTTGCCTTCGAGCGGGGCGGATTCGAGCAGCTGGCCGACTGGGACCCGATTCTTCGATACCTCCATGCCGGCATCCCGCCGTACGATCCGGCCAGAGCCGACTTCCACGGACGCGACCCACGCGCAGTCTTCACGCTCGATACCAGCGACGACGAACTGGCGGCGCAGCTGCAAACGATGGGCTACCTGCACGTCAAGGCGGTCTTCGACACCGAGGAGATGCAGGTCGCCAACCGCGAGGTCGACCGCCTCGCGGCGGAAGCCCGTCCCGGGGACGAACAGTCCTGGTGGGTCACCGCCGGGGACGACACGCGCGTCCTCTGCCGATTGGTTTACGCGACGTTGCGCTCACCGGTTCTCGCCGCCCTGGAAAACGACCCCAGGGTGCGCAGGCTCGGCACTCTCATCAACCCCACGCTGCGCGCGGCGCCCGACCGCATGGAAGGCAGCGCGGTGTTGCTCAAAGTGCCGGGTAACACCAGCGGGCTGTCCAACATCCCCTGGCACCAGGACTGCGGTATGGGTGGACACGCCATCATGTGCCCCGCACTCAGCGTCGGCATCCAGATCACCGGCTCAGATTCCTCGACCGGCAATCTGCAGGTTGTTCCCGGCAGCCACGGTCAGGCCATTCATTACCGGTGGGAGCAGCGGCTCCAACAGGTACCGATCGTGAGCATTGACACCGAGCCCGGTGACGTCACCGTCCACATCCAAGACTTGATGCACGCCTCGCCCCGGCCGACCGGACCTGGCGGCCGCCGCACCATGTACGTCACCCACTATCCGCCGGAGCTCTGGCAACACGTCGGGCCGGGCCAGGCCTACAACGACCTGGTACGCAACCGCACCGAACAGGTCGCGCGCCTCCAATAGCGTCACCGAGATTGCCGCCATGGTCGTGCTCAACACCCAAATCACAGCCTTGGCGGCAATCTCGGCGTTGGCCACGGCGGTGGCGCGGCCCCAGGTCCCTCACTCCGGCAGGGGAATGGGCCCCAGACGCTGCAGTTGCGTCACATGCTTGGGCGAAAGCTCCTCGAGACAGGTGACGCCGAGCAACCCCATCGTCCGGATCACCCCGCCCTCCAGGATTTCGATCGCGCGGCGCACCCCCGCCTCGCCACCGGCCATCAGCCCGTAGAGGTAGGCCCGCCCGATCAGCGTGCACCGGGCCCCCACCGCGATCGCTGCCACGATGTCGGCGCCCGACATGATGCCGGTGTCCAGCA
Organism: uncultured Actinomycetota bacterium; assembly: GCA_963802525.1. Classification (GTDB taxonomy): domain Bacteria; phylum Actinomycetota; class Actinomycetes; order Mycobacteriales; family Mycobacteriaceae; genus Mycobacterium. The sequence continues at coordinate 26,961 of CAWDJC010000034.1, read as the reverse complement.
GGATCTCGGTGTGCTTGCCCAGCTCACGCGCGACCATGGGCAACAGGTGGAAGGGCACCGGGGCCCGATCCAGCTGGCGCCCACCGTGATTGGACAACACGATGCCGTCGACGCCGCGATCGACGACGGCGCGGGCGTCCTCGAGCGTCTGGATCCCCTTCACGACCAGCTTGCCGGGCCATTGAGCCTTAATCCACTCCAAGTCGTCAAACGTGAGGCTGGGATCGAACATCGTGCTCAGATACTCGCCGACCGTGCCGGACCACCGATCCAGCGACGCAAATGCGAGCGGCTCGGTGGTCAACAGATCGAACCACCACTTCGGGTGCGGCACCGCGTCCAGGACGGTCCGCAGCGTCAGCGTCGGCGGGATGGTCATCCCGTTGCGGTTATCACGCAGCCGGGCGCCGGCGACCGGAACGTCGACGGTGGCCAGCAGCGTGTCGAATCCCGCGTCGGCGGCGCGCTGCACCAGAGCCATCGAGCGGTCGCGGTCACGCCACATGTACAACTGAAACCACTTGCGGCCCTGCGGAACAGCGGTCACCAGGTCTTCGATCGCGGTGGTACCCAGGGTGGAGAGCGAGAACGGGATCCCCGCCTTGGCCGCCGCGCGCGCGCCGGCGATCTCGCCCTCGGTGTGCATCAACCGGGTGAATCCGGTCGGTGCGATCCCGAACGGCAGGACGACCGGCTGGCCCAGGACATCCCATCCGGCGGTCACATTGCTGACATCCCGCAGGATCGACGGGTGAAACTCGATGTCCCGGAACGCTTGTCGCGCGCGCTCGATGGACAGCTCGTCCTCGGCCGCGCCGTCGGTGTAGTCGAACGCGGCCCTGGGGGTGCGGCGCTTGGCGATGCGTCGCAGGTCTTCGATCGTGAACGCGGCGTCGAGGCGGCGCCTGGTCGCGTCGAGCCGAGGTCGTTTGAACCGGATCAGCGGCGCCAGATCGCGCACTTTGGGCACTCGTCGCTTGACTGCCATATATGCAACCGTAGTCACATGGACTCGTTACGTAATCCCTTCGACCTGAAGCGGTTCGTGGACGCGCAGGCTCCGGTCTACCGCCACGTCGTCGAGGAGTTGCGCGGCGGACGAAAACGCAGTCACTGGATGTGGTTCGTCTTTCCGCAACTCCGCGGCCTGGGCAGCAGCCCGGTCGCGGTCCGCTACGGCATCGCCTCGCTCGAGGAGGCCCGCGCATACCTGGGGCATGAGCTGCTCGGGCCGCGATTACACGAGTGCACTCGGCTGGTCAACGAGGTGCGGGGCCGCTCGGTCGCGGAGATCTTCGGTTGGCCCGACGACCTCAAGCTGTGCTCGTCGATGACGCTGTTCGCCCGCGCCACCGAGGACAACGAGGACTTCGTCGCGCTGCTCGACAAGTACTACGACGGCCAGGCCGATCAGCTCACCTTGGCGCGGCTGACGGGTTCCTAGACGGGGCTCAGAATCCGCCAGCCATGGGGTTCCACAACGAGCGTGTCTACGACCTCGGATGGCGGGGCCGCCGATCCGCCGACGACCTGTGCGCGCGCCGCGCCCAATTCCGACAGCACCAGGCGCAGCGGCGCATCGTCGATGTTGAGCGCGACCAGCAGCGCGTTGTCGCCACTGCGGGTCTCGTAGACGTAGTGGCGATTGTCCAGCCGCAACGCGGTGGTCGATGCCGCATGCAGCCATGCGTGGCGACGACGAACCCCGATGAGGTACTGGTGCAACGCCCAGACATCGGCGCCGAACGCATCTAATTCCATTGGGGAAGAGCTGAACTCGGGGCGCACCGCGTCGTCACCGCCGTACCGCTCTTCCTTGACGCCCCGGAACCCGAGCTCGTCGCCGGCATACACGCTGGGCACACCGCCGATGGTCAACAGGATCACCAGCGCGTGGGCCACCTGCTCGGGCCGCTCAAGCCGGCTGGCGATGCGGGTGACGTCGTGATTACTGATGAAGGTCAGCGGGGCGAAGCTGGCCAGAAACGCGTTGTGCCGCTGCAGCGCCCAGTCCAGCTCGAAGAAGTTGCCGTCGTTGAGGCTGCTCCAGATCGCCTTCCACAGCTCGTATTGGGTGGCCGAGTCGAACTTCGCCGCCTCGACCACCGCGGCGTAGTCGCCGTGGATGAGCTCGCCGACGAACCAGGCATCCGGAAGGTGCTCGCGCACCCTCGGTAGTGTCGACGCCCAAAACTGCTGCGGCACCGCATAGGCCGCGTCCAGGCGCCACCCGTCCGCGCCGCGCCGCAACCAGTGCGCCATCACGTCGACGGTGTAGTCGACGACCTCGGGATTGTCATGGTTGAGCGTGATGAGCTCGGAGTGGCCCTCGAATGTGTGGAAGCGACCCGGGCGCCCGCGAAACCAGCGTGCCGATGCCTCGTTCTCCGGCGCCTCGCGGTAGCGGGCGAAGTCCACGCCGACGTGATTGAACACGCCGTCGAGCAGGATGCGCAGGCCGCGCCGATGGGCTTCGGCGACGAGGTGATCGAAGTCGACGTCGTCTCCCAGCCGGGGATCGATGGAGTAGTGGTCGGTGGTGTCGTAGCCGTGTGTGCGCGAGGCGAAGATCGGTCCCAGCGCGATGCCCGATGCCCCCAGTGCGATGGCGTGGTCGAACCAGTCGACGAGCCGCCGCAGCCGATGCTGGCTTGGCTGCGGCGGCTCCGACGACGCGGGAAACGCACCGACGAAACCCAGCGGATAGACCTGCCACCAAATCGCGTGCTCGATCCAGGCGGGTCTTATCACGGCATGGGTCACGGCGCTGCGATCAGCCGACGGTGGCCAGCGTCTGGGAGGCGGCAATCGCTTGTGCCACACCGGAAACGATCGCCGCGGCCTTCAGTGCCTCGAGGATACTCTCACGGTCCACGCCCGCCTCACGCAGCGTGTGCTCGTGGGCGACCACGCAGTGCGAACACCCGTTGATCGACGACACCGCGAACGACCAGAGCTCGAAATTCGCCTTGTCCACACCCGGATTGGCGATGATGTTCATCCGCAATCCGGGCCGCAGGTCGTCGTACTGGCCCTCCAGGAAGCCGCGGCCGCGGTAGAACACGTTGTTCATGCCCATGATGGACGCGGCCCCCAGTGCCGCCTGGTATGCCTCGGCGGACAGATAGTCGGCCGCTTCGGCGCCAATCTCGGCGAGCACCTTCGCGTTTCGCGTTGCCGCGGCGCTGGCCAGCAGCGTGCCCCACAGCTGCTCCTCGTTGAGCACGGTGCTGCGGCTGATCGAGCCCAGGTTGAGCTTGAGGTCCTTGGCGAACTCAGGCAGCTCTTCTTTCAGATTATCGATGCTCATCTCGCCCCCTAAGCCGATGCCTTGAGCAGCTCGCCGGCGTCGATGGTCGGGTCGCCCTTGCGCCAGTTGCAGGCACACAGCTCGTCGGATTGCAGAGCGTCCAGGACCCGCAGCACCTCATCGACATTACGTCCCACGGAGCCGGCGGTCGCGGAAACGAATTGGATTTCGTTGTTCGCGTCGACGATGAAGGTCACCCGGTCAGCGACGCCCTCGGCGTTCAGCACACCCGTGGCCAGTGAAAGTTCCCGCTTGATGTCCGAAAGCATCGGGAATGGCAACTTCTTGAGGTCTTCGTGCTGTGCGCGCCACTGGAAGTGCACGAACTCGCTGTCGATCGAAACACCGAGGATCTGGGTGTCACGGTCCTCGAACTCGTCGTTGAGCTTGCCGAACGCCGCGATCTCCGTCGGGCACACGAACGTGAAGTCCTTGGGCCAGAAGAACACCACGCGCCAGTTGCCGTGGTGGTCCTCGTTGGTGATGGTGGTGAAGTAGTCGCCGGGTTGCTGGGCGTCGACCTTCGACAGGTCGCCGCCGATCAGCGCGGTGAGCTGGTAGGCGGGGAACTGGTCGCCGATTGTCAGCACGGACATATCGCTCCTTATCTGGATTCAGTCAAGATTAGCTATCTGTTCCCATGATGCCGCTCAGCCTGTTTGAAGTAAAGGTGATATATCGCACTATACTTATAGGTATGCCCGATAAGAATTATCAGCCGACCATCGCCGGGCTTCGCGCGTTCGTCGCGGTAGCCGAAAAGCAGCACTTCAGTAGCGCCGCAACAACTCTCGGAGTCAGCCAGTCTACGTTGTCGCAGGCGCTGGCGGCGCTGGAGACGGGACTCGGCACCCAGCTGATCGAGAGGTCGACGCGACGTGTCTTCTTGACGACGGAGGGCACTCAGCTCCTGCCGCGCGCCCAAGCCGTGGTCGAGGCCGTGGACGCGTTCACCGCCGCAGCCGCGGGGGCATCCGATCCGCTGCAGGCCAGCGTCCGGCTGGGAATGATTCCCACGGTGGCGCCCTACGTGCTGCCGACGGTGCTGGCCGGGCTGGCCGAGCAACTGCCCTCACTGACCCTACGCGTGATCGAGGACCAAACCGAACGGCTGCTCACGCTGCTGCGCGAAGGGGCACTGGATGCGGCGCTGATCGCGTTGCCCGCCTCTGAGGTGCCGGCCATCGGGCTCACCGCGATCCCGATCTATGACGAAGATTTCGTGCTCGCGCTGCCGCCCGGGCACCCGCTGTCGGGCAAGCGCCGGGTGCCGGCGACGGCGCTGGCTCAGCTACCGCTGCTGTTGCTGGACGAAGGCCACTGCCTGCGCGACCAGGCGCTGGACGTCTGCCACAAGGCGGGTGTGCGGGCGGAGTTGGCCAATACCCGTGCGGCGTCGCTGGCGACGGCGGTGCAGTGCGTGACCGGCGGCTTGGGGGTCACGCTCATCCCGCAGAGCGCCGTGCCGGTCGAGGCCGCCAGAAGCCGACTCGGGCTGGCGCGATTCGCCGCGCCCCGCCCGGGCCGACGGATCGGGCTGGTGTACCGCTCGTCCAGCGGTCGCGACGAGTCCTACCGGCAGCTGGCCTCGACGATCGGCGAATTGATCGCCCGGGAACATCAGGTGCGCCCGGTCAAATAGCCGTTCGCGGGCGGTAAGTTCGGCCTATGGAAAAGGTGATCGCCGTGCTGATGGGTGCCGACTCGAATGACGACTGGTGTGCCCGGCAACGCGGTCCGGTCGCCGACAAGCTGTTGGGGCTCGGCCTGCCCGGACTGTCCGTCAACGTCCGCGACGACGTGGTGCGCCACTCGCTGATGACGCTGACGACGCTGGACCCGCCGGTCGCCGCGGTGGTCAGCCTGTGGACCCAACAGTGCTACGGCGATCAGATGGCTGCGGCGTTGACCCTGCTCGAGGCGGAATGCGAGCAGCTCGCCGCCTACCTGGTGACCGAGTCGGTCCCGCTTGCTGCACCGGCAACCGAATCCGGTTGTCGCACTCCGGGTCTGGCCAACATCGCGTTGCTGCGCCGGCCCGCCGATCTGGATCAGGCGACCTGGCTTACCCGTTGGCAGCGTGACCACACATCCGTGGCCATCGAGACGCAGTCGACGTTCGGCTACACCCAGAACTGGGTGGTACGAAGCCTCACGCCGGGCGCACCGGGAATCGCGGGCATCGTCGAAGAGTTGTTCCCCGCGGAGGCGATCATCGATCTGAAGGCATTCTTCGGTGCCGCCGACGACAACGATCTGCAGAATCGGATAGGCCAGATGGTCGCCAGTACAACCGCATTCGGTGCCAACGAGAACATCGACACCGTCCCAACCAGCCGCTACGTCTTCAAGACGCCGTTCAAGGATTGAGGGACTCACATGACAACACTGCGCGACGCCGTGGCGTTGGCCGCCCCGGACAACGGCCTGGCCGTGGTGTCCACCGTTCGCGCCGACGCGACGGTGCAGGCCTCCCTGGTCAACGTCGGCCTGCTGCCGCACCCGGAAACCGGTGAGCCGGCCCTGGGGTTCACCACCTACGGCAAGGTCAAACTGGCCAATCTGCGGGAAAGACCGCAGCTCGCCATCACTTTTCGCAACGGATGGCAGTGGGCGACCGTCGAGGGCCGCGCGGAGCTGGCCGGTCCGGATGACGCGCAGCCCTGGCTAAAAGACGCCGACCAGTTGCGGCTCCTTCTCCGCGAAGTCTTCACCGCCGCGGGCGGCACCCACGACGACTGGGACGAATACGACCGCGTAATGGCCAAGGAACGGCGCGGGGTGGTGCTGATCGCGCCGACCCGCGTCTACAGCAACGGCTGAGCGGTGTGGTCCTCCGGCGAGTGATGTTGCTGTCCGAAATCTGCTATCGCATGCGCTATCGCTCTTGCGGTTTGGGTGTGGGACTCGCGACCGTGCCAGCGTGACTGGTGTGACCAGCAGCTAAGCTGCAGCCGTGACGCTGCAGATCGACGACAAGAACCATGTGCGCACCCTCACGCTGAACCGGCCGGAGGCGCTCAACGCATTCAACGAAGCCCTCTACGACGCCACAGCCGAAGCGCTGCTGGCGGCCGCCGACGACCCGGAGGTCGCCGTCGTCCTGCTGACCGGCGCGGGCCGCGGCTTCAGCGCGGGCACCGATCTCGCCGAGATGCAGGCGCGCATCACCGACCCGAACTTCACACCCGGAAAGCACGGTTTCACCGGCCTCATCGATGCGCTCACCGCGTTTCCCAAGCCACTGATCTGCGCCGTCAACGGCGTCGGGGTGGGGATCGGCGCCACCATCCTTGGTTACGCGGATCTGGCATTCATGTCGTCGGCGGCCCGCCTGAAGTGTCCCTTCACCAGCCTGGGCGTGGCACCGGAGGCGGCGTCGTCATACCTGTTGCCGCAGCTGGTGGGCCGGCAAAACGCCGCGTGGTTGTTGATGTCCTCGGAATGGGTCGACGCCGGCGAGGCGTTGCGGATGGGTCTGGTCTGGCGGGTGTGCGACCCGGAGGAGCTGCTGCCCGAGGCTCGCCGGTATGCCGAAGTGCTTGCCGCCCGGCCGATTTCGAGCCTGATGGCCGTCAAGCACACGATAATGGAGCCGATCCGTCCCGAGATCGCCGCGGCAAGCGCGCGGGAGAACGCTCACTTCGCCGAACTGATGGGCGCCCAGGCCAATGCCGCGGCCCTGGCGGACTTCAACAAACGGCCCTGACCGTCAGTGGGCTAGCGCGACGGCGCGTGCTCGAATTGGTGGGCGGCGGCGATGATCGCGCGCAGCGTGCGCCTGCAGCGCCCGCAGTCGCCGCCGGCCCCGCACGCGGCGGCAACCTCGTTCGACGTCGACGCGCCCTGCGCGACGACGTCACACACGGTCTGATTGGTGGCGCCGACACAGAGGCATACGTACATCAGCCCACCCCCCGTGTGCCGGCGTAAGCCGAGCGAACAAGCCGCATGTTAGTGGAGTCTAACCTAACTAGGTTAGTGGAGTCTAACCTAACCGCGGGCGACGTAGGTCACACGCGACACACCTGAGCCCAGCCAAACCTTGCTGGAAGATTCGAAACCGGCATGGCAAAGTGCTGCTACAGCCCGGTGGTGTGCTCCAGCCCAGGCCACCCGCCGCGGCCAGACAAGGCAGCCTTCACACCGTAGGAGTGATCATGCAAGGCGATCCGGATGTTCTGCGCCTGCTCAACGAGCAATTAACCAGTGAGCTCACCGCGATCAACCAGTACTTCTTGCATTCCAAGATGCAGGACAACTGGGGCTTCACCGAGCTGGCCGAGCACACCCGCGCCGAGTCGTTCGACGAGATGCGGCACGCCGAGGACATCACCGATCGCATCTTGTTGCTCGACGGCCTGCCGAACTATCAGCGCCTGTTCTCGGTGCGCATCGGCCAGACGCTGCGCGAGCAGTTCGAGGCCGACCTGGCCATCGAATACGAGGTGATGGACCGGCTCAAGCCGGGAATCATCATGTGCCGCGAAAAGCAGGACAGCACCAGCGCCATCCTGCTGGAGAAGATCGTTGCCGACGAGGAAAAACACGTCGACTACCTCGAGACGCAGTTGGAGTTGATGGAGAAGCTCGGGGAGGAACTGTACTCGGCGCAATGCGTTTCGCGGCCACCGAGCTGACCCTCACGCACGGCCCGGCGGGATAGCGCTCTCGAACGTGTCGCGCATCGAGTTCTCGCCCAACGCGATTGGCACGACGGGCCCCAACCGTGGCCATCAAGTCGGCAGCTCCGCCATCGGGTGCGGCCGCCGGGCGTACCATCACGCCATGAGCCGAATCGGACAATTCGCTGACGACGACGTTTACAGCTGGGCCACGAGATCCCCCGAACTTGGCGGGGCGATCGCCAACTTCAGCCAGGCGGTCTACACCAAGAACCGGCTGCCGATGCGAACCCGCGAGCTGGCCCGGGCGGTGATCGCCCACGAGAACGAATGCGTTGTCTGCGCCCACACCCGTGACGCCGACGGCCCGGCCGCCGGTGTCGACGAAGAGCTCTACGAGCACCAGCTGGAGTGGCGCACCTGGCCGGGGTACAGCGAACAGGAGCGCCTGGCCGCCGAATTCGCGCACCGCTTCGCCACCGAGCACACCAAGCTGCGCGACGACGAAGACTTCTGGAGCCGGTGCAGCGAGCACTTCTCCGAGGAGCTGCTCGCCGACCTTGCGCTGTCCTGTGCGCTGTGGGTCGGGATGGGACGGATGCTGCGGACCCTCGATATCGGCCAGGCCTGCAAGCTCACCTTGCCCAGCCGCGCGTAGCCGCCGTCCACCCCGCCGCGGACTCGACCGCCATCGCCGTTGCGTCGCGACACTGCAATGGCGGCGACGACACGCCGGGAAACATCGCGGCAGTTTAAGTTTCGCGGGCACAAATGGCGGCACCGCCGTGTTGCGATACGCACAGGCACGACAACACGGAGGGCGCAGCGGTGAAGATTCGCTTCGGCGTCGGGCTGGGCGCCGACACCGCTCCCGATCAGCTCGCCGGCATCGTCGATCACCTGGAGAGCAGCGGGGTGGACTCGCTGTGGTTCTCCGAGCTGGTTTACTCCCCGGCGGTCGATCCGGTGGTCGGCATGGCCTACACATTGGCCCGGACGACCCGGTTGAAGGCGGGCACATCGGTGGCCGTGCTCCCGGGGCGGCATCCGGTGCTGGTGGCCAAGCAGTTGGCGTCGTTGGCGGCCGTCGCGCCGAAGCGGGTTCTTCCCGTCTTCGGTTTGCGTTCGGCGATTCCGGCCGAGCGCGAGGTGTTCGTGGTCCCCGACGGAGAGCGGGCAGCGGTGTTCGACGAGTCGCTGCGGGTGCTGCGCTCGGCGCTGGTCGACGATTCGGCCACCTTCACCGGCCGGTATTTCACCGTGAGCGGGGCCGCGGTCGCTCCGCGGCCGGCGCCCCCGCTCGACATTTGGTTGGGCGGCTCGGCGCCGGCGGCGTTTCGACGCATCGGCGCTCTCGCCGACGGCTGGCTGGGCAGTTTCCTCACCCCGGCCGAGGCGCGGGCGGGCCGCGAGGCGATCGAACGAGCCGCGGCGCAAGCCGGCCGGCAAATCGAACCCGATCACTTCGGCATTTCGCTGGCCCTGGTGGAAGGGGCCGACGGCGAGTTGCCCGCGGAGTTGGCCGCGGCGGCCCGCCGGCGCCGGCCAGAACTCGATCCCGCCGAGCTCATCGCCGCCGGCTGGGATCGGCTGCACCGACAGCTCGACGCCTACATCGACGCGGGATTGACGAAATTCGTCATACGGCCCGCGGGTAAATCGCCACTGGACGGCTTCATCGATCGGTTCGTCACCGAGTTGGTCGGCCGCCAGAACTGATCGAGTTTCTCGAGGCTGCAGAATGACTCCCATGACAGCCACCCCGCTTGCTGCCGCGGCGATCGCCCAGCTGGAGGCCGAAGGCGTCGACACGGTCATCGGCACCGTCGTGAACCCCGCCGGTCTCACGCAGGCCAAGACGGTCCCCATCCGGAAGACCAACACATTCGCCGATCCCGGCCTGGGCGCCAGTCCCTCGTGGCATGCCTTCGCCATCGACCAGAGCGGCATCGCGTTCACCGACGAAGTCGGCGTGGTCGGCGATCAGCGCCTCCGCATCGACCTGTCGGCCTTGCGGATGATCGGTGACGGGTTGGCGTGGGCGCCCGCCGCGTTTTTCGAGCAGGACGGCACACCCGTTCCGGCGTGCACCCGGGGAACGCTGGGCCGGATCGAGGCCGCGCTCACGGAAACGGGCTTCGAGGCCGCGATCGGCCACGAAATCGAGTTCCTGCTGGTCGGCCCGGACGGTGGCCGGCTGCCGGCCGCGCTGTGGGCGCAGTACGGCCTCGCGGGAGTGCTCGAGCACGAGGCGTTCGTTCGCGACGTCAACGCCGCGGCCACGGCGGCCGGTGTCGGGATCGAGCAGTTCCATCCCGAGTACGGGGCCAACCAGTTCGAGATCTCGTTGTCGCCGTTGGCGCCAGTGGCCGCCGCCGATCAGCTGGCGTTGACCCGGCTCATCATCGGCCGGGCCGCCCGCCGTCACGGGCTGCGCGTCAGCCTGTCGCCGGCCCCGTTCGCGGGCAGCGTCGGATCGGGTGCGCACCAGCACTTTTCGCTGATCACGCCGGAAGGACCGCTGTTTTCCGACGGAACCGGCCAGGCGGGCATGACGGCGGCGGGGGAGAGCGCCGTCGCGGGGGTCATTAGCGGGCTGCCCGAGGCCCAGGGCATTCTGTGCGGATCGATCGTGTCCGGACTGCGGATGCGGCCCGGAAACTGGGCCGGGGCCTACGCGTGCTGGGGCACCGAGAATCGCGAGGCGGCAGTGCGATTCGTCAAAGGCGGTCCCGGCACCCCGCGCGGCGGCAACGTTGAGGTGAAAATCGTCGATCCCTCGGCGAACCCCTACCTGGCGTCCGCGGCGATCCTCGGCCTGGCGCTCGACGGGATCAAGCGCCGGGCGGCGCTACCGCCGGAAATCACGATCGACCCGGCGAAACTTTCCGAGTCCGAACGCGACAACGCCCGCATCGTGCGCCTGCCCGAAGCCCAGGCGGAAGCCATTGCCGCCCTTGATGGTTCGGCGCTGCTGCGGGGCATCCTGGGCGATCCCGTGGTCGACATGGTGGTCGCGGTCCGCCGCCTGGAGCACGAGCGCTACGGCGACCTCGATCCGGAACAACTGGCGGACAAGTTCCGCATGGCCTGGAGCCTGTGACGGAGTTCGTCATGGTGTCCGACTCCGCGCTGGCACAACACATCGACGACGTGGCGCTGATCGACCAGCACGTCCACGGATGCTGGTTGACGCCGGGGGACCGGCGACGGTTCGAGAACGCCCTCAACGAGGCCAACACCGAAGCGCTCGTGGACTCGGGTTTCGACTCCCAGCTCGGTTTCGCGGTGCGCGCCCATTGCGGACCTGTCCTCGGCTTATCCAAACACGTTGCACCGCAGGAGTACTGGGAGCGCCGCCGACAATACAGCGAGGCCGAGCTGGCGCGCCTGTTTCTACCGGCCGCCAAAGTGAGCGATTGGCTGATCGACACGGGAATCGGCGACGACACGGCAGGCATCGCCGACATGGCCGAACTGTCCGGCAATCGCGCTCACGAGGTCGTTCGCCTCGAGCAGGTGGCCGAGCAGGCCGCGCAGGCGCGGGGTGACTACGCCTCGGCGTTCGAGGAGATCCTGCACCGGCGCGCGGCCACGGCGGTCGGCACCAAGTCCATCCTGGCCTACCGCGGCGGGTTCGACGGAGACCTGACCGAGCCGTCCGCGGCGCAGGTCGCCGAGGCCGCCGTCCGGTGGCGCGACAGCGGCGGTACCCGGTTACAGGATCGGGTGCTGCTGCGTTTCGGGCTGCACCAGGGGCTGCGGCTCGGCAAGCCACTGCAATTCCACGTCGGCTTCGGCGACCGGGACTGCGAGCTGCACAAGGCCAATCCGCTGCTGCTGCTCGACTTCCTGCGACTGTCCGCGGACACACCGATCGTGCTGTTGCACTGTTATCCCTACGAGCGCGAAGCCGGATACCTGGCGCAGGCCTTCAACAACGTCTACCTCGACGGCGGATTGAGCGTGAACTATCTGGGGGCTCGGGCGCCGGCGTTCATCGCCCGGCTGCTGGAGATGGCGCCCTTCCGCAGGATCCTGTACTCGTCGGACGGCTTCGGCCCCGCGGAATTGCACTTTCTCGGTGCGGCCTTGTGGCGCAAGGGTATTCACCGCGTCTTGCGCGAATTCGTCGCCAACGGGGACTGGAGCGAGGGCGACGCCATCCGCGTGGTCGACCTGATTGCCCGCGGGAACGCCGCCCGCATCTATCGCGTTTGACGCCGTCCGGATCGCGGAGCGTCGAACTATCTCTTTTCCAGCGTGAACTGACACAAATCGGTATAGCCGTCGTGGAACAACTCGGCACAGCCGGTCAGGTACTTCATGTACCGGTCGTAGACCTCTTCCGATTGGATCGCGATCGCCTCGTCCTTATGAGCCTCCAGCGCCGCCGCCCACATGTCGAGCGTCCTCTTGTAGTGCGGCCGCAGCCGATGAATCCGGCTAACCGTGAACCCGACCTTCGTGGCGTGCTCCTCGACCATTGCCACCGTTGGCAGCCGACCGCCCGGGAAGATCTCTCCCAGGAGGAATTTGACGAAATGCGCATGCCGCATCGTCAGCGGCAGTTTGCGCTCCTGGATCTCCTTGCCGCTCAACTGCACGATCGTGTGCAGCAGCATCGTGCCATCGGCCGGCAACAGGTCATAAGCCCTCTGGAAAAAAGCGTTGTAGCGGTCGAAGCCGAAATGCTCGAGCGGGCCGATCGCCACGATCCGGTCCACCGGCTCGTGAAACTGCTCCCAGCCCTCGCAGCAGCACCCGTTTGGAACGCGGGCTATCCGATGCCGCGAGCAGCTGCTCGACGTAGGCAACCTGGTTCTTGCTCAGCGTCAGGCCGACGACGTTGACGTCGTACTTCTCCAACGCACGAAGCATCGCCGACCCCCAACCGCAGCCGACGTCGAGCAGCATCATGCCCGGCCGCAGGCCAAGTTTGCCCAGCGCCAGGTCGATCTTGGCGATCTGGGCCTCTTCCAGCGTCATGTCGTCGCGCTCGAAGTAGGCGCAGGTGTACGTCCGCGTCGGGTCCAAGAACAACGCGAAGAAGTCATCGGACAGGTCGTAGTGGGCCTGCACGTCCTCGAAGTGTGGCCGCAGGCTCTGCGTTTCTGCTGGCAATGTCGTCCTCTCGTAACGGCTCGGGCGGGGAGTCCTTGTCGGCTTCAGTGCCCGCGCGGACTCCAATTCGCACCACCCGGTAAAGGGGAGGCTACTGCCAAGCAGGTCCGCGATCGCGGAAATCACCGGCGCGGCGGTCGTGTGTCAGCAGTTCGGACATGGCCGAGATCACCGAAAATCTAGCTTCGAAAGTATGCCTCGTCAGTACCGCGATGAGATCAACCGCGCCGCGTCAAAAACCCAACTAGTGTCGCTATTTGCCAGGCCCTCGAAGTGATTGGGCGGCGCGAAGCTGACAAGGCTGCTCATGTCCCAATAGTCTTTCCGTCGCCATGACGTAGCGATGTCATCTGAACTGCGAAAACGAGGTCGAGAGCAAGCGCTGTTGGGCAAAATATTTGGACTTTCGGCAAACGTCCTGAGCCTCTGGCGCTAACACGGCACCTTCAACGTTCCGCCGAACACCATTAAGGCCGTCGGCGTTCATTCCGGCTCGACGTATTGCCGACGTCATGATGCTTATCTAACATGTGTTGAATAGCGGTGACTTCCGGTAGGAGCCACCAATCATCCGAAGGCATCCGCCATGTTGCACTTACTACCCAAGTTCCACTCACTATCTGATCCCCCGGCGCCGGATGTTGAGCCAGCTCCATCCGCGGTGAGTTCCACGCGACGCGCCTCGGCACCGGTTCCCATCACCAAGCCGCAAGTCTTATTCAAAGCCGCAGCGGCTGTACCAGTACCGCCCGCGGTGACTCACCGTCACTGGCCCGGTGCAGCATTTATTGCAACAATCGTGCACATTCACATTGGGCTGCCTGAGCCGCGACCGAGTTACCCGCCTCGTGAGGGCAGCTATTTCGAGGCGGCGGAAATGGATCGCCTGATGGAGCACCTCTGATGGGCACCATGCCCAATGCCCACTCGCGATAGGACGGTGGTGCCCCGCCCCAACTGGGTTGTGGGTGTCGGTTACTGGCCCATAATCGGCCCGCGAAGGGACTTGTCAGACTAGGGCCGTCGCGTCAAAGACCCAGCTGGTGTCCGCATTCGCAAGGTTCCCGAAGTGGTTGGGCGGCGCGAAGCTGACGAGGCAGATCGTGCAGACCGCACTGCTCACCACGGCAATGTTCGCGCTGGGCACGGGCGTGCATGTCTCCATCTTCAAAAAAATGGGTGTCCGCCCGTTCGTCCTGGCGACGGCATCCACAGCGTGGGTCTCAGTCATCGCGTTGACCGGAGTGCTGCTCGCCAACGGGTGACCGATGGTTGATTAGGGAGACGCTGCCGAGGCGCGAGCAGCCTGTAACGCCTCAGGCTCTCCGACCCCTCGTTGACCGCTTTGAAACGCGAATCCGGCGCTATCGGGCGGTTCAGCCGCACCGCGGCGACGTCGACCCTGCCACCGCCCGAAGACTCCAGGTTGTTGACCCGCGGGCTGCTCTACACGAACTGCGATAACGTACTGCTAGCCAGCTAACAGTCCTACAGGCAACCAATTGCGCTGGGTGCTGGGGGTGATGCTGGGCTGTGGGGCGGGCGGGGCTCCAACCCGCGACCAACGGACAAGCAAGCGGCAACTACTGCCGCATGACCGGCGGCGATCTCGGGCCATCCAGCGACGACGATACGTTCGACCTAATCGACGACGGGCTCGCGACGCTCGCCCAACGACGCGGGGTCTGGCTCGGCGACGACATCGCCACCATCGCCCTGCCCCGCCGAGGCCGCCGACCGAGCCGTACCCCGCCATTGGGAGGGCGACCTTATCGTCGGCGCCAGCCACGGTTCGGTGATCGGCACCCTGGTGGAACGCTCGACCCGTTACGTGATGCTGCTGCACCTACCCGATGGCGGCAATGCCGCCGCGGTCCGTGATGCGCTGATCACCACGTTGGGCACGCTGCCGACGCAGCTGCGGCGTTCGCTGACTTGGGATCAGGGTAAGGAGATGGCCCGCCACCGCGAATTCAGCCTCGCCACCGACATCCAGGTCTACTTCTGCGATCCGCACTCACCATGGCAACAACTCACCATGGCAACGCGGATCCAATGAGAAGCATCAACGGCCTGCTGCGCCAGTACTTTCCCAAGGGCACCGACCTGTCGGTACACACCGCCGGCGATCTCGCCGCCGTCGCGGCCGCATGGTTTGCGGGCATCTGACCGGCGGTCTTGTCGCATTTCCCAATCTGTGGAACCGCCGCCGCCTGGCCGAAGCACTGGCCGCCGCCCCCGCCGGACGCGGCACCCACGGCAACATCCCGCTCTGACCCGTCGCGGGCGCCGGGCCGCTGCCGCTATTCCTGGTTGCCGAACGCGCGGATTTCGGCGGTCTCCTCTGGCGTCAGCTGGCGCGGGACCTCGCCGTGTGCGAGTTTCTCGCTCTGGATGTGGTGCTTGATGTCGTCCACGATCTGCGGGTTCGCCAGCGTGGACACATCACCCACATCGGCGAAGTTCGAGATCGCGGCGATCACGCGGCGCATGATCTTGCCGGACCGCGTCTTGGGCATGTCCGGCACGATCCACACGTGCTTGGGCCGGGCGATCTTCCCGATCTCGTGCTCGATCGTCGCCGTGACCTTGTCCTCCACCGCACGGCTCGGCTGCAGGCCCTTCTTCAGCGACACGTACATCTCCACGGCCCGGCCGCGGGTCTCGTCGATCACCGGGACCGCGGCGGCCTCGCTGATCTCCTCCACGGTCAGGCTGGCCGACTCCAGTTCCTTGCTGCCCAGCCGGTGGCCGGCCACGTTGATCACGTCGTCCACCCGGCCCAGGATGCGGAAGTAGCCGTCCGCGGCCTGCAGCGCGCCGTCGGCGGCGAAGTACGGCCAGTCGTGCCAGTCCTTGCTCTCCGGATCACGGCAGTACTTGCGGTAGTACGTGTCCACGAGCCGTTCGGGCTGGCCCCAGATGTCCTGGAACCCGCCGGGCCACGGGTTGCGGATGCAGATGTTGCCCGCCCTTCCGCTGCCGGCCTCGAGCACCTTGCCGTCCTCGTCGTAGATCACCGGGTAGACGCCCAGCACGCCGGGACCGCAGCTGCCGGGCTTCATTTGCTGCAGGCCGGGCAGCGTGGCGCCGAGGAAACCGCCGGTCTCCGTCTGCCACCAGGTGTCCACGATCACCGCCTCACCCTTGCCGACGGCCTGGTAGTACCAGCGCCAGACCTCGGGCTCGATCGGCTCGCCGACCGTGGTCATGTGCTTGAAGTGGTAGTCGTACCTCGCCGGCTCGTCCGGGCCGAGCTTGCGCAGCATCCGGATCGTGGTCGGCGCGGTGTGGAAGATCGTCACGCCGAGCCGTTCGGCGATCCGCCACAGCCGGCCGGCATCCGGGTAGGTGGGCACGCCCTCGTACAGCACGCTCGTGGCGCCCAGCGCCAGCGGCCCGTACACGATGTAGCTGTGCCCGGTGATCCAGCCGATGTCCGCGGCACACCAGTACGTGTCGCTGAGGTGGATGTCCTGGTAGTACTTGGACGTCCCGGTCACGTAGGACAGGTAGCCGCCGGTGGAGTGCTGGCAGCCCTTGGGTTTGCCGGTCGTGCCGCTGGTGTACATCAGGAACAGCGGGGCCTCGGCCGGCATGGACACCGGTTCGACCACGGCGCCCCGGTACGTGCCGGCGATGTCGTCCACCAGCTCGTCACGGCCGTCGAGCATGGGCGTGGGGGAGCTGTAGCGGCCGGGGTAGCGGCTGAACACCAGCACCTTGTCCACGTCCTGGCCCAGCCCCCTGGCCTCGGCCACCGCCTCGTCGGCGTGGATCTTGTGATCGATCAGCGTGCCGTTGCGGTGGTAGGCGTCCATGGTGATCAGCACGCGGCTGCCCGAGTCGGCGATCCGGCCGCCGACCGCGGTGCCGCTGAACCCGGCGGACACCTGGGAGTGGATCACGCCCAGCCGCGCGCAGGCCAGCATGGCAATGGGCAGCTCGGGCACCATCGGCAGGTGAAACGTGACCCGGTCACCGGTCTTCAGGCCGCAGTGATAGCGCAGCAGCGCGGCGAATTCGTTCACCCGCCGGTACAGCTCCTGATACGTGATGGTCTGGGGCTGCTCGGATTCCGGCTCGGGCACCCAGAGCAACGCCGCCTTGTTGCGGTCCCGGCTCCAGTGCCGGTCGACGCAGTTGTAGCAGGCGTTGAGCTTGCCACCGGTGAACCAGCGCCAAAACGGCGGATTGCTGGTGTCCAGCACGGTCTGCCAGGGTTCGTCCCAGGTGAGCAGGTCGGCGTATTCGGTGAAACAGTCCGGGAAATTCTGCTCCGCGAACCGGTCCAGTATCGCCGGGTCATTGGCATTGGCCTGCTCGACGAATTTCGGCGGGGGAGGGATGTAATCCTCCTCACGCCAATGCACCTCGATTTGCGCTTCGGACACGTCCGATATGCCGGATTCGGTCGTCATGGGTCAACCTCCAGCGGGATAGCACGGGGCCACCGGCCACGCCTGTGGCCGGCGGTACGGGGTTGATCAGCGCTGGGCCGGGGCCAGCGGGAAGACCGGCAGCAGGGTGCGCTTCCAGGTGGAGTTGGCCACCCCGGCGCACGACGCGTACCAGGCCAGTGCCGCGGTGATCAGGCCGAGCCAGCCGCCCAGCTTGGTAATCGCCGAGGTCTGGCTCCAGATGCCGATGGTCAGGGCGACGAAGGTCAGCGTCAAGAACACGAAGACCCCGAGCACCGCGCCGTTGACCCGGGCCGCCGCGATCGCACATGTAGCCGGTGAAGATCGCCCAGCCCAGCAGGTAGATGCCGGTCGCGATGTGCGCGTTGCCGCCGAGACCCGGCTCCACGTACTTGACGTAGGCGGCAAAGGACAGCCAGAACGCGCCGAATGAGCAGAACGCAGTCGCGCCGAACGTGTTGCCCTTCCGGAATTCCCACAAACCGGCCGCGAACTGGGCCAGACCGCCGTAGAACAGCGCAAGCGGCAGGACCACCGCGACCAGTCCGGAGGTCGTGACCAATCCGGCGTTGAAAACACTGAGCACGAAGGTCGTCATGGCGAAACCGGCGAGACCGAGCGGGCCCGGATCAGCGATGTACGCGGTGGGATCGGCAACCTGTGGCTGGGTGCCGACCGCAGCGGTCGATGTGCCCGTTCCCGATTCGATGTGTACCATCACCTAACTCCTCTCCACCGCGGCCGGACAGACCGGCGACGCACAGGTGTGGTGCACATCTCAGGCTAGCCCCGAATAGCCCCAACGGCCTAGCCGGAGAATCCCCCGCCGGGGTGATCAGGCAGGCACCGGACGTTCGCAGCGTGGGCAGGTGCGATCCGGCGCGGGCCAGCGGCCGGCGCAGTACCGGCAGTAGTACCGGCGCACCCACCAGACAAGGGCCAGCGACGGCGCGGCCACCGTGAGCCCGGCGCCGATCCACAGCAGCACCGGCAGCGCGGCCACGGTCCCGGCCGTGGCCAGGCCGAGCCCCAGCCCGACCCCGCTGACCAGGCCTAATACCACCTGCCAGGCGGTCAGCCCGCCCGGCCTCATGTCGCGCAGCCGTGCGTGCAGCCGCGGCTCCTCGGCCCGCAGGGCGCGCTCCAGCCCTTCCAGCGCGCGTGCTTCGTCGTCGCTGAGCTTCACCTCTGCCAGCTCCTTGTCGCCGGGATTGCTATGTGAAATGCCGTGGGAAATGCCACAGCCTAAAGAACGACAGGTCATGATCGGCCAAGTGTCCATGACCGGTTCCACCGTACAACCGCTCCCCGGGTCACCGGCTGACCAGCCCGTCCCAGCTCCAGCGCGGCACGGGTACCCCGCCGGGCACCGCCGAACCCTCGGGGTGAGTAGCGGAGAACGTCGTCGACGGCATCCAGCTGCGCGACGGCGACGTCACCCGTCGCCCAGGCCAGCTATTCGTCGTGCCTCGTGGCGTCGAACACTGCCCCGGGGCTGACGAAGAGGTACACGCCACGGTCGGCTGTACGCATTGGCTCCGGGTTCGCGGCGAGCACCGCCGTACATTAACAAGCAGTAAGAGCGTCCACAACAAATACTAAGAAAGGCGCGCCCGGCGGTCGCCTGGCGAAAAGGTTTGCCTCCGCCTCGCGCTCCTCAGGAGGAACGTCACGGCGCCGATGAAGCAGGGCGTGGCCCAGTTCGTGCGCGATCGTGAATCGTTGGCGGTCGGTGGATTGGCCAATAATGAAAGCGACTGTGGCACGGTGTTGTTCGGTCGTCCAACGCGACATTCCGCAGTGGCCGTCGAGTAGGCTTTGACTGTCCCCAGTGGGTACGGCTAGCGGCGCAACGGCGATACCGGCCCGCTCGAGGGCGCGAATCACGTTGCGGACGGGACTGTCGTCGCCGAAGCCGCTGGCCCTGCGGGCCTCGACCGCGAATGCGTCGATGTCGCTGCTGTTGGTGATATCAACCTGGAGTAACGCCGGGGTGAAGGGTGTACGGGCAGACCGGAGAGGCCCCGCTAGCTAACTCCGAATGAGTCCCTAGCAGCGGCGCGCTAACCGGCTCAAACCAGTCCCGTCGCGTCGAATATCCAGGACGTATCGTCGGTGGCAAGGCCCTCTAACCAGCTTGGAGGCGCGAAGCTGACGAGGCTGTTCATGTCCCAATAGTCTTTCCAGACCGTGATCTTCCCGTCGACAACCTTGTGCACGGTGACGAATCTGAGCACACCCTGCTCACCCGACGCGAAAGTCCAAGTCTCCGAGTGCTCATAGATGGCGTCGGAACCATTGGACACCAGCACGCCGTCGTGGTTCTCGTAGCCCGCCAGCGGCTCGAGCCCCATTTTGAGCCGTTTCACAATGTCTTCGGGACCGCGCGCCGACAACGCCGGGACCGGCATGTCGACGTAGAGGCAGTCCTCGGCCAGGAAGGTCTTGACCGCATCCCAATCGCGCCGCGAAAGCGCCTGCCACAGCCCCACGACGACATCGTCGACCGCGATCTCAGAAACCTCTGTCATAGCGGCAAATAAACTCGGTTGCCGGACGGGTGTCAACCGCGGCTTTGCGGCGGATACTCACCAGGGTGACCGCGCTGCAGCGCTACATCGCCGAGGAGATCGCGACCGATCACGTCGACGGCCTGCTGACCCGGCGCGAAGCCATGCGACGGCTGGCTCTGCTCGGTATGGGTGCCGCGGCCGCCACCGAGCTCATCTCGGCCTGCTCCACGCAGCGAGAACCGGCCGAAGCCCCGACACCCGCGCCTGTCCCCGAAAGTTCAACTGGTTCAGGGCAACCGCCGGGCGCGGCCAACGCGCTGCCGACCGCCCCCATCACCTGGGCCGGGCCGCAGGGCCAGCTCCAAGGGGCATGGGCCCAAGCGGCCAATTCGAAAGGGTGCGTCCTGGTCATTCACGAGAACAAGGGACTGAACGACTGGGTGCGGTCGGTGGCCGGCCGGCTGGCCGGGGCCGGCCATTCTGCGCTGGCCATCGACCTGTTGTCCGAGGAAGGTGGGACCGGCGCCTTCCAGGATCCCGCGGAGGCCACCGCCGCCTTGGGCAAGATCCCGCCGGAACGGTTCACCCACGACCTGAATTCCGGTGTCGCGGAACTGAAGTTGCGCGCTCCCGGGCAGAAGGTCGGCGCGGTCGGCTTCTGCTTCGGCGGCGGACTGGTGTGGCAACTGCTGGCCTCCGGCGCGCTGGGGGTGTCGGCCGCGGTCCCGTTCTACGGTCCCTTGCCGGCCAACCCGGACTTCACCGGATCCAAGGCCGCGGTGCTGGCGATCTATGCCGCCCAGGATTCCCGGGTCACGGGCTCGCAGCCCGCCGCCAAAGCGGCCCTCGACCGTGTCGGGCTGGTCAACGAGATCGTCGTCGAGCCCAACGCCGATCACGCGTTCTTCAACGACACCGGGCCGCGCTACAACGCCGCCGCGTCGGCCGACGCGTGGCAGCGGCTGCTGGACTGGTTCGGCCGCTACCTGTCCGGACAATGAGCCGGCAAATAAACAGCGCGTGGGTCTCCCACTGTCATCGCGGCTTTTGCCGCATACTTAGCGACGTGACCTTGCAGCGTGATACCTCCGAGGAGAATGGGGCCGATCAGGCCGACGGCCTGCTGACCCGGCGCGAGGCCATGCGGCGACTGGCACTCGTCGGCTTGACCGCGGCCCCCGCCGCGTTCATCGCGGCCTGCTCCGGTAGCCGAAGCTGGCCGGGCCGGCGTCGGCGGCGTCGCCGCTAACGAAGGGGTCGGCCCCTAGACGTCGACCGGGGCCATCGACCGTGCCGGCCCCAGGGTCACCGGCAGCGTCGACCAACCGCGCAGCACCCGCGTGTCGCGCCTGCTTCCGGTACCGGCCGCACGCACTTGCGGAAAACGGTCGAAGAACGTTCGCAGCCCCACTTCCCCTTCGGCACGCGCAAGTGCGGCCCCCAGGCAGAAGTGACGGCCCCCGGAGAACGCGAGATGCCTTCCCGCGTTTGGCCTTTCGATGTCGAATCGGTGCGGATCCGGGAACACTGCGGGATCCCGGTTGGCAGCCGCCAGATATATCACCACCAACTCGCCCTGTTCGATCCGCGTGCCCGCCACCTCGACATCCCTGAGCGCCACCCGCGCGGTGAGCTGCACCGGCGAATCCAGCCGCAGGATCTCTTCGACGGCGTTGGGCCACAACTCGGGGCGTCGACGCAATGTGTCCAAATGCTCGGGCGTGTCCAGCAACATGCGAATCCCGTTGCCCAACAGGTTCACCGTGGTCTCGAACCCGGCGGCCAACACCAGGCCGGCGATCGCCTGCAGTTCGGCCTGGTCCAGATGCGTTTCGGCAGAGCCGCTTTCAGCCGTCCGGATCAACTGGCTCATCAAATTGTCACTCGGGGCACGGCGCAGCCCGCGCAGGTGATCGGCCAGCCAGAAGTTGAATCCGGCGATCCCCTCGCTGGACCCTCCGGTATTGCCGCCACGGCAAGCCGATGTCCAGGCTCGGCGCGGCAAGCTCGCCGAACTCCAGCACGCGCGGGCCGGTCTGGTTCGGGCACCCCCAAGATGTCGCTGATGATCGCGACCGGGAGCTGCGAGCAGTACCGCCCGACGATGTCAACAACTTCCGAGACACCGGCCTGGCCGGCCAGCTGATCCAGGAGGTCGGTTGCGGTCTGCTCGACGCCGTCACGCAGCGCGGCGACCGCCCTGGGAGTGAACACCGCCGATACCGTCTTGCGGTAGCGGGTATGGTCTGGCGGTTCGACGGCCAGCAACGACGGTGCGCGCAGCGGATGCAGCAGATCGTCGCGCGTGCGGCGCTCCAGCCAGCGCAGCGGCGCCGGCAGATTCGAGCCCATCGTTCACCACGCGGAAGTCGTCGGATCGCAGCAGCACGTGGGCGAGGGCGTGATCGGCGGTCAGGTAGTTGACGGGGCCTTTCACCAGCGGCCCGCGGGCGCGCACTTGCTCGTAGAACGGCACCGGATCGGCGGCCACCGTCGGATCGGCGATCAACCTGGCCTGCAGGTCGCCCCGCCGCACACCGATTGTGGCGACGCCCCGGACGAAGCCGTGCATCGCGAGCCAGTGCAATCTCTCCTTCACCGGTCCTCCGTCCGTCGGGTGGTCTTCACCCAGCGTAGGCCCGACCCACGGGAGGGCTCAGCACTCGGCGACGATCTTGAAGTCTGTGGTCACCACTTTGTTGGGATTGCTGCTGTTGATGCCGTAGGCACTGCCGGTGATGGTGTACGCGCTGTTCGTGAGGTCGGCGTGGGCGTCTCCCACACCGCCTTGCCAGAAGCTGCCGGTGAACCCGTCGACGTTGCGAATCTTCACCCACTGCGGCATGACCCGATAGCCGCTGAGCACCACCACCGCTTCGACGTGCCCATTCTGGTCGCCGATGTCGAGGGTCCGGTACGACTGGATCTGGCTGCACGCGGCGGGACGCGTCGTGCGAGTGGCGCCGTCGATGGTCACCCGCGCGGCTTTGCGCGACGTCGTCTGCGCCTGTCCGCACCCCGCTACGCAGGCGATCACGACGAAAGCAACTGCGAGCAAACGGGTTTGCACCCGGTGACCTCCGTTACTGCCGCTTCGGCATCAGCGCGGGCAGGGATTTGACGATGCGACCTCGCACGAACTCCGGGCTCAGACCCTTGAGCAGGTCGATCACGCGAATGCTCTTGGGCACGTACCAATGCAGCCGCTTCGGGTTGTGGTAGGCCTGCCAGGCCGCCTCCGCCACGCTCGTCGCGGGCATCAGCCGTAGCATGCCCTTCTTCGGCGCGGTGGCCCTCAGCTCCTCGGCCGTCATCGGCGCCCCGCCGTCGTCGGAGTGGTTGGTGGTCGTGGTGAGGATGGCGGTGTCGATCAGGCCCGGTAGGACGTCGGCGACCCGCACACCGTGTCGGTGCCATTCCACGCTCAGCGCTTCGGTCAACCCCTTGACCGCATGCTTGGTCGACGAATAGACCGCGATGCGCGGCATACCGTACGTGCCCGAGGACGACGACGTCGAGAACATCAGACTGCCGGGCGTCTTCTTCAGGTAGGGGAGCGCGGTGTAGGCGCCGGTCACCACTGCCTTGAAGTTCACCTCGACGACGCGCATCGCGGCTTCGTAAGGCACATCCTCGAACCAGCCCGATTCGCCGATGCCGGCGTTGTTCCACATCATGTCGAGCCCGCCGCCGACATTGCCGGCGCAGAAGTCAGCCAGCGCGCTGTCCAGGGCCGCCTTGTCCGTCACATCGACGGCGCGCGTCCATAGCCGATCAGCTGAGCCTTGGCCCAGCTCCCGCCGCAGCGTCGCCAGGCCGTCGGCGCTCGGTCCACCGCACCGACGCGCCAACCCTTGGCGTGGAACAGCTTCGCTCCCTCGCGGCCCATGCCACTGGCCGCGCCGGTGATGAAGACCGATTGCACGACGCGTCAGCCCGCCTCGGCCACGTCTTTGATGCGGTTGAGCGTCTTGGTCATGTCACGGACGTTGCGACGCTTGCGCAGAAAGCCGCCGAACAACCAATACACGCCGAGCCACGGCGCCGGGTTGTAGCCGAAACGACTCGGTGACGTCGGTGCCATCGCCGCCGGGCGCCAACCGGTAATGCCAGTTGTTCACCGCCCGGTCGCCAAGCAGAACCGAGAAGCCGAATTCACGGCCGGGTTCGCAGGCGGTCACTTTGCAGGTCGTCCAATACACCGGCCCTATCTCGTTCCGCCGGACGTGGCCGCGAAACGTCGCGCCGAGCGCGGGGCCGGTCGCGTCGCCCAGCCACTCCGCCTCGAACACTTCCGGGGAGAACCGCGGGGTGTTGCGAACATCGGCGATGAGATCCCAGACCTTCTCCGCGGGCGCCGCCATGTGAACCGTCGCCGAACCTTCCATGGCCTGATCCAAACACAGCTTCGTGTCTAGTCATAGACCCTTGGGACCCGGGCCGCCGGTGATCGTCAGTGCGGGACGCTCGCCTGAATGAGCCCGTTGATGATCTGCTTGATGCCCTGCGCGGGGTGCGAATACATCGCGATCGGCAGGCCGGACGCCGAGCCGCACTTCGGCCACGGATCGAGTCCATCTTGTGCGAAAACCCGGTTGGCGACGGCGATCTGCTGTTCCCTGGACGCGGCCGCCGGGTTGCCGACGCCACCGTATTGGGCCCAGGTGCCCGGCTTGAATTGCAGCCCACCGTATTCGCCGTTTCCGGTGTTGGCCTGCCAGTTGCCACCGGACTCGCATTGCGCGACCGCGTCCCAGTTGGGGGCGGTGGCGGCGTTTGCCACGCCGGTGGGGGAAGCCAGCGACGCTGCAACGAACCCGCCGACCATCGCGGACTTGACGAGACGCTTGCAGAGTTTTCTCATGTCAGGCATTTCGGCGGGCGTGTCCGAAGCGTTACCGATTCGAAAATGTCGCGAGATAGGCCCTCTAAGCAGCCAAATTGGCCCGGTCAGCGGCCGAATCGGAGTTTTAGAAAATGGTGAGAAATAAATAAATTAGCTTTGGCAATACGACCGTGTCGCCAGCGAAAGGGCTTGTTGATAAAGGCCATCGAGTTGCCGGTCGCGTATGACGTCAGCCGCGTCGTCCCCCAGTGCCGGTCATAACCATGATTCTGACCTGACTCTGGCCGTCTTCGGAGTTAGCCTGGCCGCTCATGGCTGGGACTGCCGAGAATCGCCGCCCGAGCGAGGCCGGCGGCAAACGCGGAGAATGGTTGCGCTCGACGCAGGTTCGCGTGCTGATCGCTGCCGCGCTGACGGCCTCGCTGCTACTGAGCGGCACGTTCGTATCAGTGGACAGGCTGCACACGACACCCGCTGACATCATCGACCATCCGGCCAACCCGGTCACCGACGATCAGTCCGAGGTCAGCGTCGAGGCGGCCAGACAAATCGTCACCCTGACCGGACTGAAGACGGCGTCGGCGGGCTACACGTTGATGTCGTGCAAAAACCGCGACGACCCGCCGTATCAAGGCGCGATCTATCTGACCTTCACGCTGCCTGCCGCGGCCCGGCGCTGACCACTACTTCCCGACAATTGCGGCGACGCTCGCTACCCATGGCTGGACCGAGGGCCTACCGCCCAACGATCACGTGTTCGCCAGGTCCCTCAGCAAGGACGCCGTCACGCTGATCGTCTATCGGCAGAGCGAAGACCCGGGCCTGGGCGTCCTGCGCGTCTACGGTCAGTGCCGGAATCTCAACAACCACCGCACCGACTCGACGGCTTGGACCGACGTCACCGACCGAGTGAGGGCCCCTTAACGCGCTACTGCGCCTGACGGTGGCGTCAAGCGCAGTAGCGACCTCCGGCCGGTCGGGCGGTTATCCGCCGCCCCCGGGGGTAGCGCCCAGGCTGCCCTGCAGGTCGCCCTTCATGGCGTTGAGCTGGGCTCCCCAGTACTCCCAGCTGTGGGTCCCGTTGACGTTGAAGTTGAACACGGCGTTGTGGCCACCGGCCGCGTTGTAAGCGTCCTGGAACTTCAGATTGCTGCTGCGCACGAAGTTCTCCAGGAACTCGGCGGGCATGTTGGCCCCGCCCAGCTCCGACGGCGTGCCGTTACCGCAGTAGATCCACAGGCGGGTGTTGTTGCCGACCAGCTTCGGGATCTGGACCGTGGGGTCATTGCGCTGCCAGGCGGGGTCACTCGACGGACCCCACATGTCAGCGGCCTTGTAGCCGCCGGCGTCACCCATCGCCAGGCCGATCAACGACGGGCCCATGCCCGACGAGGGGTCCATGAGGGCCGACAGCGAGCCGGCGTAGACGAACTGTGCGGGGTGGTAGGCGGCCAGGATCATTGCCGCCGAGCCGGCCATCGAGATGCCGACCGCGGCGCTGCCGGTGGACTTGACACTCCTGTTGGAGGCCAACCACTGGGCAGCTCGCTCGTGAGGAACGTTTCCCACTTGTAGGTCGAGCAGCCCGCCTTGCCGCAGGCCGGGCTGTACCAGTCGCTGTAGAAGCTGGATTGCCCACCGACCGGCATGATGAGCGACAGGCCCGACTTGTAGTACCACTCGAACGCCGGGGTGTTGATGTCCCAGCCGTTGTAGTCTTCCTGGGCGCGCAACCCGTCGAGCGCGTAGACCGCCGGGGAGCCATTTCCGCCGCTCGGACCTTGATGCTGCGGCCCATTGCCCCGGACGGAACCTGCAGGTACTCGACCGGCAGACCTGGGCGCGACGAGAACGCCCCCGCGGTCGCCGCACCGCCGGCAAGACCGATCAGGCCCGGCAGGGTGATAGCCGCTGCTGCACCGACCAAAAGCCGGCGCCCCCAGGCCCGGATCTTCTCGCTCACGTTCGTCATACCTGCGCCCCTTGTCGTTAGGTGTCGTGTTCTCGGCAGGAATTTACCGCGTGAATGCGTCAAATGTCGATTGGGACGCGAAGTCATCTCAATCTTGTATCGGTTTCCGTCGCCAATTTCGCGACGTGGATAAGCGGACCGCAAAGGGCC
>CAWDJC010000033.1:0-144860 GCA_963802525.1 uncultured Actinomycetota bacterium | reverse complement strand
GGTGCTGGGCCAGGGTGGTTTCGGATAGGTAGCGTTTGTCGGCGACCTGCCATTCGTCGTGGGCTCCGACGCCAGTGGCTGCGCTTCGCCCTCACCCAACGCGACATCGACCCCCAATGGGTCGGCCCGGTCGTCGAGGCGGTCGACACCTACCTACCCATCTTCCACGACGCCTTCGACGACGAAACCGCCTGGGGCCCCGCCAAACAAGTCGCCGCCGCCCTCACCGAGCGAGGCGTCGACCTCACCGACCGACACGCCGTCGACAACGCCATCCACCAACTCAACGCCGAACAGCTCGCGCATCGACTACTCCCATAAACCGCCACGCCCGAACGCAGTCGATCCACAGGTATTGACGATTCCTCCCGTGTCGCCTTGGGCGAGACTCACAGCGTCTTTCCACTCCTCCAGCCGCATAGTGCGCTCGACGCGTGCGCTGAGCGTGCCGTCGGCGACCAGCGCCACCAGATCGCGATAGGCGCTGTGCACGAGCGCGGTGTCGGTGCGACGTAGCCAGTTGATCAGCCAGAATCCGGTCCAGTTCACATGGCGGCCGATCAAATCGAAGATGCCCACCGACACGGACTGCCCCGATAGAAACGCATACGACACCAATGTTCCGCCGAACCGGAGGTGGTGGGCGAGCTGCCGAGCTGCGGGGCCGCCGACTGGGTCGACG
Organism: uncultured Actinomycetota bacterium; assembly: GCA_963802525.1. Taxonomy (GTDB): domain Bacteria; phylum Actinomycetota; class Actinomycetes; order Mycobacteriales; family Mycobacteriaceae; genus Mycobacterium. The sequence continues at coordinate 144,178 of CAWDJC010000033.1, read as the reverse complement.
ACGATGTCGAGCTCGGCGCCGCCCAGCGACTGGGCCAGATTGGATTCGAGATCGACATCGTCGATGACGACCCGATCCCCTCCCCAGCTGCGGACCTGCTCGGCGGCGGCCTCGCGGCGGACCACGCTCATGGTTTTCCAGCCGAACCGCCGCGCCAGTTTGATCAGGTACTCCCCCACCGCCGAGTTGCCCGCCGTCTGGCCGATCCAGCGGTCGGGCATTGACGGATTGCCGTAGTTACGCAACATCTGCAGGGCGGTCATCGGGTTGATTCCGACCATCGCCAGCTGAACGGTGTCGATATCGCCGGGCACGACCACGATGTCGGAGGCGGCGGCGATGATATGGGTGGCCCAGGTGCCGTGGCGGTAAGTCGGTAGCAATAGCACTCGTGCGCCGACCAGTGACTCGTCCTCACCTGGGCCGACGGCCAGGATTCGGCCGACGCCCTCGGCGCCGACGTCGGCTGGGGGCTGCGGGGTGATGAAGTACTGGCCGCTGACGTAGAGGAAGTCGGAGGCATTGATGGTGGCGGCCTGCACCTCGACGAGCACTTGGCCGGGACCCGGGGCGGGTGCCTGGAACTCGACGAGTGCCAAGACATCGGCGGGTTCGCCGATTGCGGTGATCTGAAGTTTGCGCATGGTGGGTCCTTCGAGATGCGTTGGGATTAGTCCTGTTTGATGACGTGCAGAGTGCTCAGGGGCCCCCCGAGTTGCATCAATTTGCCGCCGTCGCGCAGGCCGCCTACGTACACCGGCGCGAAGCCCAGTCCGCTGATGAGCTGGTCGAAATCCGCGCAGGCAGTGGTGTCGTCGCCGGCATAGAACACAACCTGGCGGCCGTCGCGGTGGCGCGGATCGGGGCGTAGGTAGCTGGCGTACATCGCGTTGAACGCCTTGATGACCGTTGCGCCGGGCATATGGCGGGCGACCCATTCGCTGCCGGTTTCGTCGCCGAGGTCAACATAGCCCCGGTAAACCGGTGCGTACTCTGCGAATTGGTTGGTGGCGTCGACCACGATCCGCCCGCTCCAATCCGGGACGGTGTCGGCGAGTTCAGGTACTCGCAGGAACGGCAGCGCCAAAATCACGACGTCGGCTTTGGCCGCCTGCTCGACGGTCACGGCTTGGGCTGCATCACCGAGTTCAGCAACTACTTCGGTCAGGCTGTCTGGGCCGCGGCTGTTGCTGACGAGCACCGGTGTCTGCGCGGCGACCAGGTGGTGTGCCAGCGCCTGGGTTAGCGGCCCTGAGCCGATGAATCCCACGTTGCTAAACATGGTTGTGCTCCTTTTGGTGAATAGCGCTAACGCGAGAGCTGTTGCAGCACTGCGTATTTGTTATGAGCGCACGTTGCTGCGAGTCGTCGCGGGTTGTCATGGTTTCACCACAACGGTGCCAACCTTGCCGGGTTGTGACACGTGGCGCACCGCGTCGGCGATTCGGTCGAGCGGGTAAACGGCGGCGACGTCAAAGTGGTGCGGCTGGCCCGTTGCGATCATGACCGCGCTGGCCACGTCTGAGGCGCGTTGTTCGGGTGATACGGCGGTGAGCCACCGGTTGATCGTCAGCCCGCGGATGGCGAGTGCCTCGTACAGGACTGTAGCGGCGTGCAACGGAATCGGTTCTTGGGTCAGGTCGCCGTAGATGATCAGGGTGCCGCCAGGGGATAGCGCATATAGCAAGTCGCCCGTCGTGGCGCCGCCGACCGGGTCCAGGGCGACCGATATGGGTCGGCCAGCGGCGGCCGTGCGCACCTGTTGGATCCAGTCCGGGTCGGAGGTGGAAACCACTGGCACCGCGGGGAAGGTGTCGCGTAGCTGTTGGGCGCGCTGGTCGCTGCGCACGATGCTGATCGTGGCGATCTGGTGATCTTCGGCAATGGCGGTGAACAGTCGCCCCACCGAGGAAGCCGCGGCGTTGTTGAGCACCACTCCTTCGAATCCGACACTGAAGTGTTGCTGTGCGGCGCGGCGCAGCATGAGCGCGGTGATTGGGTTGCACAACATTTGGGCGGCTACCTCGTCCGGCACAGAGTCAGGCACGGGGACCGCGATCGCAGCGTCGACATTGACGACTTGGCGCCACGCGCCTTGGTGGGGGAAGAAGGTGACCCGGCTACCTGGGCCGAAGCCGGTAACTTCGGCGCCGACTTCGGTGACCACCCCGGTTGCTTCGATTCCGGCGATCAGCTCACGGCCTGGTGTCTGCGTGGCGGATATGGCCATCAAGTCACCGGGATGGATCGGGAACGCGCTGATCTGTACCTGCAGCTGACCGGGCTCCGGCGGTGGAGGTTCTCCGATATCGGTGACCTCGAGTATTTCTCTCGGGTCGCCGGACCGGCGGTAGGTGATCGCCAGGCTCATGAGTTGGGCTCCTTGGTGTTGGGCGCCAAGGTCAGCAGCCGAGCGCGAGTCGTTGCCGCACAACGCCGCATGCTTTCGGCCCCGGTCACCGACCATGATCCGCTCTCACCTTAACGATTATGGACTAATCAATCAATAATGTGACGGGCACTGTCACGCGGAGTCAACTCGCCAACGCGATGCGGTCCCTGCGGTATCGGCATCTGGCCTCGGCGGCCAGCTACCCTCTAATGCGCGCGGGGGAGCAACGCGATCGCCTGTTCGCCTGCGCTGCTGATCGTGGCGCTCGACGCTCCGCCCTTGCGCAGCGCCTCCATGCCTCGCAGTAGCGTCAGCACGAGCGCCGCTAAATCTCGCGGATTCACCGCGCCATCGACGTCACCTTCGCTTTGGGCGGTTGCAATGGTCTCTGCGAGTTCGGACTGGTACGTATCAAGGAAGCGTTTGACGCGGCGGGCTACCGCCTTGTCGGTGGCCGCCAGTTCGGCGGCGCTCTTGGCCGTCAGGCAGCCACGCCGTTTGGAATCCGTGGCGTTGGCCCGCGCCATGCTGCGGATGTGGCCCACCAACCGTTCGTAGGCGGACTCGGCCGAGTCCCGAAGCTCGGCACGCACGACGGCCATCGTCGCGGTGGAGTATTCGTCGAGAGCCCGCATGAAGATGGTGTGCTTATCACCGAAAGCGCCGTAGAGACTGCCCCGCCCCAGACCGGTGACGGCGACGAGGTCATCGAGCGATGTTCCGGCATATCCATGGGCCCAAAACTGATCGCGGGCGGCCCCAATAACTTGATCCTCAACGAATTTCCGCGGTCGAGCCATGGCGTCATGGTAACAAGTTCTTAACTGTTCATTCAAAAACCCCGGTGGTGCCCCATACCTCACCGCGTGCGCACACCGTCACTTGGAGGCCTGCTCTATAGCGTTTTCGCCGCGACGTTATGCCCCTCAGCCGCCGGCGATCCAGGCCGCTTCCTCGCCGGGCTCGGGTAGCACGCGCCCACCTTCGACCGCAAAACTGGCCGGGCTGGTCTCAAAGACGACGAGTACCCGCTCGGCGGGGACGCCCGCTATCCGGGTCACGGCGGCGGCGATTTCTGTGGCAAGGCGCGAGACCTCGGTTTTTGGGTGGCCCTCGCGTATCCAGCCGCTGACGAGGACTGGGCTGGCCGGCACACCGTCGGTGTAGACGCTGTCGGCAGGCAGTTCGTGGAAAACGACATTGACGTAGGTACTCGGCACGTGGTTGATCTCCGAGTGGATGGTGCCGATCTCGCCCGCCAACGCTTTCTTCGCGTCGGCGGTCAAGGTCGATTCTGTCGTTGTGCACGTATAGACAGGCATGTTCGCTCTTCCCGCGTTCAGCCCAGATGTGCGGCCTGCGGCTTGGTAGGCACCACGATGACGGTGGGTCCGTCGGCGGTCAGCGCGGCGGTGAATTCGTGGGCGAGCTTTTCGGTGGTGTCGACGTTGACGGTGCGGCACCCGAAACCCGCTGCGATGGAGGCGATGTCGAGGCCCGGCAAGTCCATTCCCGGCACGCCGGGGCACTTCTCCAGCTTCGCAAACGACTTGAGGATCGAGTATTCCCCGTTGCGCATCACCACGAACACGACCGGCAGGCGGTGTTGGACGGCCGTATAGATCGCTTGCACCGAGTATTGGAACGATCCGTCGCCGATGGTGGCGGTAACGCTGCGCTTGACGCCCCGTGCGCGGTCCCCCAGGGCGACGCCCACCGCGGCGGGCACACCCCAACCGATACCGCCGCTGGCAGTGGCGAAGAACGAAGCCGGGCGCGTGGTGGGCAGGAATCGCAGTTGTTGGGCCATCGTCGACGTCGATTCGGTGACCACCGGCGAATCGGCGGGCTTCACGGTGCTCAACGTCGACCACACCGCGTCCGGCGTGAGCGGTGCCGACCCGGTCACGTCAACTGCGCCGGACGGCGCCTGTGCCGTCGGCACCGGCCGGTCGCTGTGATCATCGACCATGTCCACCAACTGCTCCAAGGCCAGCAGCGCGTCCCCCAGCACGCTGTCACCCACCGGCGCCGCACCAGCCAGCCCTGGATCGGCGGTGATCTGCAGCAGTTCGGTGCCCTCGGGCAGGTACTCGCCGGCCACATAGGGGTAGTAGCGGAAGACCTGCGCCCCGACCACGACGACGAGGTCGTGCCCGCGCATGATCTCGGTGACACCGGCAATGGTCATCGGTATCTGCCCCTGATACAGACGGTGATCCTCCGGGAACGACGCCCGGTCGGGAAGCGGACTGCCGTACACCGGCGCCCCGACCTTCTCCGCAAACGCGACACCGGCATCCCAGGCCCCGCTGCGATCCACTTCGGGGCCGAAGACCACCATGGGCCGCTGCGCACCATTGATGCGCTCGGCGAATCCGCGCAGCCGCTCGGTGTCCGGGGCGACACGGTGGCTCACCGTGCGTACCACCGCCGGGCCCAACGCCGGTTTCTCCCAGTCGTCAAGCGGGATGGACAAAAACACCGGGCCGGCCGGTGGCTGCAGCGCGACTGTGTAGGCGCGCATAAACGCGGCCGGCACGTCCTCGGCGCGCTTGGGTTCGTACGCCCACTTCACCCACGGCTGCGGAAACACGGTTTCGTCCTTGTTAGTCAGATACGGTTCGCACAACACCATTTCGCGGGTCTGCTGACCGGCTGTGACGATCAGCGGGGTGTTGCCCTTATACGCCGCCACCAGATTGCCCATGGCGTTACCCATCCCCGCAGCGGTGTGCACATTGACCAGGGCGGGCTTGCCGGTGGACTGCGCGAACCCGTCGGCCATGGCCAGCACCGACGCCTCCTGCAATCCCAGGACATAAGTGAAGTCGTCGGGGAAGTCCTTCAGGAACGTCTGCTCGGTAGAGCCAGGGTTGCCGAACACCGTCGTCAGCCCTAGCTCGCGCAGCAGGTCGTAGGTCACCTCATGGACGGTTTTCGCGTTTGTCATCGTCCCGCCGGTCCTTCCGTGTTTGTCGAGCCATCGGCGCGCGTCACAGCGCTCGGATATCAGCCTCGTCCGACCTGTTGACGTTGTCGATGTTGCGCGAAACAACGGTGGCCGTCGGTCGCTGTGGACGTTCACAAGCGGCACGCGTTGTCAACGGATCCATCGACGGCGATCGCATGTCGTGCTGGAATGTCTGAACATGTACGCGATTGACGTCGAGCAAACCGGCGGTCCGGAGGTCCTTTCTTACGTCGAGAAACCGCGGCCCTCCCCCGGTCCCGGCGAGGTGTCGATCAAAGCCGAGGCGATCGGCGTGAATTTCGTCGACACGTATTTCCGGTCGGGGCTGTATCCGCATGAACTGCCGTTCGTCCTCGGCGCCGAAGTGGCCGGCACGGTCGCCGCGGTAGGCGAGGGCGTGACGGCGCTGCGCGTGGGTGACAGGGTCGCGACCGCCGACGCCGTCGGCGCCTACGCCGAATATTGTGTCGCGCCAGCCGATGTCGTAGCTTTGGTGCCGGATGCGGTGACCTCGGACGTCGCCGCGGCAGCCATCCTCAAGGGCATGACCACCCACTTGCTGATCAAGTCGGTGTATCCCGTGCAGCGCGACGACACGGTGCTGCTGCACGCCGGGGCCGGCGGGGTGGGTCTGATACTGACGCAGTGGGCGACCAGCCTTGGGGCGCGGGTCATCACGACGGCCTCCACTGCCCACAAGGCGGAGCTGTCGCGCCGGGCCGGCGCGGTGGAGGTGCTCGACTACCCCGACGACCCCCAGCAGTTCGGGGCCAGGGTTCGGCAGCTCACCGGCGGGAAGGGCGTCCCCGCCGTTTACGACGGCGTGGGCAAGTCGACGTTCGACGCCAGCCTTGCCAGCCTGGCGGTCCGCGGCACGCTTGCGCTGTTCGGCGCGGCCAGCGGGCCGGTGTCCCCGGTGGACCCGCAGCGGCTCAACGCCGCCGGCTCGGTGTATCTGACCCGCCCATCGCGTTCGCATTTCATGCGCACGCGCGACGAGTTCGCCTGGCGTACAAGCCAACTGCTCGACGCGATCGCCGGCGGCGCCGTCACCGTTACCGTAAGCGCCCGTTACCCGCTCGAGGACGCGGCCCAAGCCCACCGCGACTTGCAGGCCCGCAAGACCATCGGCTCGGTGGTACTGACGCCCTAGTGAGGCCCGATTCAGTGTGACTCGGCGGCAAGCACACGTTCGCGGATGTCGGCCGGGTAGAGACTGTCGAACGTGGCTGCGCGCGCCCCTACGGGCGGAAGCAGCCCGTCGTGCACGACGATCGGCCCGCGCCCGCCGTGCCGTTCCTCTTCGGTGTAGCACTGATACCACGGCAGGATCGGGACCTCCCACTGCTCTTGCCGGAGGTTCGGATGCGTGCGAGTGCCAAGCGCCCACAACACATCCGAGATGTTCGACGGGTCGATATCGTCGTCGAGCACATAGGTGACCGGGCACATGTGACCGACCCGGCTGGTGCTCATCAGCTCCCCGATCCGGTGCGCGAATTCGGTGGTGCTGGTTTCCGGTAGCACATCGCGCCAATGCCGCGGGATGGTGATGATCATCCAGTGGCAGGCCGTGTCCACCAGCAGCCAGGCGGTGGTGATGGGCAGGCCCGCGTTGCGCAGCAGCGCCAGCACCTCAGCCGATACCCCGACCGCCGGGGCGATCTGCGAATCGTCGGGCGGCCGGCCGGTGGCACTTATCGGCCAGATCGGGTTGTCGCGGTAGGTGATCGCCTCGATCGTGTAGACCGGCTCCGGCGAGGTCTCCGGAAGCGCGTACCCATGGAATTCGGCGTAGGGACCCTCGGTGGCGTCCCGGGTGATCGAAACATGTCCTTCGATGACGACTTCGGCGCCCGCGGGCACATCAAGATCGACCGTCTCGCACTTGACGACCTCGAGGGGTTCGCCATAGAGGGTGCCCAGGAACGTTCCTTCGTCCATTTCGGCCGGGATGGGCATCCCGCCGATCGTAGGCACGCCGGGATCACCGCCCTGCACGACGGCGAACGGCATCGGCTTACCGATCTTCTCCCATTCCGCCCAGATCATCCCGATGTGTTGCTGAGGCAAAAACAGGCCGGTCATGTGGCGGTTATCGAGCAGCATGATCCGCGAGATCGACCAGTTGGTCCACCGACCGTCCGGCGTCTTCGCGACGATGACACCCCAGGTGTTGGGGTAGCGGCCGCCATCATCGGGGTGCACCAACGGAATCGGAAACCGGTCCAGGGTCGCGTCGGCCCCCAGCAGAATGTTCTGCTTGCATGGCGCCGAATCCGCTGAGATCAGCTTTGGCGGGATCGGGGTCTTTCCGTGCGCCGCCACCAGGTGCTCGACCAATTCTTGCGCTGTCACGTCGTGCGACAGACCGAGCGAAAGTGCAACGCGCGCCAAGGGATAGCGGCGATCGCTGGACAACGCACCCGGCGCACCAAGTAGGCGGAAGCCGGGCTCCACTTCCTCGACGTTGTTGAACAACGGCGCCGGCCACCCCTGCTCGGTTGACCGCCGGGTGATCGCGGCCGCCTCCAGCACGGCGCTGACGGGACGGTCGATGTGCTCGGCATCGCCAAGCGATTCCAGCACCTGCAGATATTCTCGGAGATCGGTGATCCTGGGCATCAGCGATTCACCACCTTGAGGCTCGAGTCCTTGGCGCCCGGCACGCCGTTCCACCGTTTGGCGGTGGGTGATTCGATGTCGAACTGGTCCAGAATCCGGGTGACGATATGATCGACGATGTCGCCGACGGACGCCGGGTGGTTGTAGAACGCCGGCATCGGGGGGACGATGCGGGCGCCCATGCGGGCCAGTGTGAGCATGTTGTCCAGATGTATCTCACTGAGCGGAGTTTCGCGGGGCACCAGCACGAGTCGGCGGTGTTCCTTCAACGTCACATCCGCTGCACGGGCAATCAATCCGTCGGCGTAGCCCATCCGGATCGCCGCAAGAGTCTTCATGCTGCAGGGGGCGATCACCATTCCCTCTACCCGGAAAGAACCCGACGAGATCGCCGCTGCCTGTTCGTCCCACGAATAGACAACGTCGGCTAGTCCCTCGACATCGCGTGCCGACAACTCCGTCTCCAGGTGGACGGTTGCCCGCGCCCACCGCGACACCACCAGGTGCGTCTCCACATCGGGACACTGTTGCAATCGGCGGAGCAGTTCGATGCCGAGCACTGCGCCGGTGGCTCCAGTCATGCTCACGACGATTCGTCTCATTCGACTCACTTCCGCGACTGGGGCCACCTGCCCGCCTGCCATCATTGCGGGCCCACTATTACGACGTCCCTCAGAATCGTTGGGCAAACCGGCGCGCTTGTCGATGTTCTGGCCGACAATTCGGTGTCCCGTTTGATGTCGCGCGAAACAACGTCACGCGCTGAGTCGATGGGCTCCCTCGCCGAATTCGTTATAGATCTCGATGTGCCAGCCGGCCAGCCAGATCGCCAGGCGCACATTGTGGTCTTGCGCGCTGATCGCCCGCGCGAACCTGCCACGCGACACCACGATGTGCGTCGCATGAACGGATCGGTCGGCGACTTGCCGCAGCGGCCGGGTGAAGTAGCGCCTCAGCCGCATATCGCGTTTCGTCCGGTGGCTGCGTGGCATCGTCGTTGCCGTGAGGGAAGTCATGCCGCACCTGCCAACAGATGTTCCCAGCGCGGGTCCTCGACTTCATCCAGGCCGCAATCGAACCCGCTCAGTGTCAAGCATTTAGGGGTCGTGTCTTTGGGCGCCAGCAGCGGATGCAGCGGCTGCGCACCGTGGGTCCAACCCAGCACGGCCAGAGACCCTCCATGGCGCCCGGCGAGCCGGCGCAGCATCTGGGCCACCGCGTGAGCGCGGTCGGCGCCGGCGTTGGGTCCCCACGCCAGCACGGTGAGGTCGTTCTCGGAGCACACCGCGGCCAGGTGGCGATCGTTGTCGGGGCCAACCGGGTCGGAGTGGCGCCGAAGCGCCCCGGGATTCTTCGACACCAGCCCGTAGAGGTTTGCGATGTCGACGCCGCCGTATCCCCAGGCCCGAGCGAAGCCGATGCAGCGGCGGACCGTCGGATCGTTGTGGTGCTCGTCGGCCTCGGAGCCGTTGAGGATCACCCATGCTAGGCGTGGTCTGTCTGGATCCCACACGCGTAGCAGTCGGTACCGCCAGTTGCGGCCCGGACTGAAAACCGCCCATGATTTGCGGCAACCGATAACATGATGCAGCTGTTGGGAAAACGTCGTCATTTCGTGTCCCTGGCTCGGCGGAACCTTTACGCCCTTAATGGTTCGCCGCTCCAGTGCGCCTTCAGTAGAGGTCTTGATGTTGTGGGCCCACAAATCACCCTTGTGGCGCCAAACTGGGAATTGAGGTTTTGCCGGGCGTCGACCCAGAGCTCAGTTGCTGGCGCGGGACAGCGCGGTAACTTGATCCGCCAGGTCTGACAGGGCCCGCGCTGTCGCCAACTCCTCACCGGTTTCGCGCAGCAAATGGTCGGCCGGGTGGCGATAGGCGACGCCAAGTCCGGCCAGATGCGCACTCCCCCATTGCAGCTCAACCTTCGCGTACGTCCTGCCGCACTGCTCATCGATCGCTAACGTGACCGTCGGATGTATAGAGGAATTCAATCGGCTGTTGTCATGTATGCGGTCCATGTCTTGGATCATGCTGCGGGACAGTGTCACTGTCGAGCTTATGAACGCGCGTGCCGCAACTTAGGGCCTTTGGTCCCCACCGGTGATGCCGATGGACACCTCGCCTCATTTTCGGAAGTCCACCGTCACGCTGGCGTGACGCTCGCCGGTCGCCGTCACGCTGGCGTGACGCTCAGCGTGGAACACCGGAACTATCAGCCGAGCTTGGCCAAAGTCCGATCCCATAACTCGCGAGCCAGATCGGGGTCATAAGCCGCCCGGTGGGCCTTCGCGATTTTGCCCTTCGAGTAGTACTCGCCAGACGTCCAATCGACTCCGGGCGTGCTCGACGCCAGCCAGACCAGCTGGTCGGCCCCCTCGTCTGTGGTGGCTGTAAACCGGGCAGTTATCGGTACGTGGTATTTCATGAAGAGCAGGATCCGCGATCCCGATGCTTCGCCGAAGTTGGAGTTGACATAGCCCGGGTGAAACGTCGCGGCCGATATTCCGCTGGCGTGGTATCGCCGGTGTAATTCTCTGGTGAACAGGACGATTGCCAGCTTGGTAAGGGCATAGGCGATGCCGGGCCGACGTTGAGCCGTGTTCTCCAGCTCGGTGAGGGTGAACTTGGGAAGCAGTTTCTGCGACGAGCTGGTCGTGTTGACGACGGTGGCGCGGGAATCGGCGAGCACCTCCATCAGGTGCGTGGTGAGCAGAAACGGTGCCAGGTAGTTGACCTGAAAGGTTGCCTCGTGACCGTCGGCCGTCGTATGGACCTGGGTGAACATGCCGCCGGCGTTGTTGGCCAACACGTCGATGCGCGGATACTCGGAACGAATCTTGTCCGCCAGGGCTCGCACCTGGGACAGGTCGGCGAAGTCCGCGACGAAATAGTCCGCGTCCAGTTCCGCCGCCACCGCAGCGGTCTTGGTTTGCGACCGCCCGACCACGACAACATTTTCGCCGCAGCGGCGTAACCGACGCGCCGCCGCGGCGCCAATGCCGTCACTGGCACCGGTTATGACAATCGTCCTATGCGTCATTGCCTAGTCCTCCACGGGGAGTGTAGCGAGCGCCATCGTCTTATTGGCGGCTGATTGGCAACGGTGGATCACCAGCTGCCGATAAGCGGTTTGCTCAATGGCTCAAGGCCGCTCACACCAGCGAGTAGCGAACCGGCAGGTGCTTGAGGCCGCCGACGAATATGGTGGCGATGAGTTCCGGATCGCCGCTCAGCTCAATGGATTTGAGCCTCGGCAGCAACTCGGAGAAGAAGCTGTTGACCTCCATGCGTGCGAGGGCGGCGCCCATGCAGAAGTGCACGCCGTAGCCGAACGCTAGATGCTTGTTGGGGTCGCGCCCGACGTCGAAGCGGAACGGGTCAACGAAGACATCCTCGTCGCGGTTGCCGGACACGTAGGACAGCAGCACCGAGTCGCCCGCGCCGATGGGTATTCCGCGCACCGTGGTGTCCTTCGTCGCGGTGCGCATGAACTCTTTGACCGGGGTGACCCAGCGGATCATCTCCTCGGTGGCCAGCGGCATCAAGTCGAGGTTGGCGCGCAGGCGCTCCAGCTGGTCGGGGTTCTCGATGAGCGCCTGCAGGCCGCCGGAAATGGTCGCGCTGGTGGTGTCGTGACCCGCGGTGGCGACGATGAGGTAGTACGACACCGTATCGATGTCCGACAACGGTTCGCCGTCGACGCGGGCGTTGGCGATCGCCGACGCGAGATCCTCGGTCGGATGCTCGCGGCGTGACGCGGTCACCGCGTTGAAGTATTGGAACATGTCCAGCAACGCGGGCAGCTGATCCTCGTTTGTGCTGCCCCGTTTGTATTCCGAGTCGTCGCTGCCGAACAACTCCTGGGTGAGCTTGAGCATGCGCGGGAAGTCGGCCTCGGGGATCCCCAGCAACGACATGATCACGTAGAGCGGATAGTTGACGGCGACCTCCTGAACGAAATCGCACTCGGGGCCCACCGCCATCATCTTGTCGACGTAGGTCTTGGCCAGTAGGTCAATGCGAACCTTTAACGCCCGCATCGCCTTTGGCCGAAACCAGTCGGAGCCGATGGCGCGCACCACCCGGTGCTGCGGGTCGTCCATGTGGATCAGCGTGCGTACGCCCACCGCCGCCGCCTGTTCGTCGCCCTCGGCGGTGGTCAGGACCGGACGCGGCCAGTTGGTGAACAGCATGTTCTCGCGCTCGATGTCCATGATGTCGGCGTGCTTGGTTATCGCCCAGAACGGCCGGTAGTTCGGCACGTCGACCAATGACACCGGCGCGTTGGCGCGCAGGTGAGCCAGGGCGGCGTGCAGCCGCCGCTCGTCGGTGTACGCCAGCGGATCCGCCAATAGCTTGGCGGCCTCGTCCATCGTCGTCGTGCTCACTCGCGAAACTCCTTCAGTGCGGCGGTAACACAGTCCCGAGAAGCGGTCAAAAAGATGGGCAGGACGCGGTCGACCGCGCCTTCGCAGCGGCTTTTCAGGGCGGCCGCGATCGTGTCGACCGGGCCGACGACGGCGAAAGCCGCGAGCATCTCGTCGTCGATGAGCGAGCCCATGGTGTCCCACTCCCCCTCCAGCGAGAGGCGGTGCAGTTCGGTGTGCAGGTCGCCCCAGCCGTGCACCTCGAGGACCTTACGGTAGGCCGGCGTCGACCCGTAGAAAGCGATCTGCTTGCGCACGGCGGCGGTGGCGGCCGCCAGTTCGGCGTCGTTCTCGCCGGTCGCAACCAGCACCTCGCACGACACCTCGAGGTGGCCGCGATCGCGCCCGGATCGCTGCATGCCGCGCAGCAGCGCCGGCAAAGTCACCTCTTCGAGGTAGCGCCTCGAGACCATCGGGTGGCCGAGGTGGCCGTCGGCGACCTCGCCGCACATCTCGGTCATCGCTTCGCCGACCGCGGCGAGGAACACCTTCGGCGCCGAATAGGGCTGCGGCTCGGGCGTAAACATCGGGGTCATGATCTTGTGCGTGTAGAAGTCGCCCTCGAAGCGGAGCTTGGTGCCGTCCTTCCACGCGGACCAGATCGCGTGCAGCGCGGAGACGAACTCGCGCATCCGGCGCGCCGGGTGGCTCCACGGCATGCTGAACCGCTTCTCGATGTGGGGCTGGATTTGGGTGCCCAGGCCGAGGATGAACCGGCCTTGCGAATACGCCTGCAGGTCCCAGCCGATGTTGGCGACGATCATCGGATTGCGGGCGAACGCCACCGCGATGTTGGTGCCCAGCTCGAGTCGCGATGTGTGTTCGGCGGCCAGCAGCAGCGGCAGAAACGGGTCATGGCTGGTTTCGGCGGTCCAGCCACCGTCATAGCCATCTTGCTCGAGAGCGCCGGCCGCGTCAGGCACCCGGCCGAGTTGATTGGGAATGCCCCCGTCGAGCTTCAGGCGGGGGGCGCTACCCATGCGGGTAACTTTACAGTAAGCAATCCAGTATGTGACCCTGCTCATCTAGGCGCGCGACGAATCTCCCGTGAGGTAGGACATAAGCATGACGAAAGCCCAGGATTGGGGGGAAACGCTCGACGATCTCGGGCGTCGCCGTCAGCACGCATGGGGAATGGGCGGGCCGGAGCGCCTCGACAAACATCGCAACAAGGGCAAGCTCGACGCCCGCGCTCGAATCGAGCGGCTGCTGGACCCCGGCACGTTCCGCGAGTTCGGCACGCTTGTGGGTGGCGATATTGCGGCGGACGCTCTCGTCGTCGGCTCCGGCTCGATCAACGGCTCGCCGGTGATGCTGGGCGCCGAGGACTTCACCACCATGGCCGGAAGCATCGGACCCGGCGGCAACTCCAAGCGCTACCGCATCGCCGAACTGGCGCTACGCGACAAGATTCCGTTGGTGATGCTGCTCGACGGCGCCGGCTTTCGTCCCACCGGTGGGCACTACGGGCGCACCCCGACCGATCTGCTCGCCCAGACGCAGTGCTCGGGCCGCGTCCCGACCGTCGCCGCCGTGCTCGGCCCCTCCGCCGGGCATGGCGCACTGGTGGCCCCCGTCTGCGACTTCCGCATCATGAGCGCCCACGGCGCGATCTTCACCGCTGGGCCCCCCGTGGTCAAAGAGTCCACCGGAGAGGACATCTCGAAAGAGGACCTCGGCGGTCCGGACGTCGCTTTGCCCAGCGGCGTCGTCCACAATGTCGCCGAAGACGACGAAGCCGTCCTCGATGACATCCGGCGCTACCTGTCCTATTTCCCGCCGAGCGCATGGTCGTACCCGCCTTCACTGCCAACCTCCGAGGCGGCCGGGCCGCGGCCGACGCCGGAGTTGCTCGACATCGTCTCCCGCGACAACCGCCGCATCTACGACATGCGCGCAGTGCTCGACGTGGTCTTCGACAGCCCCGACTGGTTCGAGGTGCAACCGCAGTTCGGCAAGGCGATCATCTGCGCGCTGGCCCATCTCGGCGGTCACCCGGTCGCCGTGGTGGCCAACCAGCCTCGGGTGCTGGCCGGCTCCATCGACGCCGACGCGGCCGACAAGGCGGCCCACTTCATCATGGTGGCCGACTCGTTTCACCTGCCGATCGTCTTCCTCGCCGACAACCCCGGCATGCTGCCCGGCAGCCGGTCCGAGCGCAGCGGCGTGCTGCGTGCCGGCGCGCGGATGTTCGCCGCCCAGACGGCGGCCACCACGCTGAAGCTGCACCTCACGCTGCGCAAGGCGTACGGGTTCGGTTCCATGGTCATGTCGCTGCTGGGTTTCGACCACCAGGTCGCGACCTTCGCCTATCCGGGCGCGACGATGGGCGCGATGAGTGCCGCGGCGCTCAGTCGCGCGTCGCACGCCGGCGAAGACCTCTCCGCCAAGCTGCGCAACGCCGAACTGCAGGCGTCGTATCGGTCGGCCGAGCACATGGGGTTCGACGAGCTCATCGACCCACGCGAGACGCGTGATGCCTTGCTCGCCTCCTTGCAGCGCGGCCTGTCCAGCCGGCAGGCCGCGGCGGAACCGGTGGCCCGCACCGTCATCATTCCGTGAGCGTTGTTCGCTGGCATCGAGCCTGCGATGAGGGCGCCCACTCTGCGCTCAGCGTCAAGATTGGGAGTAAAACTTAGCGCTGAGCGCAGTTTCGGCGCGGCCGTGAGCGGCGCTAGCCGCTGCCGCGGTACGCCGCGACCACGGGCTCGAGCTCGTCGGGTGTCGCACCGTGCATGATCACCGCGTCGGCTCCATAGTCGAATTCCTTGCGGATGCGGTCCACGCACTGCTGGGCTGATCCGGTGGCCGACGGCTCCAGCCATTCGTCGGGAATCAGCGTCGCGACGTGCTCGATTTGCTCGGGTGTGGCCTTGTGATCGATCCCGCCGGCGATCGACGTCACCACCGGATCTTCCCGGAAGCGTTGCAGCACAGCGGGATCCCACTTGTTCGTCTGCACCATCAGATCGCCGTAGCCCTGCAGATAGGTGGCCAGACGCGCGACGGTCTTCTTCAGCCGCAACGGTTCGGAGAGATGATCGCCGACGGTGGCGAAGCACGACCACACCCGAACGCTGTCGGGGTCGCGGCCCGCCTTTTCCGCGGCGGACTTGACGGTCGCCACACAGCGCTGCAACGTCTCCGGGGTGAAGTAGGTGTGCAGTATGACGTCGTCGAAAACGCGGCCCCCGAGCGCCAGCGTGTTGGGCCCGAACGCCACCAGCGCCAAGCGAATGTCCTCGTTGAAGTCGGGGTCGAGAAAGAGGATGGGGTATTTCCCCATCGGGCCGTCGTGGTTGAAGACCACCTCGCCGTGCCACAGCCGGCGCATGACCTGGGCCCAATCCTCCATCTGAGCGGTCGTGACGGCCGGTATGCCGAACGCCCCGTAGATGGCGGCGATGCCACGGCCGATGCCCAACGTGAACCGCCCGCCGGAGAGCCGATGCATGGTGGTCGCCCACGATCCGGTGATCAGCGGGTGGCGGGTGTTGTGATTGGTTGCGGCGGTGGCGATTTGCATCCGACTGGTCACCGCGCACGCCGCACCCACGAGCGACGACGCTTCCTTGACGTTCCAGCGCTCGGAGATGAACGCGGTGCCGAAGCCCAATTCCTCGCCGCGGCGGGCCTCGTCCATCAGGGTGGCCGGGCCCTCACCACCGGCACCGGCCAGCAGGTAGTACCCCAGCTCGTCAAGTGCGCGCTCGCTCAATTCCAAACCCCTTGCTTGTAGCCGCAGTTCCAGACCTCGGCGATCTTGCCGTCGACGACGCGGAACACCTCGATGCTCGCAATCTTGATTTCAGTGTTGGTTTCGGTGCCGTCCTTGGTGGTCATGGTCGAGTCGTAGACGATCGCGACATGTTCGCCGTCGTCGCCGGCGATCACGATATTCAGGTCGAAGCGCAACCTGTCGAAGAGTTGCCACACGTCGGCCACCCGTTGGACCGCCTGGGCGTGGGTCAGCGTGTGCGCCTCCCCCACCTCATGCCGGATGACGGTGTCGGCGAACAACTCCCCGGCCAGGTCGAGGTTGCGTTCGTTCCAGACGACCAGGTTGTAAAGCTCGACCACCTCACGCGCCGTCCGCGTGGCTGGCATCACTCGGCGACCTCGCGCAGAAAGCGCTCGGTGACCCTCTGCACGCGCCTGGAGAATATGTGACCGACGTGGCTGCCGTCGTACCAGTACAGCTGGCCACCCCAGCGTTCCTGCAAGGCGACCGCGGGGTCGCGCATCGCCATGCGGTCGTGCCACGCCCCGACGATGAGCCGGCGCTGCGGTGGCGGCGCGGGGTCAACCCTCAGCGGATCGATCACCGAAGTCAGCTTCGAGACCTCCGGAGAACCCAGCAGCTCCCGGAAGCCCGCACGGGATTGCCCCCACCGCCCAAGGTGTCGCGCGATCATCGCGTTGAGCCCCAGGATCGGGGTATACAGGCCCACCGCGTCGACCTGCCTCTCGAGGTGGGAAACCAGCGCGGCCACCGGGGTGCCCATCGAAATGCCCGCCACCGCAACGGCGGTGGCCTGCGGCTGCACCCAGCGCACGACGGCGCGGACCTCCGACACCGCGCGCATCATGCCCGCGACGTTCCCCAGCGGATCGACGTCCGGGTAGGCCGGCCATTCGCGGCGCCGGCTACCATGGCCGGGCTGCACCGGCATCGCGACGTTGAATCCCAGCCCGTGATGGATTCGGCCGATGCGGGACAACAACAAGTCCTCCGTGCCGCCCTGACCGGCGCCATGGATCCATACCAGCCACGGCCTCGGGCCGTCCCGGTGCCGGCACAGGTGCACCACCGCGCGCGCCGGGCCGCCCAGGCCGTCGGACTCCAGCGTCGCCGGCAGCCTCGGATCGTGTTCGAACGTCATCCGCTCGTATTCCAGTCCGGCCCCAAAACCGGGCAAGCGCTTACGCCGTATCGAGGTCGCCCGCAACGGTTTTGGTTCGGCATGCGCCTTGTCGATGCCCAACGCCGACAATTCCTCGGCCGCCGCGGTGCACGCGTCCAGCGGCCGCATCGCCGCGGGGCCGCCGCCGATCAGCGAAAAGCCGCTCAGCACAAGCTCGTCCAGCATCACCTCTCCGAACTGACGCACGCCGCGCGGCGACGCCGGGACCCATCCGGTCGATTCGTTGAGACCTGCCACCGTGCGGGGCAGCAACAGGCCCAGCTCGCGGGCCAGCTCTCTGGAGAGGCCCAGCCCGCGCGTCGCCCAGGACATTGCACTCACCTAGGCGAGCTTGAAGCCGGTGTATCCGCCGGCCGCGATCTCATCGCAGCGGCGACGGTATTCGGGGATTCCGCCGGTATAGCCCATATACATCCGTTTCTTGCCGGGCACGTTGCCACCGTTGTACCAAGAATTGCACGACGGGTGCACCAGCACCGTCGGTGCGACGAGCGCGGTGGCATGGTCGATCCACTCCTGCTGGGCGGCGGGCAGCGCCTCGATGGTGCGAATGCCGTTGTCGCGCAGGTACGCGATGCAGTCGCTGATCCACTCCACATGCTGCTCGAGTGCGGCCACGAAGTTGGTCGCGGCGCTCGGGCTGCCCGGGCCCTGCACCGTGAACAGGTTCGGGAATCCGGCGACCGCCAACCCGAGATAGGACAGCGGCCCCTGGCCGGCCCAGAATTCGCCAAGCGACATGCCGCCGCGCCCCCGGATGTCGATGCGGCTGAGCGCACCGGTCATGGCGTCGAACCCGGTGGCGTAGATGATCACGTCGAGCTCGTACGAATCGCGCTCGGTGCGGATGCCGGTCTGTGTCACTTCTCGGATCGGCGACGAGCGAAGGTCGACGAGCGTGACGTTATCCCGGTTGAACGTCTCGTAGTAGCCGCAGTCGATGATCGGTCGCTTGCAGCCGAAGGGATGGTCGGGCACCAGACCAGCCGCGGTGTCGGGGTCCTTGACGATCCGCGCCACCGCCTCCCCGTACAGCTTGGCGGCCATCCGGTTGGCTTCGATGTCGAAGAAGACGTCGCCCCAGTTCAGCGCGCCCAGCACGCCGTTCTCCTCGATGGCGCGCAGTTGTTCGTCGCGCGTCGCCGACTTCAGCGGCGGCCTGCCCAGCATCTCGAACAGCACCGAAAAGGCGCTCAGCCGCGCCGCGCCGATCGGATGGGCACGTTGGGCCGCCCGGATCTCGTCGTACCGCGCCTTCATCCCGTCCAGCTCGCCGGGCTCGAATCTTCGCACCTGCCACGGCAGCGTGTACGCCGGCGAACGCTGGAACACATAGAGCTGCAACGCTTCTTGCGCCACGACGGGAATGAGCTGAACACCGGTCGAACCGGTGCCGATGACGCCGACGCGCTTTCCGGTGAGATCGAAGCCCTCCTTCGGCCAGCGGCTGGTGAACAGCGAGGTTCCGGTGAAGGTGGTCATCCCGGGGATGTCGGGCTCCAGCGGCACCGACAGGATGCCGGTGGCGGCGATGACAAACCGGGCGACAAAGGACTCACCCGCTTTGGTTCGCACCGACCAGGCGCCGGCTTCTTCTTCGAAGGTCATCGCGACGACCTCGGTGCCGAACTGGATGTCGCGGCGGAGATCCAACCGGTCGACGACGAAGTTCAGATAGGCCTCGACCTCGTGTTGAGCGGGCATCGACTCCGTCCACACCCATTCCTGCTGAATTTCGTCGGAGAAGCTGTAGGAGTACTCGATGCTTTCGATGTCGCATCGTGCACCGGGATACCGGTTGGACAGCCAGGTGCCTCCCACGTTTTCGGCCATCTCCAGCACCCGGGTCCGGATACCGAGCTGCCGCAGCCGATGCAGCATGTACAGGCCGGAGAATCCGGCGCCGATGACCAGGACGTCGAAGCGCGCGTTATCCACCACTGGACAGCTTCTCTGGGACGGAGAAATCACCGGTCATCGTCGGGATGGTTCGGGTTACCACGGCGTCGGTGTGAACAGGCTGCGCCAAGACTCGACGCCTCCGGTATCCAGAAAGCGGCAGTAGCGCGTCTTCAACCGCCGAAGCGCTTCGAGCTCGTCCGCGGCCCGAACATTCCCTCCACTCATCAGATTTGCGGCGTGGAAACCTCCGGCTTCATCCAGGGTAGAAAACGCCGCCTCCCTCCTTTCCACATGTTGTCGGTGGTCGCGCCTACGTTGCTGCTGTGTGCAGGTTTCGGTTGTTTCCCAGCCCTGAGCAGGCCGCAGCATTGGCCGAACACTGCCGCCACGCCCGATTTGTGTGGAATCTGGCCGTCGAGCAGCAACAGCACTGGCAACCGGGCCGCCAGGCGCCCGGATACCACGAGCAGTGCGCCCAGTTGACTGCGGCCCGCGCCGCATACGACTGGCTGGCAGCCGGGTCGCAGACCGTGCAGCAGCTGGGGGTACCTCCCGCTTGCGGGGGAGCATTGCGCGACTTCGCCCAAGCGATGCGCAACTTTTACGGCGGCACCCACCGGCGCCCGACGTGGCGCAAGGCCGGCACCCATGAAGGATTCCGGCAGGTCGGACTCAAACCGCGCCACATCAACCGGTTGAACCGCCGCTACGGGCGGGTATGGGTACCGAAGGTCGGCTGGGTGCGGTTTCGGTGGACCCGCACCATCCCCGCCACGGTGAAGTCTTACCGAGTCAGCCTGGATCGATCGGGGCGCTGGCACATCGCGTTTGCTGCCATCCCCGACCTTGTCACGGGACCCGGCGACGGCAGCGTTGTGGGTGTGGATCGCGGCGTGGCCGTATCGGTGGCGCTGTCCAGCGGGGAGCTGCTGTGCGTTCCTGGCCTTAGTGCTGGTGAGGCGGAGCGGCTGCGGCGATTGCAGCAGCGTCTGTCCCGGGCGCAGCGCGGATCTAGTCGGCGGGCGCGAACGAAGCGGGCCATTGCCAGGGTGCGCGCGCGCGAAACCGATCGCCGCCGTGACTGGGTGGAAAAGACCACCACCGATTTGGCGCGCCGCTTCGACACCATCCGCGTCGAGAATTTGCGTGTGCGTGCGATGACCCGCTCCGCACGCGGGACTCGTGACCGTCCGGGGAGTCACGTCGCGCAGAAACGCGGCCTCAACCGCCAAATCAGCCGCCAAGGGTGGGGACTGCTGGTCGCCCGCTTGAAGCACAAGGCCCAGGGGCGGCTCGAATTCGTCCCCGCAGCGTATACGTCGCAACGATGCTCCCACTGCGGGCACATCGCGCCGGAAAACCGCAAGAGCCAAGCGGTTTTCCAGTGCGTCGCCTGCGATGCGGGGCCGTGTAACGCCGACGTCAACGCCGCACGCAACATCGCCGCCGGACGGGCGGTGACAGCACGGGGAGACCTCGGCACCAGCCGGTCTGCGAACCGTGAACCCCAACTCTGCTCTCCTGCTGCCTAGGGGACGGGGTTGGAATCCACCGGCTTAAACCGGTGGAGGACGTCAAAAAGCTCCCTTGCCGCATGATGGACGGACTGCTGAAATCTATACTGTAACCGGTTTAGTATCAACGATCACGGGAGGCGCCGGCGTGAAAGTGCCGTTCACCTGGAAGGTCACCGGGTGGTTCATGGTCGGGTGGTCGCCCGAATTCCCGATTGGCGAGGTCCGGCCCCTCCACTATTTCGGCGAGGATCTGGTCGCCTACCGCGACGAGTCCGGCGAGTTGCACGTCCTGGAAGCGCACTGCAAACACCTCGGCGCCCACATCGGTCACGGCGGCAAGGTGGTGGGCGACTGCGTCGAGTGCCCCTTCCACGGGTGGCGCTGGGGCCCGGACGGCACCAATCGCTACATTCCATATCAACCGGACCGACCCAACCGCGCGCTACGGCTGCGGGTGTTTCCCGTCCGCGAGCAGTACGACTGCGTGTTCGTCTGGCACCAGCCGGGCGGCAAGGAGCCCCAGTGGGAGATGCCGGACATTTTTCGCAAGTTCCCGCAATTCGAGACCGACCCGGTGGCCTACTACCGGGCATATCCGGAGTTCTCCCGGCGCGCGGAGCGCGAACCGGTGCATCCGCAGATCGTGGCGGAGAACGCTCCCGACAGTGCCCATTTCGAGTACGTGCACCACGCCACGGTGACGCCCAGGGTGCTTGACTGGAAGATCGTCGACCACGAATGGCAATTCATTGCCGGTTGGCCGGACGCGCGCAGCGACAACCCCGAGGATCTCGCGTTGCGGTTCCACAGCCACCTATTCGGTCTCGGCGGAGCGATCAGCGTCTTCGAGGGTGCGCAGAATCATCGGCTGATTTTCACCTGCACACCGGTCGATGATGAGACTTCGGACTTGTTTTACTCGATCTGGTGGCCGCGAATCCCGGGCGACAGCTCCGACGTGCCGCACGGTGAGCTGCGCGAGCTCATCGAAAAGCAATTCCTGTCCACGGTCTTTGACGATCTGCAAATCTGGCGCTACCAGAAGTATGTGGAGCATCCGCCACTGTCCAAGGTCGACGCGAAAGGGTATATGGCACTGCGGAAGTGGGCCACCCAGTTCTACGATGTCCCGCCGGCAGTGACAACGACCGCATGACACCCCGACTTGCTGAACTCGCGGCCCCCGAGCACACGGCGATCGTCACCCAGGAGTGCCAGGGCGCGGTCATCGGCCCGAACGCCGGGCTGGCGGTGCTGGCCGAGGAGGCACGCCGCGTCGCCCTCCCGAACATCGTGCGGCTGTTGCCGGCGGCGCGGGCGGCCGGGGTGCGTATCGTGCATTGCCTGGTGCGGCGCCGACCCGACGGGCTCGGCTCCAACCACAACGCCAAGATCTTTGCCATCGGACGCGGGGACGTCGACATCACTCCCGGCACCCCCGGAGCGGCCCTGCTCCCCGAATTGGGTCCCGAGCCAACGGATCTGGTCCTCAGCCGCTGGCACGGCGTCGGGCCGATGGGGGGCACCGACCTCGACGCAGTGCTGCGGAACCTCGGGGTTTCCACCATCGTCGTGGTCGGCGTTTCGCTGAATGTGGCGATCCCCAACGTCGTCATGGACGCGGTCAACGCCGCGTATCGCGTCATCGTCCCCCGGGACGCCGTTGCCGGCGTACCCACCGACTATGGCGCCGCAGTCATCTCGAACACGCTGTCACTGCTGGCGACCATTACCACGACGGATGACCTGCTCCGGGTGTGGGACCGGCCATGACCGACACCGCACCTGGCGTGCACGGCGGATTTCCCGAGATCAAGCCGGCCGACCACGCGCCCCCCGGGCTGGGGCGGTTCGTCGCCGCGATGCGCCGCCTGCAGGACCTGGCCGTATCCACCAATGGTTCGGCGTGGAGCACCGCGGCCGAGCAAGTCGAAAAGGCCTGCGCGCTGCTGGACGGGCATCAGGTACCCGAAAGCGTGGCACCGGGCGGGCGGGTCATCGAACTGCCCGGTTTGGGTCATCCCCTGCTGCCGCCCTGGATGATCACCGAATCCGGACCGGACGGCGTCACCATGGACGGGCACTTCACCCGCTCCCACGTGGGCGGGAACAACGCCGTGCACGGCGGCATGATCCCCCTCTTCTACGACTGGCTGTTCGGGATGGTCGTCACGGCGTCTTTTGCGGCGGGCCGCCGCACGCCTACCCGCACCGCTTTCCTGCATGTCGACTACCGCAACATCACCCCGATCGACGAGCCGTTGACCGCCCGGGGCGGCATCACGAACGTCGACGGCAGGAAATTCTTCGTTGCCGCTACGATGACGGCTGCCGACGGCACACTGCTCAGCGAGGCCAACGGCCTGATGGTTCGCCTGCTACCCCACCAGCCGTGAGAGGCATGATGTCCGACACCACAACGCACTTCACCGTACCGGCAGTCGCCAAGGCCGTCGCCGCCGCCGTCCCCGATCGCGACCTGGTGATCCGGGGTGAACGGCGCTACAGCTACGGGCAGGTTCTCGAGCGGGCGAACCGGCTCGCCGCCTACCTGCAGTCGCGGGGCCTGGGGTGCCACACGGAGCGCTCCGCGATCGCCGGCCACGAGGTGGGTCAGGACTTACTCGGTCTGTACGCCTACAACGGGAACGAATTCGTCGAAGCGTTGCTGGGCACCTTTCAGGCGCGAGTCGCCCCTTTCAACGTCAACTTCCGCTATGTCAAGAGCGAACTGCAATATCTGCTGAAGGATGCGGGGGCGAGCGCCCTGATCTACCATGCCGCGTTCGCGCCACGAGTCGCCGAAATCCTGCCGGATCTTCCGCAACTGCGCGTCCTGATTCAGATCGCCGACGACTCGGGCAACGACTTGGTCTACGGCGCGGTGGATTACGAGACGGTCGTAGCGTCCAGTTCGCCGGAAGGGCCGCCGGCGCGGCACTCGCCCGACGACCTGTACGTCCTCTACACCGGTGGCACGACGGGGATGCCGAAAGGCGTGTTGTGGCGCCAGCACGACATCTTCATGACGTCCTTCGGCGGGCGAAACCTCATGACCGGCGAGCCCTTCGGCTCCGTCGACGAGATCGTGGCCGGGGTGGTGGCCGGCCCCGGCACCAAACTGATGATTCTGCCGCCACTGATCCATGGCGCGGCCCAGTGGAGTGTGATGATGGCAATCACAACGGGGCAGTCCGTCGTCTTCCCTTCGGTCGTCGATCATCTGGACGCCGAAGACGTCGTGCGCACCATCGAGCGTGAGCGGGTGACGGTGGTGACCGTGGTCGGTGATGCGATGGCGCGACCGTTGGTCGCCGCGATCGAGAAGGGCATCGCCGACGTGTCGTCCTTGGCCGTGGTGGCCAATGGCGGCGCGTTGCTGACTCCGTACGTCAAGCAACGCCTGATCGAGGCGCTGCCGAACGCCGTCGTGGTCGATGGCGTCGGATCCTCGGAGACGGGTGCGCAGATGCACCACATGTCTACGTCGGGGGCCGTGTCGACCGGAACCTTCAACGCCGGGCCGGACACCTTCGTGGCGGCCGACGACCTGGCCACGATCCTGCCGCCCGGCCACGACGGTATCGGCTGGCTGGCGCAACGCGGCTACGTTCCGCTGGGTTATAAGGGCGACGCGGCGAAGACCGCCAAGACATTCCCGGTGATCGATGGGGTGCGGTACGCGGTCCCCGGCGACCGCGCGCGGCACCGCGCCGACGGCTCCATCGAGTTGCTGGGGCGCGATTCGGTGACCATCAATTCCGGGGGCGAGAAGATCTTCGCCGAAGAGGTCGAAACCGCGATCGCGTCGCACCCCGCGGTGGCCGACGTAGTGGTCGCCGGGAGGCCGAGCGAGCGCTGGGGCCAGGAGGTGGTTGCCGTCGTCGCCCTCGCCGAAGGCGCCCAGGCCGACGCCGACGAGCTGGTCGCCCACGCCGCGCATTCGCTGGCCCGCTACAAACTTCCCAAGGCCATCGTCTTCCGTCCGGTGATCGAGCGCAGCCCGTCGGGCAAGGCCGACTACCGGTGGGCACGCGAGCAGGCGCTGAATGGCTAATCATGTTGCGGCAGGGTCAATGCGTGGACAATTCATGAAGTACCAAGATCGAGTCGCCGTCGTTACCGGTGCCGGCTCCGGCATCGGCCGCGCACTGACGCTTGCGCTAACACACAACGGCGCACACGTCGCAGCATCCGACATCGACCAAACGGGCTTGGCCGAAACCCAAACGGCTTGTCCGCCCGGCCAAGTCACCACGTACCACGTCGATGTCGCGGACCGCGAGGCGGTCGTCGCATACGCCGAAGATGTACACCGCGACCTCCGACCCGCGTCAATGGTGTTCAACAACGCCGGCGTTGATCTCTTCGCCAGCGTGGCAGACATGTCGTGGACCGACTACGACTGGCTCATCGGCATCAACATCGGCGGGGTCGTCAACGGGACCAAGGCGTTCCTGCCGCAGCTCATCGAGTCGGGCTCGCCGCAGCGCCCCGCACGATTAATCAACCTGTCCAGTGCCTTCGGCCTTATCGCCGTGCCCTACCAAGGTGCCTATAGCACTTCAAAATTCGCGGTGCGCGGCTTCACTGAGGCGCTCCGGCAGGAGATGATCATTGACCGCCATCCCGTGACGGTGCACTGTGTGCACCCAGGCGTCGTGCGTACCAACTTCGGAGCGAACATGCGCACCGCGGACACCGAGGATCCCGAGCTCGCAGCCAAACACTTTCAGCGTGCGGCACTCACCTCTCCCGCGAAGGCCGCCCGGGTCATTCTGCGAGGAGCCGACAAGAACCGCGCCAGAATCCTCATCGGGCCCGACGGGCGCGCCATGGCAGCGATGCCTCGCCTCCTCGGTGCGGGATATGAAGGCCTATTGGCCCGCGTCGCGAGACTGGCGAATTTCGGTTCGACCCGCGCCGGCCGCTGAGATCGAGACGGCCGCGCCCATATTGCCTACTGTAATTATTACAGTACGATCTTACGCAAGAACCGTCCGTTCCTGCTGAAGATGCTGGAGATCTAGGTGACGACCAACGTACACACCGGCGCCCAAACCGGCGAAGCGACCGTTAGCGTGCGTGACCCCTACCCGTTCTTTGCGCATAAGCGGCGGCAAGCCGGCGTGTTCTACGGGACCGTCATGGACTACTCCAAGACGCCCGAGTCCCTGCTGCCCAAGCGGGAGTACTCGGCGGTGTCGTTCGACGCGGTGAACACGGTGTTCCGCGACGGCCGGGTCTTCAGCTCCAAGCCGTACGACAAGACGATCGGCCTGTTCATGGGGCCGACCATTCTGGCGATGGAGGGGAAGAAGCACCGCGACCATCGCAACCTGGTGTCCGCGGCATTCAAGTCCAAGGCGTTGGCGCGCTGGGAAAACACCATCGTGCGGCCGATTTGCAACGCGCTGATCAACGAGTTCGTCGACGCCGGCGAAGCCGACCTGGTCCGCCAGTTCACTTTCGAATTCCCCACCCGCGTCATCGCCCAACTGCTGGGGCTGCCGGCCGAAGACCTGCCGATGTTCCGCAAGCGCGCCGTGCAGTTGATCAGCTACAACGTCAATTACGAGCGGGCCTTCGAGGCATCGGCGGCGCTGAAGGATTACTTTCTCGAGCAGATCGAAAAGCGCAAATCCAAACCCACCGAGGACATCATCGGCGACCTGGTCACCGCGGACATCGATGGCGAAAGACTCAGCGACGAAGCGATTTACTCCTTCCTGCGCCTGCTGCTGCCCGCGGGGCTGGAGACCACGTACCGGTCGTCGGGGAACCTGCTTTATCTGCTGCTGGCTCATCCGGTTCAGTTCGCGGCGGTGCAAGCGGACCGCGAGCTGATCGGTCAGGCGATCGAGGAGGGTCTGCGCTTCGAGACGCCCCTGACCACCGTGCAGCGTTTCGCGACGGAAGACACGGAGCTGGAAGGGGTCGAGATTCCGGCGCGCTCGGTGATCGGCGTGTGCATCGGTTCGGCGAATCGGGACGAGCGGCGCTGGGAACGATCGGAAGAATTCGACATCTTCCGCAAGCACATGCCGCACATCTCCTTCGCCGCCGGTGAGCACACCTGTTTGGGTCTGCACCTGGCGCGGCTGGAAACCCGAGTCGCACTCGAGTGCCTGCTGAATCGGTTGACGAACTTCAACCTGCTGACCGACGACGACCCACACATCCACGGGCAGCCCTTCCGTTCACCGACCGCCCTTCCGGTGACGTTCGACGAGAAGTAGGGTCCCGGAAATGGTGAAGGTAATGGCGGGCTTTCGAGTCCTGGAGCTTGCGCAGTTCACGTTCGTCCCGGCGGCGGGTGCGATCCTCGCCGACTGGGGCGCGGATGTCATCAAGGTCGAGCATCCGGTCCGCGGCGACACCCAACGCGGCTTCCTCAACATGGGCGGCATCCAGGTCGACCCGGATCGACACCCGCTGATGGAACACCCCAACCGGGGCAAGCGCAGCGTCGGCATCGACGTTTCCACGCCGGGCGGTCAGGAAGTCCTCTACGAGTTGGCCAAGGCTTCCGACGTGTTCCTGACCAATTACATGCCCGTGCACCGGCAGAAGCACAAGTTCGACGTGGAGCACATCCGCGCGGTGAACCCGAACATCGTCTACGCCCGCGGCTCGGCCTACGGCGACAAGGGCGCCGAGCGCGACGTCGGCGGCTATGACGGGACGGCATTCTGGACGCGCAGCGGCATCGGCTACGCGCTGACGCCCGAAGAGCTGGGCGGAGCACTGCCCCAAGGCATTCCCGCCTTCGGCGACTCCATCGGCGGCATGTTCATCGCGGGCGGCATCTCGGCCGCGCTGCTGCATCGCGAACGAACCGGCGAAGCCCTGGAGCTCGACGTGTCGTTGCTGAGCACCGCCTGGTGGGCCGCGGGCGCGAGCATGACGCAGGGCATGGAGACGGGCGAGGTAATGCGCAACGCCATGCCGGGATCCGCCAACCCGTCGGTGAATCCCTTCATGGGCAACTACGTGACCTCCGACGGCGGCACGATCAACCTGTGCATCATCAGCCCGACGGGCCTCATCCGCGACACGTTTGAGCACCTCGGCATCCCCGATGCCGCCGACGATCCCCGCTTCGCCGACGTACTCCCGCTGATCCAAAACGCCGATGCGGCCGCCGAATTGATCGCGAAGGCTTTCGCCGGCCAGCCCTTTGAGTACTGGCGGCAGCATTTGAAAACCATGAAGGGACAGTGGGCGCCGTTCCAGAGCCTGCTCGACCTGGCCGAGGACGAGCAGGCCATCGCCAACGACATGATCGCCGAGGTCGAGCTGGCCAGCGGCGGAGAGCCATTCCGCGTCGTCCGCGGCCCGGTCCAGTTCAACCATGAGCCGCTGGTGACGACGCGGGCGCCGCAGGCGAGCGAGCACACCGAACTCGTCCTGATGGAGCTGGGCCTGGACTGGGACCGGATCGCCGAACTGAAGGAGTCGGGAGCCATAGCGTGAAGGACAGCATGAACGACGTCGCCGTGATTGGGGTGGGTCTGCACCCGTTCGGCCGCTTCGAGGGCAAGTCCGCGATGCAGATGGGTGCCGACGCGATCAAGCTCGCGCTCGCCGACGCGGGGCTCGAATGGAAGGACGTTCAGTTCGCCGTCGGCGGCAGCTGGACGGTGGCCAACCCCGACGCGATCGTCGGCATGGTGGGACTCACCGGAATTCCGTTCACCGATGTGTTCAACGCCTGCGCCACGGCCGCCAGCGCCACAAAGCTGTGCGCCGACAGCATCCGGCTGGGTGACTACGACATCGGTATCGCCGTCGGCATGGACAAGCACCCGCGCGGCGCATTCACCGAAGACCCGGCACTGGTTGGGATGCCGAGCTGGTATGCCCAGAACGGCCAATACCTCACCACCAAGTTCTTCGGCATGAAGGCCAACCGCTACCTGCACGATCACGGCATCTCGACCGGCACGCTCGCCAAGGTCGCGGCCAAGAACTTCCGCAACGGGGCGTTGAATCCCAACGCCTTTCGCCGCAAGCCGATGTCCGAAGAGGACATCCTCAACTCCCCGATATTGAATTACCCGCTGACCCAGTACATGTTCTGCGCTCCCGACGAAGGGGCCGCCGCGGTCGTGATGTGCCGCGCCGACATCGCGCACCGGTTCACCGAGAAGCCCGTCTTCGTCCGCGCGGTCGAGGTCCGCACCCGCCGGTACGGCGCGTACGAGGTGAACACCACCTACGCACCAGTCGACGAGGATGTGTCACCGACCGTCTACGCCGCAAAGGCCGCGTTCGAAAAAGCCTGCGTGGCACCGGAAGACGTCGACGTCATACAGCTACAGGACACCGACGCCGGCGCGGAGCTGATCCACATGGCCGAGGCCGGATTTTGCGCCGACGGCGAGCAAGAGAAACTGCTGGCCGACGGGGCCACCGAGATCACCGGTGCGATGCCGGTCAACACCGACGGCGGGCTGATCGCCAACGGCGAGCCGATCGGGGCGTCCGGGCTGCGCCAGGTGCACGAGCTGGTGCGCCAATTGCGGGGCGAAGCCGGTGACCGCCAGGTTCCCGGGGCGCCGCGAGTCGGGTTCGCGCAGGTCTACGGCGCGCCCGGCACCGCCGCCGCGACGATCCTGACGACCTGACCCCGAGAACGCTTCATAGCTTCCCGAGCGCGCGGAGAATCCGGACAAAGGGCGCGTTGGCCGCCAGACCGTTGCGCAGACTGGGCTGCAGGATGCTGAGGTTCATTACCACCAGGTAGCGCAGCCCGTGATCGCGCCACTGTGCAACTTGATCGACGACCTCCTGCGGTGTGCCGGTGAGAAAGCATTCTTTCATCAGCGACGCGGGCACCTTTGCTGTGTATGACAGCACCGTCTGCTCGTCGAGGGTTTGCGGTGTGAGGTCTTGCGCGCCGGCGAAGTCGTGTCCGAGCGGATGCTGTACGCCGTGCGCCGCCCACATGTCGGCGGGAATGTTGAGCGCGAACGCCTTGGCGATATCCGAATTCAGGGCGTCGTCGACCTGGTTGAGGTTGCGCCCGGTGATCATGAACAGCCCGGCTGCGGGGGTGATGGCCGTCGGGTCGCGTCCGGCGTCGGATGCCGCCGTGCGTACCGCGTCCAAACGGCGGGCATAGTCCTGGGGTCGTAACACGGCTTGGGGGTACCAGGCGTCGGCGTAGCGTCCCGCCGCTCGCAGCATGCGTGGCCCATGGGCGGCGATCCAGATTTCGGGCCACTTGCCCCGGTAGGGCGGCAGGTCGAATACGGCGTTGTGCAACGGGAAATAGGGTGACTCGCGGGAGACAAGGTCACCGTCGGAGTCCCAGAGTGCGCGGATGGTGGCCACGGCTTCTTCAAACCGGGCAACGGGTTTGGTCCACTCAACGCCGTATGGTTCGTTGCCTTCCCGTTCGCCAACACCGATGCCGAGGATCGCGCGGCCCCTGGTGAGCAGGTGCAGCGTCGCGGCGGCCTGTGCGGTGACCGCAGGATTGCGGCGACCGGCGTCGGTGACACCCACGCCCAGCCGCAGCCGCCCGATGCGGTTGCCGGTGGCAAGACAGCCCAGCATGGTCCACGGCTCCAGCTGGGCATCGATCTTCGGTACCAGCTTCGCGCCGCCGAAATACCGCCGTGTTGCGATTGCCCGCGGCACCAGCGAATTGAGGTGATCGGCCACCCAGAAGGAGTCAACACCGCCGGCGACCGCGGCCAGATAGACGGCTCGGGCCATCGTGGTCGGGGACAGCCGGGTATTGAAGACCTGAGTGCCGACGCCGACGCGAAATCCTGTCATACTCAAAGCCTTTCGTTTCAGCTGGCGCCCGGACTCCACGCGTGGGCGATTCGCTGGAAGATGGAGGTGGCTGCCGCTTGGGCAGCCGCCAGCAGGTCCGCACCGGCGAGGGTGCGCGAAAGGCGCGCTGTTTCCGACTCGGCGGCGATGATGGCGCTGGTGAGTATCGCCGCGGAAAGCTGCCCGTCCCATGCAGAACCGCCTGCGGATGTGTCGTCGAGCGCGGCCCGTAGCCCGGCGGCGAGAGCGGCCAGGTCATCTAGACGCCGCCGGCGCAGCGTCTCGCTGTCCGCGATTGTTTGCAGGTAGACCGTCAAACCATCCAAATGCCCCTCGCCGTGTCTGCGCTGCAGGTCGGCGAGGTACCAGTCACGAACGGCCGTTGCGGCCGACGTGCGGGGGCACCCATCTCGCACCGCCTGCGGTGGCGCTGCGTACCAGTCGATTTCGTCAAAGAACAGGTCGGTCTTGGCGGGAAAGTAGTTCAGCACCGTCTGTGGCGAGAACCCGGCGACTTCGGCGATCTCGGCCACCGACGTGTTGTCGAAACCCTTCGTCATGAACAGCTTGGTGGCCGCGTCGCTGATCGCACGCCGAGTAGCCCGCTTCTTGCGCTCCCGCAATCCGTCGACCACGCCCACTAGCATAACCACAAATTTAGTATTACGCTAATTTTTGTGTTACCCAACGATTGCGCCCGGGAGATCGTGGTTGTCGGTGCCACCGGCCAAGTGGGCGGCCATGTCGTAGGCCGTTTGGTCCGCGCGGGTCACCGGGTCCGGGCCGTATCCCGCCATTCCCGATCGGGGCCACCCGGCGTGACGCCGTGCCAGGCCGACGTGCGCGACGCCGAGGCGTTTCGGTCTGTGTTGCCCGGCGCCGGCGGAATCTTCGTCAATCTCCCGCCGACGCTGCAAGAGCCTGATTTGGCACGCATCGGCACCGACATCGCCCGGGCCGGGATCCCGATCACGGTGCTGCTGTCCTCGGATTTGGTGGGGTCATGTCCCGGTTCGGTCATGGCCGCCAGCCACGAGCGCGAGGAGACGGTGTTGGGCGCGGTCCTTGGCGAGTCGCTGGCGGTGTTGCGACCGGGAATGTTCATGAGCAACGACGCTGCCGAATGGTCGGCGTCCATCCGCGACGACGGAATGGTATTCACCGCGTTCCCCGACGCCCTGGAAGTGCCGATCGCGCCCGTCGACATCGCGGCCGCTGCGGAAGCAGCGCTTACCGCGCGCGGCGATGGGCGCGACCCGAAGCGGCTTCTGGGGCCAGAATGGCTCAGCGCCCGGGACCGAGTGACCGTACTCAGCGAGGTGCTCAAGCGACCGATCGAGATCGTGGAAGTCCCGGCCGAGGAGCATGTGGCGTTACTGGCCCAGCGACTGCCCGAGCCGATAGCGCGCCAGAAGGTGGCGTTGAGGGCCGCGGCGCCGCGATCGATCGCCGACTGCCCCGATCTGCCGCTCGGCAAGGAACGGGCGCCCTACGCGGCGTGGGCGGCAGCCAATGCCGCGGCGTTCGGGGTCGAGGTCCGATGATGCGGTCCACCGCCGCACCGGCGGGCATAATCGTCGAAAAGAATGTCGCGGTGCCGATGTCAGATGGTGTCACCTTGCGGGTCAACGTCTTCCGGCCTGACCATGTAGCGCCTGTGGTGATGTCGATGACACCCTATGGGAAGGACAACACGCCCGACCACATCGGGATGCTGGCGATGCGGTTGAGCGGGGTTAGGTTCGGCCGGCTGAACTGCTCGCCGATGACCGGATTCGAATCGCCCGATCCGCGCTTCTGGGTGAGCCACGGCTACGCGGTCGTTCAGGGCGACGCGCGCGGAATGCACGCCTCCGATGGGATCGCGGGTTTCCTCACCGACCAAGACGCCCGCGACTACGCGGAAATCATCGGTTGGGCCGCCGACCAGCCGTGGTCGACCGGCGCAGTCGGTTTGAACGGAGTGTCCTACCTGTGTATGTCCCAGTGGCGTGTCGCCGCGTTGCGCCCCCGCGGCCTGGGCGCGATCGTCGCCTGGGAGGGCGTCTCGGATCTGTTGCGTGAGTTCGCCTACCACGGCGGCATCCCCGAAACGCGCTTCCTGCCGATCTGGTGGAAGAATCGGATGCTGCGCGGCAGCCACCGCGGCGCCACCATGGGCGAAGACTTCCTCAACGACAGCCGCCGCCACCCGCTCGACGACGCCTATTGGGCCGCGAAGCGACCCGACCTTGGCGCCATCGACGTACCCGCGCTAGTAGGCGCAAGCTGGTCTGACCACGGATTACACACCCGCGGGACGCTACTGGCCTACGAGCAACTCCGCGGGCCCAAATGGCTGGTCGTCCACGGGCGCCGCAAGTGGGAAACCTACTACTCGGGCGAAGCGCTCGAGCTGCAGCGCCGCTTCCTCGACCACTTCCTCAAGGGCGCGTCGGTCGGCTGGGCCGACGAACCGGCGGTCCGCTACGAGCTCCGCCGAACCCGCGCTCGGTACACGGTCCGCACCTCGACGCACTGGCCGCTCCCACATGCGACGCTGCAGACGCTGTACCTGGACGCCGCGTCAATGACCCTGACCCACCAACCAAACACCCTCGCCCACACGGCTTCTTACTCCGCTGTGCCACGGCGGGGACATTCGGATCGGGTCAGGTTCACCCATCGATTCGCCGAAGACACCGAGATCACCGGCAGCATGGCCCTAACCGTCTGGATCAGCACCGACGAGGGAACAGACCTGGACGTGTTCGTCGTGGTGCGCAAGCATAATCCCGCGGGTGCGGTGGTGCCGTTCTACGGCTTCAACGGCTACAAAAACGATGGTGCGGCAAAGGGATGGCTTCGCGGCTCCCACCGCGAACTCGACGCGAAACGGAGCCGGCCCGAACGGCCGTTCCACCCCCATCGAACCATCGAGCCCATACGCCCCGGTGTGCCCACTCAGATGACCGTCGAAATCTGGTCCAGTAGTACATATTTCGAAGCGGGCTCCGAACTTGTCGTCGAAATCGTCGGGCACGACGCCGACCGCTACCCCGCGTTCCGCCATAGGGCCGCCATAAACCGCGGAATCCACACGATCCACACCGGCGGGGCGACACCCGCCGCATTGGTCGTGCCGCTCATACTGGCTCCGATCATCGCGTCACAGTCGGTGAGCGATCAGTAACCGAGCTACCGGGTTGCCGGCCAACACCGACGGTGGGCTCATCGCCAACGGGCCGGATCCCGCCGTTCAGCCGTTTCACAGCGCAACGGAGTCTGCATCAGTCGAGGTCAGGAGTTACGGTGTCCACAACTGAAATTCCACCCGGGGACGTCCCAGTACCCAGCGGCGAGCAATTCGTGACCATCCAGTCCAGCCCCGAGTTCGCCGAACTGCGCCGCAGACTCCGCCGTTTCGTCTTCCCGATGACGGCGCTCTTCCTGGCCTGGTACGCCACCTACGTGTTGTTGGGCGCCTTCGCGCACGACTTCATGGCGATCAAGGTCCTCGGGAACATCAACGTGGGATTGCTGATCGGATTAGGGCAATTCCTGACGACGTTCATCATCACCGGGCTCTACGTACGGTTCGCCAACCGGGAACTTGATCCGCGAGCCGCCGCCATTCGCTCGATGCTGGAAGGCCAGGCGTCGTGAAGCTGCTGGCCGCCGGGCAGGGGGCGATCGGCAATCCCGTTGCCAACACTGCGATCTTCGCCGTTTTCGTCTTGATCACTCTGTACGTGGTGATCCGGGCCAGCCAGCGGAACGCCACCGCGACCGAGTTCTTCACCGCTGACCGGGCGTTCTCCGGACCGCAGAACGGCATCGCCATCGCCGGCGACTACCTGTCGGCAGCGAGCTTCCTAGGCATCGCCGGCGCAATCGCCGTCTACGGCTATGACGGGTTCCTCTATTCCATCGGATTCCTTGTCGCCTGGTTGGTGGCCTTGCTCTTGGTTGCCGAATTACTACGCAACACAGGCAAATTCACCATGGCAGACGTACTGAGCTACCGGCTCAAGCAGCGCCCGGTGCGGCTGGTCGCGGCAGCGTCGACACTGACCGTGTCCCTGTTCTACCTCCTCGCTCAGATGGCCGGCGCGGGTGGTTTGGTTGCGTTGCTGCTCAATGTCAAAGGGCGCCTTGGTGAGTCGATCGTCATCGCGGTCGTCGGTGTCCTGATGATCGTCTATGTCCTTGTCGGCGGCATGAAGGGCACCACGTGGGTGCAGATCATCAAGGCCGTGCTGCTGATCCTCGGT
This sequence comes from uncultured Actinomycetota bacterium, assembly GCA_963802525.1. Lineage (GTDB taxonomy): Bacteria > Actinomycetota > Actinomycetes > Mycobacteriales > Mycobacteriaceae > Mycobacterium. Next base: position 109,372 of record CAWDJC010000033.1, on the reverse strand, counting down.
GCCGCGACGATGACGGTGATGGTGCTGGCCAGGTTCGGCATGAACTTCTCCGACATCCTGGGGTCGGCGCAGTCGGCGGTGTCGCATTCCACGACCAAGGGCGTCGCCAGTCGCAACGTGTTGGCCCCGGGCGCGCAATACGGCGGATCGACGACCTCGAAGATCAACCTGCTGTCGCTGGCCCTTGCGCTGGTGCTCGGCACCGCGGGGCTCCCCCACGTGTTGATGCGCTTCTACACCGTGCCGACCGCGAAAGAGGCGCGCCGGTCGGTGGTATGGGCCATCGGCCTCATCGGCGCCTTCTACCTGTTCACGCTGGCGCTGGGCTATGGCGCTGCCGCAATAGTCGGGCCCGACCGAATCCTGAAGGCCGCCGGCGGCCAGAACTCGGCGGCGCCGCAGCTGGCGTTCCAACTCGGCGGCGTGGTCCTGCTGGGCATCATCTCGGCGGTGGCGTTCGCCACGATCCTCGCAGTCGTCGCGGGTCTGACGATCACCGCGTCAACGTCGTTCGCCCACGACATCTATGCCAGTCTGATCAAGCGGCACAAGGTCACCGAGAGGGAACAGGTCCGGGTGTCCCGCATCACCGCCGTCGTGCTCGGCGTCTTCGGCATCGCGCTCGGGATCCTGGCCAACGGCCAGAATGTCGCTTTCCTGGTGGCGCTGGCGTTCGCGATCGCGGCCTCGGCCAACCTGTCGACGATCCTGTATTCGCTTTATTGGCAGCGGTTTAACACCCGCGGCGCGCTGTGGAGCATGTACGGCGGCCTGATCTCGACCCTCGTGTTGATCATTTTCTCCCCCGCGGTGTCAGGCGCGAAAACCGCGATGATCCCCGGCGCCGACTTCGCCTGGTTCCCACTTTCCAACCCTGGAATCGTATCGATCCCGTTGGCGTTCACCCTCGGCATCGTCGGCACGCTGTCGTCACCCGACCGCGGTGATCCGGTGCGCAACGCCGAAATGGAGGTCCGCTCACTTACCGGTATCGGCGCCGAGCAGGCTACCGCCACGCACTAGTCCGACCAGCGTTATCAAGACGTTTTCGTAAGCGGCGGTGAGTAGTTGGGCTTGCCCAGGCCAAGCATGTACTGGCCGATCATGTTGCGGAACACCTCTAGCGTGCCGCCGTAGATCCCAACCAGGGGGGCGAACCGGTAGGTATACTCGGCGCTGCCGTCGTCGGCGGCCCCGTCGGTCCCGAACGGCAGCGTCGATGCGGCGCCGAGGATGTCCATCAGATCCGGGGAGATGTCCCGCATCGTTTGTGCGATCGCCACCCGGCCGAAGATGCTCGGGGACGACAGTGCGATTTCCAACCGGGCGGCGCTGCGTCCCAATCGGTAGGCGACCGACTTGTCGTCGATCAGCCGGCGCCCATCGGGGTCGGGCCGGGTCACGCGCGCCGCGGCCTTGTCGACAGCCTCGGACATAAACCCGGCCTGGTGCATCATGATTGAGGTGTCCTGCAGCCCGTCCGGCGCAGCCGCCACCGCGCCGTGCTCGACGTTGAGCGGCTCGCGCAGTACGGTCCAGCCGGCGTTCACCTCGCCCAGCCGGTATTTGTCGTCGACGCGAACGTCGCTGTAGTAGACGATGTTGGTCCGGTCGCCGTCCACGGTGCGGATGCCCTGGATGTCGATGCCCGGGGAATCCAGCGGAACCAGGAACATGGTCAGGCTCTTGTGCTTCCGCGCGTCCGGGGCGGTATTGGTGATCAGGAACACGTACTGGCAGTTGTGCGCACCGGTGGTAAACATCTTGGAGCCGTTGATGATCCACGCATCACCATCGCGCACCGCGCGGGTCTTGCAGGTGGCCACATCGGAGCCGCCTTCGGGCTCGGTGTATCCGAGGCACAGCCGGACCTCGCCGCTGAAGACTTTTGGCAGCACCTCGTCGCGCAGTTCGGGTGAACCGAACTTCGCCACCGAGCGCGCCACCATCGCGGTGGTCCCCCACGTCACCCAGGGCACATGGACCCGCCGCTTCTCCAGCTCCCAGATGCGGCGCCGGACCCGGCTGAACCCGCCCTCGGATTCCGGCTTCCACTCGGACTCCAAATAGCCTGCGGCGCCGAGCTTCAGGTGCAGACCCTCGTCGAAGTTGTCGCCCGTCTCGCGGTCGCGACGCCTGACCTCGTCGGTCATGTGTGTACTCAGGAAGCTGCGTGCCTCCTCGCGGAAGGCCTGGTCTTCCGCGGAGAGCTCGACCGGGGAGAAGTCCATCGTTTCGCTCCTGTCCTAAGCCGGCTGCGGTGCGCTCTCGCGGGCCGCGACGATCTCGGCGACCCGCAGGGCGGTGGCACCCGGATCGCCGCCGGCCAGAGGCCAGCCCCTGGCGCGCACCAGATACGCCGTGGCCGCAGCTTCGGCGGAAACCCCGAGGCCGCCCTGGATGTGGACCGCCATCGTCGCCGCCTTGGCGGCCTCCTCGGCCATGAAAACGAAAGCGGAAGGCGCCAACTCGGGTCGTTCGTCGGGTTCGTTGTCCAGGAACCAGGCGGCCCGCCGGGCGAGGTTACGCCCGCCCTGGACGGTGATGGCCATGTTCGCGAGCGGGTGCGAGATGGCCTGCAGCGTGGAGATCGGCACGCCCAGCGTGTAGCGGGTCTTGGCGAACTCCGCGGCGATGGTCATCGTCTCCTCGACCAGACCCACCAGCGCCGACGCGGTCAGCAGCCGCCATTCATCGAGGGCCCGTTGGTATTTCGCCACCGCGTCGGGTCCATGAGCCACGACCGTACGGGTGTCGGCGGCGGCGGGGTCAACCCAGGCCATCGGCAGGCGGCCGATGTTGTCGACCTTCGCCGGCCTGGTGGAAAATGAGAGGAGCACGACCGCCCCGTCCTGTCCACTGCCGTCGAGGACGATGATGTGGTCGGCAATCGACCCCGTCGGAATCAGCCGGACGCCCGGTGGGCTGTCGATGCGTGCATCGAGTGCGGCGAGCTGTTCACCGCCGGCTATAGCCTCGGAACCGGCGGTCTCGGCGCCCAAGCCTCCCAGGCGCGCCAGCAGCCGGGCGGCACACACGTGATCGATCCACGGAACCGGTGCCAGCGACCGGCCGATTTCTTCGGCCACCAGGGTGAGATCGACCAGCGTCGCACCGTCGCCGCCGCAGGACTCCGGCAGCGCCATCGTGGTCGCGCCCATCGCGCACAGCCGCTCCCACAGGTTCTTGTCGAACCCGGATGGTTCTGCCGCGCGCACCGTTTCGATCGAGCAGTGGGTCTTGAAGAATTGCTTGTAGGCGTCCTGCAGTGCCACGTGGTCGTCGGACAGGCTGTAGTCGAGTCTGCGCAGTTCGTAGCGGTCCATGGTCAATGTTCCTTCCCGAAGAAGAATTCCTGCGCGTTGTTGTAGAGGTAGTTATCCAGCACCTCGGGGGGCAGGTCCAGCGCGCGGGCTTCGGGTATCACCCGTCGCATGCGTAGCACCGGCCAGTCCGACGCGTAGATCACCTTGTTCGGGCCACGCGTTCGCATGTAGTGCAGCAGGCTTTCCGGCAGTCGCTTGGGCGACCACGCCGACGTCATCAGGCGCAGGTTGGCGTACTTGAGCAGCAACCGGATCGCGACGTCCCACCACGGGTCGGCCCCGTGAATCATGCACAGCTTCAGCTCGGGAAACCGCACGCACACCCGGTCCAGGTGCATGGGATGCTGCACCTCCCCGGGAATCGGCGGCCCCGGGATGCCGGTGTTGATGCACAGCGGGAGGTCCAATTCCGCGCATTTGGCGTAGAGCGGATAGTAGACGGCATCGCTGGGCGGATACTGCCCGTCACCCCAAAAGCTCGGTCCCACTACGGCGTACGCGACCGGCAGATCGCCGGACGATAGCGGTCAATTCGCGTAACGACCGCACCGGACGAAGCAGGTTGACCCCGCCCATCGCCAGCGCGAAGCGGTCCGGCTTGGCTTCGACGAACTTGCGCGCGGTAGTGGACGGACTGGCGATCGAGTCCATCAGGATCGCCTTCTGCACACCCTGCTCGTCCATCTCGTCGAGCAGCTCGGCCAGATCGACCGGCGCGAACATCGACTCCGGGCCCTTGAAGTAGTCGTCCCTGACCTTGAGCATCCAGGTGGGCTGGGATTCGGTCTCGCCGAAGTGCACGTTGATCAGGCAGTCAATCGCTTTGGTGTTCATGACACCTATCTGTTCGGCTTGCTCTCGGGCCCATCGATAGTTGGGCTTGCCGTTGCCGAGGCGCTGAATCTGCTCGACGAAGATGAATGCCTTGGGCGCCTTGAAATGCGCCAGCTGCGAAGTGCAAAAGGTATAGAGAGCCCGCCCGTCCGAGGCGAGGTCGGCACCCGGATGCGGCGCGACGAGCGCGACGACTTCCTGACCCCACCGCTCGCTTGGCCGTCCAACCACCAGGGCGTCGGCGACGCTCGGATGTGCGCGCAGGACTTCCTCGACCTCCTCGACGAACACCTTTTCGCCCCCGGTGTTCACGACCAGCGAGTCACGGCCGAAAAGGCGGATGGTGCCGTCCCTTTCAATCGATGCCCGGTCACCCGGTATCACCACCCGCTGGCCGTCGATCACCGGGAAGGTGCGTCGAGTGGCTTCGGCATCGTCGAAGTACCCGAGCGGAATCCGGCCCGTCCTGGCGGCCCAGCCGATCTCCTCCTCGCCGGGCCGCAGGAATCGGCTACGGTCGGCAGAGACGACCGTAACACCGTCCCTGGGTTCGAATGTCTCGCTCGCGTTTCCGTTGCGGCTGTTGCCGAATGCCATGTTGCCGGTTTCCGATGACCCGTAGCCCTCGATGATGGTGATGTGTGGCAGGCATTCCATCAGTGCCCGTTTGTATTTCGCATTGGTGGCGGCCCCGCCGGTGCCGATCGCGTTCAGCGAGGACAGGTCGTAGGAATGTGCGCGCAGTTCGGCGACCAGCGGCCCGGCGTACGCATCGCCGACCATTGTCACCATGCCCACCCTTTCGCGCTCGGTGGTTTCCCAGACGGACCGGGGGTCGAGCTTGTTCCGGTCGTCATACAGCACGACCGGCTGGCCCGCGCAGAGCGCCGCGAACGCGGTCCACATGCCGGCCGCATGCATCAGCGGTGAAACGGCGAACCACGGAGGTCCCCCGTTGCGAACCCTGTCGTGGATCTCGGTGACGCTCGCGTGGTCATCCCCCACCATCGACGACACGTACATGTCGCTCTGACGCCACAGCACGCCCTTGGGGCGTCCCGTCGTTCCGCCGGTGCACATCATGATCAGGTCGTCCGGCGACCCCACCAGGTGGGAGTCCGGACTCGCCGGCAGCCAAGGCATCGTCCAGCGACACGGCGACCGGCAGTTCGGGAGCGCCGCTTCCGTCGTCGATCGACATCAGCAGCTCCGTCCCGTCGGGCGGCAGCACGTCGGCGAACCGGGCGCCGAGGGAGCGGTGATAGATGATCCCCCGGTGGCCGGACGTAGTCGAGCAGGTCGGCGATTTCGCGTGGCGAGTAGTGGTGGTTCACGTTGACCGGAACGGTGCGTGCCTTGAGGCATCCGATCACCATGTCGGGGTACAGGTCGTTGTACATGATGAGCGCGATCCGGTCTTGGCCGCATTCCCAGGGCTCGAGCGTCTCGCGCTCGGCGTGGGCCCCGAACCCCTTGTCGCTGAGGTAGTTTGCCAACCTGTTGGTGCGGCTCGCCGATTCGGCGAACGTGCTTCGGCGAGTTTCCGCAGACGGTCATCAGACGGTCGGGAACGACATCGGCGATAGCGTCGAGCACTGCGCCGACGGTCCATTCGCTCACGATGCTGGCTGTTCTGACTCTGCTAGGCGGCCACAGCCGCTTTCACGCCCAGGTAGTCCAATGCGTTGTCGCGCATGACCTTCCGAACGTCCGCTTCGCTGAATCCCTTCAGCTCGTCGGTGAACGACAGCGGGGATTCCAGTCCTTCACCGTGGGGCCAGTCGGAGCCGAACAGGATGCGGTCGACGCCGAGCTTCTCGCTCAGCGCGGTGAGGTCTTCCTCGTAGTACGGCGACACCCAAACGTGTTGGCGCAGCGTGTCGACGGGGTCGTCGGGGAACCAGCGCGGCTGTTGGTTCGCCGTTTTCTTCAAACGCTTGATGAGTCGAGCCACCCACTCCGAGCCGTTCTCGATGCTGGCCACGCGCAGCTTGGGATGCCGATGGAACACGCCGTGCACGATCAGTGAGGCCATGGTGTCGTGAATCGCCCGGTCGTCGACGAGGATCTTGTCGAGCGGGTCGGGCGCGGCGAAGGCCTCGAAGGTGTCCTTACCGCCCCACATGCCGGCGATCTTCAGGTATCCGCTGTCACCCAGGTGGAACGCCACCGGGACATTCGCCTCGGCGAGCCGCGCCCAGACGGGATCGTGCGACGGGTGCCCGAGCGAGCGGTTCTTGGGGACGCCGGGCACCGGAGCGGGCCGCACGATGGACCAGCCGCGCGCCGCGGTCGAGAACGAAATCGACTTCCTCGACCGCCTTTTGCGGGTCGGCGAGCGAAATCATCGGCGCGGTGAGGACGCGGTGGTCGTCCCGGTCGAAGCCCCAGTCCTCGTCGAGCCACAGGTTGAAGGCGTGCAGCGACGCCATGGTGGCCTCCACGTCGTCCTTGAGGGCCTCCTCGACCCCGCAACCGAACGTGGGGAACATGATGCCCGTTTCGATGCCCTGCCCTTCGAGCACCGCCAGCCGGGCGTCCCGGTTCTGGTATTCCGGGCGCAGTTCAAGCTTCTCGACCTGCATCAGCGACGCCGGATCGACGCCCTCGGGAATCTCGCCGCGGAACAGCGAGTCCAGGCAACCCGGCACGATGATCGGATCGAACGTCGGGTTGGGGATGAAACGATTGACCCGGTCGCCGATGATCGCCTGGGTGTGCCTGCCGTCGCTGTACATCTGAACGCCACGCCTGCGGAACTTTTTGTCGAGGTGCCGGGTGAAGGCGTCCAGTGGCTCGTAGTAGTGGTTGTCGACGTCGATAGCCTGGTAAGCCAAGTTAGCCATGATCATCCTTTCCGGTACCACCGGCGAACATTAAGCGTCGGTTGAAGTGAGCGAAGGGAACTGCGGCGGCCGCTTCTCGAGGAAGCTGGTGATCCCTTCGATGACGTCCGGGCGCGGCATCGCCTCGTGCAGCAGGACCTCGGCACGCGACGTGGCCTCCACGACATCGCGCGTGGCGTCGCCGTAGACCTGCCGCTTTGATCACGGCCATCGAAGCCGGGCGAGCAGTTTTGCGCGATGTCCTCCGCGTAGTCCAGGGCACGCCTCATCAGGTTTTCGGGCGCGACGACTTCCTTGACGAGGCCCAGCTCGGCTGCCTCCTCGGCGAGGAAGGTGCGGCCGCTCAACAACAGGTCGAGGGCGACGCCCCAGGTGGTCAGGCGCGGAAGAATCCACGAGATGCCGAACTCGGCGATCAGGCCGCGGCGCGCGAACACGGCGGCGAACTTGGCCCCGGCGGCCGCGAACCGGACGTCGCACATCAGCGCCTGGGTCAGACCGATGCCGACGCAGGAACCGTTGATGGCCGCGATGACGGGCTTGCGCAGCGTGGTCACGAAATGAGGTGGGCGTTCACCGACCAAGTCGGCCAGGTTAGTCTGACCCGCCTTCTCCATGGTCTCGCCGAGCCTTGGACGCCGAACTCGGCGCGCCGAGGTAGGCGCCGGCGCAGAACCCCCTGCCCCGACCGGTCACCACGATCACCCGGATGTCCGGGTCTTGTTCGGCTCGGTCGATCGCGGCGTAAAACCCGGCGGCGATGTCGGGGCCCCACGCGTTGAGGCGATCCGGGCGGTTGAAGGTGAGGATTGCGACGCCGCTCGCGGTGGCCTCGTAGAGCACCGCGTCTTCGGAAGCACCGTCGCTGCCGGACATCTGCCGCGGCACCTCCTCACGCTTGCCCACCGGATCCCCGCCGACTTTGTACGCATACTGTATACCTATCGGTACCGCATTCCACAACTGCCGCCATCCCCGGACGAAACCCGGCCCAACAGCGAATTTCCGGGCGCCGAATCGCTACCCGGCCAATGGCCGAAGGCGCTTGGCGATCTTGGTTTTCCGGCTTACCCGGGGTGTCGCCTAACGGGACACCCGTCCCCTGCCTGATCAGCTTGACGATCGCCAGCAGGATCACCGCGCCCAGCAGACACGTCAGGAACGAGAAGAACAGACCTCCGCCGGCGACGTTCACGCCGAAGCCGCGCAGGAGAAACCCGCCGATCAAGCCGCCGACGATGCCGACCACGATATTGAGAAACAGCCCCATTTGGGCGTCGGTCCCCATGATCTTGCTGCCGACCCAGCCGGCCAAACCCCCGATGAGTATCCAGCCGATCACACCCAGAGTGAGCACTACCGATCCTTTCGAGAGGCGAGCAGCTATCACCGTATGCCCGTCGGAGGGTTTCGGAAGCCCAATCGGGAGCGTAAGCGCTCGCCAACTGAAGCTGTGGCGCGCGCCACGTTGGCGAGACGTTTGCACCGATCCGGTGGCCGGGAACCCTCGAAAAGAAGCCATCCATCAATGGGAGGGAGATGCAATGGTTGACATCAAGAGTGGCCCTGTCGAGTTCATTCGGGGCATCGTCGAGGACGTCTTCGGCAAGGCCAAGGAAGTCATCGGAACGATCATCGGCCGCAACGACCTGATCAACGAAGGTAAAACGCAGCAGGACAAGGCCGACGCGCAGCGCAATGCGGCGCGGAAGGAAGCCCAGGCCGAGAAGGCCCGCGCCAAGGCCAAGGTGCACGAGGCGCGTGAACGGGCCGAGCAGCAGTAAAAAGCGAGCCGATCGAGCGGGCCCGGTTACCGACCGGGCCCGCTTCGCTTTGTAATCGGTTGTGCCGTAACAGTGCTGGTGGCTATTTATCGTTGAGCCTCGATAAGCCCGAGCCGCCGATAGGCGTTCTCGATCTGCGCCTTGGCCTCCGGCCGGCAACTCGCGCCTGCGGGGGCCGCGAATGCGGATAGTCACCTATCGGCAGGCCCAGCACCGAGGCGGCGTACTTGAACGCACCACCCCAGTGGGTGAAGTAATCCGACCGCCCCGGGTAGCACGTCCACCACGATCCGACGTCGAGATCGAACTGGTCCAGGCCGGACTCACGCCCGTAGTCCATCGCCTCGAGCAGCTTGTCGCTTTGCACCAGGTCCCAATACTCGGAGAACAGTCGCCGCTGCGGCGTCTCGAACAGGTAGCCGGCGGTGCCCAGTTGTGCCGGGCAGACGATCCCGGCACGCAGCCATCCGGCGCGATACACGGTCCTGTCGCATTCCCAGAGCACCAGGCCGGGCGCCAACTGGTGCAGCAACCGGCTGCTTCGACGGCCGGAAGGCGCCCTCCTTGGTGGCGCACACCGCTGGCACCTCGTCATAGATCCGTGCGCTTTCGACTGGGGTCAACACATAGCCCGAGGACGGGGAATTGAACATGCCCAGCGCGATATCCGTGCGCGAGGCGATGTATTTGAAGAACCTCAGCACGCCCTCGCCGCCGTGCGCCTCCATCATCGGCGTCTGGATGTAGGCGATGTCGGCACCCGGCTTGTTGGGCGTGCAGCGTCAAGTCCAAACAGTCCTTCGCCGCCATGGCCGCCGTGCAGGCCTGCACGACGACATCGGGATTCGCGGCGCGCGCCTCCTCGATTGCCACCTCCAGCAAGCGCTTCCGCTCATCGAGGGTCAGCGACCAGAACTCGGCGATGCCGCTGGTGCACCACAACATCGGGTGCCCGAGATCGCCGACGCAGTAGCGCACCAGCGTCCGGTAGGCGTCCCAGTCGATGTCATCGCCGTCGTCGCCGCAGAATGGGGTGTAGAGGGAGTCGCCGATTCCCCGCAATGCACCGCGCGCCCAGGCACGCGCCTCGCTCGCCGTCGCCACAATCGACTCCTTCTGTCAGCCAAACGGTTTCTTCGACCCGGCGGTCAGGTGAAGTCCGAACCGCCATCGACGTTGATATTGGCGCCGGTCATATAGGAGTTGCGCCGCGACGCGAGGAACGCGGCGACCGGCCCGATTTCTTTCGGCAGGCCCGCCCGGGGCATGTGCGCCGGATGACCGAAATGCTTGGCGATGGCGTCCATCAGGGCGATAGGGGTCGTTGCCGTCGACACCCACCGAATTCGCCCAGCCGACCAGCGACTCGGACGCGATGCTGCCGGGCGACACCACGTTGACCAAGATCTCGTCCTTGGCCAACAGCAGGGACAGGTTCTTCGAGACGCTCGTCAGCATCGACTTGGCCGCCGTGTAGGCGGGCAGCATCACGCTCTGGCGCTGAGTCGAGTGCGCCGAGAAGTTGACTATGCGCGCCCATTGCGCCTTGCGCAGCAGCGGAAGTGCCGAGCGGACGCAGCGCACCATCCCCATCACCCCGTCTTCGACGGACTGGCGCCACTGTTCGTCGGTCAGATCCTCGAAACTGCCCGCCGCTCCCGGCCCGACCGTATTGATGAGAACGTTGAGTTCGCCGTCCCATCGCTCACCGAGATCGGCGAACACCTTGTCTACCGCCGCGGCGTCGCCGATGTCGGCAACGAGCCCGAGGGCATCCGGACTCCCGCGGCCCGTCAAGTCCGCCACCGCGGAGTCCAGCGCGTCACGGCTGCGGCCGACCACCGCCACCCGGGCACCGTCGTCGGAGAGGCAACGGGCCGTCGCCAGGCCCATGCCGCGGCTACCGCCGACTACCACCGCCGTGGCATTCGCCAGCCCTAGCTCCATGGCCTAGTCCGTAGCCTCGTTTTCGCGTGTCCTGCCGTTTTACCAAAAAGCCTACGATAGGTATTACAGTAGCAGACGGAAATGCGACGACACGCATGCGTATACGCAGGTCAGGGAGGAACTGCCGGTAGATTCCACTTTACCGGCGGCACGGCTAGATCTTGATGGAGGTGCCCGTAGTGGCGAAGCAGGCAACCGCTGATAAGCGTCAACGACGCGAACGCGGGTCCATCAACCCCGACGACATCATCAGCGGCGCATTCGAACTCGCGGAGCAAGTATCGATAGACAACCTGAGCATGCCGCTGCTCGGCAAACACCTCGGCGTGGGGGTCACCAGCATCTACTGGTACTTCCGCAAGAAGGACGATCTGCTCAACGCGATGACCGACCGCGCACTGAGCAAGTACGTGTTCGCCACCCCCTACGTCGAGGCGAGCGACTGGCGCGAGACGCTGCGCAACCATGCGCGCTTGATGCGTAAGACGTTCATGGGCAACCCAATTCTGTGCGACCTGATTCTGATTCGTGCCGCCCTCAGTCCGAAAGCGGCCCGGCTGGGCGCCCAGGAGATGGAGCGCGCGATCGCCAATCTGGTGGAGGCCGGCCTATCGCCCGAGGATGCGTTCGACACCTACTCCGCGGTCTCGGTTCATGTCCGCGGGTCGGTGGTGCTGCACCGGCTCTACGAGAAGAACCAGACGGCGGACAGCGGGCCACGCGCCATCGAAGACGCCGTGGCCATCGATCCGGCAACCACTCCGCTGATCGCCCAGGTGACCGGGCAGGGACACCGCATCGGGGCCCCCGATGAGACCAACTTCGAATTCGGCCTCGACTGCATCCTCGGCCACGCCAACAGCCTGATCGAGAAGGGCGCCAAGGGCACCAAGTCCGCGCCGTCCCGGCAACGCAAGGCGGCCAAGTCCCCGGTCCAACGTGGACGAACAAAGACGACGGTCGCGCGTTAAAGGCGCGCTACCCGTTCGGTGAATTCGGTTGCTACGCCTAGGGTTCCGGAGGCTCCGGCACGTGGAAGTGCTCGTCACGTAGCCGGAACGCTTCCTTGGCGCCATGCTGTGCGCGCGTCTTGACGAAGTTGAACTCGCCCGACCCGAATTGCAGGTTGGTGCCGAAGGCGTGAAACAGATAGCTCGCGACTTCCTCGCCGTGGTAGGCCTGGGTCTGTTCGACGAGGCGGAACGCCTCCTTGGCGATGACGACTCCGTCGGCGGGCATCTTCGCCGCCTTCTCCGCCCAATAGCGGGCGCGCGCCGCGACGGAGCCGGGATCGCAAGTGTCGGTGAAGATTCCGAGGTGCTCGATCTCGCCGGCCTCGATGATGTCACCGGTCAACAGCAGGCGCCGGGCCAGCACCGGTCCCAACCGGTGGAAGAACATGTGCAGGCTGCCGAGCGCCGGGCCCAGGAAGCGGGTTGCCGGCATGCCGATCTTGGTGTCGCGCGCTATGACCGAGATGTCGGTCATCAGCGCCATCTCGAAGCCACCGCCGAGCGCGTAGCCGGCTATCTCCCCCACCGTCACCTTCGGGAAGCCCATGAAGTTGTGGTAGAAGCCAAAAGACTTGCGGTCCACCGTGAGTCGCCGACGTTGACTGGGGCGGCGCTTGGCCGTCGGGTCCTCGCCGCCGGCTTGGCCCTGCGCTTGCGAGGAGCCGTACCAGCCATACGCGTTGTTCATGTCGGCCCCGGTGGAAAAGACCCCCTCGGCTCCGCGCAATAGCACCACCGTGAGGTCGTCGTCCTCGGCCACGCGATCCAGACAGCGGGCGATGGCCTCGCGCATCGCGCCGTCATAGGAGTTGCGTTGCTTGGGGTTGTTCAGCGTGATCGTCGCGATCCGCCGGTCGGGATCCACCTCGAAGAGCACGCGATCGTCCGAGACGCTGGAACCGCTCATGTGTCGCGCTCCTTTCGCCGCCTGCCGAATTTGAATCCGGTCAGTTTCTCCGGCGGCGACGCCAACGTGTTGACCTCGCCTGTGCAGAGGACTTCGTCGTCGAGGAGCAAGCGCGCCGTCGAAGCGATGCCGCGTTCGACTTGCGACCGAACGATGTCGAAACGCAACTCGGTCAGCACCGGCGTCGGCCGGCGGAACGTGACGAGCAGGGATCGGGTCTTGCCGGAAAGGCCGGTGACGCAATTGTGGTGCTGGATCACGCAGTCGAAGAAGACACCGAGGAAGCCGCCGTGCACGAGTCCCGGCGGCCCCTCGAAGACCAGGGGGAAGCAGACCGCGCCGCCGGCATTCTCGGGATCGAGTTGATCGAACCGGTATTCGGGAAAGCAGGGGTTGTAGGCACCGATGTCGGTGGCGTGGTTGAGATAGACCCGCCGCGGATCGTCGGCGATCTCGCCGATTCGCGGAGCGTTGTCCGCCGGGGCCGCGGCGGCCAGCTCGCTCTCCCACTGGCGAACTTCGCCAGCATGGCGTCCACGGCGGGGTGAGGGTGCTCGAGGGATAGCAGCAGGGAACTGAGACGCCGAATGGCGCCGGCGGCTGCCACCGTCTGCGCAAGGGGCGCCTCGCCGAATTTGGCGTCGCCGGTGCGCGTCGAAGCGGGTGCGGCTAGCCCCTCCTCGAAAACCATGCTGCCCTCTTTCGCCGGGGTTCACCCGCCTGTTCCGTCGTTAGCGTTTCCTTGCTAACTTATACCTCGTAACAATCGTATTGCCTACTGTATGGGTAACCGTATCGGCGGAGAAAGGCCGGATAGACGGTGAGTCATGAGGCCGACATGGCCGACGCCGAGGGTTCGGTGACAGCGCGCCGCGATGGCGCCGTTTTGCGGATCGCGCTCGATCGCCCCGGCCGGCGTAACTCGTTGACCCACTTGATGATCGGCGCTCTGGTCGACACGCTCACCGATGCCGCCACCGACGATTCGTTGCGCGCGATCCACATCCTGGGAGCCGGAGACGACTTCTGCGCCGGCGCCGACTGGGTGGCCGCCAATGATCCCGGCGGGCAACGCCCCCGCGCCGGCGATCTGGTGCGGCGGATTCCCCATGCCGCCCACCGCGTAATCGAGCTGGTCGCTACCATCCAGCTTCCGGTGCTGTGCAGCGTGCAGGGATGGGCCGTGGGATTCGGCTGCAATCTCGCGCTGGCCGCCGACTTCACCGTGGCCGCCACCGACGCGATCTTCTGGGAACCGTTCGTGGAGCGTGGCTTTAGCCCGGATTCGGGCTCCACCTGGCTGCTGCCCCGACTGGTCGGGCTGGCGCGGGCCAGGCGGATGCTGCTGCTGGGTGAGAAAGTGGGCGCGACGGATGCGGCGGACTGGGGACTGATCCACCAAGCGGTAAGCCTGCCCGAACTCGGCGACGCCGCAGAGAAGCTGCTCGAGCGGCTGGCCCAGGGGCCGACCGTGGCGATCGGGCTGGCCAAGCAGGGGCTGAGCTTCGGTCAGCACGCGACGCTGAGCCAATCCATGACACAGGAGCTATTCAATCTGGAACTCTCGTGTCGAACGGGCGATTTCAAAGAGGGACTGCAAGCGTTCCAGCAACGACGTGCACCGAAGTTCGAGGGCCGATGACCATGCCGACTGACTCGTTCGACACCATCAAGTATGAAGTCGACGGGCATACCGCCACCATCACGCTGAACCGTCCGGAGGCCCTCAACGCGCTCAGCCCGCACATGATCGCCGAACTGCGCGCCGCCTACGACGAAGCCGAGAACGACGACAAGGTGTGGCTGCTGGTTGTCACCGGCACCGGTCGCGCCTTCTGCACCGGCGCCGACGTCAAAGCCATTCCCGGCGACGGCAAGGTGATCTACGAACGGCCGTACCTGTCCACGTACGAACAGTGGGAGGCACCCCAGGAAGGCACGCCCCCGTTCCGCCGGATGGCCAAGCCGGTGGTGACCGCCGTCAACGGTCTGTGCTGTGGCGCGGGCCTCGATTGGGTCACCACATCAGACATCGTCATCGCCTCCGACCGTGCGACGTTCTTCGATCCACACGTCAGCATCGGACTGGTGGCCGGACGCGAGCTGGTGCGGCTGGCGCGGGTACTTCCCCGATCGGTCGCCCTGCGGATGGCGTTGATGGGCAAGCACGAGCGGATGAGCGTGGAACGGGCCTTCGAGCTCGGCCTGATCAGCGAAATCGTCGAGCACGACCGCCTTCTTGAGCGCGCCCACGAGATCGCCGGCATCGTCAATTCCAATGCGCCGCTGGCGGTCCGGGGGACCCGGCTGGCCATTCTCAAGGGCCTGGACCTGCCGCTGCACGAAGCCGAGATGCTCGCCGAGACATTCCGCGAACGGGTCCTGCGGACCGAGGACGCGCTGGAGGGCCCCAAGGCGTTCGTCGAAAAGCGGCCACCGGATTGGCAGTGCCGGTGAAGGCACAGCCGTTTCGAAACGATCCTGCTCGACGTCGACGCGGGTGACCATGTCGCCACCATCACGCTGAATCGGCCCGAGCAGCTGAACGCGTTCAACCGCACCATGTGTGAGGAGATGGCCCGGGCCTGGCGCACGGTGAAGCTCGACGAGTCGGTGCATGCGGTGGTGCTGCGCGCGGCCGGCAGCAGGGCCTTCAGCGCCGGTCTGGACATCAAGACGCCGTACGGCCAACCCGAAAATGTTTGGAATCACGAGGATCCGGGTGAGGCGCTCAGCCCCAAGTGGCAGAAGATGTGGAAGCCCGTGGTGTGCGCCGTTCAGGGCATGTGCACCGCGGGCGCCTTCTACTTCGTCAACGAATCCGACGTCGTCATCTGCTCGGAAGACGCAACGTTCTTCGACTCACACGTATCGGCCGGCCTGGTGTGCGCTTTGGAGCCGATAGGTCTGATGCGGCGCATCGGCCTGGGCGAAACATTGCGGATGGCACTGATGGGCAACGACGAGCGGATCGGCGCCGACACCGCGCTGCGCATCGGATTGGTGTCCGAGGTGGTCTCCCCCGACCGGCTATGGGACCGCGCCCACGAGATCGCGGCGACGATCGCCGCCAAGCCACCATCGGCGACTCAGGGCACCGTGAAAGCTATCTGGGAGTCGCTGGACAAGCCCTACCGCGCCGCCTTGGAACAGGGGCTCATCTACACCCGGCTGGGCAACCCGCTCGGCGTTGCCGAATTGGCCGCCCGGCGGGACGAGGTCGGTGAACCCGAACCGAAGATCCGCTGATGCCTCGTCACCCGCTCAGTCAGCGCATCGCCGATGTACTGGATCTGCAGCCGGAAGCGCACGCGATCGAGTATGAAGGGCAATGGATCTCGTGGGGCCAGGTGGGCGACGTGGCACGGCGCATCGCATCGCTGGCCGCCGACCACCCGGGCGTCGGGATGCTACTGCGCAACCGGCCCGGCCACGTCGCCGCCTTCCTCGGGGTGCTGCTGGGTGGCGGAACCGTCGTCGTCGTCAACCCCGCTCGCGGTGACGACCGCACCAGGGCTGACATCGCCGCGCTAGGGCTGCCGCTGGTCATCGGGGAACCCGAGGACCTCGCGACGCTGGTCCCGCGCGGGACCGCGACGGTGGCGATTTCGGATTCTTTGGACGGCGCCGGTGAGCCGGCCCGGCACGCCGATGGCGCCGCGGCAGAGCCCGGCGTGGCGGTGCGGATGCTGACCAGCGGAACGACCGGCCCGCCCAAACGAATCGACCTCAGCTACGACATGCTGGCGCGCAGTGTGATGGGCCCCGACCCCGACCGTGCGCCGGCACCAACGCGGCCGCGACACGGCGTGGCGATCGTCAACTCGCCGCTGGTGCACATCGGCGGTGTGTTCCGGGTGTTGCAATGTGTCGCGGAGGCCAGACCCTTTGTGCTGCTGGAACGATTCGAGCTCAAGGCGTGGGCCGAGGCGGTGCGCAACCACCGGCCCCGCGCGGTATCGCTGGTGCCGGCCGCCCTGCGGACGGTACTGCACTCCGACCTGACGCGGGCCGACCTGGAAAGCATCCGCGCCGTCACCTGCGGCACCGCCCCACTCTCCGCCGACGATGCCGACGCCTTCACGCAGAAGTACGGCATACCGGTCCTCACCTCCTATGCCGCAACGGAATTCGGTGGCGGCGTGGCCGGATGGACTCTCACCGACTACCAAAAGTACTGGCAAGCCAAGCGCGGCAGCGTCGGCCGGGCCAACCCGGGCGCGCAGCTCCGGGTGGTCGACGACGAGGGCGCGACGCTCGGGCCGGACCGGGTTGGCCTGCTCGAGGTCAAGCCGGGACAGTTGGGGCCATCGGCGAAGTGGATGCGCACAACGGATCTGGCACGCATCGACGCGGACGGCTTCGTCTGGATAGTCGGGGAGGGCCGACCAGGCGATCATCCGCGGCGGGTTCAAGGTGATGCCCGACGACGTGCGCGTCGCGCTGGAGGCCCACCCCGCGGTGGCGGGCGCCGCCGTGGTCGGGCGATCCGATGAGCGCCTCGGGGAGACGCCGGTCGCCATGGTGCAGCTGCGCGCGTCCGCGTCTGCCGATGCCGACACGCTGACGGAGTACCTGCGAACGCGACTGGCCAGATACGAAATCCCCACCGAAATCGCGATTGTCGACGCGATCCCGCGAACGCCCTCGGGTAAAGCCGACCTCCGCGCAATCCGGGTCTTCTTCGGCGACTCCGCCCATCGCGACCATGCCCGCTGACTCCCCCACGGTCGCCCAAATCCTGCGGCACCAGGCCCGCTCGCGCGCAGACCACCCGCTTCTCGTCTGCGATGGCGACCGCATCAGCTATGCCGAGGCCGATCGCAAGTCGGCAGAGCTCGCCCGCGGACTGATCGCGCAAGGGAGTGGCAAGGGCACCCACGTGGGGCTGCTCTACCCGAACGGCGCCGAGTTCGTCGTCGCGATGCTCGCGGCGGCGCGAATCGGCGCGGTGGTGATCCCCTTCTCCACGTTCGTTACCGCTCGCGAGATGCGCGAGCAGCTGGTCGACAGCGATGCCGAAATCCTTTTGGCCACCTCGTCGTTTCGCTCCCATGACTACGCGCAGCGGCTGGCCGAGATCGTGCCGGACCTTGATTCCGGCGACCGGCTGTTCGCCGCCGCCGCGCCGCTATTGCGCCAGGTCGGGATCAGCTACCCCGCCGATGCGGTGCGGCGCACCCGTGACATCCAAAGGTTTTACCGGCTGGCCGATTCCGTCGACCCCGCGCTGCTGGCGGCGCTGGAAGACGACGTCGACGGAAGCGATCCGCTGGCCATCGTGTACACGTCGGGCTCCACCAGCGCCCCGAAGGGCGTGGTGCACACGCATGCGGCCCTGCTCGGACATCAGCGGAACCTCAACGAGATCCGCGGTCTGACGACGGCGGACAGGCTGTTCTGCAATTCGCCGTTCTTCTGGATTGGCGGGTTCGCGTTCGGCCTGCTGGCCACCTTGGTCGCCGGGTCGACGCTGGTGTGCTCCAACGCCACCTCTAACACCAGCGGAGCCGGTCAGATGCTTGACTTGCTGGAGGCCGAAAAGCCGACCATGACCAATGGTTTCGCCGCCGGCGTCACTCACCTGGCGGATCACCCGAGCTTCGCCGGACGCGACTTGTCGTCGATGCGTCGGGGCAATCTGTACCCGATCATGCCGCCCGGCGCCCAGCCGGCCGATCCGGAGTTGCGGCACAACATGCTGGGGATGACCGAAGCCGGCAGCGTCGTACTGATCAGCGGTGACGAATCCGACCAGCCCGAGAAGCGGCGCGGATCTTTTGGCAAGCCGGCCCCCGGGTTCGACACCATGATCAGGGACCCGGATGCCTCGGGAGTCGGTGAACTGTGCATCCGTGGGCCGTACGTGATGCAGCGGTATTACAAACGCAGTCGCGAAGATTGTTTCGACGCCGACGGCTGGTTCCACACCGGTGATTTGGTGCGCGTCGACGCCGACGGCTTCTTCTATTTCGTCGGCCGGCTGGGCGCGACGATCAAAACGGCGGGCGCCAACGTCTCAGCGGCGGAGGTCGAGAAGGCCATCGCCAAGGTCACCGGCGGCACGGTGGCTTACGTTGTCGGCATTCCGGATGCCGAGCGCGGGCAGCTGGTGGCCGCGGCCGTGGCGGTGCCGGAAGGGTCCACCTTCGACGAGGCTGCGTTGCGCGAGCGGCTCAGGGAGGAGCTGTCGGCGTACAAGATCCCCAAGCGGTTCATCGCCCTGCCGCACGCCGAAATACCGCTGCTGTCCAGCGGAAAAGTCGACCTGCAGCAACTCGGGAAGCTGTTCGATGCCTGACCCCGCCGCGCCCACCATCGACCAACTGGTGCGGTCTCGCGCCGCGCGGCACGGCGCCAAGCCGATGGTGATCGACCCGGCGGGTCGCATCAGCTATCGCGAACTCGACACCACGACAAGCGAATTGGCCGCAGCCTTCGTCGAAGCCGGGGTCGGCAAGGGCGCCCGGGTCGGGCTGATCATGCCCAACGGCGCCCGGTGGGTGCAGGTGGCCATCGCCCTGACCCGGATTGGCGCCGTGCTGGTTCCGCTGAGCACCCTGCTACGGGCCGGCGAACTGGTCGCGCAGCTGCGCACCTCGTCGGTCCAATTCCTGATAAGCGTCGAGGAATTCCGCGGCCACCGCTACCTGGACGACCTGCGTTCCGTGCCGCGACTCGAACTTCCCGCCCTGCGCCAGGTTTGGCCGGTCGACCGGCTCGCCCGCGCCCCCGCCGGTGAGCGCGCACGCCGCATAGTCGGCGCCATGGCCGAGACGGTCACCGCCGCCGACCCGCTGGTCACCATGTTCACCTCGGGCAGCAGCGCCGCACCCAAGGGGGTGGTGCACTCCCACGGCAACGCGTTGGCCGCGGTCCAGTCGGGCCTCGCGGCGCGCTGCATCACGTCCGACACCCGCCTGTATCTGCCGATGCCGTTCTTCTGGGTGGGCGGCTTCGGCAGCGGAATTCTTTCCACGCTGCTGGCCGGTGCCACGCTGGTGACCGAGGAGATACCGCGGCCCGAAACGACCCTGCGGCTGCTGGAAGCCGAGCGGGTCACGCTGTTTCGCGGGTGGCCCGATCAGGCCGAAGCCCTGGCCCGGCACGCGGAGAGAGTCGGTGCCGACCTGTCGGCGTTGCGGCCGGGGAGCCTGGAAGCCCTGCTGCCGCCCGAGCAGCGGGCTCAACCCGGCGCGCGGGCGACGCTGTTCGGCATGACGGAAGCGTTCGGGCCATACTGCGGCTATGCCGCCGACACCGACATGCCGTTGGCCGCGTGGGGTAGTTGCGGAAAGCCGTTCCCCGGCATGGAGGTTCGCATCGTCGACGCGGAAAGCAGAGACCCGGTTCCGCCGGGAACCGTTGGCACGATTCAGATCCGGGGACCACACACGCTGCGCGGCATCTGCCGTCGCAGCCGGGAAGAGCTGTTCACCGCCGACGGTTTCTACCCCACCGGTGACCTCGGCCACCTCGACGAGGACGGCTTCCTGTTCTACCACGGCCGATCCGACGACATGTTCAAGGTCAGAGGCGCGACCGTCTACCCCGGCGAGGTCGAGCGGGCGCTGCGCACGATCGACGGCGTCGACAACGCCTACGTCACCAACGTGTCGGGCGTCGCGGGCGAACGGGTGGGCGCCGCGGTGGTGCGCGGCGGCCGCGCGCTCACCCCCGAGCAGCTGAATGAGTCGGCCCGAAAGTTGCTGAGCGCCTTCAAGGTGCCGACATTATGGCTATTGCTCGCCTCCGACGACGACGTTCCGCGCGGCGCCACCGGCAAGGTCGACACGCGTCGGCTGCGTGAGATGTTGATCGACGCGAATCAGCCTTACGGGACCCGGGTCCAGGGTTGACAGTTCTGCGACTCGAAGGCCTTAACCATTGAGTTGATATTCGCGTACATCGGACCGACAGACATATTCGTCTGGAGTACATGGTCCTTGTTCGCATCAGGCGTGCTGTAGGTAAACCACGCGCACATCGAGTCCTGGGTCGGCACATTGTTTATCCAAACCCCCCAGGTCGACGCCGAACCGGCCGTTCGGTAGAGGCCCGGCGCGATGTCAGGCCCCACGAGAAAGACACCATTGCCGGGGATCGGGTCGATCGGGTCCGCACCGGCTGGTGCCGCGAGCGAGATCGCCGCCACACATGCAACGAATACGGCCGATGCGCGAAGCCTGGGGGGCATTGTTCTTCTCTCCATGTTGCTGCCCCCTCCCATCGCAGCGTATGCCCGGGCGTGCGTCAGCAACAACAGTTAGCCGCGAAATGGCGGCGCGTCGGGGTCACCGAGACGCCGGACTGCCGCCATCCATAACCACCCCACGCGCGGTGAGGTGGTCGATCAGCGGGACGGCGCCGGCGGCAAGATGTTCCGACATCGCCGCCCGCGCGACCTCGTCGTCGTGCTTTTTGAGCGCCGACAGGATTCGCCGATGGTCCTTTATCGACTGTTCCGGCCAGCCCTCGATGGCGGGGAACACCGATTCCGGTGCGTAACGGGTGATCTGCGACATCAGCTGCGCGAGCTTCGGCGAATCCGCGGCGACGTTGATGGCCCGGTGAAACTGGTGGTTGAGACGGACGGTCCGCTCGTGGTCGTCACCGGCGTAGGCGTCTTCGAGCTCGACCTGGATCTGTTTGAGTTCGCGCAGTTGGTCGTCGGTGATGTTGATCGCCGCCCGCGCGGCCAGCTCCCCGCCGACGTGGGCCTGCACGTTGGCGACGTCGGCCACGTCCCGCCCGGTCACCGGCAAGACCATGAAGCCGCGATGGGGCTGTTGGGCGATCAAGCCTTCGGCGCGCAACGCGAACAGCGCCTCACGCACCGGCGTGACACTGATCCCCAGCTCCGCGGCCAGTTGATCCAGGCGAACGTAGGATCCCGCGACGTAGGTGCCATCGAAGATTCTCCTGCGGATCAAGCGCGCGACATCGTCGGAGAGTTGCGGCCGCGCAGCGAAATCCGGAACGGTCATCGCATCACACCTGATACTCGGCGAGTAGCCGCTTGCTGATGATGGACTTCTGGATTTCGCTGGTTCCCTCACCGATGAGCAGGAACGGCGCGTCGCGCATCAGCCGTTCGATCTCATACTCCTTGGAGTAACCGTAGCCGCCGTGGATCCGGAAGCTCTGCTGGGTGACCTCTGAACAGTATTCGCTGGCAAGGTATTTGGCCATACCGGCGGCGACGTCGTTACGCTCGCCGGAATCCTTCAACCGCGCCGCGTTGACCATCATCAGGTGCGCCGCTTCCACTTTGGTCGCCATTTCCGCCAACTGGAATGCGATGGCCTGGTGCTCTGCGATCGGCTTGCCGAAGGTGTGACGCTGCTGGGCGTAACGCACCGCGAGTTCGAAGGCACGGATGCCGACGCCGCAAGCTCGCGCCGATACATTGACCCGGCCGACTTCGATGCCGTCCATCATTTGGAAGAAGCCCTGCCCCGGGATTCCACCGAGAACGTCGTCGGCGCTCGCCTGGTAGCCGTCGAAGATGAGCTCGGTGGTGTCGATGCCCTTGTAACCCAGCTTGTCGATCTTGCCGGGTATCACCAGCCCCGGCACGACTTCGCCGAACCCGGTCGGCTTTTCGACGAGGAACGCGGTGAGGTTGCGGTGCGGCTTGTCCGCGCCCTCGTCGGTGCGCACCAGCACCGCTATCAGCGTCGAACTGCCGCCGTTGGTCAGCCACATCTTCTGCCCGTTGATGGTGTAGGCGCCATCCGGATTGCGTTGCGCCCGGGTTCGGATCGCGGCGACGTCGGAGCCCAGCTCCGGTTCCGACATGGAAAACGCGCCACGGGACTCAGGCCGCTCAGGGGACCGTTCACGACGAGGCGACCCGCTCGAAGACCGCGGCAAGCCCCTGCCCGCCGCCGATGCACATGGTCTCCAACCCGTAGCGTGCCTGGCGGCGGTCGAGTTCTCGCGCCAGGGTGGCCAGTATCCGACCGCCGGTCGCACCGACGGGATGGCCCAGCGAGATTCCCGAGCCGTGCACGTTGGTTCGGTCATGATCGGCGGCGCCGAAATTCCATTCGCGCATCACCGCAAGCGCCTGCGCGGCGAAGGCTTCGTTGAGTTCGATCAGGTCGATGTCGGACAGGTGCAGGCCCGCCTTGGCGAGCGCGACCTCGGTCGCGGGGACCGGGCCGATGCCCATGATGTTGGGCGGCACGCCCGCCGACCCCCACGACACCATGCGGACCAACGGCGTCAGACCGAGTTCGTTGGCTTTCTCCGGTGTGGTCACCAGGCACATCGATGCCGCGTCGTTTTGCCCGCTGGCGTTGCCGGCGGTAACAGTCGCCTCCGGATCTTCTTCCAGCAGAACGGGTTTGATCTTGCTCAACGACTCCACCGACGTGTCGGCGCGTGGATGCTCGTCGGTGTCGACCACCTCCTCGCCGTGGCGGGTGCGCACCGGGACCGGGATGATCTCCTCGGCCATGATGCCGTCCTTCTGCGCGGCCACCGCACGCTGGTGTGACCGCACCGCGAGCTCGTCTTGCTCCAGGCGTGGAATGCCGTACTGGCGGCGCAGGTTCTCGGCGGTCTCCAGCATCCCGCCCGGCACCGGGTAGTGCCGGCCACCGGCGGTGGTCCGACCGCGCGCCAGCCCGTCGTGCACGCGGATGCCACCGCGGGCGCCGCCCCACCGCATGTCGGTGGAGTAGAAAGCGACGTTGCTCATGCTTTCGCAGCCGCCGGCGACCACGAGATCGTGATCGCCGTTTCCCACCTGCAGGCACGCCTGGATCACCGCCTGCAGGCCCGACCCGCAGCGCCGGTCGACCTGCATCCCCGGAACCGTCACGGGCAAGCCCGAATCCAACGCCACCACACGCCCGATCGCCGGCGCTTCGCTGCTGGGGTAGCAGTGCCCGAGGATGACGTCCTGCACCGCCTCGAGCGGAATTCCGGTGCGCTCGAGCAGCCCCTTCAGGGCGGCGACGCCGAGGTCGACGGCCGTCAGCGACTTGAACATCCCGCCGTAGCGGCCGATCGGCGTGCGCACTGGCTCACAAATGACCGTCTGTCGCATCTTCACTGCCCCACTCAGATGTGGCGGCCGCCGGTGACTTCCATCACCGTGCCGGTCATGTACGAGGACAGATCGGAAGCCAAAAACAGGGCGACGCTGGCGACTTCGCTCGGTTCGCCGGCACGTCCCATCGGAATCTCGGCCACCTTTTCGTCCCAAATGCGTTGCGGCATGGCCTCCGTCATCGCCGAGCGAATCAAGCCCGGGGCGATCGCGTTCACCCGAACCCCCAGGTACGCAAGCTCTTTGGCCGCCGCCTTGGTCATTCCCACGATCCCGGCCTTGGCCGCCGAGTAGTTGGTCTGGCCGACCATGCCGACCTTGCCCGACACCGACGACATGTTGACGATGGCGCCACGCTTGTTTTCCCGCATGATCGCCGCGGCCAGCCGGGTGCCGTTCCACGTCCCCTTCAGGTGCACGTCGATGACCTGATCGAACTGTTCCTCGGTCATCTTGCGCATCGTCGCGTCGCGGGTGATTCCGGCGTTGTTGACCATGATGTCCAGGCCGCCGAACCGATCGACGGCGGTCGAGATGAGGGCCTCGACGTCGGCGACCCGCGTGACATCGCACCGCACCGCCAACGCGACATCACCGCCGCCCAACTGTTTGGCAGCGACTTCGGTTGCCTCCAAGTTGAGGTCGCCGAGCACTACCCGTGCGCCCTCGGCGACGAACCGCTGCGCAATGGCGAAGCCCAGACCTTGTGCACCACCTGTGACGACTGCAGTCTTACCGTCCAGCAACGACACCTGAATCCCGCCTCCCTTTGATTTGCCGCCCTTGGGGGCACCCATCGAGCGAATATCATATTTCATATAGGATCTTGCCCGGCGCCGGGCCGGTGAACCCGAGCGAAAAGTGCCAACGAGGAGCGTCCGCCATGACCACCGCTGAAGTCCAGGAAGTATCTGACGAAGACTTTCGGGAAATCCTTGGCCAGACCCGTCACTTCGTTCGCACCGCCGTGGTTCCGCGCGAGCAGGAGATCCTGACCGACGATCGGGTGCCCGACGACCTGCGTGACCAGGCCAAGAAGATGGGCTTGTTCGGGTACGCGATTCCGCAGCAGTGGGGCGGCCTGGGCCTGAACCTCGTTCAAGACGTCGAGCTGGCGATGGAATTGGGTTACACGTCGTTGGCGCTGCGGTCGATGTTCGGCACCAACAACGGCATCGCCGGCCAGGTGCTCGTCGGTTTCGGCACCGACGAGCAGAAGGGCCGCTGGCTGGAGTCGATGGCGTCCGGCGAGGTCGTCGCCTCGTTTGCGTTGACCGAGCCCGGCGCCGGATCGAACCCCGCGGGCCTGCGCACCAAAGCCGCGCGCGACGGGGGCGGTTGGGTGATCTCCGGCGAAAAGCGATTCATCACCAACGCGCCCGTCGCCAATCTTTTCGTGGTGTTCGCGCGCACCCGCCCGGCCGACGACCAGGGACCGGGCATCGCCGTCTTCCTGGTTCCCGCGGACGCCGCGGGCGTTCATGTTGGCGCCAAGGACGCCAAGATGGGCCAGGAGGGCGCGTGGACCGCCGACGTCAACTTCAGCGACGTTCGCGTTGGAAGCGACGCGTTGATCGGCGGCAGCGAGGACATCGGTTATCGGGCGGCGATGACCTCTTTGGCGCGCGGCCGGGTGCACATCGCCGCCCTTGCGGTGGGCGCCGCCCAACGCGCGCTCGACGAATCCGTGTCATATGCCGCCACCGCGACCCAGGGCGGCACGCCGATCGGAAGCTTTCAGTTGGTGCAGGCGATGATCGCCGACCAGCAGACCGGGGTGCTGGCCGGCCGGGCGCTGGTCCGCGACGCCGCGCGGCTGTGGGTCACCAATCAAGACCGCAGGGTCGCGCCGTCGGCGGCCAAGTTGTTCTGCACCGAAATGGCCGGCAAGGTTGCCGATCTCGCGGTGCAGGTTCACGGCGGCAGCGGCTACATGCACGGCGTTCCCGTGGAACGCATCTACCGCGATGTGCGCCTGCTGCGGCTGTACGAGGGCACCAGCGAGATCCAGCGCCTGATCATCGGATCGAACCTCGTCAGGGCGGCACAGCGATGAGCGGGCTTCCCGCCGGGCGGGCAAGGGAATAGCCCTCGGGGCTCGGCGTTCCAGTCCACATGAGAAGCCTCAGCGAAGCCGAGAGTCAGGAATTCCTCGCCGATAAGCACGTCGCTGTCCTGTCCGTCGCAGCCGCCGACGGGCGGCCGCCGGCCAGCGTCCCGATCTGGTACGACTACACGCCCGATGGGAACATCCGGATCAACACCGGGGCGTCCAGTCGCAAGGCGCGGCTCATCGAGCGGGCCGGTACGGTGACGCTGGTCGTCCAGCGCGAAGAGCCGCCGTACCAGTACGTGGTGGTCGAGGGCACCATCGTCGAAACCACCAGGCCCGCCCCGGCGGACGTGCAGGAGGCCATCGCCATCCGGTACCTCGGCGAGGAAGGCGGGCGCGCGTTCATCCGCAGCATGGAGGGAGTCGAGGAGGTGCTGTTCACCATCCGCCCGGACCGGTGGCTCAGCGCCGACTTCACCGGCGATCTCTAGCCAATCAGCTCCAGCGTCCCCAAGTCGCGGATCGCCTGACAGCCCCGTGTGAGCATGGTCAGCACCATGTCGTCGCCGCGCTCGGTGGCGGCGGCGAAGGCAAACCCCAGCGCCGAGATCAGCGGTGCCTGCAGCACCCCGAGCCGGTAATCACGCCAGCATGTTTCGCGGTCGTAGTCGATGACCCCGCAACTGGCTAACGCTCGGTGATAGTCGGCAACGAGGTCTTTTTCGATAGCTGCCCGCAGTTGTGAATTCAGGCTGGTCGCGGTGAAGTAGGCGAGATCCCTGGCCGGCAGACCGACGCCGAGCGTCTGCCAGTCGACCACGCTCACCCGCGTTCGGTCGGGGTCGAACAGCATGTTGTCCAGGCGGTAGTCACCGTGCAGCAAGGCAAACCGGTCATACTCGGCGAGCAGCCACGGCGCCACCAAACCCATTGCCGTACCGAAGGTATCGCGGTCTTCGGGGCTCATTCGATCGCCCAGCTTGTCGAGCGTGATGTCGGCGCTCATCTTCGCCACCTCGCCCATGCCGTTGGCACCGGCTTCGTCGGGCCGTCCGAACGCGATGCCGGGGAACTCCAGCCAGACCGGATCGCACCAGCTCGGTGCGTGCAGGCCGGCCAGGGCGGTAACCGCAAGGCGCGCTTCCCGTTCACCGCAGCCGACAAGCTGATCGCCCTGCACCGCCGGTGCTTGATCGGCCAGCAGCAGAGCGAAATCCATTGCGTCCTCGCTAATCTCGCAATAGAAGCACTGCGGCGTCGGCACCTGCACCCGATCGGCCACGGAGGCATAGAACGCGCATTCGCTGCGATACCCGATGACGACCCGGTCGCGCACCGTGTCATCCTGGGCAGGCAGTTTGATCACGAAGGTTGACGGCAAACCGCCCGGATCCGAGGCGTAGCCGGCCGTCACCCGGTAGGTGGCTCCAGTCTGCCCGGTGCCGATTGCAGCGATGTCGACGCCGGACACCTCGACGGGCGTGCCCCGTTGGCTGAGTGCCGTCGATAGCCACTCGGGGGTCACATCGGCGGGATACCGCGGAATCGACACCACAGCACTCATAACCACGCCTCCAGTCTCAGACGGTCGAGTGATCAACTGTAAGGCATACGGCAAGCGCCGCGGTCCACCACCGCTGCCTGCTCAGCGAGGAGGTGCCTCTCCGCGGCCTCGTGCCGCTGCGGCCAGGATTCGTCGGAACGACCACCCGCTATTATCGGCCACCGGCGGGGTAGCGACGGTGGCGTCCGGCTCGTCACCGCGGCGGGTGCCCATAGCGCGCCCGGCGCTCCAGTAGGCCTGGGCGTGTATCGCGGACTTGGAAAACCCGAACTCGTCGCGCAGCCGCCTTCGGACATGCTTGAGGGTCACGGCCTCGGGTGTCGCCCATGCATACCAGTCCGACCAGTCCCGGCTTTCGATCGCCGCGGCCAGCGACTTTTCGTCGCGCCGCGCAACCCAATGCACCCGCAGCCGGGGATGCTGCGCGACCGGGATCAGCGTGTCGTTGTCGTCGTGCTGCTCGAGGTACATCTCGATCGGGACGTCGTCTGGGACGGTTGCGACGATCCCGTTCATCCCCGGGATCGATGCCGAGTCCCCGATCAGCAGGTAGCCGGCCGGCCGCTCGTCGGGTGCGTCGAAGCGCGACGAGCCCATCAGGGACATGGCCGCGATCGTCGTGCCGGGTTCCACGGTGCGCGCCCACGACGACGCCGGGCCGGCCGGGTCGTGCAGCACAACGTCGACCGCGAACCTGCCGGCGGGGACGTCCGCCTCGGAGATCGTGTATGCGCGCTGGAACTCGGTATTCGACCCGTCCGGGTCGGGAAACCAGAACCGCAGCCACGCCGCCGGTTCGACCTTCACGTCTTCGAACAATGTCGGCGACGCCATGCGCACCCGCACGAAGTGTGGCGCAATCCGGACGGTTTCGATCACCGTTGCTACGTGGTCGCGCGCGCCGAGACTCCGCAAGATCACGCCCTGCAACCCGCGCGCCATCAGCGGCCCTCTCCCGCGGCGGTGAGTTCCGCCACGACCTCGTTGATCGAACGACCCGGTGGCACCACCGCGATAAGCGGCGGTCGCCCTCCCTGACAGGACGCGACGGACTGCATCTGGCACCCTTCGGCTAGTGGATTACCCACAAACTAAGGGTTGCCTTACCAAAGGTCAAACCTCGGGTACTCAGTCGGTCTGTCGACCGCCGAGGGCGCGGTTTGCTACGCCGCTAAGCCACCCGAACGTAGCTCGCGCAGCGCGGTGCGCAAGCCGCGTCGTTTGCCCGTCTCGGGATCGATGAAGCTCTCCCGCAGTCCCTCGCGAACGCGGAACTTCAACTCCGAGCGCGTCTCCCGGGCGTCGTCGGGCGTCGCCTTGAGCAGCTTGTCGGGCAAGGCGAGTTTGAGAATCGTCCAGAACGTCTGCATGTATTGGCGGCCAAGGGATCCCGTGGTGTACGGCAGGTCGTACTTGTCACACAGCTCGCGCACCCGCACGCCAATCTCGGCGTAGCGATTGCTGGGCAGGTCCGGGAAAAGGTGGTGTTCAATCTGGTAGCACAGGTTGCCGCTGACGAACGCCATGAACCGCCCGGCGTTGAAGTTGGCCGAACCGAGCATCTGGCGCAGATACCACTCCCCCTTGGTCTCGTTCTCGAACTCCTCGACGGTGAATTTTTCTGCCCCGTCGGGGAAGTGGCCGCAGAAGATCACCATGTAGGCCCAGTAGTTGCGGATCAGGTTGGCGGTCAGGTTGGCCTTGAGGGTGTGCTTCCAGTTGCGCCCCGTGAGCGCGGGAAAAATCAGATAATCCTTGCCGGCCTGCTTGGCGACCTTCTTGCCGATCACCCGCAGGTCCTTGCGCGCTTCGGCCCAGGTCTTCTCCTTTTTGCGGATCTTGGCCGTCTCGATGTGGTGCAACGCAACGCCCCACTCGAATAGCGTGCCCAGCAACAGGTTGTAGATCGGGTTGGCCAGCATCCAGGTTTCCCACGGTTCATCGCGGGTGACGCGCATGATCCCGTAGCCCACATCGCCGTCGAGGCCGACGATATTGGTGTACTTGTGGTGGATGAAGTTGTGGGAATGCTTCCACTGCACGCCCGGGCAGGTGGTGTCCCACTCCCACTCCGTGGAATGGATCTCCGGATCGTTCATCCAGTCCCATTGGCCGTGGGTGATGTTGTGGCCCAGCTCCATGTTCTCGATGATTTTCGCCGTGGCGAGCATAGCGGTGCCGGTGAGCCACGCCAGCTTGTTGTGGCTGGCGAACAACGCAATTCGCCCACCGGCGGCCAACGCCCGCTGCAACTGGATCGATCGGCGAATATATCGAGCGTCGCGCTCGCCGCGAGACTCCTCGATTTCGGCGCGGATCGCGTCCAGCTCCTGTGCGAGCTGCTCGACATCCTCCGCGGTCAGGTGCGCGTATTCCTTGATATCGGTGATTGCCATCAGTTCCCCCTAGATCTTGATGGTGCAGTTGCCGGACGCCGTGGAGATGCAGGTTTGGATGCGGTCGCCTTCGCGGTGTTCGGTACCCGACCGGAAGTCACGCACGTGCCCTGACTCCAGCGGAAGCACACACGTCTGGCAGATGCCCATCCGGCACCCGAACGGCATCTGGATCCCCACCTTTTCGCCGGCTTCCAAAAGCGATGTGGCGCCGTCTATTTCGATGGTCTTATCGGATATGGCGAAGGTGACCGTTCCGCCCTCGCCGCCCTTGTCCGTGGCGGCGATGGTGAAGCGCTCCATGTGCAGCTGATCGCTGCAATCGGCGCTTTTCCACACCTCCTCGACGGTGTCCAGCAGGGCGGACGGACCGCACACCCAGGCCGGGCGCTCCCGCCAGTCGGCCACGATGTCGGCGAGATGGTCGAAATCGATGTGGCCGTGAGTTTCGGTGAGCTGCAGGTGGAGTCGATAGCCCGGCTGGGTCTTTTCGAGCTCGCTCAACTCGTCGTGAAAGATCACCTCATCCGCGCTGGGCGCCGAGTGGATGTGCGCGATGTCCGCCTGTTGCCCGCGGGACTTGAGGGTGCGCAGCATGGCCATCACCGGGGTGATCCCGCTGCCCGCCGTGATGAACAGGAGCTTTCCCGGCGCCGGGTCGGGTAGCGCGAAGTCTCCCTTGGGGGACGCCAGCCGCACGATGGTGCCCGGTTTGACCCCGTTGACCAGGTGGGTCGACAGAAACCCCTCGGGGGTGGCCTTCACGGTGATGGTGATGTTCTTGTTGTCGCGCCTCGGGATCGACGTCAACGAATAGGAGCGCCAGTGCCATCGGCCGTCGATCCGCAGTCCGATTCCGACGTATTGGCCCGGCCGGTACCTGCCCGAAAAGCCCCAGCCGGGTTTGATCGTGACGGTTGCCGAGTCGGCGGTTTCGGGGCGCACGTCGACGATGAGGCCGCGCAGCTCCCGCGCCGACCACAGCGGATTGAGCATCTTGAGGTAGTCGTCGGGCAACAGCGGGGTGGTCGCCCGGGCGGCGAGCCCGCGAGGCACGTTGACCCAGGATTTGGCCGCCTGCACGTCTTTCGTGGGCGCTTTGCTCCACCGAGCGAGGCTACGAAGCGGAGAAGACATAAGTCGTTCCAATGGTTTGATCGAAGTCCCCGTGAGTCGATTGTTTCACGGTCCCTGATCGGCTTCCCAGCCGCCGCGTTCAATAAACACTTGTTCTCTGAGCGAATCTCCGTGGCACCGCAAAACGGTGGCTACCTGGGCATTTGTTGCCGCTGTACGCATCAGGGCCGCCATTGAACACAGGGACAATTCATGTGCACCGGACGGTTCCCGCCGACCCGAGCTACGATCATCACCAAATCCGTTGAGACGAAGGTATTTTCATGGCTGAGCCACCGACCTACCTCATCACGGGCGCCGGCGGCGGGGTGGCGGGCATCAGCCCGCAAGTGGTGACCCAACTCCTCAACCGCGGCGAGTCGGTTCGCGCCATGGTGCACCACGACGACGCTCGCGCGGACACGCTGCGCGCCCAGGGCGCCGAGGTGGTCGCCGGGGACCTGACGAACCCGGTCGACGTCTTCGCGGCGATGTCGGGCATCACCCGAGCGTTCTTCAACATGAGCGTCTCGCCAGATTACCTGCAGGCCACCACCGTGGTGTGCGTGGCGGCGGAGGAACTCGGCGGCCTGGAGGTCTTGGTCAACATGTCGCAGATGACGGTCTCCCAGATGACCGCCACCAGCACGGAGGAATCCAAGCAGCAACGCCTGCATTGGCTCGCCGAGCACGTCATCAATTGGTCGGGCGTCCCGGCCGTGCACATCCGGCCGACCGTCCTGCTCGAGAACCCGCTCTTCGACATGCTGGCCGCCCGCTCGATCCGGGCAACCGGCCAATTGGCATTGCCGTTCGGAAGCGGGCGCACTTCCCCCGTCGCCTCCAGCGACGTCGCCGACGTGGTCACCGCGGTACTGACCGCACCGCAGGGCCATTTAGGTGCGGTCTACGAATTGACCGGCCCCGTAACCCTTGACGTCGACGAGCTCGCCGAGCAGTACTCACAAGCCCTCGACCGGCCCGTCACCGCGGTTCGGCCGTCGCACGACGAGTGGCTGCGCGATCTCGGCGAGCTGGGACTGCCGCCGCACGTGGAGCAACACATCGCCACCATGGCCCGCCTGCACCGCGAGGACCGCTACAACCGCTCAACCGACACGGTCGAACAGATCACCGGCCACCCCGCGCAAACGGTGCGGCAATACGTCGAACAGCACCGCGACCTATTCGGCTGACGGCGACCCAAAACGGTGCGGGCGGAGGGATTCGAACCCTCACGCTCTTTCGAGCACCGGCACCTAAAGCCGGCGCGTATGCCGTTTCGCCACGCCCGCAGCGTGCCGATCGTACCGCCTCGATCACGCGCCGACTCGTCAGCGGCGCTGCCTAACTTGGCCCCTAACCGACGAGAGGCGCTCTCGACGAATTCGTCGGGCCCAAATCGTCAGCGGTACGGTCAATAGGTGCCAACTACCCGTCGTCGCAGGCCCGCGCTGGTCGCTTTGGTGATCGTCGCGGCATGCGGGTGCCTGGCCCTCGGGCTGGTGGCAGTGGACCAGGTTTCAATCCGCCTCGGGCACCTTCCAGAACCTTGGCTATGCGCTGCAATGGCCGCTGTTCGCCTGGTTCTGCGTCTACGCCTACCGCAAGTTCGTTCGCTACGAAGAAGCGCCACCGGAACCGCGCAAGAGCAACGAAACGACCGAGATACCCGCCGGCTTGCTGCCCGAGCGGCCCAAGCCGGCGCAGCAACCGCCCGACGATCCCGCGCTGCAGGAGTACAACGCCTATCTGGCCGAGCTCGCCAAAAAAGACGCCGAGAAGCAGAACAGGACGACCGCATGACCACACCCGAGACACCCGGCGCGCCGGCGCCCGCCGTTCCCGTCGAGAAGATCCGCACCGCGTTGCTCGGCTACCGCATCATGGCGTGGACGACGGGTATCTGGCTCATCGCACTGTGCTATGAGATCGTCTCGCACCTGGCCTTCCACCACGAGATCCGGTGGATCGAAGTGGTGCACGGCTGGGTGTATTTCGTCTACGTGCTGGCGGCGTTCAACCTCGCGATCAAGGTCCGCTGGCCCATAGCGCAAGACCATCGGGGTGCTGCTATCCGGCACCATCCCGCTGCTCGGCATCATCGTTGAGCACTTCCAGACCAAGGACGTCAAAGCGCGCTTCGGGCTCTAGGGCTCGGTCGGCCGTTAAGTCACATCCGCCACATGCATCTCTCCGGGCGGCGACGGCACCCAATGTGGCCGCCTCACAGTGAGCGACAACTTCAACGGAAGCCACGCCGGACTGCTTGCGGCCACACTGCTGTCCCCATTAGGCGGGCAAAAAGTCAATCCCTTCCTCGCCGGGGGTTTGTGTGGCGCGTGTGGTTAGCGGGCCGGCTCAGGCGAGCGCTTCAAGCGCCGGCAGCAACAGCGCCAGCGCGCGACCACGATGCGAGACGGAATCCTTCTGCGAAGGACTGAGTTGCGCCGCGGTGCGGTGATCGCCGTCGGGAATGAAGACCGGGTCGTAGCCGAACCCGCCGTCGCCGCGCGGCTCCCGCGCGATCGTGCCGGGCCACTCGCCGCGGACGACGACTTCACCGGACGCCGAAACCAGCGCGCAGGCGGACACGAACGCCGCACCGCGTCGTTCGTCGGGGACGTCGCGCAACTGCGCCAGCAGCAGCGCGGTGTTGCCGCCGTCGTCGCCGTGGTTGCCGGACCAGCGCGCCGATAGCACGCCGGGCATGCCATTCAAAGCGACCACCTCCAAACCCGAGTCGTCGGCCACACTGGCCAGACCCGTGGCGGCGAACGCATCGCGCGCCTTGGCCAGCGCGTTGTCCTCGAAGGTCGCCCCGGTTTCGGGCACCTCGTCGAACGGCGCCACATCGTTCAACGACACCAGCGTCAACCCCGACAGGCCGGCGCCGTCGAGCACCCGGCGCAACTCGGCCAGCTTCTTGGGGTTGCGGCTGGCGACGAGCAGCCGGGTCAGCTGCCGAACGCCTTCGGCTGCGGATGTCCTTCTGGCAGCACACCCGGGTAAGGCAGCTCCAGCGCCTCGCGCTGAGCGGCGAACAACTTGTCGCACGCGGCCAGCGCCACATCGAGCAACTTGTCCAGCGTCGAGCGCGGGAACGTCGCGCCCTCGCCGGTCCCCTGGACCTCCACCAGGGTCCCGGTGTCGGTGGCGACGACGTTCATGTCGACCTCGGCGCGCGAGTCTTCGTCGTAGGGCAAGTCCACCCGGATCCGGCCGTCGACAACCCCGACGCTGACCGCCGCGATGGCACACGACAGCGGCCGCGGATCCGATAGCTTGCCCGCCGCCGACAGGTAGGTCACCGCATCGGCCAACGCGACGTAGGCGCCCGTGATGGCCGCGGTGCGGGTGCCGCCGTCGGCCTGCAACACGTCGCAGTCGACGGCGATCGTGTTCTCCCCCAGCGCCCTGAGGTCGATGCACGCCCGCAGCGACCGGCCGATCAGCCGGCTGATCTCCTGGGTGCGCCCGCTGAGCCGGCCTCTGACCGACTCCCGGTCGGAGCGAGTGTGGGTGGCCGACGGCAGCATCGCGTATTCCGCGGTGAGCCAACCCAGGCCGGACCCCTTGCGCCAGCGCGGTACGCCTTCGGTAACGCTGGCGGTGCACATGACCTTGGTGTGACCGAATTCGATCAGTACCGAACCCGCCGGGTGGTCTGTGAATCCGCGGGTGATCACTACGGGGCGGAGCTCGTCGTCAAGGCGGCCGTCTTCTCGTTTAGACACCCAGTAACCCTAGCCAACCCAACGCCGGGTGCTCAGACCCTTTCAGAGCGGCGGACATCGAACGTCTCACCGCACACCACCGCGTGCACGGGGCCATCGAACTCGGCCTTGGCCTCGCTGATCACGTCCTCACGGGAAGTCCACGGGGGAATGTGCGTCAGCAGCAGCTCGTGGACGCCGGCCTGCGCCGCGACTCGGCCGGCCTCCGTGCCCGACAGGTGCAGTTCGGGCGGGCGATCCGGCGCGTGCGTCCAGGAGGCCTCGCAGAGGAAAACGTCGGCGCCGCGGGCCAGCTCGACGAGCTGATCGCAAAGGCCGGTGTCGCCGCTGTAGACGAACGAGGCGCCGTTTGGATCGGTGATCCGCATGCCGTACGACTCGGTGGGATGCGCCACCACCCGCGGCATCACCGTGAGCGCGCCGAACGTCACCGGCTCACCGTCGACCCAGTGATGAATGTCGAAGATGTCCGAGCAATCGTCGATCTCCCCGCCGTAGGGTGACGACGCGGCACCCAACCGAGACCAGGTGTCGCTCGGGCCGTACAACAACGCCTTACCGTGCGGGCGTGACGGATGGTAGCGGCGCCACACGAATAGGCCCGGCACATCCAAACAGTGATCGGCGTGCAGATGAGTCAACAGCACGTTCACCGAACCGGGGTCGGCGTAGCGCTGTAGCGCGCCCAGCACACCGCCGCC
This sequence comes from uncultured Actinomycetota bacterium, assembly GCA_963802525.1. GTDB lineage: Bacteria > Actinomycetota > Actinomycetes > Mycobacteriales > Mycobacteriaceae > Mycobacterium. The sequence goes on along the minus strand of CAWDJC010000033.1, from coordinate 74,086 downwards.
GAAGTCGAGTACCAGCGGCGGGGTATCCGGCGCCCGAAGCAGATAACCCGATGCAGGCGAATCCGGACCGACCACGCTGCCCGAGCAGCCGAGCACGGTTATTCGCACGGACACTACTGTGCCATGCCCGCTACCACCATGAGGAAAACATCGCCGCATTGATGTGATGAGAATCTCGCACGCATCTAATGGACACGAGAATGACGGTGCACTGGTTGAACGCCGGTGACCGCTGGGCCAAGAAATCTCGCCGCCAGTTTGGTGAATGCCTCAGGGTCGCCGGTAGCTTCGAAGACCCGGGTGGCCGGCGGCGCATCATGTGGACGCAGCAGGTCCCGCTCGGTAAGCACCCGAAGCACCTCCTTGGCGGTTTCCTCGGCGCTCGAAACCAGGGTGACGTTCTCGCCCATCGCCAGTTGGATCAGCCCGGACAGCAGTGGATAGTGCGTGCACCCCAGCACCAACGTGTCGACCTGCGCGCGCTGCAACGGCTCCAGATAGCCCTCGGCCAGTCCGAGCACCTGACGCCCGCTGGTCACGCCGCGCTCGACGAAGTCGACGAACCGCGGGCAGGCCACCGCGGTGATCTCGGTGTCGCGGGCGGCGGCGAACGCGTCCTGATAGGCATGCGAGTTGATGGTCGCCCGGGTGCCGATGACGCCGATGCGTCCGTTGCGCGTGGTGGCCACCGCGCGGCGCACCGCCGGCAGGATCACCTCGACGACGGGTACGTCGTAGCGCTCACGGGCGTCTCGCAGGCAGGCCGCCGACGCCGTGTTGCAGGCGATCACGAGCGCCTTGACGCCGCGGTCGACCAGGTCGTCGCCGATGGCCAGCGCGTGCGCGCGGACCTCGGGAATGGTCAGCGGACCGTAGGGCCCGTTGGCGGTGTCACCGACGTAGATGATGTCCTCGTCGGGCAGTTGGTCGATGATCGCCCGCGCGACGGTCAGTCCGCCGACGCCGGAGTCGAAGACCCCGACGGGCGCCAGGGGCGAGCTCATGTCTTGGGCCGCCGAGCGCCGGCTTTCTGGGATTCGCGGGCCTTGCGTTCCGGAGCCGACAGCACATACGCCGCGACGATGCCGGCGACCGCACCAGACAAATGGCCCTGCCAGGACACGCCACCGCACTGACCGAGCACCGGCATGGCGCCGAGCAGGACGCCGCCGTAGAGGAACAGCACGACGAGTCCGATGATGATGTCCCACACCCTGCGCACAAAAAGCCCGAAGACCACCAGGAAGGCCAGCCAGCCGAAGATCAGGCCGGAGGCCCCGATGTGATCGGTCGGGCCGCAGCTGCTGCCCATGTTGCCGATCAGCCAGGTGCCGAAGCCGCCCAGGATCCACACGATCGCCGTGGCCCAGACGAAGCGGGACAACCCCGCCAGCGTCATCAGGAATCCCAGCACCAGCAGCGGGACGGTGTTGGCCATCAGGTGCTGCCAGTTGGCGTGCAGAACCGGGGCGAAGATGATGCCCCACAGGCCGTCGGTTTCCAGCGGCCTGATGCCGTTGGAATCCAGCCTGCCGCCCATCAGCTGGTCGATCAGCTCGACGAGGTAGAGCAGGGCCACGAAGGTGAGGATCGTGACCCCGCCGACCATCCACTGGGGTCGTTTCTTCGGCTGGGTTGCTGGCGCCCGCGGATGTCCTTGAGTCATGCGCGCCGCTCCTCCCCATCGCTTCGGCCCCCGCAAGCGGGTGGGGGTACCTCCCACTTGTGGGGGCGTGCCCCCACTGCATCGTCGCCGGCGCGAGTCATGCCCATAGCTGCCCTTCTAGAGCGTTCTCGGCATCCTCCAGGCTACCGGCATAGGCGCCGGTGGACAGATACTTCCAGCCGGCATCGGCCACGACGAAGGCGATGTCGGCGCGCTCGCCGGCCGTCATGGCCTTCTTGGCCATTGCCAGGGCGGCGTGCAGCACGGCGCCGGTCGAGATGCCGGCAAAGATTCCCTCGGAGCCCACCAGCTCGCGGGTGCGGCGCACGGCGTCGGCCGCGCCGACGGAGTACCGGGTGGTCAGGACGTCCGGATCGTACAGTTCGGGCACGAAGCCTTCATCGATGTTGCGCAGCGCGTACACCCCTTCGCCGTAGCGGGGCTCGGCGGCCACGATCTTGACGTCGGGCACGTGCTCGCGCAGGAACCGCCCGGTGCCCATCAGGGTGCCGGTGGTGCCCAGGCCGGCGACGAAATGTGTGATCTCCGGCAGGTCGGCGAGCAACTCGGGGCCGGTGCCGCGATAGTGCGACTCCGTGTTGGCCTCGTTGCCGTACTGATACAGCATCACCCACGACGGGTTGGCCGCGGCCAGTTCCTTGGCGGTGGCCACCGCGGTGTTGGAGCCGCCTTCGGCCGGCGAGAAGATGATCTGCGCGCCGTAGAGCTCGAGCAGCTGGCGCCGTTCCACCGAGGTGTTCTCGGGCATCACACAGATCAGGCGATAGCCCTTCAACCTGGCGGCCATCGCCAGCGAGATGCCGGTGTTGCCGCTGGTGGGCTCGAGGATCGTCGCGCCGGGCGCCAGCAGCCCGTCCTCCTCGGCGCGCTCGATCATCCGCAACGCCGGCCGGTCCTTGATCGAACCGGTCGGGTTGCGGTCCTCGAGCTTGGCCCACAACCGCACGTGCGGGCCGCCTGGCCCGTCATCCCAGCGTGGTGACAGCCGAGGCAGGCCAACCAGTGGCGTGTTGCCCAGGGCCTGCAACAGCGAGTCGTAGCGCGTCATGCGCTCCGTTCACCCACCCGCCACGGCGGGCAGGATGGTGACCGAGTCGCCGTCGGCGATCGCGGTGTCCAGGCCGCCGGAGAAGCGCACGTCCTCGTCATTGACGTAGACGTTCACGAAGCGATGCAGCTTGCCGTTATCGATCAGGCGCTCGGAGATCCCGGAGTAGTTGGCCCCCAGGTCGTTGATGACCGCGCTCAGCGTCTCGCCGCTGGCGGAGACGCGCTTCTCGCCGCCGGTGTGGGGCCTCAGGATGGTAGGGATGGACACGGTGACGGTCATGCGGGCCTTTCGCCAGGCGAGTACTCAGAGACGACGTGGACGGGTTCTTCGGTGACGGCGCCGTCGACGATGCGATAGCTGCGCACCTCATGGCGGTCCGGGTCGCGCGTGGACACCAGGACGTAGTGCGCATCCGGTTCGGAGGCCAGGTTCACGTCGGTGCGGCTGGGGTAGGCCTCCGTCGCGGTGTGTGAGTGGTAGATGACGACGGGCACCTCATCCGCATCGTCCAGCGCGCGCCACACCTTGAGCTGCTCCTGCGAATCGAAACGGTAGAACGTCGGCGAGCGCTCGGCATTGATCATCGGGATGTGGCGCTCGGGACGGTCAGAGCCCTCCGGGCCGGCCAGCACCCCGCACGCTTCGTCGGGATGGTCGCGCAGCGCATGGGCGACGATCGCCTCCACCAGGTCGGCGCGGATCACCAGCACGTCAACTGTCCCCTCCCTGGGTCTTCTGGTTCCCGAATGCCCCGGGCAACACGGTGCGGTAGGTCGGTATTCCGGCGACCGATTCGGCGGCGAGCACCCCGACCAGCACCGCGCGGGCCAGGCAATCGGCCGCGGCGATGCCTATCTCGGTGACCAGCCCCGTCTCGGGCGAGAACGCGGCCGGTGCTGGTTTGGAAGTAACCGCTGGGGCTACCTCGACCGCCCCGGTGGCCAGCGCGAACACCGTATCGCCGTCCAGCGGGGTGTGCGCCGGGCAGATGGTGCGGGCCAGGCCGTCGTGGGCGGCGATCGCGATGCGCCGGCACGCGGCCGGGCTCAGCGCGGCGTCGGTCGCGATCACCGCGATGGTGGTGTTGAGCGGGTTCAACGCCGACGGCAATTCCGCGAACGCGTCGATCTGCTCGGCCGGCGGCGGCGTCAACGCAAACTCTTTTATCAAGTCCGCCATCCATGGCAGACCGGTCGCTCGGTCGACGACGTCGCCCGCGGAGTTCACGGCGACGACGGCGCCGACGGTGACGCCGGACGGCAGCGTCGTCGACGCCGTTCCCAGACCGCCCTTGAGCACCCCGGCCCGCGCCCCTACCCCCGCGCCGACGGTCCCGACGGCCATGACCGCATCGTCGCCTCCGGCCGCGGCTTCGCAGGCCGCGTAGCCGAATTCAGCCGTCGGCCGGCAGTCCCACCCGCCGACCGGCAGGTCGAAGATCACCGCTCCCGGCACGATGGGCACCACGCCGCCTTCCATGCCCACACCACGTTCGTGCTCCTCCAGCCAGCGCATGACGCCGTCCGCGGCCGCCAGGCCGTAGGCGCTGCCGCCGGCGAGCAGCACCGCGTCGACGAACCGCACCGTGTTGGCCGGGTCCAGCAGATCGGTCTCCCGGGTGCCGGGCGCACCGCCGCGGCAATCGACGCCGCAGACGGTCCCGGGTGGGGTCAGCACCACCGTGACGCCGCAGGCCCAACCGGCGCCCAACGACGCGTCGGCGTCGATTCTTTGATGGTGGCCGACGCGGATGCCCCCGACGTCGGTGATGGAGTTCATCCGGCCATCCCCAAGATCATCGGGGCCCCATCAACGCCAGGACCAGGTACTCCTGCAGGACGGTCAGCCACTGGTAGACGTCGAAGTGCACGGCCAGCGGATGGTCGGCCGGCAGGCGATCCGGCCCCTCCGGCCCGATCTCGAGCATGACGCCCAACGTCAGCCGAATATCGTTGACCGCCGCTACCCAGGCGTTCGCGTCTTCCTCGGTCAGCTCGAAACGGCCTCCGTCGTCCGGAAGCGTATCCAAAAGCTGTTTTGCCGCAACGCGTTTGGCGTCGATGATCTCTGGTTCGTGCAGACTGCGCAGCGCCGCGTTGAGGTCGTCGGGGGTGTCACCGGCTGGAGCGGCTTCGTCATCCCGGCCATCCGGGTCCTCCGGATTGTGGAAATCCGGTAGCAGCCGACGCAGCGTCGGATCGCGCGGCGGTTCCGTGTTTCCGGTCTTGATGCCGGTGATTTCTTCGAGTTCGTCTGCGGGCGCGGAGGATTCGCGCTCGTCGAGCAGGCCGATCATCGCGGTGACGAGGTTCTTCAGCAGGGCAGCCTCGTGCGAAGCCAATGCGGACCGAAAACGGGGACCGTTTGCGGTCTCGACGCGCTTCCATTTGCGCACAAGGAGTCCCGGACGACCTCGAACCTCACCGGTCCTGCTGCATCGTCGCCCACAAACCGGCGGCGTGCAGCTTGGACACGTCGACTTCCATGGATTCCCGGCTACCCGCCGAGACCACTGCCTTACCTTCGCTGTGCACCTGCAGCATCAGCTTGGTGGCGTGCGGCTCGCTGTAGCCGAACAACTTTTGGAAGACATACGTCACATACGTCATCAGGTTGACCGGGTCATCCCACACGATCGTGACCCACGGGCTGGCCGTGGCGTCCACCGGAGCGGACTCACGTTGCCCGGTGGTGCCCGGCCTCGACTTGGGCTCGGTGGGCGCCGACGCAACAACCATGGCCTCTACGATACCGAGACTCACTCCCGTCGCCGCCAGCCGTTACCGTTGCGGAATGGACGAGCCGGTCCTCGCTGGGCTGCTGACCGACAAGTACGAGTTGACCATGCTGGCTGCGGCGCTGCGCGACGGCACCGCCGACCGCCGGACCACGTTCGAGCTGTTCGCCCGGCGGCTCCCCGACGGCCGCCGTTATGGGGTGGTCGCCGGAACCGGGCGGCTGCTGGAAGCGCTGCCGCAGTTCAGGTTCGACGATGAGGCGTGCGCATTGCTGGCGGAATTCCTCGACCCGGACACGTTGGGTTACCTACGCGATTTCCGGTTCGGCGGCGATATCGACGGCTACGCCGAGGGCGAGCTGTATTTCCCCGGGTCGCCGGTGCTTTCGGTGCGGGGCAGCTTCGCCGAATGCGTGGTGCTCGAAACGCTGGCGTTGTCGATCTTCAACCACGACACCGCGATCGCATCGGCGGCCGCACGCATGGTCAGCGCAGCCGGGGAGCGTCCGCTGGTCGAGATGGGATCACGCCGAACGCACGAACGGGCGGCGGTCGCCGCGGCTCGCGCCGCCTACATCGCCGGCTTCGCCGCGTCCTCCAACCTGGAGGCCCGGCGCCGATACGGGATACCCGCCGAGGGCACGTCCGCGCACGCGTTCACCATGCTGCACACGCGGGAGGACGGCCCCACTGAAAAAACTGAGTTGGCGGCGTTTCGCGCGCAGGTCGAGGCGCGGGGCGCCGACACCACGCTGCTGGTCGACACCTATGACGTGACGACCGGCGTGGCCAATGCCGTGGCCGCCGCCGGTCCCGGGCTTGGCGCGGTCCGCATCGACTCCGGTGAGCTGGGGGTGCTGGCCCGCCAGGTGCGTAAACAGCTCGACCGGCTGGGAGCCACGCAAACCCGCATCGTCGTGTCCGGCGATCTCGATGAATTCAGCATCGCCGCGCTGCGCGCCGAGCCGGTGGACAGCTACGGTGTCGGCACGTCGCTGGTGACCGGCTCCGGCGCGCCGGCCGCGGGCATGGTCTACAAGCTGGTCGAAGTGGACGGCATGCCCGTGCAAAAGCGAAGCAGCCACAAGGAATCCCAGGGCGGCCGCAAAGAGGCGCTCCGGCTGGCACGCCCGACGGGGACGATCACCGAGGAAGTGATATATCCGGCGGGCCGCCGGCCGGAGACCACCGAACCGTGCCGAGCGCTGACGACGCCGCTCGTCCGCGGCGGGGAGGCGGTGTTCAGCCCGGACCTGTCGGCCGCGCGCGAGCTGGCGGCGTCCGGCCTGCGGAGCCTGCCGTGGGAGGGTCTGAACTTATCCCACGGCGAGCCCGCGATCCCGACCACGCAGATCCGGGCTTGAGCTCCGACGTGTCCGTGTCCGTTCCCGAGTTGCTGGCCATCGCCGTGGCCGTGCTCGGCGGGAGCGAGCGCCGCGGCCAACAGGAGATGGCCAGGGCGGTCGAGCAGGCCTTCGAAACCGGCGAGCACCTCGTCGTGCAGGCCGGCACCGGCACCGGCAAATCGCTGGCCTACTTGGTTCCCGCGATCCTCCGCGCCGTCTCCGATGACGGGCCGGTCGTCGTGTCGACGGCCACCATCGCGCTGCAGCGTCAACTCGTCGATCGCGATCTGCCCAGGCTGGCCGATTCGCTCGCCGACGCGCTGCCGCGGCGGCCGCGGTTCGCGTTGCTGAAGGGACGGCGAAACTACCTGTGCCTGAACAAGATCCATAACGGTGCCGCGGGCGACGAGTCAGACGACGAGAGGCCGCAGGAAGAACTTTTCGACCCCGTGGCGGTCACCGCGTTGGGCCGCGACGTGCAACGCCTCACCGCCTGGGCTTCGACGACCGATTCGGGCGACCGCGACGATTTGAAGCCGGGCGTAGGAGACCGATCGTGGTCGCAGGTGAGCGTATCGGCGCGCGAATGCCTGGGCGTGGCGCGCTGTCCGTTTGGCTCCGAGTGCTTCTCGGAACGGGCACGCGGAAGGGCCGGCGACGCCGATATCGTCGTCACCAACCACGCGCTGCTGGCCATCGACGCCGTCGCGGAATCGGCGGTGCTGCCGGAACACGCGCTGCTGGTGGTCGATGAGGCGCACGAGTTGGTCGACCGGGTGACGTCGGTGGCCACCGCGGAGCTGACGTCGGCCGCCCTGGGCGTCGTCGCGCGGCGGATCACCCGATTGGTGGGTCCCGAACTGACCCAGCGGCTGGAGGCGACGACCGCCAACTTCGCCGCGGCCATTCACGACGGCACGCCGGGCCGCATCGATCACCTCGACGAGGAAATGGCCGCATACCTGACGGCGCTGCGCGACGTGGCCACCGCGGCTCGGTCGGCGATCGACACCACGAGCGACGCCAAGGCGGCGTCGGCGCGCGCCGAAGCGGTTGCGGCACTGAGCGAGATATCCGACACCGCATCGCGGATCCTGACGTCGTTCACCCCGGCTATCCCGGATCGCAGCGACGTGGTCTGGCTCGACCACGAGGACAACCGGGGTTCGGTGCGCCCCGTGTTGCGCGTGGCGCCGCTGTCGGTCGCCGGCTTGCTGCGCAACGAGGTGTTCTCGCGTTCGACGACGGTGTTGACATCGGCGACGCTGACCATCGGCGGCTCCTTCGACGCGATGGCCATGGCCTGGGGCTTGAGCGGGGCCGACACCGAAGAGGCACCCTGGCGGGGCCTCGATGTCGGGTCGCCGTTTCAGCACGCCAAGGCCGGAATCCTCTACGTGGCCGCCCATCTGCCGCCGCCGGGCCGCGACGGCACCGGCTCGGCGGAGCAGCTGACCGAGATCGCCGAGCTCATCACCGCCGCCGGTGGGCGCACGCTGGGGCTGTTCTCGTCGATGCGGGCAGCGCGAGCGGCGGCCGAGGCCATGCGCGGGCGGCTGTCGACGCCGGTGTTGTGCCAGGGCGACGACAGCACCTCGGCGCTGGTCGAGCAGTTCAGCGCCGACGAGGAGACATCGCTGTTCGGCACCCTGTCGCTGTGGCAGGGCGTTGATGTGCCGGGGCCGTCGCTGTCGCTGGTGCTGATCGATCGCATCCCGTTCCCCCGGCCGGACGACCCGCTATTGGGCGCGCGGCAGCGTGCGGTGGCCGCGCGCGGGGGCAACGGCTTCATGGCGGTCGCCGCCACCCATGCCGCGCTGCTGCTGGCGCAGGGGTCGGGCCGGCTGCTGCGCCGCGTCACCGACCGCGGAGTGGTTGCGGTCCTCGACTCGCGGATGGTGACGGCCGGCTACGGCGGCTACCTGCGCGCCTCGCTGCCGCCGTTTTGGCAGACAACCAACCCGGCCCAGGTCCGCGGGGCGCTGGAGCGGTTGCGCACCGCGTCGGAGGGCCTGTCGGCCTGAGCGCCTGGCTAGCGGGCCAGGGTGACGAGACCCAGCTCGTTGCTGGCGGCCAGCATGGGATTGTTGGGCAGCACGCGCACCGTGTATCCGACCGCTCCGGCCAGCGGCAGCGGCGTCGTCGTCGAGAAGACCTGGTTGCCGCCTTCGGCGGTGCCGGCATACGACATCTCGACGGTGACCGGGTCAAGCAGTGCATCGCTGGCATCGACCCTGCCGACCACCGCCTGGACCGTGACCTCGTCGGGCGCCAGCCCGGCCAGTTGCACGGTCGCGGTCAGCGTCAGCTTTGCGCCCAGCACCGGAGTGTCCGGCAGGCCGGTGCTGTCGACGTCGGTGATGGTGATCTTGGGCCATGCCTCCTCGGCGCGCCTGCGGTAGGCGGCCAGCTCGCGAGCCGCGCCGAACTCGCCGGCAGTCTCGTCGCCCTCCGGCGCGGCGATGGTCTTGCGCAGCGACTGCGCCGCCGGCGTGTAGTACTGCTCGACGTAATCCCGCACCATGCGGGAAGCCAGCACCTTCGGCCCGAGGGTTTGCAACGTGTGGCGCACCATTTCGATCCATCGGGGTGGCACCCCGTGTTCATCGCGCTCGTAGAACTTCGGTGCCACCGCTTGTTCCAACAGGTTGTAGAGTGCGCTGGACTCCAGGTCGTCGCGACGGGCCTCGTCGGCCACACCGTCGGCAGACGGTATGGCCCAACCGTTTTCGCCGTCGTACCATTCGTCCCACCAGCCGTCCCGGATGGAAAGGTTCAGCCCGCCGTTGAGCGCGCTCTTCATTCCTGAGGTGCCGCAAGCCTCCAGGGGCCGCAGCGGGTTGTTCAGCCAGACGTCGCAGCCCCAGTACAACGGCCGGGCCATCGACATGTCGTAGTCGGGCAGGTAGGCGATGCGGTGGCGCACCTTCGGCCGGTCGGCAAAACGCACCACCTGCTGGATCAGCGCCTTGCCTCCGTCGTCGGCTGGGTGCGACTTCCCGGCGACGATCAGCTGGATCGGCCTTTCTTCGTCGAGCAGCAGCTGTTCCAGCCGATCCGGATCGCGCAGCATCAGCGTCAACCGCTTGTAGGTCGGAACCCGCCGGGCAAACCCGATAGTAAGCACGTTTGGATCGAATGCCGTTGCTATCCAACTTAATTCGGCGTCCGACGCGCCGCGTTCCAGCCATGAGCGGCGCAACCGCAGCCGGACATCCTCGACCAGCAGCGACCGCAGTTGCGATCGGATCCACCACAGGTGGCCCGCGTCGACCTGTTGGAGTCGCAGCCACACACCCGGATCGCCGAACGAGCCGGATCCCACCAACTCGCGGCCCAGCTGCAACCATTGCGGCGCCGCCCAGGTACGCCCGTGTACCCCGTTGGTGATCGACCCGATCGGCACCTCACCCGAATCGAATCCGGGCCACAGCTCGTTGAACATGGCCCGACTGACACGGCCGTGCAGCAACGAGACGCCGTTGGCCCGTTGCGCCAGCCGCAGGCCCATGTGAGCCATGTTGAACTTGGTCGGATCGTCCTCGGCGCCGAGCGCGATGATCCGGGCCGTCGGCACGCCCGGCAGCAATACCGGCGAACCCTTGGCATCCCGATGCTGGCGGGGATCGTCGTCAAGACCGTCGTCGAAATACAGCCGCACCATGTCGACCGGGAACCGGTCGATACCGGCGGGCACCGGGGTATGCGTGGTGAACACGGTGCTGGACCGCACGACCGTCAAGGCGGTGTCGAAGTCCAACCCCGAATCGGTCATCAGCTCGCGGATGCGTTCCGTCCCGAGGAACCCGGCGTGCCCCTCGTTCATGTGGAATACCTCGGGTGCCGGCAGCCCTTCGATGGCGGTGAACGCGCGGATCGCACGGACCCCGCCGATGCCGGCCAGGATCTCTTGCCGCATCCGATGTTCCTGATCGCCCCCGTAGAGGCGGTCGGTGACGCTGCGCAGCTCATGCTCGTTCTCGGGTACGTCGGAATCCAGCAGAAGCAGCGGAACACGCCCCACCTGAGCGACCCAGACCCGGGCCCGTAACTGCGCCGAGTCGGGAAGCGTCAGCTCCACCAGCACTGGGTCGCGCGCGGCATCGGTAAGCAGCCGCAACGGTAGCCCTTGGGGGTCCAGCGACGGGTAGGTCTCGTTCTGCCAGCCGTCCGCGGTCAGCGACTGCCGGAAGTACCCGGACCGGTAGTACAGGCCCACCGCGATCAACGGGACCCCCAGATCGGACGCGGACTTCAGATGATCGCCGGCCAGAATGCCCAAGCCGCCCGAGTAGTTGGGCAGCACCTCGGCGATGCCGAACTCCATCGAGAAATACGCGACGGCGGCCGGCATCGCTCGGCCATCCTCCAGGCCGTCGTGCTGCCGCTGCTGATACCAGAGCGGACGGCTCAGGTAATCGTTCAGGTCGGCGGCCAGCTCATCGAGCCGGCCCAGAAATCCTTCGTCGAGCGCCAATTCGTCGAGCCGCGCCGGGCTGACCGCACCAAGCAGCGCCACCGGGTCACATCCGCACCGCGCCCACAGCGTCGGGTCGATGGTCGCAAACAAGTCTTGCGTCGGCTTGTTCCATGACCACCGCAGGTTGGTCGAAAGCTGGTCCAGCGAGGCGAGACGCTCGGGCAAATGAGCACGGACGGTAAAGCGGCGAAGGGCTTTCACACGTCATTACCTTACTGAGGATTTCGGCGCTCGCAGGGCTACCGACCGACCGTTTGCCTTCAGCGGTGTGTGACCGCCCACTAGGGTGGGTATCGGGTAATTGTTGGGGCCGCAACGACGCGGTCCGTTAGAGGAAGTCCCCACGACAGGAAGTTTCGTCAGACGCGAGGCATTCCGCGACGGAGCACACCGCGGTTTGGCCCCACACAATCGGAACGGAGTGGTTGTGCCCGGTCGTGTCGAGATCGACAACGTCCAGCCCGTCGTTTCCTGCGGCGCGTACCCGGCCAAGGCCGTGGTCGGCGAGATGGTCCCGGTCAGCGCCGCGGTCTGGCGAGAAGGCCATGAATCCGTCGCCGCGACCCTGGTCGTGCGCTACCTGGGGCCGCGCTATCCGCAGGTAACGGAATCCCGCCGAGTCAATGCGGTTCAGGCGCCCGAACGGCCCATACGCGCGCTTGACGCGAAAGCGGAGCAGCAACGGGTCAAGCCGCTGCTTCTTCCCATGACCGAGGGTCAGGAACCTTACGTCTTCCACGGTGTGTTCACCCCCGACCGCGTCGGCCTGTGGACCTTCCGGGTCGACGGGTGGGGTGACCCCATCCACTCCTGGCGGCATGGTCTGGTCGCCAAACTGGACGCCGGCCAGGGTGAGAGGGAACTGGCCAACGATCTATTGGTCGGAGCCGCGCTGTTCGAGCGTGCCGCGACCGGTGTGCCCCGGGCGCGCCGCGATCCGCTGCTGGCGGCCGCCGAGGCGCTGCGGACCCCCGGGGATCCGGTCACCCGCACCGCGCTGGCCCTGGCTCCCGAAATCGAAGAACTCTTGGCCAACTTTCCGTTACGGGACCTGGTGACCCGGGGCGAACAATTCGGGGTCTGGGTGGACCGGCCGCTGGCCCGCTTCGGCGCATGGTACGAGATGTTTCCTCGCTCGACGGGCGGGTGGGACGCGAACGGCAAGCCGGTGCACGGCACCTTCGCGACGGCCGCGGCGCAGCTTCCGCGGATTGCGGACATGGGGTTCGATGTCGTCTACCTGCCGCCGATCCACCCGATCGGCAAGGTACACCGCAAGGGTCGCAACAACTCTCCCACCGCCGCCCCTTCAGATGTGGGGTCTCCGTGGGCAATCGGTAGCGACGAGGGCGGCCACGACGCCGTTCACCCGGATCTGGGCACGATCGACGACTTCGACGACTTCGTCGCCGCGGCACGCGATCTGGGCATGGAGGTGGCGCTGGACCTGGCGCTGCAATGCGCACCCGATCATCCGTGGGCCCGCCAGCACCGGCAGTGGTTCACCGAATTGCCGGATGGGACCATCGCCTACGCGGAGAACCCGCCGAAGAAATACCAGGACATCTATCCGGTCAACTTCGATAAGGACCCCGCGGGTCTCTACGACGAAGTGCTGCGGGTGGTTCGGCACTGGATCGACCACGGCGTCAAGTTCTTTCGGGTCGACAATCCGCACACCAAGCCGCCCGACTTCTGGGCCTGGTTGATCGGTCAGGTCAAAGACTTCGACCCCGACGTACTCTTCCTGTCGGAGGCCTTCACACCGCCGGCCCGCCAGTACGGCCTGGCCAAACTCGGCTTCACACAGTCCTACAGCTACTTCACGTGGCGGATAGCCAAGTGGGAGCTCACCGAATTCGGCAACGACATCGCCGCCCTCGCCGACTTTCGCAGGCCGAACCTGTTCGTCAACACCCCCGACATCCTGCACGCGGTGCTGCAGCACAACGGCCCCGGCATGTTTGCCATCCGCGCGGTGCTGGCGGCCACCATGGGTCCGGCCTGGGGCGTCTACTCGGGCTACGAGCTGTTCGAGCACCGCGCGGTGCGGGAGGGCAGCGAGGACTACCTGAATTCGGAGAAGTACGAATTGCGCCCCCGCGACTATGCGCGCGCGCTCGCCGAGGGCAGGTCGCTCGAGCCGTTGATCAAACAGCTCAACACGATTCGCCGCCTGCATCCCGCGCTGCAGCAGTTGCGCACGATTCATTTCCATGGCGTGGACAACGACGCGCTGCTGGCCTACAGCAAGTTCGACCCGGCCACCGGCGACTGCGTGCTGGTGGTGGTGACGCTCAACGCGTTCGGGCCCGAGGAAGCGACGCTGTGGTTGGACATGGCGGCATTGGGTATGGAGCCCTATGAACGTTTTTGGGTGCGTGATGAGATCACCGGTCAGGAATTCCAATGGGGGCAATCCAATTACATTCGCCTCGACCCCGCGCGGGCGGTCGCGCACATCATCAACATGCCACTCATACCGTACGAATCCCGAATCACGCTGCTGCGTAGGAGGTGACGGGCTGTGAGCCGAACCGACGAACTCGCTGGACTAGATCTGGCGCCCGACCCAGCCGACTTGGCGCGCCTGCTGGCCGGGGCGCATTACAACCCGCACGGCGTTCTGGGTGCCCACGAGTACGGCGACCATACCGTCATTCGCGCGTTTCGACCCCACGCGCGGGAAGTCGTCGCGCTCGTCGGTGCGGACCGGTTCCCGTTGCAGCACGTCGAAGCCGGCCTGTTCGCCGTGGCGTTGCCGTTCGTCGGCCTGATCGACTACCGGTTGGAGGTGACCTACGAGGGTGCTGACCCGTACGTCGTCGCCGACGCCTACCGCTTCCTGCCCACCCTGGGTGAAGTCGACCTCCATCTCTTCGCCGAAGGCCGCCATGAGCGACTCTGGGAAGTGCTTGGCGCCCATCTTCGCTCGTTCACCACGGCCGACGGCGTCGTGAACGGGGTGTCGTTCGCCGTGTGGGCCCCTAACGCCAAGGGCGTCAGCCTGATCGGCGAATTCAACGGCTGGATCGGCAACGATGCCCCCATGAGGGTGCTGGGCTCCTCCGGGGTGTGGGAGTTGTTTTGGCCCGGTTTTGCGGCAGACGGCCTGTACAAGTTCCGCGTGCACGGCGCCGACGGCGTCGTGACCGAGCGGGCCGACCCGTTCGCCTTCGCCACCGAGGTGCCACCGCAGACCGCATCGCGGGTGACGCGCACCCAATACACCTGGGAGGACGCCGACTGGATGGCGCGGCGCGCACAGCGCAATCCGGTCTTCGAGCCGATGAGCACATACGAGGTCCATCTGGGCTCGTGGCGCCCCGGACTCAGCTACCGCCAGCTCGCTCGCGAGTTGACGGATTACGTTGTGGAGCAAGGGTTTACCCACGTGGAGCTGCTGCCGGTCGCGGAGCACCCCTTCGCGGGATCGTGGGGATACCAGGTCACGTCGTACTACGCGCCAACATCGCGATTCGGCCCACCGGACGACTTTCGGGCGCTGGTCGACGCCCTGCACCAGGCCGGTATCGGCGTCATCGTGGACTGGGTGCCGGCACACTTCCCCAAGGACGCGTGGGCGCTGGGCCGGTTCGACGGCACCCCGCTCTACGAGCACGCCGATCCCAATCGCGGGGAGCAACTCGACTGGGGCACCTACGTCTTCGACTTCGGCCGTGCGGAAGTACGCAACTTTCTGGTGGCCAACGCGTTGTATTGGCTCGAAGAGTTCCACGTCGACGGCCTACGCGTGGACGCCGTCGCGTCGATGCTGTACCTGGACTACTCGCGTCCGGAGGGCGGCTGGACCCCGAACGCCTACGGCGGGCGGGAGAACCTGGAGGCGGTGCAGTTCCTGCAGGAGATGAACGCCACGGCGCACAAGGCCGCGCCCGGGATCGTCACCGTCGCCGAGGAGTCGACGTCGTGGCCCGGCGTGACACGGCCGACGAACCTTGGCGGCCTTGGATTTTCGATGAAGTGGAACATGGGCTGGATGCACGACACGCTCGACTACATCGGCCGCGACCCGATCTACCGGAGCTTCCATCACCACGAGATGACGTTCTCGATGCTGTACGCGTTCAGCGAGAAGTACGTGCTGCCGATCAGCCACGACGAGGTGGTGCACGGCAAGGGAACGTTGTGGGGGCGGATGCCGGGCAACAACCACGTCAAGGCCGCGGGGCTGCGCAGCCTGCTCGCCTATCAATGGGCGCACCCGGGCAAGCAATTGTTGTTCATGGGCCAGGAATTCGGCCAGCGCGCCGAATGGTCCGAACAGGGTGGCTTGGATTGGTGGCAGCTCGACGAACAAGGTTTCTCCAACGGGGTTTTGCGCCTGGTGCGCGACATCAATGAGATCTACCGCAGCCACCCGGCGCTGTGGAGCCAAGACACCGTTCCCGAGGGCTATTCCTGGATTGACGCCAATGACTCCGCCAACAACGTGTTGAGCTTCCTGCGTTACGGCAAAGACGGCTCGGTGATGGCCTGCGTATTCAATTTCGCGGGTTCGGAGCACAGCGGCTACCGGCTTGGCCTGCCCTCCGCCGGTCGCTGGCGCGAGGTGCTCAACACGGACGCGACCGTCTACAACGGCTCGGGAATCGGCAACCTGGGCGGCGTCGACGCCACCGAAGACCCGTGGCACGGCCGCCCGGCCTCGGCGGCAATGGTCCTGCCGCCCACCTCGGCATTGTGGTTCGAGCCCGAGTAGCCAGCTCGCCGGTCGAACTTCAGTAGAGGGCGTTGGCGAGGTTGCGCCGACCCGCCACGACCTCGGGGTCGGCCGGATCGAAGAGTTCGAATAACTCGATCAATCGGGTGCGCACCCGGGTGCGTTCGTCGCCAGATGTGCTGCGCACCAGCGCAATCAGGCGCTCGAACGCAGGGCTCACATCCTGGTTGAGGATTTGCACATCGGCGGCGGCCAAGGCGGCATCGATGTCATGCGGCGCGGCATCGGCGACCGCGACGGCGTCGGGGCGTTGCGCCGTTGCGCGCGTGAGGAAGTCGATCTGCCGGATCGCGCCCTTCGCTTCCACGCTGGCCGGATTGGCATCCAGGATCGCCTGATACGACTCTTTGGCGGCGTGGAAGTCACCGTCCTCAAGCTGTTGGCGGGCCTGGGCCAGTTCCGGATCAACTTCAGCGGCTTGTTCGGAACCGCTTGGGCCCCTTAACTTCCCGGCCGTCGCCGATAGCAATGAGTCCACCCAGCGACGCAACTGGTCGGGTGGCTGGATGCCTTGGAAGCTGGACAGCGGCTGCCCGGCGGCCAGAGCCACTACGGTCGGGACCGCATCGACACCGAATATCTGGGCCACCCTGGGCGTCACGTCGACGTTGACCGTCGCCAGCGACCACTTGCCGTTGTCCTCGGCGGCCATGCCGGACAGCGTCTCGACGAGTTGGACGCACGCGTCGCTGCGTGGCGACCACAACAACACCACGACCGGTACTTCGTCGGACCGGACCAGCACTTCCTCTTCGAAATTGGCCTCGGTGACCTCGGTTGCACCCGGCGGCGGCGGTGTTCGCCCCGCCGGGCCAGTCGGAGAAGGGTCCTGCTGGGCTCGCTGCTTGAGCCCGGACAGGTCGACCGCACCGGCCAGTGCGGGCCCGGTCGAGGGTCGCGGACGCGTCACGCCGTCAAGTTTGTCATGCGCGCCGGTTGCCCATGCACCCGGTCGCGCCGACACTCATGCACGGGCAAATCAACCCGAAATCGGCGCCCATGGGGACCGTGAGCGGCCCGTATGACGAAAATCACAAAACTTCCCCGCACAGCCAACGCCAGCAACGCCGAGGAGCGTGCCTAACCGGCCCGCAGTATCAGCGCGTCGCCCTGACCGCCGGCCCCACACAGGGCAGCAACGCCGTAACCGGAGCCGCGGCGGGCCAGCTCCAGGGCCACATGCAGCGTGATTCTGGCGCCCGACATGCCGATCGGATGACCGACCGCAATCGCGCCGCCGTTGACGTTGACGATGTCGGGATCGACCCCCAGCTCGCGGGTCGAGGCCAGCGCCACCGCCGCGAACGCCTCGTTGATCTCCACGACGTCGAGCTGGTCAACGGAGATGCCCTCACGGCCGAGCGCTTTCTTGATCGCGTTGGCCGGCTGCGACTGCAGCGTCGAATCCGGTCCGGCCACAACGCCGTGCGCACCGATCTCGACCAGCCACGAAAGCCCTAGTTCCTGCGCCTTCGCCTTGTTCATCACCACGACCGCGGCCGCGCCATCGGAGATTTGCGACGCCGAACCGGCGGTGATGGTGCCGTCGCGGCGAAACGCCGGTTTGAGACCGGCCAGAGACTCGGCAGTGGTGTTTGCGCGGATCCCCTCGTCCTCGGTGAACTGCAGCGGATCGCCCTTGCGCTGGGGGATGTTCACCGGCACCACTTCGTCGGTGAAGACGCCGTCCTTCCACGCCGCGGCCGCCTTTTGGTGGGACCGCGCAGCGAACTCATCCTGCTCCTGCCGGGTGAACTTGTCGACGTCGTTGCGCTGCTCGGTGAGCGCGCCCATCGGCTGGTCGGTGAACACGTCGTGCAGGCCGTCATAGGCCATGTGGTCCAAGACCGTGACATCGCCGTACTTGTAGCCCGCACGGCTGTCCATCAGCAGGTGCGGCGCCTTCGTCATGGACTCCTGGCCGCCGGCCACCACCACGTCGAACTCTCCGGCGCGAATGAGCTGGTCAGCCAGCGCGATGGCATCGATGCCGGACAGGCACATCTTGTTGATGGTCAGCGCCGGCACATCCCAGCCGATGCCCGCCGCCACCGCCGCCTGACGGGCGGGCATCTGGCCCGCCCCGGCGGTCAGCACCTGGCCCATGATCACGTACTCGACCAGAGACGCCGGTGCCTCGTTATTTGGGAAGGCCTTCTCCAGCGCGCCCGCGATCGCGATGGCGCCCAGATCGCTGGCCGAAAAATCCTTCAGCGAACCCAGCAACTTGCCGACGGGTGTCCGCGCTCCAGCAACTATCACCGATGTCGTCATGACTACCTCCTAGGGCCTACTAGACGCGCACTGGACGGCCGATTCGGCCTCCCGGAGAAGCGCAATCTTTGCCGTCAGGTTACCGTTACGTGATGACGACCGATCAAGTTGACGCCGGTCAGATCATGGCCACCGCGCTGGTGACGGCGATCGATCACGTCGGCATCGCAGTCGCCGACCTGGACGCCGCCATCGCCTGGTACCACGACCACCTCGGCATGATCCTGGTGCATGAGGAAGTCAACGATGACCAGGGAATCCGCGAAGCCATGCTGGCGGCGCGCGGCGCGCCGGTGGGCACCGCACAGATCCAGTTGATGGCCCCGATCGACGACTCCTCGACGATCGCGAAGTTCCTCGACAAGCGCGGACCCGGCATCCAGCAGATGGCGGTTCGGGTCAGCGAGCTCGACAGCCTTTGCGAGCGGCTCCGGTCGCAGGGTGTCCGGCTGGTCTACGAGGCGCCCCGCCACGGCACAGCGAACTCGCGGATCAACTTCATCCACCCCAAGGACGCCGGCGGGGTCTTGATCGAATTGGTCGAGCCGGCCTCCTGAGGCCGAACGACTAAGACCACTTTCGCGTGGGGCCGCGATTAGCGCGGTTGGCCCAGCACGGCGTGTGCCAATGCCGCCGGTCCTCCATTCCTTTTTGCGGCCCGCCTCCGGCTGAATCAGTCGGCCATACCACCAGATGCGATGTGCCGGAACGTATTTCGTGATCACAACCGGGGCAGCGGTAGGTCTTGACCGCGCGGGCCGCCGCGACCGGGCGCACTTCGTACTCGTGTCCGTCGGGCCCGATTTCCACCCGGCTCAGCGCCGGCGGCGGCGATATCGGCCGCTGCCGGCGTGGCGGTGTGCGGCGCCGAGCCATGCCGTCAGTCTAGTCGGGCTTGTCAGAACAATCGGAATTCGTCGCTGTCCATGCCGCGCATCTTGTCGTAATCCAGTGTGATGCAACGGATCCCGCGGTCGGTGGCCAGGGTGCGCGCCTGCGGCTTGATCTGCTGGGCGGCGAATATCCCTTTGACCGGCGCGAGAACGGTGTCGCGGTTCAGCAACTCGAGGTAGCGGGTGAGCTGCTCCACGCCGTCAATCTCGCCCCGCCGCTTGATTTCCACCGCGACCGAGCCACCCCGTTCGTCGCGACACAACAGATCGACGGGCCCGATCGCGGTCATGTACTCGCGGCGGACCAACGTGTATCCCTCGCCCAGCAGTTGGACGTGCTCGGCGAGCAACGCCTGAAGGTGGGCCTCGACGCCATCCTTGACCAAGCCGGGGTCGACGCCCAGATCGTGGCTCGAATCGTGCTCGATCTCCTCGATCGTGATGCGCAGCTGCTCGCCGGCCTTGTTCTCCACCACCCACACCGGCACCTCCCCGCCAGGCTCTTCGGTCAACCAGCACGGCGGACTCATCCAGTTCAACGGCTTGTAGGCGCGGTCGTCGGCGTGCACGCTGACAGACCCGTCGGCCTTGAACAGCAGCAACCTGCGCGCCGACGGCAGATGCGCGGTGAGCCGGCCGACGTAGTCGACCGTGCACTGGGCGATCACGAGACGCACCCGACTCACCTTAGAGCGTGAGCGACAAATTAGGCTGGCGCCACCATGTCGGCCAACAAGACCATGGCGCAACGCTTGGGCCGGGTGCTCGAGACGGTGACCCGTCAGAGCGGCCGGCTGCCGGAGACCCCGGCGTACGGTTCCTGGCTGCTTGGACGGGCGACGGAAAGCCCACGGCGTCGCCGCATACGCATCCAGCTCATTCTGACCGTCCTCGTCGCGGCGGTGAATCTGATCGGGATCGGCGTCGCCGTGCTGCTGGTGACGGTCGCCATTCCCGAGCCGAGCATATTTGACGACGCGCCGTTGTGGATCACCTTCGTGGCCGCTCCCGGCTACATCGCACTGGCCGTGGCGGTGGGGGCCTCTTGGATCACCCGGCGAACCGTGCTCGCGCTGCGCTGGGCAATCGAGGAACGCAAACCCAGCCGCGTCGACGAGCGCAACACCTTCCTGGCGCCGTGGCGACTCGCGACCGTCGACCTCATCCTGTGGGGACTTGGGACGGCTTTGTTGACAACCCTCTACGGCATGGTCAACACCATGTTCATCCCGCGATTTCTTTTCGCGGTCGGCTTTTCCGGCGTCCTGGTCGCCACGGCCAGCTATCTGCTCACTGAGTTCGCGCTGCGTCCATTCGCCGCTCAGGCCCTCGAGGCGGGACGACCGCCACGGCGGCTGACGGCGGGCATCATGGGCCGAACGATGATGGTGTGGCTGCTGGGTTCGGGCGTGCCCGTCGTGGGCATCGCGCTGATTGCGTTCTTCCAGCTGATGATGCGAAATCTGACCGAGGACCAGTTCGCCGTCGGGGTGTTCATCGTGGCGGCCGCGGCATTGGTCTTCGGATTCATGCTGATGTGGATCCTGTCGTGGCTGACCGCCACACCAGTCCGGGTCGTCCGTACGGCACTCAAGCGCGTCGAGCAGGGCGATCTGCGGGGCAATTTGGTGGTGTTCGACGGGACGGAACTTGGTGAGCTGCAGCGGGGTTTCAACGCGATGGTCGACGGCCTGCGCGAACGCGAACGCGTGCGCGATCTTTTCGGCCGGCACGTCGGGCGTGAAGTGGCCCTGGCCGCGGAACGTGAGCGGCCGCAACTCGGCGGCGAAGAACGCCACGTCGCCGTCGTCTTCATCGATATCGTCGGCTCCACGCAACTGGTGACCAGTCAACCTCCGGCGGAAGTCGTTGCGCTACTTAACCGATTCTTCACGATCGTCGTCGAAGAGGTGGACCGCCGTTGCGGGCTGGTCAACAAGTTCGAGGGAGACGCGTCGCTCGCCATCTTCGGAGCCCCCAACCGCCTCGACTGTCCCGAGGACCAGGCGCTTGCCACCGCGCGCTGCATCGCCGAGCGGCTGAGCAATGAAATGCCCGAGTTCCGGGCCGGAATCGGCGTGGCGGCTGGCCAGGTCGTCGCCGGCAACGTGGGCGCCAAGGAACGATTCGAATACACGGTGATCGGCGAGCCGGTCAATGAGGCCGCACGACTGTGCGAGCTGGCCAAGTCATATCCGGGCAGATTGCTTGCGACATCACACACACTCGAGGGTGCCAGCGAAGAAGAGTCCGCCCGTTGGTCTTTGGGCGAGAGCGTGACGCTTCGCGGGCACGAGCGTCCAACGCGGCTGGCCTCGCCCGTCGTCGCCGATTCCCCCGGTCGGTAAGCCGGATGACAACGCGAGTGGTCAACAGCCAGGCGCTCCGTCGATAGAAATCCTTTATCGGGCAATGGAAAATGCGTATTGACCCAAGGGTTGCATCGCACCAATAGTGACGGCGGGCCGGAGCTCCGGCCCGGCGACCTAAGAAGGGTGCATCGTGACAACCGTTGGCTTGCTGGACCGTTCGAGAATCGTCGCCGGGCCGGCATGGAGCCGCTGGCTGGTTCCGCCCGCCGCGCTGTCCATCCACCTCGCCATCGGCTCGGCCTACGCCTGGAGCGTCTTCAAGATCCCGCTGGAAAAATCACTGCACGTCTCCGGAACCGCCAGCGCGATGCCGTTCACCATCGCCATTGTGATGCTGGGCCTTTCGGCCGCGGCGTTCGGCACACGGGTCGACCACTACGGCCCACGCTGGGCGATGTTCGTTGCCACGGTCTGCTTCTGCAGCGGGCTGCTGATCGCGGGATTCGGAGTCTCGGTCCGTCAATACTGGCTAGTCGTGCTCGGTTACGGCGTGGTCGGCGGCATCGGCCTCGGTATCGGCTACATCTCGCCGGTGTCCACGCTGATCAAGTGGTTTCCCGACCGCCCGGGCATGGCGACCGGCCTGGCGATCATGGGCTTCGGCGGCGGGGCGCTGATCGCGTCGCCCTGGACGAACAGCCTGCTCGACGCCTTCGGCCGCAATAGCACTACCGGCGTCGCCAAGACCTTCGTGGTGATGGGCTGCACCTACGCGGTGTTCATGTCGATGGGATGCCTGCTGATCCGGGTGCCTGCACCTGGATGGACGCCGGGCGACTGGAAACCGAAGCCGCACAAGCCCGGATCGTTGGTCACCACGGCCGGCGTATCGGCGGCCAACGCGATCAAGACGCCGCAGTTCTGGCTGCTGTGGGTGGTGCTCTGCTTCAACGTGACCGCCGGGATCGGCATCCTGGAGAAGGCTTCACCGATCTACCAGGACTTCTTCCCGACGGCCCCCCGCGCGGCGGTGCTGACCTCCGCCGCCGCAGGGTTCGTCGCGCTCCTGTCGCTCGCCAACATGCTCGGCCGGATCGGGTGGTCATCGTTGTCAGATGTGTTGGGCCGCAGAAACATGTACCGGCTCTACCTGGGTGGCGGCGCTCTGTTGTACCTGACGCTGGCGTTGACGACCAACTCCCATAAGGTCACCTTCCTGCTGTCCACCCTGCTGATCCTGTCGTTCTATGGCGCGGGGTTCTCGACGATTCCGGCATACCTGCGTGACTTGTTCGGCATCTATGCGGTCGGCGCCATCCACGGGAGGTTGCTGACCGCGTGGTCGGTCGCGGGGGTCCTGGGCCCGCTCATCGTCAACGCCATCGCCGACTCGCAGAAGGCGGCCGGAAAGCACGGCCCGGATCTTTACATCGTGTCGTTCGTGGTGATGATCGCTCTCCTGGTCGTCGGCATGATCTGCAATGAGCTGATCACGCCGGTGGCCGCCAAGCATCACCGACCCGCATCGCCCGACGCCGACTCGTTGGCGCCCGAGGCGGTTTCCACCGGCAACCGGAGAAGCAACCATGATTAACCCGAGCACCACAGCACCCGTCCGCCCAGGCCTCATCGCGCTGGCCTGGTTGTGGGTGGCTATCCCGTTCACCTATGGCGTCTGGCAACTGTTCACGAAGGTCACCCAGTTGTTCAGCACCTGACCGGGTCGAGTTCAGCGCCGAGTGACGCGGGTGCAGTTCCCCTCACCAACAGCGCCACTAACAACATGCCGGCCGACAGCAGCGCGCCCACGAACCACACGGTCGCCGGCCAGCCGCCGACGCTGTAGAGGATGCCGCCGAACGCGCCTGCCGCCGACCCGCCCAGGTAGTAGCTGAACAGGTACAGCGCGGACGCCTCGGCGCGATCCCGGTGGGCCACAGCGCCAACCCAACCGCTGGCCACGGTGTGCGCGGCGAAGAATCCGCCGGTGAACACGCCAACCCCGACAACGATCGCGATCAGTGCATGCGGGACCGTCATCAGCAGACCGGCCACCGTGATCGGCAAGGCGCCGCCGAGCACGAGCGCGCGTCCCCTGCGGTCGGCGAGCCGTCCGGCCACAACGGACGTCCAGGTGCCCGCCAGATACAGCACGAACAACAGGCCGACAACCGACGACGCCAACTCGAACGGCCGGGCGGTCAAACGGTACCCAAGGTAGTTGTACACCGTGACGAATCCACCCATCAGCGCGAAGCCCAGCGCAAAAAGCTTCAGCAACACGGGGTTTCGTAAATGTGCGGTGAGGTTGCGGATGGTGGCCCGCGCGCTCGCCGCCTTCGGCGTGAAGAACCGGGACCGGGGCACGAGAAGGGCGAAAACCACCGTGCCGGCCAGCGTCGTCAACGAGCACACCAACAGCGCGACCCGCCAATTGCTCACATCGACGACCGAGGACGGGACGATCCGCCCAACCAGGCCACCCACCGTGGTCCCGGCGATGTACCGTCCCATCGCCGAACCGAGCGACGAGGCGTGCACCTCCTCGGCGAGGAACGCCATCGCCACCGCGGGTATCCCGGCGAGCGCGACGCCATGCACCGCCCGTCCGACAAGCAGGACCCCGAGCGTGGGACTGAACGGCAACAGCAACCCGATAACGCTGGACGCCACCCCCGACGTGAGCATCACGGTGATGCGCCCGTAGCGCTCGGAAAGCACGCTCGCGGGAATGATCGACAGCGCCAGCATCCCCGTGGTCAGCGAGACCGTGAGCGCCGCGGTGGCCGGGGTGATCCGGTAATACGCCGACAGGGCCGGGAGCAGGGCTTGCGTGCAGTACATCGCGGCGAAACTCGCCAGACCGGCACCGTAGAGCGCCGCGGTCACTCGCCGGTATCCGGCGCTTCCAGCTTGGTGCTCTGTGGCAATCGAGGCGAGCTGAGGCATAGCAATGATGCTCCGCGTCCTCGAAAAGTAACTGAAATGAATTATTGCTGAGATTATGATGTAGTTTGAACATAAGTAGAGGTGGCGGGCATGGCTGATGGCGACTACGAGTGGTTCGTCACACTCGCGGAGCTGCAACATGTCACGGCGGCGGCCGAACAGCTGCACATCGCGCAGCCGACACTCACACGAATGCTGGCGCGCCTGGAACGGCGACTGGGGGTCGCTTTGTTCGATCGCCGCGGCAGGCGGCTCTCGCTGAACGCCTACGGCCGGATCTTCTACGAGCACGCGCGTCGGGCCCAATCGGAGCTCGATTCGGCCCGACGCGCGATCGACGACCTGACCAATCCGGCTTTCAGCGAGATCCGACTGGGCTTCCTCAGTTCGTTCGGATCAACGGTGGTGCCACGCTTGATCGCCGGGTTCAAAGAAGCGTCACCGCGAGTGACGTTCACGCTAGAGGAGGGCGCCGCCGAATCGATCGGCGATCTCGTGCAGTCCGGGTCCGTCGACGTCGGCGTGGTTTCGCCGCGGCCGCAAGAGCCAACTCTGGCCTGGCGCAGCCTGTTTCGTCAGCGGCTGGGTGTCGCCGTCCCGCGCGGCCACCGGCTTACGGGCGCCGCGCCGGTGTCGATGACCGATCTGGCGGACGAGCCTTTCGTGGCGATGCACCCCGGGTTCGGCATGCGACGACTGCTCGATGAGCTTTGCGCCGCAGCGCAATTTCAGCCGCGGATCGTCCTGGAATCGGCAAACCTCGCCACGACCGCCGGCCTGGTAGCCGCGGGACTGGGCATCAGCCTGACGCCCATCGACGGCAGCGATTACCCATCCGGGGTCAGCGTGCTGCGGCTGGCCGACGCTGACGCCTACCGCGATGTGGGGATGATCTGGAACTCCGGTCGACCGCTGTCCCGCCCAGCCCGGGACTTCATTGCCTCCGCCGCGGCGGTCCACGCCAAGGCTGATAAGGGCGGCTAGGAGCGCCCGGCTGCCCGACCCACTGCGATGTCGCTTTCCCGCCAGTTTTGTCGGCGGGCGGGTGTAACTGTGGAAGCGTGCACGACGATTTCGAACGCTGCTACCGGGCGGTCCAGTCCAAGGACGCCCGGTTCGACGGCTGGTTCGTCACCGCCGTACTGACGACCCGGATCTATTGCCGACCCAGCTGCCCGGTGCGGCCGCCGTTCGCTCGTAACGTGCGTTTCTATCCGACCGCGGCGGCCGCTCAACGAGCGGGATTCCGGGCATGCAAGCGGTGCCGTCCCGACGCGTCTCCGGGATCCCCCGAATGGAATGTGCGCGGTGACGTCGTTGCGCGAACGATGCGGCTGATCGCCGACGGCACGGTGGACCGGGAAGGCGTCGGGGGCCTCGCGGCCCACCTCGGTTACACGACGCGCCAGCTGGAGCGGCTCCTGCAGGCCGAGGTCGGCGCCGGACCGCTCGCCCTGGCCCGCGCACAACGGGCCCAGACCGCCCGGGTGCTCATCGAGACCACGGAGCTGCCGTTCGGGGACGTCGCCTTCGCCGCCGGGTTTTCCAGCATCCGCCAGTTCAACGACACGGTGCGCTTGGTGTTCGAAAGCACACCGACGGCGCTGCGCAAACGCGCAGCGGTCGGCTCCGCATCGGACACCAATTCGGCTGGGGCGGTATGCCTTCGGCTGCCGGTACGCACACCGTTCGCCTACGAGGGCGTCTTCGGCCACCTCGCGGCCGGCACCGTGCCGGGTTGCGAGGAGGTTCGCGACAACGCGTACCGGCGCAGCCTGCGGCTTCCCCACGGCAGCGCCGTGGTCACGCTGGCACCCGCCGTCGATCACGTCCGCTGCCAGCTGGTGCTTGACGACTTCCGCGACCTGACGACCGCGATCGCCCGATGCCGACGGCTGCTGGACCTCGATGCCGACCCTGAAGCGGTGGTCGAAGCGCTCGCCGGCGACCCCGAGTTGGCCCCGGTGGTGAAAAAGGCGCCAGGACAACGTATTCCGCGCACCGTCGATGACGCCGAGCTAGCCGTCCGCGCGGTGCTTGGCCAACAGGTCTCGACCAAAGCCGCGAGAACCCACGCGGGCAGGCTGGTCGCGGCCTACGGGCGGCCGGTGCACGATCCCGGGGGCGCGTTGACCCATACCTTCCCGTCGGTCGAACAGCTCGCCGAGATCGATCCCATCCACTTGGCGGTCCCCGGGGCCCGACAAAAGACACTCAACGCCCTGGTAGCCGGACTCGCCGACGGAAGCGTCGTCCTCGACGCCGGAAGCGATTGGAACAGCGCCCGCACACAACTGCTGGCGCTGCCCGGCATCGGCCCCTGGACCGCGGAGGTGATCGCGATGCGCGCCCTGGGCGATCCGGATGCCTTTCCCGCCAGCGACCTCGGACTGCGGTTGGCCGCAAAGCAACTCGGGTTGCCCACGGACCAGCGCAGGCTCATCGAGCGCAGCGCCCGTTGGCGTCCCTGGCGCTCCTATGCCACCCAACATCTGTGGACCACCCTCGAGCACCCGGTAAACCATTGGCCACCACAGGAGGTCGCATGATCCACTACCGCACCATCGACAGCCCGATCGGACCGCTTACCCTGGCCGGGCGCGGCTCGGTCTTGACGAATCTGCGGATGGTCGACCAGACCTACGAACCCAGCCGCGCCGGCTGGTCGGCCGATCGACGGGCCTTTGAGGACGCCGTCGAGCAACTCGCCGCCTATTTCGCCGGCGAGCTCACCGACTTCGACATCGAGCTCGAGCTGCGGGGTACCGAATTTCAGCGGCGAGTATGGAAGGCGCTGTTGACAATTCCGTATGGCGAGACCCGATCATACGGAGAAATCGCCGAGCAGATCGGCGCCCCGGGATCCGCCCGCGCCGTGGGATGGGCCAACGGCCACAACCCGATAGCGATCGTCATTCCCTGCCATCGGGTCATCGGCGCCAGCGGAAGCCTTACCGGCTACGGCGGCGGGCTCGACCGAAAGCGAACCCTGCTCGAATTGGAGAAAAGGCGCGCGCCGGCAAATTTAACATTATTTGACGAGCTTTAATGCGAATGCAAAAACACCCCCGTTGCCGGGGGTGTTTTTGTATATGCTCGGCGGTGTCCTACTTTTCCACCCGGATTGGGCAGTATCATTGGCGCTGACAGGCTTAGCTTCCGGGTTCGGGATGGGACCGGGCGTTTCCCTGTCGCTGTGGCCGCCGTAACTCTATTTAAATTTGTTCTGGTGGGGGGTGTGGCGTACAGAGTTTCCTGCGACAAACTGTCGCTGGGCCTGGATTGTGGTTGCGATTTGTGTTGGTAAGTTTTCGGCCGGTTAGTGCCAGTTCCCTGCACCCATTACTGGGCTTCTAGGTCTGGCCTATCGAACCCGTGTTCTGCGGGGGGCCTTATCCCTCTAAAAGGGTGAGAAACCTGATCTTGGAGAAGGTTTCCCGCTTAGATGCTTTCAGCGGTTATCCTGTCCGAACGTGGCTATCCAGCGGTGCCCCTGGTGGGACAACTGGTGGACCAGAGGTTCGTCCGTCCCGGTCCTCTCGTACTAGGGACAGGTTTCCTCAAGTTTCTGACGCGCGCGGCGGATAGAGACCGAACTGTCTCACGACGTTCTAAACCCAGCTCGCGTGCCGCTTTAATGGGCGAACAGCCCAACCCTTGGGACCTGCTCCAGCCCCAGGATGCGACGAGCCGACATCGAGGTGCCAAACCATCCCGTCGATATGGACTCTTGGGGAAGATCAGCCTGTTATCCCCGGGGTACCTTTTATCCGTTGAGCGACACCCCTTCCACTCGGGGGTGCCGGATCACTAATCCCGACTTTCGTCCCTGCTTGACTTGTAAGTCTCGCAGTCAAGCTCCCTTGTGCATTTACACTCAACACCTGATTGCCGTCCAGGTTGAGGGAACCTTTGGGCGCCTCCGTTACATTTTAGGAGGCAACCGCCCCAGTTAAACTACCCACCAGGCACTGTCCGTGAACCGGATATACGGTTCGACGTTAGGTATCCAATACGATCAGAGTGGTATTTCAACAATGACTCCGCCTCAACTGGCGTTGAGGTTTCACAGTCTCCCACCTATCCTACACAAACCGTACCGAACACCAATACCAAGTTGTAGTGAAGGTCCCGGGGTCTTTTCGTCCTGCCGCGCGTAACGAGCATCTTTACTCGTAGTGCAATTTCGCCGAGTCTATGGTTGAGACAGTCGAGAAGTCGTTACGCCATTCGTGCAGGTCGGAACTTACCCGACAAGGAATTTCGCTACCTTAGGATGGTTATAGTTACCACCGCCGTTTACTGGGGCTTAAATTCTCCGCTTCACCCTTGCGGGTTAACGGGTCCTCTTAACCTTCCAGCACCGGGCAGGCGTCAGTCCGTATACATCGTCTTGCGACTTCGCACGGACCTGTGTTTTTAGTAAACAGTCGCTTCTCGCTGGTTTCTGCGACCGGATCCCGCTCCCAGCGCAGGCTGTTCACGGTGTTCCGGTCCCCCTTCTCCCGAAGTTACGGGGGCATTTTGCCGAGTTCCTTAACCATAGTTATCTCGTACGCCTCGGTATGCTCTACCTGACCACCTGTGTTGGTTTGGGGTACGGGCCGTGTGTGTGCTCGCTAGAGGCTTTTCTTGGCAGCAGAGGATCACCGAATTCACCTCAATCGGCTATGCATCACCTCTCGGGATTAATGAGCGACGGATTTGCCTATCGCTCTCCCTACAGGTTTGCCCCAGTATTACCACTGACTGGTACGGCTACCTTCCTGCGTCACCCCATCGCTTGACTACTACCAGCGGAGGTCCCACGCAGCCCCGAACCTCCACGCCCCCGAAGGGGAATGATCGATCCGGTTTTGGGTGGTTAGTACCGCTGATTCATCACGGGCGCTCACACACGGGTACGGGAATATCAACCCGTTGTCCATCGACTACGCCTGTCGGCCTCGCCTTAGGTCCCGACTCACCCTGGGCGGACTGGCCTGGCCCAGGAACCCTTGGTCTTACGGCGGGCAAGGTTCTCACTTGCCTAATCGCTACTCATGCCTGCATTCTCACTCCCCCACCCTCCACCACCGGTCACCCGGCGGCTTCGCAGAATGGGGGACGCTCCCCTACCCAACCTTGCGGTTGTCGCGGCTTCGGCGGTGTGCTTGAGCCCCGCTACATTGTCGGCGCACAATCACTTGACCAGTGAGCTATTACGCACTCTTTCAAGGGTGGCTGCTTCTAAGCCAACCTCCTGGTTGTCTCTGCGACTGCACATCCTTTCCCACTTAGCACACGCTTAGGGGCCTTAGCCGGCGATCTGGGCTGTTTCCCTTTCGACGTACGGAGCTTATCCCCCGCCGTCTCACTGCCACGCTATACACCACGGCATTCGGAGTTTGGCTGACGTCAGTAACCTAGTAGGGCCCATTGGCCATCCAGTAGCTCTACCTCCGTGGTGAAACACGCAACGCTGCACCTAAATGCATTTCGGGGAGAACCAGCTATCACGGAGTTTGATTGGCCTTTCACCCCTACCCACAACTCATCCCCTCAGTCTTCAACCTAAGTGGGTTCGGGCCTCCACGCGGTCTTACCCGCGCTTCACCCTGGCCATGGGTAGATCACTCCGCTTCGGGTCCAGAACACGCCACTACACCCCAAAAAGGGGATACGCCCTATTCAGACTCGCTTTCGCTGCGGCTACCCCACACGGGTTAACCTCGCGACATGTCCCTGACTCGCAGGCTCATTCTTCAAAAGGCACGCCATCACCCCACAAGGAGGCTCTGACGGATTGTAGGCACACGGTTTCAGGTACTCTTTCACTCCCCTCCCGGGGTACTTTTCACCATTCCCTCACGGTACTAATCCGCTATCGGTCATCGAGAAGTATTTAGGCTTACCGGGTGGTCCCGGCAGATTCACAGCAGATTCCACGGGCCCGCTGCTACTCGGGAGTTTGATACAAGGTAGGTGCCGGGTTTTCGCGTACCGGGCTCTCACCGTCTATGGCGGACCATCCCAGGCCACTTCCGCTAACTACGACACTTTCTGACTACCTCCCAGCCAGGTAGAGCTGAGACGTATCAATCCCACAACCCCGCACACACAACCCCTACCCGGTTACACATGCGTGCGGTTTAGCCATGTTCCGCGTTCGCTCGCCACTACTGACGGAATCACAATTGTTTTCTTCTCCTACGGGTACTGAGATGTTTCACTTCCCCGCGTTCCCCCTCGCACCCTATATATTCAGATGCGAGTAACACGACATAACTCGTGCTGGGTTTCCCCATTCGGAAATCCTCGGATCAACGCTCGGTTGACAGCTCCCCGAGGCATATCGCAGCCTCCCACGTCCTTCATCGGCTCTCGATGCCAAGGCATCCACCATGCGCCCTTATTCACTTACTAAACACAAAAACCAAAAGAAATTACACATTTAATGGACACACCACCACGAGGGCAGCGCATCCATTTAGATGCTCGCAACCACTATCCAGTTCTCAAACACCACACCCCACCACCAAGATGGAGGGGCAGCACCCGAGGGTGTTGCCTCAGGACCCAATAGTGTGTCTGGCTTGTTTGTTGTTGTGCACCCGGTTCCGCCCACTACAGGCGAGAACCCCTCACGGCTTACACCCCACCAATTGGGGTGCTTTTCGTGGTGCTCCTTAGAAAGGAGGTGATCCAGCCGCACCTTCCGGTACGGCTACCTTGTTACGACTTCGTCCCAATCGCCGATCCCACCTTCGACAGCTCCCTCCCAAGGGTTAGGCCACTGGCTTCGGGTGTTACCGACTTTCATGACGTGACGGGCGGTGTGTACAAGGCCCGGGAACGTATTCACCGCAGCGTTGCTGATCTGCGATTACTAGCGACTCCGACTTCACGGGGTCGAGTTGCAGACCCCGATCCGAACTGAGACCGGCTTTAAAAGGATTCGCTTAACCTTGCGGCATCGCAGCCCTTTGTACCGGCCATTGTAGCATGTGTGAAGCCCTGGACATAAGGGGCATGATGACTTGACGTCATCCCCACCTTCCTCCGAGTTGACCCCGGCAGTCTCTCACGAGTCCCCGGCATTACCCGCTGGCAACATGAGACAAGGGTTGCGCTCGTTGCGGGACTTAACCCAACATCTCACGACACGAGCTGACGACAGCCATGCACCACCTGCACACAGGCCACAAGGGAACCGACATCTCTGCCGGCGTCCTGTGCATGTCAAACCCAGGTAAGGTTCTTCGCGTTGCATCGAATTAATCCACATGCTCCGCCGCTTGTGCGGGCCCCCGTCAATTCCTTTGAGTTTTAGCCTTGCGGCCGTACTCCCCAGGCGGGGTACTTAATGCGTTAGCTACGGCACGGATCCCAAGGAAGGAAACCCACACCTAGTACCCACCGTTTACGGCGTGGACTACCAGGGTATCTAATCCTGTTCGCTCCCCACGCTTTCGCTCCTCAGCGTCAGTTACTGCCCAGAGACCCGCCTTCGCCACCGGTGTTCCTCCTGATATCTGCGCATTCCACCGCTACACCAGGAATTCCAGTCTCCCCTGCAGTACTCCAGTCTGCCCGTATCGCCCGCACGCTCACAGTTAAGCCGTGAGATTTCACGAACAACGCGACAAACCACCTACGAGCTCTTTACGCCCAGTAATTCCGGACAACGCTCGCACCCTACGTATTACCGCGGCTGCTGGCACGTAGTTGGCCGGTGCTTCTTCTCCACCTACCGTCAATCCGAGAAAACCCGGACCTTCGTCGATGGTGAAAGAGGTTTACAACCCGAAGGCCGTCATCCCCCACGCGGCGTCGCTGCATCAGGCTTGCGCCCATTGTGCAATATTCCCCACTGCTGCCTCCCGTAGGAGTCTGGGCCGTATCTCAGTCCCAGTGTGGCCGGACACCCTCTCAGGCCGGCTACCCGTCGTCGCCTTGGTAGGCCGTCACCCCACCAACAAGCTGATAGGCCGCGGGCCCATCCCACACCGCAAAAGCTTTCCACCCCAAGGCATGCGCCTCGGGGTCCTATTCGGTATTAGACCCAGTTTCCCAGGCTTATCCCGAAGTGCAGGGCAGATTACCCACGTGTTACTCACCCGTTCGCCACTCGAGTATCTCCGAAGAGACCTTTCCGTTCGACTTGCATGTGTTAAGCACGCCGCCAGCGTTCGTCCTGAGCCAGGATCAAACTCTCCAAACAAAAACCCCTCGATAACGAGGCGAATTTACAATCAGAGATACCTGACAAGACGCCAATATCTGGCATCAAAAAAACAGCCATACCCACACACGGGGAGTGCAAGGTATGGCCAAAAAACAACAACAAATAAAAAGACCAAACACACTATTGAGTTCTCAAACAACACTCATGCTTGTTTTCGCCCGCTTCCGGGCAACCCTGCCAGCTTAATACCGTTCTGGCAGGGACGTCAAGCCCCAGTTTTGGTCATCTCATGTGGTGACCGCTGCGGGGCAGCCGTGCCAGGCTAGTACCGATCCGGCGAGGGAGTCAAGGCCCCGGTTTCGGCCATCTTCGTATGGTGACCGCCCTTGTGGGGCACTGACTTTGACTACTCTACCCGCTCGATCTCGGCTCCCAAAATCGCCAGGTTCTCCACGAACAACGGGTAGCCGCGGTCGATGTGGAAGACGTCGTGCACCTCGGTGTCGCCGTCGGCGACCAGTCCCGCCAACACCAGGCCGGCGCCGGCCCGGATGTCCGAACACCACACCGGGGCGCTCGAGAGCTGCGGCAGGCCCCGCACGACGGCGTGGTGCCCGTCGGTGCGGGCGTCGGCACCGAGCCGGATCATCTCCTCGACGAACCGGAAGCGCGCCTCGAACACGTTCTCCGTGATCATCGACGTGCCGTCGGCGATCGACGCCAGGGCGATCGCCATCGGCTGCAGATCGGTCGGAAACCCGGGGAACGGCAACGTGGCAACGTTGGCGGCCTTCGGGCGCTCGTACTGGGTCACCCGGAAGCTGTTGTCGGTTTGGGTGACGGTGGCACCCGCGTCGTGCAATTTGTGCAGCACCACCTGCAGGTGAGCCGGATCGACACCCGTCACCGAGATGTCTCCGCGGGTCATCGCGGCGGCGATGCCCCAGGTGGCGGCGACGATGCGGTCCCCGATGACGCGGTGCTCGGTCGGGTGCAGCCGCGGGACACCGGTGATCGTCATGACGGGCGAACCCGCGCCTTCGACCTGCGCGCCCATCTGGTTCAACATCGTGCACAAATCGACGACGTCGGGTTCCCGCGCCGCATTGTGAATCGTCGTGACGCCCTCAGCGAGGACGGCGGCCATCAGGATGTTCTCGGTGGCTCCCACGGAGGGGAACTCCAGCTGAATCTCCGCGCCGCGCAACGTGTCTGCCTGAGCAACGACGCACCCGTGCTCGATGTTGCACTGCGCGCCCAGCTGCCGCAGGCCCGCCTGATGCATGTCCAGCGGACGCGATCCGATCGCGTCGCCACCCGGGAGTGCGACCCTGGCCCGCTTGCAGCGGCCGACCAGCGGGCCGAGCACACAGACCGAGGCCCGGAACTGTCGGACCGCCGCGAAGTCGGCGTCGTACTTCGGCTCGTCGGGCGAGGTGATTCGGGCGACGTCGCCATCGAGTTCGACGGTGGCGCCCAGGCCGCGCAATACCTCCGCCATCAGCGGCACGTCGAGGATGTCCGGGCAGTTGGTGATGGTGCTGGTGCCTTCGGCCAACAGCGTCGCGGCCATCAGCTTGAGCACGCTGTTCTTGGCGCCCCCTACAGCGACTTCGCCTGACAACCGGTTGCCGCCGGTCACCACGAATCGCTCAGCCACCCGGGTGAGTCTAGTGAAGCGGTATCGGCTTGTCAGTCAGCCAAGTCGGCCAGCCGGGTACCGTTTGCTCATGGCAATACACCTGACCCGCATTTATACGCGAACCGGCGACGACGGGACCACGGGATTGAGCGATTTCTCACGGGTCTCCAAGAACGACCCCCGCCTGGTGGCGTACGCGGACTGCGACGAGGCCAACTCGGCGATCGGCGTCGCGATCGCCCTCGGTCAGCCCGACGAGGAGATCGCGGGTGTGCTGCGCCAGATCCAGAACGACTTGTTCGACGCCGGCGCGGATCTATCGACCCCCGTGGTGGAGAACCCCAAATATCCTCCGCTGCGAGTTCCCCAGGCCTACATCGATCGGCTGGAGGGATGGTGCGACAAGTACAACGAACCCTTGCCGGCGCTGAATTCCTTTGTGTTGCCAGGCGGTTCGCCGTTGTCGGCGCTGTTGCACGTCGCCCGCACCGTGGTGCGCCGAGCGGAGCGCTCCGCGTGGGCCGCGTTCGATTCTCAGCCGGACGGGGTCAGCGTGCTGCCCGCGAAGTATCTGAACCGGCTGTCGGATCTGCTGTTCATCCTCGCGCGGGCGGCCAACCCCGGCGGGGACGTGCTCTGGAAGCCCGGCGGCGCCGCGCCGCGCGCGGATTAGATGAAAGCTCAAGTGTTGCACTGAAACACAATCGATCGATCCCGCCGGCCACGGTGATCCCGGTAGCTTTTTGCGATCAAGTGCCGTCAGACGCTGCGACGGCGTGCGCGCGGTGAAGGCCGCGATTCCAGCCAGGACAGGAACGCGGTCGATGCGCCCTTGTCGAGCGCAAGCTCGTAACCAGACCTGCGGTCCTGCGTCGTGTCACGCAGCTCCAAAACGACGATCTCGTCGGTCATGATGTCGAACTCGTCGCCGCGCGGCGCACGCCGGGCCACGATCTCCACACCCCGCCGGCTGAGCCGACGGTCCGGCCACAGACGCAGGCTGGACAGCCGGTAGAAGGCGGCTTCGCCACCGCGGTAGCGGATCACTCCGTGCCGCCAGCCGTGACCTCCGACGGCGGGGATATCCCGCATGATCCCCGCCGTTCCGCCCTGGCGCAGCTTCAACAACCGATAACTCAGTGCGAGGACGGCGGCCCCCAACACGACGACGAGCGCGACCATGCCGACCATGGGCGCGCTCATCGGCGACTAGTCGATCGCGCCGACGGCGCGCAGTCTGGCGCGCCCCCTGGCCGCGATTCGCGGATCGTCGGACTCCGAGTCTTCCCGGGCGGCGGCCTCGTCGATCTCCGACTCGAACTCGGCGGATTCGGCGAGAATGCTGACCGACTCCTCGGTCACCGACAAAAACCCGCCATCCACCGCGATCCGCAGATCGTCTTCGCCCTCCCGTTCGACGCGCACCATGGCATCGTCGACCAACTGCGCCACCAGCGGGATGTGGCGGGGCAGGATGCCGATCTCACCGACGGTAGTGCGGGTCAACAGAAACGTCGCCTCACCCGACCAGATCTTTCGGTCGACGGCGACTATTTCAACGTTCAATTCGGCCATGCCACACCAGCTTTCGACTCAGCCTCAGGAATCTAGTTTGGCGCCGAAGCTTTCGGCTTTCTTGGCCAAGTCGTCGAGGCCACCAATCAAGAAGAACGCCTGCTCGGGTATGTGGTCGAAGTCGCCCTTCGTCAGCTTGTCGAATGCCTCGATCGTCTCCTTCAGCGGCACCGTCGAACCCGGCTGGCCGGTGAACTGTTCGGCCGCCATCATGTTCTGCGAAAGGAACCGCTCGATGCGTCGGGCGCGCTGGACCAGTTGCTTGTCCTCTTCGGACAACTCATCGATGCCGAGGATGGCAATGATGTCCTGAAGGTCCTTGTATCGCTGCAGGATCCGGATGACTTCCTGTGCCACGCGGTAGTGCTCGTCACCGACGACACCGGGGTCAAGGATGGTCGAGCTCGAGGCCAACGGGTCCACCGCGGGGAAGATCCCCTTGGAGAACACCGAACGCGACAGCTCGGTGGTTGCGTCCAGGTGAGCGAACGTCGTCGCCGGCGCCGGGTCGGTGTAGTCGTCGGCGGGCACGTAGACCGCTTGCATCGACGTAATCGAGCGGCCCCGTGTCGAGGTGATGCGCTCCTGCAGCTGGCCCATCTCATCAGCCAGGGTGGGCTGGTATCCCACCGCCGACGGCATACGACCGAGCAGGGTCGACACCTCGGAACCGGCCTGGGTGAACCGGAAGATGTTGTCGATGAACAGCAGCACGTCCTGGCCCGCCTCGTCGCGGAACCACTCCGCCATCGTCAGCGCGGACAGTCCCACCCGCATACGGGTGCCGGGCGGCTCGTCCATCTGACCGAATACCAGCGCGGTGTCCTTGAGCACGTCGGCTTCTTTGAGCTCCACCCAGAGGTCATTGCCTTCGCGGGTGCGCTCACCCACCCCGGCGAAAACTGAAGTCCCACCGAAGTTTCGGGCAATACGGTTGATCATCTCCTGGATGAGCACCGTCTTGCCGACGCCGGCGCCGCCGAACAGCGCGATCTTGCCGCCACGCACGTATGGGGTCAGCATATCGACGACCTTCAAGCCGGTCTCGAGCATCTCGGTGCGCGGCTCCAGCTCCTCGAATGCCGGCGGCTTGCGGTGAATCGACCAGTGGTCGAAGTCCTCCCCGTACCCCGGCTTGTCCAGGCAGTCGCCCAGGGCGTTGAAGACGTGACCCTTGACGCCCTCACCGACCGGCACAGAGATCGAGTTGCCGGTGTCGGTGACCTCG
The DNA here is from genome assembly GCA_963802525.1 of uncultured Actinomycetota bacterium. GTDB lineage: Bacteria > Actinomycetota > Actinomycetes > Mycobacteriales > Mycobacteriaceae > Mycobacterium. The sequence continues at coordinate 37,001 of CAWDJC010000033.1, read as the reverse complement.
ACGCCGCGCACCAGACCGTCGGTCGGCTGCAACGAAATGGTGCGTACCAGGCTGTCGCCCAAGTGCAGCGCAACCTCGAGCGTGAGGGTCTTCTTGAGCTCCTCGAAGGTGATCTCGGCGCGCAGTGCGTTGAACAGTCCCGGGACGGAGCCGCGCGGGAACTCGACGTCAACGACGGGGCCGGTGACCCGTACCACGCGGCCGCTGGTGTCGGAGTCCCCAGATTTGCCGTTCTTTTCGGTCTTTTCGGTCGTTTCAGTAGTAGCAGCCATAATCTTCTTCTTCCTCGTGTGCTACCCAGCGTTGGCATCGGCGAGCGCGTTTGCGCCACCGACGATTTCGCTAATCTCCTGGGTGATCTGGGCCTGCCGCTCGCGGTTTGCCAGCAACGTCAGGGCCTTGATGAGATCGTCGGCGTTGTCGGTTGCCGACTTCATCGCTCGTTGGCGCGACGCCAGCTCCGATGCCGCCGATTCGAGCAACGCCGCGTAGACGCGGGTCGTCGCGTACCGCGGCAGCAACGACTCGAACAGCGTCGTCGCGTCCGGCTCGAACGAATACAGGGTATGCAGTTCCGGTTCTTCCTCGACGTACTCCACCACCAGCGGAGCAATGCGGTGGGCCACCGCCGCTTGCGACATCATCGACTTGAACTCCGAGTAGACGACGTGCAGCTCGTCGACGCCCCGGTCGTCGTCGGACTGCTGATCCTCATCGTCGCCCGCGCCCTTCATGAAAGTATCGACCAAGGTCGAAGCGATCTCCGCGGCGTTTTCGTACGTGGGTTGCTCGGAGAAGCCCATCCACGACTCGGTGATCTCCCAGTTGCGGAATCTGAAGTAGTTCAGCGCCTTACGGCCCACCGTGTACAGAGCCGGCGTCTTGCCCTCCTCCCTCAGCAGGGAGAACAGCTCCTCGGAACGACGGAAGATGCTGGAGTTGTGCGCGCCGCACAAACCACGGTCGGAGGACACCACCAGGACGCCGGCGCGCTTCGGTTCGGGTCGCTCGACCAGCAAGGGGTGGTCCAGAGCGGCTTCGGCAGACAGGGTGGTCAGCATCGCGGTGATCTGGAATGCGTAGGGCCGCGCGGATTGCAGCCGAGCCTGCGCCCTGCCGATGCGCGACGTCGCGATCATCTCCTGAGCCTTGGTGATCTTTTTGATCGACCCCGCCGAGCGAATCCGCCCGCGTAATTCGCGAAGTGTGGCAGCCATCGTTAGCTACTTCTGGTCCTTACCGGAGTCCTTCTTGGATTCCTTCTTCTCCTTTGGCTTCTCCTTCTTGACTTGCACTGACTCCTTTTCCAGTTCCTCCTCGTCCATCGCCTCGACGTGTTCGTCGGGCACCACCGACCTGCCGTCGCTCGCCGCGAAGCCCTTCTTGAAGTGGTTGATGATCTCGGTGAGCTGGTTCTCGGCTTCTTCGGGGAGTTTCTGGCTGTCGCGGATCCCGGCCAGGAATTTCTCTTCGGAGGCCCGCATGTGGTCGAGCAACTCGGTTTCGAACCGCCTGACGTCCTCGACGGGTACGGAGTCCAGGTGGCCGCCGGTGCCCAGGAAGATCGAGACCACCTGCTCCTCAACCGGCATGGGCTGGTACTGCCGCTGCTTGAGGAGTTCGACCAGCCGCTCACCGCGCTCCAGTTGCGCCTTGGACGTGGCGTCAAGATCGGAAGCGAAGGCCGCGAACGATTCCAACTCGCGGTACTGCGACAGGTCCAGACGCAGCGAGCCGGCTACCTCTTTCATGGCCTTGATCTGCGCCGCACCACCCACGCGGGACACCGACACACCAACGTTGATGGCCGGCCGGACACCCTGGTTGAACAGGTCGGACTCGAGGAAGCACTGCCCGTCGGTGATTGAGATGACGTTGGTGGGGATGTAGGCCGAGATGTCGTTGGCCTTGGTCTCGATGATCGGCAGGCCCGTCAGCGAGCCGCCACCGAGGTCGTCGGAAAGCTTGGCGCAGCGCTCCAACAGCCGCGAGTGCAGGTAAAACACGTCACCCGGGTACGCCTCGCGCCCTGGCGGGCGGCGCAGCAGCAATGAGATCGCGCGGTATGCCTCGGCCTGCTTGCTGAGGTCGTCGAAGACGATCAGCACATGCTTGCCGTCGTACATCCAGTGCTGGGCGATCGCCGAACCGGTGTACGGCGCAAGCCATTTGAAGCCGGCAGAGTCCGACGCGGGCGCCGCGACAATGGTGGTGTAGTCCATCGCGCCGCCCTCTTCGAGCACCTGACGGACGGCGGCGATCGTGGTGCCCTTCTGGCCGATGGCGACGTACACGCAGCGCACCTGCTTGCGTTCGTCGCCCGATTCCCAGTTCTGCCGCTGGTTGAGGATGGTGTCCACGCAGACAGCGGTTTTGCCGGTCTTGCGGTCGCCGATGATCAGCTGGCGCTGACCGCGGCCGATGGGGGTCATGGCGTCGATGGCCTTGATCCCGGTCTGCAGCGGCTCCTTCACGCCTTGACGCTGCACCACGGACGGGGCCTGGATTTCCAGTGCGCGCCGCGTGTCGGTGTCGATGTCTCCGCGCCCGTCGATCGGGTGGCCGAGTGGATCGACGACGCGCCCCATGAATGCGTCGCCGACGGGGACCGACAAGACCTCGCCGGTGCGCTTGACCTGTTGGCCCTGTTGGATTTTCTCGAAATCGCCCAGGATGACCACGCCGATGTCATGCTCGTCGAGGTTGAGCGCGACGCCGAGAACCCCACCCGGAAACTCGAGCAGCTCCTGGGTCATGACGGAGGGCAGGCCTTCGACGTGCGCGATGCCGTCCCCGGCGTCGATGACGGTACCGACCTCCTCGCGGGAGGTGTCGGCGGTGAAGGAGCCTACGTACTCCTCGATGGCGCCCTGGATGTCGTCAGCCGAGATTGTCAACTCTGCCATGGCTTTTCGTCTTCCTACTTGATCTTCGTTCGCGTGGGGTTCTGATGATGTGTTCAGTCGGGCAACTGGGCCTGGGCCGCGGCCAAGCGAGACGAGAGCGTCCCGTCGATCACCTCGTCGGCCACCGCGATCAACAGCCCGCCCAGCAAGTCGGGGTCGATCTGCAGCTGCACGGTCACCGGATGGCTGTAGATGCGACTGAGAACTTCGGTGAGACGGGTGCGCTGGGCATCGCTGAGCTCGGCTGCCGCGCTGACCTGCGCGACGATTTCGCCGCGGCGCGCCACCGCCACCCCCGCCAGGAACTTCACGGCTACCTCGGCCGGCTCGCCCCTCAGCAGCTCGATGGTCTGGGTCAGCAGTGACAACGCGATCGGGTTCACCCCGCCGCTTGCGCTGTCAAGCACCTTGCGCAGCAACCCGATCCGCCCTTCGGCGGGAGCGCCGTAGTCGCCCAACAGGATGGAAAGTCGCGGCTGCGCGTCGAGAATGCGGGAGAACCGGAACAATTGGTCTTCGACCTCATCGATCCGATCCTCGCGTTCGGCGACCTCCAGCAACGCTTGCCGCGAGATGTGCTCGATGGCGTCGATCAAATCGGAGTTGGCCGACCAACGCTCTGAGACGGCTGCCCGGAGCACGTCGAGCGTGGCGTCGCTGACCTTGCCGGAGACCAGCCGCTCGATCAGCCGGACCCGCGGAGCCGCGTCCTCGGCGGGCACGGTGAGGTACCGGGTGACGACGATTTCGCTGTTTAGCATCTTGACCACCGCCACCAGCTCGCTGGAGAGGGTGGAAAGCGCTTTGTTGTCGAGGTTCTTGGCTATGGTGCCGAACCGATCCGAAAGGCTGCCCAGCGCGTGCCGGCTGGCCGAGCGCATCTTCGTCAGAAGCGGGTAGGCGACCTCGGCGGGTGCGGGCGCCATGGCTTCGAGATCGTCCAGGAACCGATCGACGGTGGCCGACTGCTGTTCCGCGTCGGCAACGTAGTTGCGCACCAATTCCCCAGCCTGGCGCACTGATTCGTGTCCGAGCTCCAGGCGAAGTTGACGGGTCAGCTGTGCCCGCAGCAACTCGGCCTGGCGCGTACCCTGCGCTTTGATGCGTTCGGCCTCGACTCCCGCCTGGCCCCGCATTTGCTCGGTGATGCGTCCCGCATCTGTCTGAGCCTCTTCGACGACTCGTTTCGCCTCTTCCTTGGCGTCTTGCACGGCCCTGCTGTGGGCCGTGGTCGACTCGATCAGCCGCTCATCGGCCGCGGCCGAATCGGCCAACTGCTGGCGCACCACATCCTGGCGGGCGGTCATCAATTTGCGCACTGGCGGCACGACATACCGCACCACCAGGAAGACGATGAGCGCGAACCCGAACAGCTGTCCGATAAAAGTCGGCATGTCTTTACCTTGTCGCAGCCGAGGTGGTGACGTCGACGCCGAGGATTCGGCTGGCCAGGGTCGCCGACATGGTTCCGACGTTGGCCCGCAGATCCAGTTCCACGGCGTCCCTTTCCCGCTTCAATTGCTCCGCGGCCAGCTGCAAGGTGGACATCACCTCTTGCTCGGCACGGGCGCGCGCGTCTTCAACGACCTTGCGGCCTTCTGCCCGGGCATTGTCGCGGAAGGACGACGCCTGCACGCGGGCTTCCTTCATGGCTTGTTCGTAATCGGCCTTGGCGGCTTCGAACTGCTCGGCCGACTTCTTGTTGTCGGCAGCGGTCTTGGCGACCGTGGCGTCGCGTTCGCGCAGCACCTTCAGGATCGGAGGCACCACGAAGATGCCGATGACCGCGAGCACGATGAGGAAGATGGCCAGCACGACGAAGAAAGTGCCGTTGGGAACAAGGAAGTTGCTCCCCCCCTTGCCTCCCTCTGCCGCCTGGCTGCTCGCCAGCACAATGGGATTCACGTCACGCATTCCAGCCCAGCACAGCCGAACTATGTGACGGGGGTTGCGAAGACGAACAGCGCCATGAACGCCAGGTTGATGAAGTAGGCCGCCTCAACCAGACCGACGGTGATGAAGAACGGCGTGAACAGCCGGCCCTGCGCCTCGGGTTGCCGGGCGATGCCCGAAACCAGCGCGTTACCCGCCACACCGTCACCGATACCGGCTCCGATCGCGCCGCCGCCCATGATCAGTCCACCGCCGATGAGAGCACCGGCAGCGATTGTGGGGTCCATTCTTTTCCTCCTTTATCTGGTGGCTATCTCGTAGCCGTCTACCAGGCTCCTGTAATGGTGGGTGGGCCAGGGCAATTCGTGGTGATCTCAGTCATGGTGCTCCTCCAGCTCCATGGCCTGGCTGAAGTACAAAATGGTCAGGATCGAGAAGATGAAGGCCTGGATCGCCCCGACGAACATGTCGAACGATTTCCAGATCGCGTTCGGCAACCACATGATGTACGGCGGGAAGAGCGCGATCAGCGCCACCAGGATGCCGCCGGCGAAGATGTTGCCAAAGAGTCGGAGCGACAACGAGATCGGCTTCGCCAATTCTTCGACCAGGTTGATCGGCGCCAGGAACGCCACGTGTCCCTTGAGCACCTTGATCGGGTACCCGACGATGCCACGGCGCCAGATCCCGGCCACGTGGTAGCAGACGAACACGAAAAGGGCCAGCGCCAGCACGTAATTGATGTCCGCCGCCGCCGGCTTGAGCAATTCGGTGGTGTGACCGGATTTATCGGTGTACTGCAGCGGCAGCACCGACAGCCAGTTGGAGATCAGGATGAACACGAAGATCGTGACCGCCAGCGGCAGCACGAACGGCGCGATCCGCATCCCGATGGCGTTCTCGATCTGGTTGCGCATCTGTATGGTGAGCGCCTCCCAGAACAATTGGACCCCGCTGGGCACGCCGCTCGACGTGATCTTGGCGCGTAGGAAGAAGGCCAGGGCGATCACGATCACCGCGGCGATCGCCGTCGACAGCACCGTGTCGGTGTTGACGGTCAGCCCGAACCACGTCGCGGTGGTGTGCTCGCCGACCTCGATTTGGGAACCGGCCAGGATCGTCTCAGTCATCGCTGGTGGTCCTTCCGTCCGTCCCTGCCTGTCCCTCCGGGCCCGAGGACGGGCCCGGCTCGCCGGTGCGCAACTTCTTCCAGACCGGCAGTGCGGTCGACGCGACCAATAGCACCTGGAAGAGCGCCAGGCCGAACATCGCGCCCAACCCCGCGGGCCGGAACACGTAGGCGATGATCAGCGCGACAATGGTGATGATGGCCAGCCGTGACACCGAATTGAGTGCCATCGACCTTTTCAGCGGATGATCCCGAGCGGTAATCGATTCCACCGACCGCCGCACCAGAAGCGCGTTGAGCAAACCCAGCAACAACCCGAGACCAAAGAACACGCCGACCATGAGGTGACCCAACAATCCGGCGGCGAGCATTGCCAGGGCGGTGATCCCAACGCTGATCACCAACAGCCGAACCGGACGGAAAGCAACAGAGGGGAACACCAACGGCGCGTCCTGCGCTGGTGTCGTCACTGCAGCACCTCAATCCCAGGTAGTGGAGCGGGAAACCCCCGACCGACCGATCGGTGGCCCGCCGAGCGTATCGCACGTCACACTGGAATCACCCAAGGGGTAGCTCCCTATGTCGGTCGTGAATCGGCGCGATCGGACAAGCGTCCGACGGGCCGGCTGGCCGGCAACCCTCAAGGTTTCTTTTCGGGGTTCTACCTGCACCGTACCATACGAAAGACGCCGCTACTACTCCCTGTCGTAGCCCTCGTCTTCGTACTCGCGGCGGCGCAGGAGGGGGATCGCCGTCGCCACGCCGGCGACCACGATCGCGCCCAGCATCACCGCGGCGGTATCGCGCGGGTTGAAAAAGATGGTGCTCGCGGCGCCGAACGCGACAATGCCCACCCACAGATAGATCAGCAGTACCACCCGGCGATGCGAATGACCGATTTGCAGCAACCGGTGATGCAGGTGCATTTTGTCCGGGCTGAATGCGCTGCGGCCCGCGCGGGTGCGGCGCACGATCGCCAGCAAGAGGTCGAGCATCGGCACGAACATGACGGCCACCACCAGCAGGAACGGTGACAGCAGAGCAAACACGTCGCGGGCGCCGTAGGCGTTCTGCGAGACCGGGCCGGCGGCGGTCGTCGAGGCCGCCGCGAGCATCAGGCCGATCAGCATCGAGCCGGAGTCGCCCATGAAGATCTTGGCGCGGTGAAAGTTGTGCGGCAAAAAGCCCAGACAGGCGCCAGCGAGGACGACCGAGATGACGGCGGGGGGATAGAACAGAACGTCACCGCCGTGGTCGCGCAGCAGGCCGACCGAGAACATGCAGATCGCCAGCGCGGTGATGAGTCCCAGCCCGGCGGCCAAGCCGTCGAGCCCGTCGACGAAGTTCATCGCGTTGACGATCGACACGGTCAGCGCCAGGGTGAGCAGGATCGACGAGGCTTGGTCCAGCACGATGGTGCCGACGCCGCCCCACGGGATGTAAAGGACGCTCCAGGCGACGCCCATGGTGACCAGCACGCTGGCCGCGGTGATCTGGCCGGCGAACTTCGTCAGGGCGTCCAGGCCCCAGCGGTCGTCGATCAGGCCGATGCCCATGATCACCGCGCCGGCCACCAGGACCGCGGGCATGCCGCTGGAGTAGACGAACCCGCGGGTGAGCGCCGGAAGCTGCGAAGCCAGGAATACGGCCGAGACGACGCCGAGAAACATCGCCAGCCCGCCCATGCGGGGGGTGGGCGTCAGGTGCACGTCGCGCTCGCGCGGGTAGGCGACCGCGCCCAGCCGGGTGGCCAGCACCCGCACCGGTCCGGTCGCGAAGTAGGTGATGATCGCTGCGGTCAGTCCAACCAGTGCGAGCTCGCGCAGCGGGACACCGGCGCCACGATCGGACAGGGCGAGCAAACCACCGGCGAGGCTGGTCACGTCGCTAGACACCTCGAGACCGTACTGCACCAACCTGAGACCCGACCACGCGCGCCGCCGCTAAGCGATCAGACTTCCCGCGTCCAAGCCGAGCACTTCGGCGATCCGCTCGGCGCTCACCGGACCCGCCCGCAGGATGCGCGGGGCGTCCCCGGTCAGGTCGACGATCGTGGAGGCGGCCTGCTGCTGCGACGGACCCGCGTCGAGATAGACATCGACGAGATCGCCGAGCTGGCCGCGCGCCTCCTCGGCGTCCACCGCGGGCGGCCGGCCGGAGACGTTGGCGCTGGATACCGCCATCGGCCCCACCTCCCGGAGCAACTCGATCGCGACCGGGTGCAACGGCATTCGCAGCATCACGGTGCCACGGGCATCGCCGAGGTCCCACTGCAACGACGGCGCCTGCGTCACCACCAGGCTCAGCGCGCCCGGCCAGCAGGCCCGGATCAGATCGCGGGCCCCGTCGGGCATCGTGTAGACCAGGCCCTCGATGGTGTGCCAGGAGCCGACCAGCACGCCCACCGGCATGTCCCGGCCCCGCCCCTTCGCCGCCAGCAGCGCGGCCACCGCGGTGCTGTCGAAGGCGTCGGCGCCGATGCCGTACACGGTGTCCGTCGGCATCACGACCAGTCGGCCGCTCTTGAGCGCGCCTGCCGCCGAAGCGATTCCGACCGAACGCTGGTCGGGATCGGCGCAGTCGAAGACCACAGTCATATGCGCCGCTGTCCCCCGCAAGCGGGTGGTACCCCCACCCCATCGCTTTCGTCCCCCGCAACCGGGCGGTACCCCCACTGCATCGTCGCGACGCGGCTCACGGCTCCACTCTCCTTCGCGCGGTCACGAATCTCGGGCGGCCGGCCAGATCTTTCCTGGCCACGATGTCGTCGAAAAGCCCTGTGGTCTCGATCAATTCGACGGTCTGCGGTGATGTGGTGTCATCGTGCTCGACGGCGAAGAGGCCACCCGGGCGCAACCAGCGCCCGGCGAGGCCGACGACTGCGCCGATCACCGCCATCCCGTCCGCCCCACCGAACACCGCATGAGGGGGATCATGTTGGGCCACTTCGGCTTCCACAGCGCTGTCGTCGGGAACATAAGGCGGGTTGGCCACCACCAGGTCGACCCGTCCGTCCAGTTCGGAAAGCGGCCCGGGCCTACAGACCAGCTCAGTCACGTCGGCGCGCACGAGCTCCACGGCGGTGCCCTCGGTGTTGCGGCGCGCGTAGGCGAGGGCCGCATCGGAGTCGTCGATGCCGATGACCCGCGCGGCCGGCCGGCGCTGGGCCAGGGCAACGGCCAATGCGCCGGATCCGGTGCACAAGTCGACGATCACGGACATCGCCGTAAGCGGTTGCGCGGCGGCCCATGCCAAAATGGCCTCGGTCTCCGGGCGCGGTATGAACACACCGGGGCCGACGTGCAGCGTCACCGGCCCGAACGCCGCCGTCCCGGTGAGATGCTGTAACGGCACTCGCTGCGAGCGCGCAGCCACGATGTCGCGGTAGCGCCCCAAGAATTCGTCGCCGGGCGCCTCGAGCAGGGTCAGTCGGCCACGTTCCGTGCCCACCAGATGAGCGGCCAACTCCTCGGCGTCGTAACGCGCGGAATCGATCCCGGCTTCGGCGAGCTGCGCTGCAGCGGTGTCGATCGCGCGCCGCAGCGGGGTCATGCCTGTTGCAGCCGGGACTGCTTGTCGGCTGCGCTCAGCGCGTCGAATAACGCGTCCAGATCCCCGTCGAGCACCTGATCGAGATTGTGTGCCTTGAAACCGATTCGGTGGTCGGTGATCCGGTTCTCCGGGAAGTTGTAGGTGCGGATGCGTTCGCTGCGATCCACGGTGCGGATCTGGCTGGCCCGATCGGCCGACGCGTCGGCCAGCGCCTGTTCCTCCGCAATGGCCTGCAGACGAGCCGCCAGCACCTGCAGGGCGCGGGCTTTGTTCTGCAGCTGCGACCGTTCGTTTTGACAGGTGACGACGATCCCGGTGGGCAGGTGGGTAATCCGCACCGCGGAGTCGGTGGTATTAACACCTTGCCCGCCCTTGCCGGACGAGCGGTACACGTCGATGCGCAAATCCGACTCGTCGATCTGGACCTCGCCGACTTCCTCCGGTTCCGGATAGACCAACACGCCCGCTGCCGAAGTGTGAACGCGGCCTTGGGATTCCGTCACCGGGACCCGTTGCACCCGATGCACCCCGCCCTCGAACTTCATCCGAGACCACACCCCGTCGGCCGCATCCCCCTTGCTCGCGACGGCGAGCGTCGCATCCTTGTAACCGCCCAGATCCGAGGTGGTTTCGCCCAGCATGGTGACCGTCCAGCCATGCCGCTCGGCATAGCGGATGTACATCCGGGCCAGATCGGCGGCGAACAACGCCGATTCTTCGCCGCCCTCACCGGATTTGACTTCGAGCACGATGTCGTCGGCGTCATGGGGGTCGCGCGGCGCCAGCATGTCGATCAGTTGGGTGTCCAATTCGGCCACCCGTGCTTCCAGTTCCGTCACCTCGTCGGCGAACGACTCGTCGTCGGCGGCCAGCTCGCGTGCGGTCTCGAGGTCGTCGCGCGCGGCCACCAGCTTGCGGTAGGTGCCGACGATCGGGGCAAGTCGGGCGAATCGGCGTCCGGCTTTGCGCGCCTCGTCGGGCTTGCTGTGCAATTCGGGATCCGCCAGCTGCTGCTCGAGCTCGGCGTGTTCGGCTAGCAGGACGTCAATCGTCTGTACCGGCTGCATCATGTGTCACCTCCTGCCCCAAACGCGAACCGACGCCCGGCCTGCGCAGGGTCGCACAGTTCGGGCGTCGGTAAGCCAGCTATTTGTCCGTTGATTCGGCCTGGTCGGCTCCGGCCTTGCGCTTGCCGTAGCGCTTCTCGAAGCGGGCCACCCGGCCGCCGCTGTCGAGGATCTTCTGCTTGCCGGTGTAGAAGGGATGGCACTGCGAACAGACCTCGACGACGATGCGGCCTCCCGGCTTGGTGCTGCGGGTCTGGAAGGTGTTGCCGCACCCGCAGAGCACCGTGGTCTCCTCGTATGCGGGGTGAATGTCAGCTTTCATGATGTCCTCTTCGATCGTTTGTCGCCCGGCCCCCCATCGCGAATCCGATGGTCGGGCGTGAACTGAGAAACCTGAGGCGGTTCCGAAGTCGTCGAGCTTCGATTATGCCAGGTCAATTGCTATCTCCCCAAACACCGAGCTGCGCCCGCGCATTCCCGGCGGCTCGGGGCGAGCGTTGCGCCCAAACTGAAGCCACGGTGACCCCGCTCGGCGTGTCGTGTGCGTGGTTGCAGTGTCGCGTTAGCGGTGTTCAACCCGGTAGGACCTACTTCGCCCGTCGCGCGTCCAGACCACGCCGCTGCCCGGTGTCGTGCCGCGCGCGGTCAGCTCGCGCTTGAGGATCTTGTTGGTCGCTGTGGTCGGCAACCGATCGGCGAGCCAGACATAGCGCGGCCACGCCTTGGGCGACAGGTCGGGCTGACCCGCCAGGAACTGGCCGAATTCCTCGGGCGTCAGATCCGCGTTGTCGGCCAGCACGATCGCCGCCATGACCTGGTCGCCGGCATGTTCGTCGGGGACCGCGTATACCGCCACCTGGTTGACCGGCGTCAGCCGATGCAGGATCCGTTCGATGGGCGCCGTGGTCATGTTCTCGCCGTCGACGCGCAACCAGTCGCCGCTGCGCCCGGCGAAGTAGATCCAGCCGTCGGCGTCCTTGTAGCCGAGGTCGCCCGACCAGAACATGCCGTGCCGAAGCCGCTCATCCGTGGCTTCCCTGTCGTTGTAGTAGCCGGCGAACATTCCTGCGCCAGTGGTGTTGACGATCTCTCCGATCGCCTCGTCGGCATTGGTGAGGGCGCCATCCTCGCTGATTACAGCGGCCGGACATTCGGTAAGCGTGTCGGGGTTGTAAATTGCGATGCCCGGAAGACCCCGACCCAATGACCCTGACGGGCAGCCGTCTTCTGGATAGATGTAGATCGCGCCCTCGGTGCTACCGAAACCGTCCCAAACCGTGCAGTCGAACCGCCGACCGAATTCGGCGATGTCACGCTCGCTGCCCTCGTTGCCCATCGCGACGCGCAGCGGGTTGTCGTGGTCATCGGGTTGCTCGGGCGTGGCCAGAACGTAGGCGAGCGGTTTGCCCACGTAGTTCATGTAGGTGACCCTGTAACGGCGCAGATCGGGCAGCAGCCCCGATGCTGAGAATGTCGCGGGGACCATGGCCGCGCCGGCGCTCACCGCCACGCTCCACCCGGCGAGCAGCGCGTTGGAGTGAAACAGCGGCATCGACAGGTAGCAGACGTCGGAGGCATCGATGTCGAACCGCTCGATCAGCGACATACCGGCGAACAGCACGACCAGATGGGGTATCTGCACCGCCTTCGGTTCGCCACTGGTTCCCGAGGTGAAGATCATCATGAAGGTGTCGGTAGGTATGACCTCGCGATATGGCGTCAGCGCTCCGGCATCGGCAAGCAGCGCCAACCAGCTCTCGCTAGTCATGTCGAACACCCGGACGCCGGGCAGGTCGAGACCGTTCAGCGACTCTTTGTGGGCGGGATCGGTAAGCAGGATCTGGCAGTCGGCACGCACGATGTCCCGGGCCAGCGCGGCACCGCGGCGGGTCTCGTTGATCCCGCACAGCACATATCCGCCGAGCGCCGCCGACGCCATGGCCGTGAGCATTTCGGGGGTGTTGCCGAGCAACGCGCCGATGTGCAGCGGACGGTCCGGGTCGGCGACCCGGATCAGGGCTGCCGCGACGGTGGCGGCGTCGGCCAGATGCTCACGCCACGTCCAGAAGCGATCGCCGTACTTGAGCGCCGGCGTGTCCTGGTTCACCCGCTGACGAAGCAGTTGCTGCAGCGTCTCCGCCACGGTCGAGTTCGTTAGTCGTTGTCCATATTCCCGGGTGTCGTCTTGGACACCTGCACCAGGAACTCGTAGTTGGTCTTCGTCTTGCGCAGCTGCGACATCAGCAAGTCGATGGCCTGGTGTGGGTCCAGACCCGACAACACGCGGCGCAGCTTGTGCACGATGCCGAACTCGTCGGGCGACAGCAGCAGCTCGTCTTTGCGGGTGCCGGAGGGGTTCACGTCGACCGCGGGGAAGACCCTGCGTTCAGAGATCTTGCGATCCAGCTTGAGCTCGGCGTTACCGGTGCCCTTGAACTCCTCGAAGATGACCGTGTCACCGGTGGATCCGGTCTCGACCATCGCGGTGGCGATGATGGTCAGCGACCCGCCTCCCTCGATATTGCGTGCGGCACCGAGGAAGCGCTTGGGCGGGTATAGGGCGGTGGAGTCGACACCACCGGACAGGATCCGGCCCGACGCGGGCGACGCGTTGTTGTAGGCGCGGCCCAGGCGGGTGATCGAATCGAGCAGCACCACGACGTCCTTGCCCTGCTCGACGAGGCGCTTGGCCCGCTCGATCGCAAGCTCTGCGGCCTGGGTGTGGTCCGAGGGCGGGCGGTCGAACGTCGAGGCGATGACCTCGCCCTTGACCGAGCGCTGCATGTCGGTCACCTCCTCGGGCCGCTCGTCGACGAGGACGACCATGAGGTGGCATTCCGGGTTGTTCTTGGTGATCGCGTTGGCGATGTCCTGCAAGATCGTCGTCTTGCCGGCCTTGGGTGGCGAGACGATCAGCGCGCGCTGGCCCTTGCCGATCGGCATGATGAGGTCGATGACCCGGGTGGTCAGCCGGTCGGGCGTGGTTTCCAGGCGAAGCCGTTGGTTGGGGTACAGCGGCGTCAATTTGTTGAAATCGGGACGCTTCTTGGCGTCTTCGACGGATCCACCGTTGACGGTGTCGAGGCGCACCAGCGGATTGAACTTCTGCCGCTGGTTGGGCTGCTCGCCGTCGCGGGGCACCCGAACCGCCCCGGTCACCGCGTCGCCGCGGCGCAGGCCGTTCTTGCGCACCATGTTCATCGAGACGTACACGTCGTGCGGGCCGGCCAGGTAGCCGGAGGTGCGCACGAACGCGTAATTGTCGAGAACGTCAAGGATTCCGGCGACCGGCTGGACGACGTCGTCCTCGCGCAGCTCGGCGTCGGTGCCATCGCCCGACCGTTCGCCGCGCCGCCTGCGATCGCGATCGCGGAACCGGCGTCCCCGCCGGCCCTGACGCCCGTCGCCGTCGTCGTCGCCGCGCGACTGCTGGCCGCCCGAGCCCTGCTGATCGCTGCCGGCGTCCTGTCCGCGCTCGTCCGTTTTGGTGTCCTGTTGGCCCCCTTGGCGTTTGTCGGGGGTCCCTGTGCCCTTTTGGGTGCCCGAATCCCCGCGATCCCGCTCCTCGGGCGAGCCAGCGCGCGATCCCGCGCCGCGGGAGGGGGTGCGTCGGTCCCGGCGCGGCGCCCCGGTGGTGGAACCGTTCTGTTCCCCATGGGCGGCCGGCGCTTCGGCGGCGGACGTGTCGGATTGGTCGGATGTGCCGCTCTCGTCCGGGACGGCAGGGGCCGAAGTCCCGTTGGCCTGCCCCCTGATTTCCTTTATCGCGGCGATCAGTTCGTTCTTGCGCATGCCCGACGTCCCCTTGACGCCGGCTTGGTTAGCCAGCGCGCGCAGCTCGGGCAGCACCATGGTGGACAGGGAGCCGGCCGGGGCGTCGGTTTTGACGTCGGGTGTGTCTGTGGTCACGGGGTTGGGCACCTGATTGCTGTCGGTGCTCTCGCCAGCCGTAAATAGGTCCGTATCGGTCACGGATTTCCTTTCTTCCCCGCTGATCAGGTCATACGGGGGTTCGTTGCAGTCAGCCAAATTGCCGAGTGCGCCCAATCATCGACTCTGCAACGGTGATCGCCAGGATCGGCGGAGAAAACGGCGAACCTCGTTCACGAGAAGAATTGGTGTTGTCCTAGCGGCAAGGCAGTATGGATGCAGATGCAGATGCTGCGATTGCTGGACGGCTCCGAGGATAACCTGCATCCCGGTCGGAAGCAAGCAAACCCTCCGGCCACGCTGTGGATTAACCGGCGACTTTGACTCCCGGGCTCCAGCGAACTCCTTCGCCGGCGGTCGTCTTCGCGATGGTAAATCCGTGTGCGGCCCCGTACTTCAGCGCTTCCAGGGGCAACTCGGGCTCTGTGCTCAGTGCGATCAGGGCGGGACCAGCCCCGGAAAGCGTCGCTGCGATGTTATGACGCCGTAACAGTCGCAAATATTCCGCCGATCCCCGCATCGCGGCAGCGCGTTGCGCTTGGTGCAGCGCGTCTTCGGTGGCCGGCATCAGCAGATCCGGCCGTTCGGTGAGGGCTACCACCAGCAACGCCGCACGACTGACGTTGAAGCTGGCCTCGTCGTGGCTGACGTTAGTCGGCAGGAGCACCCGGGTCTCCGCGGTCAGCGAGCGTTCCTCGGGAATGGCGCAAAAGAGATGGATGTCGGGATGCAGTTGCAACGGTACGGCCTGGTAGTCGGGCCGGTCACCGGCGCGGTCGATCCACGAAACCACCGCGCCGCCCAGAACTGCGGCCGCGGCGTTGTCGGGATGCCCCTCGAACTCCGACGACAGCTGAATCAGCTGGGCAACGCTCAGCGGAGCCGAGTTAGTTTGTGCAACAAGGCCGTTCACCGCGGCCAGGCCGCCGACGACGGCCGCCGCCGAGGAGCCGAGGCCGCGGGTATGCGGGATGGCGTTGCGGCAGCGCACCACCAGGCCGGGGGCGCCGACTCCCACGGCGCGCAGCCCGCGATGGACGGCGCGCACCACCAGGTGTTCGGCGTCCAGCGGCACCTGGTCGGCACCCTCGCCCTCGACCACCACGACCAAACCGGAATCCGTTGTTTCCACGACGATCTCGTCGCAAAGATGCAGTGCCAGACCGATGCTGTCAAAGCCCGGGCCGAGATTGGCGCTCGACGCCGATACCACGGCGCTCGCCAGCAGCCCGGCAGGCAGCATCTGGCTCACCAACAGCCGTCCACTACGCCAGATGCGTGGCGACCCGCCGCGCCCGGCTCCGCCGCGCTTGCGATCGCCACTACGCCAGATGCGTGGCGACCCGCCGCGCCCGGCTCCGCCGCGCTTGCGATCGCCACTACGCCAGATGCGTGGCGACCCGCCGCGCCCGGCTCCGCCGCGCTTGCGATCGCCACTACGCCAGCCCCAACCGTTCCACCACCAGGACAGGATCAACCGGCAGCGGGGACACGCTCGGCATGTCCTTCAGCGCGGTGTCGGGATCCTTGAGACCATTGCCGGTCACCGTGCACACCACCGTCGACCCGCGGGCCACCCAGCCGTCGTCAACGGCCTTGAGTAGGCCCGCGATGCTGGCGGCGGATGCGGGTTCGACGAAGACGCCTTCGGAGGCGGCCACCAGGTGGTATGCCGCCAGGATCTCCTCGTCGGTGACGGCCAGGAAGCGTCCCTTGGATTGCTGCTGGGCCTCGACGGCGGCCGTCCACGACGCCGGCGCGCCGATCCGGATCGCAGTCGCGATGGTTTCCGGGTGGCTGACCGGTTCTCCGAGCACCAGGGGTGCCGCACCGGCGGCCTGTGCGCCCAGCATCCGGGGCAGCCTGTCGATAACTCCATCGCGGTGATACTCGGTGTAGCCCTTCCAATACGCGGTGATGTTGCCGGCGTTGCCGACCGGCAGGGCGTGCACGTCCGGAGCGGTGCCCAGCGCGTCGACGATCTCGAACGCCGCCGTCTTCTGGCCCTCGATGCGCACCGGGTTGACCGAGTTCACCAGCGAGATCGTCGGGAAGTCGGCGGCCATCTTGCGGGCCAGTTCGAGGCAGTCGTCGAAGTTGCCGTCGATCTGGACGATCTTGGCGCCGTGCATGACCGCCTGCGCCAGCTTGCCCATCGCGATCTTGCCCTGCGGTATCAACACCGCGCAGGTGATGCCGGCGCGCGCGGCATACGCGGCCGCCGAGGCCGAGGTGTTGCCGGTGGATGCGCACAACACGGCCTGTTGGCCGCGGGCCAGGGCATCGGTGACGGCCATCGTCATCCCCCGGTCCTTGAAGGAGCCGGTGGGGTTGAGGCCTTCGACCTTGAGATGGACGGTGCAGCCGGTCTTTTCCGAGAGCCGGGTCGCGGCGATCAGCGGGGTACCGCCCTCGAGCAGGGTGACCGGGGTCCAGTCATCGCCGACCGGTAACCGGTCGCGGTACGCCGCGATCACACCCGGCCAGGGTTGATGGGTGGCCGTCCGCGGAGCGCTCACAGGCCGTTTCCTTCCAGTCGCAGCACGCTTGTCACGCCCTGCACGACATCCAAATCGGCTAGCGCATGGACGGTTTCGGAAAGCGCGGCGTCGGTGGCGGTGTGGGTGACCACCACGATGCGGGCTCCCACCCGTCGGCCGCCCTCGTCCACCACGCCTTCCTGGCGGACCTCGGCGATGCTTACCTCGCGTTTGGCGAATTCCGCCGCCACCGCGGACAATACGCCGGGCTTGTCGGCGACATTCATGCTGACGTAGTAACGGGTCGAGATGAGACCCATTGGCGCGATAGGAAGTTGGGCGTACCTGGACTCCTTCGGCCCGCGGCTCCCCAGGACCCGGTTACGGGCGGCCATCACCAAGTCGCCGGTCACCGCCGATGCGGTGGGCGCGCCGCCGGCCCCCTGGCCATAGAACATCAGCCGCCCCGAGGCCGCGGCCTCGACCACCACCGCGTTGAACGCTCCGTTGACCGTGGCGAGGGGATGCGACAACGGCACCAGCGCCGGATAGACGCGTGCCGAAACTCGTTCCTGTCCATCGTCTCCTGCGATCCGTTCACAGATGGACAGCAGTTTGATGGTGCAGCCCAGGGATCGCGCGGACGCGAAGTCGGCGGGGGTGATCTTGGTGATGCCTTCGCGATAGACGTCGTCGGCGTGCACCCGGGTGTGGAAGGCGATGGACGCCAGGATCGCGGCCTTGGCCGCGGCGTCGTAGCCTTCGACATCGGCGGTGGGATCGGCCTCGGCGTAGCCCAGCGCGCTGGCGTCGGCCAGAGCGCTGTCGTAGTCGGCGCCGGTGCTGTCCATCGCGGAAAGGATGTAGTTGGTGGTGCCGTTGACGATGCCGGCCACCCGCAGCACCGTGTCGCCGGCCAGCGATTGGGTCAGCGGGCGGATGACCGGGATCGCGCCCGCGACCGCCGCCTCGAAATACAGGTCGACATGGGCGGTTTCGGCCGCCTGCGCCAACTCCCCGGTGGAGGTGGACAGCAAGGCCTTGTTCGCCGTAACGACGGACTTGCCGTGCTCCAGCGCGGACAGGATCGCCTTGCGGGCGGGTTCTACCGGTCCCATCAGCTCGACGACGATGTCGACGTCCTCGCGCGAGACCAGTTCCTCGATGTTGTCGGTGAGCATGCCGATCGGAACGCCGCGGTCGTCGGCGACGCGGCGCACCCCGATACCGCGCAGCACCAATGGGGCACCAACGCGTGCCGTCAAATCGTCGGCGCTGTCCTCGATGATGCGGACGACTTCGCTGCCGACGTTGCCCAACCCGAGTACTGCTACGCCGACGGACTTTTCGTCACCGGACACGGGTCACCTCACTTCCAGACTCAGCAGATCGTCGACCGTCTCCCGGCGCAGGATCAGTCGGGCGCGCCCTCCGCGCACGGCTACCACGGCGGGGCGGCCGATCATGTTGTAACGGCTCGACAGCGAATAGCAATAGGCGCCGGTGGCGGCCACCCCGAGCAGGTCGCCCGGCTGCAGGTCGCCGGGCACCCAGGTGTCGCGAACGACGATGTCGCCCGTCTCGCAGTGCTTTCCGACGATCCGGGCCAGCTCCGCCGGTGCGTCGCTGATCCGCGAAACCAAGCGGGCATCGTACTGCGCGTCATACAGCGCCGTACGGATGTTGTCGCTCATACCGCCGTCGACGCTGACGTAACGCCGGTGCGCCGTGGTGCTCACGTCGACGTCCTTGACGGTGCCGACCTCGTAGAGCGTGATGGTGCCCGGGCCGGCGATGGCACGCCCGGGCTCGACCACCAGCCTGGGGGTGGGCAGCCCGACGGCTGCCGACTCGTTGCGCACGATGGCGCTCAGCTTGTCCGCGAGTTCGGCCATCGGCGGAGGGTCGTCGGGCGCCAGGTACGAGATGCCAAAGCCGCCACCGAGATCGACCGTCGACAGCTGGGCCGTCTTGTCGACGCCGAACTCGCCGACGATGTCGCGCAGCAGGCCGATGACGCGGTGCGCGGCGAGCTCGAAGCCGGCGACGTCGAAGATCTGCGAGCCGATGTGGCTGTGCAACCCGATCAGTCGCAAGTGATCGGTGGCGAACACCCGGCGCACCGCCGCCATCGCTGCGCCGCTGGCCACCGACAGCCCGAACTTCTGGTCCTCGTGTGCGGTGGAGATGAACTCGTGGGTGTGTGCCTCGACCCCGACGGTGAGACGCACGAGCACGTCCTGGACGATGCCCGCCTCGCCCGCGATGGCGTCGAGGCGGTCGATTTCGGTCATCGAGTCCAAAACGACGTGGCCCACACCGGCTTTGACCGCCGCGGTCAATTCCGCGACGGATTTGTTGTTGCCGTGGAAGGTAATCCGTTCCGGCGGGAAGTCGGCGTGCAGCGCGACGGCCAGTTCCCCGCCGGTGCACACGTCCAGCGACAGGCCCTCTTCGTTGATCCAGCGCGCTATTTCGGTGCATAGGAACGCCTTGGCGGCGTAGTGCACGTTGTGGCCGCCACCGAAGGCCGCGGCCATGTCTTGGCAGCGAGAGCGAAAGTCGTCCTCGTCGACGACGAAGAGCGGGGTCCCGTACTCCTGGGCAAGGCTGGTCACCGCCACTCCCCCGAGGACCGCAACTCCCGTATCGTCGCGAGTTGTGTTGCGCGGCCATACGTTCGGCGCCAGCCGCAGCAGCTCCTCGGGGGATTGCGGCCGCGGCGGGCTTTCGGCGTGACGCGCCTCGTCGGCGTGCCGGGGACCGGCGGGATGGACGTTCACATTCGCTCCGGGGCGCTGACGCCGAGTATCGTCAGCCCATTTGCGATGACCTGGCGAGTGGCCTGGCACAGCGCCAGGCGCGCGGTATGCAGGCCGGTGGGCTGCTCGTCGCCCTGCGGCAATACGCGGCAGGAGTCGTAGAACCGGTGGTAGTCACCGGCGAGGTCTTCCAGGTATCGGCAGACCCGGTGCGGTTCCCGCAGGGACGCGGCCGTATTCAGCACCCGCGGGAATTCGCCGATGGTGCGCAGCAGCGCGCCCTCTTTGTCGTGGTTCAGCAGCTCGAGGTGCGCGGTGTCGGGGATCAGGCCGAGCTCGGCGGCGTTGCGGGCCAGCGCCGACAGCCGGGCGTGCGCGTATTGCACGTAATAGACCGGGTTTTCGTTGGATGCCGAGGACCACAGCGCCAGGTCGATGTCGATCGCGGTGTCCACCGACGAGCGGATCAGGCTGTAGCGCGCCGCGTCGACGCCGATGGCCTCGACCAAGTCGTCGAGGGTGAGCACGGTTCCGGCCCGCTTGCTCATCCGGACCGGCTGGCCGTCGCGGACCAGATTGACCATCTGCCCGATGAGCACCTCGACGGTGGCCGGGTCTTCGCCGAAGGCCGCGGCCACGGCCTTGAGCCGGGCGATGTAGCCGTGGTGGTCGGCGCCGAGCATGTAGATGCACAAGTCGAAGCCGCGTTGCCTCTTGTCGAGGTAGTAGGCGATGTCGGCGGCGATATAGGCCGGCTTGCCGTCGCTCTTGATCACGACGCGGTCCTTGTCGTCACCAAAAGCACTGGTGCGCAACCAGGTTGCGCCATCCTTCTCGTAGACGTTGCCGGTCCCGCGAAGCCGGGCGATGGCCTGGTCGACGCGCCCGCTGGTGTGCATCGAGTCTTCGTGGGTGTAGACGTCGAAGTCGGTGCCGAACTCGTGCAGCGACTCCTTGATGTGGGTGAACATCAGATCGACGCCGATTTCGCGGAATGTCTCGTGCATCTCGGGTTCGGGCAGGCTCAGCGCGTCGGGCGCCTTCTGCAAGACCCGCGCGGCGATGTCGGTGATGTAGCTTCCCGCGTAGCCATCGGCGGGAATGGGTTCGCCCTTGGCCGCGGCGATCAACGAGTTGGCGAACCGGTCGATCTGGGCGCCGTGGTCGTTGAAGTAGTACTCGCGCACCACGTCGGCGCCCTGCGTGGAGAGCAACCGGCCCAAGGCGTCGCCGACCGCGGCCCAGCGGGTACCGCCGATGTGGATGGGCCCGGTCGGGTTGGCCGAGACGAACTCGAGGTTGATCTTGTGTCCGGCGAGCGCGTCGGAGTGACCGAATTCGTCGCCGGCGTCGATGACGTTGTTGACGACCACGGCCTGCGCCGACGCCTCGAGGCGCATGTTGATGAAGCCCGGCCCGGCCACCTCCGCCGAGGCGATGCCGTCGCCCCGTGCCAGCGCTTCGGCAAGCCATCCCGCCAGCTCACGCGGGTTGGCGCCGACCTTCTTGCCCAGCTGCAGCGCCAGGTTGCTGGCGTAGTCGCCGTGATCGGGATTGCGCGGCCGCTCGACGGTGACAGTCGCCGGCATTGCGGCAGCGTCCAGCCCGCGCTCAGCCAGCACCGCGGCAGCGGTGGCTTTGAGCAGCTCAGCCAGGTCGGCGGGGGTCACGAGCGTCCATCCTATTGGCTCGGGTGCCCTCGCCCCGAATCTATTGCAGTGGCCGGGCAGCCACCCGGATGCGTTAGTCTGTCGGGGCCCCATGGCGCAACATCTATATTGGTGCGCCCCCGTAGCTCAGGGGATAGAGCGTCTGCCTCCGGAGCAGAAGGCCGCAGGTTCGAATCCTGCCGGGCCGACGCCCTGCAGCAGGCTGGCCCCGCCGCCGGTACCGCCGGCCCCGCCGGTGGCCACTACGGCGAATCCGCCGGCCCCGCCGACCCCGCCGTCGCCGGACAGCAGCCCGCCGGCCCCGCCGGTCCCGCCGGCCCCGCCGTTGAGCGCTGCGGCGAATCCGCCGGCTCCGCCGGCACCGCCGTCGGACATCAGCGCGCCGGCATTGCCGCCGGCCCCGCCGGCCCCGCCAGCGCCGGCGCCGAACCCGCCGGCCCCGCCGTCCCCACCGGCGCCGGACAGCAGGCCCGCATTGGCGCCGGTCCCGCCCGCTCCGCCGGTGCCGGCCGTGCTGACCCCGCCGTCCCCGCCGGCGCCGCCATAGCCGGCGAGCAGGCCGGGGGTGCCGCCGGCTCCGCCGGCACCCCCGGTGGCCCCGCCGACTCCGCCTACCCCGCCGTGTCCGCCACCGGCGCCGACCAGCCCGCTGAGCAGCCCGCCGGCCCCGCCGGCCCCGCCGGCCCCGCCGGTGGTGTTGCTGACTCCGCCGCCACCGCCGACCCCGCCGGCGCCCAACAGCCCGCCGGCTCCGCCGACTCCACCGGCCCCGCCGGCCGCGGCCAACGACAACCCGCCGGCCCCGCCGACCCCACCGTTGCCGGACAGCAGCCCGCCGGTCCCGCCGGTCCCGCCGACCCCGCCGGCGACGGCCGCCGAGCTTGCGCCGGACCCGCCGGCACCGCCGGTGCCCATCAGCCCAGCGGCCCCGCCGGCGCCGCCGTTTGCGCCCGCCGCGCCCGAGCCGCCGGCGCCGCCGTCACCCATCAACCACCCGCCGGGCGTGCCGTTTAGCCCAGATCCCGGGGCCGCGTTGGTGCCGTTGCCGATCAGCGGGCGCCCAGTAAGCGCCTGGACGGGGCCATTCACCGCGTTAAAGACCGGCTGCAGCGGTGAGGGGGTGCCGCCGGCACCGGTGCCGCCGATGGTGGCGCCAAATCCGCCGTTGCCGCCGTTGCCGGCGGTGCCCATCAGCGCAGCGGCGCCGCCGTTGCCGCCGAGACCACCCGCCGTTAGGCCGTCTCCGCCGGCGCCGCCGGCACCGCCGTCGCCCACCAGTAGGCCGGCGCGGCCGCCGAACCCGCCGGCCCCGCCGGTGGTGGAGCTGGCTCCGCCGGCCCCGCCGGCGCCGCCGTAGCCGAACAGCGTGCCGGCGTTGCCGCCGATCCCGCCGGCCCCGCCGGTGGTGTTGCCGACTCCGCCGACCCCGCCGGCCCCGCCGCTGGAGACGGACAGCAGGCCGGCGTTGCCGCCCGCTCCGCCGGCCCCGCCGGTCGTGGCGCTGAATCCGCCGGCGCCGCCGACGCCGGCGGCGCCGGACAGCAGGCCCGCGTTGCCGCCGGTCCCGCCGGCCCCGCCGGTGGCGGCGCCGGTTCCGCCGGTACCGCCGGCGCCGCCGGGGCCGGCGAGCAGGCCGGCGTTGCCGCCGGCGCCGCCAGCGCCGCCGACGCCAGTAAGGCTGAATCCGCCGGCCCGCCGTTCCCGCCGCCCGCACCGACCAGCCCGCTGAGCAGCCCGCCGGCCCCGCCGGCCCCGCCGGCCCCACCGGTGGCCCCAGCGGCGTTGGTGACTCCGCCGGCCCCGCCGGCCCCGCCGGCCCCGAACAGCCCGCCGGCCCCGCCGACCCCGCCAAGCCCGCCGGTCCCGGCGGCGCTGAATGCCCCCGCGCCGCCGATCCCGCCGTTGCCCCACAGCAACCCGCCGGTCCCGCCGGCCCCGCCGGCCCCGCCGTTGACCCCGCCGGCCCCGCCGGCACCGCCGGTGCCCATCAGCCCGGCGGCGCCGCCGTTACCGCCGGCTAGGCCCGCCGCGCCGGAGCCGCCGGCCCCGCCGTTGCCGATAATCCACCCGCCGGCGCCGCCCGGTGCCCCGGTCCCCGGGGCCCCGTTGGCGCCGTTGCCGATCAGCGGGCGCCCGGTCAGCGCCAGGCTGGGCGCATTGATCGCGTTGAGCAGATCCTGCTGTACCGTCTGCGCCGGATTGGCCCCAAACGCCGCAACATTGGCGGCCTCCGCGCCGACATAGGATCCCGCACCCGCGGTCAACGCCCGCACAAACTGGGCATGAAACGCCGCCGCCTGCGCACTGAGCGCCTGAAAGCCCTGACCGTGCGCGGAGAACAGCGCCGCAATGGCCGCCGACACCTCATCCTCGGCCGCGGCGAGCACCCCCGTCGTCTGGGTCGCCGCGGCCGCATTAGCCTCGTTAAGCGTCGAGCCGAGATTGGTCAAATCGGTGGCGGCTGTCCCCAGCATCTCCGGCATCGCGATCACGAACGACATCTCAGACCTCCCGACAAGCCACGACTATCTGGCAAATGTAAAATACGCCGATTCTGTGACGGCCGTCACAGGTTTCTCCAAGATTTTCGATTCGTTACCCGCTACAACCCCCGGCCGACTACCTGTGGCCATCCGCCGAATTGCTCAGCGTGACTCCTAAGGCAACTCCGCGATCACCAGCCGCAGCACTAGCACGGCACCCGCCTTGTCCAGTGGGTCGTTGCCGTTGCCGTACTTGGGGGACTGCACGCACCCAGCAAGGCGACGCGCGCCACCGTCGGGCTGTTCGAACATGACGCAGACGGCATGCAGCGCATCGCGCGGCTGTTTCTCTTGTTTCCTTGTGTCGGCCTAGATCGCGCAGCCACGCCCCGATAGGGGCCGATCAGGAAATTTTGGTGTAGCGCAACAGCATTGGCGCTGCTGCGCCTGCGTCAGGCGACGCTTTAAGCGGCACCACAGCATGGCTCAATCACCTTGGCCACGTCATCTGCGTAGACCCTGATGAGCCTCCTTCCGATGCGGTGCGCCGGTAGGCGCCCCGTGCTGATAAGCCGACACACAGTCGCCGCGCAGGCTGGCCTTGACGGTGGAATGGCCGAGCCTGTCCATGGTTTCGCGCAGATTGCCAACCCTCGCGGCGGACGTGCCGGCGAAGTGCCGAAGGTCGTGGATCGTTGGCCGTGGGAGTTTCTTGCCGTCGCGCCCGATGCTGTCGAGCGCGGTGTTGTACACCTCTCGGAAAACGCGGTCGTTAAGGTGGCAGCCACCGCGGGCGGGCGGAAACAGTTGCGCGCCAGGTGGTTTGTCCACATAGCGCTTCAAGTGCTCGGTGAGCGCCAGCCGGACGTGTGGCGGCACTACGACGGCACGCCCGCGGCCCGATTTCGGCACGTCGATATGGCAGACCTTTTGCCGGTGTGTGGCGCCGCGGGCGATGGTGATTGTGGCGCAGTCCTTTCCGACGTCGCGGCGGCGCAGCTCGACGAGCTCGCCCCACCGCGGCCCGCACCACGCCGCGATGAGGATCAGCGCGCGCATCTCTGGCTTGATGGCGTCGGCCAGGGCGGCGACCTCAGCGGCGTCCAGAATCACCGGCTGCCGTTTGGTCGGCGCGGCCATCGCGCGGGCAATGTGGGCAGGGTTGGACGACAACAGCTCGTCGTGCACTGCGGTGGCCAGCACGGCGTGCAGCAGTTGATAGGCGTGCGCGCGGGCGGTCGGTTTGGTCGCGTCCATGCCCGCGTACCACGCACGGACGGCGGCCTTCGTGACGTTGCGCAGCGGCAGCCGGCCCAGCGGCGTGTCCGTGATGTGGCGGCCCAGGGTGGACTCGTACCCGATCCGCGTGCGGGCCTTCAGTGGTCGTTGTTCGATCCATGCGGCGGCGTACTCGGCCAGCGTCACGCCACCGGCCAGCCGTTCGGCCTCGCGCTGCGCTGGCGGGGTCCATACGTGGTATTCGACGAGTCGCCGCTCGTCGGCGAGCCAGCCTTCGGCGTCAATCTTGGCCGTGAACGTCGCTTTGGCGGTGTGCCGCAGCTTGTCTGGCCCCACATATGATGCCTGATGGCGTTTGCTTGGCAGGCGCCGGACCTTGCCCCAGGATCGCCTATCATCAGCCATCCTGCTACCTTACCGCCGTGCCCCCAACGTGCCCCTAAATTGCTGATTCGTGCTAGCTCTTGCTAGCGCGTGCAACTCTGCCATCGTGGCGATATCGGCAGGTAGAGGCGGGTTTTCGCAGCTAACAGCCGGTAAAGGCACCAGACGGGACGGCACTTTCGAATCCTGCCGGGGGCACCAGTTGAACAGCGTAAATATGATTGCGTGCAATATTCGTGCAACCCGCCCTGCCGCGGATAGGCGGTCAGTAGAACTGATCCCCGGCCGCGACACGCCCGGACGCCCCGCGCCGAGTCGCTTGCATTAGTCGACGGGTGTCAGGGTGACGCTGACCAGATATAGAGCCGCGTCTGTGGGTTCTATTTGGACTAGCGTCGACCCCCCTCGAATAGGGGCGTTGCTGCGATTAGGTCGTTGTTGGCGTTGCTGCCCGGCCCGCAGAGCAGATCGTTGCACCGCATGACGAGAACAAGGACTCCTACTACCTTGTCGATTGCTTGCTGAATTTCAAAGACGGTCCCGGGGATGCTGGCCGCACTGCGGCTCAGAGCGCAGTCCACACTGACGAGCAGGTTAACGACGCGCTGCGGCTGCTCGCCGAACGATTCGCGTCGGTCGACCAGGACGGTCCGCATGCCTACGCCGCCTTCCTCGCCGAGTCGGGCGACGATGAGACGGCGGCGCGGCTCCGCCAGGAGGCGGTGGCTGTGGTCCGCACCTTTCTGGCAGCAATGTCGTGAGATCCCGCCGCAATTTAGATTCGCAGTCTGACTGGCATTTCCGGATTCCACCGGAGGGCTCCGCCGATACGTCGCGGGAGATTCCACCGCCGCATACGCGCGCCAGCGCCCGCCATGATCTCCAAGCGCCAGCATGAAGGTCAAGACCTCACGGCTGATGAAGGCTATGAGGGCTCGTCTTCGGCGGGGGAGTCGTCGTCTTTGGCCAGGTGGCGCAGGACTCGTTCGTTGAGGGCGGCGAGCATGTCGAGCTCAGCCGGGGTGAGCAGGTCGATGAAGTTCCGGCGGACGTCCTCCACGTGCCCGGGCGCCGCCTTCTCGATGGCGGCGCGGCCAGCCGGCAGCAGGCAGACCATGGTGCTGCGTGCGTCGTCGGGGTTGGGCTCGCGGCAGATCAGCCCGTCCTTCTGCATGCGCCGCACCTGGTGGGAGACACGGCTTTTCTCCCAGCCCAGTGTGTTGCACAGGTCGTGCGCGGGCATGCGGTCCCCGTCGTGATCCGAGAGCACCGCCAGGATCTCGTAGTCGGCCCCGGACAGGCCCGATTCCTGCAGGCCCCGGTTCAGGTGCACGCCGAGCTGATGATGCGCGTGCTTAAAGGCCCGCCAGGCGCGGTCTTCACGAGGGCTCAGCCAGTTCGGTTCCATCAGCCTCCATGCTACCCGATTGGTTGACTCATCAACAAACACCACTTAAGGTGGAGCTGTCAACCTTTTCGATCGTAAGTCAAGACAGGACACCTCATGAGCAGCATCAGCATCATCGGCACCGGGAACATGGCCCGCGCCATCGGCGCGCTGGCGGTAGCGGGCGGCAACACCGTCGAGGTCATCGGCCGCGATCAGTCCAAGGCCGCTGACCTGGCCAAGGCTCTCGGCGGCAGCGCCACGACGGGAGAGTTCGGCGCCGTCCCGGCCGGGGACATCGTCATCGTGGCCCTGTTGTACGCCAATGTCGTTCCGGTCGTCGCGCAGTACGGAGACGCCCTCGCGGGCAAGGTCATCGTCGACATCAGCAACCCCTTCAATTCCGCGGCCGACGGGCTAGCCATCCCCGATGGCACCTCGATCGCGCAGGAAGTTGCCAAGGCGGCCCCGGCCAGCGCCAGCGTGGTGAAGGCATTCAACACCATCTTCGGTGTTGTCCTGGCCCAGGGCCGGCCGCTCGACGTCTTCATCGCCGGCGACGACGCGCGCGCCAAGGCGGGCGTGGCGGAGTTCATCGAGAGCCTCGAGCTGCGCCCGCTAGACGTCGGCGGCTTGAACATGGCGCACTGGTTGGAAGGAACGGGCCTGGTCGTGATGGGCCTCGCCCGCCACGGGGTGGGGAACTACGACTTCGCCCTCGGCGCCACCGTTCCCGGCTGAGCCGCACCGCCGCCGGTCCAAGCAGTGAACGAACAGGGGCGCCGTGCGCCCAAATAATGGTTGATGGATCACCGAAAGGATTCGCTATGTCAGATATCAGTGTCGGCCGACGATCGTCTGCCCGGAGAGGATTCTCGCGATGAAGCTTGGTTTCGCAATTCCCATAGTCGGGTCCGCTATCAGCAGCGCCGCTGGTCTGAGCGCGTTCTGCCGCGGACTCGAGGACCTTGGCTACGACACGCTGTGGGTCGGCGATCGCCTGGTCACGCCGGTTGATATGCATAGCACCTATCCGGGCAAAGAGCAGCCGTACCCGCCGCAGATGACCCGTTACCTCGATCCGGTGCTGCTGTGGACCGTCGCCGCGACGGCGACCAGCCGGGTGCGGCTGAACGCCAGCACGCTCAGCACGTTCTACTACGAGCCGCCGCACCTGGCCCGGCTGCTGACCACGCTCGACGTGCTCAGCGACGGCCGCCTTGACGTTGGCGTGGGAATCGGGTGGATGAAGGACGAGCACGACATCGCCCGCGGGGCGGACTGGCGCCGGCGCGGGCAGATGCTCGATGACCTGCTGGCGTTCCTGCACGAGTGGTGGACGACCACCCCGGTGTCCTGGGACAGCGAGTTCTTCTCGCTGCCGCCGGTCCATGCCGACCTGCGCCCGGTCCAGGCTGGCGGTCCGCCCATCTGGATCGGCGGTGCCAGCGAGGCCGCGATGCGCCGGGTCGGCCGCAGCGGCACCGGCTGGCTCGGGGTCGAGGGGCTGCAGGACGAGGTCGCCGACCACTTGTGGTCGATTGCGCGCCGTGCGGCGCAGGACGCCGGCCGCGATCCTGACGCGCTGAAGACGGCCATGCGGATCAACCTCGAACCGGGCACGTCCGTTGACTCGCTTGCCGGCAAGCTCGAGCGCTTCGCCGGGTCCGGTGTTGATGAGGCGTTCGTGGATGCCTTCGCAGCATTCCCCAGCCTTGACCAGATGCTTGACTTCGCCAGCCAGGTAATCGCTCGATGGAGTGATCGTGGGAAAGCTTGACGGCAAGGTGGCGGTGATCACGGGTGGATCAAGTGGTATGGCGATGGCCGGTGCCAAGTTGTTCGTTGACGAAGGAGCTCACGTTTTCATCTCGGGTCGGCGGCAGGATGCTCTGGATGAAGCCGTCAAGCTGATCGGCCGAAACGTGACCGGCGTGCAGGCTGATTCGACCGACCTGGACGATCTGGACCGTTTGTTCGACGCGGTCAGGCGGGAAAAGGGCGCCGTCGACGTGTTGTGGACAAGTGCCGGGACGGGCGAGGAGCGCAAGCTCGGCGAGATCACGGAGCAGCACTTCGATGCCACTTTCGGGCTGAACGCGCGCGGCACGCTCTTCACGGTGCAGAAGGCATTGAAACTGTTCAACGACGGTGGCTCGATCTTCATGACCGGTTCAATCGCTTCGGTCAAGGGCTTTCCTTTCTGGAGTGTGTACGCGGCGAGCAAGGCTGTACTGCATGCCTACGCCCGCGTGTGGTTGTCCGAGTTGAAGGACAGGAGGATCCGGGTCAACGTGCTGACCCCGGGCCAGGTCGCCACGCCGATACAGGAGCAGTTGTTCGACGAGGAGACGAAGGCGCAGTTTGAGGCATTGATCCCACGGGGAAAGATGGGCAGCCCTGAGGAGATTGCGACGGTCGCACTGTTCCTCGCCTCGGACGACTCAAGCTATGTCAATGGTATGGAGTTGATTGTCGACGGCGGCACCACGGCAGTCTGACTACGCACCACGCTTGAGCGGAGGAATGGACCGATTCGCGGAAGATTTTTCAGGCGGGCCTGTGATGAGTGAGGGCTGTCGATCACCGGCCGCGACGTCGCCGAAAACTCGACCTCGTCGACAACACCGACGGCATCGTGAGCCCTGCGCGTTGCTGACGACTGGTCACCGGTTGACAGCGTCAACCATCCCGCCGGCCATGGTCAACATGATAACCGCTGGTCAACGCGTTGGAGCCCGCATCATCGCTGGTCAGGGCGGGGAGGGTACTCGCCTCGGGGACTCGCTGCGGGTCACCCTCGACAAGATCGGCGGCCGCTGGCTGATCTCTGCGTTCGAACCCATTTAGACCGGCTTTCCTCGATCGCGGCCGCGGTGAGTCGGCGGACCGCGTGGACCAGCTCGTCGACATCGTGGGTCGTGGTGGCAAAGGAGGTGACGAAACGGACGACACCTGGCTCCCAACGGCCGTGGTAAAAGTCGTAACCCTGGTCCAGAAGTCCGTCGATGACCTGCTGGGGCAGGCGGCAGAAGAGGAGGTTCGCCTGTGGCGTGCCCGCAAGGCGAGTGCCGGGAATGGACTTCAGCCCCTCTTCGAGCCGCGCGGTCATGGCATTGGCGTGCCAGGCATTGCGCAGCCACAGATCGTCGGCGAGGTAGGCGTCGAGTTGGGCGGCGGCGAAACGCATCTTGGCGGCGAGTTGTCCGGCTCGCTTAGCCCGGAAGCTGAGCGCGGTGGTCACGGAGCGGTCGAAGACGACGATCGCATCGGCGGTTATGCCCCCGTTCTTGATGGCGCCAAAGGACAGCATGTCCACGCCGGCGCGCCAGGTTAGCTCGGCGGGGTTGCAGCCCAATGCGGCGACCGCGTTGGCCAGGCGGGCGCCGTCCATGTGCACGCGCAGGCCCGCGTGCTTCGCAATGCCGGCCAGGTGTCCGATCTCGGCGGGGGTGTATACCGCGCCGGTCTCGGTTGCCTGGGTGAGGCTCAACACTGAGGGTTGCACGCTGTGCACGTCTCCGACCTTGCGGTGCACCGCCGCCCGCAGCTCATCGGCGTCGATCTTGGCGTTTTCCCCACCCAAAGCAACGAGTTTGGCACCCCCTGTGAGGAACTCCGGTGCGCCGCACTCGTCGTTGTTGATATGGCTGTCGCGGTGGCATAACACGCTGCCCCACGGTGGGGTCAGCGTGGCCAAGCTCAATGCGTTCGCCGCCGAGCCGGTGGAAACGGGGAGCAGATCGACGTCGCAATCAAAGATCTCGCTGAACCGGCGTCGTGCGCTCAAAGTCCAACTGTCGGTGCCATAGGGCGATGCCTGCCCGCAGGCTGCCGCCGCAACAGCTGCGATGATCTCGGGTGCACCGCCGGCGGTGTTGTCGCTGGTGAAGGAGCGACATGGCGTCATGGCGGTGACAGTCAGCGCCGGGCCGCCCGCGGACGTCACTGTCGTCATTCGCTCGTTATCCCGGCGTTCTCAAAAGGGGCTCACGGGGCCTGACCGGGCCTGCAGTTGGTCGGCCAATGCGAGTACTTCCTCACCTAGCCTGTGGGCCTGATCCGCGGTTAGGTGTTGGACGCCGTTGACGTCGATGATGATCCGGTGCTCCCGCTCGCGCGGGACGCCATGGATGCCGATCCAGACGGGGCCGATGTAACGTCCCCGCTGCAATCCTTGGGATGCGGTCATATGCCCTCCTTCCTTTTGAGGGCCACGCGGGAGCCTGGTCCGTTCACTCCCGCGTGTCGAGGGCCAGGCGGGAGCCCGGTCCGTTTACTCCCGCGTGGCCAGGGGCAACGCCTGAGTGCGATAATACCGATGATACGCCTGAACTAGTGTTTTGCATACTAAACGCTCGGAATCGAGCATATACCGGACTTATAGTCTGGTAAGCATCCGTACACCTGGGATGTCGCGGGGCGAACAAGCGATGTATAGCCAGCTCAGTTAGCTGGTGGTGATGGTTCGCGTCTCCTTGTGTGAGGGGGAAACCTGTCGTGGCATCAACCCGACAATCGCGTCGCGCAAGTCGGGCCGCACCGAAAGCAACGCCTGGGACGCTCCGACGAGCGCGGACGCAATGTTGCCGGACAGCAGGGCGGGCGCCAGTTTGGCACGCAGCGCCAGAATCAGCAAAGCGGTGCATATGTGGTGCAAGCCCTGGTTCGATGGACTAAATACCTACTGTGAGCTGCAGAAACTCTAGTGCGCGACACTGGGATTGAACTAAAACAGTTCGGAGTGCGCTCGAAAACCCTTCGCATTGATGGCGTGAAGGCCAAGGGATACCGAGTCGATGGCGATGACGGACTCGCTCAAGCGTGGGCACGCTACTTGCCCGCCCATATACCCGTGACACCCGTGGCATCGCAGCTAGAAGACGGTGAGCGTGCCACGGATAGCGAAAACACCCGTGGCACCCGTGGCACTACCCGTGGCACCCGTGGCACACCCGTGGCACCAAAAACCGCCCTTGAGCTCGACTTATTCGGAAATGCCACGGCTGCCACGGGTATACCGCCGGGCACGGACAGCGCCGTAGAAGCCGCATCGGCGTTCGTCCCGCCGACCGGCCCCGGCCGCTGCCCAGAATGCGGCTGGCACATCGCCACCCAAGGCCACCGCCCCGACTGCTCAGGAAACGAGTGGGCGTGACGCGGTGAGTAAAAAGCACACGTCGTTGCAGTCTTCCTGCTGCTGGCCGCCACACTCGGCCGGCTGGTGGCTCAGCAGGCACACACCATGACCAACCCACATCGGTCGCATCAAAGCCGGGTTTTGGGCGACAAAGGTCAGGCCATGACCCTCAGTATCAAGGCGAGCCTAACCTGTGTGGACCGACACCAGCGCCGCCCCTAAATCAACGGGGCGGCGTTGGTGTTTGGACTGGTCAAACCGATGTCGGCTGAAATACTGGAAGTCTATAAATACTTTATAAATCATCCAAGAAGTATGTACACCCTGGTCCTACATGCGTATTGTCGGTTTCGTATGGTTTCGCCGTTTCGATCGCCACGGTAGGGGAGAACGATGCTGGGCGCTGTCACAGACGTCGGTCGCGGTAACCGGTGACTGCTGAGAGTGCCCATAACTTCGGCGCGATCAGCGCGCCGCCACACATCGGCTCGCCCGAAGCCGGAACGGTCGCGTTGTTTCGAGGGGTGTTCGAGACGTGGCACACCTTGCCCTGGCGGGCGTTCTGCAAGTGGCGAACGATTCGGTTTCATTATGGCGCTGGAGCGTGGCTATTGAGCATTCTGCGTCCTCTGCGTGCGTTGGCCTATCGCGAGGCCCACCGGAAATTACTGGCACTACCCGTCTACAAGCAATTCGGAGCAACAATGCTCCGAGAGGATCCTTTCCACCACATCAGCCACTGTCACTACTTGCGACAAGGCTTAACGGTGCGGCAACGCGTTCAATACGTCTACCAGCATTACGCGTTCGAATCGCGCCAGTGGACTGCTGACTACCGCCAGGCCGTATATGGGGGCCCCGGTTTAGAGTTGTGGCGCGGTGATGGGGGCGAAGCGGTTGTGACTATCAGGCTGGAGGCTGGAAGGCGGGACGTGCCAGAAGGTGATCTGAGCATAGTTTTATCGGTGGGCAACGCGACGCTACACCGAATTAACTTTAGTTGGCTGGCTCACACGCAGGATGGAACTGTGACACCCTTCCTGGCCTCTTCGCAAACATGCCCAGAGGCCCTGTTCGCCTTCGAACGAGCCTTTCCGCAAAACTCACCAGCTTTCTTCTGCTTCGCGGCCGTTGAGGGCGTAGCACGCGTCGTCGGCTGTACAGCGATACTTGCCGTTCGCAGCCACGAGCAGATTGGCGCTCGCAAGGGTTGCAACACCGCACACTTCAAGAGCTCGTACGACAACTTCTGGCGAGCTTTGGGCGGCTGGGACTGTGGCCGACAAGGGTTTTTAGTCCCGTTGCCAGCACACGAAAAGCCATTGAGCAAACTCTCCAGCAGTCACCGAAGGCGTGCCCAAAAGCGGCGCGAGCACTGGAAGGCGATTGAAGCGGCGACGGTCGAGACTCTTGAGCCATTTTTGTCAGGGATCTCTTCATCAGCCAAGGAAGGACATTACGCCGAGTCGTGATGCAGGTTCATTGGCGCTGTCAGGAATGATGTTTGTTTTCGTTTTCACTCTTGAATACCGATAACGCGATCACCTTCGACATCACTTGCCGGGAGATCAATGCCCTTCATGTTTGGCGCAGTTGGCATATCCGTCGTATGTGCCGTGGCGAGGGTCGCAAGGGTCGGTCAGTACTCGCTTTCGCCGTCGTAGGTGATCGCCGGGACGGTGCACCGCCACCGATAGCGACCGGCGCGAAGGGTGAGCGCGTGCGAGGCGCGGGTGGGGGTCGGGACGGTCGCCCGGTCGCTGGTTCAAAAAGTTCTTCGGAAAAAAGTGTCTGTGTTAGCCCGGTCTGGCGCTCCTAAATGTGAGCGCGGCCCACCCGGGTCCGGCCCTATGAAGGAAACGGAGCACGGCATGAACACCAACCCCAGCCTCGACGTGATCGCGCGTGCGGCACCAAAACGGAGGGCCACTGGGCGCCAGGCGCTGGTCGAACACCTGCGCCGGCTCCGCGAGAACGCCGCGCTCTTCCTGAGCCTGGCACGAGAAGCCGGCATCGAAATCGGCGACAGCGCGTGCGCCCCCATGATCCCGTGCATCGTTGGCAGCTCGATCAAGGCGCTGCAACTGTCGGACGCCCTGATGCGGCGCGGCATCAATGCCGACCCGATCCTTTTTCCGGCTGTGCCGGAAGACAAAGCGCGTCTGCGGTTCTTCGTCACCAGCTGCCACTCATCCGAACAGATCCGGTTCATGGTCAAGGTGCTGGCCGAGGAGCTGGAACTTCTGAACGCAGGCAGCTAGGCCCGGCTCAGAAAACGCGCCGCCGATACCTGCGGCCGCAAGATTTTCTCAAGCATCTCCCAAAGGGCTTGCCGAATGGTGATTTCGGCAAGCCGCGAATAGAAAGGCGACGGGCACCGTGCGGTTGTTCTGCTTTCACCATGCCGGGGGTGGCGGGTTGGCATTCAACGCCT
The DNA here is from genome assembly GCA_963802525.1 of uncultured Actinomycetota bacterium. Lineage (GTDB taxonomy): Bacteria > Actinomycetota > Actinomycetes > Mycobacteriales > Mycobacteriaceae > Mycobacterium. The sequence goes on along the minus strand of CAWDJC010000033.1, from coordinate 2,545 downwards.
GGAACAAGGCGCTGAGGCCGGCCGTCGAGGTGATTCCGGTCGAGGTCGCCAACCGGCAGCGCTTCACCACGGTGCGGCAGCTCGTCGACGAGGTGAACGATCAGCTGCGATCCACCCTTGACCGGCCGCATATGTTCTTCGGCCACAGTTTCGGCGCCCTGCTGGCATACCGCTTGGCGTGCGTGCGCGCGGCGCAGGGTTCTGCGCTGCCGCGGGCGGTATTCCTGTCCGCGTACGGCCCACCGCACCTTCCGCCCCCACTCCATGTAGTGGATCTGCTCGACGACCACCAGCTCGCGACGCTCCTGTCCGATCTGGGCGGGCTGCCTTCGCAACTAACGCGATGGCCCACTCTGCATGAGCGAGCCGTCACTGCCACTCGGCACGACTTGCGGCTGTGTATGACAGACGAGGAAGACGACACAGCGGAACTGCCCTGCCCGATTCATGTCTTCGGCGGTAGCGAGGACCCGCTTGTGAGTGAATCCGACTTGCACGAATGGCGTTCGCGGACAACGGCGGATTTCTCCGTGCAGATCCTTCGGGGCGGCCACTTCTATCTTCGTGATCGGCAGCCGCTCTTTAAGACGCTTCGTCCCCTGACGTCGACGATCGCGGCAGCATAACGGGTTGGCCGAGTTGCTGCCCGCTTGTTATTGCCGATTGGCTAGAGCCCCTGGCCCGCGAGCCAGCCGTCGATTCTTTCGGCGACTGCCCGCCATCCCGTCTCGAGCATCATGTTGTGGCCCATGTTGGGGAAGAACTCCGCCTCAGTCCGGTAGACCTGGGCTGTGGCGGACACCTCTGCCATGGTTCGCATGCCATCGTCTATTGCGCCGAGGACAAGCATCGGTGCGGCTTTGAGGCGGGTGTCGAGAAGGCGGATCACCATGATCTGATCGATTCCGGCGCGCGCACTCTCGGGCTGCATCCGGGCCGCGCAGGATCTGACAATCGGTTCAGGGGTATGCGCGCAGAACAGGGATTCACGAGCCAACTCCGGAGTGTTGACAAGATCGGCTGACCGGCCCGAGATGCTGCCGCGCACGAAGACCCACGGGTGACTGCAGAACATGCGCAACACGCTCCGTCGCAGCCCCGGCGCCGTGGCGGGTGCCATCAGCACCCGCAGCCTGGACGTGCTTCTCGAGGTAATTCTGTACGACAAAGCAGCCCATCGAATGTCCGACGAGCACGGGCTCCGAACCAATTTGATCTGCGGCAGCGCGAACGTCGTCCACGTAGTCGGCGATCGAGCACGAGCGCAGCGGTCTGGACAGGGTACTTTGCCCGTGACCGCGCAAGCTCACCGCGACGGCGCGAAACCCTTTGCCGGCGAAGTAGTCCAAGAAGTTCGGCATCCCAACACCACGCGGCGTGGTAGCCGCCGTGGACGAACAGCAGCGGAACAGGATGCGCTTCGGTGGCGGATCCCTTGTCGATCAGCTCCAGCATGTGCGGTCGGTTGGTCAGGTGAGTCGATACTGCCTCACTTGCGGCTCAAGACGAACGCCTCTATGTGGCGGTCGTCGGCTCGTACTTCGTACTTCCGCCAGCCGGGGTACATCTCGACGCCTTTCGCCCCAGATCCTCGTCGCGCTCGCCGGGAGTGGCGAGCCGGGCGGTGGCAGGCCAGGTCTCGCGACCGATCGACACCGTGGCTTTCGGATTGGCCTTGAGGTTAGTACCAGGCGGGTGCTTTTCGCCGCCGAAATTGGACGCGATGAGGCCGACCCCGTCGGGGTGCGGAATTCCGTACACGGCGACGGTGCGGGGTTCCCCGGATTTGGCACCCGTGGTGGTCAGGATGACCGCGGGAATGCCGGTGGCGATCTCGGCGAAGCTGCTCCTTCCGCCGGTGACCTTGGTGATCAGTCGGTCGAGGTGGTGTGCAGTCGGGCGGAGCAGCGCCCCGCCCACCTTCGTGGCCGCGAAGCGGCGCACGAACCGATGGAACGCGTTGGCATCGTCGAAAGTAGTTCCGGCATGGTGTCATTGTTGCCGAAACTGAGCGCACACCCGTGTTCGTAACCGCACACGACGCGATCAAGACGCCCAAGCGCGGCGGGACAACGACCGGTAATCGAAAATCATTGTCGTGCTCGCGATTCACGCGGTGGCCGGCAGCGGACCGGCCGCGCCATCACACCGGCTTCGTGCTGTCGACCTGATCCTGGTCGTACCCGATGACGGGCGGCGAGTCGCCATAGACATCGAGGGTGTGGATGAAGCGGTGCAATCCCATCACCCCGGCGCAGGTGAACCCCAGCTCAATGATCTGCGCGGCGGTGAAATGCTCACCCAAGCGCTTGTAGAACTTGTCGTCCATGGCGTGGTGGTCGCCGGAGAGCAGGTCGAGAAACTCCACGGCCATCTGCTCCTGCGGGGTGAGCGCGCCGTGGCCGGGGGGCGAGCAGGCATGCGACATCATCGTCGGTGATCGAGTCATGCTTGCGCGACTGGCTACAGGGTTCGCATTCGCCGAGTTGGGCACTGCGGATGCGCAGCAACTCCAGGATCCGGCCGCCGAGCAGGGTGCCGGCAC
>CAWDJC010000032.1:0-280633 GCA_963802525.1 uncultured Actinomycetota bacterium | reverse complement strand
TGACTCACGAAAACTGCCCGCGAAACGCCTTCGGTGCCTCACGTAAGAATGCCCGCGAAATGGTGACTGTCGTGAGGCATGGGAAGTGGGTTGTCGATGACGTCTCGTGCCGAGATCACCACCAAGTACGCCAAGGCGTATGTGAAGGCTTCGAAGAAGGACAAGGGCCAGATTCTGGATCAGGTGGTCGAGGTGACCGGCTGGTCGCGTGACAACGCCCGCCGTCGGCTGACCGCGGCGGCCAAGCAGCCGCCGGGTCCGGGCCGCAGTGTCGCCAAGCGGCCGCGCAAGCCGAGGACCCCGAAGTACTCCTACGACACTCTCAAAGTGCTGCAAAAGGTTTGGGCCGCCTCGGGTGGGCAGTGTGGGAAGTATCTGGCTGCCTCGATGGCCATCCAGCTCGACGGGTTGGAACGCCACAGCGAGCTGGTCTTCGGCCGTGACCGTTACAGCCCGAAGGTGCGGGAGGAACTGTTGGCGATGAGCGCAGCGACGATCGACCGCTACCTGAGGCCGGCGAAGGCCAAGGATCACATCAAGGGAAAGTCCACCACTAAGCCCTCGCCGCTGCTGCGGTCGTCGGTCAAGATCCGCAAGGCCACCGACGAGATCGAATCTGCGCCGGGCTTTTTCGAAGGAGATACGGTCGCCCATTGCGGGCCCACGTTGAAAGGCGAGTTCGCCCGGACCTTGAACCTGACCTGTGTGCACACCGGCTGGACCTTCACGCGCACCGTGCGTAACAACGCCCACACCCACATCCTGGGCGGGTTGAAGGCCGGGGTCGAGCAGGTGCCGTTCGAGGTCGTCGGCCTGGACTTCGACAACGGCACCGAGTTCTTGAACAAGGCCGTCATCGCCTGGGCCGGCCTGCAGCAGATCTTCTTCACCCGGTCGCGGCCCTACAAGAAGAACGACCAGGCCACCATCGAGTCCAAGAACAACCACCTGGTGCGCAAGTACGCGTTCTACTACCGCTACGACACCGGCGACGAACGCGCCGTGCTCAACCGGCTCTGGCCCCTGGTGAACGACCGGCTCAACTACCTGACTCCGACCATCAAACCCATCGGGTACTTCCAGCAGCGGTGACGGCCGCCGCCGACGCCTCTACGACGCCCCGCAAACCCCGCTGGACCGGCTGCTGGCCGCCGGGACTCTCAGCCGGGCACAGCAGACCGAACTGACCGCCTACCGCGACAGCCTCAACCCCGCCAAGATCGGCCGCGAGATCGCCGACCTGCAGAACCGACTTCTCCAGCTGGCCAAGGAAAAAACCGAGCAGCTCTACCTGGCCAGCATCCCCACCGCCCTACCCGACATCCGCAAAGGCATCCGGATCAAGGCCAGCTGAACCGGCCCGTTTCGCGGGCATTCCTACCTGAGGCACGGACAAAATTTCGCGGGCATCTTGATTTGAGGCACTACGGCGGAGAATCCCCAGCCGGGGTGATCAGGCAGGCACCGGACGTTCGCAGCGTGGGCAGGTGCGATCCGGCGCGGGCCAGCGGCCGGCGCAGTACCGGCAGCAGTCCCGGCGCACCCACCAGACAAGGGCCAGCGACGGCGCGGCCACCGTGAGCCCAGCGCCGATCCACAGCAGCACCGGCAGCGCGGTCCCGGCCGTGGCCACGCCGAGCCCCAGCTATCAGCTGGTCGACCGTTACGGAGTCCGTGACGACGGCATCCGGAATCTTCTTGTCGAGTACTTGACAGAACGCGAAACAGGCTGTGATTACACCACTCTCACTACGGTCGCTTTGCACGTCGTAAAGCTCTTTTGGGTCGATTTGGAAGATCATGAGCCGGGTATCCAGACGCTCGCACTCTCCCGTGAGCAGGCGCAGAAGTGGAAGCGCCGGCTGCAGACATTGCCGACGGGTGAACCGCGAAGAGATTGGGCGGCCGTCGCGCAAAATGTCCGCAGCTTCTATCTCGACTTGGCCGCATGGGCACAAGACGACCCGGCACGCTGGGCAGCCTGGGTAGCGCCGTGTCCCATCGGGAACCGAGAACTACGCGCCCTGGGCACCCGACGCCGCCGCCGCCAAATCGCGGAGATGAACGCTCGGACTCGATCCCTATCGCCGGTACTGCCGCAGCTGGTTACGTCGGTAACCCGAGAGTTGCGCCTGGCGCAGCAGCGCCTCGACGAGGCTTCTCGAGCGGATCCGGCCGCGGCGTTTTCTGTAGGCGATGAACACTGGCAGAAACCAGGGCCGCGTCGGCAGAGGCAATTCCGTACCAGCGATGTGACTGCCTTCGATGGTTCAGGGCGGCAGATCAATCTGACGAAAGCTGAGGACCGCGCGTTTTGGACGTGGGCGATCGTAGAAGTTCTACGCCACACGGGGATACGCATCGAGGAACTTCTCGAGCTGACCCACCTCTCACTACGCCCGCTTCGGAAGCCGGATGGCGAGATCATCCCGCTGTTGCAGATCGCGCCGAGTAAGAGCGACGCCGAAAGGATGCTGCCGATCAGCCCCGAACTCGCGCATGTCTTCTCACGTATCGTGCTGCGCCACTTAAAAACTGATGAGCCGCTATCCGAAGAGCCTCCACAACCGACGGTGCCGCTTGTTCAGCGCTGGGACGATCATGAACGCGTCCACAGCGCAGCACTCCCCTACCTATTCCAGCGGGGATTTCTCATCGGCCGACGCAGCGTAATCAGCCCAGGAACGGTACGGAACTGGCTCATCGCGGCGGCTGCAGACGCAAACCTACGTGACAACGACGGCGCACCACTCACGCTGAGTCCGCACGACTTTCGACGAATCTTCTTAACTGATGTTGTCCGCAACGGGCTGCCTATCCACATCGCTGCTCAACTTGCTGGCCACGACGATTTGAACACGACTCGCCGATACGCGGCCACCTATCCCACGGAGGTCATCGAGCACTACCAAAAGTTCATCGCACGGCGCCGCGCAGAAAGACCTGTCGAAGAGTACAGACCACCAACTGATCAGGAACTTAAAGAGTTCGGCGAACACTTTGGCCGGCGCAGGATCGAACTAGGCAACTGCGTTCGCCCTTACGGAACAGGCTGCACCCACGAGCACGCGTGCATCCGATGCGATTTTCTACAGGTTGAGCCTTCGCAAGCCGATCGACTGGCCCAAATCGAGAGTGATCTGAACGACCGAATTGACACCGCACGTGAGCAGTCGTGGCTCGGGGATGTCGAGCAGCTGCAGCTGACGCTTAAGCATCTGCACGACAAGCAAGACCAGGTGCACAGACTGAACAAGCTAACGCAGGCGCCATCCCTCGTTGCCCCCGAACCGGTGATGAGCTTGGTGTGATCTCCGGGTGCTCATCAGCTCGAGCCCGGTGTTGCCAGACGCCTACGGCCTCACGCCGCAAGCGGTTCGCAGCCCGCCTGATCGACCTGTTCAACACCATGCACCCTGAGCTGGTGGTGGCTGTCACCTTCGGCATGAATCGCGAGGCCGCCATGATCTATCGCGCGGGCACGTCGACACCATCCGGCTGCCAACCAGCGACGCCGCAAGCGACGCTGCCACCGCGCCTTGATCGACCTCATCGCCGAGAAAACGCAGTCACGATCCCATTTGCGAGCATCGTTTTGCGGTCACACAGCGAACAGCTGCGCTAGCGTCGATATTCATGGCGCTCACCGACGTCGCCGTGATCCACCGCGGCGGTCGTACCACCCACCCCGGGGACCCCATGTTTGCCGAATTTCATCGAACGACACCTGCACCCCCACGCAAGGGTTTCCGCAGAAGCTGCGATCACGCGGTCGCGGACTGCCTGGGGCAAGGAAGCCAGATGAAACGCGCGATCGTCGTCGGCAGCGGCCTGGCTGGCTTGAGCGCCGGATACCGGCTCCATGAGCAGGGCTGGCAGGTCACCGTGCTCGAATCCCTAGATCGCGTCGGGGGACGAGTGCTCTCCGAATCCGAGGGCGGCTTCCTCTTCGACGCTGGTCCCACCATCGTTACCGACAACTACACCCAGTACATGAAACTCGTTCGAGATGTGGGATTGTCAGACAACTTGGTCGACTGCCCGCCGGAAATCGCTCTGGTGAAGGGCAACGACCTTCACATCCTCGACACGCGCAAGCCTCTCCGATCATTCCTGACCACCACGCTGCTGCCTCCCGCGGCGAAGCTGCGGTTAGTGCTACGGGGATTGCGGCTCATCAAACCGCTGTACGGAATGAACCCCTACGACCTGAGCAATCGTGTCCAGTTCGACACCGAGTCGATCCAGGCCTACATCGACCGAGTGTTCGGCCGCGAGCTCAACGATCTGATACTCGACGGGATAACGCGCTCGATGGTGACCAGTGCACCGGACCAGGCGTCGGTAGTCGGGTTCTTCGCTGGCGCCGTCACGGCGTCCGGCAGGATGCAGACTCTCACGGGCGGCTTACAGCTTCTACCGTCGAGGCTGGCCGAGACACTCGACGTGCGTGTGGGCACGCCCGTCACCTCGGTCCGGCGTACCGACGTCGGAGTGGAAGTTTATTACCAAGACAACGCTGGTTCTGAAGGCCGTGAGCAGGCAGACGCATGCGTGATCGCCACGCCATTTCACGCCGCCTTCGACATGTATGAGCCGCTGAAAACGGTTGGGGCCGACTTACTGACAGCATCGAAGGATTCGGGTTGTTGCTCCGTGCAGCTGACCTATTCCAAACGCACCAACAAGGAACCATTCCTCGTGATGGTGCCCAAGGCCGCTTCTCCCGACATTGGCACGTTGTTTCTCGAGCACATCAAGGCACCCGACCGCGCTCCGACGGGTACTAGCCTCATCACAGCGTTCTTCCCCGGCGAGCCGGACATCGATATTTCAACGTGGAGTGACGATCATCTGGGGACCACCGCTCGCGAGCTGATCGAGCGGCTGTTCCCTGAGCTGCGCGACCACTTCCTGGATGCCCGCCTCACCCGCTGGTCATATGCGGCGAGCCTGGCCGACGTCGGTTATTACAAGGCGCTGAAAAGATTCCTCGACGATTATCCAGCCGACGCCGCAGTGCAACTGGCCGGCGACTACATGGCTTTGCCCTCACAAGAATCGGCAGTGGTCGCGGGTCTCAAGGCCGCCCAGCGGATCCTTGCCGCCCGCAAAACTCTTGCTGCTACCACGACAACGTCATCTGACACTGGTTAACACGACACGCCGAACTCGCACCCGCCGGGTTCAAACTAGTGACGTATTGGCAGCGAAGCCAATTCATCTTGAATTGTTCTGCGCTGAGTCGATTCAGTTAAGGGGCTGCTAGCCCCTTGACCTGGCTTTTTGGGTCTCACTCAATCCCACTCCGTCATGCTGTTTTACGACCAAGTGTGGGCAAAATGTAGGCACGACCCTAGCCTTTCCACCCAGTGATCACTCTTTGACAGTGCGGCCTAGATTTTCGCGATGTCTACTACGACCTGGTGGCGCACACACCATCGGCACTGGTCCCACACCGTTCGTCGGGACCGGCCGGCGCAGCGTGGGCTTTTGGGCTAGACCACCCGCATGCAGTCCCGGGCGATGGCCAGTTCTTCGTTGGTCGGGATCACCAGCACGGCAATCGGCGAGTCGTCGGTAGAAATCCGCCGCGCGTCGGCCGCCGGGCTGGCGTTACGGTGCTCGTCGAGCTCGATGCCAAGCTCCCCCATCCCGGCCAGCGCGTCGCGGCGCAGCGCCGCGACGCGCTGGCCGATCCCGGCGGTGAAGCTCAGCACGTCGGTGTGTCCCAGCACCGCCAGGTACGCTCCGATGTACTTACGCAGCCGGTGAACGTACACGTCGTAAGCCAATTTCGCTGAGCCGTCACCGGATTCGATCATTTCACGCAGTCGGCGGAAGTCGAGTTCACCGGCCAGGCCGAACAACCCTGAGCGATGGTTAAGCATCGACTCGATGTCCTCGACGCTCATCTTCGCCTCGCGACACAGGTAGCTGATGATGCCGGGGTCGACGTCACCGCTGCGGGTACCCATCACCAGACCCTCCATCGGGGTCAAGCCCATCGACGTCTCGACGGGCCGGCCGTTGGCGATCGCCGACGCCGAGGCGCCGTTACCCAGATGCAGCACAATCTGGTTCACGCTGTCCAGCGGCCTGCCCAGGAACGCGGCGGCCTGCTCGCTGACGTACTGGTGCGAGGTGCCGTGGAATCCGTAGCGCCGGATCTGCCACTTCTCGGCAAGCCCGCCGTCGATGGCGTAGGTCGCCGCCGCAGCGGGCAGGTCGTGAAAGAACGCGGTGTCGAACACCGCGACGTGCGGGATGTCGGGCAGCAGCTTGCGCGCCACCTCGATTCCCAGCACGTTCGGCGGGTTGTGCAACGGTGCCAGTGGCGACAGCTCCTTCAGCTTGGCGATCAGCGCGTCTTCGACGACGGTTGGCCGGTAGAAGTCGTTGCCGCCGTGCACCACCCGATGCCCGACCGCCACCAAGCCGCTGGTCTCCGGTTCGATGCCGGCCTCGGCCAGCAGGTCGAATGCCAAGCGCAGTGCCGCTTCGTGGTCGGCGACCCGGTCGTCGCGTTCCGCATGATGCTTCCCGGCATCCACATGAGCCAACGACGACTGTTCGCCGATCTGCTCGACGATGCCGACCGCCAATTCGGTGCCCGAATCCGGCTCGAGGAGCTGGTATTTCAGCGACGACGAGCCGGCGTTGATCACCAGCACAACACGGTTGTCGGTGGTCATCAGATCCCCTGCGCCTGGATCGCGGTGATGGCGACGGTGTTGACGATGTCTTCGACCAGCGCACCGCGGGACAGGTCGTTCACCGGCTTGTTCAGGCCCTGCAGCACCGGGCCGATCGCGATCGCCCCGGCGGTGCGCTGCACCGCCTTATAAGTGTTGTTGCCGGTGTTGAGGTCAGGGAAGATCAGCACCGTGGCACGGCCGGCGACCGGCGAGTCCGGCATCTTGGTCGCGGCCACACTGGGTTCCACCGCGGCGTCGTATTGGATAGGTCCTTCCACCAGCAGGTCGGGCTGTCGTTGCCGCACCAGCTCGGTTGCCTGTCTGACCTTGTCGACGTCGGCTCCGGCGCCGGATACGCCGGTGGAATAGGACAGCATCGCCACCCGCGGCTCAATGCCGAATCGTGCCGCGGTCCCGCTTGATGAGATCGCGATGTCGGCGAGCTGCTCCGCGGTGGGGTTCGGCACGATCGCGCAGTCCCCGTACGCCAGGACCCGGTCTTCCAGACACATCAGGAAGATGCTCGACACAATGGAGATGTCGGGTTTGGTCTTGATGACCTCAAGCGCCGGCCGCACGGTGTGCTCGGTGGTGTGGGCGGCGCCGGACACCATCCCGTCCACAAAACCGTTGTACACCAGCATGGTTCCGAAATACGTGGTGTCTTGCATGATCTCGCCGGCCTGCTCCAGGGTGACGCCCTTGCTCTCGCGCAGGTCTGCGTACTGCGCGACGAATTTCTCGCACAGCTCGCTGCTGCGTGGGTCCAGTATCGCGGCGTCGGACAGATTGACACCCAGTTCGGCTGCCCGGGAACGAATCTCGGCCTCGTCGCCAAGAATGGTCAGATCGACCACGCGGTGCCGCAACAGCCGCCCGGCCGCCCGCAGGATGCGGTCGTCTGATCCCTCGGGCAGCACAATGCGCTTGCGGTCCGCCCGGGCGCGGTCCAGCAGCTGGTGGGTGAACATCTGCGGCGTGATGACTGTCGGGATCGGAATCGGCGCCAGCCGCACCCCCAGCAGGTCCGCAATATTGACATGGCGCTCCACCAGCGCCACCGCCGTATCGATCTTGCGGGGCGATGCCGGGGTGACCCGACCGCGGGCCGACGCCGCGGCGATGGCGGTCTCGAAGGTGCCGGTCGTGGTCGCGATGATCGGCAGCCGCAGTCGCAGCCCGGACACCAGCTTGGCGATGGCCGGATGCATCTTCAGGGCCCCGTTGAGGATCAGACACGACAGCGACGGATAACTGTCGGCCCCGTGGGCACACGTTACCGCGAGCACAACGTCGTCACGATCGGCCGGGGTGATCACCGCCTGCCCCTCGGTCAGCCGCTCCAGCACGTTTGGGGCCGTCATTCCGCAGACGAGGACGCTCATGCATTCGCGGGACATCATTGCCTCGTCACCGCTGATCAGAGTTCCGTTCACGGCTTGCTGCATTTCGGCGACCGTCGGGGCCTCCAGCATCGGCTCGTCTGGCAGCACATAGCTCTTCGGCTCGAAGCGCTGCAACGCCTCGGCCACCGCGGTCATGTCGTCTGGTCGGCAGCGGGCGGCCACCACCGCCGCGGTATGGGCATGGTGAGCCGCCAGCTCGGCCAGGGATAGTTCGACGACTTGGGCGATCCGGTCGGGGGTGCGGCCTCTAGCGCGCACCGCAAGCACCACCGGCGCTCCGAGGTTGGCCGCGATGCGGGCGTTGACGGACAGCTCGGCGGGGCCGCCGGTGACGTCGGTGTAGTCGCTGCCGACGATCACCACCGCGTCACACCGATCGGCCAGCCACTGGTAGGAGTCGACGATGTCGGCGAGTGCCGCGTCGGGGTCGGAGTGCAGCTCCTGATACGTCACGCCGACGCACCGCTCGTGGGGCAGACCGGCGGTGGCATGCGCCAGCAACAGTTCCAGGATGGTATCGCGGTCCTCACCCAGCGGCGTGATCGGCCGAAACACCCCGACCTTGGCCACTATGGCCGTCAGGCGGTGCAGGAGTCCCAGCGCGATTATCGCCTTGCCGGTCTCCCCCTCGGACGCGGCGATGTAGATCGCGGAGGGCGAATCGGACATGCTATAAACCTCCCGTAAGCAGGGCACTCATCATGCTTACCCACTCGCTAGATCACGGGGACAGACATCTCTCATCAGAGCGTCACACGTCGGCCCGAGAATAGGGTCCAAAGTCACCGGCTCCATGGCTGTTGGTTTTAGCGAAGACTGTGTAGCGCTGCAACGTCTGTCAGTCAGATCAACCCGGCGATCTCGGCCAAATTGATTTCCAGGTGCACGACACCGTCTTCGGACCCGGTGTGTCGCGACTGCAGTCCGGCGTCATCAAGCACCCTGAACATCAGGTGATTCGTGGTCAAGACGTCGGCGACGAAGTACTGAATTCCGTTGCGGCGGGCAACCTGTGCGAGCGTGCGAAGCAATGCCCTTCCCACTCCGCGCTCATGATCGTTGTGGGCGACGACGATGGCCCATTCAGCGGTGTCGGGCCTGTCGCACACCAGATAGTTGGCCACACCGACCAAAGCTCCGTAGTTGTACCAGGCCCCCTCGTTCAGCCGCAGGAAAGCGCCCAGTGCGTAGTTTTCGCCGTTGTCTTCGGTGAGCTTGTGAGCCACGGTTTTCAGATAGGCCGGATGCATCGTGAAGAACCGCAAGTAGCGCTCATCGTCGGTGAGGGTGTCATGAAGTTCGGTAACCGCGTCCATATCCGCGTAGCCAAGGCGGCGCATCTGCACCGTAGCCCCGTCACGCAGCGTCGCTGTGAAGACGTCGTCCACAGGTTCGGTTTCCATTATCGCCACCGGGACTGAAAGTATCGAATATGTATTTTAGCCCGTCGTCGGCCGTGGTGGGATGAGTCTACGAGCGGACGACTAGCACCGAGCAGTTGGCGTGGCCGATCACACATAGGAACGCGAGCCGGGGATGGTCGACGGCGCGACGCGAACGCGGCACACACCCCATCACCAGTGTGCTTGAACAACCAGCCTCCGCGTGTCTCGATCGCCTTGCGCAACACCTCGTCATGCGCGGCCAGCGCCACCCGCATGCCATCCGCGTCTTTCTCCCACCGACTGGTCGAACCCTCAAGCTCGGTGAACAGAAACGTCACCACCCCTGAAGGGGGGACCGCCTGATCAGCGGACACCTACGCAGCATGGCACAACCAACGCACTCCCACCTCGAACATCAGCGCTGCACGCGCGGAAACGCGCACTGGACCACCGGCAAATCGGGCTCCGGGTTGGTGGAAACCTGCTCCGAGGATACCCCATGGGGTATCTCTTCCCTCCACCATAGCCAAGACCGGTGTCCGCGACGCTGCTGGGCCGGTCACCCCGGATGAGCGTCACATCGGCTGCCGGATTGCCCGCACCGCCTCGCGGAACGGCTGTGCCCACGAGCTCGCGAGCGCGTGCGCCTGCGCCATGCCGCTCAGGCCAGCCGTCTCGGTCGGCAGGTTCACCGACCAGAACACGCCCAGCTCGGGCATGTCGATGCGGTGCGCGGGGCGGACCCGCCCGGCGACGGTGAGAGTCGCGGGGAACACGTCGTCGGGTGGGAAGGCGAGGCCGTTGATCGTCCAGGGGGTCAGCAGCACCAGGGCGGGTGTGTCCGCGACGAGGGCGGCGTCGACGACCGCCACGCCCAGCCGGGGGTTCGCCGCCGGGTCGCCGAGGAACCGCTCGCGGTGTACTCGGTCGAACGTCCGGTGCACGTCGGTGACGAGCGCGTCGAGGGTGTCCACCAACGGAGTATCGGGCCACACTCATTCGGTGTCCAAATGACCTTTGGACTCGTAAGCTGTCAATCGGATGAACAATCATCGGCCGGATACCGGGCGGCCCTCGCGCTGCCGGACATGCGGCCCTGGTGTTCCGCGGAGGTGGCGATGAGTTCTCGCGACGCCAAGTGCGCCGACCGTGCCACCGAACCAGATCCGGCCCCCGAAGCGCGGACGCTGGCCGATCGGCTCGACGATGCCGGCGTGAACCGGCGGCGGTTCCTGACCTTCTGCGCGGCGATGGTCGCGACGCTCGCCCTGCCGGAGGGGCTCGCGCCGCGGGTCGCGAACGCTTTGTCCAAAGTGGAGTCTCCGGTGGTGGTGTGGCTGGAGTTCCAGGACTGCGCCGGGGACACGGAGGCGTTCCTGCGTTCCCGCAACCCCTCGACCGCCGACCTGCTGCTGGGGCTCATCTCGCTCGACTACCACGAGACGGTCATGGCCGCAGCCGGCCACGCCGCGGAGAAGGCCCGCGACAACGCGGTGACCAAGGGTGGGCACCTGGTGGTGGTCGAGGGCTCGGTGCCGACCGGCATCCCGGGCGCCTGCACGATCGGCGGCCGCTCGGCGGAGGACCTGCTGCGCGCCGCCACCCGCGGAGCGGCGGGGATCATCAACGTCGGTACCTGTTCGGCATTCGGCGGGATCCCCGCGGCTGGGCCGAACCCGACCGGCGCGGTGCGTGTCGAGGACATCGTCAGCGGCGTTCCGGTGGTCAACCTGTCGGGCTGCCCGGTGAACGCCGACAACCTGACCGCCACGATCGTGCACTACCTGACCTTCGGCGAGTTCCCGGCCACCGACCACCTCGGCCGCCCGCTGTTCGCCTACGGGGAGCGTATCCACGACACCTGCCCGCGCCGCGGCCACTTCGACGCAGGCCAGTTCGCGGAGGAATGGGGCGACGAGGGACACCGCAAGGGATGGTGCCTCTACCGCCTCGGCTGCAAGGGACCGAGCACGTTCCACAATTGCCCGAGCGTGCGCTACAACGACGGGACGTCGTGGCCGATCGGCGCCGGCCACGGCTGCGTCGGCTGCTCCGAGCCGGACTTCTGGGACGACATGACGCCGTTCTACGGCCGGCTGCCGGGCGTCCAGGTCGGCGACACGAACCTGTCGGTGGACCAGATCGGGCTCGGCGTCCTCGCCGCCACGGCGACCGGGTTCGCCCTGCACGGCGTGGGAAAGGTCGTCCAGCACCGGCGCGCCGCGTCCCCCGAGGAACGGGGCGCCGCGCAGCCCGCCGCCGGTCCACCACAGTTCACGGCGAAGCCACCGAAGTGGAAAGGCCCGTAACATGGCCCGGTTGGTCATCGACCCCGTCACTCGCATCGAAGGGCACCTGCGCGTCGAGGTCACAGTGGACGGTGGCGTGGTCACCGAGGCCTACTCGTCGTCGACCATGTGGCGCGGCATCGAGAAGATCCTCGTCGGGCGCGACCCGCGGGACGCGTGGCTGTTCGCACAACGCATCTGCGGGGTCTGCACCACGGTCCACGCGCTCGCCTCGGTGCGGGCCGTCGAGGACGCGGTCGGCGCGGTCCCACCGCTCAACGCCCGGCTGCTGCGCCAGCTCATCGCGGCCTCGCAGTTCCTGCACGACCACGTCGTGCACTTCTACCACCTGCACGCGCTGGACTGGGTCGACCCGACGTCCGCACTCAAGGCCGACCCCGGCCGGACCGCCGTGCTCGCCCAGTCCATTTCGGACTACCCGCGCTCGACCAAGGCGTTGTTCACCGCGGTGCGCGACCGGCTCGAGAAGTTCCTCAAGTCGGGGAACATCGGCCCGTTCACCAACGGCTACTGGGGACACCCGGCCTACCGGCTCGATCCCGAGGTCAACCTGCTGGCGTTCAGCCACTACCTCGACGCGCTGGAGTTCCAGCGCGACTACGTGCGCATCCACGCGCTCCTGGGTGGCAAGAACCCGCACCCGCAGACCTATCTCGTCGGCGGCATGGCCTCCCCGCTCGACCCCAACAGCCAGGCCGCGATCAACGGCAACACCCTCCAGGAGCTCGCCCAGCTCGTCCAGCGGGGCATCGAGTTCGTGGAGCAGGTCTACCTGCCCGACCTCTACGCGATCGCGGCGGTCTATCCGGAGTGGACCCGCTACGGCAAGGGGCTGGGCTCGTACTTGGTGTTCGGCGACTACACACTTTCCGCGCCGGAGAAGGGGAACCCGCCCGCGGGCGGGCTGTTCCCCGGCGGCGTGCTCGTCGACGGCGCGTACGGACCATTCGAGCCGCGCAAGGTCTCCGAGTCCGCGTTCCACTCCTGGTACCGCCACGACGACGCCAAGCCGTCGCTGCCGCCGTGGCAGGGCGACACCACGCCGGACTACACCGGCCCGCAGCCGCCGTTCGACCAGCTCGACGTGGCGGGAAAGTACACCTGGCTCAAGGCTCCCCGCTACGACGGCCGGGCCATGGAGGTCGGCCCGCTCGCCCGCATGCTCGTCGGACACGCCGTCGGCGACGAGCGCATCACCCCGGCAGTCGACGCCGCGCTCCAGCGGCTAAACGTCCCTGCCAGCGCGCTGATGTCCACGCTCGGCCGCGTGCTCGCGCGGGGCCTGGAAACCCAGCTGATGGCCCACTACACGCTGGAGCTGGTGAACCGGTTGCGCGACAACGTGGCCGGCGGCGACCTCACCATCGCCGACAACACGAAGTGGGATCCCCGGAACTGGCCGGGCGGCCGGTCGCTGGGCGTCGGCTTTCACGAGGCGCCACGCGGCGCACTGTCGCACTGGGTGGTGATCGAGGACCAGCGCATCCGCAACTACCAGGCGGTCGTGCCCGGCACCTGGAACGCCGGCCCGCGCGACGAGCACGGCAACCCCGGCCCGTACGAGGCAGCGCTGGTCGGTACCCCGGTCGTCGACCCGGACCGCCCGCTGGAGATCCTGCGCACCCTGCATTCCTTCGACCCGTGCATGGCCTGCGCGGCACACGTCTACGACGGCGACGGCCAGATCGTCACGAAGGTACTGGTGCAGTGAGCGCCCCGGCGCGCACCCGCGAGCCGGAGGCCGCGGGCCTCGTCCGGGTCCGTGTCTGGGACCTGCCGGTGCGGCTGATCCACTGGCTGCTCGTGCTCGCGCTCGTCGTGCTCAGCGTTACCGGCTACCTCATCGCCACCCCGATCCTTGCGCTGCCCGCCGAGTACCACTGGGTCACCGTGGCCAAGGTCGTGCACAAGATCACCGCCTACGCGTTCATCGCGCTGATCGGCGCGCGCGTGGCATGGATGTTCCTCGCCCCGAACCGCTGGTCGCGCTGGACCGAGTGGATCCCGACCACCCGAGAGCGAATCGGCCAGATCATCCCGTCGGTGCGGTTCTACCTCTTCCTGTCCCGCGAGGCGCCGCCGGTGGTCGGCCACAACCCGCTGGCCGGAATGACATACACCGTGCTGTACCTCATGTTCGGGCTCGAGATCGTCACCGGGCTGGTGCTGTGGGGCGTCGAAGGGGTCGGCTGGGCGGCGTTTCTCACCGGCTGGCTGCGCGGGTGGTTCGCGCTGTCCACCATCCGCTTCGTCCACCACCTGATCATGTGGCTGACCTGGGGCTTCATGATCCACCACGTCTACAGCGGGCTGCTCGTGGACCGCGTCGAGGGTTCCGGCCTGATGACGTCGATCTTCTCCGGCTACAAGTTCCTGCCCCCGGGGCGCCCGTGAGCCCCGCGCCGATCCTCGTCCTGGGCATCGGCAACGAGCTGCTCGGCGACGACGGCACGGGGATCACCGCCGCCCGCCGGCTCGCCCCGCTGCTGCCGCCCGAGGTGGACCTGCTCGACGGGGGCACGCTCGGCCTGCTGCTGACCCCGCTGATCGCCGGCCGGGACGCGGTCCTCGTGCTCGACGCCGTCGCACCGTCGCACGGCGAACCCGGCTCCGTCGTGCTCCTGCGGGACGCGGAGGTCCGTCGCGGCCACGGGATGCGCGCCACCGCGCACGACGTGAGCCTGGTCGACGCGCTGTCCGCTGCCGAGCTCACCGGCCGCGCCCCGCACCGGTTCGCCCTCGCCGGCATGGTGCCGGCCAGCCTGGCCTGCGGAGTCGGGCTCAGCCCGACGGTCCAAGGCCGGCTGCCAAAATTGGTCCGGCTCGCGTGTGACGTACTGCGCTCGTGGGGCGTCCCGGTGCGCGACGGGTGACACGGCGCGCGTGCGGCCGGCTGGGCCGTCTCGGGGCGCGTGGTCTCAGGCGACGCCCGCGCGCGCCCCCGCACGGACACGGCATCCAGACCGGCGGCGGTCAGCCAGCCCGCGCCGTTCGGCTGCGGTTGCCGGTGGCGCAGATCGCGTAAACCGTCGCGGACGTCGGCAGCTCGCGTCCCCGCACCACCAGCTCACCGATGGGCAGCGACATCGCACCGGGAACGTGCCCGCTCACGTACTCGAACCGTTCCCGCACGTCCACCAGGACGGCGCCGGTGCGCAGGGCCGCCGCAAGCTCACGAACGTCGCGTTCTCGGACCATTACAGCTCGCGTCCCGCATACCCAGGAGGGGTACTTTGCATCCACGGTAGCGGACACCCTGCCGTGCCGCCACATACCGCGACGCCCTGCCAGCTTGCGCACAACCTGCTCCAGCGTATGTCTGTCGCCTGTCGCCCATTCTCATCGAGCCTTCCTGCCCACATCATGGGCGGCAAGACTCTCACTCCGCCTGCTCCACCTGGATCAACGAGCCGGGGTCATGGCAAGGACCTTTGGCACTTGTGAGCGTGATGCCCGCAGCCGCATGGTGAAACCACTAGACGAGATGGCGCGGGTATCGCCGCGTCGAGTCGGCTGGGAGCGGTAATGATCCTGCGGTGGTGGTGGTGCGAGACAGCACCTCACCGGATTGACCGCCGATTTCATCTTTGAGGAGAAGACATGACCGTCGTCACCGTCGTCGTCATTGCCGTGATCATCGTGGCGCTGATTGTGGTGGCACGGTCGATTCGGGTGGTGACCCAGTACGAGAAGGGTGTGTGGTTCCGGCTCGGGCGGGTCATCGGTGTCAGGGAACCCGGCCTGAGGTTCATCATCCCGGTCATCGATCGGTTGTGGAAGGTGTCGCTGCGCATCGTCACGATGCCGATCGAGTCGCAGGGGATCATCACCCGCGACAATGTCAGTGTCGACATTGCCGCTGTCGCGTATTTCCGGGTCGTCGATGCGGTGAAGTCGGTGGTGGCCATCGAGAATGTGTACGCCGCGATCGGTCAGATCGCCCAAACCACGCTACGCAACGTGGTTGGCCAGCACACCCTCGATGAGGCGTTGGCGGAGACCAAGGTCATCAACGACGACATCCGGGAGATCCTGGATGTGACCACCCTGGAGTGGGGTGTCGAGGTGACTCTGGTCGAGCTCAAGGACATCCAGCTGCCCGACACCATGAAACGGGCGATGGCCCGCCAAGCCGAGGCCGAGCGGGAGAAACGCGCGAAGATCATTGCCGCCGAAGGTGAATCGATGGCCGCGGCCGCACTCGGTGATGCCTCGGACACCATGATGGCCCACCCCTTAGCCCTACAGCTGCGCAATCTGCAGACTATGGTCGAGTTGGGGGAGGACAACAACACCACGGTGGTGTTCCCGGCGCCGTTGATGAGCACGATCGGTGATATCGGAACCTTCTTCGCCCGCGAGACCGCCGCTGCGTCGACCATGCTGGAGTCGCCGATCGCGGCCCGATCAGCCAACGGAGCGACCACGCCCGACGCAAGCGCCAAAAAGCCTGCCGTTTGACAGCAGATGTCCCTAGTGTCGTGGAACTCATCGACCGCTGCGATCGGCACCCAGCCAGAGGTTGCCGATCCCACCGGCTACATCGCTGACCCGGGCCCGCTCGGTCTTGCGAGTTTCGCCATGAGACCTTTGTGCTCAGTGTTTTCAACGCCGGATTCGTCACGACCTCCGGACTGGTCGCGGTGGTCCTGCCGCGGCGCTGGCCTGGTACGCGTCGTGCGCCGGGGTGGCCAACTCCCCCTGGAAGCGCACCCTGCTGCCGGTCTTCCCGCTGGCCCCGGCCCAGCGCTGATCAAGCCGTACCACCGCCACGGGCGTGGCCGGTGGCGCCGTGTTTTCGCCTTCCCGCGGAGGTTGACCCATGACGACTGAATCCGGCATACCGGACGTGTCCGAAGCGCAAATCGAGGTGCATTGGCGTGAGGAGGACTACATCCCTCCCTCACCGGAATTCGTCGAGCAGGCCAATGCCAATGACCCGGCGATACTGGACCGGTTTGCGGAGCAGAATTTCCCGGACTGTTTCACCGAATACGCTGACCTGCTCACCTGGGACGAACCCTGGCAGACCGTGCTGGACACCAGCAATCCGCCGTTCTGGCGCTGGTTCACCGGTGGCAAGCTCAACGCCTGCTACAACTGCGTCGACCGGCACTGGAGCCGGGACCGCAACAAGGCGGCGTTGCTCTGGGTGCCCGAGCCGGAATCCGAGCAGCCCCAGACCATCACGTATCAGGAGCTGTACCGGCGGGTGAACGAATTCGCCGCGCTGCTGCGCTATCACTGCGGCCTGAAGACCGGTGACCGGGTCACCTTCCACCTGCCGATGGTGCCCGAGCTGCCCATTGCCATGCTGGCCTGCGCGCGGCTGGGCGTGATCCACTCCCAGGTGTCCGCCGGGTTCAGCGGCACCGCGGCCGGCGAGCGGATCGCCGACTCGGGCAGCCGCGTGCTGATCACCATGGACGCCTACCACCGCAACGGCGCGCTGATCGATCACAAGATCAACGCCGACGAGGCGGTGGCCGAGGCCAGGGGGCTGGGCCAGGACGTGGACAAGGTGCTGGTGTTCAGCCGCTACCCCGGCCGCTACAGCTCGCCCACGCCCATGCTCGACGGCCGTGACGAGCTGGTGGACGACATCGCCGGCACGTACCGGGGCGCCGTGATCGAACCGGTGTCCATGCCGGCCGAGGCCCCGCTGTTCCTGATGTACACCAGCGGCTCGACCGGCAAACCCAAGGGCTGCCAGCACTCCACCGGCGGCTACCTGTCCTACGTGACCGGGACGTCCAAGTACTACCAGGACATCAACCTCAGCGACACGTACTGGTGTGCCGCGGACATCGGCTGGATCACCGGGCACAGCTACATCGTGTACGGGCCGCTGGCGCTGGGCGCCACGAGCGTGCTGTACGAGGGCGTGCCCACCTACCCGGATGCCGGCCGGCTGTGGCGGATCGCCGAACGGCTCGACGTGACGATCTTTCACACCGCGCCGACCACGATCCGGATGCTGCGCACGCTCGGCCCGAACGAGCCGGCGAAGTACAACTACCACTTCAAGCACATGACCACGGTCGGCGAGCCGATCGAGCCCGAGGTCTGGCGCTGGTACTACCAGGCCGTCGGCAAGGGCGAGGCCGTGATCGTGGACACCTGGTGGCAGACGGAGACCGGCGGTTTCCTCGGCGCCACGCTGCCCGGCCTGCAGCACATGAAGCCCGGCAGCTGCGGTCCCGGCGCGCTGGGCATCTACCCGGTGATCTACGACGAGGACGGCAAGGTGCTCGAGGCCGGCAGCCGAAGGGCGGGCAACATCTGCATCCGCAACCCGTGGCCCGGCGAGTTCCAGGACATCTGGGGCCAGCCCGACCGGCTCGTGGACACGTACTACCGCAAGTACTGCCGTGATCCGCAGAGCAAGGACTGGCACGACTGGCCGTACTTCGCCGCCGACGCCGCGCTGCAGGCCGCCGACGGCTACTTCCGCATCCTGGGCCGGGTGGACGACGTGATCAACGTGGCCGGCCACCGGCTGGGCACCAAGGAACTGGAGTCGGCCAGCCTGACCGTCGAGCTGATCAGCGAGGCCGCCGCGGTCCCGGTGATCGATGTGATCGACGAGACCCGCGGCCTGGCCGTGGAGATGTACGTGTCGCTGAAGAAGGGCCTGCAGCCGAGCCGTGCGGTGGAGGACAAGGTCACGGCGGCGATCGAGCACGAGATCGGGGAGATCGCCCGGCCCGTGCACGTGTGGATCGTGCCGGACTTGCCCAAGACGCGGTCCGGCAAGATCATGCACCGCGTGATCGCCGGGATCTCGAACTTCGCCGATGTGGGTGATCTGTCCGCGCTGGCGAACCCGGAGATCGTGGACCGCATCAAGCGCCACGTCCAGAGCGAGAAACTCGCGCACGGTGCGGTCCCGCGCCAGCTGACGCCAGAGGAGACCGCCGAAATCCTCGCGTTCGGCAACCAGCAATAGCGGCAGCGGCCCAGTGCCCGCGACGGGTGTCAGAGCGGGATGTTGCCGTGGGCGCCGCGTCCGGCGGGGGCGGCGGCCAGTGCTTCGGGCAGGCGGCGGGTGTTGGCGGGGTCGATGATTTCGTCGAACGGGACTTACCGTTCCCAATAGTGACTCCACGCCCACCGCGCGGAACTTGCGACTTAGATCCGGTCTCCCCGGCGAAGTCGTCGAGCGGCCTCTCGGGCTCGGTGATCTGCGGCCGAGGCTCCGTAGCGTTCGAGCATGGCGTAGCTGCGCCAACCCATGAGCCTCTTCAAGTCGCGCTCCTGACCTCCGGCCAGCAGGAAGTCATGCGCGTGGGTGTGGCGGGATCTGTGCGGATGTACGGTGGCGGGATCGAGCCCGGCCAGGGCGGCGCGCACCTTGAGCCGTTCGCGTACGCCGTCCGTGGTGAGCCGCCCGTTCGCCAAGCAGCAGCGCCGGGTCATCGGCGTAAGCGGTGGCCACGGCTACCCGCAGGTACCGGTCGAGCGCCACCGCTGTCTTGGCCCCGAAGTAGGCTGCCCGCACCCGCTCGCCCTTCCCGGTCACCTGCACGGTCCCGGTGTCCAGATCGATGTGCTTGAGATCGATACCCGTCAATTCCGACACGCGCAGCCCGCCGTCGATTAGCAGCCGGATCATCACGGTGTCGCGCAGGTCGTTGAAGGTGCCGCCCTTGCAAGCCCCCACCAGGGCGGTCAGCTCCTCGTCGGACAGCACCGGCACCGGTGGTGGTTCGGGCTTGTCCACGGTGAGTCCGGCCAGCGGGTCGGTGTGGATGATGCCCTCGGCAAGCAGCCAGTTGACGAACCGGCGCAGCCCGCGCCAGCGGGTGAGGACGGTGCCATCGGAGAGCCTGCGCCTCCGCAGCGACTCTAGCCAGTCCGCCACGTTGTCGCGGGTCAGTGATGTCAGGTCGGTGGGCTGGCCCTGCGCGGTCAGCCAGGCGCAGAAGTAGCGGACCGACTGCCCGTAGAGCACCAGGGTGCGGTCGGCCTTGCCTTCGATATACAGGACCCGGCCGAAGCTCTCGGCCAGGGATTCCAGGGACTCGGGCGCGGACATGATTGTCCCAGGTCATCAGGAGAGTTCCTGCCATGCTAAACAGCACCCGGCGTCAATCAGGATTATTCTTGCTGCTCAGATCCCTATCCCGGCTCGGCTGCACCCGTTTCGGCTCGCCCGGCATCTTCGGGTAGTTCGGCGGGTACGGCATGTCGCCGAGTCCGCGCTCTTCGTCGGCCGCAACCATCTCCAGCAACGGAGCGATTGACTGGGCCACGTCGTCCATGCCGGCCCACGGGTCATCGCGGCGCTTCACCAGGTCGGGCACGGTCGCCATGGTGTAGTCGTCCGGATCGGCGCCCGCCAGCTCGTCCCACGTCAGCGGCGTCGACACGGTTGCGATCGGGGTGCGCCGCACCGAATACGGCGACGCCATGGTGCGGTCCCGCGCGTTCTGGTTGAAGTCGATGAAGATGCGCTCGCCACGCTCCTCCTTCCACCACGACGTGGTGACCGCCTCCGGTGCGCGGCGCTCCACCTCGCGGGCCAGCGCGATGCCCGCCCGGCGCACCTCAACGAAGTCCCAGTCGGTGGCGATACGCAGAAACACGTGCACACCACGGCCGCCGGACGTCTTCGGGTACCCGACCAAACCGAGCTCGTCGAGCAGCGGCCGCAGCACGTCGACGGCAACCGCCCGCGCCTCCTGAAAGCCGGTGCCGGGCTGCGGATCCAAGTCGATGCGTAGCTCGTCGGGATGGTCGGTGTCCGGGCAGCGCACCTGCCAGGGGTGCAGCGTGACCGTGCCCATCTGCGCCGCCCACACGATCGCCGACGGGTGGGTCACCTTCAGCGCGTCGGCGGTGCGTCCCGACGGGAACGTCACCCGGCAGGTCTCCAGGTAGTCGGGATGGTGCTGCGGTACCCGCTTCTGGTAGATCTCCTCGCCGTCGATGCCGTCCGGGAAGCGCTGCAGATGGGTGGGCCGGTCGCGCAGCGCGGTCAGCATCGGTCCGCCGCCCACGGCACGGTAGTAGTCGATGAGCCGTCGTTTGGTGCCTTGCGACCCCAGCGCGGGGAAATACACCTTGTCGGGGTTGGTCAGCCTTACCGAGATGCCGTCGACGTCGATTTCTTCCGCTGCAGCCGCCATATCAGGATTCCAGCACAATGAGGCGATGGACTTGCCTGTCATGCCACCGGTGTCGCCGATGTTGGCCAAGCCGGTGCGGTCGTTCCCGCCGGATGCCTCGTATGAGCCCAAATGGGACGGGTTCAGGTCGATTTGCTTCCGCGACGGCGATCAGGTGGAACTGGGCAGCCGCAACGAGCGGCCGATGACCCGATACTTCCCCGAGCTCGTCGCCGCGGTCCAGGCCGAGCTGCCGGAACGCTGCGTGATTGACGGGGAGATTGTCGTCGCCACCGACCACGGCCTGGACTTCGAGGCGCTGCAACAGCGGATCCACCCGGCCGACTCGCGGGTGCGGATGCTCGCCGAGAAGACGCCGGCCTCCTTCATCGCGTTCGACCTGCTCGCACTGGGCGACGACGACTACACCCGGAGACCGTTCGGCGAGCGGCGCGCCGCCCTCGTCGACGCACTGGCGAAGTCCGGGCCCTCGATCCACGTCACGCCGGCAACCACCGACCTGCAGACCGCCCAACGGTGGTTCAAGGAGTTCGAGGGCGCCGGCCTCGACGGCATCATCGCCAAGCCACTGAGCATCACCTACCAGCCGGACAAGCGCGTCATGTTCAAGATCAAGCACGAGCGGACCGCCGACTGCGTGGTCGCCGGCTATCGGGTGCACAAGTCGGGCGGCGACGCGATCGGCTCGCTGCTGCTCGGGCTCTACCAGGAGGACGGCCAGCTCGCGTCGGTCGGCGTGATCGGCGCCTTGCCGATGGCCGAACGCCGGCGGCTGTTCACCGAACTGCAATCCCTGGTAACCACTTTCGAGGGCCATCCGTGGAACTGGGCCGCGCACGAGGCCGGCGAACGCACGCCGCGCAAGAACGAATTCTCGCGCTGGAACGCTGGCAAGGACCTCTCGTTCGTGCCGCTTCGACCCGAGCGGGTGGTCGAGGTCCGCTACGACCATATGGAAGGCCCGCGGTTTCGCCACACCGCCCAGTTCAGCCGGTGGCGCCCCGACCGCGACCCGCGCTCATGCACCTACGCGCAACTCGAACACCCGGTCACCTTCAGCCTCGGCGACATCGTGCCGGGCCTCGGGCCGACCTGAACCGTCACCGAATCGTCGCCCCGTCACGCACGCGGGCAGAACATTCCGAGAATCTGCTGACAGTTGTCTTTATTGATAAGGCCCGGTGGCGGGGGTGGGGGCGGCGGCGGCGGATTCTCTCCGTCCCAGATGTTTTGGGCGACATTCCCCTGCCCGAACCAGACGTAGTAGTAGGTGTGGCAGATGTTGTTGTCCCAAATCACCGGGTTGGTGACGTGATTGCCGGTCGGCGGCAAGGGCTGCCCCGGGCACCAGTGGCATGGCCCCTGCGGGTGGTCGTTCGGGCAGCCGGGCCAGGCATCCAGCGGCACGGGACCAGGCTGGGCCCGGGCGGTGGCCGCGGTCACGCCTAAACCGGCCACACCGAGACCGCCGGCCACCAACGCTGTCGTCGTTATCCGCGCGATTCGTCGCGTCATAGAACGGATGACCATGGTGGTTCCTTTCGCTGGTGCGAGCCGTAATTTACGGCCGACCACTTGCGAATTTCTTGCGGCCGCTTCGCGACCGATCCCGCCCGGAATCTCTATCTTCAAAGCGCATTTGCACGCCTCAGCGCGTGTCGAATTGAATCGCGCCAATCCGGCTGCCGGACACCATTAAGCTGTCGTGATGCTGAATATCGCTGCGCTGTTCGTGGCGGGCACAGCCGCGCTCGACGACAGCGGCGCGATCTACGCCACGCGCATACCTACGACCTGGTTCCAGATCGAGAAAATCCCGTTAATGGCAAGGATTCCGATCGTGCTCGTGGTGCACGCGCGCGCCGGCGGGGACTACGAACCAGAACTGCATGTCGTGTGCAAAGATCCCGCCGGGGTGCCGTGCGGAAGCCTCCAGGCGAACTGGTACTGGCCGGACGAGGAAGGCAGACCATCGAAGTACCGGTGCTTCACCCAAGACATCGCTTTCCCGGTCGAGACCGAAGGTGAGTACACAATCGGTGCCCATTACGACGCCGAGGGCAGAATCGAGATGGCCACGCCCATACCGATTTCGATCGCGTTGGTCGAACCAAGTCCGGTCGCCGAGACCGACGACGCTGTTGCCGGCGAGGTTGCTAACGCTGAGGATGAGAACCCCGGAAGCAGTCCCGACGGTTAAGCGTGAGCAACACGGGCGCGTTTACATCCGGCACAGAGCGGGCACGCGAAAACGATGTCAGTGACAGCGTTTAAAGATTTGCCGTTGGCCGACCATGCCCGCAAGTGGGACGGCGACGCCGCTGAAAAGCGCGTCCGCAAGTGGGCCGGCGCAGAAGACAAACCAAACCAGAACTACCGCGATGCCCACATCTGGTACGACAGCGACAAGAAGGACAACTTCACTGCCTACAAGCTGCTGATCGCCGACGTCATCGGCGGCGAGCTCAAAGCGGTCTCACGGGGCGTCATGATTGCCGGCGCGATTATGGACGGCGCACGCGGCGGCATCGATTTGCCCAAGGCTGACGTCGACCGCGTCAAAAGCCATCCGGCGAAGTATTACCAAAAGTTGGACGAAAGCGCGCCGTGGGAGCGCGGCTGACTAGTGTCGTGAGTCAGTAGTTTCGGAGCACCTTTTGTGCCGCGGCGAGTCTTTGTCGAGATCCACGCTGGCGCGAAGAAGCGAGTGAGTTGCACGCTAGCGTCGATTTCGGCGTCAAAGGACGCCCAATTGAACAGTGACGAGCTAACGGCTCACGACATTAGACAGAGACCGTCAGCTCCGACAAACCGCGCAGCGTGACGTTGGCCTTGTACTGCGGCTCGCTGACCAGCCGCGCCTCCGGGAAGCGTGCCGTTACCGCCGACAGGGCCACACCGGCCTCCAGTCGCGCCAGCGGTGCGCCCAGGCAATAATGCGCGCCGTGGCCAAATCCTAAGTGCCGCAACGTCCCCCGATCGGGATCGAAGGTGTCGGGCCGGTCGAACTCGGCGGGATCACGCTGAGCCGCGGCCAGCAGCAGCATCATGATGTCGCCCACCGACACGTCGACGCCCCCAATCGTCATGTCCGCGGCGGCAACTCGACTAACCAGTTGCACGGGTGGGTCGTAACGCAACGTCTCCTCCACGATCGCCGGTGCGCGACCGGTGTCGGCGCCCAGGGTCCTCCAGTGAATGGGGTTGCACAGCATGGCCAAGATGGCATTGCCAATCAGATTGACGGTGGTCTCGTGTCCGGCGATCAGCAGCAGATTGCAGGTGGAGACGATCTCCTCCTCGGTCAGCTGATCACCGGACTCCTCCACCGCGATCAGGCCCGACAGCAGGTCGTCTCCGGGCTTTGACCGGCGCCGTTCGACCAGACCGTGGAAATATCCGCGCAGCCACTTCACGGCCTGCATCCGCTCATTCACACGTTCCTGCGACAAGCCGGCGATCACTGAGAACGGGTCCAGCGCCTGGGCCAGCACCGCCGACGCGTGGCTGAACTGTGACTCGTCGTCGAGGGGCACACCGAGCAGCCGGCAGATCACCGCCACGGGCAGCGGATAGGCGAAATCCCCGACGACATCGAACCCGCCCTTCTCGGCGATCCGATCAAGCAATCCGTTCACCAGCGTGCTGATCTCGGGCTGCAGCGCGTTGACCACTTTTGGCGCAAATGCCTTGCTGACCAGCTTACGCAGCCGGGTGTGATCAGGTGGATCGAGAAACAGGAATCCCGGCGGGAACGGCCGACGCTGCAACACGCCCGCCTCGATCTGCCGCTTGACGACGGTCGCGTTCATGTTGTTGCTGCTCGACGACGGATGGCGTAAAACGGCGTCGCAGTCGCGATAGCTCGAGAAGACGACCAGGTTGGCCTCGGGCAGCCGGAGAGGTCCGAGGTCGCGAAACTGCGCACAGAGCCGATAGGGGTCAGCACGGTTGGCCGGGTCGAACAGCTGCAGCAGCAGCCCTTGCGATTCGGCTTGCGTGGGCGCGGTCGTCATGCTCACATTCTGCCCGCACCGCCCGACCGGCTCAGCGCCGCAGGAACTCCACGATGTGGGCGGCCAGTACCTCGCCCGCGTCTTCTTGCAGGAAATGTCCGGCGCCGCGGACCGTCGGGTGGTCCATGCCCTGCGCGCCACGCATCTCGCGCTGGAAGATCGCGGCCATCGGCCCGGTGATGGGGTCGCTGTCGCTGAAGGCGACCAGCATGGGCGTCGGACTCACCGACAGCTCGGCCCACGCCGCCTTGTTGGCCGCCGCCGCGGGATCGTCGGGTGAGGTCGGCACCAGGCCGGGCATGGCGCGCGGGCCGGCGCAATACTCGTCGGCGGCGAACGGCGCGTCATAGCCGGCGCGCACCTCGTCGCTCAGCTGCTGGCGACAACCGCCCTGCACGAACCAGCCGATGTTCAGCTTGGGCGCCGTTGTGATGGCCTCGCGGAAGCGCCACCAGACCTCGGCCATCGGCTGCTCTCCGTTCGGCAGCCCCGTGTTGGCGACGACCAGGCGCGCGAACCGTTCGGGATGCTCGGCCGCCAGCCGCAAACCGATCAGGCCGCCCCAGTCCTGTCCGACCAGGGTCACGTCGCGCAGGTCGAGGACATCGAAAGCGACGTTCCGCATCCATTCCACATGGCGCGCATAACTGTGGTCTTCGCGAAGGGTCGGCTTGTCCGAACGACCGAACCCGACCAGGTCAGGGCAGATGACCCGATGCCCGGCGGCCACCAATATCGGAATCATCTTGCGGTACAGGTACGACCACGAAGGCTCGCCGTGCAGCATGAGAACCGGATCGGCGCCTTCCGGACCGTCCTCCACCCAGGCGACCCGCAGCGCACCGCCATCACCGTCCGCGATCTCGCAATACCTTGGGGCATACGGAAAGTCAGGCACATCGTCGAACCGGTCGTCGGGCGTGCGCAGTGTTTGCATTTCAAGTCCCTTCGCTTAGTCCCGCCAACGCCGGGTGGGCCATCAAGCGATCGAGAAATGCACGCTGACCCTTGAGCAGCTTCGCGCGTGCCTGCGTCACCTCAAACCAGCCGACCCGGTCGACCTCGGGAAACTCCCGCATCCTGCCCGAGCCCTTTGGCCACTCGATTTGGAAGGTGTTGCTGTGCGCGTCGGCGACGTCGAGGTCGGCCTCGACAGCGAAGGCGGTGACCACCTTGCCGCTGGGTTGCTTCAGCGCGCCGAAATCGATGCGCGGCCCGGCGGGCACCGGCAGCCCGAGCTCCTCGTGAAACTCGCGTTGCGCGGCCGTCCAGGGGTCGTCGCCGTCGGCGTACTCGCCCTTGGGAATCGACCAGGCGCCATCGTCTTTGCGGGCCCAGAACGGGCCACCCGGATGTGCGATCAGGACTTCGACGACGCCGTCACCCGTCCGGTACAACAGCACACCCGCACTGAGCTTGGGCTTTGCTGTTTTCAAGGTTCTCAGACTCCGACGGCGGCTTCCAGATCCTTGAGCGACGACTCCAGGTGCGCGAGTAGGCGCTGCAGGTGGGGAACGCTGCGACGGCACCCGACCAGGCCGAAATCCAGATTGCCGGCGTTGCTGACCAGGGTGATGTTCAGCGCTTGTCCGTCCAGGATGGCGGACATCGGGTAGTTGCCGTCGAGCCGCGCGCCGCCGCAATACAGCTGCTCGAGGGGCCCCGGCACGTTCGATATCACCAGATTGAACGGCGGCGACGTGGACGACACCCAACCGGGGACCGCCGCCAACGCCAACGCGCCCATGTTTATCGCCGAGAGCGCCAACGCCTGGACTCGGGGCAATTGCGAAAACACCTTTTTGTTGTTGCGCATCGACTCGCTGACCGTCTGCAGCCGCTCCGCGGGATCGTCGGTGTCGGTGGCCAGATTGCACAGGATGGCTCCGACGAGGTTGCCGCCGACGTCGGCCTCGTCCTCCCTGCGCAGACTCACCGGGACCATCGCGACCAGCGGCGTGTCCGGCAACGCGTTGTGCTCGAGCAGGTAGTAGCGCAGGGCACCCGAGCACATCGCCAAGACGACGTCGTTGAGGGTCACCCCCGCCGCCCGCTTCACGCTCTTGATGCGGTCCACCGACCACGACTGCGCGGCGCACCGCCGGGCGCCGCCAATCTTGACGTTCAACATGGTGCGCGGGGCGCCGAAGGGCAACGTCAGCTGCTGCTCGAACAGCGCCGCGCGGGCCAGCGACACCGTCGAAGGACCAAGCGCCGCAACGGATCCTGCCATTTTGAGTAGCGAACCCAAGCGGGACGTGGGACTGGACTTGCGCTTTCGTTTGGGCACGTTCCAGATGGCCCGAATCTCGTTGTCGTCCGGGTCGTTCGACAATGCGCGCTGCATCAGCTTCATCGCCGAAACACCGTCGATCAGCGCGTGATGCATTTTGCTGTAGATGGCGAACCGGCCGTCGTTCAGCCCCTCCACCACGTACAGTTCCCACAGCGGGCGGTGGCGATCGAGGAGGCTGGTATGCAGCCTGGAGGTCAGCTCGAGCAGTTCGCGGACCCGGCCCGGTGACGCCAGCGCCGAGCGGCGAACGTGGTAGTCGACGTCGATGTCGTCGTCATACGCCCATGCCATAGGGGTGATCCCGCCCATGATCGTGGCGGGGTGCTTACGAAATGTTGGCTGGAATTCGTCGTTGGCAACCAGGGCGTCGGTGAACTCCCGGACGAATTCGGGACCGGCGCCCTCTGGTGGCTCGAACAACTGCAAGCCGCCGACGTGCATGGGGTGCTCACGCGATTCCCCCAGCAAAAAGACCGCGTCGGTGGGCGTCATCAGTTCCATCCACCAATTAGACCGCGAACGGGCTGGGACGCGAAGCGCTCTTAGAACATCGCCGCCGAGCCGACCTCGGGATGGCTGCGCATGTACTCGACGAGCCGATCGACGTAGCTTCGGAACGCGGGCGCCTCGATGCCGCTGCCGGCGAGGTCAGCCCGGCAATGCTCGGTCAGGTAAATGGTGGGATGCGCGAAGTAGTCGACCGCTTCGGGAGGTATCCGCATCAAGCGGTAGAGCCCCGGGACGTGTGCGAGGGACGCCTTGGCCAGCTTCCGCGGCAACGGAACCTTGATGAGTTCCCGGCCGGTTGCCTCGGCGAGCGTCTCCGCCATCTCATCGACGGTGAGCGCGTGTGGATCGGCCAGCTGATACGTCCGGCCCTCAGAGGCGGGGAGGCCGCTCAAATACTCGACAGCGTCAATGACGAAGTCGCGCGGGACCACGTTCACACGCGTCGCCGTCGGGTCGCCCGCCATCGGCAGGATCGCGCGCCGGGGCTGTCGCAGCAGCCACTGCATGACGAAGTAGGGTCCGTCGAACTTCTGCGTTTCACCGGTGCGACTGTCACCGACGACAATTGAGGGGCGATAGATCGTCGCCGGCATGCCCGCGGACATGTGCCAGCGGACATCCGCCTCAGCGAGGTTCTTGGTCTCCTCGTAATAGTTGTTGAACGGCGCACCGACTTCGAGGTCATCCTCGCCGAACGGACCGGCATAGCGGCCGCTGACATAGCAGGTGCTGAAGTAGTGCAGGCGCGTCAACAGGGGGCAGCGCTCGAGTGCTTCCAGGACATTCCGGGTGCCGTCGACGTTGACCCGAACCGCGACGTCACGGGTCACCGCCAGGTCGTACGCGGCGGCGAGGTGCCACGCCTCGGTGACCCCGTAAGGGTGTCCACGGCGAGCCCCAACCCGGGTTGAGTGATGTCACCCTCGACCACCTGGATCCGGCCCTCCAGGAACGGATCGGCGGTACTCAGCTCGGCCACGCGTCGCTCAGCGAGCTTGGCGAACTTGGACTGCACCAAGCAGATTGCCGAACTGTCAACCCGTTTGAGGATGCCCGGCAGTAACGCGCTGCCGAGAAAGCCCGGAAACCCAGTCATCAATACCGTCATCGCTGCACCTCCCTAGCCACGCAAGCGGGTTTCGACAGCCAACACCGCGAGGTGGTGAACTCACCGCCGCAACGACGTTATCGATGACTGGCGTCGTTCAAACGGGTCTTTTGACCCACCATGACCGCCATTGGTCCTCGGCCATGGGTACCGAGGCCTTTGGTCCCCATAACCGGGGAATTGCGGCTCTGCCCAGGCATCTAATGACGCGGGAGCATGACAGCACTAGAAAGCGGCGGCAGGGGTAAAAGTGGCTGGCAACGAATTGGCCCATCCCGAGATGGCCAAGTGGGATCCCACCTTCACGGAGCTTCTGATCAATGCGGTGACGCCGGTGATCAACCGATGGTTCCGGCCGGAAGTGCGTGGCTTGGAGACCTTCCCGGCGGCCGGCGGCGCTTTGGTGGTGTCCAACCATTCCGGCGGTGTGCTGACGCCCGATTGGAACGTCCTGGCCCCAGCCCTGTACCGCAAGTTCGGCTACGACCGCCCGCTGTACACCGTTGCCCACTATGGCGTGTTCTTCACACCGTTTCGCGCGGCGCTGGGCCGCCTCGGCGTTATCCATGCCAGCCGGGAAAACGCCGGCGAAGCGTTGCGCTCCGGCGCGGTCGTGCTGGCTTTTCCCGGCGGTGACTACGACGCATTCCGCCCGACGCTTAGCCAGAACGTCATCGACTTCGACGGCCGCACCGGATACGTAAAGACCGCGATGGAAGCCGGCGTGCCGATCGTGCCCGCGGTGTCGATCGGTGGTCAGGAAACCCAGCTCTTCCTAACCCGGGGCAATTGGCTCGCAAAGAGCCTGGGACTGAAGCGGTTCCGGATCGAGATCCTGCCGGTGACGATCGGCTTACCCTTCGGTCTGACGGTACTCTTCCCGGCCAACATGCCGTTTCCGGCCAAGATCGTCTACCAGGTGCTGGAGCCGATCGACATCGCCGCCCGGTTCGGCGAGGACGCCGACGTCCATGAGGTCGACGCATACGTGCGCTCGGTCATGCAGGATGCCTTGAAGAAGCTGGGGCGCGAACGCCGATTGCCCATCCTGGGCTAAGCGACCGACCACGCCGACGTAGCGATCAGGTCACCGCGCTCCAGCGCCGCCGCGCGATGCTCGTGCACTTGCGCGTACTCCGGGGTCGTCACCATGTCGATGAACGCCTGCGGCGTCGGGTACTCGACGATGAGAATCGCATCCCACCAAGGCCGTTCCCTTTCACCGATCACGACCCCCGGCGCCGTTCCGGCGTAGCGGACGGTGGCGCCGACACGTTCCAGGTGCGGGGCGACCTCCCGCCCGTACCGCTGGTAGGACTCCAGGCCACCCGGCGTCTTGAACTTCAGCAGGTTGACCATCAGCACCGGCGCGTCCGCCGGACGCGCGGTCAGCGCCGCGAATCGTTCAGGTGTGGGTTCCAACGAGATGCTCATGTGAATCTCCTCATCGCCGACTCCACGATGCGCTACGAACCACGCCGACGTCTTGACAATTGGAGACAAGATTTTGTCCGTTCAGGACATACCCGCCGCAATCCGGCCGACCCTTGACACGGCGTCGTGATCCGCTGATGGTCAACGACATGTCCGTAGTGCGCGGGACTGGGCTCTCGAACTACCCGAGCCTGGTCGCCGAATTGGGCGGCGATCCGGCCGGCCTGTTGCGCGCGGCGGGCATCCGGGCCAGAGACGTCGGCAACTACGACGCGTTCATCCCCTACCGCGCGGCGATCGAGGCGATCGAATCGGCCGCCCAGACCACGGATACACCGGATTTCGGGCGACGGTTGGCGCAGCGGCAGGGCATCGAGATTCTGGGGCCCGTCGGCGTGGCGGCGCGCACCGCAGCGACAGCGGCGGACGCCCTGAGAATCTTCAGCACGTACATGGCGGCCTACAGCCCGGCAATCGCGATCCATGTCGCGCCGCTCGACGACGTGCAGCGGTCGTTCCTAACGATCGAGTTCCTTCTGGACAACGCGCCGCCGCACCCACAGACCACGGAACTGTCGCTCGGCGTCTCGCTGCGGGTGCTGCGCTTCCTGATGGGTTCGGATTACGGCCCCCTGTCCGTGCACCTCCCCCACGACCCGCTCACGCCCAGAGCCGACTACGTCCGATATTTCGGCTGCACGCCTCACTTCGCCGAACGCACGGCGGGCTTCACCGTGTGCACCGCCGACCTGGGCCGCCCCTTGAACCGCGATGACGTCGCACACCGCGCCGTCGTCGACTACCTGAACGGCATCACCCCTCGAAATGCCGGGATAGTGGAATCGGTGCGCACCATCGTTCGTCAACTGCTGCCCACCGGCGCGGCGACGCTCGAGGTGGTCGCCGAGCAGTTCAATCTGCACCCAAAAACATTGCAGCGCAGGCTCGCCGAGGAGGACACCACGTTCGCGGCTCTGGTCGATCAGGTCCGTAAGGACACCGCCGATCGCTACCTGCGCAACACCGGCATCAGCCTCACGCACCTGGCGCGTGAGCTCGGCTACGCCGAGCAAAGCGTGCTGACCCGCTCGTGCAAACGTTGGTTCGGCACCGGGCCGGCCGCTTACCGCAATCAAACCCGCATGCCCGTGTTGGCGCAGTCCTCATCCGGTTAATGCCAGCTCGAGCGCGTCGGCTGGCGACGGGGTTGCGAACCGCAGGTTCTCGTCGTCGACCGCGCCCTCGCGCAGCGCCTGGTAGTCGGCGCGGTAGTCCATGCAGGTCCGCCACGGACCCTCGCCGCCCTGGCGGGGGAACTGGTCAGCGGCTCGCTTGGCGTAGTTGGCGGTGACTTCCAGCAATGGCTTGGTCGGCATGGACCCGGGAAGCCGCGGGTAGCAGACGGTGTGGCCATGAGCGTCCATGTGGGCCAACAGTCGGCAGAAGTGCTCACACACCAGCCCGACCTTCAGCGTCCATGACGAGTTGGTGTAGCCGAACATGTACGCGAAGTTGGGGACGTCACCGAGCAGGAAGCCCTTGAACGCCACCTTCTCCGGCACGTTGACCGGCACGCCGTCCACCGAGAGGCTGATGCCGCCGAAGGCCAGCAGGTTCAGGCCGGTGGCGGTGACGATGATGTCGGCGTCCAGTTCACGGCCGGATTGCAGCCGGATTCCCCGCTCGGTGAAGGTGTCGATCCGGTCGGTGACCACCGAGGCGCGGCCCGCCCGGATGGCCTTGAACATGTCGGCGTCCGGCACTGTGCACAGGCGTTGGTCCCACGGGTTGTAGGCCGGCCTGAAGTGCTCGTCGACCGGGTATCCCTTCGGCAATTGCCTGGCGTTGAGGTGACGGATCAGCCGCCGGGCCGCGCGGGGGTACTGCTGGCAGAGCCGCCAGACCAGCCGTTGCTTGGCGACGTTCTTCCGCCGGGTGACGGTGTAGGCCCGATCCCGGCCGACCAGCTTGGGCAGCGTGTTGGCGATGCGGTCCTCAGACGGCACCGGCAGGATGTAGGTCGGCGAGCGTTGCAGCATGGTCACATGCCCGGCGGTCCCGGCCATGGCGGGCACCAGTGTGACCGCGGTCGCGCCGCTGCCGATGATCACGACCCGTTTGCCGCGGTAGTCCAAGCCCTCGGGCCAGTGCTGCGGGTGCACGATCTGGCCGGTAAACCGTTCGCGGCCGGGGAATTCCGGCGTGAAGCCCTCGTCGTAGCGGTAGTAGCCGCTGGCGCAGAAGAACCATCCGCAGCTCATGGTGAGGCGCTCGCCGGTGTCGAGCCGCTCGATCTCTACCAGCCAGCGCGCGTCTGTGGTGGACCAGGCCGCGCTGATCACCTTGTGGCGGAAGCGGATCGACTGGCGAATTCCATTCTCGGCGACCGTCTCTTGCAGGTACGCCATGATCGAGTCCGCGCTGGCGATCGCCTTCTCGTTCTCCCACGCCTTGAACTCGTAGCTGAACGTGTGCAGGTCGGAGTCCGACCGGATCCCCGGGTAGCGGAACAGGTCCCACGTTCCACCGATCTCGTCGCGGGCCTCCAGGATCGCGAACGTCTTGCCCGGTTGCATTTTTTGCAGATAGCAGGCGGCGCCGATGCCCGAGATACCGGCACCAATGATCAACACGTCGACGTGTTCGATGCTGCTGGAGTTCATGGGTGTTTCCTTGGAGTCTGCTGTTGGAGGCGGTGGCTTACCGCTGAACCCACTGTGCGGCAGCACGGCCCCTCAAGTATTGACAGCAGAGGACAGCTTTTTGACACTTCAGGACATAGGCGGCCGTTGGCGGGCTACAGCAGATCCGTGATGGTCTTGAGGCCCGCGTCGTAGAGCACGCCCGGCAGCATGCCGCCGTCGTGCTCGATGGTGGTGCCGTTGACGAAGTCCGCCTCCCGCTCGCGAGGAAGACGCAGACGCGCCCCACCTCCGCGGGTTCGCCAGCGCGGCGCAACGGGACGGCGGCGAAGTACTTCTCCCCGGTCGGATCGTCCTTGGGCAGCACGAACGACCGGAAGTTCTCGGTCATCGTCGGGCCCAGCGCGATGCAGTTGACCCGGACCCAGGACCCCCACTCCTCGGCCAGCGAGCGGGTGAGGTGGTTGGGCCCGCTCTTAGCCGCGCCGTAGGAGACCAGGGTTGGAGATCCCGCCGGGTGCCCGGCACCACTGGAGATGTTGATGATGCAGCCGACGCCGTCCTGGGCGGCCATCTGCCGGTACGCGCGGATGGCGAACC
Source organism: uncultured Actinomycetota bacterium (assembly GCA_963802525.1). Lineage (GTDB taxonomy): Bacteria > Actinomycetota > Actinomycetes > Mycobacteriales > Mycobacteriaceae > Mycobacterium. The sequence continues at coordinate 247,098 of CAWDJC010000032.1, read as the reverse complement.
AGAGCGGGCTGATGAGGTTCATCTGCACCGCGTACCCGTGAAACAGCGCCGTGCGCTCATAGTCGTCGTCGCTTTGGGGCGCGCCCTGAATGCGTGAGACGAGTTCGGGAATGCTTTCGACGTGCGGCGCCGGCACCGTGCCGCCGGCATTGTTCACCAGGATGTCGACTCGACCGTGGGTGGCCACGACGTCAGCGACGAACGAGTCGATCGAGCGGTAATCGCCTTGATCACAGACTTTTTGCGAGGCACGGGCGGCCCAATCGGGTTGCGCGTCAACACCCGGTACGGCGTCCAGGGACGAGCGCGAGCAGCCGATGACCGTGGCACCGGCGCGCAACAGTTCATGGGCGATGCCGACGCCCACGCCGCGGCTGGTCCCGGTGACAATCGCGATCTTGCCGTCGAGGACGCCCATCATCAGCCTTTCTGCGCACAGCCATCGTTGACAGTGACTGTCAGCGGGTCATACTGTGCCATTCCGGGCGTTGGCGTGTAAAGGTGTGCACTCGGGAGGTCACCAATGATTATTCGTGTCATCCAATGGGCGACCGGTGGTGTGGGCAAGGCCGCCATCGAGTGCGTGCTGAATCATCCGCAACTCGAACTGGCCGGATGCTGGGTGCACAGCGCGAACAAGGACGGCGCCGACGTAGGTGACATCATCGGAGCTTCTCCCCTGGGCGTCGCGGCCACCACCAACATCGACGAGGTGCTGGCCCTCGACGCGGACTGCGTCGTGTACAGCCCCCTGGTCCCCAACGACGAAGAGGTCGTGGCGATTCTGCGGTCCGGCAAGAATGTGGTGACCCCGGTGGGGTGGGTATACCCCGACCTGAGCAACCCGCGTCACAAAGCCATCGCCGACGCCGCACTCGAAAGTGGGGTGACCCTGCACGGGTCGGGGATTCACCCCGGAGGCATTACCGAGCGGTTTCCGCTCATGGTCTCGTCACTGTCGTCGGCGGTCACCCACGTGCGGGCCGAGGAGTTCTCCGACATCCGGACCTACAACGCCCCGGACGTGGTACGCCACATCATGGGGTTCGGCGGCACACCCGAGGAAGCCATGCAAGGACCGATGGCCAGCCTGCTCGAATCGGGCTTCAAGATGTCGGTCCGAATGGTCGCCGACCACATGGGCTTTCGCATCGACCCCAACATCAGGACCGTTCAGCAGATTGCGGTGGCGACCTCCGACATCGACTACGACCCATTTCCGATCAGTGCGGGGACGGTTGCCGCACGCCGCTTCCGCTGGCAAGCCCTCGCCGACGGCGAGCCGGTTATCACGGCGGCGGTCAACTGGCTCATGGGTGAAGCCAACCTGGAACCGGATTGGAATTTCGGTGGGCGCGGCGAACGCTTCGAGGTCGAGATCACGGGCGACCCCACCGTGAGCCTCACCTTCAAGGGACTGCAACCGCCGTCGATCGCCGAAGGACTGAAACGGAATCCCGGCGTCGTGGCCACCGCCAACCACTGCGTCAACGCCATCCCCGACGTCTGTGCCGCCGAACCCGGCATCAAGACCTATTTGGACCTGCCGTTGTTCGCTGGGCGCCCAGCCCCCGATCTTGCGGCGGAAGGCCGGTGAGCAGCGTCCTCGACGACGTGTCGTTCTGTCATCTCGTCGTCGGGGTCACCGACATGGACCGCGCGCTGGCGTTCTACCGCGACGTGCTGGGCATGGAGGTCATCTTCGAAAGCCTCATCTCCGGAGAGCCTTTCGACGCGGTCCTGCACGCCACGCGTAAGCAAGAGGGCCGTGTGGTCGGCGGCTTGCTGGGCGGGCTGATGATCGAGCTGCTCTCGCTCGGCACGAAACCCCTGGCGGAGAAGCCGCCACGTCGGGGCATCACCGGAATCCACAATGTGTCGCTGTCGGTGCGCGATCTCGACGACACCCACCGTCGCCTCATCGCCGCCGGCTACGCCCCCGACCAGGAGCCGTTCGAGATAGGCGGGGTACGAATGTTTTTCGTCAAGGACCCCGACGGGACACCGATCGAGTTCATCGAGTTGCCCAACGGTGCGCGCAGCACTTACGAGATGTACCGCGGCGTTGCGCTGCACCTGGGGCCGGCACAATGACGTACTGCCACCCGGATTCGATGCGCGGCCACGTCGCGATCGTCACCGGCGCCGCCCAGGGCGTGGGCAAGGGCATCGCCGCCGCGCTTCTCGAACGCGGCGCGTCGGTGCTGCTGGTCGACATCCAGGACGAGAAGCTGAGCGCGACGGCGGCCGAGCTCGAGGCGGCCGGTCGGGTCGAGAAGCTGGTCGCCAACCTGCGGGACCCCGACAGCGCCCGGCGGATTGCGGCGGCCGCGGTCGACGCCTTCGGCGCGGTGAGCGGCTTGGTCAACAACGCGATCGCCACCAACGAGCCCAAGCCGTTCGTCGACATCACCCTCGAAGACCTGGCGCTCGGTCACGACGTCGGCCCCCGGGCGACATTCCTACTCATGCAGGCCGTGCATCCGGTGATGGCCGAGGCGGGCGGCGGTTCCATCGTCAACCTCGGCTCGGGGACGGGCACCGGTGGCGAGCCCAGGTGGGCCGGTTATGCCGCCGCAAAGGAAGCCATCCGCGGGTTGTCGAAGGTCGCCGCCCTCGAGTGGGGACGCGACAACATCCGCGTCAACGTCATATGCCCGTTCGCCGAGTCCGACGGCGTCAAACTGTGGAAGCAGTTCGCTCCCAATGATTACGCGAAGGCGGTCGGGCGCGTCCCGATGAAGCGCATCGGCGATGTGCGCACCGACGTCGGAGCACTCGTGGCATTCCTGCTCAGCACCGACGCGACGTTCATCACCGGACAGACCATTCACGTCGACGGTGGAATCGGCTGCTTCCGATGATCGCTCACGAAGGGTCCCTGCGGGATCGGCAGCGCGCACAGATCCGAGCCGACATCCGGCGGGCGGCGTTTCGGCTGTTCATCGAACGCGGTTACGACACCGTCACGACGGAGGAAATCGCCACCGCCGCAGGCGTTTCAGCACGGACCTTCTTCCGGCACGTGCCGACGAAGGAGGACCTGCTGCTGGCCCCCGTTCGCCATGGCGGTGCCGCCATCGTCAACCTGCTCGAACAACGGCCGGCCAGGGAAGCGCCCGACGTCGCGCTGATCAACGCCATTGTGGCGCGGATCCGCTCGTTCGACCAAGCCGACATCGAGGAGTGGCGAGAAGCCTTGCTGGTTGCCCCCGGCCTGCTGGACAAGGCCACGATCCACACACCCACCGACAAGGAGCGGGCCGCCAAGCTGGTCGGCGAACGCATGGGCGCCAACCCCGAGGACGACGTCCGTCCCGGCCTGCTTGTCCAACTCGCCTTTGCCGCCGCAGATTTCGCGTTTCAGCGGTGGGTGCGCCAATCCGCTCCCCCGCGACCGCTCGATCTCTACGTCACGGAGGCCCTGGACGCGGTCAAGAGTCGCCACTGGAAAAGGAAGTCGTCATCGTGAAAGACAAGTACAGGGTCGCAGTCTGGGCCACCGGCGGAGTCGGCAAGTACGCGATCCGCACCATCGCCGACCGCCCCAATCTCGACCTCGTCGGGGTCTGGGTGCATTCAGACAACAAGAACGGCAAGGACGCCGGCCAGCTGGCCGGCATTGACCCGGTCGGGGTTCGCGCCACCCAGGACGAGGCGGAGATCCTCGGTGGTGATGCGGACTGCGTCGTCTACGCGGCGCCCGCACCACCCCGAATGAAGGAGGCGATCGGTGACCTGTGCCGAATCCTGGCCGCCGGCAAGAACGTCGTGACGACCGCAATACCGGGACTGGTGTACCCGCGCGGCTCCATGCCCGACAGGGTGATCGACACGATCCGCACCGCGGCCACGGCAGGAGGCAGCTCGCTGTTCTCCAGCGGCATCGAGCCGGGGTTCGGCGCCGACCTGTTCCCGATCGCGTTGATGTCGATGTCGCACAAGGTTTATTCGGTGCGCGGCATAGAGATCACGAACTACTCCGAGTACCCGGCCGAATACGACATGCGCGAATTGTTCGGGTTCGGCCAACCACTGGACTACCAAGGTGGGCTGAAGATGCCCGGCACCCTGCGCTGGGGCTGGGGTGCTGCCGTCACCATGGTCGCCGAGGCGCTGGGAGTACAACTTGACGACGTCTGGGAAACGTGCGAATTCCAGGCTACTCCGCGAGACATCTCCACCGCATTCGGTCTCGTCGAAGCCGGAACCGTCGGCGCCACCCGGGCGCGCTGCATCGGCGTCGTCGACGGCCTCGACGTCATCACCATCGAGCACGTAGACCGCATCGCCGACGACCTGGCTCCCGATTGGCCGAAGGGCCGAACCGGCGGAACCGACGGCATCTGGCGGGTCATCATTGACGGAGAGCCGAGCTTCGACGCGGAGTTCGAAGTCGGGCATCGTCCCGGCGAGAGCCATAACGATCACGGCTTGCTGGCAACCGGCATGCGTGCGGTCAATGCCATACCCTGGGTCTGCGATGCTGAGCCCGGAATCGTTGACGCCTTGCACATCCCGCTCACGTCGCCAGTGGGAGCGCTTCATCCACACCGCGACGGGGTCCCTGCCTTCTGAGAGCCTGACCGGCTCGAACGTCACACTCCGTGTGCGGTCGTCGTCGCGACGGCGCGGCTTGAGTATTTTCGTATGGTGTCGATATCCACTGTTCCGCCGCAATACTTGCTGTCGCCTGCCGCACCGAGCCCGCGCACGCTCATCGACATCATCTATGAAACCGCTGCCCGCTACCCGGACGCGGCAGCGCTCGACGACGGCACCGTGCAGCTCACCTACAGCGAGCTGATCGGCGACATCGAGGCCAGCGTGGAGTGGCTGGCCGCCCGCGGAATCGGCCGTGGCGACCGGATTGGCATCAGGATGCCGTCGGGCAGCTATGCGCTGTATGTGGCGATTCTGGCGACGCTGGCCACCGGCGCGGCCTACGTGCCGGTGGACGCCGACGACCCCGACGAACGTGCCGAATTGGTGTTTAGTGAGGCCGACGTCGTTGCGGTCATCGTCGAAGCGGGCCTACTCCGGGGCCCCGGCTCGACGCGTGGCTGGCGGCCTGCGGCGCCGCTGGATCGAGACGACGCGTGGATCATCTTCACATCCGGATCGACCGGCACGCCGAAGGGCGTGGCCGTCACGCATCGCGGTGCCGCCGCTTTCGTCGACGCCGAAGCACAGATGTTCTTGCGGGACAACCCAATTGGTCCCGGGGACCGGGTGCTGGCCGGGCTGTCGGTGGCGTTCGACGCGTCGTGCGAGGAGATGTGGCTGGCTTGGCGGCACGGCGCCTGCCTAGTTCCCGCGCCGCGGTCGCTGGTGCGCAGCGGGATGGACCTCGGCCCGTGGTTGGTCACCCGCGACGTGACCGTGGTATCGACGGTGCCGGCACTGGCCTCGCTGTGGCCCGCCGAGGCACTGGAAGCGGTGCGGCTGTTGATCTTTGGTGGTGAGGCCTGCCCTCCGGAGCTGGCCGAGCGGCTCGCCGTCGACGGCAGGGAGGTGTGGAACACCTACGGCCCGACCGAGGCCACGGTGGTCGCGTGCGCGGCCAGGCTCGACGGTGCCGGGCCGATCAGCATCGGGCTGCCGCTAGCCGGCTGGGATCTGGCCGTTGTCGATGCCGACGGCCGGCCGGTCAGCTATGGCGAGGTAGGTGAGTTGGTGATCGGCGGCGTGGGGCTGGCCCGCTACCTTGACAAAGACAGGGACGCTGAGAAGTACGGCCCGATGCCGACGCTGGACTGGGCGCGCGCCTATCGCAGCGGTGACCTGGTACGGCTGGAACCCGATGGGTTGTATTTCTGCGGCCGAACCGATGACCAGGTTAAGGTCGGGGGCCGCCGCATCGAGCTCGGCGAGATCGACTCCGCGCTGGTCCATCTGCCGGGGGTCAGTGGTGGGGCGGCCGCGGTCCGCCGTACCGCTACCGGCACGCCGGTGCTGGTCGGCTATCTCGTCAGCGCGGATCCGTCGTTCGACATCAACGAGGCGCGCAACCGGCTCGCCGAGCAGCTGCCCGCCTCGCTGGTACCGCGGCTCGTCCGGGTCGAGGAGCTACCCACCCGCACGTCGGGCAAGGTCGACCGCGACGCACTGCCGTGGCCACCGCCCGGCGGCGCGGACTCGGAGGACGCGGCCAACCTGGGTGCCACGACGGGATGGCTGGCCGGGTTGTGGCGGGACCTGCTGGGGGCCGCGGTGGTCGGCCCGGAGGCGGACTTCTTTGCGCTCGGCGGCGGCTCGCTGGCCGCCGCGCAGCTCGTCGCCGTGCTGCGGCACCAGTATCCGCAGGTCACCGTCGCCGACCTGTACGACCATCCCCGCCTGGGCTCGCTCGCCGGGTTCCTCGACGAACTTGAACCGCCGCCGCAGGTCGCCCAGCGCGTGGTGCGACCAACCCCGCGACTGACCCAGGCCGCGCAGACCTTGCTTTCAGTGCCGTTGGCGACGCTGGCGGCGCTGCAATGGGTGACTTGGCTCGCGCTGGGCAACAACGTCGCGCACGCCCTGCATCTGGTGCCGTGGACCGTCGCGGTGAACTGGTGGCTTGTTGCGGTGGCTTTCGTCTTGTTTGTCACTCCGGTGGGCCGGATGGGCATCGCGGTGCTGTTCGCGCGGATGTTGCTGTCGAACGTGCAGCCGGGCACTTACCGCCGCGGCGGGTCGGTGCACCTGCGGGTGTGGTTCGCCGAGCGGCTGGCCGAGGCCAGCGGCGCGCAGAACCTGGCCGGGGCGCCGTGGCTGGTGTACTACGCCCGCGCGCTTGGCGCCAACATCGGCAAGGGCGTCGACCTGCACTCGATGCCGCCCGTCACGGGGTTACTGACACTCGGGCACCGCAGTGCGGTCGAACCAGAGGTGGACCTGTGCGGGCACTGGATCGACGGCGACGCGTTCCACGTCGGCGAGATCACGATCGGCAACGACGCGACGGTCGGCGCCCGGACCACGCTGCTGCCCGGCGCGATCGTCGGCAAGAACGCCGACGTGGCACCCGGGTCGGGCGTGCTCGACAAGATCAAGAACGGTCAGTACTGGAAGGGCTCGCCCGCGGTGAAGTCCGGCAGGGTCAACCACCCCTGGCCTGACGATCGGCCACCACGCAGAAGCCGGTGGGTTCCGATGTACGGCCTGACGTCGCTGCTGCTCGCCGCTCTGCCGCTGGTCGCGGTGGCGAGCGGCCTTGCGGTGATCGCCGCAGCCGTCCATCACACCCGCCGCCTGTCACAGGCGGTGCTTCCGGCGCTGCTGTGGACCCCGGTCGCAGCGCTGGCCGCGCTCACGGTGTACGCACTGCTGACCGTGGTTGCGGTGCGGGTGTTGTCGATCGAGCTGCGTGAGGGGTACCACCCGGTGCGCAGCCGGGTCGGCTGGCAGCTTTGGGCAACCGAGCGGCTAATGGACGCCGCGCGCAACTACCTGTTCCCGCTGTATGCCAGCATGCTGACACCGATGTGGCTGCGGCTGCTGGGCGCCAAGGTCGGCCGCGGCACCGAGATCTCCACGGCGTTGCTGATCCCTAAGTTCACCGTGATAGAGGATGGCGCGTTCCTCGCCGACGACACGATGGTCGCGTCATACGAGCTCGGCGGTGGCTGGATCTACGCGGCCAAGACGACCGTAGGCAGGCGCGCGTTCCTCGGCAACTCAGGCATCACCCAGCCGGGCCGCCGAGTCCCCGACGACGGACTGGTGGCGGTGCTGTCGGCCGCACCGCCAAAGGCCAAGCGCGGCTCGTCCTGGCTGGGCAGCCCGCCTATGCGGCTGCGCCGACGCCCCGCCGAGGCCGATGCGGCGACCACGTATAACCCGCCGCTGAGGTTGAAGGCGATGCGTGCGGTGGTGGAGACGTGCCGGTTGCTGCCGGTGATGGTGACGGCCGCGATCGGGCTGGCGGTATTGGGCGCATTGCAGGCGCTGGCAAGGATATTCGCCATCTGGTCGGCGGCGCTGTGCGGCGGGCTGGCGCTGCTGACAGCGGGTGCGATCGCGGGTGGTATTACGGTCGCCGCGAAATGGCTTGTGGTGGGCCGCATCAGGGCCAGTGAGTTTCCCCTATGGTCGTCGTTTGTGTGGCGCAATGAGCTTTCGGATACCTTCGTCGAAACCGTCGCGGCGCCGTGGTTCGCCCGCGCGGCCAGTGGGACGCCAGTAATGAATCTGTGGCTGCGCGCGCTCGGCGCCCACGTCGGTCGCGGGACGTGGTGTGAAACCTATTGGCTCCCTGAGGCAGACCTCGTCACGCTGGGCCACGGATCGACTGTCAATCGAGGCTGCGTGGTGCAGACGCACCTGTTCCACGACCGGATCATGCGCATGGATAGCGTCGTGCTGGAACCCGGCGCGACCCTTGGGCCGCATTGTGTTGCGCTGCCTGCCGCCCGGCTGGGTGCTGGCGCGACCGTCGGTCCCGCGTCGCTGGTGGTGCGCGGCGACGAAGTACCGGGGTCGACACGTTGGCAGGGCAACCCAATCAGGCCGTGGAACCCCAGCCGCAAGAAGGGTCGAGGTAAGAAACCGCCCGAGGGCGGCGTCCAGGACACCGCAGCGTGAAAGCTTCTGCCAGATCGGCCAAGAGGGAACCCAACAAAGTGCAGCCAGTGCTCGACGACTACCTGCCGAAAAACGGCAACTCCGACTACAAGGTGTCGCGCTATGAGCTGGATCTGGAGTACAAAGTCTCGATCAACCGGCTGTCCGGATCGGCGACGATCACCGCGGTGACGATCACCGAGTTGCAGCAACTGACGCTCGACCTGTCCAGTGCCTTGACGGTGTCGAAGGTGTCGGTGAACGGCAAACGCGCCGCCCACTTCTCCTGTCGCGGCGGCAAATTGCGCATCCAGCTGGCATCGAAGCTGGCGACCGGAGCGGCAATGTCGATCGTGGTGCGCTACGGCGGTTCACCGAGGCCGATCCGATCGCTATGGGGTGAAATCGGTTTCGAGGAACTGACCGACGGCGTGCTGGTCGCTGGGCAACCCAACGGCGCCGCATCGTGGTTCCCCTGCAACGACCACCCCAGCGCCAAGGCCGCCTTCCGCATCCAGGTCAGCACCGAGAGCCGATACCGGGTGGTCGCCAATGGAAAGCTGGTGTCGCGCCGGGCACGGGCGTCGCAGACCGTCTGGACCTATGAACAACCCGAGCCGACGTCGACCTACCTCGTCACATTGCAGATCGGCAGCTACGAGATGACTCGGCTAGCGAGGACGCCGGTGCCGATACAAGCGGCGCTGCCCGAGCGGCTGCGCGCCGACTTCGACCACGATTTCGCCCCACAACCCGAGATGATGAAGCTGTTCATCGAGCTGTTCGGGCCGTATCCGCTGGCCAACGGCTACACGGTCGTTGTCACCGATGACTGGCTGGAGATACCGCTTGAAGCGCAAGGGATTTCGATTTTCGGTGCCAACCATTGCGATGGCACGCGGGCCAGCGAACGGTTGATCGCCCACGAGCTGGCGCACCAGTGGTTCGGCAACTCGGTGACCGCACGGTGGTGGCGTGACATCTGGCTGCACGAGGGATTCGCGTGCTACGCGGAGTGGTTGTGGTCCGAACACAGCGGCGGCCCGAGCGCCGACGAGCTTGCCGGCCTTCACCACGAACAGCTGCGGGATGAGCCGCAAGACCTACTGCTGACCGATCCAGGACCGCGCGACATGTTCGACGACCGGGTGTACAAGCGCGGTGCGTTGACGCTGCATACCCTGCGCAGCCGGCTGGGCGACGAGAAATTCTTTGCACTGCTCAAGGATTGGACGACCCGCTATCGCCACGGCACCGTCGTCACCGACGACTTCACTGGCCTGGCTGCCAATTACTCCGACGAGTCGCTGCGGCCGTTGTGGGATTCGTGGCTGTACTCGACGGAAGTGCCCTGACGTCAGCTGAGCGCGGGCAGGACTTTGTCGGTCAGCAGCTGAACCGAGTTCCACGCTTCATCGACGGGCATGCCGCCTACCAGCGGGTGCATGACGAGCGGCCCATAGTCCTCGGAGTCCCGCACTTCGGCGATGAGCTGGTCAGGGGTCAGGAACCGGTATCGCCCCGACGCCTTGACCTCGTCCAGAGTCTGGACTCCGGGCAGGTGCATGAGGGAACGTTGATCCGTTGACCATCCACCGTAAGTGACCGCCTCCCAAAGGATGTGGTCACCGAGTTCCGCCCATGCCCGGTCCGGATCCTCGTGCAGGTAGATCATCCCGCGATTGATCGGCCCGGGCATGACGATGACGGGCGTGATCCCGACGTCGGAGCACAGCTCGCGATAGTAGGCGGCGATGTCGGGCAGGTGGTCGGCGAGGCTGAGTGGCAGTCGGAAACGCGCCGCACGCCGCGCGGTGGCGCGCGAACCGCCGCCGACGAACAGCGTTGGATGCGGCCGGGTCCACGTACCGGTGCAGACTGCCGAATCCGGGTCGGCGCCGGACCAGACCGACAGCATGCGCTCGACCACGCCGTCCATCAGCTTGCCCCGCCGACCGAAATCGACTCCGAGCGCGTCATATTCGATCGTGCGGTACCCCAGGCCCACCGTGGTCAGCAGCCGACCGCGGCTCATGTTGTCAACGAGCGCGATGTCTTCGGCGAGCCGGACGGGATTCCACAGCGGGCCGAGCACGCAGTCCACGCTGGCGATCAGCGTCGTGGTTCGGGCCAGGAGCATTGATGCGGCCATGATCGGATTACAGCTCCATCCGTGCCCGGTCGCGTGATGCTCGTCGACACTGACCGACGTGATGCCGTGGGACTCGCCCCACTGCGCCAGTTCGAGCGCAGCGGTGAGCAGCCCGCTCTGTGTGCGTGGATCTCCCTGTGGGGAAGCGAAGTTGAAGCGAAGCACGGACAACAGCATGTCCGGCCCCGGTCAGGCTTCGGATTGCGGCGCGGCCGCCAACCGCAGGAACGCGGGGAAGTCGGGAAACAGAGCGCGGTCGACGATCTCGATGCGGGTGCCGAACGCGTCGACGTAATAGGCGAAGAGCGCCAGATCAGGCGGGGACACGTCGGCCGTCGCTTCGAAGGTGAAGCCGTTGTCCTCCAGCGTTCGCGCGGCGTCGGCAAGGTTGTCGGTGAAGTAGCCGAGGTGATGGATGGAGTTGCCGGGCGCAGCCGTCCACGGACTTCCCGGAACCTCTTGGATCAGTTCGACGTGCGGAGCCTGCAGGGAGTAAACGAACCTCGAAGTGAGTTCGCGGGTCCCGGACGCGGTGCGGAACGGAAGCGTATAACTCAGCGGGTTGATCCACCGGTAACCGGCCAGCGCGCTCAGCCGAGCCATCGCGGCGTCGAGGTCGGGCACGATGATTCCGGTGTGGTAGAAGTCCTCGGGCTGCAGTGCGAATGCCATGATCGGTGTCCTTCTATTCAGACGCAGTCGGATGCGCCGTCGACGACGAAGAGCGCGCCACTGGTATAGCTGCTCTGCTCGGTGCACAAAAAGGCCACGGTCGGAGCGACTTCCCCGACGGATCCGAAGCGGTGCAACGGAATATGCGCCAACTCGGAATCCACCAATTCGGCCGCGCCGTGCATGGGCGCGGTCATCGGGGTGTCGATCGTGCCCGGTGCCACCGCGTTCACCCGGATTCCCTTGCGCGCCCATTTGACCGCGAGATTTCTGGTGATACAGACGATTCCGGCCTTCGCCGCCCCGTAGCCGGGCACCAGCGGCACCGCGCGCAGCGCAGACATCGACGCCAAATTGACCACGCTGGCGCCTCCGGCCGCGGTCGACGACTTCAACGCCCGGTACAGCGCCACAGTGAGCCGGTACGGACCGGTCAGATTGAGCGCGACCGACGCGTCGAACCCGTCCGGTTTCGACTCGTCCAGGCCCCCAGGGAAATTCGCGCCAGCGTTGTTGACGAGCACGTCGAGGCGGGTGAACGTCCGCGCCAACGCGTCCACCGAATCGTCGTCGGTGATCTGCAACTGCTGGTAGGCCATGCCGGACAGGTCGGTGTTGTAGTCCGCGGCGGCGGGTTTGGTTCCGGTGATGGTGACCTCGGCTCCGGCATCCCGGAACAGCGTCGCGGTGGCATGCCCGATGCCGCTGGTGCCGCCGGTGATCAGCGCCGAGATTCCGGTAAAGTCGAAGCTGACTCGCGCCGTCATGAGTTCCTCGCCAGTTGGTTTTTGAGCCAGGCGCTTTCCCAGAAGTTGGTGCTGCCGGCCAGCAGCGTTTCATGCGCCCTCTTCAACACTTCTCGCGCCCCCGCATCTTCTGGGGGAACGAGCCCGGCGAGGTGGATGGCGTGCAGGGGCCGGCCGGCGTCGAGGTGCGCCCGCGCCCTCTCCAGCAGCGCGCCGGCGCCGGCCAGCTCGACCACGTCGGCGGCGACGGCGTCGAAACCGACCGGATAGAGCTCGGTGGTCGACCGGTGATGGAACCAGCCCGAGTAGTTCTCCCAGACCGCGCGCACATCCCAGTCGACCTTCCCGTAGCCTTGGCCCACTTCGCATTCCGGGGGCAGGGTGATCTCACGCATGAGGGTCAGGACGTCCTTTCCCGCGTTCATCCCGGCGACGGTCTGGTCGTGGACGTACTGGATCGCGTTCCGCAGCCGGATCAATTCGGCATTGATGCGTTCGGCGCCCGCGATCGGCTCGAAATGACCTGTCACGAGGAGTTCGGGCTGCAGATCGCGCACTCGCTCGACCGACGCGATTGCCGTCAGAGCGTCCCGGTACCGATCCCCGCGCATGGTGACGAGGTTGGGAATGTGCCCGAATAACGGACCGAAGGTGTTTCCGCACAAGCATATTCGCTCTTCGGGCAGCCACACCACCAGGGAGTCGGTGGTCTCGCCACCGGGCACGGAGATCAACTCCATCCGGACCAAAACAACCAAATTCGTTCCGTTGCTGATACCACCTTGGTGTGTGGATTGAAGCCGTCGAACGCCTGATTAGCGACGGGGTTGCGCCACGCTGGTTCGCCTACGCATCGGTGACCGCGGACTCCCGCACTGTCTGTTTACATCCGACAGAAGGGAGCGCGGTATGACGTTCGTCAACGGCCAGGTGCAGGCGCGGTTCATGGCCCGGATACGGGGAGTGGATCCGCACCGCTGTCTGGCCATACCGGTGGACGTAGGCAAGGCCACCGCGGTGGCTCTGGTCGCCGATCACTATGGCGAGATCATCGTCGCCCCATTCGAGTTCGCACTGACCGAAGCCGGCTTCGCGGTGCTGTCCGCGGCGATCACTCGCGCGCAACTCGAGCGCGACGCGCTGGTCGTCCGGATCGGCGTCGAGGCGGCCGGCCACTATCACCGCACCCTCGTCGCACGGCTGCGAGCGGCCGGTCTGGAGGTCGTCGAACTCAACCCGAAAGCGGTGAAAGATGCACGCGGCCAACAACTCCTGCGAACACTGAAGAGCGACGCCCGCGACTGTGGTGCGATGGCCGAACTGCTGATCCGTGGCAGCGGGCGTGCCCGCAGTGGCGCGATGAGGCACTGGCCGCGCAAGCCGCCTGGGTCGCGCACCGGCGCCGCAAGGTCGCCGCCCAAGTCATGTTGAGCAACCAGATCCACGGGCAGCTCGATCTGATCTTCCCCGGACTGACCGGCTGCTTCGCCAACGGCCTGGACGCCGCGTCGCTGCGGGTGCTGATCCGCGACCTGCCCGACCCAGACCGGGTCCGGCGCCTGGGCGTAGAGGGGGTGCTGCGCTTCATTCGCCGCCGCGGCGTGCGCATGTCCCGGCCCAAGGCCGCACAAGTCGTACAGGCAGCCCAACAGGCCCTTCGGTTACCCGGCCCCGAACGACCTGCACTGCTGGTCGTGCTCGCCGCCGACTGGGCCCTGTTCGAGGCCCTCGATCGGCAGATCCAGGACGCCACCGACCCAGCTCGCAGCGCTCCTGCCCGACACCCCCGCTGGCGTCTTGCTCGGCATTCCTGGTGTCGGCGTGCTCACCGCCAGTAGTTACGGCGCGGCGATCGGTGACCCGAACCGCTACCGCGACGCCGCGGCCGCCTACCGGGCCTCCGGCCTCGTCCCGGTCACCTACCAGTCGGCCGGCCGCACCCGACCCCGCACCGGCATCAGCCGCGAAGGATCGGTCGAATTGCGCAGAGCCATTGTCGAATTAGGCCGCGGGGTCGGCCTGCACCACCCCGATTTCATCGCCTACCGGCGCCAGCTGCTGTCCCGCGGCAAGCCGCCGCTGGTCGCTATGATCGCCGTCGGCCACCGTGTGCACCGGCTCGCGTTCGTCATGCTGCGCAGCCAGCGGCCATTCGACGCCGACCGCTGGGCGCGAGCCGTCGCCGGCCACCGCCACCCCACAGACGAGCAAGCCCGTCATGGCGGCACCACCGCGCCCGGCGGTCCACCAGCACGACGTGACCTGCCCGCCCCACCCACTCTCACCCCCGCGGAGGCACACAGCAACTAACAAACCGCAGCCCGTCGCCGGCAGCGGCACGGTGGCAGGAGCCCGGACCGACGTCGACGTTGCTATGAGGCACGACCTCGACCCTTAGTAGCAGACGCCGGGCTCCTCCCACTGCGCGAGCGCGAAAGTCGTTACCTGAGGCCGGACGAGCACCGCTCCCCGAGCACGCGTAGGTCAGACTGCGCCGCCGGGATGCCCACCAACCCGCCGCCCCGCCGGTCTAAGCCCCTCACGCCACGCGGCCGAACCGGCCCGCGGCGATCAACGACGTCACCACCGCACTTGACAAAACATTCGAGTTACTACGCCAACCCCGTTCAGTCCCGGCTGAATGACCTGTGCGCTGCCTATAACAGCGTGATCCGGGACGTCTCGTCGCGGGAGGGGACGGATTACATCGAGTTCTACGAAGCTTTCCAGGATCAGCTGGACCGCTCAAAGACCGCCAAGCCTTTTACCCGGTTCTCCGTTCCGTCTTTCTATCGCGATTATCTCGTCCGGGAGATGATCCTGCGGCGCAGTTTCGACGAGATCTCCCGAATCAACGGGTGGGAGTTTCACATCGACGGCATTCATCTCAACACCCGGGGCGGCCAGATTCTGACGGAAGCCGTTCAGCGGTTCCTGGACTCGCCATGAGGAAACACCCGTATCGGCCGGTGCGTTACCTGCCCGGTGAGGCGTTACTCGCGCTGTATCGGCGGCGCGGTCCGGTAATCAATTCCGGAGTCGGCCGGCATGGCTACACCTACCTACTCGGGGCCGAGGCGAACAAGTTCGTATTCGCCAATGCCAGTGCGTTCAGCGAGTTGGCGCTCGCGCACCTGCGTGTGCCCGAGATGGCCTGACCGCACGACAAGCGCGGAGCAGCTCCAGCGGCCGCCACCTTCGCGAGAAGTCTGGCGGTGTGCTGGTCATGGAAGCCGGGCATGCGGCGACGGTCGCGAGGGCTAACGCCAGCTCCACCGCAACTTGCAAGTGGAGGCGACAGCTGTCCTGTTCGCTTCAAAGCTTGATCGGTCCGGTAGAGGCACGCGCACCAGTGCGCTAATCAGCAGCTGGCTTAGTGTCGTCTTGTTCTTTTTGCTCGCTCGTCTCGCGCGCGCCGCGCACGAAGCTGCGCACGAACTCGTACAAGTCCTTCCCCTGGCTTGGCTTAGGCACCATCCCGCTCCCGCCGCGCACGACGCTGCGCACGAACTCGTTCGTGCGCGTGACGAGCTGCTCGTAGTAGTCTCCGATGGCGTCGATGACCTTCTTGCGCAGCGCCGGGTCATCGACAAGATCGGGCATCGCGTCGTCGAGGCGGTCAACCAACTTGCGCAGAGCCTCGATCGCGGCGAGTTGTCGGGCTTCGAGCCGTTCCAACACCTCGTCGGGCAGGTCCGACGCGCGCTCCACCACAGTCTTCTTCTCGGTGCTCTCTGCCATGATTACGGTCCTCGGGTTGAAATGCAGCAGTGACACTCAACATCAGTATGCGCTGCGACCGCCGGCATTTACGAGGGCGTGATCATCCCCCGCCTGCGGGAACCCCGCCCTTCGTGCAAGGCCGACAACGGCTGATCTAGGCGCTAAGGTTCTGTGCGATTGTGGTGATCGTGGCTGGTCGTGGTCGTATCTCTAAAGACCCGGCGCGGCGAGTCCGCCGCCACGCCGACCCGCTCCCGCTGCGTGTCATCACCGCGGCACCGGTCAAGCAGCCCGCACTGCCGAAAACGATGCCGCTCGGCCGCAAGTGGCCGGCGCAGACCCGTGCTTGGTGGCGGATGTGGCGGGAGTCGCCGCTGTCGGAGACGTTCACCGCCACCGACTGGTCCGAGCTGCTCGACACGGCCCTTCTGCACGCCGTGCTGTGGAGCGGGAACACGAAAGTCGCCGGCGAGGTACGACTTCGCGTCGCGAAGTTCGGGGCCGAGACACCGGCGTTGAGCATCTGCTGGATTCCCCGGGCGCGCTGAGCGTCCGTGAGGTCGGCCTTTTGATCATTGGTGACGATCTGGTTCCAACCGGCCCACCAGCTGACCACCGTCAGCGCCGGACCACTACCCCGACGTGCTCACTTCGGATGACCACGAACAATCGGTGTGGACGGCAACGTCGGTGAGAACCGACGCGGCTCGGACGAGCTTCCCGTCGTCGGCGGCTGGGAACATACCGATAGCACACAATCAGCCCCCTGGGAAACCCGCCGTATTGTGTTTTCCGTTTCTGAATGCGAGCACCTCAATTCTCGCCCGCCATAACCGAGAAATAGGTGATGCCGAAGACAAAGTCCATCCAGAATCATCGCAGGATACTTACAGATATTTTACAGACCAACCAGACATTGGACGGCCTCGTAAAAAGGCCGATGCCCGTCCCGCTGATTCTTGCATCTCGTGTGCTCAGATTAGAGTTATCTACCGCTCCTAATCGAGCAACGCCGTTGACGAGTCCCTGGCCGAGCGCCCTCCCGTAAAGCACTGATCCACAAGGGATTCGAATCTCACACGAGGTGCCAGCATCCGCGGCGACAACCAGGCGGCCAAGCCATCCATAGTGCCATAGCTTCACAGCAAAGTCGCAGCAGATGAGCAAGAACCCGCCAGAAGGCCCGGGGATCTTATCGTCGTTTGATCGATCACCGGAACACCTAGCGCGCCCGGCCCAGCAGACGTAAACGGGATGCAAAACGGGAGATTCGCGTAGTCCATTACTCGATTCTCCGACGTGGCTTCCGCCTATTGTCGCTGCAATCGGCAGATTCTCAACCTTCGATTTTTCGCGCCGCCTGGCTGGTCTGGGGTGAGCCGGTGCGAGCTGACTTGTGGAGTTGATTGTCGTAGGTGGGTAGGACAGGGTGCCCGGTGTCGCGCCGGTGGGGCGGGCTTTCCTAAGGCCTACGGGACCTTTCGTCTCGTCGGGTCGGGGTTTTGCGGTTAGGTGAAGGCGGTGCGGATTTGGGTCCATGCGGTGGCGATGGCCTGTGCCCAGCGCCAGGTGGCGTCGATGTGTAGCCGCAGTTGTCGGGCGCCGCGGGTGATACGGGCGGCCACGTGGAGAACCCGGTAGCGGAAGGTGGCGATCTCGCAGCGGGCTAGGTCGGGATGGTCGGTGAAGGCCGATGAGTTTGGCCCAGGCGATCAGATCGGTTGCGGCCATGATGATTTCAAGCCAAGCAGCGTTGGCGTCAAATGAGTGAAACGGCAAGTTACGCAGCCCGGTGACCTTGGCTTGGCGGATGCGGTCCTCGACGCGGGCGTGTTGGCGGTGGCGCAGTTCCAGGCCGGCGAGCTGACCCGGTATCACCGCATCAGCGGTGTCGGTCAGGAACCCTGTGATGCGGTGCCCGTCGGAATCGGTGAACGACAACTGGGCGCCGGTATGCGGGCGTTCTTTGCGCAGGATCAGCCGGGTCCCAGTCGGCCATTTCGACAGGTCGACCAAATCGGTGGCCTCGGCCACCCAGGCACCGTCGCGGATGCCGCCGTCGCGCTGATCGCCGGATACCATGCCGCGGTGGTGGTCAGTGTTTCGGCGGCGTCACGGATCGCGGCGTCGATCGCACAGCCCAGCGAAAACCCCACCCCGGCTTGGCGGCAGGCCGCGGCGAACCCATAGGTGGCGCCAGCGGAATCGGAACGGATCAGGATCTGTGGTGCATCCGGGTTGCCGGGCCCCGGGCGATACCGCCGCGGCAGCGAATCCAGCGCCCAGCCCAACACGGTGATGTGGTCGGCGGCGGTGTTACTTCCCGCATTCCCGGGTCGCAGCAGCCCGGCCAGCGCCTCGCCGGCGGCGATGTCAGGACGGTCCAAAAACACCAGCAGCGGGTGCAAGCCGAAAGTGTGTTTCGAGGTCGCCGCGGCGTTCTCCTTGTTATCGGAATGATCGATGATGATGGTGGCATCGACATCCAGATGCAGCCAGCCATCGTGATCGGGTGCCGCCCCCGCGGCCCAAGCCTGTTGGCGGGCGTGTGCCCGCGCCGCCCTGATCCCCGGCAGCCGGGTGGCGTCGATGCGCTCATCGACGCACCGCCACAGCGTGTTCGTCGACGCTACCCGCCCAAACGCCTTCCCCCGGTCACCCCACAACTGGCCCACCCCGTCAACACAGTCGGCGCCATCGGCCACCGCCGCGGCCAAAACGGCGAACACCTGCCCGGGCGCATGCGTCCACGGGCCTCGATAAGTGTCCGCCAAGGCCGCCGTGACTTGCGACGACAACCCAGTCAACTCGGCCAGCTCCCGCAACATGCCCACCCCGGCATGCGACACCACGCCATGACCGTCCGCGGACACTTTCACCCCACAAACCGCTGCGCTACTCTTCACCTAGAAAGTGCCTTTCAGCTCGGGATCATGGACCTCAGGAAGTCTCATTATCCCTTGCAGGACAGTCACTTTCGCTAATTAAAGGCCCGCGTCACAGCGACTTTCGCGAAAAATCTAGGCTAGTCACAGGTGCCATATTTCGCACCATCGCCTTGGCCTGCTTTTCGGCGTCGGTGATGTCGTGTGGCGGGCGGCGCGGTGTCATAGCGAGTCCGGGCTGGGAGGTATGTCCTCGTTCAGGTTTTGCACTCGATGGGCGATTGCGACCGCGTGGTCGCTGAACCGCTCGTAGTAGGTGTCCAGTCGCATTACGTCGAGGGGACACCGACACCGTGCCTCCATTCAAGACTCGTCATGAAGTTAGATAGGCGACGGTGCTGACGGTCCATCTCATCCTCTTCGTGGTGGATTCGATGCATCTGCGTCGTGCCCTCAAGGAGTTCTCGGAGACGCCTCCCTAATTTGTCTGCCCGGTCGCCCATTTCACTGAAGTAGCCGTTTACGTCTTCGGGCAGTGCGCGCATGGGTTGTGCGCGGAGGGCGACTCTCGCGACACGCCGTGCGAGAATGTTCATCTGGTTCACGTCGGTGACGGTTTGGAGTGACACGGCGAGGCCGGGTAGGTCACCCTCGCCGCTCACCAGTAACTGCAATGCGCTCGTCTCCGCCTCAACAGTCCGGACAGTCAAGTCGTCGTGGACCCTGATGACATCTCGCGCTTCACCCTCGTCCGCGAGAACCAAGGCCTGCGTGGCACGCAACATCTGGGCTCCGGCGTTGAGGCATGCATCCGGGAGCTGCTCGACGGTTCGCATTCATCGAGGCTAACGTGCAGGTTATCGGCACCACAACGTCGGCTATGTCAGAATCGCCAGTCTCCCCGGTAACCTTCCCTTGAGGACTAGCTGCCCCAGTGAGTACTGGTCCGTTTGCAAAACGCGGATTGGATGGCCTGTGAAAAAAGCGCCTGATCAGGAGTTTCGGGGGCTATGTAGGTCAACAAGCGTTGTCAAGCTTGCATACTAATTTCCATTTGTAACTTGTTTAGTTCTTATGGTGTTCATCTTGCGTATTATCGAGAAGTCGATCAAACCGCAAATAACGCGGTTCTGCAAGGCTTGGCCAAGCCGGTCAACGATCTGTCGCGAGGCGCAGCCAGGACCACCTAGAGGTTGGTGCTACGCAGGCCCGTCCTGAATGTGTCGATGCGTTTTGCGATTAGATCGATGTCGGCGTCGGGCAGCTTCCAGAGTTCTTTCACGTTAGGTAGGGAATTGATCACGGCGCGGCTTTCCATGGTGATATCTGAGATGAACCGCAGCTCGGGGCGGAACAGGCGCCAGATCAATCGGCGTGCCACCTCAGGTGGGATCAACTTCTGTGCGCCCGCGATCGCTGCGGAAAGGCCGGGCTTCAGCCAGTCCAACGGGCTTACGAACAGCAGCGGGGTTGGGTCGTCCTTCAGGGAGGTGACCGCGGCACCGACCGCCGCCCCGCCGCCTTCGCTCAGTCGCTTCGTCAAACGCTTAGCGTCAGTGCAGATCGCGGTTTGGATTTCATCCATTAGGTCTTGATCCCCGACGTCGAGGGCGTGGTCCAGCTCGGCTCGGCGCTTCCGAAAGCCTGTAGCGCTTTCTCTGAATTCGGCAAGCGCCGTCCACATATTCGAACCTCGGGCCGCCCTGTCTAGCACGAGAGCCAGGAACACCGGTAGCACAAGCGGTTTGCCGCGCAGCAGCTTCGCGTGTGCCGCCCTCGTCACGTATGCGTCATCCATTGCTAGAACCTCCGGAAGCGTGGAGGTCTTCAAGGGCTGTGGGTTGTGCCGCGACAGGAACGGCAGACGGGCCGTGTTCGCCACGTAAGGAAGTTTCAAATGGAGGGCGAGGCGCTCGTTAACATGGCCGCGGTAATTACATTGCTTGATCATCGAGGACAGCTGTTCACGAGCCATCTTGAATCTGTGCCTGTCGACCAAGTTGCCCATGTTGTCGAGGGAGCCAGATTCGGGTGAGTGTGGTCATCTGTTCTGGCCCCGGTAGGTGAAAGTTTCTGCACTGGTTCTGGCCCCACCTGATCGTGGTTGGTGGTTGCTGCTGGGCGAGTCTGCATCAGTTTTGGCCCCACCATCTGGCCCTTCCCGAAATACCGCGACCACCCTGCGCCTGCTGCTGAAATCCGGCCTGAGAATTGACGAAACGAGGCTAGACATGACCGACTACCAGGACGTTGCCGACAAGATGGACGCGCTGCTGGGCCTTACGACCTCACCGGTTGCGACGGTAATCTGCGCCCCTTTCGAGCGAGGCTGATTTCGGCGATCCATGCGTCTTCTGTTGTGCCCCCAGGAAGTCGACTGGGTGAAGTGATGGCCGGCGGCGTGCGGATCTAAGCTCCGCGCCTGCCGCTACCCGATCAGATCGGGTAGATTCGGGGTCGCTGGGAATTTCAGCTGGTCCGGGAATGAGTTCCGCTGTCCGCCGCAGAACTCAAGGAGTATCGCTCCGTAGCCGACATGCATGGTGATCGTCTGCACGATGGGATCACGATGACCACATCACCTGATTTTGCTGAGCACCGAACCGACCAGACCGCCTGGTGCCCCGCCACAGCCCAGGCTGTGGAGTTGGTTCGCGCATTACGCCATCAACTGCACGAGATGACCGCCCGGTTGGCCTGGGTCGAAAGCCAGGATGTCACCCGCACGAACGGGCCGAGCCATGCGCGCTGCGCTTGGAAGCAAGCCGCGCTGCGCCGAGACATCCGAGAGGCACAGGTGCTCATCGATCGGCTACAGCGCCGCTACCTGAGTGGCGACGAGCGCACCCAACAGCGTCCAGCCGGAGGACAGTCCCGAGCCATCGTGGGCCTGCAAGCCAAGTAACAACGACGAAGCCTCCCACGGGTCGATGAGACCGACCACGGCACCGGGGGCGGGTCTGCATCGCGACACGGTGCCCCTCCGGCCGACCCGCCGCCGTGGGCTGGCCACCCCCTACCACCCGTTAGCGTTAGGTGCAGTGTCACCATAAGGCGAGCCGAGATCATCTACAGCAGGGAGGCACACGATGGCCAAAGAGTCGAGCGCGGGAATTTCTGAGCAACTCAAGGATCTGCTGGCGCAGAGCGAGAACCAGATGAAAGCGATTCGTGACCAGATCGCAGAGCAGTGGGACGCTAAGCGGAAGGCGGTCACGGATCTGGTGGATCAGCAGTGGGACGCTCAGAAGAAGGCGGTCGCGGGTCTGCTCGAACAGCAGCGGAACCCCCAGATCGCTGAGTGGTGGAAAGCTCAGCGGAAGGCGGTCGAGGATCTGTTCGAACAGCAGCGGAAAGCTCAGAAGAAGGCGGTCGAGGATCTGCTCGAACAGCAGCGGAAAGCTCAGAAGAAGGCGGTCGAGGAAGTGCAGAATGCAATCGGCAGGATGGGCCGACCTAAGCCCTCATAGGCTTGCAGCCCGTCGATGGTCATCCTTTGCGCTCGATTACTGATCGATGCGGTGCTAAGGACGCACGGCATCTGTTGGGAATTCCCGCTTACGAGTCAGCAACCTGGCCCCACTGATCCTGGTAGTGGCAGGAAGAGCTTCAGCCACCACGCGTCGTGGTCAGACGTTGTTTGACAGCGTTCGCAGTTCCTCGAGCGCCCTGGCGGACTGGCTGCCGGGTTCTGCGCGATAAGTCCGCATGTGCTGCCCGCCGGAGTGCGGAATGTTGAATCTGTTCCTGTGTAGGTACAGATCACCGACCTTCGGGTGGCGCATGTGGATGACGCCCGCCCTCCAGCCCACGTCCGCACGAGCCCACAGTTCTCGGAAACGCTCACTGGCGGCGGACAATTCGTCAATAAACGACGGCAAGCGCGGATCGCCGGGATCGCTCCCGGCCCGACTCGGTCTCTGGTCACCCCCTTTAAAGGGCAGTCCTTCTTGGTGCCTTCGTTAAGCAAGAGTGTTCGCCGCTAGACGTTGTCCCGCAAAAATCCGCCTATCTCGGTGACGTCGGCGAAGGGCAGACTCGGGTCGATCAGGCCCAGCTGGCTCAGCACTGTGGCCTGGTCCCAGTAGAGCCGTTCGCTTTCCATCAGGTCACCACGGAACTTCACGATGACGACGGTTGGTACTTCTACCGTTTTGTCGGTCGGCGCCAGTCCTGGCAACAGGAACGGGATGTCTTGGTCATGGGTCATCCGCATAATGAACTCGTCGACGAGCAGGCTGTCACCGACCGACCGGGCGATCAGCTCGCTGGTGGTGTCGGCCGGAATACCGGGGATGAACACGTCGGCGTAGTAGTGCCGCAGGTTCTCCTTCCCAAAGCCGCCGCTCATGGTCGGTAGGTGCATGACAATCGCGTCGTCAACCAAGGTGGAGACCGCAAGGTTGGCGTCCTTTAGCGCGAACTCGTATGCCATGTGTCGTTCCCATAACTCGACCATCTGATCGCGATTCATTTGTCTTCCTTCTTGGACTGCGCCTGCGTTCCCGCCTCAGGGCGCAAGACAGCCTGCTCATCGTGCTGGTAAACCTCCGCACGCTTAGGTGTCTTCACTGCGCGTTTCGCCACACTCGGTCCTCCCAACTGGGTCGACAGAATTTCTCCTAGTTGACGATGACGTCGAGCATGAACGTCCTTCCCGAGCCCACGACCTCCAGGGCGCGCTGCAGCGCCGGGCGCAGCGCGCTGAACTTTTGCACACGTTCGCCGGAGGCTGTCTTTATTTTGGTGCCATTGACGCGGCGCAGGACAGCGGTTCGCCGCATCAGTGTCGGCCGTTCCGGGCGCGGTAGAGGTGGATCGGTTCCGGCAGTCCCTTGAGCTGCTGACGGCCGCGCTCATCGAAGTCCAGGTCCGATCCAGCTGAAAGGTCCCGCACCGTACGGCTGGGTCAGGACTTCGCCGGGGTGGGCGAGTTCCACAATGCGGGCGCCGAGGTGGACCGCCACTCCGCTCCACTCGTCACCACGACGCTCGCACTCGCCGGTGTGGACAGCCGCGCAGATCCGCAGTCCGCGCGTGGCCAAAGTGCTGACCAGATCCAGTCCGCACCGCGCGGCGTTAGTGGGGCTGTCGAATAACGCGAATATGCCGTCTCCCGTGTGCTTGGCACCAAGTCCCCCGTACTTGACCAGTTTCTGGTCTCAACAATGTTGTCGTGCATTGCAAGTCGGCGGCACCAGTGGGCATCACCATGAGTGGTCAGCAGTTCGGTTGAGCCGACGATGTCGGTGAACAGCGTGGTCAAAAGCACATAAGGCCTGGGTGGCGCATCGGCGATCCCTATGACTCCGTCGCTGGTCCGAATTCTGATCAGTACATGTTCGGTGTGGGTGATCTGTCCGCTGGCGAATTTCAGTGGCTTGCGAAACGGAATCTGGTACGGAATCGCCTCGACATCTTCAATTTTCATGGCACCTCACTTGTGTGGTCCACCGTGGCGTGCAGTCACGACTACCGCGGACGTATCGGCGTGAGGACGGGCCATGCCGGTGTCATACCTGTGGTCACTTCACAACTCGCGGAGTTGCCGCTGCACGGTGTTTAGATAGGCGACTGCGGCTCGGGGGTGTCGCAGTAGGGCGCGCATGCCGTTGAGTGCGCTGGGTGGTTGCGGGTTGATGGCGATGTACAGGGTGTGGTGGATCACGCGGCCGGCGTCATCGAATCGCCGGAACTCTCTATAAGTTAGCCAGGTCGTCGGGGACGTCGACCTTATGCTCCTGAAGCGCCTCCAGGGGCACCACCTCGAGCGTGCGCTCGTGGGTGGACGCCAACACCACGGGCGCGGCGCACCCGTCGTGGTGAGCTCGGAGCCAGTTCAGGGCGGTGACGCACCAGCGGTCGCCGGGCAGCAGGCCGGGGAACCGGTGCTCGGGAACCGGCGTGAGCAGGTCATTACCGATGGAACGCTGGTGTTCCAGGAATTCAGCGGTCATCACCGCGCAGATAGTGTGCCGGCCGAGGTCTTCGGAACCGGTCGAGCAACAACCGTCGCGGTAATAACCGGTAAGCGGGTCTGTGCCGCACGGTTCCAGCGGACCGCCGAGCACATTGCGATCAGGCACGCGTTTAGTATCGCGCTCCCGGGCGCGAAGTTTAAAGAAAACTTTGCGATCCACGTCGCGGCAAATTCGCTCCCGGGTTATGCACGCGCCCTCGCCCGACGGCCTCGTTAGCCAAGAAGCGACAAGCGATCACGCTCGGCGGGCCGCCTCTTGCACGAGCTGGACGCGCGAGGTGAGTCCGAGTTTGGTGTAGACGTGGGTGAGATGGGCTTGCACGGTCTTGGGTGAGACGAACAGCCGCGTGGCGATGTCCTTATTGGCGAGCCCGTCGCACACAAGTCGGACGACGTCACGCTCGGCCGGTGTCAGCGACTCCCAACCGCTGCTCGGGCGTTTGCGCTCGCCGCGACCACGCTGCGCGTAGGCGATCGCCTCCTCGATGGACAACGCCGCACCCTCCGCCCAGGCGGCCTCCAACTCCTTGTCTTCCATCGCATCGCACAGCGCCGCGACCGAGGATTCGTAACCGGCTTGATGGACCTTGAAACGCATGGCGCCCATGCGCTGTCGCGCCGCCTCGGCCGCGCCGAAGAGCCGCGCGGCTTGGTTCTGATTTCCGGCAACTCTGGCGAGATCGGCAAGGCACTCAAAGATGTCGGCAAGGTGTAGGTACACCCCACAGCTGGCTGCGCAGGCGAGCGCGTCATGGGCGTCACGGTCGGCTTCTTCGCGGTCGCCGTCTGCAACCGCGATGCGAGCGCGGCCCAGTAGAGCTGCCACCAGGTGCCATCCCGTCGCCACCGAGACGGCTTCGTCGGCCAAACGGCGCGCGAGCACGAGGTCGCCTTCGGCCAGCGCCACCTCGACGGCGTTGAAGGCGCGTTGCGCCTGCATCCATCTGGGGCTGAGCCACGCTCAGGAGTTGCCAGGCCCGCTCGCTTGCGTCATGCGCGGCGCTAACGTCGCCCGCGGCCAGCGCCGCCGCCGCCGCCGCCGCGTGGCCCATCCCCTGGAAGTAATCGTCCAGACCTGACGCGGTCTCGAGTGCCGTGTCGGCCGCAGCCCGCGCCGCATCAACCTCACCCTGGTATGCCAGTGCAACATCTCAGGCCCATCCGGCTGACCGGTTTGAAGAACTCGTCATGATCCGCTTCGCACTCGGCGATCACGGCCCGGAATCCCGCAACGGCTCCGCTTACATCGCCTTCCATCAGCTGCCGCAAACGCGAGGCTCTGCCGACAGAACCGCGAGTTGCGCCGGTCACCAATCGCATCGGCGAGATCGCGTCCTTCTTCACCGGCCGCGCGGGCCGCTATCGGGTCACCCACATTGACCCCGGTGTTGGCCTGCCAGGCGAGGATCTGGCTCAGGCTCCATCGATCGTCCAATGTTCGAGCGAAAACGCTCGCCTCCGAGAAGTACGTTCGGGCCGCCTCACGCGTCGTATCGGGCGCCGGCGATGAAGCCGCAGGCCGTCAACGTTCGCGCCAGCAGGGCCGGGTCATCGAGTTCGCGGGCGATCGCGAGCGCGCGCTCGGCCCGATCCATGCTGCCGCCGATCCAGATGTTCAACACCGCCGTGTCGGCGAGTGCGCGGGCCCGCACCGCGGCGGGCACGTCGAGATCGTTCAGATCGTTTTCGGCGACAACGACGTCGAACCATGCCCGGCCTTCCAGAATGCGTCCCCGCGTAATCCATAGCGGTTGCAGCGACGACGCCAGCGACAACGCACACTCGGCATCGGAGGTCTCCAGATTCCATCCCAATGCGCTTCGCAGGTTGTCCATCTCGACCTCCGCCTGGTCGAGACGCTGCTCATAGTCAGTGCGGGCCGGAGCGTCGAG
This sequence comes from uncultured Actinomycetota bacterium, assembly GCA_963802525.1. Classification (GTDB taxonomy): domain Bacteria; phylum Actinomycetota; class Actinomycetes; order Mycobacteriales; family Mycobacteriaceae; genus Mycobacterium. The sequence continues at coordinate 220,501 of CAWDJC010000032.1, read as the reverse complement.
CAGGGCCACCATCGACGTGTAATAGTCGCAGTGACGGGACCGGACAGCGTCGGCCTCGCCGGACTCGCCGAGTTTCTCCAGCGCATATTGGCGCACGGTCTCCAACAACCGGTATCTCGTTGTGCCCCCGGTATTGTCGGTGACGACCAGCGACTTGTCGACGAGCAGGGTGAGCTGATCCAGCACCTGGTATCGCTCCACCCCGTCGGCCCCGGCGACCGCTTGGGCGGCATCGAGGTCGAAGCCACCCAGAAATACCGCCAGTCGGCGGAACAGGACTCGCTCCGTGTCGGTAAGCAGTGCGTGCGACCAATCCACCGAGGCGCGCAAAGTTTGCTGTCGGCGCACCGCGATACGCGAGCCACCGGTCAAGCAGGCGGAACCGGTCGTGCAGACTGTCGACGATCTCCGTCAGCGACAGAGTGCGCACCCGCGCCGCCGCAAGCTCGATCGCCAGTGGCATCCCGTCCAGGCGCCGGCAGATCTCGGTCACCGCGCCGGCGTTGTCGTCCTTGACGATGAAGTCGCTCCGGGCCAAACGGGCACGATCGGCGAACAACTCGATGGCGTCGTCGGACAGCGACAGCGAGGGCACCTGCCAGCCGGCTTCGCCCGTCACGCCGAGCGGCTCACGGCTGGTTGCCAGCACGGTAAGCCTCGGCGCGGCGCCGAGGAGGGCGGCGACCAACGAGGCGGACGCGTCCAGCAGATGTTCGCAGTTGTCAAGCACGAGCAGCATCTGGCGGTCGCGAAGATACTGCTGCAGCGTGTCGATGGTCGACCTGCCAGGCTGGTCCGGCAGCCCTAACGCCCGCACCACTGTGACCGCCACTACGGCCGGATGGGTGATCGGCGCCAAATCGACGTAGCAGACTCCGTCGCCGTACTCGTCGGCCAACGCCGCGGCCACCTGCACGGCCAGGCGTGTCTTGCCCGCCCCGCCGGCGCCGGTGAGGGTGACCAGGCGGTTGCTCGCCAGGGCCTCGCGCAGGCCTCTGATTTCCGCGTGGCGCCCAACAAAACTCGTGAGCTGGGCCGGAAGGTTATGGGAGACAACGGCACTTTGCGTGTGCGCAGCGGCGGGAATTCGTTGCGCAGGTCGGGGTGACACAGCTGCACCACCCGTTCGGGCCGGGGTAGATCGCGCAGCAGGTGGGTGCCCAGGTCGGTCAGCGACACATCGGGTGGGAGCTGATCGACCACCATGAGCTCGGTCGCGCCCGACAACACCGTTTGCCCGCCGTGAGCCAGCTCCCGCAGCCGAGCGGTGCGATTGATCGTCGGGCCGATGTAGTTGCCCTCGTCGCGAAGCCGCACCTCGCCGGTATGGATCCCGATTCGCAACCGGATCGGCGCCAGCGGGGCCCGCTGCAAGTCCAGCGCACACGCCACCGCGTCAGAGGCACGAGCAAAAGCAATCACGAAGCTGTCGCCCTCGCCCTGCTCGACCGGACGGACTCCGCCATGGGCGGCGACGACGTCCGACAGCGCCTGGTCCAGGCGCGCCACAGCAACGGTCATCTCGTCCGGCTGGGTCTCCCACAGCCGCGTCGAGCCCTCGACGTCAGCCAGCAGCAACGTCACCGTTCCAGTCGGAAGCTCGCTCACGCCCACGTCGCTCCAGTCAGTTTCGCTCATGCTAGCCAGCATGCGGCGACGCGAGATCACAGAACATCAGCAAAATTGCTAATAGTTCTCGGGCGGCCATACCTACGTACGCATCCGACCGCCGAGGATTTAGGCATTTTTCCCGATGGTCTGTCGCCGGCACCGATCGATAGTCGACGTCATGACCATCACGACGCGCACTCCCGACATCTTTGACATCAGCTGGCCGATCTTCGCTTACCAGGACTCAACAGACCCCGACGAGGCGCACCGGATCATCCGGCGGGCCCACCGGCAGGCGCCGATCGCGTTAGGCCCGTACGGGCCCGAAGTCCTCGAGCTACGACCTGGCGCGCACCGTGCTGCGCGATTCGCGGTTCGTCCTGCCGCGCGGCCTCAGCCTGGCGGTGCAAGGCATCACCTCCGGGCCGGTTTGGGACAAGGTGTGCCAGACGCTCATGAGTGTCGATGCCGCCCAACATCATCGGCTACGGCGCCTGGTGTCGAGGGCGTTCACCCCGCGGGCCGCCGAGCGGATGCGCACCGCATGCGTCGACGTCATCAGCAAGCTGGTCGACCGGCACAGCGCACGAGGTGGCTGCGACATGGTTCACGACATCGCCCGGCAGTATCCGGTCCCCATCATCTGCGCGCTGGTCGGCGCACCGAGCGAGGACTGGGAACTGTTCACCCGCTGGGCCGACGACCTCAGTAAAGCCTTCGGCTGCAACGTCGCGGCCGAAGAGTCCGCCATCCTGCGGGCGTGGGGGCAACTCGACGCCTATTTGGAGGACTTGATCGCCCGGCGTCGCCACTCGCTTGGCGACGACCTCATTTCCGAGCTCATCCGCGTCGAAGAAGACGGCGACCGACTCACCCACGACGAGCTGGTCAACCTTGTCGCCATCCTGCTCAACGCCGGCACCGACACCACGCGCAACCAGCTGGCCGCCGCGGTGCAGGTGTTGTCCGAGCATCCGGAGCAGTGGGCGTTGTTGGCGGAACATCCCGAACTCGCGCCGAAGGCGGTCGAGGAGCTCATGCGCCACTCGCCGATCGTCTTCGCCTCGCTGCGCGAAGCGACCGCCGACATCGAATTGGGCGGTGTTCTCATTCCGGCGGGCGCCTACGTGGTGGCCAACACCGCGGCCGCGAACCGCGATCCGGCGGTGTACGACGAGCCGGATCGTCTCGACATCACCCGCGAACGGCCCGCACCGATGCTGACCTTCGGCGGCGGCGTGCACCACTGCCTTGGTGCCCACCTCGCGAGGATCGAACTCGTCGAAGCCTTGCGGGTGCTCACCCGGCGAATGCCGAACGCTCGGCGCACCGGCCCAGCCCCGTGGAAGCCGCCGGCCGGAATCAGCGGGCCGATTTCACTGCCGATCGCATTCGATGCCGGACATTGAGCTCCGAGAGGGCGGCGTTGCTGTTCTGCGCGGCGCCATCTTGATGTTCGCCGGCAGCGTTACCGACAACTACGGTCGCATGCTGCGTTGGTCAACCTGTACCCAATCGGCCCTGCTGCGCGGTAGGTTCTGCGTGTGAGAGTTACTGGGGGTTTCCTGGCGGAAGCGGCCGCGACGGTCGACAACAAACTGAACGTGCAAGGCGGCGTGCTTTCCAAATTCACGGTCGGGCCCGACCGGTTTGCCCGATTTGTGCTTGTGGTGTTGACGCAGCCCGATGGCGACGATGATTCGGACCGCCGGGTTGACGTAGAGATCAGGCCTCCGTCGCTTGACGCGCCGCTATACAAATGGTTCGACGCGCCAGAAGCCGCCGTCGGGGAATTTCCGGGATTCGCCTTCTTCGAAATCGAAGCACGGCTGCCTGTCGACGGCCGCTGGACCATTGACGTCACTAGCGGCGATTCAGCCGTCTCGCTGCCCCTGGTCGTGGATGCCTGGACAGCAGCGCAACTTGACATTTGAGCGCGCCCGTTTTCGCCAGGCGCGCAACGGCGTTGGTAGCCGCCCGGGCTGCACCCCAAGGGCCACAACGACGTTAAGACCACCGGGCGACGATCACCCGGCCAGTTGCACGGGGCGTGACCTCCCACCGGGTGCGCGAATGCTCCCAGGTCACAACAAGATAACAATTTCCTAAGCGTCGATAAGCTCCCGCGACGCGCTGGCCAAATACCGGGGACAGCGCCCCGGGAAATTTATCGTCACTTCGTGCACCGTCGAACGGCCCTGAAGCTCCCCTTGCTGCTGGCGGCGGGTACGGCTCTGGCCCACGCACCTCGCGCCTCCGCGGACCCACCACCCCGCTCCTCCGGGGAGTTGGACCGGTGGTCGGCCGACCGTGCCAACCGCTGGTATCAAGCGCAAGGATTCCTCGTCGGCGCCAACTACATTCCGTCAAACGCCATCAATCAGCTCGAGATGTTTCAGCCGACGACGTATGACCCCCGGCGCATCAATACGGAGCTGGGCTGGGCCAGGTCGTACGGGCTCAACAGCGTGCGGGTTTTCCTGCATGATCAGCTCTGGGCTCAGGATGCCCGGGGCTTCCACAATCGCCTCGCGCAGTTCGTCGCCATCTCGGCGAGCCACGGCATCAGGCCTCTGTTTGTCTTCTTCGACTCGTGTTGGGATCCGTTCCCGAAACTCGGTCCGCAGCGCGCGCCGAGGCCCGGCGTCCACAACTCCGGCTGGGTGCAAAGCCCCGGCGCAGAACGCCTCGGCGACCCCGGCTACATCCGGGTCCTGCACGACTACGTCACCGCCGTTTTGACCCAATTCCGCAGTGACAACCGCATTTTGGGTTGGGACTTGTGGAACGAGCCCGACAACCCCGCGCGCGTTTATCAAAAGGTTGAAAGGAAAGACAAGCAGGAGCGGGTCGCGGAGCTGCTCCCCCAGGTGTTCCGCTGGGCCCGTTCGGTCGATCCCAGTCAACCGCTGACGAGCGGTGTGTGGCGCGGTGCCGACCAGGGAGAACAAGCGGGCCGCACCCCTATCAGCGACATCCAACTGAACAACGCCGACGTGATCAGCTTCCACTCCTATGCCGAACCCGCGGGCTTCGAGTCTCGGGTGGCCGAGCTAGCGCCGCTGGGGCGGCCGATCATCTGCACCGAGTACATGGCTCGGCCCCAGGGAAGCACCGTTGAGTCAATCCTGCCCATCGCGAAACGCCGCAACGTCGGCGCCTTCAACTGGGGTTTCGTTGCCGGAAAGACGCAGACCTACTTTCCGTGGGATTCGTGGGATCACCCGTACGCGGCGCCCCCGAAGGTGTGGTTCCACGACCTGCTACAGCCCGATGGACGCCCCTATCGGGACAGCGAATATCAAGCGATCCGGACCATGGCCGGAGGGCAGCCAACATAAAACCCTTCGGAGGCTGGGCTGACAGCTGAGGGGCGCGGTGCCCAAAATCTGCCCAATGGGATACCGCTGCTGATTGCTGGCGGTGGCGGCTGTTGACAACTCCACCCCGTCGGCTTGCGACCCGAAGTCCGTGACCCCGGCTGGTAGCTAAGAGCTACCTGCCGCGGCGGCGTGAGTTGATGATCTCGAGGCGTTCCTTGAGCAGTTCCTCGAGTTCCTCGATCGAGCGGCGTTCCCGCAGCATGTCCCAGTGTGTGCGCGGCACCTTGACTTTCTTGGGTTCGGCCGGGTCACCACCCTCGATCAGGGTGCCCTCCATGCCGTTGCGGCACAGCCAGGTGCCGGGGACCTCGGCGTCGTGGGCGAAGGCCATGTCAAACTCATCGCCGTTCTCGGTGCGGTACCGCGCGGTTTTACGCGGCGCCAGGTCATGGTTGCGGTTGGTCTCGTAGCTCACGGCTCCCAGGCGACTGCCCCTCATGACGCGATCAGCCATCATCAACACTCCGCTGACGTTCCCCTTGATCGGCAGTAGCGCGCATCCGACCAGACAATCGAAGCAGATCGTGCTCGCCCACACCGTTGGGCAGGGTGTAGGCAAGTTGCCGTAACTCGACGGCGTAGGTGCGCAAGTCCTGGCGGAGCTGCGCCTCAAAGGTGGGCATGATCTCTTCCTGTGGCAGGGATTGACTGAGACGCTCGGACTTTTCGTACAGCCAGACTTGAAATCTGATGCCGTCCAGCTGTTTATCCGCGATGCACCTGGGGGTGGTTTTTAGCGTCTCCCAACCGCGTCCGCCACCCTACTCCGCTGGCGGGCTGACTGCTATGCCGCCCAGCCCCACCGACGGCGCTACCAGCCGTGCAGCTTGTCCAGTCGTTTTTGGGGTCTCCACCGTCAGGTGGAATGACCGTGGAGCCCAAGGCCGTGGCGGTGGCGGAGGGATTTGAACCCTCGGACGGTGTTAGCCGTCACACGCTTTCGAGGCGTGCTCCTTAGGCCGCTCGGACACGCCACCGCCAGGCAGCTTACCGAACCGGTCGCTCGTCACCCCAATCGCTGGTTCCGGCACCGAGATTGCCGCCATGGTCGTCCTTGAGCCGACGATCACAGCCCAGATGGCAATCTCGACGCAAGAAACCCGGGGGTCACCCCAGTCGCTGGCGGGCGAAGAAGGCCTCCAGCGGGGCGGCGCACTCCTGCGCGAGCACACCCCCGCGCACTTCGGGGCGATGGTTGAGCCGGCGGTCGCGGACCACGTCCCACAGCGATCCGACCGCTCCGGTCTTGGGCTCCCACGCCCCGAACACCAACCGCGCGATGCGGGCCAGCACCAGCGCGCCCGCGCACATGGTGCACGGTTCGACGGTCACGGCAAGCGTGGCGCCCTCCAGCCGCCACCCGTAGCCGAGCACGCCGGCCGCCGTGCGCATCGCCAGGATTTCGGCGTGCGCGGTCGGATCGCCAAGGGCCTCACGGGCATTCACCGCTCGGGCCAGCTCGGTGCCGTCGGCGCCGATGACCACAGCGCCGATCGGCACGTCGCGGGGACCCGCCGTCGCGGCGACCGACAGTGCGCTACGGATCAGGTCTTCGTCAGTGGTCACCGACCGAGGCGGTCGATCACGGCCGACAGCTGGTCGGCGAAGCCCATCTCTCGGGCGATGCGGCCCAATTGCTCGTCGGCGTACAGGTCGGTCTCGTCGAGGATGACCCCCAACACCGCCTCGGGCAGCCCGACGTCGGACAGCAGCCCGAGGTCGCCCTCCTCGAAGGGATCCGCGTCCTCGAGGTCTTCGGGATCGATGTCGGCGTCGAGGTTGTCCAGCACTTCGGCGGCGATGTCGTAGTCCAGCGCTGCGGTGGCATCCGACAGCAGCAGCCGGGTCCCGGACGGTGCCGGGCGAACGATGACGAAGAACTCGTCGTCGACGTCGAGGAGTCCGAAGACCGCGCCCGAACTGCGCAGTTCACGCAGCTCCGTCTCGGCGGCGTTGAGGCTCGTCAGGGCCTTGTGGGCCATCGCGGAACAGCGCCATTGGCCCTCTTCTCGCACGACCGCAACGCCGAAGCCGTCCGGCGTGTCCGCGGACGGGCCTTGCGCTGGCGCCCGCTGTGCTCCCATGGGCGCCTACGCTAGTCGCTGACCAAGCCCCCTGACCAGATGGAGCACCGCCGCCCGCCAAAATATGCCAACCTTGGACTGTGGCTCACGCTGTTTACCAGACACCCGTGTGCGTGCTCGGGCTGGGCCTCATCGGCGGCTCAATCATGCGGGCCACGAAGGCGGCCGGCCGTGAAGTCTTCGGCTACAACCGGTCGGTGGAGGGCGCACACGCGGCCACCGCCGACGGCTTCGACGCCAGCACCGATCTCACCCACACCCTGACCCGGGCCGCCGACACCGGCGCGCTGATCGTCCTGGCCGTACCGATGCCGGCGTTGGCGGGCATGCTCACCCACGTCAGCGAACTGGCGCCCAACTGCCCGCTGACCGATGTCACCAGTGTCAAGAGCGCGGTGCTCGACGAGGTTGCCGCGGTCGGTCTGCTGGAACGCTTCGTCGGGGGGCACCCGATGACCGGCACCGCGGACTCGGGTTGGGCGGCCGGCTATGCCGGGTTGTTCACCAGGGCCGCGTGGGTGGTCAGCGTGGACGACCACGTGGACCCCCGGGTGTGGTCGATGGTGATGACGCTGGCGCTGGACTGCGGTGCGGTGGTGGTACCGGCGAAGTCCGACGAGCACGACGCCGCGGCGGCCGCCATCTCGCATCTGCCGCACCTGCTCGCCGAGGCGCTGGCCGTCACCGCCGGAGACGTCCCGCTGGCCTTCGCGCTGGCGGCAGGCTCTTTCCGCGACGGCACCCGGGTGGCCGGCACCGCACCGGATTTGGTGCGGGCGATGTGCGAGGCCAACTCCGGGCAGCTGGTGCCGGCGGTGGACCGGGTCATTGAGTTGCTCGGCCGCGCCCGCGAGTCGCTGGCCCGCCACAACTCGGTGGCCGACCTCATCAACGCGGGCCACGCCGCGCTAACGCGTTACGACAGCTTCCCGCGCTCCGACATCTTCGCCGTCGTCATCGGGGAGGAGAAGTGGCGCGAAGAGCTGGCTGCCGCGGGCCGGGCGGGCGGGGTGATCAGATCCGCTCTGCCAAGCTTGGATAGTCGAGAATGAACCCGTCTTCGTCGACGCTCACGGTGGTGTCGGCGATCGGAGAGCGCAACTTGATCCCGTCGGGACGTCCCTCGCTGCTGTAGCTCACGGTCGCCGCGGTGACGGACATGTCGGGCACGTTGACATAGACCATCGGCAGCGCGACCGAGTCCGCCCGCTCGTGCAGCCCGAGGCGGCGGATCGGCAGGGCATTGAAGAACGGGCTGAACACCACGTCGACGTCGAGCGCGCCGTTGTATCCCGCGCGCCGCTCGCCCTGGTGGTCCGTCACGAGCCACATGTTTTCCTCGTCGCGGGCGATGGCGAGCTGACGTTCGCGCTCGGCCAACGTGACGGTCAACCCGAAGCGCTTGGTGGCGCCCGTCTCGTCGGTCTGCAGGTCGTAATAGGCACCGAACGCCGGGTTGGTTGCCGTGGCGGCGGCCACGATGCGTCCATTAGCCCTGACCCGCTTGCCGGACAACTGGATTCGTACCGATTCCATGCGGGAGACATCCTGCGCGCGCCAGGTCAACATCGCCTGCCACACACGCCGGCTGGGATCAGAGGGGGCTGCGTTCACACTTCTACCGTAAGACGTGTCCATCGACCGCGGCGGGTTTGTCCGAAAGTGCGGTGGGCGTCACGTGGTTGCGCCGAACGGCGGGCCCACGCAACCGGCCACGTAACCGGCCGGTGCCGGGCACCGATAACCACACGGCCAGCGCCAGCAGGCCGTCGAGGATCAGCGCCAACGCGGCGACCATCAGCGCACCGACCAGCGCGAGTTGGAATTGGCGCTCTTTGATGCCGTCGATGAGATATCGGCCCAATCCGCCGAGACTGGCGTAGGCGGCCACCGTTGCGGTGGCGACCACTTGTAGCGTCGCGCTGCGCAGCCCACCCAGGATGAGCGGCAGCGCATTGGGTATCTCCACGCGCAGCAGCACCTGGGCCTCCGTCATGCCCATCGCGCGCGCGGCGTCGACCACCGTCGGCTCGACATTGGCAATGCCCGCGTAGGTGCCCGCCAGCAGCGACGGCACGCCGAGCAGCATCAGGGCGACGAGTGGCGGTCCCGCGCCCAGCCCGAACAGCAGCACCGCCAGCAGCAGCACGCCCAGCGTCGGGAGTGCCCGCAGGCCGTTGACCGCGCCCACCACCAGCAGCGTGCCGCGGCCGGTGTGCCCGATGATCAGCCCGACCGGGACGGCGATCAGCGCCGACGCGCCCACCGCGATGACGGTGTACTCCAGGTGCTCCAAGATGTGCGCCGCCAGCCCGACCGGACCGGTCCAGTTGTCGGCGGTCATCAGGTAGGAGATCGCCTGTTGCACGAAGTTCATCGCGCGCCGCCCACGACGGGGGCCACCACCGACCGGCGACGCGGAGCGCGCCCGGCGCGTTCCCAGGGCGTGGCCAGCCGGCCGGCCAGGACGATGAGCGCGTCGATGACGATCGCCAGCACGAACAGCGCGATGATGCCGGCAACGATCTGATCGCTCTTGTCGGTCTGGTAGCCCTCGGTGAACCACGTGCCCAGACCGCCGATGCCGATCACCGAACCGACCGACACCATCGCGATGTTAGTCACAACGACCACGCGCAGCCCGGCGACCAATACCGGGATAGACAGCGGCAGTTCGACTTTCAGCATCCGTTTGATCGCCGGATAGCCGATTGCGGTGGCGGCGTCGCACACCTGGGCGGGCACCGCGTCCAGCGCCTCGAACACCGCCCGCACCAGCAGCGCGGCGGTGTAGGCGGTCAGCGCCACCATGACGTTGGCCTCGTCGAGGATCCGGGTTCCGATGACCATCGGCAAGACCACGAACAGGGCCAGCGACGGGATGGTGAACACGACGCTGGCGGTTGCCGTCGTCAGCTTTCGGGGAATCGGCGCGCGCTGCACCAACACGCCCAGCGGCAGCGCGATCGCCAACCCGATCAGGACCGGCACCAGCGACAGCCGCAGGTGGACCACGGTCAGGGCCCAGGCGTCGTCGAGGTGGGTCAGCAGGTAGTGCATGTCTAATCCCCGGTCAGGCCCTTCGTCGCGCTTCCACCGCGGCAAGCACATCGGCGGCCAGCACGCCGCCGATGACCTTGCCCCCGTCGTCCACGGCGACACCCACCCCCGACGGCGACGACAACGCCGCGTCGAGCGCCTGGCTGAGATTGCCGCCCGGGCGGAACAGCGAACTTGCCGCGCTCATGCTGTCCGACAACGACGCGCCGGCGCGGTGGCGGCGCCGGCCCTCGGCGTCGATCCAGCCCATCGGCAAGCCCGCGTCGTCGACCACCACCGCCCAGCCGTCCGGAAGGCCGGTATCGGAAAGGCTGTCCGCTGCAACCCGGTCTATGTCGTGCAGCGGCAATCCGCCCGCGTCCATGAGCTGCAACCATCGATAACCGCGGCCAAGGCCGATGAACCTCGCCACGAAGTCATTGGCCGGACGTGACAGCAGCTGCGCGGGTTCGTCGTACTGCTGCAGCACGCCGCCCTTGAACACCGCGACCTGGTCGCCGAGTCTCAGCGCCTCGTCGATGTCGTGCGTGACGAAGACGGTGGTCTTATGCAATTCGCTTTGCAGACGCAATATTTCGTTCTGCAGCTCGTGACGCACCACCGGGTCGACGGCGGAGAACGGCTCGTCCATCAACAGGATGGGCGGGTCGGCGGCAAGCGCGCGTGCCACGCCGATGCGTTGTTGTTCACCGCCGGAGAGCTGGGCCGGGTAGCGGGTGGCGAGCTTGGCGTCCAGCCCGACGCGTTCGAGCACCTCGTAGGCGGCTTCGCGCGCGGCCCGCCGGGACTGTCCCTTCAACACCGGAACCGTTGCGACGTTGTCGATCACGCGTTGATGAGGCATCAGCCCGGCGTGCTGGATGACGTAGCCGATACCGAGGCGCAGGCGCACCGGGTTGACGGTGGAGACGTCTGCCCCGTCGACGGTTATGGTGCCGGCGGTCGGCTCGATCATCCGGTTGATCATGCGCAGCGCCGTGGTCTTGCCGCTGCCCGACGACCCGACGAAGACCGTCAATTCGCCGTTGGGGACCACCAGGCTGAGGCGGTCCACGGCGGTGGTCCCGTCGGCGAATACCTTGCTGACGTTGTCGAAGACGATCAATGTGGTTGGCCGATCGGATGGTTGAAGCCGTTGTCGCGCACCCAGTTTCGCGCTGCCTGGTCGGGGTCGATGCCGGAGTTGCCCGACACGGCGGCGTTGAGTCCGGCCAGGCCGGAGGTGGTCAGCTTCGCCGACACCGCGTCCAGCACCTCTTTGAGGCGGTCCGACTTCTTTTGCGAATTCACCAGCGGCACAATGTTGCCCGCCAGGAAGTTGTGCTCCGGGTCCTCGAGTACCACCAAGTGATTCTGTAGGATGCCCGGTGATGTGCTGAAGATGTTGGCGGCCGTCACCCTGCCCTCCACCAACGCGCGCACGGTCACCGCACCGCCGCCGTCATTGATCGCGACGAAGTTGCCCGGGCTGATGTTGAGCCCGTACTTCTGGCGCAACCCGGGCAGGCCGGACGGGCGGGCCTCGAACGCCGAGGGCGCTCCGAATCTCACGTCCGGCGAGTGGGCCGCCAAGTCGCCGATCGTTTTCAGGTTCCAGGCACCGGCGGTGCCACCGGTGACGGTGACCGTGTCGGTGTCGGAAGCCGGCGACGGCGTCAGGATCGACAGGTCACCGGGCAGCTTCTTGTACAGCTCCAACTCGACGGCGTCGAGCATGGTCACCGTGGAATCGGGCGCAAAGTACAACAGCAGGTTGCCGATGTATTCGGGCACCAAGTCGATGGAATGATCTTTGAGCGCAGGGATATAAGTCTCCCTGCTGCCGATACCCATTCGCCGCCCAGTTTCGAAGCCGTTGGCCTCCAACGCTTGTGCGTAGATTTCGGCGACGATCTCCGATTCCGGAAAGTCACCGGAACCGACCACAATGGATTTCGGGCTGCTTGTCTCCGCCCCCAGCGGATCGGAATTGCTGCAGGCCGCGATCAGGCATACGGTCAGCCACACTGCCACGTGGACAGTGGCGCGATGCACGCGCGGCAGCACCCTCATAATGCCGACACTAATGTCAGAAATGACGCGACGCTGCTGCCGCCGCGCACACGCTGCCAGGTTTCCGGCGTGGTTTGGTTTCTTTCTGTGCGGGAAGGGACAAAGATGACGCTATGAGCAGCAACGACCCTGCATCGCCCAGTCAGCAACCCGCAGCTCCCCCTGCCGGTAAGACGCCGAAGGAACCGGCCGTAGGGTTCACCCGCGCCGGCGCCCTGTGGTCGGCGTTGTTTTTCGGCTTCCTGATCCTGATCCTGTTGTTGATCTTCATAACCCAGAACACGGCGTCGGCGTCGTTTCAGTTCTTTACCTGGCACTGGAGCCTGCCGCTGGGCGTGGCCATTCTGCTGGCGGCCGTCGGTGGCGGGCTTCTGACCGTGGCGGTCGGCACCGCGCGAATCGTTCAGCTGCGCCGCACGGCTAAGAAGCACCTCGCAGCAGCTGTCGCACAGCAGCGTGAAGTGGAGCCGCCGCGCTAACCGCGCAGCTTGGCGAGCTCGGCCAATCCGCGGGAGATCAACGGCGCCACAACCTCGGGCTGGTGGTCCGACGAGTCGCCTTTTCCTTGCGCCACGTCCGACATGCGCCGGCGGAAGTCGATGCCGGCGGCGATGATGGCGAGCTTGAAGTAGGCCAGCGCCATGTAGAACTCCCAATGCGCCAGGGGCAACCCGGCCACCAGCGAGTAGCGGTCTGCCAGCTCGTCGGCCGTTGGCAAGAGCGGCGACGTCCAGGCGGCTTGCGCGTTGACGATCAGGTCGAGCGCCGGGTCGCGGTAGACGCACATCAGGGCCGCGTCGCTGAGCGGGTCTCCCAGGGTCGAGAGCTCCCAGTCCACGACGGCGCGGACCTTGGTCGGGTCGTCGGCGTCCAGGATGGTGTTGTCGATCCGGTAGTCGCCGTGCACGATCGAGGTCCGGCTCTGCTGCGGAATTGATTGGCTCAGGCCCGAATGCAGCCGCTCGACGTCGGCGTCGCGGTGGTCGTCGGGCAGCCGCACCAGCTCCCATTGTGAACCCCAGCGTCGCACCTGGCGCTCCAGATAACCGATGGGCTTGCCAAAGTCGGCCAACCCCACGGCGTTCGGGTCGACGCTGTGCAGATCGACGAGGACCCGGATCAAGGAGTCCACGCAGGCGTCGATCACTGTGTGACTGAACGCTTCCAGTTGGGCACGCCGGCGCACCACCTGCCCCGCAACGAATTCGACGATCTGGAAGGGCGCGCCCAGCACCGAATCGTCCTCACACAACGCAATCGCGCCCGCCACCGGAACCGGCGTGTCCCGCAACGCGGCGACCACCTTGTATTCGCGGGCCATATCGTGCGCCGACGGTGTCAGCCCGTGCAGCGGCGGGCGACGCACCAGCCAGCTGGACGCGTCGTCATACACCCGGAACGTCAGGTTCGAGCGGCCACCAGAGATGAACTCGGCCCGTAGCTCGCCGTCGCGTCCAATGCCGAGCGAACGCAGATACCTGTCCAGCGAGGCCAGGTCGAGCCCGTCGAGTCGGTCAACTGAAGTCACTCGAACTTGTTTACCACCGCTGATGTCGGCCAAGTTCACCACTACCGATCGCCCGCCCCCACCTCAGGCCGTTCCACGGCCTGCGTCGTCGCCGAGCGACGCCTGATTTCGGGGCAACAGGTCCCACACGTGTTCGACGGCGTTGACCCCCGCCACCGTCGCCTCACCGGACCGCGAGAACAACAGCCGGGTCACGGACGCGTAATCGACGGGAAAGGACAACAACCGGGCCGTGCCCAGAATCTCGTGCAGCAGCACATTGATCACCCCGCCATGACTGAACACCGCGACGGTGTCCTCGGGTTCGGCGGCGGTGACGAGGTCGTCGACGGCCGCGCGGACACGTGCGCGAAACGCTTCCTCGTCGACCGCACTGGGCAGATGCCCCTGGGCCAAGCGCGCCCACTCCTCGGGTCTTTCCGCCTTGATCTGCTCGACGGGGATGTACACCGGAAGGTCGCGGTCGTACTCGGCGAATCGATCGTCGACCTCGACGGTCAGCCGGCGCGCCGCCGCGACCGGTTCGGCGGTCTGGATGGCGCGGCGCTGCGGGCTGCTCACCACGCGCGAGATGGGGAACCTGGCGAGCGCCTCGGGCAGTCGTTCGACCTGCGCCCACCCTTGCTCCGACAGGTCCGGATCGGAGCCCTCGCCGTGTTCGCTGCGCAGCGGTAACGCGTGCCGGACCAGCAGCATCTGCATATTTCTTCCTGTCCCGTGATCGATCGGCCTTCGGCTAGCACCGCCAAGCCTCGCACGCGGTCGAGGCCTCTTCCCAAGCGAGCGGAGAATGCTATTCTCTCCACAGAGAGCGGGGTGTGCAGTGACGGGTGTCGGCGAAACCGGATTGGACGCGGGCGTTCTTGCTCGCTGGCTGGATGCGAACGGCGCGCCCGGCGCCGGCGAGCAGCCGGTGCTCGAACAGCTCAAGGGCGGTTCGCAGAACACCCTGTACCTGATCGAACGTGGTGGCGAGCGCATGGTGCTGCGGATGCCCGGCGCTCGCGCCGACGCGGCCCGCATCGACGGCTTGCTGCGGGAGATCCGGCTGGTCCGGGCGCTGTCCGGCACCGACGTCCCACACGCGGCGCTGATCGCCGCCGACGACACCGGCGCCGTGCTGGGCATGCCGTTCTACGTGATGCAGGCGATCGACGGGTGGAGCCCGATGGACGGCGGGTGGCAGGCGCCGTTCGACACCGATTTGGATGCCCGTCGCGGGCTGGCGTTCCAACTCGTCGAGGGCGCCGCCAAGCTGGGCCGGGTGGATTGGCGCGCGCAGGGTCTCGAGGGCTTCGGCCGCCCGGACGGATTCCACGAACGACAGGTCGATCGCTGGCTGAAGTTTCTCGACGCCTACAAGGTGCGCGAGCTTCCCGGACTGGACGAGGCCGCCGACTGGCTGCGCAACAACCGGCCCGCGCACTACAAGCCGGGCATCATGCACGGCGACTACCAGTTCGCCAACGTGATGTTCGCGCACGGCGCCCCGGCGCGATTGGCCGCGATCGTCGACTGGGAGATGACGACCGTCGGCGATCCGCTGCTGGATCTCGCGTGGGCGCTGCTGGGTTACGACGGCGAGGAGCCACGCGCCGACGGGTTCTATCTGGACATGCGGGGCATGCCGACCCGCAGCGAATTGCTCGAGCACTACGAGAAAGTCAGTGGGCTTTCCACCGAGAACATCGACTACTACCTGGTGTTGGCCAACTGGAAGCTGGGCATCGTGCTGGAGAAGACCTATGCGGCCGGGGTGCGCACCAAGAAAGTGGATCCCGAGATCACCGAAACGTTCGGGTCGATGATCCCGCAGCTCATCGCCACGGCGGCGGGTCTCGCCCGGACTTTGCCTGCTAACAACCCGGCCGGGGGGCGCTGAAATGGGTTATGCGGACCGCCTTTTCGATCTCACCGACCGAGTGGTGCTGATCACCGGCGGCAGCCGCGGCCTGGGACGCGAGATGGCGTTCGCCGTCGCGCGCTGCGGCGCCGACGTGGTGATCGCCAGCCGCAACATGGATAGCTGCGTGTCCACCGCCAAGGAGATCGAGGCCGAGACCGGACGCTCCGCCATGCCGTATCAGGTCCACGTGGGGCGCTGGGATCAGCTCGACGGATTGGTCGAGGCGACCTACGCCCGGTTCGGGAAGGTCGACACGCTGATCAACAACGCGGGCATGTCACCGCTGTACGACAAGCTGACCAATGTCACCGAGAAGCTGTTCGACGCCGTGGTGAACCTGAACCTCAAGGGGCCGTTCCGGTTATCGGCATTGGTGGGCGAGCGGATGGTCCCGGCCGGGCGCGGGTCCATCATCAACGTGAGCTCCACCGGCTCGCTGCGTCCGAACGGCGGGATCATTCCCTACGCCGCGGCCAAGGCCGGCCTGAACGCCATGACCGAAGGGCTGGCGCAGGCGTTCGGGCCAGCCGTTCGGGTCAACACGCTGATGGCCGGACCGTACTTGACCGACGTCAGCAAGGCCTGGGGTCTGGAAAACGACGAAACGAACAGGTTCAGTCACCTCTTCCTGGAACGCCCCGGGGACCCGCGCGAAATTGTCGGCGCCGCGCTGTTTTTGGCTTCCGATGCGTCCAGCTTCACGACCGGTTCGATCGTGCGGGCCGACGGCGGAATACCCTGAAAGGTAGGAGCATTCGAATGTCTTGGGACTTCTCCACCGAACCGGAGTTCGAGAAGAAGCTGGATTGGATCCGCGAGTTCGTGCGCGAGGAGGTGCAACCCCTCGAGGTGCTGTTTCCGGGCTGCGAGTTCCTGCCGCTCAACGAGGAGCGGCGCCGGATTGTCGATCCGCTCAAGCAGCAGGTCCGCGACAATGGCTTGTGGGCACCGCATCTGGGCCCGGAACTTGGCGGGCAGGGCTTCGGCGCGGTCAAGCTGACATTGATCAACGAGATCCTCGGCCGCAGCCCATGGGCGCCGATCGTGTTCGGAACCCAGGCGCCTGACACCGGAAACGCGGAGATCATCGCCCGCTTCGGAACCCAGGATCAAAAGGACCGCTATCTGGCCGGGCTGCTGTCAGGGGAGATCTTCTCGTGCTTCTCGATGACGGAGCCGCAGGGCGGCGCGGATCCGCGGGTCTTCACCACCCGAGCCGTCCGCGACGGGAACGACTGGGTCATCACCGGGCGAAAGTACTTCTCCTCCAACGCGTCCGTCGCCTCCTTCTTCATCGTCGTCGCGATCACCGACCCCGACGTGCCCGTCCATCAAGGCGCCTCGACGTTCCTCGTCCCGGCCGGCACCGCGGGCCTGACCGTGGAGGCCACACATCACCTCGTCGGCGCGGACCCCCACGAGCCTGGGCATTCGCTGGTGCGCTACGACGGGGTGCGGGTGCCATCCGACGCGTTGCTCGGCGAACCCGGCCAGGGTTTCCTGATATTGCAGACCCGGCTGGCCGGCGGGCGGTTGCATCACGCGATGCGCTCGATCGGGATGGCGCAGCGCGCCGTTGAAATGATGTCGCGGCGCGCGAAAAGCCGGTTCACCCAGGGCAGCTCGCTGGCCGACAAGCAGTTGGTGCAGGAGTTCGTCGCCGATTCCTATACCGAGTTGATACCGTTCCGGCTGACTGTGCTGCACGCCGCCTGGCTAATCGAAAACGGCGACGAGCGTGCCTCCCGCGCCGAGATCGCCGCCTGCAAGATTTTGGCGTCGCAAGTACTCAAATCCATTGCTCTGCGGGCGATTCAGGTGCACGGCGCACTCGGGCTGACGGACCAGCTGCCACTGGTCAACGTGCTCCTCGGCGGCATTGCGCTCGGTCTGGCCGACGGCCCGACCGAGGCGCACAAGGTCAATCTCGCCCGGATGCTCCTCAAGGGCTACGAGGCCGAGGACGGGGACTGGCCCAGCGAAATGCTGGACGTCCGGCGCGAGGCGGTCCGCGCCAAATACGGTGAGCTCGTTGATCAATAGCAGGGTCACCGCGGCGGTCGAGCGGGCCCTTGACGACCGCCAGCGCGATGCGACCGAGGAGGTCGAACGCATCCTGGCCGCGGCGGTGCGGGTGATGGAACGGGTCGCGCCCGAGGAACCCCGGGTCAGCGACATCGTCGCCGAAGCCGGCTCGTCGAACAAGGCGTTCTATCGGTATTTCGCCGGCAAGGACGATCTCATCCTGGCGGTGATGGAACGCGGCGTGGCCATCGTCGTCTCCTACCTACAGCACCAGATGGCGAAGGAATCCAGGCCGCAGGACCAGGTCGCGCGCTGGATCGAGGGCACGCTGGCACAGGTCGCCGACCCGCACCTGATCAGCATGAGCCGCGCGGCGGCCGGGCAGATGTCGGCCGCCACCAATTGGCGGGCGGCCGACCAGGAAATGATGCGGCCCCTGCGGGACCTTCTGATCGAACCCATTGCGGCACTGGGCAGCAACGACGTCGATCGTGACGTCGAGGCGGTGTTCTGCTGCACCGCAGCGGCCATGCGCCGATACGTCGGATCCGCCGACCGGCCTGACGCCGCCGATATAGGTCATCTGGTGCGTTTCTGCCTGCTCGGGCTGGGGGTCGCTTGATGCGCGCGATCGTCTGTCGCGCCTACGGTCCGCCGGAAGACCTGGTGCTCGACGATGTTCCCGAACCCGTTCCGGGCCCGGGCCAGCTGTTGGTGCGGGTGCACGCCGCGGCGGTCAATTTCCCCGACGTGCTGTTCATCGCCGGCAAGTACCAGGTCCGGATTCCGCCGCCGTTCATACCGGGCAATGAGATCGCCGGCGAGGTGATTGCCGCCGGCGACGGCGCACCCTTCAGCCCGGGTCAGCGGGTATCCGGAACGACGTTCGGAGCGTTCGCCGAGCAGGCGCTGCTCGAGGCCGGCCAGGCGGTGCTCGTGCCCGACGATGCTGACTTCGCATCGGCCGCGGCGTTCGGCGTCACCTACCGCACCGCATACCACGCGCTGCGCTCGACTGCCGAAGTCGCAGAGGGGGACTGGGTGGTCGTGCTGGGCGCTGCCGGCGGCGTGGGACTGGCGGCCGTCGATCTGGCGGTGGCCATGAAAGCCCGGGTGCTGGCGGCGGCGTCCAGCCCCGAAAAACTCGAGCTGTGCCGGCAGCGCGGCGCGGAGGCCACCGTTGATTACGACCACGAAGACCTGAAGACGCGCATCCGCGAGCTCACCGGCGACGCCGCCCGGGTGGTCATCGACCCCGTCGGCGGGCCCTATGCGGAGCCCGCGCTGCGGGGTCTGGCCCGCGGCGGAACCTTCCTCACCCTGGGCTACGCCTCGGGCACCATCCCGTCCATCCCCCTTAACCTGGTTCTGCTCAAGGGAATCACGATCCGCGGCATGGAGATCCGCACCTTCATGGGCGACCGGCCCGACGACGCCGCGCGCGACGTGCAAGAGTTGGCGCAGCTGTTCGCCGCCGGCAAGGTACGGCCTTACATCGGTGCGCGATTCCCCCTGTCGGAAACCCCGGCCGCGCTGCGGCATGTCGCCGAGCGCAAGGTCCTGGGCAAGGTGGTCATCGACGTCGGCTGACTTTGGGTGCTCAATCTCGTCGAGATTGCGCCCATGGTCGTGAATTCGCGCGGAGAACGACCCCCACGGCAATCTCGACGGCGACGGACGACGCTACGGCGTAACGATGTTGAAATTCGGGTCGGGCTGGTCGATCGCACCGAGAAGGGCCTGCAGCGCCGCCGCCTGGTCGCCAGATATCTCCAGCCCGGGCGAGTTGAAGTCGCCCATCGCCATCACGAGCAGGCGAAACTTGCTGTCCAGATGGATCGTAACGGTCGCCGTCGCCGGGTCGGCCGCCACCTTGCGGTAGACGAGCACGCCGTTGCGCAGTGTGAGCCGGTAGTTGACACCCGAATCGGCGAAAGTGATATCGGTGGTGATGTCGAGGTCCCAGCTGCGCGGGCCGTTGACCCGGATGGCGAGGCTGTCGAAGATCTGCTCCGGCGTCAGCTGGGAGAGCATCGTCGGAGAGGCGACTTGTACTGCGGTACCGACGTTTCCGTCGCGCAGTTCGGCGGCCCCGGTCATGAAGAAGTTGCGCCACGTGGCGTTCTCGGCGCCGTACGCCAGCTGTTCGAGCGTGTCGGAGTACAACGCGCGGGCCGCGGCATGGCCGCTGTCGGTGAACACGGCGTGATCGAGCAGGGTTGCGGCCCAGCGGAAGTCACCGGAGTCGAATGCCGCCTGGGCGAGCTCGACAACCCGGTCGAGTCCACCCATCGCGTCGACGTAGCGGGGGGCGAGTGCCTCCGGGGGATGGGGCCACAGCCGGCCCGGGTTGCCGTCGAACCAACCCATGTAGCGCTGGTAGACCGCCTTCACGTTGTGACTCACCGACCCGTAATACCCGTGGGTGTGCCAGGCCCGCTGCAGCGCGGGCGGCATCTGGAACATCTCGGCGATTTCGACGCCGGTGTAGCCCTGGTTGAGCAGGCGCAGCGTCTGGTCGTGCAGGTAGGCGTACAGATCCCGTTGCAGAGAAAGGAATTCGACGATGCTCTGCCGCCCCCACGTCGGCCAGTGGTGGGAAGCGAACACCACATCGGCGCGATCCGCAAAGGTGTCGATGGCCTCGGTGAGGTAGCCGGACCAGGCGTGCGGGTCACGCACCAGCGCGCCGCGCAGGGTCAGCAGGTTGTGCAGATTGTGGGTGGCGTTCTCGGCCATGCACAACGCGCGGAAGCGCGGGAAATAGAAGTGCATTTCGGCGGGCGCCTCGGTGCCGGGCGCCATCTGGAACTCGATCTCCACGCCGTCGATGGTGTGCTTCTCACCGGTCTCCCGGATGTCGACGGTCGGAACGATGATGCCGACCTCGCCGGTGGACGCGGCCTGACCGAGCCCGCAACCCACGTGGCCCTGGGGTCCGCGCGCCAGCAGCGAGCCGTACATATAGGTCGCGCGACGCGTCATCGCCGGGCCGGCATACACGTTCTCTTGGACGGCATGCTCGACGAAGCCGTCGGGCGCCAACACCGGCACCGCGCCGCTGTCCACGTCGGCCTCTGAGGTGACGCCCAGGACGCCGCCGAAATGATCGACGTGGCTGTGGGTGTAGATCACAGCGACGACGGGACGGTCACCGCCGCGGTGGGTGCGGTACAAGGCCAACGCCGCGGCCGCCACCTCCGTGGAGATCAGCGGATCGATGACGATGATCCCGGTGTCGCCCTCGACAAAGGTGACGTTCGAGATGTCGAGGCCGCGGACCTGATAGATGCCCGGCACCACTTCGTAGAGGCCTTGTTTGGCAGCGAGTGTCGATTGCCGCCACAGGCTGGGATGGACCGACGTCGGCGCGGCACCCCCGAGGAATGAGTAGGCGTCGTTGTCCCACACCACGCGGCCATCGGCCGCCTTTATGACGCACGGGGACAGCGCCGCGATGAATCCGCGGTCGGCGTTGTCGAAGTCCGCCGTGTCATGGAACGGCAGCGCGTGTTCACCATGGGCCGACTCGATGACCGCGGTAGGGGGTTTGTGTTCCACCTGCAACACATTGCCATTAATGCGCCGTCCCCGGAACGAACGGGAAGAATACATCCAACCCGTCGCCGGGGAAAGAACTGGCGACGGCTTTGCGCGCTCGAAAAGAATTTTCACCGAACCTCTTTTGCGCGGCACGGCAAAACCGCATACTGCCTTGACGGTTCTCAATGCGGAGGATCACAACGATCGGACAAAGGAGAACGGGTGAAGCGTGGACTGACTGTCGCGGTGGCCGCGGCGGCAATTCTGGCCGCAGGTATTTCCGGGTGTTCGAGCAACAAGTCGAGCACGAGCGGTGGCGGGACTTCCTCGGGCGGCACATCAGTTGCCACCGGAGGCGGCGGCGCGGCAGGGCCGACGGTGACCATCGATGGGAAGAACCAGAACGTGACCGGCTCCGTCGTCTGCACAACGGCGGGCGGCAACACCACCATCGCGATCGGTGGCGCGGCGACCGGCATCTCCGCCGTACTCACCGGTGACAATCAGGTGAAGTCCGTTGGTCTCGGTAACGTCAACGGCGTGACGCTCGCGTACGCGCAGGGTTCCGGCCAGGGCAACGCGTCGGCGACCAAGAACGGCAGCAGCTACAAGATCACCGGCACCGCCACCGGCGTGGACATGGCCAACCCGATGCAACCGGTGAACAAGCCGTTCGAAATCGACGTGACTTGCTCTTAACTGCCTGAAGATGCGGGCGGTTGCCACCCGTTGAGTGGCAACCGCACCGTGAACGCGGTACGACCGGGTGAGCTGTTGACCGTGATCGTCCCGTTGTGCGCTCGGACGACCGCGGAGACGATCGCCAGCCCCAGCCCGGTGCTGCCGCCTTTGCGGGAGCGCGAGGAATCGCCGCGGGCGAACCGCTCGAATACCTCGGATTGCAGCGCCGCCGGGATGCCGGGGCCGTTGTCGACGACCTGCAGCACGGTGTGCGTCGGCTCGGTGCTCAAACGCGTCGTCACGACCGTGCCGGCGGCGGTGT
Organism: uncultured Actinomycetota bacterium; assembly: GCA_963802525.1. Classification (GTDB taxonomy): domain Bacteria; phylum Actinomycetota; class Actinomycetes; order Mycobacteriales; family Mycobacteriaceae; genus Mycobacterium. Next base: position 198,306 of record CAWDJC010000032.1, on the reverse strand, counting down.
GGACGCGGGCGTTGGCGAGCAGGTTCGTTAGCACCTGGTGCAGCCGGGCCGCATCACCCGTGACGACCACGGGTTCCTCGGGAAGGTCGAGTTCCCACTGGTGATCCGGCCCGGCCACGTGCGCGTCGCTGACCGCGTCGACCGCCAGCCGCGAGAGGTCCACCGGTTCGCGTTCCAGCGGCCGGCCGGAGTCGAGGCGGGCCAGCAGCAGCAGGTCCTCGACCAGGCGCGTGATCCGTTCCGTCTCCGATGCCACCCGGCTCATCGCGTGCGCCACCGCCTCGCGGTCGTCACCCATGCGTTGGGTGAGCTCGGTGTAGCCGCGGATCGCGGCCAGCGGCGTGCGCAATTCGTGACTGGCGTCGGCGACGAACTGGCGGACCCGGGTCTCGCTGGCCTGCCGCGCCGACAGCGCGGCCGCGATGTGGTCGAGCATCCGGTTCAGCGCCGACCCGAGTTGACCCACCTCCGTGGAAGGGTTCGCGTCGGACTCGGCCACCCGCACCGGCAGCTCGACCTCGCCGCGGTCCAACGGAAGCTCGACAACCTCGCTTGCGGTCTGCGCTACACGGCGCAGCGGCGCCAGCGCCCGCCTGATGATCACGACCCCGGCGCTGGTCGCGGCAACCAGCGCGATCACCGTGACGATCCCCAGAATCACCAGCATCCGCATCATGGTGGCGTCGACGTTGGACATCGACAGGCCGGTGACGATGACGTCCCCGCCGCTGCGGCTGGGGGCGGCGACAACGCGGTATCGACCGAGTCCGTCGAGGTTGAGCGTCACCGGCGTGCGGCTGCCGGCGATGTTTTCCAATTGCGTTTGAGCGGCCGGGGTCAACGCGGCGCGCGAACCGGCGCCGGTCAGATAGCCGGCGTCGACGGTCTTGCCATCGCTGATCACCGCGGCGACCATGCCGGCAGGCTGGCCGGGGGCATCCAGGAACCGCGGCCCTGGGCCAGGTCTTGGATAGAAGTGCGACTCGTGGCGCCAGCCCGGGCGTTTCGGTTCCGGGTACATCAGCGCCGAGCGGTAGGACGTGCCGCCGAGCTGCCCATCGAGCTGGGCCCGAAGGTGGTGCAGCAACGCCAGTTCGGTCGCCGCGGTGATGCCGATGCAGACGACCGCGAGAACGACGATCTGCCCGACCAGCAGCCGGAGCCGAAGTGACCAGACCCGCCGCGTCCTAGCGGGCTGGCTTGAGGACATAGCCCGCGCCGCGCAGCGTGTGAATCATGGGTTCGCGACCGTTGTCAATCTTCTTGCGCAGGTAGGAAATGTAGAGCTCGACGATGTTCGACCGGCCGCCGAAGTCATAGCTCCACACCCGGTCTAGGATCTGGGCCTTGCTCAGCACCCGCTTGGAGTTGCGCATCATGAATCGCAGCAACTCGAACTCGGTGGAGGTCAACGAGATTGGTGCCCCCGCGCGCGTCACCTCGTGACTGTCCTCGTCCAGCACCAAGTCCCCCACCACCAGCTGCGCCCCGCTATCCACCGTCGTCACCCCGGTACGGCGGAGAAGTGCCCGCAACCGCAGCACCACCTCTTCGATGCTGAACGGTTTGGTCACATAGTCGTCGCCACCCGCGGTCAAGCCGGCGATGCGGTCTTCCACCGCGTCCTTGGCCGTCAGCAGCAGCACCGGCAGCTGCGGATTCTCCTCGCGCAGTTTGTGCAGCACGTCGAGCCCGCTCATGTCGGGCAGCATCACGTCGAGAACGACCACATCGGGCCGCTGGGCCCGGGCCGTGGCAATGGCCGACGATCCGTCGCCCGCCGTGGAGATGTTCCAGCCCTCGTACCGCAGCGCCATCGACACCATTTCGGCCAAGACGGCTTCGTCGTCAACTACCAGCACATTGATCGGGTTGCCATCGGCACGGCACATGACAACCCGCTCTACCGAGGCTCGGGACTGCGTCACAGCTTCCAGTATCCGCAACTGACTGGGCCGACGCTATGCCGTTCCTTTGCGTGTCCTGTGAAAAGATCGCGTGACTGCCGAGCAGTCACGCGATCCGGTATCCCGAGGGAGGCCTAATACCAGTAGCGCCTGCCGGCGACTGGCCGACCGACAGAGCCCATGATCCACATGACTGCGCCGATGACCAGCAATACGATGCCGAGCACCCACAACAGGTGGATGCCGAAGACGAATCCGAGGACGAGCAATACGATGCCGAGAATGATCATGACAACTTCCTTTGTGTGAGGGGGTTCTGGGCCACTTCTAGACCACTTCTAGGCCACTTCTAGACCACTGGGCATTGAACTGGGCTGCGGCACTTTGCAATCCTTGACTTTCGGATTGACGCCCGCGTAATTCAAGGGACCGGCGATGATTGTCAACGCGATATTTCCCGCTGTGACACAACTTGTTGACCCACCCTTGAAGTAGTCGCGCTGGTACGCCGCAAAGACTCCGATGAGCAGCCACACCAGGACAATCGCGCCGATTACTCCGCGACCACGCATGGTGACCTCCATTGTGTTCGAGAAAGTTTCCCGTGGGCCTAGCTTTACCCATTCGACTTATGTCTAAACATGGTTGATGCCGGTTCATCCGACGCCGCCAACCCCGACGCTAGGAATGCTCGGCGAGCCAGGCCGCGGCCCGCTTCCTCGACGCCCGCGACAGCCAGGCGTCCTGAACAAGCTCGGCCAATTCCGTGGTCGTGATCTCCGACAGTCGGCTGGCCCGCACCAGCACCGAGGGATGCCCGTCGAAATGGCTTGTGGTGAAGAACGGCGACGCAGGATCCTGGACGAGCGCCAGCTTGTCGCTTTCCGATTCCACCCAAAGCATGATCACGTCGGCGTAGCGCTCACCGGTGTCCGGATCGGTCGCGTCGGGCTGGGGAGTACGGAAGAACACGAACGACTTTCCACCCACCTGATAAATGGCGTTGCCTTTCGGGCCCTCCAAGCGCTTGACGTGCGGCATCGACGCGGCGATCCGATGCACGTCGCTCGCCCGGGCAGGCCGATCAGCCATAGCCGCGACGTTACCGCCTTCAAGCCGACCTCGGTCCAGCCACCCGGATCTGTAGCATGGCGAGTGGCGTTGCAGTAAGAGGTGATTGAGATGCGTCGCGCCCAAGAGAACTCTCGAAGCGAGATGCCGTGACTGACACCCTGTTCGCCGACGTCTCCGAATTCCAAGTGCCTGTGAATGACTCGTATCCCTACCAGGTGCTTTCGATTCGTGTCTGCGACGGAACCTATCAAGATCACAACTTTGCGGCCAACTACGGGTGGATGCGCGCCGCTTTGGACAGCGGACGCATGACGTTCGGAATCGTTTACACCTACGCCCGGCCGAATTGGCTCGAAAATGCCAACACCGTGCGCTCGATGATCGAATCCGGCGGTGGCTTGCACCCGCGGGTCGCGCTGATGCTGGACGTAGAATCGGGAGGCAACCCACCCGGCGACGGCTCGAGCTGGATCAACGGCCTGTACTGGAACCTCGCTGACTACGCGGGCTCTCCCGCGCGAATCATTGGTTATGCCAACGCTTATGACTTCTCCAACATGTGGCGGACGCGGCCCGAGGGCCTGCGCGTCATCGCGGCCGGTTATGGGTCCAACCCCAACCTTGCCGGCCAAGTCGCGCATCAGTACACCGACGGCACGGGCTTCAGCCCCAATCTGCCGCAGGGATGCCCGCCGTTCGGCAATTGCGACATGAACTCCGCCGACGGGCTGACACCACAAGAGTTTGCCGCCGCCTGCGGCATCGGCATGAACGGAGGATGGTTGATGGCACTCACCGACGACGAGCAAGCCGAACTGTTGAGTAAGGTCCGCGACATCTGGGACCAACTGCGCGGGCCCAGCGGCGCCGGCTGGCCGCAACTCGGTCAGAACGGCCAGGGCGAGGACCTCACGCCGGTCGACGCGATCGCGGCGATCAAACAGGACCTGGAAAAGATGTAGGCGTCGACTGGAGGCTAGTCGCCTGCGTTAGTCCTCTGTAAGCCCTTGCGCTGCTGGACATCTGCCGTTGGTCACTGCGCTCGCCGCGCGGACACGTACAGAGTCGGCGGCATTACGTGCTCGGTATCCTGCGGAACGCTCCGGCCGTACCGAGCCATCAGCTCCGAGAAGGTTGCCGTCGACACGTCCCAGCCGTGCTCACGCAGCCAACCGTCGACGGGTGTGCGCTCCTCGGGGTACCAGAGGTCGTCGAGGTCCGTGATCTCGGTGTCGACCAGCTTGGCGGCCGCGGCCCGCATGCGCTGCATATCCTCGCGCTGGCGCCGAACGAGGTCGGGATCGGTGAATCCCGCGCCAGGCACATTCGAAGCCAGCCAACTACCGTCGGCGCTGAGCGAATGTATGCGCTCGAACAACAGGTCCTGGGCCTGCGCCGGCAGGTAGCGGACAAGCCCCTCGGCCGACCAGACCGCCGGCCGTGATGGGTCAAATCCCGCGTCCCGCAGTGCTTTTGGCCAATCGTGACGCAGATCGATCGGCACGTTGACCAGCTGCGCATTCGGATGCGCGCCGTGCTCACGCAATGTGTTGGATTTGAATTCCAGCACCTTGGGCTGGTCCAGCTCGTACACGACCGTTCCGTCGGGCCACGGCAGCCGCCAGGCGCGTGCGTCCAGGCCGGCAGCCAGGATCACCACCTGCCGAACACCGGAGTCGGCCGCGCCGAGAAAGAATTCATCGAAAAACGCTGTCCGCGTCGCCATGAAGTCGATCATCAGCTGTATCCGCGACTGCACGTCCGGTTCGAGTTCGACCGCCTTGGCCAGGAGCTTGGGATCCGCGTAGATGCTCCACATCCCCTCGCCCGCGGCGTCCACGAACACGCGCGCGAACGGGTCCTTGATGAGCGGATTCTCACTCTCACTCTCGGCGGCGCGCGCCGCGGCAACACCCAGTGCGGTGGCTCCCACGCTTTGGGTGATATCCCAGGAATCGTTGTCGGTACGCGGCATCGCCATTTCCCTTCCAAGCCCGAAGTCCGTTCGTTCCACACACTATTGTTCCAGCCTCCCGCGGCAATGGCCGCTCGTCGCCGGTGGCCTACGCTTTTTCCCAGACAGCCCACAGGTGGCAGAGGAGTGCTGACATGACGCGTACGCCGCAGGAAGTGTTCGCCCACCACGGGAAGGCGCTGGGCGCAGGCGACCTGAACGAAATCGTCGTCGACTACACCGACGAATCCGTACTGATCACGCCGGCCGGCGTCGCGCGCGGCAGGGACGGAATCCGCATGGCCTTCGCCAAGTTGCTCGATGATCTGCCCGACGCGGCATGGGACCTCAAGAATCAGATCTTCGAAGGCGACGTGCTGTTCCTCGAGTGGGCGGCCGATTCGGCGGTCAACCGGGTCGACGACGGTGTCGACACTTTCGTGTTCCGCGACGGGATGATCTGGGCCCAGACCGTCCGCTACACCCCACACCCGAAGGGCTGAACGTGGATCAGGTCGACCTCAAGGCCGTGGCGGAATGGATGTCCGAGCAGGGACTCGGCGAGGGGCCGCTCGAGGATGTCGCCAACGTCACCGGCGGAACGCAGAACGTGATGCTGCGGTTCACCCGGGTCGGGCGACCGTATGTGCTGCGGCGCGGACCCCGGCATCTGCGCCCGCGCAGCAACAGCGTGATCCTCCGGGAAACGAAAGTCCTTGCCGCGTTGGCCGGATCCGACGTGCCGCACCCACACCTGATCGCCACCTGCGACGACCCCAGCGTGCTCGGCGACGCCGTCTTCTACCTGATGGAGCCGGTCGACGGGTTCAACGCCGGCGAGGGCCTGCCCCCGTTGCACGCGGGTGACCCGAGTGTGCGGTTCGGGATGGGGCTGTCGATGGCCGACGCGCTGGCGAAGCTCGGCGCGGTCGACCATGTCGCCGCCGGGCTGGCCGACTTCGGCAAACCGGCCGGCTTTCTGGAACGTCAGGTGCCCCGCTGGCTCTCCGAGCTGGACTCCTACCGGCAGTACGAGAACTACCCGGGGCCCGAGATCCCCGGAGTCGAGCGGGTCGCGGCCTGGTTGGAAAGCCGGCGACCGACGGCGTGGACCCCCGGCATCATGCACGGCGACTACCACGCCGCCAACGTCATGTTCTCCCGCACCGGACCCGAGGTGGTCGCCATCGTCGACTGGGAGATGTGCACGATCGGTGACCCGCTGCTGGACCTGGGCTGGCTGCTGGCCACGTGGCGCCAGCCCGACGGGTCCAGCGTGTTCAGCCATGCCCTCGGCGGCCAGGACGGGCTGGCCAGTACCGACGACCTGTTTCAGCGGTACGCCGCCAACAGCACCCGCGACCTGTCACAGATCACCTGGTACACGGTGCTGGCCTGCTTCAAGCTCGGGATCGTGATCGAAGGCACGCTCGCCCGCGCCTGCGCGGGCAAGGCCGAAAGGGAGGTCGGCGACCAACTCCACGCGGCCACCGTGCACCTGTTCGAGCGGGCGCGCGGGCTGATCGAAGGGCAACCTTAATCGGCTCGCCTAGCTTGGCACCTCAACGAATCCCGGTTCTCCCCCGTCCACAACCGAGTTGAACCGGTGGCGGGTGTCGAGACGCTCGGTGATCTCTTGGATCGCGCTCTCCGGAAGCGCGGTGACATCGAAGTTTTCGCTTATACGCGCGGGCGTGACCGATGCGGTCAGAACTGCGCTGCCGCGCTGGATGCCCCAGGCCAGCAGCACTTGGGCGGGAGTCTTGCCGAATTGCTGAGCGATCGAGACAACGAGAGGGTCGTCGAGCAGGCGCGGTTCCAGCGCGTGCCCCAGCGAAGCGAACGCCAGCAAGATGATGCCCTCCGACTTTCCGTACTCGTGGAGTTCCCACTGCGGGTGATAGGGGTGCGACTCGACCTCCACGACGGCGGGCTTGATGCGGGCCGTGTTGACGATTCTTCGGGTGCCTTCGACGTCGATGTCGGACAGGCCTATCGCTCGGGAAAGTCCCTCATCGACGAGGCCTTCCATCGCGGCCCACGTCTCCTCTAACGTGACCCCGTCGTCGTAGGCGACGGCTCCGTGCGGGTCGCGGGGATCTTGGTCGTCGCCGGGCTTGAACGCGAACGGCGTGTGCACCAGATACAGATCGACCGCGTCGAGCCCCAGTCGGTTCAGGCTGGCCTGCAGTGCGGGCTTCACCCGTTCGGGTCGGTGGTTGTTGTTCCACAGCTTTGTGGTCACGAACAGGTCCTCACGACGGACGGTTCCCTCAGCGAACAACTCCTGGAGCGCCTCGCCGACCGCCGCCTCGTTGCGGTACCGTTCGGCGGCGTCCAGGTGGCGGAATCCCACCTCGACCGCGGTCTTCACGGCATTTCGCGTCTTGCTGTTATCGGAAAGCGATGTCCCGAACCCGAGCGCCGGAATCTCACCGGCACCGTTGTTCAGGATGAATCTGTGCTGACTTAGGTTCTCGTTCGATGCCATGCTGCTCGGCCTCCTCTTTCGTGAGAATAGATGACCAGTCGTCTGTTTAACAAGGCCTGGCGATGCGGCATTCCAGTTGCCGCGTGAATCAGTGTAAAAGCGCCGGCACGGTGACCGCTTCGAACCGGTCGTACGGGGCGCGGCTGCGGGTCACTTTGCCGCGCAGGGCCGCGCCCTCCCATGCCTCGATCAGCAGCGAAGCGAGGTCCTCGGCATTGAGGTCGGCCCGGACATCGTGGGCGTCACCCTGGCCGGAACGCACACACGTCGTCAGGGCCTCGTTCCAGCCACCGAGAATGCGAACGAGCGCGGCGCGTACCGGTTCACTGGAACCACCCAGCTCGAGCGACAGGTTGCCGATCAGGCAGCCGAGCAGAAAATCGCCGGCCTCGTGTTCATCCGCGAGCGCATGAAAAAAGCGGGTGATTCGCTCCTGCGCCAACCCGTCTCCTTCGAGGATGGGTACGAGCCGCGTCTCGATGTCGGACCAATAGTGTTCGAGGATCGCCGCGGCGAGAGCCTCTTTACTGGGGAAATACGCGTAGAACGATCCCTTCGGCACGCCCGCCGCGTCGGTGATGTCTTTGACCCCGCTCGCAGCGAATCCGTGCGCGTGGACGAGGTCGAGCCCCGCATCGAGCAGACGGCGGCGCACCTCGGGATTCGGTGGGCGTGGCATGGCTTCGATATTAGCCGACCGGTCGCTTATCTTGTTCTCGCTGGATCACACGAGTTGTCTGGTAAGAATCGCGCACTAACATCTCCCCTCGTGCCGCCCCACCCCGAGAACCCCGATTACTACTCCGAGCCGACCCAGGCCGCATACGGCGGTTATTACGATGCCGCGCCCGAGCCGCCCGAGCCGCCCGAGCCCCCGACGCCGTGGTACCGCCGGCCGCCGGCGGTGGTCGCGGCCGGTGCAATCGGGGTGATAGTGCTCGGTCTCGCGGCATATGCAGTGGTCACGCTGGTGGCCGGTTCGCCTGCGCCGGCTCCGAGCACCACCACAACGACGGCACCCGCGCCCACCACCGCGGTGACGACCACGGCGGCGGCGCCACCTCGCCACCATGGGGGCGGAGGCGCGCCCACGGAGACCGTCACCGAGACGGCCCCGCCGCCGAGCACCGACAGCGGCACTGACACCGCTACGACGACGGTCCCGCCGAGCACCGTCACCGTCTCGCCGAGCACCGAAACCAGCACGGTCACCCAGACCGTGACCATCCCACCGCGCCGACCGTTCGAACCGCGGCCATAGTCAAGACACATCGGGGGATTGGCGGATAGCCTCCATGCGTGGACGTCGGGGAATCGGTTAGGCGCTCACTCGACCATTGGGAACGGCGCGAGTGGGACGCCGCCATGGTGCACGCCGGCAACGCCGTTGATGGAACCGCCAAGAAGCGCTACCCGCAGCTAGGCGTAGCGACTCGGTTCAGGCGCACGATCCGCGACTCGCTTGACATCTTCCGCTTGATGGCGGCGCCCGGCATCGACTTCGATCGGAGCCGCTTCCCGATCGCGGTGAAGTCGGATCTGCCCGACGGCCGTCCCGACATCGCCGACGTCCTGTACGGCGCTCACCGCTGCGTTCACGGGCACGACGACGAGCTGCCCGAGGGATTCGAACTGACTCCCCATGGGCCTCGCCCGCAGGGAGTGCACATCTGGCGAACCGGGAAAATCCAGCTTCCCGCCTCGGTGGTGATCGGCCTGCTGGCGGTCGCCGTGTTCTCGCCGGAGAACAAGGGTGAGGTCATACCGGACGGCTATCAGCTCAGCTGGTACCAGCACGTCTTTCACATCTGGATGTGGTGGGGTTGGCAAGAGCACTTCCGCGCGATCACCAGCACCGCCCAGATCCAGCAGGCGGCTCTCGATTTCTCCGAGTCCTGGGACGACTGGACGCCGGTTTGACGATGGCGTGGCTGCCAGGGATTCGAACCCAAGCCGCGTAAGCCTTTCTGGTGCAACCGGTTACGCCCGGCGACTTCGACGGTGGAAGACTGCTGGCATGCAAGCGAGCATCGGCCTTGTGCGTCCGGCTTCCCCGCAGGATGCGGCCGCCTGCGTTGCGATTTATCGCCCGTATGTGCTGGACACGGCGATCAGTTGGGAGACCGAGGTCCCGACCGAAGCCGAGATGGCCGCACGTATCGCCGCGGCCCGCGAAACCCACGAATGGCTCGTCCTCGAACGTGATGATCGGGTCATCGGTTTCGCGTACGGGCACGCGCTTAGTCGCCTGGCTTCTTACCAATGGTCGGCTGAAACCGGTATCTACGTGCACGTCGACCATCACCGCGCCGGCGGGGGCCGCGGCCTCTACGCGCAGCTACTGCGCCGGCTCGTCGAGCGAGGCTATCGGCGAGCCTTCGCCGGCATCACCCAACCAAACGAGGCCAGCAACGGCTTTCATCGATCGTTCGGGTTTCAGGACGCCGGCCTGTACCGGCGCGTCGAATGGAAACACGGCAACTGGCACGACGTCGCGTGGATGCAACTCGACCTGCTCGGCAATGCCGACCAGGATGCACCGCCCGGCGCGATCACCTGATCCGCGGTAGCTGCCGTACCGGCGTGCGGCCGTTCCGAGGCGAGAGGGAAAGGCGGCCTACCGGCCGCCGCCACCCCCACCGCCGAGGCGGCCACCGCCGCCACCGCCACCGAAGCGGCCACCGCCGCCGCCACCGCCACCGAAGCGGCCACCGCCGCCACCGCCACCGAAGCGGCCACCGCCGCCGCCACCGCCGAGGCGGTCAATTGTTTCCGCGTTGCTGATCGTGATCATGGGCCGGAGGATATCGCCGAATACCCGCGGCCACAACAAACTCCGCCTTAACGGTTCGGCTACAGCGAGATGTTCTACCGCCATCCCAGCGCGGCGCGAGCCGCTGAGCTGTGCGCGCCCGAAGTGCGCGCCCGAAGGGATTCGAACCCCAACCTTCTGTTAGCGAAGCTATTTCCCGTTGTTCAGCATCGGAACATGAATTTGAGTTGTTGAGCTGGGCATATGGACCAACGTAGCTTCACCGAGATTCACCAAGATTCCGGCTGATGTCGTTCAAAGCGTGTCGTAAACGTGTCACGGGTCAGATCTCCGACCAGGGGCTAGACCCCCGCCCCGATCGCCATCGCAGTGGCTAGCCGAAGCCCGGTGACCTCGCTGTCGGGGACGGCTACGCCGCGATGATCGTCGGAAACGGGATGATGATCGAAACAGGGTGTCAATAGGCGTAAAGGGGACCCGCCGCCGTCATGTCATCGCCTCGGCCCACGGATCGACGATCCGGCTCAATCCATGGGTCCGAGCGTTGGCTGCGATTCGGGTCGTCGACGCCCTCGGTGGTTGAGGCGATGCCGAGCCTTAGGCTTGGTTCGTGGTCTCGCTTGCCGACTCGTTATGGCACCGGAACCGGGTCCTGGCTGAGGCGGCGCTGGAGCACACGTTCGTCCAGGGCATCGCGTCGGGAGAGTTGGCCCCAGCTACGTTCGGCTACTACGTGGGACAAGACGCCGCGTTCCTCGACGCGTTCTGCCGCGCCTACGCCTTGGCTCTGGCGAAGAGCCCGGACCAAGATGGGCTGATCGCGTTCAGGGAGCTACTCGACGCCGCCGCCGACGAGCTTCGCCTTCACCGCGGCTACGCGGACCGCTGGGACGTCGACCTTCACCAAGCGGCAGACCCCGCCACCGCGGCGTATACCAACTTCTTGTTGGCGGTCGCGGCGCTGGAGCCGGTTGGCCACATCGCGGCGGCGATGACGCCGTGCATGCGGCTGTACGCCTACCTCGGCCAGCAGCTGGCCGCCCAGACAACACCCGACAGTCCCTATCGCGAGTGGGTGATGACCTACTCCAGCCCGCAGTTCGAGGCCCTGGCCCGACGTGTAGAGGGCCTGCTCGACCGCTACGGCGGTGATCACGACCGCCTGGCCGTCCTGTATCACCAGGCGATGGAACTCGAACTGCGGTTCTTCGACGCTGCCGCCCGATGCGAGAGGCCATGACTGCCGATGCGTTGGTGAGCCGCCACACCGTCGCGTGGCAGGCGGCCACTGTTCACCCGTTCCTCGCGGGCGTGCGGGACGGATCGCTGCCCGGGCACTCCTTGGACCGGTGGCTGGCCCAGGACTACCTCTTCGCGCAGGCCCTGGTGCGCGCCCAGTCCCGCATCGCGGCCACGGCCCCCCTCGCCGACGTCGCCCTCCTCGCGGGCGGCGTGGTCGCTACCGTGGGGGAACTCGGCTGGTTTGAGGAGATGGCGGCGCGGCGCGGCCTGGCCCTCGTCGCCGCCAAGCATCCGACGACTCGGGCCTACTGCGACTTCCTGCTGGCCGTGACCTGCTCCGGCTACCCGGCCCAGATCACCGCCATCTGGGCGCTCGAACGCAGCTACCTGGAAAGCTGGGACAGCGCCCGCCCCGGTGCTCACCCCTACCGGCAGTTCGTGAACAGGTGGACCACCGACGGCTTCCGGTCCTACGTCGGCGACCTCCAGAGTTCCGTCGATCGCCAGCTCGAGGCCTCCACCGAAAGGCCCACCGGATGCCCGCCCTCGGCTGCCACTGCCGCCAGTGAGAGCGCCGATATTTGGAGATTCTTCCAATACAAAGAACCGACGCCAGGCTGGGAGGATGGCTGTCGTGGGCGTCATGCGCTGCCCCGCCAATCACGCCGCCAACGACTCAGCCGAGGAAGTCGCGTTCATCCGCGAATGGGCCGCAGCTACCTCGTGGGACAGCACCCGCGAAAGCCTGCTCGCCGAAGGCCACTGCCCCGCCTGCCCCGGCACCGAGCGGCTGCAGCCGGGGACGGCAATACTGGTCGGCAGGCAGCGCAGCACGGGGCGCTGCCCGTGCTGCGCGGCGGTGTGGATCACCGACGACGAGCACGGCTGGACGTGCCTCGACACCGGAAACCTGATCTGCACCCCCGCAAGCTGATTACCTCGCCGATCGGCGGCCGACCAGCACTGGCCCTGGGCATGACATCAGGCGGACCAGGGACCATCGGCCCTATAGAACGCCGGGGGCGGAGCGCATTGTGATGCCGAGCCATTCGAGACCCGTTTGCATTAACCCCCGATAGGAGCGCGATCATGGCAGAGAACACCGAGAAGCAGACCATGGCGGAACGAGCGTCAGACCTGACCGAACGAGCAGCAGGCCTGTCCGACGAAGTGCTCAAGTCGGTCGAATCCGGACAACGGACCGCGATCGATGCCGTGCGCAAGTTCGTTGGCGCCGTCGATGAGTCGATGCCCGCGCACGGCGACGACCACCCGTCGAAGACCATCGTCGACGCCGCCCTGGAGATGGCGGACAAGCTCGTCAAGATGCAGTACGAGTTCATACGAAGCGTCGCTGGCAGCGTGAGCGAGACGCTGAGTAGCAAGCCGGGCGGCACAAAGGAGTAAGCGACCGCAAGTGGGACTCGTCTCGGTTGCGGCGCGCCTGATTCAATTTGGACCCGGCTCGTGCACGTGCCGGTCGCCGTCGACGTGATGCCGCTTGGCCGGTTTCTTCAAGCCACCGTAAACGCCCCGGGTAGGGCCTTTGGCAGCAACAGAATCGGACCAGCGCCGGAACCGAAACGATTAGGGAGAAGTCATGGATTGGCCCACAGCTGCGGTCATCATCGCGATTGTCTTCGCCATCATGGTGGTGCTTGCCACCACCTACATCGCCGGCCGGTCCTCGAAGAAGTAGACCGGTTCCCCGAGCAGCGACCGTCAACCTCGCTAAAGGCGTACAAACGACTGGTCTTCTACTGAAACGGGCGGGGGCATTAGTCGCACCGGCGGACGCGGTCAGCGAGAATAATTAGCGTTGGAGGTGGTGCAGGACAATCGCAGCCTCGATGATCTCGCGTAGTTCGGCGCCAAAGCGAGCCCCCGGCGCACCGTCAACGACGTTGTGATCGATGGTCACGGTCAGATCGAGCACGTCACACACCTCGATCTGGCCGCGAACCACTCGCGGTCGTGGACTCACGCCACCAACGACGATTTGGAGCGACATCGGGGTCAGCGGTAGGCCTGGGCCGTACTTCGCCGAGGCGATCGGCCTCGCCCGGGACTTGGACGATCGGTGGCGGCTCAGCCGGATCCTTGCCTGGCAGGCCAATACGGCGGTCATAGCGGGTGATCCGATCGCGGCCCGCGGCCGATCCTCCGCAGGAAGCGCCTGATCTCAGAACCTGGTCCGCAGGCCCTCGGCCACTTCCTCGGGGCTCATGTCGATCAGCGCCTCCGCCCAGAGCCGCTCGAAATACGTGGCATCGCTGCGGTAGAACGGCTCCGGGTTGGAGCGGCTGACCAGCTTGAGCACGACCTGGTACCCGTTCTCGCGTGAAAGCGGGCCGCCGCCGATCAGGCCGAAGTTGAACGAGGTCAGGTTCCAGTCCTTGTACGCGGCCAGGCACCGGGACAGCCCCTGCCCCAGCGCCCGGCTGTCGTCCTCGGTCAGGTCGGTGATGTCGGCGGCCCCGATGACCACGGCCCACACCTCGTGGAACCCGGCCGGCGCGAACGGCGTGAGCCAGGCGACCCGGCCGGTCTGCCCGACCCACCGGGGGCCGCCGGCCTCCTGGTCGATCAGGGCCGCCCAGTAGTTCCCGTTCCGCTCCTGCCAGGCCGCTGACCGCTCGGCGAGCTGGCGCTGGCCGGTAAGGCCGTGGGCGTCGTGCGCCGACTGCAGGTGCGGATGCACCAGCGAGGCGCCCGAGGGCGGCAGGTAGTTGGCGTTGACCGAGCTCCACGCGGCCGTCGGGTCCAAGCGCCGCACCGCGTGAGCGTGCCGGACCATGGCGGCCAGGGCGTCCCCGACCAGGGCGGGCGTGAGCTCGTCGAGGTCGAGGAAGTGCGACCCGGGGTCGTAGATGCCGACCGCGCTGTGGGTCGCGTAGGCCATGATGTTCGGCACGACCACCGCCCGGCCGCAGCGGATCCGGCCCTCGGCAGTCAGCTCGGGCGGGAACGAGAACGTGGCCGTCTCGAGGCGGTCGCTGTCGAAGGGGCAGAACGCGGGCGGGGCCGTGAGCTCGGTCAGGTCCGGCCGGTCCGGGGGCTGCAGCTTCACCCCGGTGAGGATCCGGGCGCTCGCCCCGGTCAGCGGGTCCTGCCGCCAGCGCAGCCGCACCCGGGTCCAGGCGCCCCCCGCGGCCAGGTCGGGCACTCGTGCTTCCAGGTCCCGTTCGTCGAACTCGATCACAGCCACGGTGATGACCGTAACGGCCCCCGGGAGCGGGCGGCACGGCGACCACGGAACCGGCCGCACTTCGCCCGTCCGCATCCAGCGACGTCGCCGACGTCGTCACCGCGGTACTGTGCGCACCCCAAGACCACGTCGGCGCGGTCTATGAATTGACCGGCCCGGCAACGCTGGACATCGACGAGCTCGCCGAACAATACGCACAAGCCCTGGGCCGACCCATCACCGCGGTTCGGCCGTCCCATGACGAGTGGCTCGAGGTTCTAGGCGAGGTGGGGCTGCCCGCGCATGTGCAACAACACATCGCGACCATGGCCAAGCTGCACCGCGAGGACCGGTACAACCGCTCAACCCACGGCGTTGAAGACACCGGCCACCCCGCACAAACCGTGCGGCAGTACATCGAACAACACCGCGAGATGTTCAGCTGAAAGATGGTGCGCCACGGAAACACGGTGCGGGCGGAGGGATTCGAACCCTATTCAGCTACCTGATCAGACGTGGCGAATGGCCTCTAGCTGCGCAAACACATCACGTTAGCTCACAGGAGTTAACTGTAACTGTGGCCAAATTGTGGCCAGGATGTGGCCACGGAGTCGATCACAGACGACCGAATACCGCTCCCCATCCGGCAGCCACTCTGATCAACCACTGCATCGGCCGTCAGCAAACCGTCTCTGAGTCGAGCACCAGTCCTCTCGGCACAGGCCCAGGATTAGGTATCGCCGTGGTGGTGGTGTCTCATGCGCATATGTCGTGGGCGCCACTGGTGGAGCTGCCGGGAATCGAACCCGCCCTAAAAACCTCCGTAGGCTGCAGAAACGTGACCTAATCTGCATCAGTGCATGACTGAAGCGAGTACAGCGCCGACCTCCGACAAGCGACAGCGAAGTCAAACAGATCATCCACCACCGGACGTTCGTGCCCTCCGATCAAGCGCCAGCGCAGCGTTGACTGGTCCAGCGCGAAGTTCAGCTGAGCCAAGCGGTCAACAGGCCGCAGCGGATGCCGCGAGCTGTGTTAACGAACTCAATGGCGCACCACTGGTGTCTCGATGAGGTGGATTTCAAGAGAGCGCAGGGCTCCTTGTAGAGCCTGCCATTCATCCGTCCAGCGCCGGTCGAGTGCCTCGCTAGGTTGGCAGATTTGTGCTGCAATTGCAGCTACTCTATTACTTGCAGAGCCTATACCTCCATCTTCCTTCAGGCGGTCGTCTAATGTCTCCGGACGCCTGCTGTTTGTGTCTGCTGCGATAGCACGGTGAAGTTTCAGCACCGCCCGCTGTAACTCGATCCGATATACATAGGCAACATTGGCCGAACTATCGATACGCTCTCGCACCGCAGAGATATACTTAGATGTTGCTATCCGCATGGTCGATCAACTCCTTCGCGGACTGTAGAAGTTCGTTAGCTTGTTCGATCCATCGGTAAATCTTGGCGTTAGTTGGGACTGCTTTCGGAAAGGCTTTTCTGTGTTGGAAGGCTAGCCGGAATTTATACAACCCGTCGAAATCTTCGGCAAGTGATGTTGCCACGCCTGTTGCCTTGGCAGCAATGCGCATGCTCTCGATACGAGAAAAATTGACGTTCCCGCTGAGATAACAAATGAGAATCGAGATGTGGCGAACCACCATTGCTAGAGCACTAAGCTCGAAGTAAATGCAACGATCCTCTTTCGTCAGCTCATTCCGTATATTGTCCAGCGCAGACCCGAACACCTTTATATCGCGGTGAGCATTCTGGTACTCTGGCAACCCTGCGATGCTGGCGTGAAATCGTTGTAACCCATCACCTGCATGCCAAATGACACGGCTTTCGGCTGCGATGTGTCGCAAGAAGATCGAACCCTCGCTCCGCATGCGCCATGCCGACGACGCCGTAATCATCGAAGGGCTTATCACGGGAACCCATGACGGCTAATGGGCGGGTATCCCACCTACCGGACACCGCATCGAGGTTCCGGCTGCCGCAATTTTCGAGTTCGACGAGGACCGACTCCTATGCGAGAAGGTCTATGTGGACTTCGCAGCCGTGCTGACTCAGATTGGCGTGCTTCCCGCTATCGGCTAAGCAGGGGCTGGGCGAAAAAGTTCAACAGGTAGTGGCACCGGATGCGCGAAGAACGCTCAATGCCCCCACCCCACGTCTATCCAGATAGTCAGGCCCGCGCCCAAAACGGCGACAACCGCGAGCAGGATCCTGTCTCTCGTGTGAAGGCGTGGCGCGTCGGATGTGCCCATGCGTAGTTCGCGGGCAATCAGAAACAGGGGAAACGTGACACTGACCGCGATGGTCAATCCGCCCACAATGTAGAGCCAAACAAACTTGACGCCGTGCTTTCTGGCCTCGATCACCATCAGGATCGTGGCGGCGAGGCCGAATAGCAGAATGTCGACGGTCAGCGATCGAGATGCCGGTGTGACCTTGGAGTCGTTCATGAAGTCGAGCAGGAACCGGGCGGGCCTGTCGAAGTAGGCCAGATTCTGACTCCACGTCGCAATGAGCGCGGCGACAGCGATAGCGCCGTAGATGACGCAGAGGACTTTGCGGGGCGTGGGGATGGATGATGCTTGGTTGGCTTGGTTGGCTTGGTTGGCTTGGTCGGCTGTTTTCACGATCTCACGCTAGAGCGAACTGAACCGGTGGTGACACCGGATCATCAAAGAACGTTTTTGAGCAGCCATCAGCTACGACGTCGTCAGCCGCGAGGACGCGGCCGACCACCTAGCGTAACCGGGCGCCTGATGTGCTGGCCGGCCGTCAGCGGCGCCGCATGGGACGACCGGCGCGGCCGGCGCAGGCGCCAACCTTTCAGCCACCGTTCTCACCGACCCAGCCAACCCGGTGGGGTTCGTGGCTTAGGCGGGCGCTTTCCCGGTCCAGCGACGAGGCTTGTCCGACTGGTCTTGTCGTCGGTGCCAGGTAATGTCGACCTGGGTACCGGAATCCATGGCGTCCAGTCCCTGGAAACTCGTCGAGCTGTGGCCGTCAATCCGCGGCGCGGTCCTCGGGTATCGCACACCCTCGCCCGTTATCCCCACGTAGAACTTTGGGGTGGCGCTGTCATTCCATAGTTCGTAAGTGGATCCGGATAGCTGTTCGATGCGCCACGGCGCCCGCTCGATGACCCTGGCCAACTGGGCAGCGATCCGCTTCTTTTCTTTACGCGCACGACCGGATCGCTCGGCGGCGGCCGTCGACCGCGACACCGCAACGGCGGTTCCCTCAGCGTTTTTCAGCTCATGAAAGATGATCGTGCTCGGATTGCCAGCCAGCCCCAGCGACGACGATTGCCACACGTGCTCGCGCAGGAACGTCCGGAAATTGTTGGCGGCATCGTCTGTGTCGAAGAAGAGATTTTCCACGATGTACTGCGGATCGTGCTCGGCTTGAAAAACCTGTACCGCGGTGACGCCAGCCTGCTCCCGCGCGGGCGCGCGGCTGGCGAAGTCCTGCAGCCACGTGTCGAGGTCGGCGACCCGGTGTTCGATGTGCAAGACGGGCATTGGCAAAGTGTGGCACACGTGAAACGGCCGCGGTGCTTGCCGTAGAGCCGTGAACGCGGCCGGGCCGGTGTGATCGGTTGGGCCGTTCTCCGGGGGAAACACCCGGCGGGCCGGGCGCTCGCTGCAAGCGGAACACTAACGGGGAAGTAGACGAATCACCCGCCTGCCGACACGGCAGAAGATCATCGCCCCATCCTGGCAGCGACTCGCTAAAGAACGCTTTAGTGAGCACCTCGCAAGACACCGAAACTCGACCCGCTGCTCGGCTTACACTTCCGCAATGTTCTCGGAGACGCGGTACGCGCTGAACGGGTGGACGGCGCGTTCGCGACGGGCGCCATGTTCGCGGCGACACATCCGGCTCGCACCACCGCGCTCGTGGTGCTGGAGGGCTACGCCAATCCGATCGCTGAACGCACTGATGGCGTCAATCCCGAGGAAGTCCTCTCTGGCATGGCCGCCGTGTGGGGAACCGGTGAATACTGGCATGCGCTCAATCCCGACATGCCATGGAACGAGGAGATCCGCGCCGCGTGCGCGCGACATGATCGGCTTGCGGCGAGCCCACGAACCTACGCTCTCCTAATGCCTCTAGTGACCGAGGTGGACGTGCGGGCGGTGCTCCCGACGATCCGCGTACCAACCCTAGTGCTGCACCATGCCGACGCCCCGTTGATCCCGCCCGAATGGGGCAAGTACGTCGCCGATCACATACCGGGCGCGAAATACGTTGAGGTCCCTGGGCGCAACATTTACCCCATTGTTGAACCGTGGCGCCCGTCCTTCCAGGAGGTCCACGAGTTCCTCACCGGCCACCGGGCAGAAGTGGCGGATGATCGGGTGCTCGCCACCGTGCTCTTCACCGACATCGTGGACTCGACGCGCCGGGCTTCGGAGATCGGCGACCGTGACTCGCATGCCTTGCTCGACGCGCACGACGCCGTCGTCAGGGCACAGCTGTCCCGCTTTCGAGGCCGCGAGGTGAACACGTCGGGTGACGGCTTCCTTGCGATGTTCGACGGTCCGCAGCGAGCGATCCGCTGCGCGATGGCGATCCGCGACGCGGTCCAGGCGCTGGGCATCGAGGTGCGCGCCGGGTTGCACACCGGCGAGTGCGAGCTCCGCGGCGATGACATCGGCGGGATCGCCGTGCACATCGGCGCGCGCGTGAGCGCCCTTGCCGGACCCAACGACGTGCTCGTGTCCAGCACACTGCGCGACCTGGTGATCGGGTCAGGACTCGAATTCGCGGACCGCGGCACTCATCAGCTCAAGGGCGTGCCCGGCGAATGGCACCTCTTCGCCGTTGCGTCTCGGTAGTGGTGGGTTTCGGCGAGACTCATTCCGCGTGCCGTAAGCGCTTGTGCACGCGGTGGTAGCGAATCGTCGAAGTACGTCTTAAAAAGCGAACCTGCTGAAACCGCCGGCCAGCCCCGTCGGCCGCCGCCGATGCTAGTCGGGTGCTAGGGGCCGCCGCCGTTGCCGCCGTGGCCGCCGAGTATGAGAACGATGGGGTTGCCGAAGGCACTCGCGAGGCCACCACCGCCACCGCCGCCGATGCCGGCGTTGCCGCCAACGCCGCCAGGCGGTGATGGCACCACCACCGCCCGTGGGGTTGCCTTGGCCAGCATTGCCGAGGGCGCCAGAGGGCCGATGCGTTACCGAATACGGCGGCGGGGCCGCCACCGCCGCCCCCATCACCACCACCGGCCGAGGCGGTGAAACTGCCGCTCACGGCATCGCTATTGCCGCCGGCGCCGCCGCGGCCGCCGGTGCCGCCGGTGCCGCCGCCGCCGGTGCTGTTGCCGCCGGCACCGCCCACACCGCCGGCCCCGCCCTGGCTCAGCAGCCCGATACCGGCCCCGCCAACCCCGCCAGCCCCACCAGCACCGCCCGCAGAGCCGGTGCCGCCGGCAGACGGGGCGCCCCCGAAGAGAGCGACAGGGCGGCCCGATCAACTAGTCAGACGCGGACGAGGCTGATCGGCAACGGCGGCGACGGCGGCACCGGGGGCGCCGGCGGCACCGTGGCGGGTGCCCGTGTGGCGCCGCTGATCGAGCGGTGCTGGCCCGCGATCTGCAAACTCGCCGGCAAGATCTACTCCGACATCGTAGCCCGCCACGCCGCCGTGGCGGCGGCGCTGGGCCTGTCCGCCGACCCTGCGACAGCCGCGCACCAGTTGGCGTTGCTGCGGGGCGGAGCTGCTCTAGGCGTCAAGGTGACACGGCCATCTGTGCCCGCCTGAGGGGCGATTCCGCACTTACCGAGCGCGCCAGGGTTCACCGTTTGTCCGTGCCTTTGCACTGCCTTCGTGAGTTGGACGCTCAGGGTATATGACTGTGGCGCATGGTCGCAGACGGCCTGCTTTTGGATGACTTGGACCGTGCCTGCAAGGGTGTTCGGATCCCACGTGTAGTGGGTGTTCGCCGCGTTGCCTTCTGTAATACCGTCCTTACACACGATGTCGTCAGTGCTATCAATCGTCCATTGACCATTCACCAACATCGCCCGGGCACCGCCGCCTGTCGCCGGGCTCGACATGTCGGCGCATCCGTCACCGCAGGGAGTGAAGTACCAATGCTCGGTAAAAGTGCGGCCGCCTCCTGCGGGATAGGTAGTGGTCTTGATGTAATGGCCGCTCATCACGGGAGCGGCGGACGCGGGAGCGGCTGCCCCGACCGCTACAGCGGCGAAGGTGGCGGCTGCGGCAAAACTCCTTGTGAGGTTCATCTCTGACCCCTGCCGGCTTTGCGGGTCAAACAGGTCATGTCGCCCGGCGCAGCGGGCGCCCGCCAGGTCAGGACCGGCCAAGCCGGGCGGCCAGTAGATCAGCCCCACGACACGCGTCCAGCTTGACACCGCGACGGCGCGCCGTGATGACAACCAGGCGTCGTTTATCCGAATCCGCACCCGATGACGGCCGCCAAATCCGCCACCCATTCATCGCGCACCACTGCCGACTGAAACGCCACCCAAGACGGATGCGGGAAAAACACCACCGCCGGATCACCGGCTGGCGCCAACGGCGGGTCACCCGGCCACCATTCCGGGCATGGTGCCGTCAAGCCAACGACTGGGCCATCGATCGGCAACTAAGCCGCGATCAGCAGCTCAGCCGCAGCCGCGGCCAAAGCCGCGACGACGGGCTCGAACTGTGACTCGGTGAATAGCTGTACATGCTTGGCCGCCGCGCTCGACGGAATGGCCGATGCCTGGCGCATCTGAACGGATTGACCATAAGCCCCGGACGGCGTTAGCTGGTTGTGCTCTATGGTTCACTATTTTCACACGCACGACGGCGGTGATGGTGGATGAAAAGATGGATGAAAGGCGCTACTGGGGTGGCTGGCGATACCCGCGATAGCCGCGTGGCGGTGAATGTGCGGGTGCGTGTATATCCAGGGACGGACGCTGAGGTCCGTGGCACTGTGGTCGAAGATTTTGGCGATATGGTTGGGCACGCAGTGGATATCGGTGAACGCATAGTTGACCCCGCGCGGAGATGGGCGGTCGTGCTCGACGCCGGCGGTCTGGTTTTCGTCGACAGCGACCAATTAGTCGCCGAGTAGTTTTAGCTGTCGCGGTTTGCCCAGCCGCCGGGCGACCATCCTCCCCACTTCCGGCGGCGCTATCGGACGTTGGCGTTTTCCACGTCCTCGACCTCGGCTTGCGGCCGAATGAACCGCATCGTGCACGGTGTCGGAGTTCTGCCTCCACCAGTGATGAGCATGTCTCGCTGTGCGCATCACGAGCGGGGCGGCAGCGCCCGCGGCGGCTTCGATTTCGGTCGGACGGACACCACCTCGTGTACCGAACGCTCCAACGGCGACCAGGAGAACGAGCAGCGTTTTCCGCTGCGCGGCCGCAGCCTCTTCGCCCGGGCGCTGTCGCGCTATTTCCTCGACGAGGGCACCGCCGCCTACACCCACGTCTCCGATCAGCATTCGACCTACGGCACCAAGGGCATCCCCGCTACCTGGCGGGAGAACTGCGAATCATTCGGGCGGAGCTGACTAACTGACCGTTGATCCACATCCAGATTCGGTGCTGCCCGCGTTGTCGTTGTTGTCCCACACCGTGCGCTCGGCGCCCGCAGTGGTTGCAGCGCTGTTTGATGCCCGCACCGAGGTGGCCATCGTCGACGCGCGCACCGACCTTGTTGCCGCCCGCGGCCTGTGTCGGCTGCTGGGTACGACGGGCATGTCGGCGCCGGTGGTGGTGGTGCTCAACGAGGGCGGCCTGGTCGCGGTCAACGCCGAATGGGGCCTCGACGAGATATTGCTGCCCAGCGCCGGGCCCGCCGAGATCGACGCGCGGCTGCGGCTGCTGATCGGCCGGTGCGGCAGTATGGCCGGCCTCGCGAACGTCGGTGCGGCCAGGCTCGGGGAACTCGTAATCGATGAGGCCACCTACACGGTGCGGCTGCGGGAACGCCAAATTTACTTGACCTACAAGGAATTCGAGCTGCTGAAGTACCTGGTCCAGCATGCCGGTCGAGTATTCACCCGCAGGCAGTTGCTTCAGGAGGTGTGGGGATATGACTTCTTCGGCGGCACCCGCACCGTTGACGTGCACGTGCGCCGGCTACGGGCCAAGCTCGGCACCGAGTACGAGTCGCTGATCGGCACCGTTCGCAACGTGGGCTACAAGGCGGTGCGCCCGTCGCGCGCCGGGGCGGGATCGGCGGCGAATCCCGACCTTCTCGACGACGTCGACGACTTCTCCGCTGCGCCTGGCATTTTGCGCGATCCGGAGAGAATTCCGTGATGCGGGCTGGCCCCCAAACGTGCCAGCTCATGGGTTCCTTCAAGCCTTCATAGCCATTTGCTCAACACGAGACTGCACGTTTCCTCGCAGGAGGCCAGCCAAAGTGGGACGTTCCGGTATCTTTTTCATCCCGCGTCACGCTGACCGCTGCCCCCAGTCGCCGCACCAACCGGACCGAGGCACGACGAGGCAAGGTAACCAAGGTCAGACCCCACGCCTGTTCGGCCTGGGCCTCAAGATGGCGGGCACGGATCATGCCCTGCGAAAACGGGTACGCCGCAGCGAAAACGGGTACGCCGCAATGGGTGTAGGCTTGACAGGCGGGCATGCCGGGGGGTTGGCTGGGGGTTGGCGCGGAGCCCGCGGAGCGGCGATGGCGGAAATGCATTGCGGCAACGCGCGTTTGAGCAAATCGCGTAAGCGATTGCTTGACATATTTGTTGCGGCTTTTGGTTGTATTGCAATGTCTTTGTTTTCGATTGCGCTGCAACCGCGCGGCTTATTCGATGAGCTCGCGGTGCCCGGATATGCACCGGAATCCCTGCATGAAAGGAGCCAAACCCGATGAGTTGGACGACTGTGCGCGGTCACCGGCCCGTGGGACCTCGTTACCGTGAGCGCCCGCTCGGCGACCAGGAGGACGCGCTCATCGACGTTCCGCAAAAGTGCACTTGCGGCGAACTGTACGACTGCGAGCACGTCGCCGCACTAGCGATCGACTGAGGTCACGATGTTGAAGTCGCCCGCGGCAATCACTGGGGCCAGCTACTTGTAGGTGGTGAGATCCCAACTCCGTCCAAATGCCACTTCACCCAAGCGGGTACTCCAAATGTTTCGGCCAGTTGGACCACCGACAAAAATTCTCGAAAGAGCAGTCACCACAACGTGATTACTCAATATCCACTACCCCGCCCCGTGCCAAGTGGGGTAGTGGATATACACGAGCAGATACAGCGCGCCAGCAATTGCGACTGCACCCCAACGCGGGTCGACGACGCGCGGGCCGCTAAGAGCGGTCGCGGGGATGACGGGTGGGCGCGCGGGCACCGGTCGCGCCGCGATCGGGCGGTTTCGGCGCGTCGGGTGGTGGTCGGGTGTTGACCCAGCGCCGACGGAGATACCGCGCAGGGGTGCCAAACTTCGCTTTTGCGATTGCCCGCAGGAAGTTAAGCCATGTTGCCAAGTGAGGCGCGGCTGCGCCAGCAGTTGCGGAAGTACGGCATCGAGTTACGGAAGCTGGCGTACAGCCTGCCCGACGGGGTCGGCGAGCACGATCTCCTCCACTTGTCCGAGCAGCTGATCTCCGCCGCCGACCAGCCGTAACTCCATGTCACACCTGATCGCGCGCGCAGCCAGTCGGCGTCCACACCCAGACGGCGGGCCGCCGAGGTGAACGTCGGCGGCGGCTGCTGATGCGAGAGCGCCACCGCCACCTCCCGGTCCACCGGCAACGGCACATGCCGCAACCGATACAACTGCAACTTTATTCGCTGCGGGCACTGGCTATCGGGTTCCGCCTGGGCTGTCGTCGTTCTTGGACCGCACGAAAACCAGGCGGAACTTACCGATCTGAACTTCGTCGCCGTTAACAAGCACAGCCGAGGCCACCGGTTCGCGGTTGACGTAGGTGCCGTGGAGGCTGTCGACGTCGGCAATATGAAGTTCGTCGTTCTGCCATCTAAATTCGGCGTGCCGGCGGCTCACCGTGACATCGTCGAGAAAGATGTCGCTGATGGGATGTCGGCCCGCCAACGTGACTGGCTGATCCAGCAGGAAGCGCGATCCGGCGTTGGGACCCCGTTTCACCACCAGCAGCGCCGAGTCCATGGACAGCCCATCGAGCCAGGAGGCGGCGCTTGCAGGACCTGTCGTGGGTCGAGCGTCTAGTTCGTTGAGGAAGTCGGCGCGGGTTAATGCAGAAGTGGTTTCACCGGTGAATTCGTCACGCTTGTCCTTGTCGGTCTGTGTCATGCCCGCGCTCCTAACCGATAATCCGAGGAACCATCCTCCGAGACAATGCAAAACGAATCTTCAATGACTCGGCATCAGAATGCCCTCCGAACCCGGCCTTCTATAGGGTCGATGGTCCCTGCCACATCCGATGTGGAGATCTCAGCGCCGCGGAGAGTTCGTCGTCGGCCAAATCCAAGCCGGCATCGATGAGGGTCTTACGCCGTGACGCGTCTACAAGTGCGGGAGTCTGGGGCCGCGACCCAACGACGAGGACACGTCATGAACACAACCAACAACGGCTATCCAGCGGTGCAGGGAGCAAGCCGTGGCTGATCGTGTGCTCGCCCAACACGAACCACCCTTCTGGAGCGGCGCGCCGACCGAGACCCCTGTCTCGTTTCTAGACAAGCGAGACCGATCAGATCCTGTCTCACGGAGGGACCCGGGTGGGCCGTTTTACCCGTGGTGATCTAGCTGCGGGTGACCGTGATCTCGACGGCGCGGGCTACGGGTTCGAATCCGATCTGCTGGTAGATGCTGTTTGACACAGGGTTGGCAAGGTCGGCGAAGAGCACGACGTGCTCGGCTCCCCCCACGCGTGCGTGGTGCGCCGCGGCTACTGTGACGGCCGAACCGAACCCCCGGCCTCGCTGTGCGGGTGGGGTAAAGACTGGGCCGATTCGGGCCATCGACGCGACGGTGGGGTGCAGGCGAGCCATGCTCACCGGTGTGTTTTCGGCAGTCCATACCACGACATGGTTGCTGTGGTTGACGAACTCCTGCCGGCGGTCTGGCTCAGAGGCGAAGCCGAAAGCTTCGACATGGAACTGATCGAACCAGTCGGTGAGGACAGGGAGATCGTTTCTGTTGGCCGGCCGAGCTGCCCCGGCCACTGCCGTGGGTGGATGAAGAGTTCCTAGCCGGAAGAGCTGCTCTTCGAAGAGGATTTTCGTCGTGGCGTTGGTCACCTCATGCCATGCGTCGGCGAACGCGACCGCGTTGGCGTTGAGTCCACTAATGCTTGCGACCTCGTAGCCGGCTTGGGCGAGAACCCTGGCCGCATGAGGTGCCGCCGCGGGAGGCAGCCCACTTGCTAGCACCGCGTAAGGCGGAATGCGCACAACAGCACCCAGCAAGCGGCTGCCGTCCCAGGCCGACAAAAGGATGTTGTCGGGCGAAGGTGATGCAGACTCCAGTGCGGTGAGCTCGGCGGTGAAAAGCACAGGGTTTCGTCGATACAGGCGATCCACGATGTCTTCGAACTGCGTGATCGAATGATGCAGCTGCACATCGGCCATCCCTCTAGCATCAGCAGCATCCGTGCAACGGTCCAGTCCGTTATCTCTTCTGACCGGTGAAGCGCCCGGCCCGTCTCGGTTGTAGAGATTCGGGAGTGATCAGTTCCTGTCTCGGATGGGTGGGTTGGCCCGTGGGGGCCTAGCAGCGGCACGGGTCTGCGCCTGCTTCTCTTTCCGTCTTAATCCAGCACCACCGTGGCTCCGCGCCCGGGCACGTGGGTGATCCCGCGCCGCCCCACCGGCTCGGACCGCTCGTTGGTGGGCCGCACCGTGCAGCTGTCGAACAATGTGCTCAGCACGATGCGCATCTCGTATTCGGCGAATGCCGCGCCCAGGCAACGCCGGTCGCCGCCGCCGAAGGGAATCCAGGTATAGGTCCCGGCTCGCTGCTCAAGAAAACGCTCCGGCCGGAATCGTTCTGGGTCGGGGTAGATGTCGGCCCGGCGATGCATGAGGTAGATCGAGGGCACCACCGTCACCCCAGCGGGCAACAAGACGCCGCCGATCTGCATCGGCGCTTTGAGCCACCGGCCAACCAGTGAGACAACCGGGCGCAGCCGCAGCGTCTCTTTGACCACGGCGTCGCAGAACTCGTGTTCGCCCGCATGGATTTCCGCGATCAGCCGGGCCTGGTAGTCGGGGTGGCGGACCAGCCGCTCCACGGCCCAGGCGAGCGCGGTCGCCGTGGTTTCGTGCCCGGCCACCAGCAGCGTCACCAGCTCGTCGCGGATCTCGACATCGCTCATCGGCCGGCCGTCTTCGTGCCGGGCCTGCAACAAGATGGAGAGCACGTCGTCGCGCTCGTCGAGGTGGTCGGCCCGGCGTCGCTCATCGATCTCGGCGTAGAGCAACCGGTCGACGCCGCCAAGCACTTTGCGTGCGACCGCGGCCCTGATACGCCGGGGGGCAAGGGTCGCCAACACGAACGCTGGGCCGCTGGTCCCCGTGGTCAGCATCCGCACCAGTTCTGCCCGCAGCTGGTCAAGGCGCGTACCCTCGCTCAGCCCGAACACTGCGCGCAGGATGACCTCCAGCGTCAACGCCCGCATCCGCGGGTGCAGGCGCACCGGGTTGCCGCGTGGCCAGCGGGCGATCTCAGCTTTCGCGACAGCGGTCATGGTGTCGGCGTAGGACGCCAGGTGGTTGCCGCGGAACGGCGGCATGAGAAGTCGGCGCTGCTCCCGGTGCGCGTCCTCGTCAAGCAGCAGCACCGAGTTCGCGCCGACCACCGGCAACAGGATGCGATTTGCCTCCCCGGCGTGCAGCAGCTCGGGCGGCCCCGTGAAGACCTCTTTCACCGCCTCCGGATGGGAGATCATCACAAAAGGGCGCTCACCCACCAGCCTCAACGTGAACGTGTCGCCGTAGCGAGCCGCGCAACGCTCCATGAAATCCCAGGGGCGGATCATCCAGGCAGCCGTCTGAACGAAGACCGGGAGTCGGGGACCAGGCGGCAGAACATCGAGGGCCAATCGGTCACCTCCGACCGGATGCTGTGGGGCTTATGCAAGTTTAAGGTCGTGTGTCTGGCTTTAAGGTCGTGTGTCTGGCGCGCGGAGGAGGCGTCTCAGTTCTAACGTTGTGGGTCTCTCGAAAGCCGCAGCGAAAGTATCGGGGTCGCGAGGGTGATCGCGGCGTAGGGATAACCGCCCCTCCGGATCACGTCCTCAAGGACAGGCTGACCTTCGACTGCCGCTGCTGCTGGCTACTGAAGAATCGGGTATGTCCACCGTCGAGTAGTCCATTGTCGGCTATTACAACCGTGATGGACCGTCACCGCAGGCTGGCGTGCGGTTCCGGCGGAGCGCCCAGGATATCGCGGTAGGAGACCGGGACGCTGCCGTCGACATCGGTGACGCCCAGATGTGCGCCCAGTTCCGCGCCGATCAGCGTGCGCCCGGAAAGCGTCATCAGCTCGGGTGACCGGTACAGCGCGGCGATCACCCGTCCGGTGAACTCGGGCGACTCGCGCCGCACGTCACGCGTCTCCGGCGGCAGGGCATCCGCGTGGGCGCGCACGCGTTCGGTGTCCAGCCCGCCCATCCAGATCGAGACGGCGGCGACGTGGTGCGGGCGCAGTTCCCTGGCGATATCGGCGGCCATCTTGTCGGCTCCCGCCTTCTGCGCGCCGTAGGCGGGACCCTGGTGGTAGGACACCGCGCCGTAGTGGCCAGTGTGCACGATCAGCCCGCGGCCGCCCGCGATCATCAGCGGCGCGGCGTGGAAAGCGGCGATGTAGTGGGAGCGCAGCCCGACGGTGAGCAGATCCGCGACGGCCGGCGGCTCCGTCCAGAACGGGCTGCGGACGCTGGTGACCTTGGCCGCGTTGTTGACCAGGATGTCGAGCTTGCCCTGCTCGCGGCCGACCGTGGCGAACAGCTCCGCGACCGCCTCGTCATCGCCGTGGTCGACGGCCATCGGCACGCCCCGGCCGCCGGCTTCGGTGATCAGTGCGGCGGTTTCGTCGACCGTGCCGCCGTAGGGCGAATCGTCCGCGGTCCGGCTGCGGCCGGTCACGTACACCGTCGCGCCGGTCCGGCCCAGCGCCACCGCGATGCCCTTGCCCGCGCCGCGGCTGGCCCCGGTCACCACCGCCACCATCGTCATGGTGCGCCTCCTTGTGTTAGATGCTGATCGAACATACGCCAGTGTACGATCGTCGCCGAACAGAGGAGGGCGTGGAGTGGCGAGGAACCTGGTGCACGCCGGTCCGGCGACGGTGACCTTGCAGGAGGCGCTCGACGCATTGGCCGATCCGGTACGGCGCTCGATCCTGCGGCAGCTGTCGGCCGAACCGGATTTCACCCGGCCCTGCGGGTCGTTCGACCTGCCGGTGTCGAAAGCAACAGCCAGCCACCACTTCGCCGTGCTCCGCGCCGCCGGGCTGCTGGAGCAGGCCGACCGGGGCCCGCGCCGGTTCAACCGGTTGCGGCGCGAGGAGTTCGACGCGCGTTTTCCCGGCCTGTTCGCGCTGGTGCTGGCCGAGGCGCAGGCCTGACCCGTCGGCAAAAAACGACGATTAGCGACGTGCGGCGACCAGCTCCCGGATCAGCCCGCTGTCGTGCTGAGCGACCGCGCGCTCAGCCTCGGTCGCCGGCTCCAGGCGCACCGGTATGTCCTTGTGGTGCGGGGTGCCGGCGATCGGGTCCCGGTCGGCCGCGTCGGTGAGCCGGCCTCGTGTCCCGCGTACGGAGCCGCCGTGGAGTCTCACGAACCCTAAAACCCGTACACAATCGAGCAGCCGCATTACGGACCGGTCGTGATAGCGGGGGCGAGGGTGCACCCCCTGGGGGTGCGGGTGTGCCTGCCGGCCAGCCACATACCCTGCCGCCTGCCCTGCCACAGCCCTGGGCACGCGAGCGAGGCCACCCAGCAGCGCGGCTATGGCCTGCCGCCTGACCTGTGTGCCCGCCGGGGTCAG
The DNA here is from genome assembly GCA_963802525.1 of uncultured Actinomycetota bacterium. Lineage (GTDB taxonomy): Bacteria > Actinomycetota > Actinomycetes > Mycobacteriales > Mycobacteriaceae > Mycobacterium. The sequence goes on along the minus strand of CAWDJC010000032.1, from coordinate 168,716 downwards.
CAGCGCCCCTGCGCCCAGCTCGGTGCTGATCACCCGTCCCCTTACCCGGCTACCCGTGCTCAGGGTGGCCATCTGGGTACCGTACTTGACACTCCAGTCTGCTCTGAGCATCACGCCGATATGCCGCGGGAATCCAGCGAACCGGCTTGTCGGCCTTCTCAGAACTAGACAAACGAGGGTGATCAGTTCCTGTCTCGTATGACGGCGCGAGTGGACTGGCTAGCAGCGTCATACGATCTAGAATCATTGTATGACAATGATGAGCTTCCGCGTCAACGACGAGGACGCGGCCGCGGTCGAGCAGTGGGCGCGTCGGCTGCACATCGACCGGTCGGAGCTTCTTCGCGTGGCGCTACGACGCCACCTGGCCGAGCTCACCGCGGACCAGGACGTGCAGGCCTACGCCGAGCAGCCCGTGACCGATGATGAGAAGGCTCTCGCCGAGGTCGCCGACTGGGGGCCGGCCGAGGACTGGGCCGACTGGGCCGATGCGACGCGGTGAACTCTGGTTTGCCGCGACTCCCGGCGGCGACCGGCCCGTGCTCGTTCTCACCAGAGACCCTGTTGCCGACCGGATCGGCGCGGTCGTCGTAGCCGCATTGACCCGCACCCGTAGAGGACTGGTGTCTGAGCTGGAACTGACCGCCGCCGAGGACCGCGTGCCAAGCGATTGCGTCGTCAACTTCGACAACATTCACACGCTGCCGCGCGCCGCGTTCCGACGCCGGATCACCCGCTTGTCTTCAGCACGTCTGCACCAGGCCTGCCGCACACTCCGAGCAGCCACCAGCTGCTGACGAGGCTTCCCGAGCACACATTTTCAGCCTCGACCAGACACCCCGGTACCCTCGGTGGCCGCTGTCCCGGTTGTAAAGGGTCTCCCGGTAGTAGAGAATCGCGACGAATCAGTTCCTGCTCGCTATCGTCACCCGTGGCCGCGGTCGCGTTGGAATCATGCCTCGGAGGGGCGTGTCACGCGACTTGCAGATCATTTCCGGATGATGCTGACGTAAGTCGGGGAGGTTGTTAATGGCGAAGCTCGGTGAGCGTGCGGTGGTTCTGGGAGCCAGCATGGCGGGTCTGGTGGCTGCGCGAGCACTGGCCGAGTTTTTTGAAACGGTCACCGTGGTGGAGCGGGATGCGCTGAGCGACGGCGCCGGTCACCGTCGCGGCGTGCCGCAGGGCCAGCAGATCCATGCGCTGCTACTGCGAGGTGCGCAGACGCTCGAAGAGCTCTTCCCGGGGATCCTCGACGAACTCGTCGGAGCCGGCGCACCCTCGATTGATTATCGGGATCTGTCGAAGCTCCACTTCAACATGGGCGGCCACCTGGCCGTGCAATCCGGTTCGTTCGAAGGGCTGAGGGCGTACAGCCCAAGCAGACCATTTCTGGAGTCCCACGTCCGGCGCCGGGTACGCGCGATTCCCAACATCGCGTTCCTCGATAATCACGACGTCGTCGACGTTACCTCCAATACGAGCCGTGATCGCATCACCGGGGCGCGAATAGTAAGCCGTCACAGCCACTCAGAATCAGAACTGTCCGCCGATCTTGTCGTCGATGCGACGGGGCGTGGCGCGCGGACACCGGCAATGCTGGAACGGCTGGGTTATGCCCGGCCCGCCGAGGACGACGTCGTCATCCGTCTGATGTATGCGAGTCAGCTGCTGCGGATGCCGCCGGAGGCGTTGCACGAGCTCGGTGGCATCGTGGCCCCGGTGCCCGGCCGACCCACCGGCATGGCGATCCTCAGATACGAGCACGACACGTTGATGTTCGCCGTCTTCGGGATGGCGGGCAATGATCCACCTGTCGGATCTTCCGCGATGTGTGCCTTCGCCGAACAATTTGCGCCTGCCCACCTCTTGGCGGCCATTCGGGCGGCCGAACCTCTTGGAGAGGCAGCGCAGCATCGGTTCCCGTCCAGCCGTTGGCGCCGGTACGATAAAGCGCGGCTGCTGCCCGAAGGCTTGCTGGTCGTCGGCGACGCGGTGTGCAGCTTCAACCCGATCTATGGGCAGGGTATGACGGTGGCCGCGCTGGAAGCTTTGGCGTTGCGAAATTGCCTGTCCCGGGGCACAACGGATCTCCCGCGACGGTTCTTCCGAGCTACCGCAAAGCCAATCGGCCAGGCTTGGCAGCTGGCCGCCGGCGGTGACCTCTCCCTGCCCGAGATCCAGGGCACACCACCGCTATCGACGAGGTTGCTCAACGGGTATATGGACCGATTACTGACCGCCGCCGAATATGACACCGCCGCATTTGAGCAGTTCCTCAAGGTGGCCTGGCTTGTCGACGCACCGATTCGGCTGCTGCGCCCCTCGATGATGTGGCGTGCCGTCTCAGCCAACCAACGCCGGCAGAAACGTCCGACACCGGTCACCGTGACCAGTCCCTGAACAGTTAGCTGAACTGACCGCTTGTGCGGATATCACGGTGCTGGAGCCTCGGCACGATCAGCCCGGTTATCTATTCCCAAATTGATCGACGGAATTTACGGCCGGACCTGGATTTGGTTGGCCAGAGGAATTGTCATCAATACCTGGCGAGGTGTGTCAGGAGACCTCCGATCCGGCGGACTGCGCCTCGGTGGTGGGTTCGGGCCGGGTGATGTCGGTAGGCCGTTCGAGGAGTTTTCCTTTGTGGAAGATCGCGCCGGCGCGGACCAGGGCGACCAGGTGCGGGGCGTTGACCGCCCGCCAGCGGGTGTCACAGTGAAAGTCGCGTGACCAGACCACTTCGACACGGCGCCAAGTACCCCAAGGCCGTGGCCAAGATCACGGGCGACCTCGACGCCCGACGGCACCGGACCGCCTCCACTGCTGTCTCGTTTGTAGAGAAACGAGACAGCCGACAGTGCACCACTCCTTCACCTGTATCCCCAGGTCGAGCTGTCTCGTTTCTTGTCTCACAGCGCGTGTCTCGAATCCCCACTGTCGGCAGGTAATGAGACAGTGATCGGTATGACGGCGATCCTCGGCTACGCACGGGTCAGCACCACCGGCCAAGACCTCGACGCCCAGCTCGCCGCACTCACACCGCCGCTGGTGTCGACACCGACCGCGTGTTCATCGACAAGCTGTCCGGCTCGGCAAAAGCCGGCTCGGCAAAAGCTGCCCGTCCAGACTTGGCGGCGATGCTGGACTACGCCCGCCCCGGTGACGCTGTCGTCGTTACCGCCATCGATCGGCTCGGCAGATCGGTCGCCGAAGTCACCCGCACCATCGCCGAACTTGGTGAGCGTCGAATCCTGTTGTGCGCCTTACGTGAAGGGATCGACACAGCCACACCAACCGGGCGTGCAGTGGCAGCAATCATGGCCACCCTCGCCGAACTCGAACTCGAGCTCGGCCGCGAGCGCCGTGCCGCATGTTGCGCGACACTGAAAATGAGTCCCGATAGACGCTCACGGTGCAACGGCGGCGACGGCGGCGACGGGGACGCCGGCGGCACCGGCGGCACCGTGGCGGGTGCCCGTGTGGCGCCGCTGATCGAGCGGTGCTGGCCCGCGATCTGCAAACTCGCCGGCAAGATCTACTCCGACATCGTAGCCCGCCACGCCGCCGTGGCGGCGGCGCTGGGCCTGTCCGCCGACCCTGCGACAGCCGCGCACCAGTTGGCGTTGCTGCGGGGCGGAGCTGCTCTAGGCGTCAAGGTGACACGGCCATCTGTGCCCGCCTGAGGGGCGATTCCGCACTTACCGAGCGCGCCAGGGTTCACCGTTTGTCCGTGCCTTTGCACTGCCTTCGTGAGTTGGACGCTCAGGGTATATGACTGTGGCGCATGGTCGCAGACGGCCTGCTTTTGGATGACTTGGACCGTGCCTGCAAGGGTGTTCGGATCCCACGTGTAGTGGGTGTTCGCCGCGTTGCCTTCTGTAATACCGTCCTTACACACGATGTCGTCAGTGCTATCAATCGTCCATTGACCATTCACCAACATCGCCCGGGCACCGCCGCCTGTCGCCGGGCTCGACATGTCGGCGCATCCGTCACCGCAGGGAGTGAAGTACCAATGCTCGGTAAAAGTGCGGCCGCCTCCTGCGGGATAGGTAGTGGTCTTGATGTAATGGCCGCTCATCACGGGAGCGGCGGACGCGGGAGCGGCTGCCCCGACCGCTACAGCGGCGAAGGTGGCGGCTGCGGCAAAACTCCTTGTGAGGTTCATCTCTGACCCCTGCCGGCTTTGCGGGTCAAACAGGTCATGTCGCCCGGCGCAGCGGGCGCCCGCCAGGTCAGGACCGGCCAAGCCGGGCGGCCAGTAGATCAGCCCCACGACACGCGTCCAGCTTGACACCGCGACGGCGCGCCGTGATGACAACCAGGCGTCGTTTATCCGAATCCGCACCCGATGACGGCCGCCAAATCCGCCACCCATTCATCGCGCACCACTGCCGACTGAAACGCCACCCAAGACGGATGCGGGAAAAACACCACCGCCGGATCACCGGCTGGCGCCAACGGCGGGTCACCCGGCCACCATTCCAGCGGCACCACATTGGGATATTTCTCCCGAAACACGGCGTGCGCGCGCTTGTCCCTGCCCAGCCCGACCACCAGCCGGGGCGCCACCACCAGTCAACTGCAGCGGCGCCTCCAGTCGGGCCGGATCGTGGTTCCAGCGCACCAGGGACGAGCCGTCCCACTCAACGCGGATCTGCCCGCCCGAGCCCGCACAGACGGTCGAACAGTATGTCGCGTCCCGTCCCGAGTTGTTCTACAGCTGAATTCGCGTGCGAGACCAGCTACTCCTCATCGTCGATGATGTGAACGGCGGCCTCCTCGGCGGAGGCTGCGCCTCCGTCGATACCGACGTCATCAGCCACCAGGTCTGCGTCTACGTCTTCGCCAAACCCCTGGTCGGGCGCGACAAGTCGACCTGCTCGCGCGCGTCCCACCTCATTTCGCTGCGGAAACTCGGTCTCCCGCTCGGCTTCGTCGGAGCGTTGCTGCTCGCCCTTGTCGAACGGGTCATATAGCCGGGTTGCCGGATCCGGCTCTTCCTCGGCGAGCAGCTGGCCCAAGCTTTCCGGCGTCGAGCCCAAGGAGCCACGACCGTACGGCCGCTCGGGCGGCGAATATCCCTCGTCGAGTACGTCGTCGACGCCACGGTCGATGAGGGTGTCCTCTGGCTGAAGTTGGTCGTCCTCATCCACGCTGTATTCGCTCGCCGACGCTTCCATAGCGCCACCCGGAGTACTCATGACTCAACAATGTCACTACACCAGGGAAGCACCATGGTGGGGGTGAGAGATCGCACCCGTCGACTCCTTCAGATTCAACCGAAAACGATTACTGACGTGCGATACACCGGTAAGCCTGCAGCCAAATCCGCGGTCGCCAGCTGTTGCGCACGACCTGCTCCGGGTAGGCCTGTTCCTCGTTGCCATCGTCGTTGCCATCGTCATCGAGCCTTTTCGGCGAGAATGCCGAAGTTCAGCTTGCCGCTGGACCCAGGACGGTGATGTTGAGGCCCTTGCCGTCGGCGATCGCCGAGAGCGGGTACACGGCTTCGAGCCGCGCCCCGCACATGTAAAGGTCGACGGTGGGGCCGGGCACGTTGGAGATGAACAAGTTAAACGGCGGAACCCGCTCCAGCAGCCGCAGGCGGCTCGGGTGAACGATCCCCCAGCGCTTGGTGCTCGGGGGACGTCTCGTCGAGGGCCGCGATCCGCCTTGCATACAGGTTTATTCCGGGCTGCGCGGTCAGGCCATGCGCGAAGATGCTGAGCAGCACCGTCGCCATCACCGCAAGTCGGATCGTTGAGTTGCCTGCCAACCCTGCCTCGCGCACCAGGTACACCAGCGCGAGCACGATCGACGCGAGACCCCTGGGGCCGAACCAGCCCATGAACAGCACGGTCGCCCGGCTCAAACGAGTTCCCTGCAACGCCAGCGCAACAGGCGCCATGCGCACGACTGTCAGACTCAGCACGGCATAGAGCAGCACGGCCGGTGTGTAATGCCCCCAAAAGCCGGCCACGACGGTGCCGAAGAAGAAGAACACGAAGTAGTTGAGCAGTTGCCCCCATTGCTCAGTGAACTCGACACTGCGCCGCCCCGCAGCGTTGAAGCCGAATTGGACTGCGAATCCGGCGACGAACGCCGCGATGAACATGCTCGCCCCGGTCTCTTCCGCCGCGATGACGCACAGCAACGGCAACGCCGCCACGCCGAGTTGACCGAGTGGTGGAGCCATCCAGCGCGTGCGGTGGGCAAGGCCGAGGAGCCATCCGCCTGCGGTGCCGATCCCTATTCCGATCAGGGTGCCGTAGCCAAGCTGTTCGCCGAGGAAACGGGCGAGCACTGCACCCGCGGGCCCAGTGTGCCCCTCAGCAACGGCAAGCACGATGAACAACATCAGGAACGGAACAGACAGGCCGTCGTTGAGGCCGGCCTCAACATTGAGAGACTGGCGAATTCTCAGTGGCACTCGTTGGCTGCTCACGATCACCTGGCCGAGGCTGGCATCGGTTGGGGCGAGGATGGCTGCCAGAATGCCCGCTTCCCCCCACGACAGTCCGCTCAGCACGACGATCGCGCATACGGCGCCTAACACGATGGTCAGCGGCATGCCCGTGATGAGCAAGCGGATGGGCAGGCTGCGGCCGGCCTTCAGCAGCGATGGGTTGATCCGGCTCGCGTCGGCAAAGAGCAACATCACCAGGCCCAGCTCCGCGATCAGGAGCAATACCTTACGGTCGAGCACCAGCTCGCGTGCCGCTTCCGGCAGCAGGGTCGTCGCAGCGCCGGCGGCGGTGAACAGCATCGGTGCGGTGATGACGGTCGGTTGCAGCCGCTGCGAGACCAGGCTGTAAAGAAAGACGAGCACCACAAATACAGCCGTCAGGACCATGACTCGAACGCAGGCTCCGGAGAAGTGATCAGGCTTGGGGGTCGTCAACCATGAGCATGCGGGTTCCGCCGCCCCGCGGCACAGTATTTCGCAAATATCTTTCCCGAGCGCACCAAGCGCGGTTTAACAGCGAACAAAACGGCACGCCGATCTCGTGGTCAACACAAGCCGATCCGGAATGCACCTGCGAGCGCCTTGACCTGATGTGGTGATGCCGGCGTGCGCTCAACGCGGGCTGCCTTGCGCGCCGCGTCGATCCACTCAGCCCGAGTCAGTTCGTCGTTCGGTGGCGGATCGGTGCCGCACGCGGCGAAAGAACCGTGACCAGCTTGTAGTCCGCGCGGGTATCCCCGTCGTCGATTGGTGAACCACACCCGTGGCAAAACCGGGCGTTCTCTAGCGGCTCGGTGCCACACGTCCGGCACGCTGCTATGGCCGTCACCCGACCCTCCGCCGCTCACCGCCCCAGCGTTTGCAGTGGTCCTCAAAGGATAGGCGGTTGGACACTCCACGAGGGACCGTTGGCTTCACAGCGGGTAACGCCGATACAAAAGTTTTGAGACTCCGGCACCAATACGTCCCGTCCGTGGTAGGTGCCACGGTGGAACATCAGTGCTTGGATCGGCGAACTTCGTGTTGCGCCTTCGACTGTTATAAGAATGGCGGACAGGTCAGCGCACGGGTCGTAGTTGCTGTCCGGCAGCCATATATCGGCGCTCCAACGAGCAGCCCTCAACAGTGTCGGCAAGCTCGCCAAGGGGCTCCGGGATCGTCCGAGGTCCTGAGCGAGAAAGATGGTGCCTGCACAACATCACCGCCTATTTCTGGGCTGGGCCGGAGTATCGCGCCCGGCGTCTAGCTCCGGCGCCAGATCGCTGGACGCTTCTCGAGGAACGCAGACATGCCCTCTTGCGCATCGTCGGCGCGGGCGTTCATCGCCATGACGGTCTTCGTCAGGTCGTAGGCCCGGTGTTCGTCGAGCTCGATCTGGGCGTAAAACGCCTCCTTACCAAGTCCGACGGTCAGCGGGCTCGAGCACACGATTGCGTCGACGATGGCGCCGATCTCGTGTTCGAGCGCCTCCGCTGGGACGACGCGGTTTACCAGGCCCCAGTCGAGCGCGGTGCCGGCGGCGATTGGCTGGCCGGTGAGCAGCATCTCCAGCGCACGCTTGCGGCCGATCGCGCGCGAGAGCGGCACCATCGGGGTGGAGCAGAACAAACCGATCTTCACTCCCGGAGTGGCGAAGCGGGCGCCATCGGCGGCCACAGCCAGGTCGCAGGCGGCGACGAGCTGACAGCCCGCCGCCGTCGCCATCCCCTCGACCTTTGCGATCACCGGCTGCGGGACGCGATGGATAGTCTCCATGAGCTCGGTGCAGACATCGAACAGCCGCTGGTAGAACGGGACCTCGCGGCCGATCATCTCGGTCAGGTCGTGACCCGCGGAGAACGCCGGGCCGGCGGAGTCGATGACGATCACCTGCACGCCGGGATCCGCACCCAGCCGACGCAGCGTGGCGATCAGCTCCTCCATGAGTTCGAGGCTGAGCGCGTTCCGCTTCTCCGGCCGGTTGAGGGTGATGCGCGCCGCCGGCCCGTCGGCGCGGACCAGGACAGTGGCGTCCGTCGCGGGCGCGCTCATGGAGGCGAGCATACGTCCGTTGTCCTGGGCCGAGTAGAGGCGTAGCTTCGGCAGCGCGCAAGGAGGTTGTGATGGAAACCCAGGCCGCCCCTTCCGGGACGCAGGTGGCCTCGCCTTGGCCGGCGCGCAGCCGCGTCAGCCGCACGGAGCTGGACCCGGTGTCTTTTCTGGATCGGAGCGCCGCAGTCCATCCAGATCGCGTCGCGGTGGTGTACGGCGAGCGCCGCCATTCCTACGCCGAACTCCACGAGCGAGTGAACCGGCTCGCCTCGGCGCTGCGCGAGCGCGGTCTCGAGCGCCACGATCGCGTTGCGGCGTTGCTCCCCAACGTCCCGGCACTGCTCGAGCTGCATCATGCTGTGCCGCTCGCCGGCGGCGTGCTCGTTGCAATCAACCTGCGGCTGAGCGCGGACGAAATCCGCTACATCCTCGACCACTCAGGCGCGCGCCTGTTGCTGGTGGACTCTGAGCTCGAGGCGCTGGCCGAGAAGGCGCCCGCTGGCGTCGAGGTCATGCGCTGCGAGGACGGTGGCGGCGATCGCGATCCGTACGAGCGGCTACTCGCGCAAGCCGACGCGGGCGGCGTGCCTTCACTGCTGCTCGACGAGGAGGAGCCGATCGCGATCGACTACACGTCAGGCACGACCGGTCGGCCAAAGGCTGTCGTCTACACGTTCCGTGGCGCTTACCTGAACGCCATCGGTGAGGTCATCGAGGCCGAGCTGGGCCACCACCCCGTATACCTGTGGACGTTGCCGATGTTTCACTGCAACGGCTGGTGTTTCCCTTGGGCGGTCACGGCGGCGGGCGGGACGCACGTCTGCTTGCGCCAGGTCGATCCGGCGCTGATCTGGCGGGCGTTCCGCGAGGAAGGCGTGACCCACTACAACGGCTCTCCGACGGTGCAGACCGCACTCGCCAACCATGCCGGCGCTGTGCCGCTCGAGCGGCGCGTTACCGCGATGGTCGCCGGCGCTCCCCCGTCGCCGACGCTGCTCGCTCGCCTTGAGGAGCTGAACATCCACGTGGTGCACGTCTATGGGCTCACGGAGACCTACGGCCCGCACACCGTTTGTACGTGGCAAGACGGCTGGAACGAGCTGCCGACCGGCGAGCGCGCCCGGCTGCTGGCTCGCCAAGGCCACGGCTACACCATCGCCGACCCCGTCCGCGTCGTCGACGAGAGTATGCACGACGTGCCGCGCGACGCCGCGACGATGGGCGAGGTTGTGATGCGCGGCAACAACGTGATGGCCGGATACTTCGCCGACACGAACGCGACCAAGCACGCCTTCCGCGGCGGATGGTTCCACTCGGGCGACCTCGCGGTCCGCCACCCCGACGGGGCGATCGAGCTGCGTGACCGCAGCAAGGACGTGATCATCTCGGGCGGCGAGAACATCTCCTCAATCGAGGTGGAGCAGGTGATTTGCGCCCATCCGGCCGTGCTGGAGTGCGCCGTCGTCGCGATCCCGCACGAGCGCTGGGGCGAGCGCCCAAAAGCGTTCGTAACGCTCAAGGACTGCGCCACGGCGGACGCGGCGGACATCATCGCCTTCTGCCGCGAGCGGCTTGCGCACTTCAAGTGCCCCGACGCCGTCGCCTTCGGCCCGCTGCCGAAGACCGGCACCGGAAAGGTGCAGAAGTTCGCGCTGCGCGAGCCCGAATGGGTCGGCCGCGACCGGCGCATCAACTGAGCGCGGGACCGGCGCCGGCCCTCCCTTTAAGGCCTGAATGCCCAGTTCGGGGTACCGGAATTGGGAGGCGGTCGCCCAGCCGACAGGACAAGTACCGGGTCAGCGCCCGTCAGCCGGAGTCGAGCATGTAGGCAAGCATCTGGAGCGTGTACGCCGTGTCCCGACCGTCGGGCACCCCGCGAACGTCTCGGCCACAGTCCGCAGAGCTGCGGCCACCTCACGCCGCTGCGGCGGGTCACGGGCGTTCGTCGAGCAGGGCCGGACGGGCCTTCTCGGTGCCGACATGGCTCCTCGCACGGGTCGTCGGGGTGACCTGCTGCAGCCAGGCCCGCTGCCGTGGTCTGTTCGAGGTGCCAGCGGTTCAGGTTGTCGCGATGAAGTCACGCACCAGATCGGCGAAGCGGTCCGGTTCATCGAGGTGCGGGAAGTGGCCGGCTCCCTAGCTCGATGCGACACCCCGGGATCGACCGCTGCGCATTGATCGCGTGCCAGGCCGGGATCATCCGGTCCCGGGAGCCCCAGATGATGAGTGTCGGGATCGGCGCGGCGTCGGGCAGGTAGTCGTGAGCGCTGACAGTCTGGCCCCCGGGGTCGATGACACCGCGGGTCGTGGCCAGGAAGGCGTGCCGGCTCGCCGCATCCACGAGCGAGGTGAAGCCCTGCCAGATCGTGGTGATGTCCGTGCTGGGCCTCCAGCCCGCCCTGGAGAGGGCCCGCCCGGCGCCCTCGGCGCGCGCACGCACCCACCCCGACGCGAGGATGGGCAGGACCCATGCGGCCCCGGGCAGCGTCGCGGATCGCAGGATCGGGTTGACCTCCCGGCCCAACCCACCGCTCGCGACAAGCACCAGCCGCTCGACACGCTCCGGGAACAGGTAGTAGAACTCCATCGCGATTCCCCCGCCGAGGGAGTGCCCGACGAGGGTGACCCGCTCAATGCCGAGGCGGTCCAGCAGGTCGCGCATCGCTGCCGCGTGCGCCCCGAGGGAATAGTCTCCCACCGGCTTGTCCGACTCGCCGTGCCCGAAGAGGTCCGGCACGATCACCCGGTGGTCGTCATGCAGGCGGTCGATGAGGTGGGTCCACTGGCGTTGCGAACCGAGAATCCCGTGGATGAAGAGCACCACCGAGCCTGTGCCGCTGTCCAGGTAGGAGAGCTCGTGGCCGTGGATGGTCACGGTTCGGCGTGCCGGCGGCTCCATGACATCTCCCCAGCGGCCGTCGCAGGCCAATCGATCTCAACGTACCCGAGGTTGGGCCCACGCCTGGTCTGCTCGCGACGGGTTACGCCGCGCAAGAGTGCTGGCGGTGACGTGACGTTACTGCTGCGACATCGCGATTGTGAACCGTTCCTCCGGTTTGATGAGGTGGTCGTGGCTGTCGTTGCCGATGTCGAGCTGCACCCAGTCGATCTCTCCGGAGAACTTGTTACCGGCGGGGCTGTAGTCCGGGGACGTGGGTGAGCCGCTGTCGGCGCCGACGTCGCAGGCCTCGTCCAGGGAGAAGATCATGGGCTGGGTCTGTTCGACGCGGCCGTGGCCACCGGGCTTACCGTCGTAGTAGAGGGTGACGTCGCCGCCTTTGGCAAGGCCGCCACCGTCGTGGGGGCCCACGTCACCCGTACCATCGGTTGGGGGCATCCCTGCAACGGCAGCGGTCCTACCGAGTCGGGCGTGTCGTGCTTACATCGCAACGTCTTGGGTGTGAGCGTCCGGCTGTGGGTGAGGTAGCGGCGGGAAGAGCAGGAGAGTCACTTCAGGTGGTGGATCCGGTGCGCGGTTCGGCCCATCTCGTGGCGCGAGTCGTCGAGCTCGGGGCGGCAGGGGTCAATGAACTAGCCCGGTTAGGCAGTAACAGCCTGCTGGCGGCACTGCTGGCCCGGCTGGGGAAGACCGACCAGGAAGACGCGCCCGATGTGCTCCCAAACGCCACGGATATGGACCTCGCGCCGGAGGAAGAGGCCTCGCCGGCTGAGATGATCACCCGGGGACTGCTGGCCGGGGACGGCCGCTATACCCGGCTGGAGGTCGCCGAGCGAGCCGGCATCGCCCTCGATGAGGCGCGACGACTATGGCGGGCACTGGGGTTTCCCGAAGTCGATGACGAGCAGCGGGTATTCACCAGCGCTGACGTCGCCGCCCTGGCCGATGCGGCCGGGCTCATTGCCGCAGACATCGTGGACGGCGACGGGCTGGTGGAACTGGCCCGCCCCCTGGGCAACCTGATGTCCCGCCTGGCCGCAGCGCAGACGAATTTCATCTCCGAGGTGCTGGGCGCGCGGATCGCGGTGGGCCGCAGGGTTGAGGACCCACAGCTGCCCGGCCAGCTGGCGGCCCAAGCCCTCATCACTACCCGAGAATTGTTACCGGTGCTGGAGCGGACCACGGTGTATACGTGGCGTCGGCATCTGGGCGCTGAAGTGGGACGGGCGTTGTTTCCCAGCGGATCCGGCCTGGACGGCCACACGGAGAGCCGACAGGCAGCGGTGGGCTTCATCGACATGACCGGGTACACGCGACTGTCCCGCAACGTTGACCTCACCGAGCTCGCGAGGGTGCTCGACCGGTTCGAAACGGCCGTGCTCGACACCGTGGTCGCCCACGGCGGGCGTGTGATCAAGAATCTCGGCGACGAAATCCTGTTCGTGATCGATGATCCCGCATCAGCGGCGGAGGCCACCCTGCAGTTGCTGGACGTTTTCACCGCCGAGGACACCCTGCCGCAGGTGCATGCGGGCCTGGCGTTCGGGCCGGTGCTTTACCGCGGTGGTGACGTCTTCGGTCCCGTGGTGAACATCGCCGCCCGACTCGCCAGCCTCGCCCGTAAGGGCACCATCCGGGTCGACCAGGCGATGGCCACCGAGCTTGACGATGCTAAGCAGTTCACCCTGTCTGCGCGGGCGCCGCGCCGCGTCCGCGGCTACCTGCAGCTACCCAGCTATCGCCTGCGGCGAGCACACAAGCTCTGAATTCCGCGACCGCACCGGAGGCGTTTTTCGACCGCCGACGGCAGGACAAGTCGGAGATCTGCAAGGCAACAAAGGCCATTGAAGTGCACCGGGGCTGTTAGCGCAGTAGCTGCCAATTGCGTAATTGACCAGAACGCTCGCCTGGCAATCGGGGCGTGGCTAGGAGGCACCGGTGGCTAAAGGCACCCGGAGGATGACGGACCCCTATCTGTTGGCGTATGCGGGGCAGTACGCGTGAATCGCGGCCTGCTTATTGCGGTGATCAGCCGGTGCTATAAGCCCAATAGTCATACGCACCAGGCACCGGGCACAGGTTCTTATACGCAGCAATAACGAAATGAGCCGCTTGGTCGGCGGTCAGTGTCGGATAGTTCTTCTGCACACCCGCAGCCACCTGATTAGCCGGGCTGTGCTGATCCCAAAGCTCCCAGCACACGTTGTAACCGTCTTCCAATATCGCCGGTCCCGCTCCGATGATGCCTGCCGCCTGCGCGGCAGCCAAGAAGCCCTGAGGTGATGGTTGTTTCTGTACAGGGCCAGTAGCGCTGGCCGGTGCCGCCAGCCCTACAGCAATGAGAGCCATAGAGGCAGCACTGACCAGGACTTTCTCAATCATTTGCTTCGTTGATTTTTTGATCAGCATGCTTCTAGCAACGTCGCGAAGCTTACCGCTGGCTGTGTTCTGGTTGGGTGCTTCCTGTCCAAGGCCCGAGGCCCGAAAGGGCCGACCTACCTGGTGCAGGGTCTTGCCGGTGACGCCGGAATGCTCACTCATGGTCCCTCGGTTTGTCAGGGTCGATGTGCCAGATCCAGTTGCCGAAGGTGGGCCTGTCAAAGGCAAGAGCACCAAGGGGAGCGATGCCGAAGATAGAGAGCAACGTCCATATCATTTTGGTTACTCCTCTCCGCAGCTTCTGCGGTTCATGCTTTTCATGGTTCGCCGCCCAACCGGCATTCACTATTGGTCTAGATGTTGTGGGGTCACAAAGCTCCGTTGTGCCCGTCACTGCCGGATGCTTTGGTGGCACCCACCCCAACGAGCAACCCTGCGCCGCAAGGGGATCAACCCAACGCATTCACCATGCAGTACCAGGGGCCGTAGTGTCCAAGTCGCGCTTTGGATGCGTTAATCGATCTCATTTATGGTTGGCGTCTGCTGCCGGAACTGCGCCGCGATACGGGCCGTGAACAGTTCGGTGTTGCGGACAGTCCCGGACAGTTTGTGCTATCAACTGAGGTTTCATCCCAGCTGGTTGAGGACGGCTGTCAGGTCAGGTGCCTCTGCCGGCCTCTCAATGTAATGCGCTCTTTCGGCATAAACAGACAAATCCCTCCACTCTCGTCTCTGCAGGTGAGGGGATGTTTTCTTGCGCGCCCGAAGGGATTCGAACCCCCAACCTTCTGATCCGTAGTCAGATGCTCTATCCGTTGAGCTACGGGCGCCTGTCTTCAGTTGTCTCGCGTGGCGGAGGCGAGAGGATTTGAACCTCCGGTCCCCTTGAAGGGGGACAACTCATTAGCAGTGAGCCCCATTCGGCCGCTCTGGCACGCCTCCATCGGACTTCCTGAGGGTACCCGAACCCTTCCGGCCGTCCCCGAACCGCCGGAGGCATAGCGTACACAGCGGCGACATATGCTGTCGAAGTGACCGCCCGCCTGCGACCCGAGTTGGCCGGGCTGCCAGTTTATGTCCCCGGCAAGACGGTGCCGGGTTCGATCAAACTGGCCAGCAACGAAACGGTGCTCGGCCCGCTGCCCAGCGTCCGCGCGGCCATCGAACAGGCCACCGACAGGGTCCACCGCTACCCCGACAGCGCCTGCGTGCAGCTCAAGGCGGCGCTCGCCAAGCACCTGAGTTCGGCGAGCTCCGCGGACTTCGCGCCCGAGCAGGTCGCGGTGGGTTGCGGTTCGGTCAGCTTGTGCCAGCAGCTCATTCAAATCTCCGCGTCGGCCGGCGACGAGGTGGTGATGGGGTGGCACAGCTTCGAGCTCTACCCGCCGATGGTGCAGGTCGCCGGCGCGGTCGCCGTCAAAGTGCCGTTGACCGATCACACGTTTGACCTCTACGCGATGCTGGCCGCGGTGACCGAGCGCACCCGGTTGATCTTTGTCTGCAACCCCAACAATCCGACGTCCACGGTCGTCAACCCGGACGCACTGACCCGGTTCGTCGACGCCGTGCCGCCGCACATCCTGATCGCCATCGACGAGGCCTACGTCGAGTACATCCGCGACGGGATGTTGCCCGACAGCCTGGAGCTGGCCCGCGCCCGCAGCAATGTCGTTGTGCTGCGGACCTTTTCGAAGGCATACGGGCTGGCGGGCCTGCGCGTCGGCTACGCGGTCGGCCACCCCGACCTGATCACCGCACTGGACCAGGTCTACGTGCCGTTCTCGGTGACGAGCATCTCGCAGGCCGCCGCCATCGCCTCACTGGACGCCGCCGACGAGTTGCTCGCCCGCACCGACGCCGTCGTCGCCGGGCGCTCCCGCGTCGCCGCCGGTTTGCGTGACGCCGGGTACACCGTGCCGCCGTCGCAGGCCAACTTCGTCTGGCTGCCGCTGGGCCCTCGCACCCCGGACTTCGTGGCGCAGGCCGCCGACGCGCGAATAGTGGTCCGCCCGTTCGCGCCGGACGGTGTGCGGGTCACCATCGGGGCGCCGGAGGAAAACGACGCCCTGCTGCGGTTCGCCCGCGACTGGATCAACCGCACCAACCTCGAGGAGTAGCTCAATGAGCCTGGCCCGCAAGATATTCACCGAGCTCAAGGACCGCAGCGGCGACATTGCCGATGCCGAGCTCGACGAATTCTGGGCGACCCTGCGGCCCGCGACCATCGAAGGCATGATCGGCGACTGGAAGGGCGGCGAATTCCTCACCGGCCACAAGATGAACGGCCAGTTGGAGAAGGCCGGTTGGTTCGGCAAGACCTTCAAATCGGCCGGCGACGTGCAGCCGCTGGTCTGCGTGGACGCCGACGGGAAGAAGTTCTCCAATGTGGCGATGGGCAAGGGCGAGGCCAGCCTGTGGCTGGAGGACTTCCGCGGCGAAGTCACCGCCACCATGGTCTACTGATTTCTCCCGGTCTAACCCGTGCCACGATCACTTCAAGAAGATCGACGACGACGCGGTGATGGGCATCATGAACGGCAAGGGCGTCCTGGATGACGGCCGGTATTACTACTTCTACCTGGAGCGCGTCTAGCTCGCGCCGATGCGTGTGCGGTGACGGCTTTGAGTGTGCATCCAACGCCGTAAGCGCACACTCGATGCGGGCAAGCGCGCTCGAAGCTAGCGGGCCGGGTTGCGGCCGGTGAATCCGATCAGCTTGTCCAGCGCACTGGCATCTGCGGGCACATCGACCGGTTGATGGAACCCGACGTTTGCGCGGCCCTCCGGCGTGATGATCTCGCGTGCCAGACCCAGCACATATTCGGCCAGCGAATCTGTGGCGTCGACATCGCGACCCGTAGCCATCGCGTAATCCCAGGCATGTACTAGGAATTCGATCGACAGGACGCCGGCCATGACCGCCGCGGGCGCCTCGTTCGGACCCACCATCACCATGCCGTTGATCCCGTGACGGTGCCAGGCATCCAGGGCGGGCCGGGCCGCGGCGGTGATCTGCCGCTCGACCGAGTCGGTCTCGTCGCGGGGCGGAAGTTCTGCGTCCACCGCGCCGCCGATGACCGTGATGGAGTTCAGCAGATGTTGGGTCAACTGTGTCACGTCGAACTCCGTGCACGGTGTCTGCCGGGTCATGTCGTCGGCGGCGATGGTGTGCACGACTTGCTGCAACACTCCGAGCGTGTCCTCGGCACTCTGCAGCTCATCGGTGGGTGGGGAATCTGGTCCGGGTCGCAAATCAGGGGGCATATTCGCCACGCTACGGTCTCGATATGGGCGAAACATACGAATCCGTCACCATCGAAACGAAAGACCATGTTGCAGAGGTGACTCTGATCGGGCCGGGCAAGGGCAACGCGATGGGGCCCGCGTTCTGGTCGGAGATGCCGGAGGTGTTCGCGGAGCTGGACGCCGACCGCGATGTGCGGGCCATCGTCATCACCGGATCGGGCAAGAACTTCAGCTACGGCCTGGACGTGCCCGCGATGGGCGGGTCCTTCACCCCGCTGCTGGCCGACGGCGCGCTGGCGCGCCCGCGCGCGGATTTCCACGCCGAGATCAAACGCATGCAGAACGCGATCAGCGCGGTCGCCGACTGCCGGACGCCGACCATCGCCGCGGTGCACGGCTGGTGCATCGGCGGCGGGGTGGACCTGGTCTCCGCGGTGGACATCCGCTACGCGAGCGCAGACGCCAAGTTCTCCGTGCGGGAAGTCAAGCTCGCGATCGTCGCCGACGTCGGCAGCCTCGCCCGCCTGCCGCTGATCTTGAACGACGGACACCTGCGAGAACTGGCGCTGACCGGTAAGGACATCGACGCGGCCCGCGCCGAGAAGATCGGCCTGGTCAACGACGTGTTCGCGGACGCTGACAAGACGCTGGCGGCCGCCCACGCGACGGCGGCCGAGATCGCCGCCAACCCCCCGCTGACGGTCCACGGCATCAAGGACGTCCTCGACCAGCAACGCATTTCGGCGGTGTCGGAGAGCCTCCGCTACGTCGCTGCCTGGAACGCGGCCTTCTTGCCGTCGAAGGACTTGACCGAGGGCATCTCGGCGACGTTCGCGAAGCGCCCGCCCCAGTTCACCGGGGACTAGCGCACCCGCCGCCGGGCGGCACGTACCCTCGCGGGGGTGGCGTACAGCGCAGACGGCAGGATCCGCGTCCCGGCCGACCTGGACTCCGTGACGGCGACCGGCGAAGAGGACCACTCCGGGATCGACGGCGCGGCCGTCGAACGCATCTGGCAGGCCGCGCGGCACTGGTACCAAGCCGGCTTTCACCCCGCGATCCAGTTGTGCATCCGGCGCAACGGGCGCGTCGTGCTCAACCGCGCGATCGGTCACGGCTGGGGCAACGCGCCCACCGACCCACCCGACGCCGAAAAGATCCCCGTCACGACGGACACATCGTTCTGCGTGTACTCGGCCTCCAAGGGCATCACCGCGACCGTTGTGCACATGCTCGTCGAGCAGGGACACTTCTCGCTCGACGACCGGGTCTGCGAGTACATCCCCAGCTACACCAGCCACGGCAAGCACCGCACCACGATCCGGCACGTGCTGACCCACAGCGCGGGCGTCCCGTTCCCCACCGGACCCAGGCCGGACCTTCGCCGCGCGGACGACCACGAGTACGCCCAGGAACAGCTTGGCAAGCTGAGGCCGCTGTATCGGCCGGGACTGGTGCACATCTACCACGCCCTCACCTGGGGCCCGCTGATGCGCGAGATCGTCTATGCCGCAACCGGTAAGGACATTCGTGACATATTGTCCACCGAGATCCTCGATCCGCTGGGATTCCGGTGGACCAACTTCGGCGTCGCCAAGCAGGACATCCCGTCGGTCGCGCCCAGCCACGCCACCGGGAGGCCGTTGCCGCCGGTGATCGCGGCGATCTTCCGTAAAGCGATCGGCGGAACCGTGCACGAGATCATCCCCTACAGCAACACTCCGGCGTTCCTTTCCACGGTGGTTCCGTCGTCCAATACCGTGTCGACCGCGAACGAGATGTCGCGCTTCGCCGAGATTTGGCGCCGCGGCGGTGAACTCGACGGCGTGCGGATCATCAGTCCGGAGAGGATGTACGGCGCGGTGCAGGAATGCCGTCGGCTGCGGCCGGATTTCGCCGTGGGTCTCATGCCGGCTCGCTGGGGCACCGGGTACATGCTGGGCACGAAGCGGTTCGGACCGTTCGGGCGCAATGCGCCGGCGGCGTTCGGGAACCTCGGCCTGGCCAATATCGCGATCTGGGCCGACCCGCAGCGCGGCCTTGCCGCCGGTGTGATCAGTAGCGGCAAGCCGGGCCGCGATCCCGAAATTCGCCGTTACACGGCCCTGATGGACACCATTGCCGCGGAGATTCCCACCGTTTGAGAGCTCGAAAAGCAGGGTGCCGACCAGGCGGTCATCGACGGGATCGAAGACGCGATCTGAACCTGCGTCCGCCGGTCGGTCGCCACCGACTTGGCGGTGGCGGAGGGATTTGAACCCCCGGACGGTTTTAGCCGTCTCTCGCTTTCAAGGCGAGTGCATTAGGCCGCTCTGCCACGCCACCGCTGATAAGGGTAACGGGGCGGCCGTCGCCGTTGGGCTGCCCTAGTAGCGTGGCCGACATGCGCGCCATCATCGCCGAATCCTCCGATCAGCTGTCTTGGCAAGAAGTACCCGACGCCACCGCCGGATCCGGCGAGGTACTGATCAAGGTCGCCGCGGCCGGCGTCAACCGCGCCGACGTGCTGCAGGCCGCCGGTAAATACCCGCCGCCGCCGGGGGCCAGCGAAATCATCGGCATGGAAGTCTCGGGGGTCATCTCGGAAATCGGGGCCGACGCGGGCGCGGGCGTCACCGAATGGTCGGTCGCACAAGAAGTTTGCGCCTTGCTGGCCGGCGGCGGATACGCCGAATACGTCGCCGTCCCCGCTGGCCAGGTGATGCCCATTCCCGACGGTGTGGACCTCGTCGACGCCGCGGGGTTGCCGGAAGTGGCCTGCACGGTGTGGTCGAACCTGGTGATGACCGCGCACCTGAGCGAAGGTCAGCTACTGCTGATGCACGGCGGGGCCAGCGGCATCGGCACCCACGCGATCCAGGTCGCACGAGCCCTGGGCGCCCGCGTGGCCGTCACCGCCGGGTCGGCGGACAAGCTGGAGTTCTGCCGCGGGCTGGGCGCCGAGATCACCATCAACTACCGCGACGAGGACTTCGTGGCGCGGCTGCGGGAGGAGACCGGCGGCGCCGACGTGATCTTCGACATCATGGGCGCCTCCTATCTGGACCGCAATATCGACGCCCTGGCCACCGACGGACAGCTCGTCATCATCGGCATGCAGGGCGGCGTGCAGGGCGAGCTCAATATCGGCAAGCTAGTGGCGAAGCGGGCGCGGGTCATCGGCACCACGCTGCGGGGCCGCCCGGTGAGCGGCCCGAACAGCAAGACGGAGATCGCGCAGGCGGTGACGGCGTCGGTGTGGCCGATGATCGCCGAAGGCCGGGTCCGGGAGATCATCGGCGCGCGCATGCCCATCCAGCAGGCCGGCGATGCGCACCAACAGCTGGTGGCGGGCAAGGTGACCGGAAAGATCGTGCTGACCGTCTAGCGGCCCGCCGGCGCCGAACGTTCACTCAGCCCAACGACGCCAGCGCGCGCACCAACTGGTCGACCTCGGCCGTCGTCGAGTAATGGGCCAGCCCGACGGTGACGGCGCCGCCCACGTCGTTGACGCCCAGCACCTCGAAGGCGCGCGAGCTCTCATTGCAGATGGCGAGAATCCCGTTGTCCGCCAGGCGCTGCACGACGCGTTCGGCGGGCACCTCGTGCAGAGCGAAGCTGACCACCGGTATCCGCGCCTCGGGGCGGCCGATCACCATCACCAACGGCAGTGACCCCAACGACACCATCAGGTAGTCGAAGACCCGGTTCAGATACGAGGTGACCGACTGCATCGAGACCGACAGGCGTTCGCGTCGGCTGCCGCGAGCGGACTCATCGAGTGCTGCGAGATACTCGATGCTGGCGACCACCCCCGCCAGCAGGCCGAACTGATGCGCACCGACCTCCAGGCGCGCCGGGCCGGCGGCGGAGGGGTCGCTCGAGACCGCGCTGAAGGTGTTGATCAGCCCCGGATCGCGGAATACCAGGGCACCTATGGGCGGACCGCCCCACGCGAGAGCATTGACCGCCACCACGTCGGCGTCGGTTTCTTTGACGTCGAGCAATCGGAACGGGGCGGCCGCGGAGTGGTCGACCACCACCAGCCCGCCGACGTCGTGAACCAGCTTCGTCATCGCCCGCAGATCGGTGACCGTACCCAGCGTTGCCGAGCCCGACGCGACGGCGACCAGCCGTGTCGACTTCCCGATCAGGCTCTCCCACTGCCACGTCGGCAGCTCGCCTGTCTCGATGTCGATCTCGGCCCACTTCACCTTGGCGCCGTAGCGGTGTGCCGCTCGCAACCACGGCGCGATGTTGGCCTCGTCGTCGAGTCGGCTGACGATCACCTCGTAGCCCAGGCCGGCCCGCGAGGACGACGCCTCGGCCAGCGATGACAACAGGATGGCGCGATCGGCGCCCAACACGACGCCCGCCGGGTCGGCGTTGAACAGATCGGCCACCGCCGCACGCGCCGCGTCCAGCACGGCGGCGCTGCGACGCGCCGACGGATGCGCGCCCGCCGTGGTGGCGGCGGACCGGCGGAACGCGGTCGACACCGTAGTCGCAACGGAATCCGGAATGAGCATGCCGGCCGGAGCGTCGAAGTGCACCCACCCGTCACCCAGCGACGGATGCAGTCCGCGCACCCGGGCGACATCGAAAGCCATGCCAGCCACCTTAGAGCTTCCGCAATTCCGCGAAATTGTGACGGTAGCGGGTGCCCCATAAGCGGGCCAGCCGGACGGAGGCTTGGCGAGCCAGGTCACCCGGCCAGCCATACTAGTCGAGTGGGGCTCTGGATCGGGACGCTGCTCGCACTGTTCTTGCTGATCACGCCCGGGACGATCGTCGCACGCATCACTCAGCTAACTTGGCCGGTCGCTATCGCAATTGGTCCGGCGCTGACGTATGGCGTGGTGGCGCTGGCGATCATTCCCTTTGGCGCGCTCGAAATCCCTTGGAACGGTTGGACTGCGCTGGCCGGGCTGCTGGTGGTGTGCCTGGTGGCGACGGGTTTGCAGCTGCTGCTCGCCCGCTACCGCGACACCGAGGCCGAAGCGCGAGGGGTCAGTGGCTGGCCGGCGGTGGCGGTGGCGGCCGGCGTACTGCTGGGCGCTCTGCTGATCATGTGGGCCGGCTATCGCGGTCTCACCCATTGGCAGTCCGTTCCCAGTACCTGGGACGCGGTCTGGCACGCCAACGAGGTGCGCTACATCCTCGACACCGGCCAGGCGTCGTCCACACACATGGGCGAGCTCCGCAACGTAGAGACCCACCAACCGCTCTATTACCCGTCGGTGTTCCACGCCCTGACAGCGATTTACTGCCAGCTCACCGGCGCGGCACCCACCACCGGCTACACCCTCAGCTCGCTGGCCGCTTCGGTGTGGCTGTTTCCCTCCAGCGCGGCCACGCTCACCTGGTTCCTGTTGCGCCCCGTCAGCACCCCATGGCGCGCCGCGGGCGTGTCCGCCACCGCGGCGGCGCTATCGGCGTCGTTCACGTCGGTGCCCTACGTCGAGTTCGGCGTCGCCGCGATGCCCAACCTGGCCGCCTATGGGGTCGCGATCCCGACGTTCGTCCTGATCACCTCGACGCTGCGGCACCGCGACCGCATTCCGACGGCGGTGCTGGCGTTGGTAGGGGTCCTTTCGGTGCACCTCACCGGTGGCTTCATCGTCATCCTGTTCTTGTTGGCCTGGTGGCTGTTGGACGCCCTATGGCATCCGGTGCGCGGGCGCCTCGCCGACGTGCTGACCCTGGGCGCCGTGGTCGTGCCGACGGCTCTGATCCTGGCGCCGCAGTTCATCGGGGTGCTCAGGCAGGCCGACATCATCGCCGGGCATGCGTTCCCCAGCTTCAAGAGCGTCAAGCAGGGCGTGATCGATGCGCTGCTGCTGCACACCCGCCACCTCAACGACTTCCCTGTCCAGTACGGCCTGGTGGTCCTGGCGGGGATCGGCATGGTCATCCTGCTGTACAAGAGGATCTGGTGGCCACCGGCCCTCTGGGTGGTGCTGACCGTGGCGACCATCTACTCCGGGGCGCCGTTCCGCAACCCGGTCGGCCGCGCCATCGAAGCGTTCAGCCAGTTCTTCTACAACGATCCGCGACGGCTCGCGGCGGTGGTGACGATGCTGGTGACGCCGATGGCGGCGATCACGTTGTTCGCGGTGGTCACGATCGCGGTTGCGGTGGCCAAACGGCTCACCGACCGGGTCAAGCAGCTGCCGGACGCGGCCTGGGTCGCCGCCACGGCCGCCCTGCTGGTCGTGGCCACCGTGCTCACCGGCCGGCACTACCTGTACAGGCACCTGGTTCTGTTCGGCGACAAATACGACTCGGTGATCATCGACCAGCGAGACCTCATGGCCATGGCCTACCTGGCCAAGCTGCCGGGCGCCCGTGACACCCTGATCGGCGACGGCAACACCGACGGCACGTCCTGGATGTACGCCGTGGCCGATTTGCATCCGCTGTGGACCCACTACGACTTCCCGCAGCAGACCGGCCCTGGCTACTACCGCTACATCTTCTGGAGCGCCGCGCGCAAAGGCGAATCCGATCCGAAGGTGGTCGAGGCGATCAAAGCGCTCAATATTCGATACATCCTGACCAGCACGCCGACGGTAAGGGGGTTCCCCGTGCCCGAAGGACTAGTGTCTCTGGATAAATCGACGTCGTGGACGATGATCTACGACAACGGTGGTGCTCGAATCTACGAGTGGCGCGGAGACGCCGCGGCGCCACACCCCTAGGTCCACAAGAGGATGGTGAATGCATTGACCAACGGCAACGACGGCCCAGACGACAATGGCATCGAGGTCATCGGCGGCGTCGATCCGCGGATCATGGCGATCCGCGCCGCAGAAGCCGGCGACGACTCCGACGAGCGCTCCCTGACCGACCTGGTCGAGCAGCCGGCCAAGGTGATGCGGATCGGCACCATGATCAAGCAACTCCTCGAGGAGGTGCGCGCGGCACCGCTCGATGAGGCCAGCCGCAACCGGCTGCGCGAGATTCACGCCACGAGCATCCGCGAGCTCGAAGAGGGCCTGGCACCGGAGCTGCGTGAGGAGCTCGATCGGCTCACCCTGCCGTTCAATGAGGACGCCGTGCCGTCGGACGCCGAGTTGCGCATCGCCCAGGCGCAGCTGGTCGGCTGGTTGGAAGGGCTGTTCCACGGCATCCAGACCGCGCTGTTCGCCCAGCAGATGGCCGCCCGCGCCCAACTGGAGCAGATGCGCCAGGGCGCGCTGCCACCGGGAATCAGCCGGGCGGGGCAGGGCGCCCCCGGGCACGGGCAGTACCTCTAAGCAGATGACGGTGCCGGGTCCAGGTCCCCACATCGAGACGCGCGACGCGTGGGTGGAATTTCCCATCTTCGACGCCAAAGCGCGGTCTTTGAAGAAGGCTTTCCTGGGCAAGGCGGGCGGCACCATCGGTCGCAACAACTCCAACGTCATCGTCATCGAGGCGTTGCGCGACATCTCCATGACGCTCGAGTTGGGCGACCGGGTCGGGCTCGTCGGCCACAACGGTGCCGGGAAATCGACGCTGCTGCGCCTACTTTCGGGCATCTACGAACCCACCCGCGGCTGGGCGAAGGTCACCGGCCGGGTCGCGCCGGTCTTCGATCTCGGCGTCGGGATGGACCCCGAGATCTCCGGCTACGAGAACATCATCATCCGCGGCCTGTTCCTCGGGCAGACCCGAAAGCAGATGATGTCCAAGGTCGACGAGATCGCCGATTTCACCGAGCTGGGTGACTACCTGTCCATGCCGCTGCGGACCTACTCCACCGGGATGCGGGTCCGGCTCGCGATGGGCGTGGTCACCAGCATCGACCCCGAGATCTTACTGCTCGACGAAGGCATCGGCGCGGTCGACGCCGACTTCCTGAAGAAGGCCCAGTCCCGGTTGCAGAGCCTGGTGGAGCGCTCCGGAATCCTGGTGTTCGCCAGCCATTCCAACGAATTCCTGGCCCGGCTGTGCAAGACCGCGATGTGGATCGACCATGGCGTCATCCGCATGTCCGGCGGCATCGAGGACGTGGTGCGCGCGTATGAGGGTGAGGACGCGGCCCGGCACGTGCGCGAGGTGCTGGCCGAGACCCACTATGAGGCTCAAGCCGAAAAGCCCCTCGCACAAAGAGCATCCGGAGATGAGTGAAACCGTCTTCGCTGTCGTGGTCACCCACCGGCGCCCCGACGAGCTGGCCAAGTCGCTGGATGTGCTCAGCACGCAAACCCGGCTGCCCGACCACCTGATCGTGGTCGACAACGATGGTCCCCCGGATGGTTCCGGCAACAGCAGGGTCCGGGATCTGGTGGCTGGCCAACCGATTTCAACGACCTACTTGGGTTCGCGTCGAAACCTAGGCGGTGCAGGCGGTTTCGCGCTCGGCATGTTGCACGCGCTGGCGCAGGGGGCCGATTGGGTGTGGCTCGCCGACGACGACGGGCGGCCCCAGGACTCGCACGTTCTGGCGACCCTGCTGGCCTGCGCCGAGAAGTACGGCCTGGCCGAGGTATCGCCGATGGTGTGCAACATGGACGACCCGCAGCGGCTGGCGTTTCCGTTGCGGCGCGGCCTGGTGTGGCGCAGGCGCACAAGCGAATTACGCACCGAAGAGGGGCAGGATCTGCTTTCGGGGATTGCGTCGTTGTTCAACGGCGCGTTGTTCCGGGCATCGACGCTGGAATCGATCGGTGTCCCGGACCTGCGGCTGTTCATTCGCGGCGACGAAGTGGAGATGCATCGCCGGCTGGTTCGGTCCGGCCTGCCGTTCGGAACCTGTCTGGACGCGGTCTACCTGCACCCGTGCGGATCCGACGAATTCCGTCCGATCCTGGGTGGCCGGATGCACACCCAGTATCCGGACGACCCCACCAAGCGGTTCTTCACCTACCGCAACCGCGGCTACCTGCTGTCGCAACCGGGCCTGCGCAAGCTGCTGGCCCAGGAATGGCTTCGGTTCGGCTGGTTTTTCCTGATCACCCGCCGCGACCCCGAGGGCCTGCGGGAGTGGGTTCGGTTGCGCCGCTTGGGACGTAGCGAGCGATTCGGCAAGCCTGGAGGATCCGCGTGACGCGCGCCGGCGACGATGCAGTGGGGGCACGCCCCCACAAGTGGGAGCGACCCCCACCCGCTTGCGGGGGACGAAGCGATGAGGTGGGGGTACCGCCCGCTTGCGGGGGAGAGCGGCGCACATGACGTTTGTCGACGCGGCGGCGCAGTCGCGGACGTTTACCCGCGCCCGGGGCGATCTGGTCGACGGCTTTCGTCGCCACGAGCTGTGGCTGCACCTGGGCTGGCAGGACATCAAGCAGCGCTACCGTCGCTCCGTGCTGGGGCCGTTCTGGATCACCATCGCAACCGGCACCACCGCCGTCGCGATGGGCGGGTTGTATTCGAAGCTGTTCCACCTCGACCTGTCGGTGCACCTGCCATACGTCACGCTCGGGCTGATCATCTGGAACCTGATCAATGCCGCCATTTTGGAGGGCGCCGACGTGTTCGTCGCCAACGAGGGGCTGATCAAGCAATTGCCGACGCCGCTGAGCGTGCACGTCTACCGGCTGGTGTGGCGGCAGATGATCCTGTTCGCGCACAACATCGTCATCTACGTCGTCGTTGCCATCATCTTCCCCAAACCGTGGTCATGGGCCGACCTCTCGGTTATTCCGGCCCTGGCACTGATCGTGCTCAATTGCATATGGGTGTCACTGTGTTTCGGCATCCTGGCGACTCGCTACCGCGACATCGGCCCGTTGCTGTTTTCCGTGGTGCAGTTGCTGTTCTTCATGACGCCGATCATCTGGAACGACGACACGCTGCGGCAGCAGGGCGCCGGACGCTGGTCGAGCATCGTCGAGCTCAACCCGCTGCTGCACTATCTCGACATGGTCCGGTCCCCGCTGCTGGGCTCCCACCAGGAGCTGCGGCACTGGGTGGTCGTCTTGGTGCTCACGGCCGTCGGCTGGGTGCTGGCGGCGTTTGCGATGCGGCAATACCGCGCCCGGGTTCCCTACTGGGTCTAACCGCTGCCCCGCCAAGGGCGGTGGCAAACGGCTCCGCCGATCGCGATCCCCACATTTTGCTGCCGCGCGACCTGGTCAGGCGTTAAATATCGCCATCGCAGCCAAGGCGGCTCGGCAACCTTTGTTTGGGATCGGTAGGCAAACCCGTCGCGGTTGACTGGCGGCACGTAGGTAGGTGACCCAAGAATCCCCCAAGAATCCCCCAAGAATCCCCCAAGGCACCGACCCGACGCTGAGCCGTACACGCAGGGCATTTGGGAAGGAATACCGGACTGATGAGCGACACGGTTTTCGATGACGACGTGTACGTAGCCACGATGCACCGCGCCGACGCGCCGAGCGGCCGGACCGCACGGTTCCATATGCGCAAGGTTTTCGACCATCTGCCGTGCTGCCATCGCTCGTGGGCCAATCCCGGGAAGCGCTTCTTCCTGCACGGCTGCGAGCGGACATTTGAAGTCGAATTCGCTTGCGCGGAAACCGAACCCGACACCGGCCTGGTGGTGGACAGCGGCACGCTCAACGAGGTCCGGGCGGCGCTGCGATACCAGTTCGACCACACGACGCTGATCGCAGAGGACGACCCGCAGCGTGACCTGTTCGAACTGCTGGCCGAGCGGGGCGTCATCGATTTGCGGAACATGGACAGCACCGGCCTGGAGGGCTCGGTGGCCTGGGTGTTCGACACTTCCGAGCGCATCGTCGCGCTGGCAACCGGTGGCCGGGTGTGGGTGTCTCGGATCGAGGCAAGTGAAAGCCGCAACAACGTGGTCACCCTCACCGCGGGACCGGTAACGGCCCGAGGCTGGACGTAGCGCGGAAACCCCCGAAGGAGGAGTATGCGATCGTGAGCGACGCCTCGGCAATCGGCAGCGTGGGCACGCTGAGCGTGGCAACCCGCGGGGAACGAGGAGCCGGCGAGGTGTTGGTGACCGTGCAGGGGTCGAAAGAGGCCTTTCTGGCATGGTCCGACGAACCTTTGCCGAAGGGCGCCAAAGTGCTTGTCGTCGACGTTCGGGGGGCCCGGACGGTGGTCGTCGAACCATGGGAAGGCCTCGCCTGATCTGAATTGACGACCGAAATCCCCTGATATACAACAGCGAAACCACAAGGAGGCCAACATGCTCGGTTATAGGGTGCCCGCCCCCGATCAGGCGATGCTCGTCTCGGGCGGCCGGGCGAAAGGTAACGCCCCATTCCGCGTCGTGACCGGCCACGGCGCCTTCATCATGCCGTTCTTCCGGAAGGTTCGCTTCCTCACGCTGGCCATGTGTGAAGCCGAGGTCGGCGAGAAATGCGTTACCCAACAGGGCATCACCCTCAACGTCCGGGCGGTGATCGCCTTCAAGGTCGGCAACGACACCGAAAGCATCATCAGTGCCGCGCAACGATTTCTGTCCGACCAGAACCAGATGTCCGTGCTGACCGGACGCATCTTCGCCGGCCACCTGCGGTCGATCATCGGTTCGATGACCGTCGAGCAGATCATCCGGGAACGCCAGAAGCTGGCTACCGAGATCCTCGACGGATCCAAGGAGGAGATGGCCCGGATCGGCCTCACCGTCGACGCCCTGCAAATCCAGTCCATCGACGACGACGGGCTCGGCTACATCACCGCGATGTCGGCACCACACAACGCCGCCATCCAGCAGCAAGCGCAGATCGCGCAGGCGCAGGCCAACCAGGCGGCCGCGGAAGCCGAGCAGGAGTCACAGCGCAAGCAGGCCGAGTTCGCCCGCGAGACCGCCATCGTCAAGGCGCAGTACAAGGCCGAGGTCGACAAGGCTCAGGCCCAAGCCGCCCAGTCCGGCCCGCTGGCCGAAGCCCAGTCCCAGCGGGAGGTGCTGGAAATGCGGACCGAGCTGGCCGAGCGCGCCGCCGAACTGCGGCAGCAGGAGCTCGTGGCCGAGGTCGTCAAGCCCGCCGAGGCAGAAGCCGAGCGCGTCCGGATCATGGCGGTGGCCGACGCCGAGAAGATGAAGATCCAGGCCGAGGCGGCGGCGTCCCACAACCGGGTGGCGCTGGACAGAATGCTCATCGACCAGCTGCCGCAAATCGTCGAGAAGGCCGCGCTTGGCCTCTCCAGCGCAAACCTGACGGTGCTCAACGGCGCCGAAGGGCTCAGCGAAATGGCCACCGGCCTGGTCTCCCAGGGCAAGGCCATCTTCGACGCGCTGCGCGGTGATGTGATGGATTACGACGACGACGAGAGCCCTGATATTCAAGCGCCGCTCGTTGCCAACTCCGAGACGGGCCATGGCCGCTAGCGGCGTGAGCACACGCGGATACAATCGTCGCTCAATTGGGTATGCGCGTGTATAACAACTGAGACTGCGTGCCGCGTAGGGTGGCGGCTCCCTGGTGGGGGTGCAACACTGTAGCGCTACAGGTCAGCAGTGACGGCGGACAGGAATCAGGTCGACGGTAGTGAGCAAAAAAGTCCAATCAGCAGCGGACGCGGCGCGGGAGAACCTCGCCGCGGAGCTGGACCGGCTAAAACAGCGGCGCGATCGCCTCGAGGTCGAGGTCAAAAACGACCGCGGCATGGTCGGCGATCACGGAGACGCGGCCGAGGCGATACAGCGCGCGGACGAGCTCGTCGTCCTCGGCGACCGGATCAACGAACTGGACCGGCGGATGCGGAGCGGACCATCGCCCTCGGAAGGCTCGGAAACGCTGCCCGGCGGTACCGAGGTGACGCTGCGGTTCCCCGACGGTGAGGTCGTCACGATGCACGTCATTTCCATCGTCGAAGAGACTCCCGTCGGCCGCGAGGCTGAGACGTTGACCGCACGCAGCCCGTTGGGGCAGGCGCTCGCCGGGCGCAAACCGGGCGACACGGTGACCTACTCGACACCCGCAGGGGAGAATCAGGTCGAGCTGATCGCGGTGAAGCTGCCCCGTTAACCCACCCATGCCTCAAGCCGCGCCGCCACGCCTGAGTCTGACGACGCAGGTATGGCGTTTCGTTGTCACCGGCGGTCTGGCCGGAATCGTCGACTTCGGCCTCTACTTGGTCCTCTACAAGGTGGTGGGCGTACAGGTCGACCTGTCCAAAGCGACCAGCTTCATCGTCGGCACCATCACCGCCTACCTGATCAACCGCCGATGGACGTTTCAGGCGGCACCGAGCACCGCACGGTTCATCGCGGTCATGGTCCTCTACGCCATCACGTTCGCCGTGCAGGTCGGCCTCAACCACCTGTGCCTGGCGTTCCTGCACTACCGCGGGTGGGCGATACCTCTCGCGTTCGTGATCGCGCAGGGCACCGCGACGGTGATCAACTTCGTCGTGCAGCGGGCGGTAATCTTCCGCATCCGCTGAGCCGCGCGGCCCAGGCGGTACCCTCTTTGACGATGTCCGGCACCGATATTCCGACCACCACCACCCGGCTGATGGGCTTTGGCCGCACCGCGCCGTCGGTGGCTCAGGTGCTCTCGACCCGCGATCCCGAGGTGATCGCCAAGGCGGTGGCCCAAGTAGCCGACTCTGGCGGCCGGGGCGTGATCGCACGTGGGCTGGGCCGATCCTACGGCGACAACGCGCAAAACGGCGGCGGCCTGGTGATCGACATGACCGTGCTGAATCGCATCCATTCGATCAGCGCCGACACCCGGCTGGTCGATGTCGACGCCGGCGTCAGCCTGGACCAATTGATGAAGGCGGCGCTCCCGTTCGGGCTATGGGTTCCGGTGCTGCCGGGAACCCGCCAAGTCACCGTCGGCGGCGCCATCGCCTGCGACATCCATGGAAAGAACCACCACAGCGCGGGCAGCTTCGGCAACCACGTGCGATCGATGGACCTGCTGATGGCCGACGGCACCCTCCGGACCATCACGCCCGATGGCGAGGATGCCGAGCTGTTCTGGGCCACCGTCGGGGGCAACGGCCTGACCGGCATCGTTTTGCGCACCACTATCGAGATGACGCCGACGGAGACGGCGTACTTCATCGCCGACGGCGTCGCCACCAAGGACCTCGACGAAACGGTCGCCGTTCACCTCGACGGCAGCGAAAGTAACTACACCTACTCCAGCGCCTGGTTCGACCTGATCAGTCCGCCACCGAAGCTCGGTCGGGCCGCAGTCAGTCGGGGCAGCCTTGCTAAGCTGGATCAACTGCCGAAAAAGCTTGCCAAGAACCCGCTGAAATTCGATGCGCCGCAGCTATTGACGGTGCCGGACGTGTTCCCGATCAGCGCGATGAACAAACTGTCGTTCATGGCGATCGGCGAGGTCTACTACCGGCTGGGCGGAACCTACAGGGGCAAGATCATGAATCTGTCGCAGTTCTACCACATGCTCGACCTCGTTAAAGGCTGGAATAATGCCTACGGGCCAAGGGGTTTCGCCCAACATCAGTTCTTGGTCCCACCGGACGCGATGGACGAATTCAAGGCCATCATCCGCTGGATCCAGACTCGCGGCCACTACTCGGCGCTGAACGTGTTCAAGCTCTTCGGCCCGGGGAACCGCGCACCGCTGAGTTTCCCAATGGCCGGTTGGAACGTCGCGATGGACTTTCCCAACAAGCCGGGGGTCAATGAGTTCCTCAACGAACTCGACCGTCGCGTACTGGAATTCGGCGGCCGAGTCTATACAGCCAAGGATTCCCGCGTGAGCGCCGAAACCTTCCACGCCATGTATCCGCGCATCGACGAGTGGATCGCCGTGCGCCGCAAGGTCGATCCCCTGCGGGTGTTCGCCTCCGACATGGCCCGACGCTTGGAGCTGCTCTAGTGGTGCTCGACGCCGTAGGAAATCCGCAGGCCATCCTGCTGCTCGGTGGCACCTCCGAGATCGGGCTGGCCATCTGCGAGCGCTACCTGCAAAATGCGCACGCCCGAATCATTCTGGCGGCCATGCCCGATGACCCGGGCCGCGACGACGCGGTGGCCCAGATGAAGGCCGCGGGGGCGCGGTCGGTGGAGCTGATCGATTTCGAGGCCACCGACCCCGACGGTCACCCGAAGATGATTGATCAGGCTTTCGCCAACGGCGACGTCGACGTGGCCATCGTCGCGTTCGGTTTGCTCGGGGACGCCGAAGAACTGTGGCAAAACCAGCGCAAGGCCGTGCTGATCGCCGAAATCAATTACACTGCAGCCGTTTCGGTGGGTGTGCTGCTCGCCGAAAAGATGCGCGCCCAGGGCTTCGGTCAGATCATCGCGATGAGCACGGTGGCCGGCGAACGGGTGCGGCGGTCCAACTTCGTCTACGGCTCCACCAAGGCCGGCCTGGACGGTTTCTACCTGGGCTTGTCGGAGGCCTTGCGCGAGTATGGGGTTCACGTCCTGGTGATCCGGCCCGGCCAGGTGCGCACCCGGATGAGCGCGCACATCAAGGAGGCCCCGCTCACCGTCGACAAGGAGTACGTAGCCAACCTCGCGGTGACCGCGTCCGCAAGAGGTAAGGAATTGGTTTGGGCGCCAGCAGCATTCCGCTACGTGATGATGGTGTTGCGACACATCCCGCGGAGCATCTTCCGCAAGCTGCCCATCTGACCATGCGTAACACACTGGCCAGCCTGGGCCAGATGGTCGCGGCGGGGGCGGTCGCCGTCGGCATGGCGGTGCCGTCGCTGATCGCCATCTCTCGCGTGCAATGGCCAGCCTTTCCGTCATCCAATCAACTGCACGCGCTGACCACAGTGGGACAGGTCGGCTGTTTGGCCGGACTGGTCGCCGTCGGCTGGCTGTGGCGGCGTTCCACGCGTCCCCGCAACCGTCTGCTCGCACAGCTGGGCGGGCTGGTGTTCGTCTCCGCTTTCACCGTCGTGACGCTGGGCATGCCGCTGGGTGCCACCAAGCTGTATCTGTTCGGCATTTCCGTCGACCAGCAGTTCCGCACCGAATACGTGACCCGTCTCGCGGACAGCCCGGCCCTGCGCGACATGACCTACCTCGGGCTGCCGCCGTTCTACCCGCCGGGCTGGTTCTGGATCGGCGGTCGCGTCGCAGCGCTGACGGGAACACCGGCCTGGGAGATCTACAAGCCGTGGGCCATCACCTCGATCACCGTCGCGGTCGGCGTCGCGCTGGTGCTGTGGTGGCGGATGATCCGCTTCGAGTACGCGCTGATCGTGACCACCGCGACCGCCGCGGTGACGCTGGCCTACAGCTCGCCGGAGCCCTACTCCGCGATGATCACGGTGCTGTTGCCGCCCGTGTTGGTGCTGACGTGGTCGGGTCTGCGCGCCGGCGAGCGTCACGCCAGCGTGACGCCGGACGTCGACAGTCACTCTGGCGTGTCGCTTGAGCCGAGCGCCGGCGGCTGGGCCGCGGTGATCGGCGCCGGGATATTTTTGGGCTTCACGGCCACCTGGTACACGCTGCTGTTTGGTTTCACCGCGTTCACCATGGTGCTGATGACCCTGCTACTGGCCGGTTCGCGCTGGCGGCGGGCGGGTCTACGAGCCGTGCTCGATCCGCTGCGCCGACTGGCCGTCATCGCGATGATCGCGGCGGCGATCGCGAGCACCACCTGGCTGCCGTTCCTGTTGCGCGCGGCCCGCAGCCCGGTCAGCAACACGGGCAGCGCCCAGCACTACCTGCCGGCGGATGGTGCCGAACTGACCTTCCCGATGCTGCAGTTCTCGCTGCTGGGAGCGATCTGCATGCTTGGCACGCTGTGGCTGGTGGTGCGCGCACGCACATCGGTGCGGGCGGGCGCCCTGGCCGTCGGCGTGCTGGCCGTGTACCTGTGGTCGCTGTTGTCGATGCTGACCACGCTGGCGCGCACCACGCTGTTGTCGTTCCGGCTGCAGCCGACGTTGACCGTGCTGCTGGTTGCCGCCGGTGCGTTCGGCTTCCTCGAGGCGGTTCGGGCATTAACCGCCGGGGGCGCCGACCGGGGCCGGGGCTTGAAAAAAGCGACGGTCCCGGTGGCCGGCGCCATCGGCCTGGCCGCCGCGATCGCGTTCAGCCAGGACATCCCCGACGTGCTGCGGCCGGATCTCACCATCGCCTACACGGACACCGATGGCCACGGCCAGCGCGGCGACCGGCGGCCGCCCAGCTCCGAGAAGTTTTACTCCGACATCGACGCCGCCATCCGCAAGGTGACCGGCAAGCCGCGCAATCAGACCGTGGTGATGACCGCCGACTACAGCTTTTTGTCCTACTATCCCTACTGGGGATTCCAGGGGCTGACGTCGCATTACGCCAACCCGCTCGCCCAGTTCGACCTGCGCGCCGCACAGATCGAGAAGTGGTCCAAGCTCAAGACCCCCGACGAGTTCATCCACGTGCTCGACACGTCGCCGTGGCCCCCGCCTACGGTGTTTCTCATGCGCCGCGGCGCGAACAGCAATTACACGTTGCGGCTGGCCCAGGACGTGTACCCGAACCAGCCCAACGTCCGGCGGTACACCGTCGAATTGCCGGCGGCCCTGTTCGCCGATCCCCGTTTCGTCGTGGACCGCATCGGTCCGTTCGTGCTGGCCATCCGCAAGCCGGTGGTGTAGCGGCTGATGGCCACCGAAACCCCGGCTGACTTGGTCGAAGAACTACCATCTACCCCCGTGGACGACGCGGGAGGTAACCGCCGGATCGCTCGGCTGGTTGCCACCGTCGCCGGTCTGCTCGGCGCCCTGCTGGCGATCGTCACCCCGGTGCTGCCGGTCAACCAGACCACCGCCCAACTGAACTGGCCGCAGAACGGCACCTTCGACAGCGTCGATGCACCGCTGATCGGGTACGTCGCCACCGACTTGAACGTCTCCGTGCCGTGTCAGGCCGCCGCCGGGCTGGCGGGACCGCAGAACGCCGGCAAGACGGTGCTGTTGTCGACGGTGCCCAAGCAGGCCCCGAAGGCCGTCGACCGAGGGCTGCTGATCCAGCGCGCCAACGACTATCTGGTGTTGGTGGTGCGCAACGTCCCGGTGGTCACCGCGCCGTTGAGTACCGTCCTCGGACCGGATTGCCAGCGCTTGACGTTCACCGCGCACGCCGACCGGGTGACCGCCGAATTCGTCGGCCTGACGCAGGGACCCAACGCCGAGCATCCCGGCTCGCCATTGCGCGGCGAGAGGAGCGGCTACGACTTCCGGCCGCAGATCGTCGGCGTCTTTACCGATCTGTCCGGGCCGGCGCCGCCGGGGTTGAGCTTCGCCGCGACCGTCGACACCCGCTACACCAGCAGCCCCACGCAGCTGAAAATGGCCGCGATGATCCTCGGGGTGGTGCTGACCGCCGTCGCCCTGATCGCACTGCACATCCTCGACACCGCCGACGGCACCCGGCACCGGCGCTTCCTGCCCACGCGCTGGTGGTCGATCAAGGGCCTGGACGCGCTCGTCATCGCCGTGCTGGTGTGGTGGCATTTCGTCGGCGCCAACACATCCGACGACGGCTACATCCTGACCATGGCGCGGGTGTCGGAGCACGCCGGGTACATGGCGAACTACTACCGCTGGTTGGGAACCCCCGAGGCCCCGTTCGGCTGGTACTACGACCTGCTGGCGTTGTGGGCCCATGTCAGCACCACCAGCGTCTGGATGCGGCTGCCGACCCTGGCGATGGCCCTGACCTGCTGGTGGGTGATCAGCCGAGAAGTCATCCCGCGCCTCGGTCATGCGGTCAAGACCAGCCGTGCGGCGGCGTGGACGGCCGCCGGACTGTTCCTGGCAACCTGGTTGCCGCTCGACAATGGCCTGCGGCCGGAGCCGATCATCGCGCTGGGCATCCTGCTGACCTGGTGCTCGGTGGAGCGCGCGGTGGCCACCAGCCGGCTGCTGCCGGTGGCGATCGCCTGCATCATCGGCGCCCTGACCCTGTTCTCCGGGCCGACGGGTATCGCGTCGATCGGCGCGCTGCTGGTCGCGGTCGGGCCGCTGCGGACCATCGTGCACCGCCGCTCCAAGCGGTTCGGTGCGCTACCACTGCTGGCGCCCGTCTTGGCCGCGGTCACCGTGACCGTGATCCTGATCTTCCGCGACCAGACCCTGGCCGGCGAAATGCAGGCGACCACCCTGAAGCGTGCACTCGGGCCCAGCCTGAGCTGGTTCGACGAACACATCCGCTACGAGCGACTGTTCATGGCCAGCCCCGACGGGTCGGTCGCCCGACGTTTCGCGGTGCTGGCCCTGGTTCTGGCCCTCGGGATAACGGTGGCAATGTCGTTGCGCAAGGGCCGAATTCCGGGCACGGCCGCCGGGCCGAGCCGCCGCATCGTCGGGATCACCATCATCTCGTTCGTCGCGATGATGTTCACTCCCACCAAATGGACCCACCACTTCGGGGTGTTCGCGGGACTGGCCGGGTCGCTGGGCGCGCTGGCCGCGGTCGCGGTGACGTCCGTGGCGATGCGGTCCCGGCGCAACCGCACCGTGTTCGCCGCCGTGGTGCTGTTCTTGGTGGCATTGTCGTTCGCCAGCGTCAACGGCTGGTGGTACGTGTCCAATTTCGGTGTGCCGTGGTCCAATTCGTTCCCGGCGTGGCATTACGCCTTCGCCACCGTGCTGCTGGGGCTGACCCTGCTGGTGCTGCTGCTGGCGGCGTGGTTCCACTTCGTCGCCACCGATAACGGGCCGCCCAAAACGCGGTACGGCGCGCGAGTGGCCGGAATCGTCCAGTCCCCGTTGGCAATTGCGGCGTGGGCGCTGGTGATTTTCGAGGTGATGTCGCTGACCCTGGCGATGACGGACCAGTATCCGGCGTGGTCGGTTGGCCGCTCCAATCTGCAGGCGCTCACCGGCAAGTCCTGCGGACTGGCCGAGGACGTGCTGGTCGAACAGGATCCCAACGCCGGCATGCTGGCGCCGGTGGGGGCTTCGGTGGCCGACGCCCTGGGAGCGGGCCTGTCGGACTCCTTCACGCCGAACGGCATTCCCGCCGACGTCCGCGCCGACCCGGTGATGGAACGTCCGGGCGACCGCAGCTTCATCAACGAAGACAGGCTGACCACCGGCGCCGAACCCGGCACGGAGGGCGGCACCAACCCCGCGCCGGGAATCAACGGTTCGGCTGCCCAGCTGCCCTACAACCTCGACCCGGCCCGCACACCGGTGCTCGGCAGCTGGCGCTCGGGCATCCAGGTGCCCGCTCACCTGCGGTCGGGCTGGTACCGGCTGCCGGCACGGGACAAGGCGGGGCCGCTGCTGGTCGTGAGCGCGGCCGGCCGCTTCGACCCCCGCGAGGTCCAGGTGCAATGGGCCACCGATGACCAAGCGGCCGGCGGGCACCCCGGCGGCTCCTTCCAATTCGCCGACGTCGGCGCCTCGCCCGCCTGGCGCAACTTGCGATTACCGCTGTCCGCGATCCCGAGCGCCGCCACCCAGATCCGCCTGGTCGCCGACGACGAGGATCTGGCACCGCAGCACTGGATCGCGCTCACACCCCCGCGGATTCCGCAGCTGCGCACGCTGCAGGACGTGGTCGGCTCGCAGGACCCGGTGTTCCTGGACTGGCTGGTCGGCCTGGCGTTCCCCTGCCAGCGTCCGTTCGGCCATCAGAACGGCGTCGACGAGACACCGAAGTGGCGCATCCTGCCGGACCGATTCGGCGCCGAGGCCAATTCACCGGTGATGGACAACAACGGCGGCGGACCGCTGGGCGTCACCGAGTTGCTGGTCAAGGCGACCACAATGGCGACGTACCTGAAGGACGACTGGTCCCGCGATTGGGGCTCGCTGCAAAGGTTGACGCCCTACTACCCCAACGCGCAGCCCGCCCGTCTGCAGCTGGGGACCGCGACGCGCAGCGGCCTGTGGAACCCGGCCCCGCTGCGCCGTGGCTAGCGCTACAGCCCGGGCAGGCACAGTCCGGGTATACACCCGAGGTTCGGCGGTGGGTTATCGCCCTCGTAGACAAAGTGACCGCGATTGGCCTGGAATCCGTAATCCACCCAGTACCAGGTGTGGCAAACGTTCATGTCCCAAACGACATCGGTCTCCGGTAGGTGCTGCCCCGGACACCATTGATACGGGCCCCGGGTGTTGGCCTGGGCGGTGCCCGCGGCCAACCCGAATCCGGCGACCGCCACGGTGCCCGACAGCAGCGCCCCGGCGATGATCCGATTCAGGTGAGGGGCGCCCATGGTCGGGCTTACGGGATGGCGGCGCGGATGGGGTGCGTGAGCGTCCAAACCGGGTGCAGAACGTCCGCGGCGTAATGCCGAACCGGGTGCAGGGGTCCGCTGTAGGGGACCCACGGGTCAGCCGAAGCGACGGCCGGCACCAGCGACCCGATGAGTGACAGACCGACGGTACCCAGAACGACACCGGCCGCCATCCGCAGCTTGGGGACCTTCTTTGTTTCGGCATTCATGGTTGCGCTTCCTCTTCCGTCTTGGCGATTACCGACAGCCGAAGTGTGGCGCAGACCACTTGCCGGACCTTTGGGAGATTCTTGCGAGATTCTTGCGAAATTCTTGCGTTGCGTTAGGCCGCTTATCCGACGGCTTGGTCGCGGGGTTCGGACCGCATCTCGCGGGCCGATATGGGCGTGGGTCGCGGGCGCGCGACCAAACGCCGGAACGAGTCGGTTGATGACCGCCATCGGCAAGCCTAGATTTACGGTTCGTGATCCACCCGGGGAAGTGACGCAATGACGGCCACCTTGATGAGCATGGCCTGCTCCGAGCGGGCCGACCTCGCGGACTTTCTTGCCACGCTGACGCCGCAGGACTGGGAGGCACCCAGCCTTTGTTCGGAGTGGAGCGTCAAAGACGTTGTCGCGCACGTGATCAGCTACGAAGAGCTGGGCGCCCTAGGACTGCTGAGGCGCTTCGCAAAGGGCCGGATCGTGCGGGCCAACCAGGTGGGCGTCGACGAGTTTTCGACCCTGAGCCCCCAACAGCTCCTCGAATTTCTCCGCAACCACCGCACGCCCAAGGGTTTGACCGCGGGCTTCGGCGGGATGATCGCGCTCGTCGACGGCACCATCCACCACCAAGACATCCGCCGCTCGCTTCGCCGGCCGCGCACCATCCCCAGCGATCGGCTTGCGCGGGTTCTCGGCTTGGTGCCCGGCAACCCGAGACTCGGCGCCGGACGCCGGATCCGGGGGCTGAGATTGCGCGCCACCGACGTCGACTGGGCGCACGGCAGCGGGCCGGAGGTCACAGGCACGGGTGAGGCGCTCCTCATGGCGATGGCAGGCCGCCCCGCGGCGCTCGCGGATCTGGCCGGGCCCGGCCGGGACGCACTGGCCAGGCGGCTGGGTGAGTGAGTGGCCGACCGTCAGCCGGAGCGAACCTCGAAGGTGAACTCGTGACCGCCGATGCGGATGTGGTCGCCGTCGGCCAGGGTGGCGCTGCCCCGGATGCGCTGGCCCTGCACCTCCACCCCGTTGGTGGACCGCAAATCCGTCATCATGAAACCGGTTCCGGTGTCGGTGATGACGGCGTGGTGACGGCTGACGTCGGTGTCGTCGAGAACGATGTCGTTGTCGGTGAAACGCCCGATCCGGGTTATCGCACCCGTCAGCGGATAGAGCCGCCCGGTCCGGTCACGCAGTCCGGCCAGGGAGGACGCCGCCACCTGCATCCCGGCGGTCGTCGACTCCTGCCGGTAGACGCCGCGCTTGTGGGTGGTCAGGGCGGCCCGTTTGGCGTCCAACGGCTCCTGGCGCAGGATCCGCTCGTGCAGGGCACTCACCGTGCGGCCGGGGTCGATGCCGAGCCCCTCGGCCAGGGCCGTCTTGAGTCGCCGGTAGGCGCCGAGCGCATCGGACTGACGCTCGGTGACGTAGTACGCGGTGATCAGCTGGGCCCACAGAGGTTCCCGGTAGGGATGTTCGGCGGTAAGCGCCTCGAGCTCAGCGATGACCTCACCGGCACGTCCGCATGCGATCTCGGCCTCGGCGCGGGCGGTGTGGGTCGCCACCTTTTCTTCCATCAGCGCGGTGGCGAAAGCGTCTACGAAGGCGAAGTCGCGCAGGTCATCGAGAACCGGTCCGCGCCATTCGCCCAGCGCTAACGAGAATTGCCTGCTGGCCTCTTCGAAGCCTCCCGAGGCGGCGGCCCGGGTTCCCGCGGCCTTCTCGGCGGTGAAGCGCCCCAGGTCGCAGTCGGCGTCGGGGACGCTCAGTTGGTAGCCCGGCGGCGCGCTGGCCAGGACCTGGTACGGATCGACGCCGGCGCTGCGGAGCAGCCGGCGCAGGTTGGAGACGTGCGCCTGGATGCTGGTGCGCGCGGCCGGCACCGGGTCCTCGTCCCACACCGCGTTGATCAACGAGTCGACGGACACCGGCCGGTTGCGATTGATCAAGAGCATGGCCAGCACCGCTCGTTGCTTCGGTGCGCCCACCGGCACCCGGACCCCGTGGCTGGTCATCAGCAACGGACCCAAGACACCAAACCCGAGACCTGCGTTCGTCATCGCGCTGCCAGCCTCCCGGGTCGTTGACGGCCTCAGCTCACCATTTTGACCCAAGTGATGCGACGAGGGTCTATTTGGCGGGCCGGTCGCGCGACAATTCCCGTTACGTGCCTACGAAGACGCAACCGGGAAGCGCCGCCAGGGCGGCCCTGCGTCCTCACCGCACCCGACAGAACGTCCGGCTCGTC
Organism: uncultured Actinomycetota bacterium; assembly: GCA_963802525.1. Classification (GTDB taxonomy): domain Bacteria; phylum Actinomycetota; class Actinomycetes; order Mycobacteriales; family Mycobacteriaceae; genus Mycobacterium. Next base: position 128,218 of record CAWDJC010000032.1, on the reverse strand, counting down.
CTCCGGGCCGCCAGGGCGGCCCTGCGTCCTCACCGCACCCGACAGAACGTCCGGCTCGTTCTCCGGGGCCGCCAGGGCGGCCCTGCGTCCTCACCGCACCCGACAGAACGTCCGGCTCGTTCTCCGGGGCCGCCAGGGCGGCCCTGCGTCCTCACCGCACAAAGCGGCGTCCCTTACCATCGACCCTCGTGCCCCACGACGGTAATGAGCGATCGCAGCGGATCCCCCGGTTGATCGCCGTCGTCGCGGGAATCGTGGGTCTGCTGTTGTGCGCATTGGTTCCGTTGCTTCCGGTGAAGCAGACGACCGCGACGGTTTTGTGGCCCCAGGGCACCACAGCAGGTCCCGCCGGGCACGTCACCCAGATCACCGCCCCGCTCGTGTCCGGGGCGCCGCGCGGGCTGGACATCTCCATCCCGTGCTCGGCGATGGCCACCTTGCCTCCCAATGGCGGGTTGGTCGTCTCAACCCTGCCGGCCGGCGGGGTGGACACCGGCAAGAACGGGCTGTTCGTGCGCGCCGACAAGGACGTGGTCGTCGTAGCGTTCCGCGACACCGTGGCCGCGGTGGCACAGCGCTCGGCGGTCGCCGCAGGCGCCTGCAGCGTGCTGCACGTCTGGGCCGACGCGGGTGTAGCGGGTGCGGATTTCGTTGGCATACCCGGCGCCTCTGGGCTACTGCCGTCCGAGAAGAAGCCACAGGTCGGCGGGATCTTCACCGATTTGAAGGTGGCGCCGCAGCCGGGGCTCTCGGCCCGCGTCGACATCGACACCCGGTTCATCACGGCGCCCACCGCGATAAAGAAGGTGGCGATGGTCGTGGGTGGGCTGGCCGTCCTGGTCGCCATTCTGGCGATGGCGGCGATGGATCGGCGCAGCCGCGGAGACGACACGCTGGTCAGCTGGCGATCCCCTGTCTCCTGGCTGTCCCGGTATCGCCCGCGCGTGCACTGGCCCTCTTGGTGGCGCGTCGGGCTTGCGACTTGGCTCGCCGACGTCGGCGTGATCGGAACCCTGCTGCTCTGGCACGTCATCGGCGCCACCTCGTCGGACGACGGCTACAACCTCACCATCGCCCGGGTCGCGCCCAAGGCCGGCTACGTAGCCAACTACTACCGCTACTTCGGGACGACGGAGGCGCCGTTCGACTGGTATCTCGCGGCGCTGTCCAAGCTCGCGTCGGTGAGCACCGCCGGCGTGTGGATGCGGATACCGGCCACGCTGGCCGGGATCGCCTGCTGGCTGGTCATCGGCCATTGGGTGCTGCGCAGGCTGGGACCCGGACGGGGCGGCCTGGCGGCCAACCGGGTGGTCGTGTTCACCGCGGGCGCGGTATTCCTGGCCGCCTGGCTGCCGTTCAACAACGGCCTGCGGCCCGAGCCGCTGATCGCGCTGGGCGTGCTGCTGACCTGGATGCTGGTCGAACGCGCGATCGCGCTGGGGCGGCTCGCCCCGGCGGCGGTCGCGATCATCGTCGCGATGCTCACCGCGACCCTGGCGCCGCAGGGGTTGATCGCCGTCGCCGCGCTGTTGACCGGGGCCCGGGCCATCGCCCAGGTGATCCGGCGCCGCCGGCCGACCGACGGGCTGCTGGCACCACTGGCGGTGCTGGCGGCCTCGTTCTCGCTGATCGCCGTGGTGGTGTTCCGCAGTCAAACTCTGGCCACGGTCGCCGAGTCGGCACGCATCAAGTACAAGGTCGGCCCCACGATCGCCTGGTACCAGGATTTCCTGCGCTACTACTTCCTCACGGTGGAGTCCAACCCGGACGGATCGATGGCGCGGCGATTCGCGGTACTGGTGCTGCTGCTGTGCCTGTTCGGCATGCTGGTGGTCCTGCTGCGGCGCGGCGGGGTGCCCGGGCTGGCCATTGGCCCGGCGTGGCGGTTGATCGGCACCACCGCGGTCGGCCTGCTGCTGTTGACGTTCACCCCGACGAAGTGGGCCGTACAGTTCGGCGCGTTCGCCGGGCTGACCGGCGCCCTCGGCGCGGTCACCGCATTCGCCTTCGCCCGCATCGGCCTGCACAGCCGCCGCAACCTCTCGCTGTACGTGACGGCGCTGCTGTTCGTGCTGGCGGTGGCCACCTCCGGGATCAACGGCTGGTTCTACGTCGGCAACTACGGGGTGCCGTGGTTCGACATCCAGCCCGTCATCGCCAGCCACCCGGTGACGTCGATGTTCCTGGCGTTGTCGATCCTGACCGGCCTGCTGGCCGCCTGGCAGCACTTCCGGATGGACTACGCCGGACACACCGAAGTCAAGGACAACCGGCGCAACCGCGTGCTGGCCTCCACCCCGCTGCTGGTGGTGGCGACGATCATGGTCCTCGGCGAGGTCGGCTCGCTGGCCAAGGGCGCCGCCGTCCGCTACCCGATCTACACCACCGCCAAGGCCAACCTGGCCGCCATCACGTCCGGGCTCTCACCCAGCAGCTGCGCGATGGCCGATGAAGTGCTGGCCGAGCCCGACCCCAACGCCGGCCTGCTGCAACCAGTTCCGGGGCAGCAATTCGGGCCCGACGGCCCGCTCGGCGGCGTCAACCCCGTCGGCTTCAAACCCGATGGGGTGGGCGACGACCTGAGGTCCGACCCGGTAGTCACCAAACCGGGGGTAGTGAATTCCGACGCGTCACCCAACAAGCCCAACGCCGCCATGAGTGACTCCGCGGGCACGGCCGGCGGGAAAGGCCCGGTCGGGGTGAACGGGTCGCACGCGGCGCTTCCGTTCGGCCTGGATCCGGCCCGCACCCCGGTGATGGGCAGCTACGGCGAAAACTCCCTGGCCGCCACCGCCACCTCAGCCTGGTACCAGTTGCCACCACGCACACCGGATCGGCCGCTGGTGGTGGTCTCCGCAGCCGGTGCGATCTGGTCATACAAAGAGGACGGCACCTTTACCTACGGGCAGTCGCTGAAACTGCAATGGGGTGTCGCCCGCTCCGACGGCACCACCCAGCCGCTCGCGGAGGTGCAGCCGATCGACATCGGGCCGCAGCCGGCGTGGCGCAACCTGCGGTTCCCGCTGGCCTGGGCGCCGCCGGAGGCTAACGTGGCACGCATCGTCGCCTACGATCCGAATCTGAGTTCCGAGCAGTGGTTCGCGTTCACGCCGCCGCGTGTCCCGGTGCTGCAGAGTCTGCAGCAGCTGGTCGGATCGCACACACCGGTGCTGATGGACATCGCGACCGCCGCCAACTTCCCCTGCCAGCGGCCGTTCTCCGAACATCTCGGCGTTGCCGAACTTCCGCAGTACCGCATCCTGCCCGATCACAAACAGACCGCGGCGTCGTCCAACGGGTGGCAGGCCAGCGAGGCCGGCGGTCCGTTCCTGTTCACCCAGGCGATGCTGCGCACCTCGACGATCTCGACGTACCTGCGCGGCGACTGGTATCGCGACTGGGGGTCGGTCGAGCGGTACTACGCGTTGGTGCCGGCCGATCTGGCGCCGGATGCCGTCGTCGAACAGGGTGTGACCACAGTGCGCGGGTGGACCCGGCAAGGACCGATCAGGGCCCTGCCATGAGCGTCATCAACCACGAACGCCAAGCGGCCACCGCGCGGCCCGACGCCCGTCGCGATGTGCGGGTGACACGCTGGGTCGCGACGATCGCCGGGCTGCTCGGTTTTGTCCTGTCGGTCGCGACGCCGCTGCTGCCCGTCGTGCAGACCACCGCGACGCTGAACTGGCCACAAAACGGCCAATTGAACAGCGTTACCGCGCCGCTGATTTCGCTGACGCCGGTCGACGTGACGGCAACCGTGCCGTGCTCGGTGGTGCGTGACCTGCCGCCCGACGGCGGGGTGGTGCTGAGTACGGCGCCCAAGAAGGGTAAGGACGCCGCGCTCAACGCGTTGTTCGTCGTCGTCAGCAGCAAGCGCGTCGACGTCACCGACCGCAACGTAGTGATCGCCAGTGTGCCGCGGGAACAGGCGATGTCCCCACAATGCCAGCGCATCGAGATCACCTCCACACTCGCCGGTACCTTCGCCACCTTCGTCGGATTGACCGATCCGGCGGGGAAGCCCGTGCGCGGTGGTTTCCCCGATCCCAACCTGCGCCCGCAGATCGTCGGGGTGTTCACCGATCTGGCCGGTCCGGCGCCGCCCGGATTGCAATTCGCGGCGACCATCGACACCCGGTTCTCTACCACGCCGACGACGCTGAAACTGGCCGCGATGGTGCTGGCGATCGTGTCCACCATCGTCGCGCTGGTCGCGCTGTGGCGCCTGGACCAGTTGGACGGGCGCCGCATGCACCGGTTGATTCCGGCCCGCTGGCGAAAGTTCACGCTGATCGACGCCACGGTGATATCCGTCTTCCTGCTATGGCATCTGATCGGCGCGAATTCCTCCGACGACGGCTACATCCTCGGCATGGCCCGGGTCGCCGGCCACGCCGGCTACATGTCCAACTACTTCCGCTGGTTCGGCAGCCCGGAGGACCCGTTCGGCTGGTACTACAACCTGCTGGCACTGATGACCCACGTCAGCGACGGCAGCCTGTGGATGCGACTGCCCGACCTGGTCGCCGGGCTGGTTTGCTGGCTGCTGCTGTCGCGTGAGGTGTTGCCCCGGCTGGGGCCGGCGGTGACCTCCAGCACCGCCGCCAACTGGGCGGCCGGCATGGTCCTGCTCACCGCGTGGATGCCGTTCAACAACGGCCTTCGCCCCGAGCCGATCATCGCGCTGGGTTCGCTGATCACCTACGTGCTGATCGAGCGCTCGATGTGCGCCTCGCGTCTGACGCCGGCGGCGCTGGCAGTGGTGACCGCCGCATTCACGCTGGGGGTGCAACCCACCGGACTGATCGCGGTGGCCGCGTTGGTTGCCGGTGGCCGTCCGATCCTGCGAATTTTGGTCCGCCGGCATCGCCTGGTGGGCACCTGGCCGCTGGTGGCCCCGATGCTGGCGGCCGGCTCGGTCATCCTCACCGTGGTGTTCGCCGACCAGACATTGTCAACGGTGTTGGAGGCCACCAGGATTCGCACCGCGATCGGTCCCAGCCAGGCGTGGTACACCGAGAACCTGCGTTACTACTACCTCATCCTGCCCACCGTCGACGGTTCACTGTCGCGCCGTTTCGGCTTCCTGATCACCGCGCTGTGCCTGTTCACCGCCGTGTTCATCATGTTGCGGCGCAAGCGAATCCCGGGCGTGGCCCGCGGGCCGGCGTGGCGGCTGATGGGTGTCATCTTCGGGACCATGTTCTTCCTGATGTTCACGCCGACGAAGTGGGTGCACCACTTCGGGCTGTTCGCCGCGGTGGGCGCGGCGATGGCCGCGCTGACCACGGTGCTGGTGTCGCACGAAGTGCTGCGCTGGTCGCGCAACCGCATGGCGTTCGTGGCGGCGGTGTTGTTCGTGTTGGCGCTCTGTTTCGCCACCACCAACGGCTGGTGGTACGTCTCCAGTTACGGCGTCCCGTTCAACAGCGCCATGCCGAAGCTCGCCGGAATGACCATCAGCACAATCTTTTTCATCCTGTTCGCGATCGCGGCACTCTGGGCGATCTGGTTGCACTTCGCGTCGCGGGATCACGGCGAGGGCCGGCTGGCGCGGGCGGTGACGGCAGCGCCGGTGCCCATCGCGGCCGGATTCATGGCGCTGGTGTTCATCGCATCGATGGTCGCCGGAATCGTGCGCCAGTACCCTACCTACTCCAATGGCTGGGCCAACTTGCGCGAATTCGCTGGGGGCTGCGGACTGGCCGACGACCTGCTCGTCGAGCCGGACAGCAACGCCGGCTTCATGGCGCCCTTAACATCGGAGCCCGGAAATTACGGCCCGTTGGGTCCGCTGGGCGGCGTCAACCCAGTAGGGTTCACCCCCAACGGCGTACCGGACCATACCGTGGCCGAGGCCGTCCAGGAGACGTCGGTGCCGCAGCCCGGCACCGACTACGACTGGTACGCGTACGACTGGCGCGCGCCGACCAAGCTGAAGGCGCCGGGTATCAACGGATCCCTGGTGCCGTTGCCCTACGGCCTCGACCCCGACCGGGTTCCGCTGGCCGGCAGCTACACCACCGGCGCCCAACAGCAGAGCAGACTCACCTCAGCGTGGTACCAGCTGCCCAAACCCGACGACGGGCATCCCCTGGTGGTCGTGACCGCCGCGGGCAAGATCGCCGGCAACAGCGTGCTGCACGGACACACGGACGGACAGACCGTGGTGCTGGAATATGGCAAGCCCGGCCCCGGTGGTGACATAGTGCCGACCGGGCGGCTGGTGCCCTACGACCTGAACGGGGAACAGCCGAAGGCGTGGCGCAATCTGCGCTACAGCCGGGACAAGATGCCCGCCGACGCGGTCGCGGTCCGCCTGGTGGCCGAGGACCTGTCCCTGACGCCGGACGACTGGATCGCCGTGACCCCGCCGCGGGTGCCGGAGCTGCGCTCCGTGCAGGAGTACATCGGCTCGTCGCAGCCGGTGCTGTTGGACTGGGCGGTCGGGCTGGCGTTCCCGTGCCAGCATCCGATGCTGCACGCCAATGGCGTTACGGAGATCCCGAACTTCCGCATCACGCCGGACTACAACGCCAAGAAGCAGGACACCGACACCTGGGAAGACGGCGTCAACGGCGGCCTGCTGGGCATCACCGACCTGCTGCTGCGGGCCCACGTGATGTCCACCTACCTGTCCCGCGACTGGGGCCGTGACTGGGGCTCCCTGCGCAAGTTCGACACCATCGCCGACGCCCATCCCGCGCAACTGGACCTGGGCACCGCGACCCGCAGCGGGTTGTGGTCGCCGGGAGAGATCCGAATCAAGCCCTGATACCGGGCGAGTTAAAACGCGGGAGCAGTTGTATTGCAACGGATATTTATGGTCCGTGTGCCATTTATTCGACATTAGTCAAATAACGGGCCGGAATTTACGTTCGAGTAATTCCCGCTCAAATGTTTAATTTCGGGATTCGCGGGTCAATAACTACTTTCCCGGTGGGGCAACTAACACAAACGTCAAAAAGGTGACCCGATGCACACATTGACACGCTTGGGAACGTGCGCCGCCGCAATCGGCGCGGTGATCTTCCCCACCGCGACGATCGAAATCGTCAGCGCGGCCGCCGAGGGCGGCACGACGGTCGTCCTGGATGGCGCGCTTCGACGCTGCGATTTCAGCCGGGTGACCGAGGCGGCGATCGTACCCCGACCGGAAATGGGCACCGGCTCGGCGCTCATACACACATCCGGGTCAAGCGCGGTCGCGGAGGTGCATGTCACGATCCCCAACGAGCCGGGCGTCCATTACGACGTCGGCCTGATCGAGGAGCCCCGTCCCTCTTCGGCCACCTGCGGTCCCGGGGATCCGGGCACCGCCTTTACCGGAATGAACACCGACGCGGCCGGCAACGGAACGGCAACCGTCCAAGAGCCCATTCGGCCGGGCACGACGGGCGTCTGGGTGATTATCGAACGCCCGAACGGAAACTCCCAAAACCCGGCCGAGTTCTACACGTCCGAATTTCTGGCGCCGGTATAGGCCGCTCGAGCTATTCGGTAGAGGTCAGTTCCCGACCCTATGCCGTGCCCGTTCGTCGGCCCGCTGTTGTTCGGCCGCGGTGACGACGACAGCGTCCGAGCCCGGAAACACGGTGGCCTCATGGCCGCTGGTAAGCCAGCGGACCACATACGGCGGTGCGCCGTCGGCGCCGCGCACCTCTGTGATCACACCGCGCTGATCCGCTAGTTCGGTCGTCGTGCCCTTGATTACGAGCCAATCACCTACATCGGCTTTCATCATCGACTCCCTTGATCGTTGACCTCAGCCGATCATGCGCCACGGCCGGCCGGGAAGAAAGAGTCAGCGGAGGACGAACGCCCCGGACGAAGGGACTTCGGTCCCTATCTCGGCACTTCGGCGGAATGGTCCGATACAGGGATCCGGAACGGAGGCTCGTTGATGGACGCTTCACCTCAGGCACGGACGCGCATGTTCTCCCGCGCGCTCGGCCCTTTCCTGGTCATCGTCGACGCCACGGCCGTAGCCCGTGCCTCCGACATGCAGACACTGCTTTCGCAGTTCGAGGCGAATTCGCTGTGGACCTGGGTGACCGGTGCCTTCATTCTGCTGTTCGGCCTCATCGTGGTCGCCGGCCACCAATACTGGCACGGCGCCGCCGCGATCATCGTGTCCCTCCTCGGCTGGATGATCACGCTGCGCGGCCTGCTCCTTTTCGCCTTCCCCCAGACCTTCGTTTCGGTGGCCAACAGCATGATCGGCGCGCAAGCCTGGTGGGTCGCGGCCTGCCTCGTCTTCGCACTGGTCGGGCTGTACCTGACCTACGTAGGCTGGGCCCCGGTCCCCAACCGGCCGAAATCACAAGCGGCAGAAGCGGCCCCGGATCTTCGGCAAGCTGCGTGATTGGGCCAGGTGTCCGCACGTGAACGTTAAGGGCCAGGCGTCCGACGAAACCGGAAAGCTCTCGGCGGTGTTGCGCAGCGACGAGTTCGACACGTCGGCGGCTGTCGCCGAGGCGGCGCTGGAGGAGATAGACGCGCTCGGGGGCGGCGTGGGGATGCTCATCGTGAAGCGGGGTCCCAACGCCGGATCGCAGTTCCGGCTGGATCGGCCCGTCATGTCCGTAGGCCGGCATCCCGCCAGCGACATCTTCCTCGACGACATCACCGTCAGCCGCAGGCACGCCGAGTTCCGAAAGGAGAACGGCAAATTTCACCTCGTGGACTTGGGCAGCCTGAACAAGACGTACCTCAACCGTGAGCCCGTCGACTCGGCGGTGCTGGCCAACGGCGATGAGGTCCGGATCGGTAATTTCCGGCTGATTTTTCTCGGGACCGGCAGGCGCGCGGGGGTGAACGTCTTTCACTTGGCGTTTCGGCTGTAATACCGTCGCGTCATGAGCGACTACGACCTGGAGGCCGTGGACGGGCTGCCTTTCTCCACTCCGGAAAAGTCGCGGCGCTATCAAACGGACAGCTACCGCGGGGCCGTGGGTCTCAATTGGTACCTCACCGATCCCAGCCTGCAGTTCACCATGGCGTACTACCTGCAGCCCGACGAGCTGGCCGTGGTCGAGCCCCATTTGACGCGCATCGGGGAGCTCATGGGCGGTCCGGTGGCGCGGTGGGCGGAGGAGACCGACCGCCACCCGCCCCGGCTGGAGCGCTACGACCGGTGGGGACACGACGTCAGCCAGGTCGTCATGCCGCCATCGTTCACGCAGTCCAAGCGCGCGGTGCTGGACGCTCAGCAGGCCCTGCGCAGCGAGACGCGCGCCGCGCAGGTGAGCTCGGGCCTGGCCCTGTTCGCGTCGAACTATCTGCTTGATCAGGCCGATATCGGGATGGGCTGCGCGCTGGGTACGGGCGGCGGCATGGTCCAGTCGCTGGTGGCCGCCTACGCGCCGGCCGACGTCCGCGAGCACGTCCTGGCCAAGTTCGACTCCGGCGAATGGGCGGGCGAGACGGCGCAGTTGCTCACCGAGCGCACCGGCGGTTCGGACCTCGGAGCGCTGGAGACCACCGCGACCCGCAGCGGCGACGCGTGGTTGCTGAATGGCTTCAAGTGGTTCGCATCCAACTGCGCGGGCGAGGCGTTCGTCGTGCTGGCCAAGCCCGAGGGCGCGCCGGACTCGAGCCGTGGCGTCGCGAATTTCCTCGTGCTGCGCACCCGCCGGGACGGTTCGCGCAACGGGGTGCGGGTGCGCCGGCTCAAGGACAAGCTCGGCACCCGGTCGGTGGCCTCCGGCGAGGTCGAGTTCGTCGACGCCGAGGCGTTTCTGCTGTCCGAGAAGCCCAGCGCCGCAGAAGCTCACGCGGGCCCGTCCGACGGCAAGGGACTCGGCCGCATGATGGAACTGACCAACGCCGCCCGGCTCGGTATCGCGTTGTTCGGGCTCGGCAATGCGCGGCGCGCCCTGGTGGAATCGCTGTGTTACGCCCGGCAGCGGCATGCGTTCGGCGGCGCGCTCATCGACAAGCCGCTGATGCGGCGCAAGCTCGCCGAGATGATCGTCGACGTCGAAGCCGCGCTCGCGCTGGTTTTCGACGGCACCGGCGCCGTCAACCACCGCCAGCCCCGCGGCATGCGGCAACGCATCGCGGTACCCGTCACCAAGCTCAAGGTGTGCCGGCTGGGGATCACGGCGGCGTCGGACGCGGTCGAAATCCATGGCGGCAACGGCTATATCGAGACGTGGCCGGTGGCCCGGCTGCTGCGCGACGCGCAAGTGAACACCATCTGGGAGGGGCCGGACAACATCCTGTGTCTCGACGTGCGGCGCGGCATCGAGCAGGCTCGCGCGCACGAGACGCTGCTGGCGCGGCTGCGTGACGCCGTGTCGGTCTCCGACGACGACGAGACCACTCGCCTGGTCGCGGGCCGCGTCGAGGATCTGGACGCGGCGATCACGGCCTGGAGCAAACTGGACGGTGGCTTGTCGGGAACCCTCGCCGAGGCGCGGCTGTTCCCGCTGGCGCAGTTCATGGGCGACGTGTACGCGGGTGCGTTGCTCACCGAGCAGGCCGCCTGGGAGCGCGACACCCGCGGCGGTGACCGCAAGGCGCTGGTCGCCCGGCTGTACGCGCGGCGCTATCTCGCCGATCGGGGTCCGCTGCGCGGCATCGACGCCGACTCCGACGAGGCGCTGGAGCGGTTCGAGGAGTTGGTGGACGGTGCGTTGAGGGTGTAGACCGCTGTCACACCAGCCACTCAAGCACCGTCAACATGTAGCCACCCACTTTCGAAAAGCGATAGCGCATGCGCTATCGCTTTTCGAAATCACCTCATGCGGAGCTGGGCGGTTCTGATGTGACAGATGTGACTCGTCGCGCGCGACGGCCCGCCTGCAGCGGGGATCAGTGGGAGCGGTTCGACGAACTCGTGGAGGGTGCGCTGGCGATCGGCCGCAGCTCAGGATGAGGTAGGTCTTGCAACGAAGTCTCAAGGACGGTAGCCGCGTTCGATTCTCCTATGACGTGGTAGGACCGCGGCTCACTCTCGTCGAGCCGGCCCAGTAACCCCCGAGTGTGAACGGGCCGACGCTTTTGCGGCGTGTCGCGTCGCCGTTTTCACACTCGGCGACGACGCGCCGAACTAGACCGGGAGCAGGCTGTGCTTGCGCCCGACCCGCCACCACACCTGCTTGTCCCGCAACAGGTGCAGCGACTTGCGCAGCAGCAGCCGGGTGTCGTGCGGATCGATGACGGCGTCGATGAAGCCGCGTTCGGCGGCGATCCACGGGATCGCCATGTTGAGGTTGTAGCCCTCGATGAAGTCTTTCCTGATCGCCTGCGCCTCGGGCGTGGTCGGGTCGGGGAACCGCTTCATCAGCAGCTGGGCGGCGCCGTCGGCGCCGATCACCGCGATGCGCGCGGTGGGCCAGGCGAAGTTGAAGTCGGCGGTCAGCTGCCTGGAACCCATGACGGCGTACGCGCCACCGTAGGACTTGCGGATCGTGATGGTCACCTTCGGCACGTCGGCTTCCACCACCGCGGATAGGAATCGCCCGCCGCGCTTGATGATGCCGTTCTTCTCCTGCTCCACCCCGGGCAGGAAGCCGGGAGTGTCAACCACGAAGATGAGCGGCAGGTTCATCGTGTCGCTGAACCTGATGAAGCGCGCCGCCTTGTCGGACGCCTCGTTGTCGATCGCTCCCGACAGGTGCATGGGCTGGTTGGCGATCACGCCGACCGGGTGCCCGTCGACACGAGCGTAGCCGGTGATGATGGCCTGCCCGGCCTGCGCGGCGACGTCGAGGAAGTCGCCATCGTCGAAGATCCGCAGCAGGATCTCGTGCATGTCGTAGGCCATGTTGTCGGAATCCGGCACGATCGAGTCGAGCTCCAGGTCGGTCGGCGTGATCTCCGGCTCCAGGCCGGGGTTCACGATCGGCGGCTTGTCGAAGCTGTTGGCCGGCAGGAACGACAGGAAGTCGCGCACGTACTGAAATGCCGCGGCCTCGGACTCCACCACCTGGTGGATGTTGCCGTAGCGAGCCTGGTAGTCGGCGCCGCCAAGCTCGTCGAGGGTAACGTCCTCGCCGGTGACGTCCTTGATGACGTCGGGCCCGGTGACGAACATGTAGCCCTGATCACGCACCGCCACCACCATGTCGGTCTGGATCGGCGAATACACCGCTCCCCCAGCGCATTTGCCGAGAATGACGGAGATCTGCGGCACCACCCCGGACAGGAACTCGTGGCGGCGGCCCAGCTCGGCGTACCAAGCCAGCGAAGTCACCGCGTCCTGGATGCGGGCGCCGCCGGAATCGTTGATGCCGACGATCGGGCAGCCGGCCATCGCGCACCACTCCATCAGCCGCGCCACCTTGCGGCCGAACATCTCGCCCACCGTGCCTTGAAACACGGTCTGGTCGTGGGAGAACACCCCCACCGGCCGACCATTGATCATCGCGTGCCCGGTGACCACGCCGTCGCCGTACAGGGCGTTGGGGTCGTTCGGGGTGCGCGCCAGCGCGCCGATCTCGAAAAAGGTGCCCGGATCCACGAGTGCGTGGACGCGAGCGCGGGCGCTCGGGATGCCCTTCTTGTCGCGCTTGGCGACGGCCTTCTCGCCGCCGGGCTCCTTGGCCAGCTCCAGGCGAGCGTGCAGCTCGGCCAGCTTTTCCGCTGTGGTGTGCTGGACGGGAGCCGGCACGGTGTCCGTCACTATTTGCCTACCTCACTCGTCCGGCTGCGGTTTGCTTCGATCCCGTTCAGCGCCTGGGTCATGTGCGCGCCGACCTTGGCGATGATCGGCTCGTCGATGGCCTGGATGTGCTCGCCACCGATCGGCACGATCTCGAGGTCGGACACGTACTCGCCCCAGCCGCCGTCCGGCTTGCGCACGGCGTACCGCGGCTCGAACATGATCGCGTCGTCATGGTAGCGATCGGCCATGTAGAGGGTGACATGGCCGTCGTACGGCTGGATCTGGGCGGTGTCGATCGCCCGCTGGTCCAGGAACGACGTGCGCTGGTGTTCGATGATCCCGGCCGGGATCTGCACTCCGCTCGCTTTGACCGCGTCGAGAACCAACCGGACCTGGCCCTCGTCATCGAGTTCCTCGAGCTGCTCGTAGGGGATCTCCGGGATGCTCACGTTGAACGTCCTCTCGGCGAAGCGGGCGTAGCGGTCCCAGCGCTTGCGGATCTCCTCCTTGGTCTGCGGGATCTCCTCACCCGGGCGAACCGCGTCGATCAGGCCGACCCACTCGACGTCCTTGCCCATCTGCCTGAGGCCGATAGCGCATGCGTAGGCGAGCGCCCCACCGAGCGACCAGCCGGCCAGAATGTAAGGCCCGTCGCCCTGCATCTCGATCAGCTTCGGAACGTATTGCGCCGCACGCTCTTCGATCGTGCCTTCGACCCGCTCGAAGCCATACATCGGGATGTCCCCCGGCAGGCGATTGAGCAGCGGCTCGTAGACCACCGTCGAGCCGCCGGCCGGGTGGAACACGAACACCGGTGTCTTCGAGCTGCCCTCCGGCCGCGCCCGCAGCGTGCGGACGAACCCGTCGATAACTCCGGCCTCAAGGTAGCCACGCACCTTGTCGGCCAGCTCCTCGATGTTCGACGACGTCAGCACGTCATCGGCGCTGATCGGACCTTCGGCGCGCTCCGAAAGCCGTTGCGCCATCTTCGCGGCGGCGTCACCGTCCATCTTCGGCAGCCTGTTGAAGATGCCGCCCGGGGACTTCCCCGTCACGATCGCCCACGTGGCGAACGTGACCCGCTCGGCGGCATCACGCGGCGGCACGTCGGAGTTGAGCGCCTTGGCAACCGCCTGCTGGTTGAGCGCCTCGGCCGCCCCGGCCAGGTTCGGCTGCCCGGCTCCATTGGCTTCGGGCCCATTGGGCCCTGACGGATTCGTCGGCGGTGGCGGAACCGGCACCTCCGAAACGGGCGGGGCTTGCGTCTGCGGCTCGGCTTGCGGGTCGGGGGCCAGCGCCGCGATGAAGGCGGGCGACGCGCCGCTGGCCAATTCGGCCTGCGCCCTCGCGATTTCCTCCGCCGTCTGCGTCCTCTGGTGCTCGTGCAGCTGCTGGACCTCGTCGCGGTGCTCGACCGCGTACTTGATCAGCTCCTCGACGTTGTAGAGGTTGGCGTCACGCACGGCCGTCAACTGAATCGGCGGCAGGTCGAAGTCGTATTCGACGCGGTTCTTGATCCGCACCGCCATCAGCGAGTCCAGGCCCAGCTCGATCAGCGGCACCTCCCAGGGCAGGTCCTCGGCCTCGTAACCCATCGCGGCCCCGACGATCATGCCCAGTCGCTGCGCGATGGTCTCGCCGGAGTCCGGTGCCCATCTGGTCATGCCGGACGGCAGATAACGGTTGGTCAGGCTGTCCGACAGCGTTCCCGCGTCCGAATCCTCGACCAGAGCCCCCGGCTCAGCCACTGAAGCCACTGAAGCACCCGCTGCCCCTTTAGCCGGAACCGCGACCGCTGTGCCAGCGCCAACCGCGGCCGGCAACACCGATTCGGAGCCGCCCCGGGTCACCAGCGCGTCGTACACCAGCGTGAAGGACTCGTCGATTCGGGCATGCACCTGAACCGAGGCGCCGCCCGGGTGCCGAGTCAGCGTCGTCACCAGCCGGGCGCCCTCCCCCGGCAGCGCGCGCTGCTCCGAGGCCATCAATTGCGCGTCCGGAAGCACTTCGGCCGCCGCGGCTTTCACCAACGCCACCACATCCGTCGCCTCCAGACCCGTAAAGCGCCGAGGCATGTACTCCCAGACGTGACGGCCATCCGGCAGCGCGACGTGGGCGCCCGGCATGATCACTGAGCTGCTGCCTGCGGAGAACGACACGTCCAGCCAGTGCTCTTTGCGCTTGAACCGGGTCGGCGGGATGTTCGCGTAGTCCTGGGGCGCGGCGGCGCGCGTGAAGAGCGTCCAGATGTCCAGGTCGTGGCCGTAGACATACAGCTGCGCCATGGTCGAGATCATCGACTCGACCTCGTCCTGCTTGCGGGCCAGCGTCGGGATCAGCTGGGCGTCATGCAGCCCGGCGTCCGCCGTGGTGAGACCCACCTGCATCAGCGCGACCGGGTTGGGCGCCAGCTCCAGGAAGGTGGTGTGGCCGCTGTCGACAGCGTTGCGGATGCCGTGGGTGAAGTAGACGCTGTGGCGCAGGCCCTTCTTCCAGTAGTCGACGTCGTGGATGGGCTCGGCGCCGGGCTTGACGTAGCTGCCCTCGTGCACCGTCGAGTAAATCCCGGCCGTCGGGCTCATCGGCTTGATGCCCTGTAGCTCCGCGGCGAGCTCCCCGAGCAGCGGATCCATCTGCTGGGTGTGGCTGGCGCCCTTGGTCTGGAACTTGCGGGCGAACTTGCCCTCGGATTCCGCGCGGGCGATGATCGCGTCCACCTGCTCGGGCGGGCCGCCGATGACGGTCTGGGTGGGTGCGGCGTAGACACACACCTCCAGGTCGGGGAAGTCGGAGAACACCGTCTTGATCTCGTCGGCGGAGTACTCCACCAGCGCCATCAGCCGGATGTACTCGCCGAACAGCATCGCCTCGCCCTCGCCCATCAGATGCGAGCGCGAACAGATGGTCCGGGTGGCGTCGCGCAGCGACAGGCCACCGGCGAAGTAGGCGCACGCGGCCTCACCCAGCGACTGGCCGACCACCGCGGCGGGCTTGGCGCCGTGGTGCTTGAGCAGTTCACCCAGGGCGATCTGGATCGCGAAGATGGTGACCTGGGTGGTCTCGATGCCGTAGTCCTGCGAGTCGTCGAGGATCAGCTCGAGCACCGAATAGCCCAGCTCGTCTTGGACCAGCGCGTCGACCTTCTCGATCCACTCGGCGAAAACCTCGTCGCGCAGATACAGGCTCTTGCCCATCTTGCGGTGCTGCGCGCCGAATCCGGCCAGCACCCACACCGGGCCGCTGGTCACCGGGCCGTCGACGCTGAACACGTTCGGCCGCTGCTTGCCCTCGGCGACGGCCCGCAGACCCTTGATGGCCTCGGCGTGGTCGTGCGCCAGCACCACCGCTCGCGAGCGGCCGTGGTTGCGCCGCGACAGCGACCGGCCGATCGATTCCAGCGATGACGCCTGACCCTCGGCGCTTTCCATCCAGTCCCCCAGCTCGGCGGCGGCGGCCTTCTTGCGGGAGGTCAAGAACGCCGAAACCACCAGCGGTATCAGCGGGGGCGAAACCTCTTGCGTCGCAAGTTCTTCCAGCGCCTCCTGCTTGAGCCGCAACGCCTCTTCGGTCAGACCCGGCAGTTCGGGCTCTTCCTCTTCGACCGCGGGTGTGTCGGTGATGATCTCCCCGAACTCGTCGAACCGCAGCGAGTGGCCCTCGAACGTGGGCGCCTCGGCCGGGGTCGCGTCGGCGTCCGCCGGCGCCACGGGCTGAGCCTCGGCTTCGGGTTCACGCGCTTCTTTTTCCACCACGTCACGTGGCAATGTCTCGCGCACCACCACGTGCGCGTTGGCCCCGCCGAAGCCGAAGCTCGACACCCCGGCCAGCGCGTAGCCGCCGTAGCGGGGCCAGTCGGTGGCCTGGTCGATCACCTTCAAGCGCATCGCGTCGAAGTCGATGTACGGGCTGGGCCCGGCGAAGTTGATGGACGGCGGCAGCTTGTCGTGGTGCAGCGCCAGCACCACCTTGGCCATGCTGGCCGCACCGGCGGCCGACTCCAGGTGCCCGACATTGGTTTTCACCGCGCCCAACAGCGCCGGACGATCGGCCGGACGCCCCCGACCGACGATGCGGCCCAGCGCCTCGGCCTCGATCGGGTCGCCGAGGACGGTGCCGGTGCCGTGCGCCTCGATGTAGTCGACGGTGCGCGGATCGATGCCGGCGTCCTTGTAGGCGCGGCGCAGCACGTCGGCCTGCGCGTCCTGGTTGGGCGCGATCAGTCCGTTGGACCGGCCGTCGTGGTTGACCGCGCTGCCGGCGATCACGGCCAGAATCTGGTCGCCGTCGCGGCGGGCGTCGTCGACCCGCTTGAGCACCAGCATGCCGGCGCCCTCCGAGCGGGTGTAGCCGTCGGCGTCCGAGGAGAACGACTTGATCCGGCCGTCGGGGGCCAGCACCGCGCCGATCTCGTCGAAACCGAGCGTCACCGCGGGCGTGATCAGCGCGTTGACGCCGCCGGCCACCGCGACGTCGGCCTCACCGTTGCGCAGCCCCTGCACGGCCTGGTGTATCGCCACCAGCGAGCTCGAGCAGGCGGTGTCGACCGCGACGGAAGGCCCGCGGAAGTCGTAGAAGTAGGACACCCGGTTGGCGATGATCGACGTCGCGGTGCCGGTGATCGCGTAGGGGTGGGCGGCCGTCGGGTCGGACACCGCCAGGATGCTGTAGTCGTTGTTGGAGACGCCGACGTACACGCCGACGGACTCGCCGCGCAGGCTCGACGCGGGGATGCGGGCGTGCTCGAGAGCCTCCCAGGTCAGCTCCAGCGCCATCCGCTGCTGCGGGTCGATGTTGTCGGCCTCGGTCTTGGCCACCGCGAAGAACTCGGAGTCGAACCCCTTGATGTCCTTGAGGTAGCCGCCGCGGGTGCGGGCCCGCGCGACGCGCTCGGCCAGCCGGGGCTCTTCCAGGAACTCCGACCAGCGGCCCTCGGGCAGGTCGGTGATGGCGTCGCGGCCCTCCAGCAGCGCCCGCCAGGTTTCTTCGGGGGTGTTCATGTCGCCGGGCAGCCGGGTGGACAGGCCCACGACCGCGATGTCGACGCGCTCGGCCGGGCCGTTGCGCGACCAGTCCGAGACATCGTCGCCCGAGGTGTCTGGTTCGGGCTCGCCCTCGACGATCCGGGTCGCCAGCGATTCGATGGTCGGATGCTGGAACGCCACCGCGATCGACAGCGTGACACCGGTCATGTCCTCGATGTCGGCGGCCATCGCCACGGCATCCCGGGACGACAAGCCCAACTCAACCATCGGCACCGACTCGTCGATCGAATCGGGCGACTGCCCGGTCGCGTTGGCCACGTAGTTGCGCAGCCACTGGCGCATCTCCGGGACCGTCACGTCGGTCTGCTTGGCGGGAACGTCCCCGTCAGCCGCGGGGGTGTTGGTGTCAGGTTCTGTGTCAGCCATGGTGTTGGGTTCAGTCCGTCGCGCTCGCGAAGGCGGTCGGGGAACCGATGCCGCTGCGCAGGCTTCCGTCGAGGTAGGCGGCACGGCACGCGCGGCGCCCGATCTTGCCGCTGGAGGTACGCGGAATCGTCCCCGCCTGCACCAGCAGCACGTCGCGCACGGTCACCCCGTGCCCCACGGCGATGGCCGCCCGGATGTCGTCGGCGATGGGCTGGTAGTCGAGCTTGTGCGCACCGGCGGCGCGCTCGCCGACGATCACCAGCTGCTCGGAGGTGTCCTCGGGGTCGTACTTGAGGCCGACGTGCGGGTTGTCGAACACCTCCTGCGGCAGCTGGTTGGCCGGAACGGAGAAGGCGGCCACGTAGCCGACCCGCAACGCCTTGGTGGATACCTGCGCCGTGTACTCCAGGTCTTGGGGATAGTGGTTGCGGCCGTCGATGATCACCAGGTCCTTGATCCGGCCCACTATATAGAGGTGGCCCCCGTAGTAGGTGCCGTAGTCGCCGGTACGCACCCACAGCCCGTCGTCGGCGGCCCCCTCGGCGTGCGACTCGCTGATCCGCGACTTGAGGATGTTTTTGAAGATTTCGGAAGTCTCTTCTTCCTTGCCCCAGTAGCCGACGCCCAGGTTCTTGCCATGCAGCCAGATCTCGCCGATCTGCCCGTCCGGCAGCTCGCTGGCCGAGTCGGCATCGACGATCACCGCCCATTCGTCGACCCCGACCTTGCCGGCGGAAACCTGAGCGACCGCTTTCGGCGCGTCGGCGGGGACCTCCACGAAGCGCTGATTGTTCAGCTCGTCCCGGTCGACGTTGATGACCCTCGGCTTCTCGTCCATCGGCGTGGTCGAGACGAACAGCGTCGCCTCGGCCAGGCCGTAGGACGGCTTGATGGCCGTCTCCTTCAGCCCATAGGGCGCAAACGCCTCGTAGAACTTGCGCATCGACGCCGGGCTCACCGGCTCGCTCCCGTTGAGGATCCCCTTGACGTTGCTCAGGTCCAGTGGCGGCTCGTCGTCGCGGGGCAGGCCGCGCACCGCGGCGTGTTCGAACGCGAAGTTCGGCGCGGCCGAGAAGACCCCGCCGGTCTCGCCGGGCTTGCGCGCGAGTTCGCGGATCCAGCGGCCGGGCCGGCGCACGAACGCGGCGGGCGTCATGAAGGTGAAGTTGTGGCCCAGCACCGACGACAGCAGCGCCGTGATGAGTCCCATGTCGTGGAAGAACGGCAGCCACATGCACCCGCGGTCGCCTTCGGTGCCCTCCAACGCGTTCAGCACCTGCAGCACGTTGGTGGGCAGGCTCAGGTGGGTGATCTGCACGCCGGTCGGGATGCGGGTGGAGCCGGAGGTGTACTGCAGGTAGGCGATGGTGTTCTCGTCGGCGTCGGGCGGCTGCCACGTGGAGGCGACCTCATTGGGCACCGCGTCGACGGCGATGACGCGCGGCCGTTCCTTGGCCGAACGGGCGCGGATGAACTTGCGGACACCTTCGGCGGCCTCGGTGGTGGTCAGGATCGTCGACGCGGCGCAGTCGTCGAGCACGGCGTGCAAACGGCCGACGTGGCCCGGCTCGGCCGGGTCGAACAGCGGCACCGCGATCCTGCCCGAGTAGAGCGTGCCGAAGAACGAGACGAGGTAGTCCAGGTTCTGCGGGCACAAGATGGCGACGCGGTCACCGGGCTGGGTGACCTGCTGCAGCCGGGCGCCCACGGCCCGGTTGCGGGCACCGAAGTCGGCCCACGAGATGTCGCGTGCCACACCGTCGCGTTCGGTGGAGAAGTCCAGGAATCGATAGGCCAGCTGGTCGCCTCGAACCTTCGCCCACTTCTCAACGTGACGAACCAGGTTCGTGTTCTCCGGGAACCTGATCTTTCCATTCACGATGAACGGGTTGTGGTAAACCATGCCGCCCTCTCCTGTCACAACCATCTCGGTCGGCTTCGCCGACAACTACATCTCGGTGTCGGCTTCCCCGACCTACATCCCTGGTGCCGGCCGCGCCGACGGGTCCTCTATACACGAGCCGGCCCGCACGCCGCGCGCTTGGGAGCGCCTGCCGGTACCAGTCCCAGCCAGCTTCGACCCCGATCGGGGCCCCAACGAAGTCCTGATTGCTCTTAATTTTCTCTTAATGTTAAGGGGCGCCTCGCGGCAGACCAAATCACAAGGTACCGCTGATCGCACCCGGCAAGCGGCTAGGCAGCGGCCATGTCACCCATGTTTGGGGTGCGGCGCGTTTTCGATCAAGCCATGGGCCCAATTCAGCGTCCAATCGTTCGCGGGCACCCCGTCCAGATTCCAGAACTGGGTCGTGGCATACAGCGCATGAACAGGCTGGCCGGCGCCACCGGCCAGGGTGTTGAGCGTGTTGGGCAGGCTGGCGACGCTGAACGCCTCGTTGGGCGCAGCGCAGATGAGGTCACCCGCGGCACAGATCTCGTCGGTCTTGCTGTTCAGCGCGCCGAAGCCACCGGGCCGCGGACCGGTCATGGTCAGGCCGAGCCCGGACAACACCGGCACCTCGTGCAGGGTGATCTCGGCGCCCTCGCCGGGCGGGTTGGGCCCGACGTCGTTGCCCACCCCGTCCTGGCGACGACCGTCGGCGATCAACATCACACCGAGCACAAGGTCGTCATCGACGGGTCCGCGGCCATTGCCGATATCGCTGGCGATATCGCCGGCGATCACCGCGCCCTGGGAGAACCCCATCAGCACGTAGCTGGTCAGCGGGCACTTGTTGTTCATGTCGGTCATCGCCTGGACGGTCGCGCGGGTGCCCTCCGCCCGGCTCTCGTTGTAGGACATCTGGGTGTCACCGCTCAACGGGTTGTGGAACTGCGCCGTGTAGGGCGTGGTGTACGTCTGCATCCGGGATGAGGGGAACTGCTGTGAGAGCTGCCCAGTCACTTTGTGTAGCAAAGCATTCGGAAATTGCGTCGGGTTGAGCGGATCGTCCTGCGGGGCAGACTCCCAGGTACCCGGAACGTTGATCACTTGCACGTCGGGGCACGACGAGTCTTGAGAAGCGGGTCGCGGCTTGTGCGGGTGGGCCGTCGTGGAGGACGGCGGCAGGACGCCGGGCGGCACCGCGCTGGGCGGTGATTCGGGGCCGCGCAGCAGCATCACCACGGCCAGGGTGACCAATAACACGACGCCGGCCACCGTAAGGGCGGCAACCCAGGCGAGTATCCGGTGGCGCTTACGCCGGGCGCTTGTCGTCATCTTCTCCCGCTAGCAGAGTCGGTAGCTCGCAGCGACGCGGCCGTCCCGCCCTCTGCTGCACCCCTCACACGGTACCGGCCATTCGCGCGGCGCCCCCGGGCCGCAAAGCGGTGCTGACTACCGGATGGCTCCGACGATGTCGCCCGACATGGCTCCCAGCTGCCCCGACCACGATCCCCAGCCGTTGTCGCCGCCGCCCGGGAAGTCGAAGTGGCCGTTATGCCCGCCGACGCTGCGGTACTGCTGGTAGAACATCCGGCTGTTGCCCATCGCCTCGCCGGCCTGGCCGATCATGGCGGCGGGATCGCTGGCCGCGTCGGTGGTCGGGCTGTAGACCCAGACGCGCGTGTTGTTCTGCGCCAGCAGCGAGGCGTGCACCCACGGGTCGTGCCACTTCCACCGGCCCAGCTGCGGGGCTCCCCACATCCCGTTGCCGTCAATGCCACCGAATTGCTGCAGGCCGGCCAGGATCGAACCGTTCGTGGTGGTGTTCGACGGGTACAGGAACCCGGACAGCGAGCCGGCGAAGCCGAAGCGGTCGGGGTGGAAGGCGGCCAGCGCCATCGCGGCGTAGCCGCCCTGAGAGGCGCCCACGGCGGCGTGGCCACCGGGTGCCAGGCCCTTGTTGGCCGCCAGCCAGTTGGGCAGCTCGCTGGACAGGAAGGTGTCCCACTGCTTGCTGCCGTCGTTGTCCCAGTTGGTGTACATGCTGTAGGCGCCGCCGGCGGGAGCCACCACCGAGATGCCCTTGCCGGCCAGCGTGTTCATCGCATTGCCGGCGGTGACCCAGTTGCTGACATCCGGGGCGGCGTCGAAGGGGTCCAGCAGGTAAACCGCGTGCGGGCCGCCGGCCAGGAAGGCCACCGGGATGTCACGGCCCATCGCTGCCGACGGAACCATCAGGCTTTCGTAACCCGCTGCCCTGGCTTTGCCCGTGGATGCCGTCATCACGGCAACGCCCAGTCCGACCGACAGTGCGGCGGCACAGAACACCCGTAGAAGCGCTGACAGACCCCGTACGACCCTCATGTCCACCCTCCATCCTCTAGTCGCTGTGTGCACATTAACCAGCGCCGCGTGAGGCCCGGCTCGCAGGGTAGTGAAATAGGCCACACCCGGGCACTGACAAAACCAGACAAACCGACGGCGGCGACCCCAGAATGGATCGCCGCCGTCAGTCGCGTTGCTATTTGTTAGGTGCCCTGTCCGCCTTGGCTGGCAGCGGCAGTAGCCGGACCGGCGCCCGGCGTAGCACCCAGCGTCGACTGGAGGTCGGGCTTCATGGCGTTGACCTGGGCGCCCCAGTACGGCCAGTCGTGAGTGCCGTTGGCGTCGAAGTTGAACACCGCGTTGTGGCCACCGGCCTGGTTGTAAGCATCCTGGAACTTCAGGTTGCTGGTCCGCACGAAGCCCTCGAGGAACTTGGCGGGCAGGTTGTCGCCACCCAGGTCCGACGGCTTGCCGTTACCGCAGTACACCCAGATGCGGGTGTTGTTGGCGACCAGCTTGCCGACCTGCAGCGACGGGTCGTTGCGCTGCCACGCCGGGTCCTCCTTCGGGCCCCACATGTCCGCGGCCTTGTAGCCGCCCGCGTCGCCCATGGACAGACCGATCAGCGACGGCCCCATCCCCTGGGACGGGTCCAGCAGCGCCGACAGCGATCCGGCGTAGACGAACTGGTTGGGGTGGTAGGCCGCCAGGATCAGCGCCGACGACCCGGCCATCGACAGACCGACCGCGGCGCTGCCGGTCGGCTTGACCTGCTTGTTGGCCGACAGGTACTGCGGCAGCTCGCTGGTCAGGAAGGTTTCCCACTTGTAGGTGGTGCAGCCGGCCTTACCGCAGGCGGGCTTGTACCAGTCGGAGTAGAAGCTGGACTGCCCGCCGACCGGCATGACCACGGCGATGCCCGACTGGTTGTACCACTCGAACGCCGGGGTGTTGATGTCCCAGCCGTTGTAGTCGTCCTGCGCGCGCATGCCGTCGAGCAGGTACAGCGCGGGCGCGTTGGCGCCGCCGCTTTGGAACTGAACCTTGATGTCGCGGCCCATGGCGGCCGATGGCACCTGCAGGTACTCCACCGGCAGACCCGGGCGCGAGAACGCCCCCGCAGTCGCCGAGCCCCCCACGGCGCCGATCAGACCCGAGAGCAGGGCCGCGCCAACGGCCCCCACCACGAGCCGGCGCGGCATGCGAGCCACGGCGCCCCGAAACCTGTTGACAAGCGTCATCCTTGCTTCCTCATCCTTTCGGCGCACCCTTCGTCCGGGCGCATTCCTCGAATTGGGTCGGACTGCATACGCTTGGGCGCAGCAGTGCCCGTGTAGTCAACCACACCTTCGGTCATCCGCTCTCATCGAGCCGCTCAGGCAAACCGTCATTCGGCCGTCTTTCCCAATGATTTTCGGGCCGGACACGGGCACGGAGAATCGCGTTTCCGCATGTGCCTGACGCTCGTTGACCACTGGTGAGCGCACAGATGTGAAGTTGCTGGCAATATCGGCGGACCGACCGACGGTGCTGGGTTCGAGATCCGCCGAAAAAATTCCTGCTTCAGCGCCTCACTCGCGGGGAGGCGGCGGGATTGCTTCCGGAACCGGAAGCCCACACCTGGCGAGCTCGTAGAGCGGAACACGATCGATGCGGTACTTGGTGAACCCGAAGGAGTGCACGACATTGGAGACGAAGCGTTGCAACGTCATTGGGGCGCGCACCGAGCTCAGCACCGCTTTGGTCTCGGGGCATTGCAGGGCCGCCACCGCCTGAGCGACCCAATTCGCGTCCAGGTAGCCCGGAATGCCCGGATGCACCTTCACCCACGGGCCATCGGCGATCACCCAGTCCGGGAACAGGTTCTTGTCGTGCCCGATCCGGCCGTGCTTCAAGCGCTGCGTGTGCTGGGCGATCGGGTTTGCCAGCCCGATCTGATCGATCACCCTGACGTCGAGCCCGACGTTCATGCCCAGCATTCCCAGGTTGGTGAAAAACACCGCATGCTCCGGCTTCTGCGGCGCCTTGTCGCTCGGGCCGCTTCCGGGTGGCGGCTGCATCATCGGTACCAGGTCCCACTGCGTGTAGTTGCCAGATGGCAGCAACAGCGCCCCGTCCGGGGTGTTGTCGAGCGCCGTCAGGACCGCGGCCATCCTCGGGTAGTCCAGGTAGTCGGCCGCGGTCAGCGGGTGTGCGTGCCCGGTGGCCTGCGCATAGAAGCGACGCTCGTCGACGATTCCCGAGTAGGTGACGTGGGTGGCGTCGTCGCCCATCCCGGGTGAGTTTGCTGCCCACAGCGACCAGCCCGCGATCCCGAGCCACAGCGCGCCGGCGACACCGGCCGCCCAGTAACCCGTCTCCCGCGAGTAGTCCTTCCCGTCGGGGATCACCACGGGGATCACGGCCACCGGTGCCAGCAAACAATAAAGGGGCGCCAGCAGCACCCGTGCGTGCATGAAGTCGCCGCCCTGCCGGATCCAATAGAGGCCCTGCAGCAGCCCGCTCACGAGGACGAAAGCCACCACCGCCGGCGGGCTCTGGACCGCCCGGGCCAGCCGGCCGTAGTCGGGCGAGAGCGCGGGGCGAAGGAACGACGGGCGGCGACGCGCCGCCACCAGGAGCACGCCCAGCGGCACCAGCAGCACCACCGGCACCCACACCGCGTAGGGCGCGTTGAAGTTGGAGAGATAGATCATTCCCTGCGACCACTTGTCACCGGCCGCGTCCTTGGCGAGGGCGGTCCCGGGCACCAACAGGCCGTAGTAGCCCATCCGGAAGATCTCGTAGGCGACCGGCAGGAGGCCGCCGGCCACCACGATCAGCAGACGGCGGCGCCAGCCTTGGGCCGCGATCAGCATCATGATCAACGCCAGCCCGCCCATCAGCGCGAAGTCCGGCCGGACCAGAACGCTGAACCCGGCGACGAAGGCAAGCGCGCCGATGAACAGGCGGCTGTCCGGACGGCCCCGCACCGGCTGCGACCAGCACACCATCATCCACCACAACAACCCGAGATAGGCCAACGCCAACCCGCTCTCGAGGCCGGACGTGGCGAAGTCACGCGCCGGTGGCAACGCGATATAGACGAGGCCCCCGGCGGGCAGCACGATCGCCCTGCGGCCCCGGAGGCTGGGCGCATACAGCCGGCCGGTGCCCAGCATCAACAGGGCCACGCCCAGCGCCGAAAGCACCAGAGCCAGCGCCAACGCCACGTACTCCATCCGCATCGGCCCGCCGACCCAGCTTCCGGCATACATCAGGTAGGTCCACGCCGTGGACGTGTTCGCCTCGACCCGCTCGCCCTGATTGAAGACCGGCCCGTTGCCGGCCAGCAAGTTGCGCACCGTGCGCAGCACGATGAGTCCGTCGTCGGCGATCCAGCGTCGCTGCCAAGCCCCCCAGGTGAACAGGACGGCGACTACCGCCACGCTGACCCACAGGCTGACCCGCACCAGCGCGTCATACGGGAAAAGCGGCCGACCGGCCCGCCTGATCACCGGCCGGCGGCGCATCACCCCCACCCGCAGGGCCTTCAGTTGGGGGCTAGCCGAAGGCAACGGCGGCTCCGACTGTTGCGATCCACGCCAGGGCCAACAGCTGCAACACCCGGTCACGGAGCGCAATGTCTTCGGGCTCCCCGGCCAACCCGCCGTCGACGTCGACCGCGTAGCGCAGGATCGCGATGGTGAACGGGACCATGGACACCACGAACCAGCCCGCCTCGCCGTGTTCGCGGTCGAAAGCCCACAGCCCGTAGCAGACCACCAGCGCGGTGGCCGACAGCGTCCAGACGAACCTCAGATAGGTGCTGGTGTAGCTCTCCAGCGCCTTGCGGATCTTGGCTCCCGTGCGCTCGGCCAACTGCAGCTCGGCGTAGCGCTTGCCGGCCACCATGAACAGCGACCCGAACGCCATCATCAGCAAAAACCACTGGGTCAGGTGGATACCGGTGGCCGCTCCCCCGGCGATGGCCCGGAGCAGATAGGCCGATGACACGATGCAGATGTCCATCACCGCTTGATGCTTCAGGCCAAAGCAGTATCCCAGCTGCATGGCGAGGTAGACGGCCATCACCAGCGCAAGGTTGGGGGTGAACCACCAGCCGATGACAAGAGATGCGATCCCGAGCACCGCGGCCAGGGTGTAAGCCAGCCACTCGGGCACGACGCCGGCCGCGATCGGGCGGAACCTCTTGGTGGGGTGTTCGCGGTCGGCCTCGATGTCGCGCACATCGTTGATCAGGTATATCGATGAGGCCGCGAGGCAAAACACCACGAACGCTCCGAACACCGGGAACGCCTTGCTCAGCATTTCCGTGTAGGTGTAGTGGTGCGGTCCGCCCAGCGCGGCCAGCGGCGCGGCCAGCACCAGGACGTTCTTCACCCATTGCCGCGGGCGCATCGCCTTGACCACCCCGGTGATCAGGTTGCCTGGAGGTCCGGTCACCACGTCTTCATTCATTCGGTGCACCTCTTTCGGGACCTCTCGCCGCTCCGGTCCGCGATCCCCGCGATGACGGCACCGAGGGCAACGCCGAAGGCCACATCGCTGGGATAGTGGACCCCCAGCAGTATCCGCGACAGCGCCATCGGCGGTACCAGGACGGCGGCGCCCATTCCGCTGGGCAACCCGGCGGCCCGGCTCATCAGGATGGCAGCGGCCGTGGTGGACGTGGCATGTGCGGAGGGAAAGCTCAGCTGGCTCGGTGTGCCGACATTGACCGCGACGGACGGGTGCTGCGGCCGCTTGCGCTGCACCAGCCGCTTGACCAACACGGCCGCAGCATGCGCGGCGAACGCGCCGGCACCGGCCACGAGCCACTCTCGGCGGCGTTGCGGCATCAGCGCCGCACCGAGCAACGCCACGGCCAGCCAGCCGATGCTGTGCTCCCCGAAGTAGGACAGTCCTCGCGCCGCGGTCAGCACGCCGGGGCGATCGGCCAGCGCCGACTGCACGGCCACCAGCGCGGCCACTTCGCCGCGCGGGGCCTCTGAAGGAGAGGCTTCAGGCATGCTCCGGCGGCAGCAACGCCGTCTCCCACTTCTGCTTGCTGGACAACACGGGCAGCGCCTCCCGATACACCCTGCGCATCTCGTCGAATCGGCTCGCCAGCCGACGCTGCCGGCGCAGCGACTTGAGCAGCAGCGAGATCATCTTGCGGCGGTCGCGCTGCCGGTAGACCACTCCGCACCCATCGGCGGTCGTGACGGTGACGCCGTCGACCGTGCAGAGCCGGAACCAGCGAGCGTCCTGGGTCGCCACGTTGAACTCCGGGCGCAGGTGGGCTTCCGGGTCGGCCTTGGTCATGTTGTGCAAGATCCCGCGCGTCAGCCGATAGCTGATGGAAACGGGGTTCACCGGCGGCTTCATCGCCTTGGTCTTGTTCAGCGGCGACGGCAGTTCGCTCGCTGCCGGCAGGACGACCGCGTCCGGGTATTCCTTGCGCATGCGGTGCACTTCCGGCAGCGCGCTTTCCAGGATCGAAAAGATGTGCTCGGGACCGGCCAGGAAGTCGTCGATCGCCTTGTTCTGGATCGCCACCGTCGAGTATTCAAGGCACGCAAGGTGTTTCAGTGTTGCCTTGAGGTGGCTGCGAACCAGGCCGGTGACGTCACCGTCCCAGTGCATCGCCGCGACCACCAGCCGGTTGCGCAGGTGGAAGTAGGCCTGCCAGTCGATGGCGTCGTCCTTGTCGCTCCAGGCCATGTGCCAGATCGCCGCGCCGGGCAGGGTGACCGTCGGGTACCCGCGCTCGGCGGCCCGCAGGCCGTAGTCGGCGTCGTCCCATTTGATGAACAGCGGCAACGGCTGTCCGAGCTCCTCGGCGACCTGCCGCGGGATCATGCACGTCCACCAGCCGTTGTAGTCGACGTCGATGCGGCGGTGCAGCAGCTTGCTTCGATCGTTGTTGTCACTCAACGGATATTCGGCGAAGTCGTGGTCGTACTCCGTGTGCGGCGCGGCGGTCCACATGAAGTTGGACGCTTTGACGACTTCGCCCATGATGTGCAGGTGCGACGGCTCCTGCAGGTTGAGCATCTGGCCGCCCACCAACGTCGGGCTCTTGGCGAAGCGGTGCATCGCCAACACCCGCAGGATCGAGTCCGGCTCGATGCGGATGTCGTCGTCCATGAACAGGATCTGCTGGCAATCGGTGTTTTTCAGCGCCTCGTACATCACCCGGCTGTAGCCGCCGGAGCCGCCGAGGTTCGGCTGGTCGTGGATGGACAGCCGGTTGCCCAGCCGGGCGGCCGCGGCGGGGAAGTCTGGATGATCGCGCACCTTGCGGACGCCTTGGTCGGGCACGATCACCGCCCCGATGACCTCGTCCACCAACGGATCCGCGGTCAGCTCGGCCAGCGCGTTGGCGCAGTCCGCGGGGCGATTGAACGTCGGGATGCCGACGGCGATGTTGGCCGTGCCCGGGGCGGGCTCGGTCGCATACCAGCCACCGCTGAGCAGATTGACCTTGCTGTCGGTGGTGATGTCGAACCAGATCCAGCCGCCGTCCTCGAATGGCTTTAGCGCCACTTCGATTTCGAGCACCTGCGGCTGGTCCTCGCTGCCGGCGAACTGGCGCCCCTCGACGAAGATCCGGGCACCGGTGGCCTTGGTGCGGTAGACGTCGACGCGCCCGGCACCGGTCACCTCCACCCGCAGGACCACCGACTTGCATATGGTCCAGCGGCGCCAGTAGCTCGCGGGGAATGCGTTGAAGTAGGTGGCGAACGACACCTCGGACTCCGCGCCGATCTGCAGCGAGGTGCGCGTTGTCGCATGCGCGCGCCGGGAGTTGGTGGTCGACTCCTCCAGATACAGCTTGCGCACGTCGAGGGGTTCACCCGGGCGCGGCAGGATGATCCGGGCCAGCAGGCTCACAGCACTCATGCGTTCGCCCCTTCGTCTTGCATGAGGGTGGCGCCGTCGCGCAGGTGCGGCGCCAGGATGTTGTCGTACATGTTCAGGGCGCTGGCGATGGCCATGTGCATATCCAGATATTGGTAGGTACCCAGGCGGCCGCCGAAAAGCACCTTCGACGATGCGGTCTCGGACTTGGCCCTGGCTCGATAGGCGGCCAACAGGGCGCGGTCGGCCTCGGTGTTGATCGGATAGTAGGGCTCGTCGTCGTCGGCGGCGAACCGGGAGTACTCGCGCATGATCACTGTCTTGTCGGTCGGGTAGTCGCGCTCGAGGTGGAAGTGGCGGAATTCGTGGATGCGGGTGTAGGGCACGTCGAGATCGTTGTAGTTCATCACCGGCGTCCCCTGAAAATCCCCGATGGGCAGCACTTCCACCTCGAAGTCCAGGGTGCGCCAGCCAAGGCGGCCTTCGGCGTAGTCGAAGTAGCGGTCCAGCGGGCCGGTGTACACGACGGGGGCGTCCGGACTGTCCGCGCGCAGTTGGTCGCGGACGTCGAACCAGTCGGTGTCCAGCCTGACCTCGATGCGGTCGTCGGCGGCCATCCTCTCCAACCAGGCCGTGTAACCGTCGACCGGCAGGCCCTCGTAGGTGTCGCTGAAGTATCGATTGTCGAAGGTGTAGCGCACCGGCAGCCGATTGATGACGGCGGCCGGAAGCTCGACGGGGTCGGTCTGCCACTGTTTGGCGGTGTAGCCCTTGACGAACGCCTCGTAGAGCGGTCGGCCGATCAGTGAGATCGCCTTCTCCTCGAGGTTTTGCGCATCCGCGGTGTCGATCTCGGCGGCTTGCTCGGCGATCAGCTGCCGCGCCTCGTCCGGGGTGAAGTACTTACCGAAGAACTGCGACACCAGACCCAGTCCCATCGGGAACTGGTAGGCCTGCCCGTTGTGCATCGCGAACACCCGGTGCCGGTAGTCGGTGAACTCGGTGAACTGCCGCACGTAATCCCAAACCCTCTTATTAGAGGTGTGGAACAGATGGGCGCCGTACTTGTGCACCTCGATGCCGGTCTCGGGCTCGGGCTCGGAATACGCATTGCCACCGATATGCGGGCGCCGGTCAACGACGAGCACGCGTTTCCCGAGTTGGGTAGCCACGCGCTCGGCAATGGTCAGGCCGAAGAATCCGGAGCCGACGACGAGGAGGTCGAAACGAGCGGTCATCGGTTGCTTAGGGTAACCGACCCCGCGGGCCTAACCCATTTGGCGAGGCCACGGAGTCGGGGTTCGGCCAGGTAACGACGGCTCCCGACCGAGTCGAAACCGGCGGTCACGGTCGGGGTCGCAATTACCTCACGATTCAATATCAGCACTCTAGTCACACCAATCCCACTCGTACCATCAACTCTGTGTGCTTCTTGCCCGATAGGACAGGCAGGACACGCCGACACAACACGCAGTTCAAATAAGTGGTCCAGATTGAGGAGACTTCCGTGCCGAACCGACGCCGACGCAAGCTTTCGACAGCCATGAGCGCGGTCGCCGCCCTGGCAGTGGCGAGTCCTTGCGCGTACTTCCTTGTTTACGAATCGACCGCGGGCAGCAAGCCGGCCGAGCACCACGAGTTCAAGAGGGCAGCGGTGATGTCCGACCTGCCCGGCGAGCTGATGGGCGCGCTGTCGCAGGGGCTGTCGCAGTTCGGGATCAACCTGCCGCCCGTGCCCGCCTTGAGCGGAACCGGCACCAGCACGACGGGTCTGACCAGTCCGGGGTTGGGCAGTCCGGGACTTACCAGCCCTGGTCTGACGAGCCCGGGCCTGACCAGCCCTGGCCTCACCAGCCCGGGCCTGACCAGCCCTGGTTTGACCAGCCCGGGCCTCACCAGCCCGGCCCTGGCAAACCCGGGCCTGCAGCCCACCACGCCCGGGGTCACCACGCCCGGTGCGGTGCCCACCACGCCGGCTGCGGGACTCAACCCGGCGCTTTCCAATCCCGGGCTGACCAGCCCGGCTGGAGTCACACCCGGTGTGGGCAGCCCCACCCTCTCGCCCAGCGAGGTGCCGATCGATTCACAGACCGGATTGGACCCGGGTGCCGGTGGCACCTACCCGATCCTCGGTGACCCGTCGACGCTGGGTGGCGCCTCGCCCATCGCGTCGGGCGGTACCGGGGGCAGCTCCGGTGGCGGCGGGCTCGTCAACGACCTGATGCAGGCCGCCAACCAGCTGGGCGCCAGCCAGGCCATCGACCTGCTCAAGGGCTTGGTGATGCCGGCCATCATGCAGGGCGTCCAGCAGGGCGCCGCGGGTGGTGCCCCGGGTGCCGCGTTGCCGGCGGCCGCCGGTGCCCTGCCGGGTGCCGCTAAGGCCCTGCCGGGTGCGGCCGCTGCCCTGCCGGGTGCCGCGGGTGCCCTGCCGGGTGCTGCCGGTGCCCTGCCGGGTGCCGCCGGTGCGCTGCCGGGCGCCGCGGCGGGTGCGCTGCCCGCCGCTGCCGGCGCGCTGCCGGCTGCCGCTGGCGCGCTGCCGGGTGCCGCCGCTGTCGCGCCGGGTGCGACGGGCGCCCTGACCGGTGCCGCCGCGCCGGCTTTGCCTCACTAGAACCGGGAGGAACCTGTCCCCTGACGGCACCGCAGAGTCAGCATGGCCGGACCTTGTCGGCCACCCTGCAACCACGCCTCTGCGGTGCCGTCGAACAGGCTTTCGTGGACTTTTAGCGTCCACCATCGTGTCGCCTCATAAATAACAGTAGAAACACACGTAACATCAGCTGGTGTCGTCCCGCAGTCGCGCGCCAACGATGTTGCTCACCGCTATCGCGGCGACCGTCGTCATCGTTTCGTGGGTGGGCGACGCGACACGCGACCGCGGCGCACCCGACCCGCCGCGGCCCCACGACACCCAACTCGCGGAACAGCCGCTGATCGGGCTCGGAGGCGGAGTCACGGTTCGCGAACTCACCCAGAACGCGCCGTTTTCGTTGGTGGCGCTCACCGGCGACCTCGCTGGCACCTCCGCCCGGGTGCGCGCCAGACGCCCCGACGGTTCGTGGGGGCCCTGGTATCAGACCGAGTATGAAACCGCCGCGCCCGATGCCGGTCCCGCTGGCGGCGAAGACCGGCCGGCCGGACCGACCGAAGGACCCCGCAGCACGGACCCGGTGTTCGTCGGCACCACCACGACGGTCCAGATCGCGGTCACCCGCCCGACCGATGCGGCGGTGACCCAGCCGCCTGCGGCGCCGCCGAGCGACGACGGCTTGGGATATAGGCCGGCGTCCAAAGAACAGCCTTACGCACAGAACATCTCGGCGATCCTCATCTCCCCTCCGCAGGCGCCGGCCAAGACACACTGGACGCCGCCGGCCGGGGTCATGATGCCCGGCCAGCCGCCCAGCATCATCAGCCGGGCGCAATGGGGCGCCGACGAGTCGCTGCGATGCGGTAGTCCCCAGTACGACAACGGGATTCGCGCCGCGGTCGTCCACCACACCGCGGGCAGCAACGACTATTCCCCGCTGGAATCAGCCGGGATCGTCAAGGCGATCTACACCTATCACAGCAAGACCCTGGGGTGGTGCGACATCGCCTACAACGCGCTGGTCGACAAGTACGGCCAGGTGTTCGAGGGCAGCGCGGGTGGGCTCACCAAGGCCGTCGAGGCTTTTCACACGGGCGGATTCAACCGCAACACCTGGGGCGTGGCGATGATCGGCAACTTCGACGACGTACCGCCGACGCCGATCCAGCTGCGAACGGTGGGCCGGTTGCTTGGCTGGCGGCTGGGCATGGACAGCGTCGACCCCAAGGGCAAGGTGGCCTTGGAGTCGACCGGTAGCCACTACACCACCTTTCCGGCCGGCGCCATTGCGAACCTGCCCACCATCTTCACCCACCGCGACGTCGGAAACACCGACTGCCCCGGCAATGCCGCCTACGCGCTGATGGACGAAATCCGCGATATCGCATCGCATTTCAACGATCCGCCCGAGGAGTTGATCAAGGCGCTGCAGGGCGGCGCCATCTATGAGCACTGGCAGGCGATCGGCGGCATGAACAGCGTCCTGGGCGCACCTACCTCGCCGGAAGACAGCGCGGAAGGTGATGCCCGCTTCGCCACTTTCGTCAAGGGCGCGATGTACTGGTCGCCCGAGATCGGCGCCGAGCCGGTGACCGGTGCCATCTACGACGCCTGGGCCTCGCTGAGCTACGAACGGGGTCCACTCGGATTGCCGACCAGCGCGGAAATACAAGAGCCACTGCAGATTACGCAGAATTTCCAGCACGGAACCCTGAACTACGAGCGGCTCACCGGCAACGTCACCGAGGTCGTCGACGGGATCACGACGCCGCTGTCGACGCAATCCCCGAGCGGCCCCGAGGTGCCGGCCGAACACTTCTCGTTACCCACTCACCCCTCCGCCACCTAGGCCTGGCGTGCCACTCTCGGCAGGGTTTTTCGTGCCGAATGCCGGTTTGGGACCGGATGTGCGCTACGTCACATAAGCTCAGGTTGTTCCTGACAATCACGGGTCGTGGGGATTGAGTCGAGGGAGACGACCGTGTCGTTCGTGGTCACAGCGCCGGAGACAGTGACGGCCGCAGCCGAGAACCTAGCAGGTATCCGCTCCAGCCTGAGCGAGGCGACTGCCGCCGCAGCGGCACCCACGACCGGGGTCGCGACCGCGGCCGCCGACGAGGTGTCGGTCGCGATCTCCCGGTTGTTCGGCTCCTACGGCCAGGAGTTTCAGGCTGCCACCGCGCAGGCGGCGGCTTTCCATGACGAGTTCGTGAGCCTATTGAACGGTGGTGCGGCGGCATACCTGCGCACCGAGATCGCCAACGCCGAGCAGAGCCTGCTGACCGCGGTGAATGCGCCGGCCCAGACGCTGGGGCAACTCGGCAGCGGCGCCGCCGCCGCGGCCGCCGCGCCCATCGGCAGCATCTCGTTGCTTGCGCCCGGCTTGGCAGCCGCCGCGGTACCGGGCGGCGCGTATGGTCAGCTCCTCGTCAATACGTCCGCGAACCTGCAATCCCTCTTCGGTTCCTGGGCGGCCGATCCGTTTCCGTTCCTGCGGCAGGTGCTCGCCAACCAGGCGGGTTACTGGCAGCAGATCGCCACGGCGCTCGCCAGTACCATCCAGAACTTCCCCGCCGTGCTGGCCAATCTGC
Source organism: uncultured Actinomycetota bacterium (assembly GCA_963802525.1). Taxonomy (GTDB): domain Bacteria; phylum Actinomycetota; class Actinomycetes; order Mycobacteriales; family Mycobacteriaceae; genus Mycobacterium. The sequence continues at coordinate 93,957 of CAWDJC010000032.1, read as the reverse complement.
CGGCGGCCATCCAGGCCGGCATCCAGCAGCTTCTGGCCTTCAACGCGGCCTATTACGTGCAGCAGTTCATCACCACGCAGATCGGTTTCGCCCAGACGTTCGTCACGGACCTGAACAACGCGGTAACCGGCATCGTGGCCGGCCTGCCCAATTTCGGTGCGGGGCTAGAGGTTGCCCTCCAGGCTGCGCTGGCGGGTAATTACTTCGGCGCGGTGCAGGACGTGGCGCAGGCCTTCGCGAATCTCTTCGTCACCGGGGTCAATCCCGGCACCCCGGCGATCAATTTGGTGGGTACCACGGTGACTGCCACGGTGAATCCCACGCTGCTTGGCCCGCTGGGAAACCTGTTCGCGATCACGAACATCCCCGGGCAAGAGGCGCAGTACTTCACCAACCTGATGCCTCCATCCATCCTTCGACAGATGTCGCAGAACCTCACCAACGCGCTCAATGTGCTTTCGATCCCGAGCATTTCGGCGACAGCCGCGTTGCCGCTGCTGAATCCCACGACTGGGTCGCTCAGCGCCTTCTTCGGGTTGCCGTTGGTACTCACCTATGCTGCGGCGGGTGCGCCGCTCGCGACCCTCAACGGGTTCGCAACCACCGCGACGGCGGTTCAGCAGGCCCTGTTGGCCGGCGACGGCGTGGGGGCGCTCGTTGCGCTGGTCAATGCCCCGGCCGTCGTGACGAATGGCTTCCTCAATGGCGAAACCCTCGTGGATGTGTCGGTGCCGGTGGCAACGGGTCTCCCGGCGCCTTTACCAACTTCGATATCGATCGTGCTGCACTTGCCCTTCGACGGAATTCTCGTTCCGCCGCACCCGGTTACGGCGACGATAGATGTGCCCGGGTTTTTCACGATTCCCGTGACCATCTTCGGCACGCCCTTCATGGGACTCGGACCTCTGCTGGTCAATTATCTGCCCCAACAGCTCGCCAACGCGATCACACCCGTCGGGTAGCCGTCTCACGCCGCAGACCAAAATCGCAGTGGTGCAGGCGGTTTCGTCTCGCTAAAGCCACCAGCGTTCCAGCACCCGTCCCACCCCGTCGTCGCTGTTGGGCGCGGTGACCTCGTCGGCAGCGGCCAGCACGTCGGGATGCGCATTGCCCATGGCCACCCCGTGGCCGGCCCACAGCAGCATCGGGATGTCGTTGGGCATGTCGCCGAATGCCACCACCTCGTCGCTGGTAATCCCCTGCGGTTTGGCGATTTCCTCCACGCCGCTGGCCTTGCTGATCCCCAGTGGCACGATCTCGACCAACCCATTGTTGGTGGAGTAGGTGATATCGCCCTCGATGCCGACGTGCTTGGCCAGTTCGGCGGCCATGTCGGCGCTGCGCGCACCGGCCTTGCGGATCAGCAGCTTGATCGCCGGGGCGCTGAGCAGGTCGTCGATCGATACCTCGGTGTTGTCCGGGTTGAGCCATGCGTGCTCGTAGCCCGGCGAGCTGATGAATTGGGGAGTGGCCGTGTCATGGGCCCGTTCGCCGATCCGTTCGACGGCCAGCCCGGCGCCCGGGATGACCCGAGTCGCGAGTTCGGCCAGTTCGGCCAAGGCGTCGACGGGCAGCGTTCGCGACGACATCACCCGGTCGTGCGCGGGGTCGTAGAGGACGGCGCCGTTGGCGCACACCGCGATCGGGGCGAACCCGAGTGCTTCCACAACGGGTCGTATCCAGCGCGGCGGGCGGCCGGTTGCCACGACGAATTGCGCACCAGCGGCGACGGCGGCGCGCACCGCGTCACGGGTGCGCGGGGTGATGGTTTCGTTTTCGTCGAACAGGGTGCCGTCGACGTCGCAGGCGATCAGCGCCGGCAAGGTCATCGAGACGGTCCGCCCTCGCAGCTCTCAGTGCGTTCCGCGTTGGCTCTGCGCGGGTCGCGTCACGCCGTCGGTACCGTACTTTTGGGCCCGCTGCTGCAATTCGACCAAACGGATCGCCCGGGAATCGTCTTGGCTCGGCGCGGTGCCACCCAGCCTGCGCGGCACCCAGAACTCCCCCTCCGGGTGCGGATATTCCTCCTGCACCCGGTACAGCAACGCGTTCATCGCGTGCCGCAGCGCGGCGATGAGTTGCTCGGTGTCGCCCTGCGGCGGCAGCGGCCGTCCGGCGGCCACGGTGATCGGAACCTTGTTGCGGAACACCTTCTTTGGATGATCCTTGGGCCAAATCCGGTGCGCGCCCCAGACAATCAGAGGAATTATCGGCACCTGAGCGTCCAGCGCCAAGCGCGCCGTTCCCGACTTGAAATCCCGGAGTTCATAACTGCGACTGATGGTGGCCTCGGGATGGAGCCCAACGAGTTCGCCCTCCCGCAGCCGCTGCACGGCCACGGCGTACGCGTCCTGCCCCATCCGACGGTCCACCGGAATGAGCTGGCAGTGCTTGATCACGTAGTTGACCGCCTTCACGTCCGCCATCTCGGCTTTGATCATGAAGCGCAGCCGTCGCTTGCGTTCGTGGGCGGCGATCGACGCGGGCATCCAGTCCAGATAGCTGGTGTGGTTGAGCGCAATCAAGGCGCCGCCCCGGGCAGGAATGTTCTCGAGGCCTTCGAACTTGAGCTTGGTTCCGTTCATCGCGACGACAGCCGGAACAACCATCTCCGCGAAGCGGAAAAACGGCTCTGCCATGTTTTTCTCCTTCCCCTCTATCGCGACTGATGCGGGGTTCGGTGGGCGGCCCGTGCGGCAGCCTCGTCGGCCTCTATCTGAGCCGCCTCGGCAAGGGTCGGCGCGCCGCCGCCGAGGCGGCGCGGCACCCAGTAGGCGCCGGCGGGGTGCGGATACCGCTGCTGTGCCCGGTGCAGGAGAGTGGTCATCGATTCGCGGAGCGCGGCATTGGTGGACTCGATGTCCTCGGCAGCGTGCAGCGGCGCGCCCACCTGCACGGCGATCGGCAGCTTGTGGCGGCCGATGTGTCGTGGATGGTCCTTGGTCCAGATCCGGTGTGCCCCCCAGACGATCACCGGCACGATCGGGACGTTCGCTTCGATGGCCATCCGGGCCGCGCCCGTCTTGAAATCCTTGAGCTCGAAACTCCGGCTGATCGTGGCCTCCGGGTAGACGCCGACCAGCTCGCCTTCGCGTAGCCGCAGCACGGCCACCGCGTAGGCGTCCGCCCCTGCCTCGCGGTCCACCGGAATGGTGCGCGTGTGCTTGATCAGGAAATTGACCACCTTCACCCGTCGCATCTCGGCCTTGATCATGAATCTAAGCCGACGGCGCCGCCGATGCACAGCTAATGCGGCAGCCAGAAAGTCGACGTAGCTGGTGTGGTTGATCGCGATCACCGCTCCGCCGCGGTCGGGGATGTTCTCGACGCCGCTGTAGCTGATGGGAGTGCCGGTGGCCAGCACGACCAGCCGGGCCCCTATCTCGAGAGCGCGAAAGGTGGGCTCCGCCATCGGCTACTGCTCCGGCGCCCCGGCGGATCGGGCGCGGCGGGCCGCCCGCGCGGCGGCCTCCTCGGCGTCCAGCCGGGCCGCCTCGGCTAGCGATGGAGCGCTGCCGCCGAGCCGTCGCGGCACCCAGAACTCGCCTGCCGGATGCGGTCCATACAGTTCTTGGGCGCGTTCCAGCAAATGTTGCATCCGGGAATGCAACAGGCCCTTCAATTCCTCGACAGCCAGCGTTGGCTCGATCGGTTCGCCCACAACCACCGTGATCGGCACCTTGGGGCGCCAGAGCTTCTTAGGATGGCCCTTGGTCCAGATTCGCTGCGCGCCCCAAACGATGTGCGGAACGATCGGCACCCCGGCGTCGATCGCCATCCGGGCGGCCCCCGACTTGAACTCCTTGATCTCGAAGCTGCGGCTGATCGTGGCCTCGGGGTAGACGCCGACCAGCTCGCCGTCTTTGAGGTTCCTGACGGCGGCTTCGTACGACGCGGCCCCGTCTTGCCGATTCACGGAGATATGCCCCAGGCTGCGCATGATCGGCCCGGTGATCTTGTGGTCGAACACCTCCTGCTTGGCCATGAACCGCACCTTGCGCCCGAGACCCTGCTTGTACGCGGGCAAACCCGCGAAAGTGAAGTCCAGGTAGCCGGTGTGATTGATCGCGATGACCGCACCGCCACTTTTGGGCAAGTTCTCGACGCCCGAGACGGTGATCTTCAGACCCTGTATGCGCCAGATCAAGCGGGCAAGCTGAATGACAGTCCCGTATACCGGTTCCACAGCGCTTCAGCCTAGTGCTCCCAACTGTGAGCCGCCCGAAGTGCCGAAGAGAGGCATCCGCCTCCGGTCGGTCCGCTGGTGGTCCGGGCATATCGACTTGGGAGAACTTGGTGTGGCGGCCGCCGCTACTGGTGCGGAATTCTTCGCCGCCTGCGGCGTCGAGCCCGACCGGGCGCGCATCGATTACTACCGGCGCTCGTGGCGGACCGAAGGCGCGGCCTCGCGCTAAGCTCGGGGGCTGACAAGCCGTCACCGTCAACAGGCCCCAACGTCCCCTGAAAGGTATCAGTGCAGGTCACGAGCGTAGGCCACGCCGGATTCCTGATTCAGACCCACGCGGGCAGCATCCTTTGCGACCCCTGGGTCAATCCGGCCTACTTCGCGTCCTGGTTCCCGTTCCCCGACAACAGCGCGCTGGACTGGGACAAATTGGGCGACTGCGACTACCTGTATGTCTCGCACCTGCACAAGGACCACTTCGACGCGAAGAACCTCAACGAGCACGTCAATAAGGACGCGGTGGTGCTGCTGCCCGACTTCCCGGTACCCGACCTGCGAAACGAGTTGGAGAAGATGGGGTTTCATCGATTCTTCGAGACCACCGACTCGGCCAAGCACCGGATCAGCGGACCCAAGGGTGACCTCGACATCATGATCATCGCCCTGCGTGCTCCGGCCGACGGCCCGATCGGCGATTCAGCGCTGGTGGTCTCCGACGGCGCGACAACGCTTCTCAACATGAACGACGCCCGGCCGGTGGACCTGGACGTGCTGGCCGCCGAATTCGGCCACGTGGACGTGCATCTGCTGCAGTACTCCGGGGCGATCTGGTACCCGATGGTCTACGACATGCCGGCCCGCGCCAAGGAGTCGTTCGGCACCCAGAAACGGCAGCGGCAGATGGACCGCGCTCGTCAGTACATCGCCCAGGTGGGCGCGACCTGGGTAGTACCCTCGGCGGGGCCGCCGTGCTTCTTGGATCCCGAGTTGCGTCACCTCAACGACGACAGCGGCGATCCGGCCAACATCTTTCCCGACCAAATCGTGTTCCTGGAGCAGATGCGCGCCCACGGGCATGACGGCGGCATGCTGATGATTCCCGGGTCGACCGCGGATTTCACGGGCGCGACGCTGAATTCGCTACGCCATCCGTTGCCGGTCGAGCTTGTCGAGACCATCTTCACGACCGGCAAATCGGCCTACATTGCCGACTATGCCAACCGGATGGCCCCCGCGTTAGCCGCGGAACGCGCAAGCTGGGCCCCCGCCGCCGGCGAGCCGCTGCTGGAACAACTGCGCGCACTGTTCGAGCCGATCATGCTGCAAAGCGACGAAATCTGTGACGGCATAGGTTATCCCGTCGAGCTCGTCATCGGCCCCGAGACGGTGATCCTGGACTTCCCGAAAAGAACTGTGCGCGAACGGGTTCCCGACGAGAAGTTCCGCTACGGTTTCGCCATCGCGCCGGAGTTGGTGCGCACCGTGCTGCGCGATCAGGAACCCGACTGGGTCAACACCATCTTCTTGTCCACCCGATTCAAGGCATGGCGGGTCGGCGGCTACAACGAATACCTGTACACGTTCTTCAAGTGCCTGACCGACGAACGCATCGCCTACGCCGACGGGTGGTTCGCCGAGACCCACGACGACTCCGCGTCGATCACAATGGACGGCTGGGAGATTCAGCGTCGTTGCCCCCATCTCAAGGCCGACCTGTCCAAATTCGGTGTGATAGAGGGCAACACCTTGACGTGCAACCTGCATGGGTGGCAGTGGCGATTGGACGATGGCCGCTGCCTGACCGCGCGGGGCCACCAGCTGCGGAGCTCGAAAAAATGAACGCGAGTTACGGCCCGACTTACGATGATGGTCTGGTCCAGCTGGATCGCGCGGCGGTTACGTTGCGCCGCTACCACTTTCCTTCCGGCACGTCCAAGGTCATCGCACTGGACACGGTCCGTGGGTACAAGGCCGAGGCGCTGGGCATGTTCATGCAGCGGTTCCGCATTTGGGGCAGCTCCGATTTCCGCCGGTGGCTGCCCCTGGACGTGCAACGGCCGTTCAAGTCGACCTTGATCACGTTGGACGTGCCTGGGGCGTGGCCCAGCCCCGCGTGCACGCCGGCGCGCCCGGACGAGTTCACCGCACTGCTGGACGAACTGCTGAGCCGGCGCGGTTAGCGGCCCAAGTCGGCGAGCGCCGCGCGACCGGCGTTGTAGCCGGGGATGAACGTGATCCCCGGCCCGCCGTGACAACCCGCGCTGCCCAGGTACAGTCCATCGATCGGGATCGGTTGTCCCAGGAAGCCTTTCGGGCCGGGCCGGTTGGGTCCGATTTGGTCCGGGTTCAACAGCCCGTGGCAGTAGTCGCCGCCCGGGGCACCGAACATCACGCCCATGTGCCTGGGCGTGAAGGTGGTGTGCCGGATGATGCTGCCTTCGAAGTTGGGCGCCATCCGGGTGATCTTGTCGATCACCCGTTGGCCCATTTCGACCTTCGCTTGGCCGTAGTCGGCACCGCCCTCGATCGGGAACCACAACGCGAACGCCGATGCCGCGTGCTTACCCTCGGGGGCCAGGTCCGGGTCGTTCTGCGACGGGATCTGCAACACCACCGTCGGGTCGGCCGGCACGATCCCGCGACGGCAATCCTCCCACTGCTGCTGGACCTCCTCCGGCGTGCAGAAAAGGCCCATCGACGCTTGCATGGCCGGGTCGTTGAGCGCCTCGTAGGGCGCGGTGAACCTGGGGGCCTCCTCGAGCGCGAAGTGCATCTGTAGGTAGCTGCCGCGGTGGTCGATCCGCGAGTACCGCTCCCGGATGTCGGCGGGCAGTGCGCCGGGATCGATCAGCTCGTTGAGCGTGATGTCGGGTGCGATGCCGGAGACGACGATCGGCGCCGCGAGGGTCTCTCCGGCCTCCGTCCGCACCCCGTTGACCCGGCCGTCGGCGACCAGGATTTCGGTCACCTTGGTACGCAACCGCACCTCGCCGCCGTGGCTTTCCAGCAGCTCGCACAGGTGAGAGGTGAGCGCGCCGATGCCGCCACGCAGCTTCTTCATCTGCATGGTGTCCCCGTCAGGAACACCCAGCCCAAAGGCTAGCGCCGCCGCGCTGCCCGGCGTTGCCGGTCCGCGGTAGAGGGTGTTGACGGCCAGCACGGTCATCGAGCCGCGCAGCGCGCCATGTTTCTCGCGGTCCGGAAGGTAGCGGTCCAGCACGTCGGTGACCGAGCCGAACAACATGTCATCGATGGCCGAGCGTTCGAATTCGTTTGTGGCACAGGCATACATCTCGTCGAACGTTTTGGGCGGGGCCCCCGCTTCGAACCGCCCCAGCGCCCGCGTGGGCGCTTGGCTCCAGGCCATCAGCCCCGCCATTCCGTTGACGGCGTCCGCGCCGTGCACCTCGTTGAGGTGGGTGAACAATTTGATCGGGTCGCTGTACTGGACCAGCGGATCGTCTCCGACGCCGCGCAGCGCTACCGACATCACCTCCAGGTCGATCGTAGGCAGGGTGTCCAGGCCCAGTTCCTCGACAACCACGGACGCCGTGGGGAATTGCACCGAGCCGGCGATCTCGAACCGGTACCCATCGAAAAGCTCCACCGTGGAGGCCATCCCACCGGCATAGAGCTTGGCGTCCACGCAGACCGTCCGCAGGCCCGCCTTCTGTAGCAGCACCGCGGCTGCCAGCCCGTTGTGGCCCGCGCCGAGAACTATCGCGTCATAACCAGTCATGTCCTGCCTCCGGATGCAGGCTGGCATGGCCGCAAAGTTTTGTCAATTATGACGAAACTGAATCCCGGGGGTCGACGACCCACGCATCGGTGATGCCGGCCCGCAGCGACTCCAGCGCCACATGGCACACCCGGGCCAGCTCACCGAGCGACCGATCCTCGCCGACCATCCAGAATTCCATCGCGCCGAAGACCGCGGCCGCGATGCAGCGGGCGGTGACCGCGCTGAGCAGGCGGGCGTCCGGTGTCTGATCCGTTCCGGGGCCACGGCGCTGCAGCTGCGCCTGAATAGCTTCCGCGAAGTCGGCTTGTACTTCCCGCATGTGTCGGACGATGCGGCCCGGGTCAAGCTCGCCGCCCCTCAGCGCTGCGATTTTCGTAACCGCCTCAACGTCATAGGGAAATGCGAAGACCGCCGATTGCACCGAATCGATGATCGGTTCATCGGCGGGCCTGGCGTCCAGCGCCGCACGAAACCACTGCAGCCCGGTGTAGTCGGCAAACAACAAATCGTGTTTGGAGCTGAAGTGGCGATAGAAGGTCCGCAGCGATACCCCGGCGTCGGCCGCGATCTGCTCGGCCGATGTGTCTTCCACTCCTTGGCCCAGGAATCGCACCGAGGCGGCCTGGATCAGGGCCTCTCGGGTGCGCTCGCTGCGCGCCGTCTGCGCGGGTCGGACCATGGCAGTAAGGTACCTCAGACATTGGTTCCGTCATTCCACTCGTTGTGTCAATATTGACAAAACTTCGGGGCGCGGTGAGACTTCGCGCATGATCTGGCTTTACGTTCACGCAATTCTCGGGCTCGCCGTCATCGGCTGGATTGTCGCGTCGAACCCGAAGATCTACGCCAAACCAGCCGACGGACCGTGGTTCTCGCCGCTGGAACGCGTGTACTACGCGGCCGGCATCGCCTCGATCGCACTGGGCTGGTACTTCAACATCCACTTTGTGCTCGACGCGCACGGCCAGGGCAGCATCGTCCAGGGGCCGGCGAGCTATCCGCACTTCCTGCGCGAGCAGTTCGCCAACCCGGCTGCCGGTTCGGGCGACCAGGACTACATCATCGCGAATGTCATTCTGCTGCCGGTGTTTACGATTGTCGACGGCTATCGGCGCGGTATCCGGCGTCCCTGGCTGTTCTTCCTGGCCAGCTTTTTCACCAGCTTTTCCTTCCCGTTGGCCTGGTACTTCGCCACCATGGAACGGCAGCGCCGCCATGAGCGAGCACGCGAGACGGTGAACGCCTAGGCTCAGCCAGGCTGTCGGTGGGTGGTCTCCGCCCATCGACGGGCCCACTGCTCCAGTGGGATGAGTGCTGCGCCGAGGGATCGACCCACCTCGCTCAATTCGTAGCGCTGGTCGCCTTGCTGGACGACCAGGCCCGCGCCCGTCAGTTCGTTGAGGCGATCGTAGAGAACGCTGGGCGACATGCCGTCGCAGCGTTCACGCAACGCCCTGGCACCCAGCGGGCCGTCCCGAAGCTCCCACAGCACCCGTAGCGACCAGCGCCGGCCGAGCAGGTCCAGCGCGGCCATGAGCGGTCGCCCCGTCGTGGACCCGCGAACCGGACGCCCTGGGCGGGCCGCCGGTTGACGTTTCGCTTTCCGTAACGTAGGTTTCTTCTCCATGGTTACGGAAATCGTAACGCCTCGAATCGGCGCCCTCGAACCACCCCACGATCCGGCAGTGGCCGCGCAGCTTCAGAAGATGATGCCGCCCAACGTGCCGCCGATCGCGCTGTTTCGCACCGTGGTGCGGAATCTGCCCATGACTGAGGCTATGACGCTCTGGGGCAGCTACGAGCTGAGCCGCTCGCTGTCGCTGTCCCTTCGTGACCGCGAGATCGTCATCGACCGAACCTGCGCTCGCTGCGGCTGTGAGTACGAATGGGGCGTGCACGTCGCCTTTTTCGCCGAACGGGCGCGCCTCGATCGCGACCAGATCGGTTCCCTGACCCACGGCGGGGCCGACGATCCGTGCTGGACCACCGAGCGAGATCGCCTCTTGATTCGCGCGGTTGACGCGCTCTGCGACGACCGGGACATCGACAACACCCTGTGGGATGCGCTGAGCCACGAGTTCGACGAATGCGAGATCCTCGACCTCACCATGCTGTGCGGGTGGTACCACGCAATCAGCTTCACCGCGCGGGCCGCCCGCGTCCCACTCGAGGCCGGCAGCCCAACCTTTGCCAGCGTGGGGGTCTAGCTAGCTAGGGCTCCAGCACTTCGGTGCCCACGAATGGAACCAGCGCGGCGGGTACCCGCACGCTGCCGTCGGGCTGCTGGTGGTTCTCCAGGATCGCAACGAGCCAGCGGGTGGTGCCCAGCGTGCCATTGAGCGTGGCGGCGATCTGCGGCTTGGCGTTCGCATCCCGATAGCGCGTCGCCAGCCGGCGCGCCTGAAAGGTGGTGCAGTTCGACGTCGACGTCAGCTCACGGTAGGCCCCCTGCGTGGGAACCCATGCTTCGCAGTCGAATTTGCGCGCGGCCGACGAGCCGAGATCGCCCGCGGCCACGTCGATCACCCGATACGGCACCTCGATGCGGGCCAGCATCTCGCGCTGCCAGCCCAGCAGCCGCTGGTGTTCGGCCTCGGCGTCGGCGGGCGCGCAATAGACGAACCCCTCGACCTTGTCGAACTGGTGCACCCGGATGATGCCACGGGTGTCCTTGCCGTAGCTGCCGGCCTCACGCCGGAAACAGGACGACCAGCCCGCGTAGCGCAGCGGCCCGCCGGACAGGTCCAGGATCTCGTCGGCGTGGTAGCCGGCCAGCGGCACTTCGGACGTGCCCACCAGGTAAAGGTCGTCGGCCTCCACCCGGTACACCTCGTCGGCGTGGGCGCCCAGAAATCCGGTGCCGGCCATCACCTCCGGGCGCACCAGTACCGGTGGGATCACCGGGATGAAGCCGTTGTCGACGGCGAGCCGCAGGGCCAGCTGCAGCAGGCCCAGCTGCAGCAGCGCACCCCGACCGGTCAGGAAGTAGAACCGCGAGCCGGATACCTTGGCGCCGCGTTGCATGTCGATAAGCCCCAGCGACTCGCCGAGTTCCAGGTGGTCCCTGGGGTTTTCGATCGGCACCGGCTCGCCGACCACGTCGAGGACCCGGTAATCGTCCTCGCCGCCGGCGGGCACGCCGTCGATGATGACGTTCGAGATCGCCATGTGCGCCGCCGCGAACGCCGCCTCGGCGTCGGCCCGCGCGGCTTCCGCGGCCTTCACCTGCTCGGCGAGCTCCTTGGCGCGCTGCAATAGGGCCGGGCGGTCCTCGGCCGATGCGGCGCCCACGCTCTTGCTCGCGGCTTTCTGCTCGGCACGCAAATCGTCGGCGGCCGAGATCGCGGAGCGGCGGCTGGTGTCAGCGGACAACAATGCATCCACCAGCGCCGGGTCTTCGCCGCGGCTGACTTGGGAGCGGCGCACGGCATTGGGGTCTTCCCGGAGCAGCTTCAGGTCGATCACGGCCCCGACACTACTTTTGCGGCCCGGATCGGATGGCAGAAGACCCCACGATTGAGGTCGCACATACCACATCTGCAACATTTGTCACGCCCCTTAGCTGGCCCTGTCAGAATGGAGCCGATGTCGCAAGCGCCTGAGAAGGAAGTTTCGGAGGCCGGCACCCCAGCCGGCTCCCCCGACGACCGAGCGCCACGGCCGCTGGGCCGCTTCCAGTGGCCGCGCGGGTTGCAGGCGACGGCGACCAGGCGAGCGCTGTTACTCACCGCGCTCGGCGGCCTGTTGATCGCCGGACTGGTCACCGCGATTCCCGTCGGCAGCGGCCCGGGGCGGCTGGCCGGCTACATCGACAGCGATCCCGTGCCCAGCACCGGAACCAAGAGCGACGCCGCCTTCAACCGCGCCAAAAGCGGCGATTGCCTGACGTGGCCCGACGCCACGCCGGAGTCCGCCAGCATCGGCAACTGCGCGGACGATCACAAGTTCGAGGTCGCCGAGTCCATCGATATGCGGACTTTCCCGGGTTCCGAGTACGGCCCCAACGCCGCTCCCCCGTCGCCGGCCCGGATCCAGCAGATGACGCAGGAGCAGTGTGAGCCTGCGGTCCACAACTATCTGGGCGCCAAGTTCGACCCCAACAGCAAGTTCATGGTCAGCCTGCTGTGGGCCGGCGACCGAGCCTGGCGTCAGTCCGGTGACCGCCGCATGCTGTGCGGCCTGCAGCTGCCGGGGCCCAACAATCAGCAGGAGGTCTTCAAGGGCAAGGTCTCCGACGTCGACCAGTCGAAGGTCTGGCCGGCCGGCACCTGCCTGGGCATCGACCCGGTGAGCAACCAGCCGACCGATGTTCCCGTCGACTGCGCGGCACCGCACGCGATGGAGGTGACCGGCACGGTGAACCTGGCCGAGAAGTTCCCCGGCGGCCTGCCCGCCGAGCCGGACCAGGACGGGTTCATCAAGGATTTGTGCACCAAGATGACGGACGCTTACCTGGCGCCCACCAAGTTGCGCACCACCACCTTGACGCTGATCTACCCGACCGTGTCGCTGCCGAGTTGGTCGGCGGGCAGCCGCGAGGTCGCGTGCAGCGTCGGCGCGACGCTCGGCAACGGGGGCTGGGCCACGCTGGTGAACAGCGCCAAGGGCCAGCTACTGATCAACGGTCAGCCGCCGAGTGCCCCGCCCGACATTCCCGAGGAGCGGCTGACGATGCCGCCGATTCCGGTTCAGACGCCGAGCCAGCCCAGCGCTCCGCCGGACACCATACCGCCGAACAATCAGCACCTGCCTGGGCAGCAGCCGGTAGTGACACAACCGCAGGCACCGGCGTCGCAGGCTCCAGCGCCGCAAAACGGGCCGCCCCCGCGACGGCAGACCGCCCCGCCGCGAGGCTCCCGGCGGCTCCGCCGCCCGCCGAGCCGGCCCCGGGAGGCTAGCCGGGTGCCCGTGCGGATGGATCCGCAGCGGTTCGACGAGCTGGTCTCCGATGCGCTCGATCTCATCCCGCCCGAGTTGGCGGCCGCGATGGACAACGTCGTGGTCCTCGTCGAGGACCGCCACCCGGAGGACGCCGAACTGCTCGGCCTGTACGAAGGGGTGGCGCTGACCGAACGCGACTCCGACTACGCCGGGTCGTTGCCCGACGCCATTACGATCTACCGCGAGGCGCTCCTGGACGTCTGCGAATCCGACGCCGATGTGGTCGAGGAGGTGGCGATTACGGTGATCCACGAAATCGCCCACCACTTCGGCATCGACGACGCCCGGCTGGAAGAACTGGGCTGGTCCTGACAGCCCGCGTAAAACCCTGCTGCCTATGGGCGCGGCGTCCCGGCATTGTCCCGGCCGGGTGCTATGAACGGCTTATGAGCGCTGAGTGCCGCGAGTGCCGGGCGGGCTTAGATCACTGCCACGGCACCATCATTCGCCATTCATTGCGCCGGTGGGAGTGCACCGAGCCGGACTGCGACAGCCCCGAGCTGTTGGTGCACGCGTTCGTCATCGACTGCGATGCCGTCGGCTGCGGATGCGCGGAATCGGTCGCGCTGGCCCCCGATGAGTCGTCAGCCCATCGGGTCGGTGCTTGAGCGCACCGCGTCCGCGACCGGGGTTGCGTCGGTCTGGGGATAGAACGGCGGCGTCAGGTTTCCCCACCGCACGCAACTCCACCGCCCGTCGGTAACCGGGGTCAACACCACCGATTCGGCGTTGTCGAGATGGTTGTCCAGCGCGAAGTTGCCATCCACCCCGGCCAGGACCGCCGAGGCCAGCCGGATCGCCGCGCCGTGGCTGACGACGACGATGTCGCCGTTCCAGTCGTCGTCGTCGAGGTAGCGCATCCGCAACTCGGTCAGCACCGGCACGTAGCGGTCCAACACATCGTTGCCGGTCTCCCCGCCGGGCAGCGGTACGTCGAGCTCACCGCGATGCCAGCGCTCGTAGATCGCGTTGAATTCCGCGACCGCCTCGTCGTCGCTGCGGTCCTCCAGCTTGCCGACCTGCACCTCGTGAATGCCGGTCACCTGCAGCGCGCCCACTTCGAGTTCGACGCCGATCACCTCGGCCGTCTGCGACGCCCTGGTGGCCACGGAATGCGCGAGCATCGCCGGCCGTCCGGATCCGCGGGCGAACGCCCGGGCCTGATCGCGACCCAGCGGCGTCAGCTCCGCCCCGGGCGGCCGGGTGTCCAGCCTGCGCTCGACGTTGCCGTAGGACTGGCCGTGCCGCAGCAGGACCAAACGACCGCTCATCGCTCAAACCCCCCCGGCCCCGAGAGCCTGCCCGGGTTTGCCTTCCCGCAGTCGCGCCAGCCAGCGCGACGCCTCGTCCGTCGGCGGCGGCAGCACCCCGGCGGCCGACCCCGTCGGCCAAGATCCTAGGTATCTCACATCGGCACAACGACGGTGCAGCGCCTTGAGTGCCTCGGCGACGGCGCCGTCGTCGATGTGGCCGACGCAATCGGCGAAGAACAGGTAGGTTCCCAGTTCCGTTCTGGTCGGCCGGGATTCGATCCGGGTCAGGTCGATGCCGCGGATGCCGAATTCGGCCAGCGCGGACAACAGCGCCCCCGGCACGTTGTCGATGCGCAACACCACCGACGTGCGATCGGCTCCGGTGCGGGCCGGCGGCGGCGCGGGCAGCCCGATCAGGACGAAGCGCGTGCGGGCGTTGGGCTCGTCGACGACGCCGTCGGCCAGGGCGGCCAGTCCCCAATGGGCGGCGGCCAGCGGCGAGGTCACCGCGGCGTCGGCCTGACCGTCGGCCACCTGCCGCGCCGCGTCGGCGTTGGAATACGCCGGCCGCAGTTCGGCGCCGGGCAGATGGGCGGCCAGCCACTGGCGCACCTGGGCCACCGCCACCGGAAACGCGGCCAACGTGCGCACGTCGGCCGCGCTGAGGCCGGGTTTGACGACGATGCTGAACGCCACGTCCAGCGTGGTCTCGGCGAATACTTGCAGGGGCGAACCGATGGCCAGGCTGTCCAGTGTGGGGATCACCGAGCCGTCGATCGAGTTTTCGATCGGAACGCACGCGTAATCGGCGCCGCCGTCACGAACCGCGTTGAGCGCCGCGGGGGTGCTCTCGATAGGCATCTGGCGCACGGCGCCCGGTCCCTGCTCGGGGACCAGACCGGCGGCCGTAATTTGCAGCAGCGCCGCCTCGGTGAAGGTCCCTTCGGGACCGAGATAAGCGATGCGGACCACGCCCCAACCCTAACGGCGCCCGACGCCAAACAGGCCTTGCGGCATCATGGGTCGCAAGTTAAGTTAGGCTTACCTAATCTTGTAGGAGAACGATGCTATCGCCGAGCAGCCCCACACCGACGACTGCCGAACGCATTCGCAGCGCCTGTGCGCGGGCCGGCGGCGCGCTGCTGGCCTTAGAGACTGTGAAAGCAACTGGGAGAACGCGCCAGGATCCGATCGCCATTCCGGTGCATCACCTCCTGCCCGACGGTTCCTTCGCCCTAGCGCTGCCCGTCGACTCCGTTGGCCAAGCGGCTTGCCTCCTCTCCGGAGCGCAGGCACTGCTGGAGCTGACCGACTACGCGCCACTTCCCGCTGCGCGAACCGGTGCGTTCGCTGGTGTGGGTGCGCGGCCGCCTGCAGCGGGTCCCGCCCGACGAGGTGACCGACACGCTCGACCAGATCGCCGCCGAGCATCCGAACCCGGCGTTGCTTCAGGTCGAGACCCCGAGATCGACGCCCTGTGCAGGGAGACGCCCGGTACGCGCTGCTGCGGCTCGAGATCGCCTCCGTCGTCGTCACCGATGCCACCGGCGCCGAGCCCGTCAGCGTGGCCGATCTGCTCGCCGCTCGGCCCGACCCGTTCTGCGAGATCGAGTCGAGCCTGCTGTGGCATTTGGACACCGTCCATAACGACGTGGTCGCGCGGCTGGTGTCGAAACTCCCGGCGCCATTGCGACGGGGGCAGTTCGCCCGCTCGGGCTCGACCGATACGGCGTGCGGTTCCGCGTCGAAGGCCACGATGGCGACCATGACGTCCGGCTGCCGTTCCACAAGCCGGTGGACGACATGACCGGGCTGAGCCAGGCCATCCGGGTGCTGATGGGTTGCCCGTTCATCAATGGGCTGCGAGCCCGCCGGTAGCCCGCTGGTAATCCAAGCCGCGATCCCGGCATACGTTATCCGGGTGAACGGCGACCGAAGACCGGAACGGCAGGGGCGTCGGTGGCCTCGCGGACCGGAGCCGTCGCAGATGCTTCACCGGGCGACCGGCCCGGCGCCGCCACCCGTCGACCCTGCAACGACACCGCTGCGCCGGCCGACACCGCCGGCCTCCCCGGGGCGCCCGGCACCTCCATCCGTCCCCCCGCCCCGACCCGTCGGCCCGAGGGCGCGGCGCAGGCGCCGCTGGGTCAGGGTGGTGGCGCTTTGCGTGCTGATCGGCGGGTTGCTCGCCGGCGCCGGCATCCTTGGCGGGGCGGTTTGGTTCGACTCCGCGCTGCACCGCGAGCAGGCCCTGACCGACTATCCCGATCGACCCGGATCCGGCCGCGGCACGAACTGGCTGATCGTCGGCTCGGACAGCCGCCAAGGCCTCACCGCCGAGCAGCAGCAAGACCTGGCCACCGGCGGCGACGTCGGCAGCAGTCGTACCGACACAATCCTCCTGGTCCACGTGCCCGAGTTCCGGTCGAGCACGCAGGCGACGATGGTGTCGATCCCCCGCGACTCGTATGTACCGATCCCCGGTCATGGCAAGGACAAAATCAACGCGGCGTTCGCGATGGGCGGGGCGCCCTTGCTGACCCAGACGGTGGAGCAAGCCACCGGGCTGCGCCTCGACCACTACGCCGAGATCGGATTCAGCGGGTTCGCCGGACTGGTCGACGCGCTGGGTGGGATCACCGTGTGCCCGACCACGCCGATCAACGATCCGTTGGCCGGCATCGACCTGCCGGCCGGCTGCCAGAAACTAAGCGGCCGCGATGCGCTCGGATACGTCCGGACGCGCGACACACCGCGAGCGGACCTGGACCGGATGGCCAACCAACGCCAGTTCCTGTCGGCGCTGCTGCACCGCGCCGGCAGCCCGGCGGTGTGGCTCAATCCGCTTCGCTGGTACTCGGTGCCGCGTGCGGCCGCCCACGCCATGACCGTGGACCGGGGTGACCATGTTTGGGACTTGGCCCAACTCGGCTGGGCGCTGCACGGATCCACCACCGCGCTGACCGTCCCGGTCGGTGAGTTCACCAACGGCGATGCCGGGTCGGTGGTGGTGTGGAATCACGAGGTCGCGGGCAAGTTGTTCGAGGCGCTCGGCGCCGACGCGCCGGTACCCGCGACCGCGCTCGAGGGACAGCAATAGCGGCCGTTCGACTGGGTGCGCCGAACTAACCGCTGCCGTCGCCGGCGCGCGCGTTCTGCAACCAGGCTTTGGTGCGACCCGGGTGGTGGGTGGCAAGCCAGGCCACGCCGACATCGCGGCAAAAGTCGATGTCCTCGTACTCGTCGACGTTCCAGCAGTAGACCGCCCTGCCCTGGGCAACGGCGCGGTCCACCAGTTGCGGATAGTCCTTCAACGTCGCCAGCGAGGGTCCGACGGCGGTGGCGCCCACGGCAGTGGCCGCGCTGCTGGCCAGATAACGCGCGGTGTTGCCGAGCAACACCGTCGGCAGCAGCGGTGCTGCTCGCCGGATCCGCCAGACCGCGGCCGCCGAGAACGACATGACCACCGCGCGGGACAGGTCGGCGGAGGCGGGCGAGGCTATCCCGAAGCGGTGCAACAGCGCCAGGAGCTTGCTTTCCACCAGTGAGCCGTACCGGACCGGGTGCTTGGTCTCGACGAAGATCTTCACCGGCCGGTGCCAGTCCAGGACGAGCGAAACCAGCGCGTCCAGCGTCAGCAGGCTGGTGTCCCCGTGCGTACCGTCGGCTCGCCAGCTGTCGTGCCACGCACCGTATTCGAGCTCGCGTAGTTGCGCGAGCGTCATCGTGCTGACCAAGCCGGCTCCCGTCGAGGTCCGGTCCAGACGGCGGTCATGCACGCAAACCAGATGGCCGTCGCGGGTCAGCCGCACATCGCATTCCACGCCGTCGGCGCCCTGCTTTAGCGCGAGATCGTAGGCGGCCAGCGTATGTTCGGGCCGAGCGGCAGAAGCTCCTCGATGGGCAACGACAAAGGGATGCCCGGCGAGCACCTCCTCGGCCCACGTCATACCCCTATGCTGCCGGTTCCTGCCCCTCCAACTCAACCGGAGCGCGGGATGCGCGCCCGGCCGGACGGTCTGGGCGATCCGGTTCCACCACCACCCATCGGTGCGCGGGCCGTGCGACCGGTTTGCGCTCGAACCCCTCGAAGACGCGGGCAATGGCGGCCACGGTGACGGCCGTGAGCAGATAGGCAAGAACCATCAACACGGTGTTGTTCGCGATGCCCTGGGCGTCTGTGGCGAAGCTGGTGAAGATGGCGAAAAAAGACGCCAGGTAGTTGAAAATCCATGCGATCCACCACTCGAGGATCGGCCTTCGCAGCCGGGCATAGTGCCCTTCGACGGTTGCCAGCTCGATGACGAACACGGGCGCCCACAGAAGATTTGCCAGCGGCACCAGGCACCCGGCCCACAACGCCCGAACGGAGCGCGGCTCCGGCAGGCCGTGATGGGCGAACACGGCGGCCCTCCGCGCGATCAGCCACCGGATCAGCGTCACCGCAGAGGCGATCACCGCCGCGATCGCCGCCACGCTGGCGAGCACCCCGAGCCAGTCCGCGGCGACGGCCAGGATCGAGTTCAGCAACGTGTTCCGGTTGAACACCAACAGCGCGTACCGCGCGACATACACCAGGGCGGCGATGCCGAGGACCAGCACGCTCAAAAACAGTGTGGTGCGAACGAGCGCCGCCGATGGCCCCGCCTGCGAAGGCTTTTCGGCTGCTGCCGGAGCCTGGTCAACGCGGTCCGCCAAACCCCAGCGCGGTATCACGGTGTAGCGCGGTGTGGGCCCCAGGGGCCGTCGTCCGTGCCGCGGAGGCGGTGCGGCGCCGGGGCGCACCGCTATCCACCGGAAGCCCGGCGGCAGCCGCGGCGGGGTGCGCTGCCACCCGGGGGCCGCGGGCCGTCTAGCCGTCGGCGGGCCACCCTGCGCGCTCCATCGCGGATCGGCCGCCGGCGCATCCGGCAGCGGCGCCATCAGCGCCCCGCGGCAGCGGGGGCACCACTCGCGTCGCCGCTCGCGCACGTTCCACCGAGTGCCGCACTGGGAGCACACCTGGATCACCGGACCAGCCTAGCCCCGGCGACGATGCGGGCCGCGGAAGCGGCCGGCTGTGGGGACACCCCCACTTGCGGGGGACAGCGGGGCAATCGAACCTAGCCCCGGCGGCGATCCGGGCCGCGGCACGCGGCGCGGGCAACGCCAACAGTTGCCTATGGCTATCCACAGTTTCCACAGGTTTATCCACAATTAGCCAGTGGGTATGCGCGCCATAGACAGGCCCCTACCGGCTACCCCGGGCCGTATCTGTGGATAACCAACGGGTGGTACGGCTGTGCCATAAACAGCCCGATTCGGAGCCCGAGCGAAATGGATTGCCTCACTAAGCACCCGCAGCCGAGCCTGGCGCGCTCGGCGGCGCCCACCGGCTCTCCACTCGGTCGGTGTGCCCGGCGGCGGTCTCGAACCCGCCGCCCGGAGTGCCTTCACGCGGCGCATTTTCCAACCTCGATCCGACGGGTTATGATCACCGTCACGAAAATTCGTTGTGACTCACCTCACTCAAGCGAGGTGGGTGTGCTGGTGAAAGGCGCTTGATGGCCACGCATTCGTTCGGTCCGGGTTCGCCGGCGCCCTCGAACTCGTATTCCGGCTCGCCTGCCTGTAACCACAGCTATAGCATCGCCGCCTTACGCGCCGCCCTGATCGCGCTGGCGTTGCTGGCGATTCTTGCCATCATCGTCTTGGCTTGAATCGCCCCCGACGGGGTATCTATCCCTAGCGGTCGTCCTTGCGGCGCGCGCGGTCATGGAGCAGGGTTGATTACGGCTGGCCGCCGCGTGGCAGTCCCGCGCGATGAGCGCCAAGACGATCACCAACGATGCACCGAAGAAAGGAATGCCGTGGCCGAATACACCCTGCCCGACTTGGACTGGGACTACGGAGCGCTGGAACCCCACATCTCGGGTCAGATCAACGAACTTCACCACGATAAGCACCACGCCACCTACGTCAAGGGCGCCAACGACGCCGTCGCCAAGCTCGAGGAGGCACGCGCCAAGGACGACCACTCCGCGATCCTGCTGAACGAGAAGAACCTTGCGTTCAATCTGGCCGGCCACGTCAACCACACCATCTGGTGGAAGAACCTTTCTCCCAACGGAGGTGACAAGCCGACCGGCGAGCTTGCCGCGGCCATTGACGACGCCTTCGGATCGTTCGACAAGTTCCGTGCGCAGTTCCACGCCGCCGCCACGACCGTGCAGGGGTCGGGATGGGCAGCCCTCGGCTGGGACACCCTTGGCAACAGGCTGCTGATCTTCCAGGTGTACGACCACCAGACCAACTTCCCGCTCGGCATCGTGCCGCTGCTGCTGCTCGACATGTGGGAGCACGCTTTCTACCTTCAGTACAAGAACGTCAAGGTCGACTTCGCCAAAGCGTTCTGGAACGTGGTGAACTGGGCGGACGTGCAGGACCGCTACGCGGCCGCAACGTCCAGGACCAAGGGGCTGATAGCCGGCTGAGATCATTCTTTTTCGAGGTTGGGGCGTCACGCGGATAGCGTGGCGCCCTTGCCTTTACCGGTCACGTGTTCGGCGATTTTGAGAAGGCCGGCACTAACGGCCGTGTCGAGTTGCAAGTCGCCTAAACCGCAGGCATGCTGAATTATTCGAGCTACCAGCGTGGTTATTCGAAACGAGGCGTCGCGCGGAGGTCGAGATGGAAACTGGGTCTGACCGTCCCATAGGAGTGTCCCCCTTCCATTCTCGTGGTGCGCTGAAAGGGTTTGTGATCTCCGGGCGTTGGCCCGATTCGACGAAGGAGTGGGCCCAGCTGCTGATGGTCGCGGTCAGGGTCGCGTCGTTGCCCGGATTGCTTTCCACCACAACGGTCTTCGGTGCCCGCGAGGAATTGCCCGACGAACCCGAGCCGGGCACCGTCGGCCTGGTGCTGGCCGAGGGCACGGTCTTCGGTGAATCGGCCATCCACCCAGGATATTTCGCCGATCATCAGCCCCCCGCGCTGCTCATGCTGCATCCGCCTTCAGAAACCACGCCCTCGTTACCGGAATGCACCGGGGCGGCGTCCGGGTGCGTCCTGCTGCCGGGGCTGCCATATCTGGGATTAGAGCACCGAGCCGCGTGGGTGGAAGCGGAGGCCGACGGAACCATCACGTCGATGGTGAGCCGGGTGGGCGTCGACCCGATCAGCCACCCCGACACGGCGATTCTCGCGATGCTGCTTGCAGCGTAAGGGAATTCGAACCAATTGATTCGACCCTCGAATCGCGAAGTACGGGCGTCCGAACTTTGGCGCCCTGCTGGCGCTGGGCAAATTTGCCCGTTAGCCTGGGACCGTTAGCGAAGGGGAGTAGCCCCCAATCGTCGAGTCGACATACTGGCGCACAGCCCGGCTGGCGAACCGGCGCCATCAGGCCGGTGGGCGAGACCTTCGACCGGTGTTCGACGACCGACTGGTCGCCGGCGACGTGTCGAAAGGTCGTCTTCCATGCTCGCCGCCACGTTGCTAACTTTCGGGGTGGTTTTCCTCGCCGAACTCGGCGACAGGTCCCAGCTCATCACCATTACCTATGCGCTGCGCTACCGATGGTGGGTGGTGTTGATCGGCGTCGCCGTCGCCGCGTGCATGGTGCACGGGGTCACGGTGTCGATCGGCCACTTCCTGGGCACCACTCTCCCATCACGTCCCATGGCATTCGCGTCGGCGATCGCCTTCCTGATTTTCGCCGTGTGGGCCTGGCGCGAGGGCGGCGCGGACGACGAGGCGGTCTCGACCGATCGGCAACCGCGATTCGCGTTACTGACCGTCATGTCCACTTTCATACTCGCCGAGATGAGCGACAAGACGTCGCTGGCGACGGTGACGCTGGCCAGCGATCACGACTGGACGGGCGTATGGATCGGCTCCACCCTGGGCATGGTTCTGGCCGACGGGTTGGCGATCGGGGTCGGCACGCTGCTGCATCAGCGCCTTCCCCAGAAGTTGCTGCACGCCTTGGCGAGCCTGCTTTTCCTGATGTTCGGGTTGTGGATGCTGTTCGACAGCGCGCTGGGCTTGCGCCCGGTGGCCATCGCCGTGACCGTGGCGGTGGCGCTGACCGCCGCAACGGTGGCCGCGGCGCAAACTCTGCGGCGGCGCCGGAGAGAAGCCGCACTCGCCGGGTGGGCACCAGACATCGGCTAAAGTGCGGTCGGCACCGCTTCCCCTCACACCGCCGCCCTCAGACGTCGCCCCAGGGGTATGTCCGGAGGCCATTTGGTGTACCCCCGGCCCGTTTTGAGGGCGTGTTACCGACCTGACAGCAAAGGACGCCGGCGAAAGGTCTAAGTTGCCTGCTGGTTGCGGTGCAACTGCCCAGCATCCTCGGTCAAAGCACCTGCGCACACGCGAGGCCGGTTGCCCGCCACGCTGAACCCGATGCCGAATTCTGCGGATAACCTGTGAGTTTCGCATATTGAGTGGACACCCCAGCGAATTAGTTAGACGCTCGCAAAGTGGGTATTCAGCAACCGTCAGCAACGCCGGTGCCGAACCACCACGGGTTTGCACCTGGATGCGGACCCAAACCGTCGCTACCATGATCAGCAAATACACCTCGGCAATAGTTCACTTCTACAGCCAAGTGGAGGTCATATCGATGAGCACGACGTTCGCCGCCCGCCTGAACCGCTTGTTCGACACGGTGTATCCACCGGGACGCGGGCCGCACACCTCGGCGGAGGTGATCGCGGCGCTCAAGTCGGAGGG
This sequence comes from uncultured Actinomycetota bacterium, assembly GCA_963802525.1. GTDB lineage: Bacteria > Actinomycetota > Actinomycetes > Mycobacteriales > Mycobacteriaceae > Mycobacterium. The sequence continues at coordinate 71,117 of CAWDJC010000032.1, read as the reverse complement.
CATCACGATGTCGGCTCCCTACCTGTCCCAGCTACGCTCGGGCAACCGCACCAACCCGTCGTCGGCGACCATGGCCGCCCTGGCCAATTTCTTCCGCATCAAGCCGTCCTACTTCACTGACGACGAGTACTACGAGAAGCTCGACAAGGAATTGTCGTGGCTGGCCAGCACGCGCGATGACGGTGTGCGCCGGATCGCGCTGGCCACCGTCGGGCTCTCCGCCCAGGCCCAGCAGGACGTCGTGGAGCGGGTCAACCAGCTGCGCCGCGCCGAGCACCTCGACGCCTAGAGGACGCGTCAGCCCCATACCGGCCGTACAGCCCGACCTGAACGGCTGCCGTCCGCGTATCCCGATTAGGGTTGGCTCTCGGATCGCGCACGCGCGAGAGCGATAGACAACGATAGCCAGCGAGATTACCGGGAGGCGGCCGGGAATGGGCCTGTTCCGCAAGCGAAAGAGTCGCGCGACGCGTCGCGCCGAAGCCCGCGCGATCAAGGCCCGCGCCAAGCTGGAGGCCAAGCTGGCCGCCAAGAACGATGCTCGGCGGCTCAAGGCCGATCGGCGCACCGCGGAAAAGGCCCTCAACGCGCAGATCAAATCGCAGCGGGACAGCGACCGGACGGCGTTGAAGGTCGCCGAGGCCGAGCTCAAGGCGGCGCGGGAAGGCAAGTTGCTGTCGCCGACTCGAATCCGGCGGGTGCTGACCGTGTCTCGGCTGCTCGCCCCCATCCTGACGCCGGTGATCTACCGGGGCGCCATGGCCGCCCGCGCGGTGATCGACCAGCGTCGCGCGGATCAGCTCGGCGTTCCGCTGGCTCAGATCGGCCAGTTCTCCGGGCAGGGCGCCCAGCTGTCGGCCCGGATTGCCGGGTCGGAGAAGTCGTTGCGGATGGTGCAGGAAAAAAAGCCCAAGGACGCCGAGACGAGGCAGTTCGCCGCCGCCATCACCGAGCGGCTCACCGACCTGTCGGCGGCCGTCACCGCCGCGGAGAACATGCCGGCCGCGCGGCGCCGGGCGGCCCACGCCGCCATCTCGTCGCAGCTCGACGGCATCGAGGCGGACCTGATGGCCCGCCTCGGATTGGCCTGACCACAGAAAGCGGCGACCTGACATGCGATGCCACGACGGGCGGATTTCGCGCGTCCTGATTCCGTTCGGCGCGGCCGTCGCGCTCTATCTTGTTTCGGCCGTGGGTATCCCGGCGGCGTGGGCGCACGTGCATGCCAGCAGCGACAACCCCGTGCGCGGCGCCATGGCCATCGTCACCTTCCAGGTGCCCAACGAATCCAACACAGGCGCGGCAACCACCGCACTGTCCGTCAGCCTCCCCAACGTGGCCTCCGCCAGCACCGAAACCATTCCCGGGTGGACGGCCAAGCTCGACCGCGACGCGGCTTCCGGCACCGTCCGCTCGGTGACCTGGACGGCCGCGCCCAACGGCGGGATCGGGGTGGATCAGTTCGCGTTGTTCCGGATATCGGTGCAGCTGCCCGACACCGACACCGTCAGCTTTCCGGTGACGCAGACCTATTCCGACGGGGCGGTCGTGAAGTGGGACCAGCCGCCGCTGCCCGGCGGCGGTGAGCCCGAACATCCGGCACCCACGCTGACGCTTGGCGCGGGGCCCGTTGCACCGCATGCCCACCATCCGCCTCCCGGCGCACCCGCCGACCACGCTGCCGCGCCCCCGCAGCCGAAGTCACCGGACAACACCGCCCGCATCCTGGGCGGGGCGGCCCTGGTAGTGGCCGCTCTTGGTCTCGCTCTCGCGCTGATCCGACGACGGGCATGAGGCGCCTGGCGATCGCCGCCTGGTTTGGCCTGCTGCTGGCCGCCATGATGTCGACCGCAACCCTGAACGCACAACCGGCCTCCGCGCACGCCGCGCGGGTGTCCGCCGACCCCGCGGATAATGCGGTTCTCACGGCCGGTCCGGACCGGGTGGCCGCGACGTTCAACGAACGGTTGCAGACCACGTTCGCGGCCATGACCGTCGTCGGACCCGACGGCAACGTGTGGTCGACCGGAGAGCCGACAGTGCAGGGCGCGGTCGTCGGCATCGGGTTGCGGCCGCTCGGACCGGCCGGCACCTACACGGTGAACTACCGGGTGACCTCGGCGGATGGCCACGTGGTGTCGGGGTCCTGGTCGTTTCGGCTCACGGTCGCCGGCACCGGAACGCCGGGACCTCCCGCCGCCGGCGCCGAAGCCGGCGGCGGCATCCCGGTCTGGCCGTTTGTGGTGGTAGCGGTGGCGCTCGTCGCCGCCGGCGGGTTGTGGGCGATGCGGCGCAGGCCCTGAACGCCCTGCTCGCCGAGACGCCGCCGCGCGTCCTGGCATGATGGGACGCGAGGAACCCGGCGCGCGAGACAAAACCGGGAGACAGCTGCAAAGGAGCGGCCGCATGGCAGACCCGCAGGACCAACCCAACAGCGAACCCGACGGCGCACCGACCCCACCGGAGAAGAAACCTCCCGCCAAGGCCGTCAAGAAGACCGCGAAAGCGCCCGCTAAAAAGGCACCCGCGAAAAAGGCGCCCGCCAAGAAAGCGCCGGCCAAGAAGGCTCCGGCCAAGAGCCCGGAACCCGCGCCCCGGAGCCCCGCCGAGCAACCCCTCGACATCCAGCAGCGGATCGAAACTAACGGTGAACTCGCCGCCGCCAAAGATGTGGCAGCACAAGCCAAATCGACCGTCGAAGGCGCCAACAACCCGGTCGCGCCGGATGTTGCGCCGGCGGCATCAAGCCAGTCACCGGTGCCGCTTATCGTCGCTGTGGCGCTCAGCCTGTTGGCGATCCTGCTGATCCGCCAGCTGCGGCGCCGCTGAAGTGACCGCGGTATTCCGGGCAACCGCCGACCTCGTCGACAGCATCGGCTCCGACGTACGCAGCTGCGACCTTCAATTCCGCCAGTTCGGCGGCCGCTCCGAATTCGCCGGGCCGATCAGCACCGTGCGCTGCTTCCAGGACAACGCGCTGTTGAAATCGGTTCTTTCGGGGCCGGGTGACGGCGGAGTGCTGGTGATCGACGGCGCCGGCTCGCTGCACACCGCGCTGGTCGGAGACGTCATCGCAGAATTGGCCCGTTCCAACGGCTGGGCGGGGCTGGTCATCCACGGTGCGGTGCGCGACGCCGCCGCGCTGCGCGGCATCGACATCGGCATCAAAGCGCTGGGCACCAATCCGCGCAAGAGCACCAAGACCGGCGCCGGGGAGCGCGACGTCGAAGTCACGCTGGGCGGGGTGACGTTCGTGCCCGGCGAGACCGCCTACAGCGACGACGACGGCATCGTCGTCATCTAGGACGCCTTAAACTGCCTTAAACGGCTACTGCCACAGGATTTTTCGCGAATCGCAGGCCCTCGTCGGCAATCTTGCCGCGCCGGATCAGCCGGATGTCGCGCAGGTAATTCTGGTTCAGCCGCCACGGCTTGCGCGAGCCCTGCTTGGGCAACTCGTCGCGCGAGCGCAGCACGTAGCCCGGGGTGAACTCCATGAAGGGGCGCTCCTCGACGTCAGAACCCGGGTGCTCGACCACCACGGTGTCAAAACCGTTGTCGTCCATGTGGTTCAGGAGCCGGCAGGCGAACTCCGACACCAGGTCGGCCTTCAGGGTCCACGACGCGTTGGTGTAGCCAACCGTGTAGACCATGTTCGGCAGCCCGGACAGCATCATGCCCTTGTAGGCCATCGTGTTGGTCAGGTCCACCGGCTCCCCGTCGACGGTTACCGTCGCGCCTCCGAACAGCTGCAGGTTCAATCCCGTTGCGGTGATGATGATGTCGGCCGGCACCTCCTGGCCCGAGGCGAGCCGGATGCCCGTCGGGGTGAACCGGTCGATGGTGTCGGTGACCACGTCGGCCTGCCCGTGCCGGATGGCGCGGAACAGGTCGCCGCTGGGTACCAGGCACAGCCGCTGGTCCCACGGGTTGTAGTGCGGGCCAAAGTCTTTCTCTACGTCGTAGCCGTCGGGAAGCTGGCGCTCAACATAGCCGAGCAGGATCTTCCGCATCCGCTTCGGCCACTTCTGGCAGGCGCCGTACAGCGCCGCCTGCCGCAGCACGTTCTTCCAGCGAATCGCGAAGTAGGCCATGTTGTCGGGCAGCCAGCGGTTGAGCCGCTCGGCCATCTTATCCCGCTTCGGCTGAGAGACGATGTAGGTCGGCGAACGCTGCAGCATCGTCACGTGCTTGGCACCCGAAGCGGCCAGTGCCGGAATAAGAGTCACCGCGGTGGCGCCACTGCCGATCACCACGACGTTCTTGTCGGCGTAATCCAGGTCCTCGGGCCAGAACTGCGGATGAATGATCGGCCCGGTGAAGTCTTCTGATCCGGCGAAGGACGGTGCGAAGCCCTGCTCGTAGTTGTAGTAGCCGCTGCACAAGAACAGGAACGAGCAGGTGATTTGGCTTGATGCGCCATTGTTTTCGATCTGCAGGGTCCAGCGGTTCTCCGCGTTCGACCAGTCGGCGCTGACAACCTTTTGGTTGAGCCGGATGTGCTTGTCGATGCCGTACATGGCCGCCGTGCCCTTGACGTAGTCGAGGATCGGCTTGCCGTCGGCGATGGCTTGGCGCTCGGTCCACGGACGGAAACGGAACCCGAGGGTGTACATGTCGGAGTCGGAACGTATGCCCGGGTAGCGGAACAGATCCCAGGTGCCCCCCATGGCCGCGCGCTTTTCGAGGATGGCGTAGCTCTTGGTCGGGCAGCGGTCCTGCAGGTGCCAGGCCGCGCTCACGCCGGAGATGCCGGCGCCCACGATGACGACGTCAAGGTGCTCAGTCATGAGACCCATGCTATCAACATGGTGTCGAGGCAGTCAACGAGCTGTCGAATCTTTCAACTCCGTGTAAAGTAACGGCCGTGACTACCGTCGGCCCGACCCGCGCCCTGCGCGGCCGCCGCGCTGTGCGCCCCTCGGGCGACGACCGCGAGCAGGCGATCCTTGCGACCGCCGAGCGGCTGCTGGAAGAGCGGGGGTTCGCCAGCATCTCGGTCGACGACCTGGCCAAGGGCGCCGGTCTCTCGCGGCCGACCTTCTACTTCTATTTCAAGTCCAAGGAGGCGGTGGTGCTGTCGCTGCTGGAGCCGGTCATCGCGCGCGCCGACTCCGAGTTCGACGGCGCGGTGCAGCGCCTGCCGGCGGACCCGCGCCGGGTGTGGCGCAACGGCATCAAGGCGTTCTTCACCGCCTTCAGTTCGCACCGCGCGCTGGCGCGGGCCGCAACCGAGGCACTGGCCACCAGTTCGGAGCTCCGGTCGCTGTGGTTGGGATTCATGCAGAAGTGGATCGACCAGACGGCGGCCATGATCACCGCCGAACGGGCGCGCGGCGCCGCTCCCGAGACCATCCCGGCCGCCGACCTCGCAACGTCGCTGAACCAGATGAACGAGCGCACCATGATGGCCGCGCTATCGGCCGAGACACCCGCGGTGGACGAGGACCGGGTCGTCGACACCCTCACCCACATCTGGGTCACCAGCATCTACGGCGAATCTGGCTAAATCGTCGTAGCACGGTGCGAACATATGTACTGCTTATCTGCTTAAGTGGACTTATGCTGGTCAGCGTGGATTTTGCTGGTGTGGGTCCGGTCGGCGGGGTGGACTATCCGCGGACGTATCAGGAGTTTCGAGCGTGGTTTCCCGATGATGTGTCGTGTGCGGCGTATCTAGCGCGTTTGCGCTGGCCAGAGGGCTTCCGGTGCCCGGTGTGTGGTGGCGATCGGGCGTGGCAGACCTCCACGGCACATTGGAAGTGCGCCGGTTGCGGACGCAAAACATCGGTGACGGCCGGAACGATCTTTCACCGCACGCGCACGCCGCTGAGCACGTGGTTCGCCGCGATCTGGCTGGTGACCTCGCAGAAGAACGGGGCCTCGGCGCAGAATCTGCACGACATGCTCGGCCTGGGCTCCTACGAGACGGCCTGGGTGTGGCTGCACAAGCTGCGCCGGGCGATGGTACGTCCCGAGCGTGAGCTGCTCGCTGGTGCCGTTGAGGTCGATGAGTCTTTTGTAGGTGGTCGCGCCACCGGAAAACAGGGTGCCTCAACGGACAAGGCTCCTGTCATGATCGCGGTGGAAAACCTCGGAACACCAGCGAATAGGAAGCTTCGACTCGGCCGGGTACGACTTGGGGTCGCCGATGCGCCAGGCTCCAAACAACTCGTGGATTTCGCCCGCACGACGGTAGCGCCAGGTTCGCTGATCCGCACCGACGGCGCACGGATGTTCCGGGTTCTCGCCGAGGAGGGCTATACCCACCACTACGTGTCGGGCTACAGCTCGCCTGAACCGGGACACGTCACCCTACCCGGACCCCATCGTGTGGCCTCGCTGCTCAAACGGTGGAACGCCGGCACCCATCACTACCGCGTGGAACGCGAGCACCTGCAGTACTACCTCGACGAGTTCACCTTCAGATTCAACCGCCGCAGGTCAAAGGCCCGCGGAATGCTCTTCTACCGACTCCTGCAACAAAGCGTCAACACCGATCCCCACCCCCTGGCCGACCTCATCGGCGGCGCCGAAGGCCCAGAGCAAACCCTGCGGTCGACTGCTAAACCACTGCCCAGCAACAACTTTGACGTATTTTAAGCAAACTAGTCCACTTAAGCAGATAAGCAGTACATATGTTCGTGCGGTGTGATGCGTCCATCCTGCACGCGGACCTGGATTCGTTCTACGCATCCGTCGAACAGCGCGACGACCCGACGTTGCGCGGCAGGCCGCTGATCGTCGGCGGCGGGGTGGTGCTCGCGGCCAGCTACGAGGCCAAGGCGTACGGCGTGCGCACGGCGATGGGCGGGGCGCAGGCCCGGCGCCTGTGCCCGCACGCCGTGGTGGTGCCACCCCGAATGGCCGCCTACTCGCGCGCCAGCGACGCCGTGTTCGAGGTGTTTCGTGACTGCACACCGGTCGTGGAGGCGGTGTCGGTTGACGAAGCGTTCCTGGACGTCGGCGGCCTGCGCCGGGTGTCGGGCATGCCGATACAGATCGCCGACAGGCTGCGCGCGGACGTGCGGGAACGGGTCGGCCTGCCCATCACCGTCGGGGTCGCCCGGACGAAGTTTCTCGCCAAGGTCGCCAGCCAGGAAGCCAAGCCCGACGGGCTGCTGTTGGTGCCGCCGGACCAGGAGCTGGCGTTCTTGCGCCCGTTGCCGGTGCGCCGGCTGTGGGGTGTGGGCGCCAAGACGGCCGAGAAGCTGCACGCGCACGGCCTGGTGACCGTCGCCGATGTCGCCGAGCTAAGCGAGTCGACGCTCGCCTCTCTGGTGGGGGGCGCGATGGGACGCCAGCTGTATGCGCTGTCCCGCAACATCGACCGCCGCCGGGTGACCACCGGTGTGCGACGCCGGTCCGTGGGCGCGCAGCGGGCGCTGGGCCGCGCCGGCAATCGCATGTCGGCCGCCGAGGTCGACGCGGTGGTGGTGAACCTGATCGACCGGATCACTTCCCGGATGCGCACCACCGGGCGCACCGGTCGCACGGTGGTGCTGCGACTGCGGTTCGACGACTTCAGCCGGGCGACCCGGTCACGCACACTGCCGTGGACCACCTCGTCGACACAGCCCATCCTGGCCGCCGCGCGGCAGCTGGTCGCATCCGCGGCTCCCCTGATCGCGCAGCGCGGGCTGACGCTGGTCGGCTTCGCGGTGTCGGGCATCGACCGCAGCGGCGCCCAGCAGCTGACGCTGCCGTTCGGCGACGACGAGAACCGACCCGCCATCGACGCCGCCATCGACCGGGTGCGCCACCGCTACGGCAGGTCCTCGCTCACGCCCGCGGTGCTCGTGGGCCGTGACCCGGGCTTCGAGATGCCGCACCTACCCGATTGAGGGATCTGGACCGACCAACCGACTGACATTGCGTCCGCAGACACGACATAGCGGCTTCACGAAGCGCGAACTACCCGCGTGGGATGCGCTATTGCGGCAGTTCGAATGTTCGGTTCTTGCGCGAATGTGTCTGCTCGATGCTCGATACGCGTTCAGACCTCCCAGGCTGTTGACCCAACACGCAGCTCTGAGGCGACGGCATAGGGGCGTGTCGACAGTGGGCTACCCCAGGGGGGTCACCCCCGCCCCGCGCATAGTGACCGGCTGGTAATGCGTCTGGCCGATCTTGTACGGGTTTTAGGGTCGGTTCCCCGGTCTGGGTTGGTGTAATACACGAAATCGGCGTAGACATCGCACGCTGGCGACCGCGGTCGTGCCCGGCGTACACGCGCCGCTCCGGCTGCGCCTGTGCGCCCCTTCGCTCCAACCGTGACGACGAATACGACGGAGTCGAACGTGCTTGGTTCCCAGTCAACCGTCCATGACGGATCAGGTGAATCAAGGCCCGCCCAGACCGATTGATCAGCCCCCTACGCCGTTGCGGAGCTTCGCGCGAGTTTCCTTGAAATCGAGTGGTAGAAGTCAACAATGGGTCGTTATTGGTTCGACATCGCTCTCATTGTCGTGTTGATGCTGCTCACTGGGGTGCTTTCGGGCAGCGAAGTCGCATTGATCTCCTTGCGGGAAGGGCAATTGCGAGCACTCGAACACCGCGGCACACGCAGCGACCGCACCCTGGTCCGGCTCGCCCGCGACCCCAACCGCTACCTCGGGACCATTCAGCTCGGCATCACATCGGCCGGTTTTCTGGCGTCGGCCACCGCCGCAGTCACTCTCGCCCAGCCGTTAGTTTCATCGCTGAGCTTCTTCGGCGGCGCGGCGAGCGCCGTCGCGATCGCCGTCGTCACGTTTGTGCTGGTAGGTGTCAACCTCGTCATCGGCGAGCTTGCCCCCAAGCGGCTGGCAATGCAGTACGCCCGGCGCTGGTCAGTCCTCGTCGCCTTGCCGTTGAACATGGCGGCCACGCTGTGTCGGCCGGTGGTTTGGCTGCTGGGCATGGCCACCGACCTCGTCTTACGGCTGTTGGGGGGCGACCCGAACGTCGGCAGGGAACAGCTCTCCCTCGAGGAGCTACGCGAACTCGTGACCGGTCACCCCGGACTTACCGTCGAGCAGCGCGCCATGATCGCCGGAACGCTAGAGATTCACGAGCACGCGCTTCGGGAAATCCTAGTCCCGCGCCGCGCAGTGGTCATGTTGCCTGCTGATGTTCCCGTAGCGCAGGCCCGCGCTACGCTAGCCCAATCGGGACACTCTCGGGCACCGGTGGTCCGCTCCCGCGAGCTGGATGAAGTCGTGGGTATCGTGCACTTGCGCGACCTGCTCGACGGGCACGGCACCGTAGCTGAAGCGGTACGACCGGCCATGCGGTTCCCCGATAGCCTCCCGGTCGCCGACGCGCTACGGCGGTTTAAGGCTGTACGTGAACAGTTCGCCCTTGTCATCGACGAACACGGCGGTGTGGCGGGCATCGTCACCATCGAAGACCTGCTAGAAGAGATCGTCGGCGAAATCTACGACGAGACCGACCGCGACGTGCGGGCGGTGCAGACGATGCCCGACGGAAGCCTAATTCTGCCCGGCGCCTTTCCCATCCGCGACCTGCCCGACATCGGAGTTGACCTCACCGACGCCACAGACGGGGATTACACAACCATCGCAGGCCTGCTGCTTGTCACCCTTGGCCGTATCCCCAACACGCCAGGCGATCGCGTCGAACTCGCGCAGTGGACCGTCGAAGTCACGAGAACTGCACACGACGCGATCACAGAGGTGCGGTTGAGGCCGCGCAGCGCACCCGACGACTCCGGCCTCTGAACACCGGCTTACGCTCTTGCAGCTCGGCCACCCAAGCAGGGAAAGTGCACCATCGGGGCCGACTCGAGTCTTCGCAGGTCACAAGCACTTTCGGCCGCCGAAACCTGTTGGCCGACCGGCACTCTCAACCTGTATCCTGCAAGGATTCCCGTGCCGTCAGGCAACTGTTGGTCGCGCCAACCCTAGAACGTCTTGAGCACGGTAGACCTGGTATACCTCGATCCACCGTTCAACTCGAACCGCAATTACTCGGTAATCTTCAACAAGAACGGGCAACCCTCGCATCGTATGCACATCGAATCGACGTTCGGGTACCGCCACACGGAGGGCTGCACCCGAAGGGCACCAAGACGCAAGGTGCAAAACTAGACAACCGATTATGCGGCCGGTTGCAGCACATTTGGCTACCCAGGGGGTGTACCCTCGCCCAGGGCTATCAACGACCACACGCGCGCGATAGTCCGCACCACCGAGACCGCAGTGGCGGGTATTCGCCATAAACTCCCCCGCAGCACGACCATCGCGGCCACCTCTGGCTGCCCCAATGCGGCTGGGATGGCTACTTACGCCACGGCACTTGGACATTGGCGTCATACTTTGCCCATGCCTGCCACGCCGCCACCTCCGGCGCCGATTCCGCCCCTGTCAACGCTCGATGCGGTGGTGTCGGCGCTCGACTCGGTCATCGAGTGGTCAATCGCCGCGTCCAGTCGGCTGGGCTACTTCGCTGCGATGTACAAGCGGATAACGATCGCAGTACGTGCTGCGATTAATAACGGCGCATTCCAGGACGGACCACGGATGGAGCGGTTCGATGCTTCATTCGCAGACCGTTACTTCGACGCGCTGAACGGTTACTTTCACCCGAAACAATTCCCGCGGCCGACACGGTCATGGCAAAAGACTTTCGATGCCGCCGATCGTGCTGACCTGATCATCTTGCAGCACATGCTGGCCGGCGTGAATGCCCATATCGACCTGGATCTTGGGATCACGGCCCAGAACATCGCTCCAGCAACGAAACTGCCGAAGCTGCACGACGACTTCAACACCATTAACGCCGTTTTGGCAAGCCAGGTCAACGGTGTGGTCGACGACATCAATCAACTGTCGCCAGAACTGGCCGAGCTCTACCAGGTACTGGCCGACAACGAGATTTTCCTGATCAACCAGGCGGTCGTCACCATGCGTGACAGCGCATGGCGGTTCGCGATCTTACTGACGGTGGTACCGGGATTCGCCCGGCCTTTCACTATCTGGGCGCGCGATCGGAAGGTGGCGGCCCAGGCAGATCTGATCTACCACCCGCCCGGCATCATCGGCGTGATCCAGGCAACGGTTCGCGACATCGCCGAAGAGGAAAGCCGCGACGTTGTCAGGAACATTCAGGTGTTGGACGAGATCGCGTCCACGCCCGCGCCGATCAAGACGACATTGTGAGCGCCGGCTGAGATCTTCGGTCACGTTTGGTAATCCGCTCCTCGTGGGCCCGGTTCCAATCACCACTGATGTCCAGCCGATCAGCCCGTGACAGCGTTTGTCTACAGCTCAATCTGGGATACACACGTACTAGACACTTGGTCCCTTCTCACCGACTGCCGATGCAAAACGCGGTTGTCTCTTGGCAAGTGCCGCTGCTAATGAAGACTCCGACCAGTCCTTCATTGGGCAGCCAGCCCTATGAGGCCGTCCAATCCAGCAGCTTGTCGGCCGGCCACGTGTTGACGATCCGGTCGACGGGCACGCCGGCGTCCAGCGCGCGCTGCGCGCCGTAACCGAGGAAGTCCAACTGGCCGGGTGCGTGCGCGTCGGTGTCGATGCTGAACACGCAGCCGATCTCCAGCGCCAGCTTGAGCAGCCGGGTCGGCGGGTCGCGGCGCTCGGGGCGGGAATTGATTTCCACCGCCGTCCCGTGGTCACGGCAGGCGGTGAACACGGCTTCGGCGTCGAACTTCGATTCGGGCCGGATGCCGCGGTTGCCCGCGACCAGCCGGCCGGTGCAGTGGCCCAGCACGTCGGCGTGGCCGTCGGAGACGGCCCGCACCATGCGTCGTGTCATCGCCGCCGAATCCATCGACAACTTCGAATGCACGCTGGCCACGACGACGTCGAGGCGCTCGAGCAGTTCGGGCTCCTGGTCCAGGCTGCCGTCCTCGAGGATGTCGACCTCGATGCCGGTGAGAATCCGCATGGGCGCGAACTCGTCGCGCAACCCGTCGATGACGTCGAGTTGTTTGCGCAACCGCTCCGGCGACAACCCGTTGGCGATGGTCAGCCGTGGCGAGTGGTCGGTCAGCGCGCAGTACTCATGTCCCAGCGCCGCCGCGGTGGCCATCATCTCCTCGATCGGCGCCGACCCATCCGACCAGTTCGAATGCAGGTGCAGATCCCCGCGCAGCGCGGATCGGACGTCGCCGCCGCCGAGATCCTCGGCGCCAGAACGCAATTCGACCAGCAGGTCGGGCTCGCGACCCGACCAGGCCTGGTCGATGACCTTCGCGGTCTTGGGCCCGATGCCCGGCAGCGTCTGCCAGCTGTTGGCCTGACCGTGCCGCTCCCGCGCCGCGTCGTCAAGGCCCTCGATGATGTCGGCGGCATTGCGATAGGCCATCACCCTTCGGGGGTCGTGGCGGCTCCGGTCCTTGTAATAGGCGATCTGCCGCAAAGCCGTTACCGGATCCATGGCTCCAGTGTGCCTGGCCGGGTCACATCAGCTGACCGACGACGAACCCGGCGAGCAGCACACCGAAGCCGCCGATCTCGCCGGCGATGAGCAGCGCCATCATCACCGTCGGGCCGCGGCCGGGGCTTTCGAATTGGTTGACGGTGTCGCGCCGCGCCCCGTGTTCGATATAGCTGAGGATGGCGCCGACGAAAAAGAAGACGACGACGGCGGCCGCGGTCAGGTTGACCCACGTAGGCCAGGCGCTGAGTTCGACGAAGACCGCGAGCAGCAGGGTCGCGAACGAGTAGAGCAACGCGGCCCGGTGCGCGATGTCGACGTACGGGTGGGCCCGATGGTCGTCGGCGGCCATGATCTGGCGGTACTTCCAGACGCCCAGAACGAGTGCGAGCAGGAAGATCAGCCCGGCCGCCAGCAGGGTGATCCTGGTGTCGATCCCGAGGGAGTAATTCATGGTCGGGTTGACTTTAGTTCCGCTTAATAAAGGTCGGCTAATGTCGATTTCATGCGATTCGCGTTCAAAACCTCACCCCAAAACACCACTTGGGCAGAGATGCTCGCCGTCTGGCAGGCCGCCGACGACATCGACGTCTACGAGTCCGGGTGGACCTTCGACCACTTCTACCCGATCTTCTCCGCAAGCGACGGGCCCTGCCTCGAGGGCTGGACGACGCTGACCGCGTTGGCGCAGGCGACCAAGCGGCTACGGCTGGGCACCCTCGTCACCGGCATCCACTACCGCCACCCCGCGGTGCTGGCGAACATGGCCGCCGCGCTCGACATCATCTCGAACGGACGCCTCGAGCTCGGGATCGGCGCCGGCTGGAACGAGGAGGAGTCGGGCGCCTACGGCATCGAGTTGGGCTCCGTCAAAGAACGCTTCGACCGATTCGAAGAGGCGTGTGAGGTCCTGACCAGCCTCCTGAGCGAGGAGACCACCGACTTCGCCGGCCGCTACTACCAACTCAAGAGCGCCCGCAACGAGCCCAAGGGCGTGCAGCGCCCGCACCCGCCAATCTGCATCGGCGGCAGCGGGGAGAAACGCACACTACGGATCACGGCGCGCTATGCGCAGCACTGGAACTTCGCCGGCGGTCCGCCGGAGCTATTCGCCCACAAGCGCGACGTGCTCGCCTCGCACTGCGCGGACATCGGGCGCGATCCGAAGGAGATCACCCTGTCGGCCCACCTGCGCCTGGAACCGGACCGCAACTTTGGGAAGGTCATCGAGGACGCGGCCGGGCTGGCCGCCGAAGGCCTGGACCTGGGCATCGTCTACATTGCGCCGCCCCACGACCCGGCCGTGCTGGAACCGCTGGCCGAGGCGATCCGGGATTCGGGGCTGTTGGACCGATAGTCCGACTGCTCGAGCAAACCCGGCGCCGCGCCGGGGTGCGGCGACTACACCCCGAACAGCATCAGCTCTTCGGCGGTGATCAGGCGCTCATGCTTAGCGGGAAACTCGCGGCTCTTCATTGGGTGACGTAACCATGACCAGGCGATTCGCCCCATCCGCGACCGGGGTAATGGGTTGACATGCACAGTGACCACTCCTGCGATCGGTCCGTTCCAGCGAGACTCCCCCGTGACTTCTACGCGATGAGGCCCACAACGAACCATTAGACAACAATTTGCTGGCAAACGTGAGCAGAAACGCCGAAAAATGAATTGGTGTTTCAGATGTGACTGGTGTGACTACTGGAGGGGTGCCGCGGTCGGCTTGATGGGCGCCGGCAGCGCCGTCGCACCCATCAAAAACCGGTCGACGCCCGCAGCGGCGGCCCGGCCCTCAGCTATCGCCCAAACGATCAGTGACTGGCCACGACCCATGTCACCAGCAACGAACACACCCGGAACCGACGCGTCGAAGTCGGCCCCGCGCGCCACATTGCCGCGGTCGGTGAACTTCACTCCGAGGTCGGTGAGCAGGCCCGGCTTCTCCGGACCGACGAATCCCATCGCCAGCAACACCAAATCGGCCTCGAGTTCGAAATCAGAGCCCTCGACTTTGACGAACTTGCCGTCCTGCATGGTCACCTCGTGAGCCTTGAGCGCGGTCACGTGCCCGTCCTCGCCGACGAACTCCTCGGTGTTGACCGAGAACACCCGCTCGCCGCCCTCTTCGTGGGCCGCCGACACCCGGTACATCAGCGGGTAGGTCGGCCACGGGGTGGATTCGGCGCGCGCCTCCGGCGGACGCGGCATGATCTCGAACTGATGCACCGCGATGGCACCCTGCCGGTGCACGGTGCCCAGGCAGTCGGCCCCGGTGTCACCACCGCCGATGATGATGACCTTCTTGCCCTTGGCGGTGATCGGCGGCTCGCCGTCCTCCCCCAAAACGTCGTCACCCTCCTGGACCCGGTTGCCCCACGGCAGGAACTCCATCGCCTGATGGATGCCGTCCAGCTCCCGGCCGGGAATGGGCAGATCGCGCCAGGCGGTGGCCCCGCCGGCCAGCACCACCGCGTCGAAATCGGCGCGCAGTTGTTCGGCGGTGATGTCGACCCCGACGTTGACGTTCGGCCGGAACTCGGTCCCCTCGGCGCGCATCTGGTCGAGCCGCCGGTCCAGGAAGCGCTTCTCCATCTTGAATTCCGGGATGCCGTAGCGCAGCAGACCACCGACGCGGTCGTCGCGCTCGAAGACGGTCACGCTGTGACCGGCGCGGGTCAGTTGCTGGGCCGCTGCCAGGCCCGCCGGGCCCGAGCCCACCACGGCGACGGTCTTTCCGGTCAGCCTGTCCGGGGGCAGCGGGACGACAAAGCCCTCCTCGAAGGCCCTGTCGATGATCTCCAGCTCGATCTGCTTGATCGTCACCGGGTCCTGGTTGATGCCCAGCACGCACGCCGGCTCGCACGGCGCCGGGCACAGCCGGCCGGTGAAGTCCGGGAAATTGTTGGTGGCGTGCAGCCGTTCGATCGCGTCGCGCCAACGACCCCGCCGCACCAGATCATTCCATTCCGGAATCAGGTTGCCCAATGGACATCCGTTGTGACAGAACGGAATACCGCAATCCATGCAACGGGTCGCCTGATGGCGCAGGGTGCCTTCGTCGAAGTCCTCGTAGACCTCGTTCCAGTCACGCAGTCGCAGCGGGACAGGCCGGCGCTTCGGCAATTCCCGATGCGTGTATTTCAGGAAGCCGCTGGGATCAGCCATGCGCGGCCGCCATGATCGCTTTGTCGACGTCGACGCCGTCACGCTCCGCCTCGGCGATCGCCTGCAGCACCCGCTTGTAGTCGCGCGGCATCACCTTCGCGAAATGCCGTTGCTGATTTGGCCAGTCGGCCAGGATCCGCTGGCCGACAGCGGAATCGGTGGCGTCGACGTGCGCCTGAATGGTGGCATGCAGGTACTCCACGTCGTCCTCGTCGAGGCTCTCCAGCTCGACCATTTCGCCGTTGAGGTTGTTCGTTAATTCGCCGTCCCGGTCGAACACGTAGGCCACGCCGCCGGACATGCCCGCCGCGAAGTTACGGCCGGCGTGGCCAAGGATGACGACCTTGCCTCCGGTCATGTATTCGCAACCGTGATCGCCGACTCCCTCCACCACGGCGTGGGCACCGGAGTTGCGGACCGCGAACCGTTCGCCGACGACGCCGCGCAAGTAGACCTCCCCGCTGGTGGCGCCGAACAGGATCACGTTGCCGCCGATGATGTTGTCCTCGGCGACGTAGTCCTGCGGCGCGTTGTCCGACGGCCGCACGACGATCCGGCCACCGGACAGGCCCTTCCCGACGTAGTCGTTGGCGTCGCCGTAGACGCGCAACGTAATTCCCCTGGGCACAAAGGCGCCGAAGCTGTTGCCGGCGGATCCGTCGAAGGTGATGTCGATCGTTCCGTCCGGCAAGCCCTGGCCGCCGTAGGCTTTCGTCAGCTCGTGGCCGAGCATGGTGCCCACCGTGCGGTTGACGTTGCCGATCGTGGTGGAAAACCGGACCGGTTTGCCGGAGTCCAGCGCCTCGCGGCTCATCACGATCAGCTGCTGATCGAGCGCTTTGTCCAGGCCGTGATCCTGCCGGGAGCTGCAATAGAGGTCTTGGTTCATGAACGCCGACTCCGGCTCGTGCAGCACCGGTGTGAGGTCCAGTCGGTGCGCCTTCCAGTGCGCCCGCGCCAGCGTGGTGTCCAGCGAGCCCACCTGCCCGACGGCCTCGTTGAAGGTGCGGAAGCCCAACTGCGCCATGTATTCCCGGACTTCCTCGGCGATGAACATGAAGAAGTTCTCGACGAACTCGGGCTTACCGGTGAACCGCTCCCGCAGCACCGGGTTCTGGGTGGCCACCCCGACCGGGCAGGTGTCCAGGTGGCATACCCGCATCATGATGCAGCCGGAAACCACCAGCGGGGCGGTCGCGAAGCCGAACTCCTCGGCGCCGAGCAACGCGCCGATCATCACGTCGCGACCCGTCTTCATCTGACCGTCCACCTGGACCACAATCCGGTCGCGTAAGCCGTTGAGCAGCAACGTCTGCTGGGTCTCGGCCAGCCCCAGTTCCCAGGGCGCGCCCGCGTGCTTCATCGACGTCAACGGGGTGGCTCCGGTGCCGCCGTCGTGTCCCGAGATCAGGACCACGTCGGCGTGCGCTTTGGAAACGCCGGCCGCAACCGTCCCTACTCCGTTCTCGGAGACCAGCTTTACGTGCACGCGCGCGGACGGGTTGGCGTTCTTCAGGTCGTGGATCAGCTGCGCCAGGTCCTCGATGGAATAGATGTCGTGGTGCGGCGGCGGCGAGATCAATCCGACGCCGGGTGTGGAGTGCCGCACTTCGGCGACCCACGGGTACACCTTGTTCCCCGGAAGTTGGCCTCCCTCACCGGGCTTCGCACCCTGGGCCATCTTGATCTGGATGTCGGAGCAGTTGGTCAGGTAATGCGAGGTGACCCCGAACCGGGCGGAGGCGACCTGCTTGATCGCGCTGCGGCGCCAGTCCCCGTTGGGGTCGCGGTCGAATCGCTTGACGTTCTCGCCGCCTTCACCGCTGTTGGATCGGCCGCCGAGGCGGTTCATCGCGATGGCGAGCGTCTCGTGCGCCTCAGCGGAGATCGAGCCGTAGCTCATCGCACCCGTCGAGAAGCGTTTGACGATCTCGCTGGCGGGCTCGACCTCGTCCAGCGGAACCGGGGGCCGCACATCGCCGCGGAACTTGAGCAGGCCGCGCAGCGATGCCATCCGCTCACTCTGGTCGTCGACGAGACGGCTGTACTCCTTGAAGATCTTGTACTGCCCGGTGCGGGTGGCGTGCTGCAGTTTGAAAACGGTTTCCGGGTTGAACAGGTGGTACTCGCCCTCCCGGCGCCACTGGTATTCGCCACCCACTTCGAGTTCGCGGTGCGCGCGTTCGTCGGGCCGGTCGATGTAGGCCAGGTTGTGGCGGGTGGCGACGTCGGCGGCGATGTCGTCGAGAGTGATTCCGCCGGTCGGGCAGCTCAGCCCGGTGAAGTATTCGTCGAGCACGTCCTCGGAGATGCCGACCGCCTGGAACAGTTGCGCACCCGTGTAGGAGGCCAGCGTCGAAATGCCCATCTTGGACATCACTTTCAGCACACCCTTGCCGGCCGCCTTGACGTAGTTGTTCAGCGCCTTGTTGCGGTCTATCCCATCCCCGAAACCGTCAAAGACACCGCGGTCGATCATGTCCTCGATCGACTCGAACGCGAGGTAGGGGTTCACCGCCGCCGCCCCGCAACCGATCAGCAGTGCCATGTGGTGCACCTCGCGGGCGTCGCCGGATTCGACCACCAGACCTACATGGGTGCGCGTCCGGTCGCGCACCAGGTGGTGGTGCACCGCCCCCACCGCGAGCAGCGAAGGTATGGGGGCCAGCTGCTCGTCGGAACCGCGGTCGGACAAGATGATGACCCGGGCTCCGTCGGCGATCGCCGCCGACGCCTGCGCGCGTACCTCCTCCAATGCGGCCGCCAACCCGGCGCCGCCCTCGGCGACCGGATACAGACAGCGAATCACCTTGGACCGCATGCCGTGCGGACGCCCGTTGATCTCGTCGTCGGGGTCGAGGTTGATCAGCTTGCCCAGCTCGTAGTTACGCAGGATCGGCTGCTGCAGCACGATCTGGTGACAGGAGTTCTCGTCCGGGTTGAGCAGGTCGCGCTCGCCGCCGGTGGTGCCCTGCAGGCTGGTCACCACCTCCTCGCGGATGGCATCCAGCGGCGGGTTGGTCACCTGCGCGAAGAGCTGGTGGAAGTAGTCGTAGAGCATCCGCGGACGCTGAGACAGCACCGCGACGGGGGTGTCGGTGCCCATCGAGCCGATCGGCTCGGCGCCGGCGCGGACCATCGGCGCCACCAGCAGGTTGAGTTCCTCGTAGGTGTAGCCCAAGGCCAACTGCCGCTTGACGAGCCGGGCGTGGGGCATCCGGACGTATTTGCCCGCCGGCAGATCGTCGAGCGGAATCAAGCCCTTGTCGAGCCACTCTTGGTAGGGGTGTTCGGCGGACAGCTCCGCCTTGATCTCCTCGTCGGCAACGATGCGGCCCTGCGCGGTGTCCACCAGGAACATCCGGCCGGGCTGCAGCCGCATCCGGCGGACCACCTTGGCCGGGTCCAGGTCGAGCACGCCGGCCTCGGAAGCCATCACCACCAGGCCGTCGTCGGTGACCCAGATTCGCGAGGGGCGCAGCCCATTTCGGTCGAGCACCGCGCCGACGATGGTGCCGTCGGTGAACGTCATCGACGCCGGGCCGTCCCACGGCTCCATCAGCGACGCGTGATACTGATAGAACGCCCGCCGCGCGGGGTCCATCGACTCGTGGCGCTCCCACGCCTCGGGGATCATCATCAACACCGCGTGGGCCAGGCTGCGTCCGCCCAGGTGGAGAAGTTCGAGGGCCTCGTCGAAGCGCGCGGTGTCGGAGGCGCCGGGGGTGCAGATCGGGAACAACTTCTCGACGTCGTCGCCGAAGACGTCGGTCTTGATCAACGCCTCGCGGGCGCGCATCCAGTTTTCGTTGCCGGTGACGGTGTTGATCTCACCGTTGTGGGCGATGCGCCGGAACGGATGCGCCAGCGGCCAGGACGGGAAGGTGTTGGTGGAGAACCGGGAGTGCACGATGCCCAGCGCGCTGGTCAGCCGATCGTCTTGCAGGTCAAGGTAAAACGCCTTCAGCTGCGGGGTGGTCAGCATGCCCTTGTAGATGAACGTCTGCCCCGAAAGGCTTGGGAAGTAAACGGTTTCGCGGCCGGGCCCGTCTTGGCCCGGGCCTTTTGTTCCCAGTTCGTGCTCGGCGCGCTTGCGGATCACGTAGGCGCGGCGCTCCAGCGCCATGCCGGAGGCGCCCGTCATGAACACCTGCCGGAAGGTCGGCATCGCGTCGCGCGACAACGCACCCAGCGACGAATCGTCGGTGGGCACGTCTCGCCAGCCCAGCACCTGCAGGCCCTCGGCTTCGGCGATCTTTTCCACCGCGGCGCACGCGGCCGCGGCATCCTTGGACGACTGCGGCAGAAACGCGATACCGGTGGCGTAGCTGCCGGGAGGGGGCAGCTCGAATTCCACGACTTCGCGGAGGAACGCATCCGGGACCTGAATCAGGATGCCGGCGCCGTCACCGCTGCGCGGCTCGGCGCCCTGGGCACCGCGGTGTTCGAGGTTGAGCAGCGCGGTGATCGCCTTGTCGACAATGTCGCGGCTACGACGGCCGTGCATATCGACGACCATGGCTACCCCGCACGAATCGTGCTCGAACGCGGGGTTATATAACCCGACGCGCTTGGGCGTCATATGCACCTGACCCTTCACCAGAACGTTCCAGCGGCCGTGTGAGGGCCGTTACGTGCGGCTCCGACGGGGCCGCACCCGGAGGTTGCGGGCTGAGGCCCCTTCGGTCTTGTCGATAGGCTGTCCCCCAGGCGGAGATGATCCGGTTAGGGATTCGTCCGTTCAGCGCTGAACGGTGGCCTGGAACCGGTCTCGACAAGTCGTAAAACGATATGACAATACCCGCCTGACATGCCAACTTCGCTAAGTCTAACCGCCAGCTGGCAGCTCCGTAAATTCGCTGCAAAGGGCGGCCGACGACATCGCCGGCCTGCTGCTCGCGGCTGGTATTCACCCCGCTCCACCGTCGATCCTAGCCGACCGCCCGGGATATCTGCCAATCGCGCAAGTTTGCTGTGATCGCGCCCACGCAAGGGGGCAACCCGGACGGGGTCGCCCATGGGCGTGCTCAGCGAACGGCCGACGGGCGCGGAAGCGCCGCGGCAAGCCCCGCCGGAGTTTGCGCGTAACTCGGCGCCGCTCCT
This sequence comes from uncultured Actinomycetota bacterium, assembly GCA_963802525.1. Taxonomy (GTDB): domain Bacteria; phylum Actinomycetota; class Actinomycetes; order Mycobacteriales; family Mycobacteriaceae; genus Mycobacterium. Next base: position 50,447 of record CAWDJC010000032.1, on the reverse strand, counting down.
ACGCGGCTCGTAACCGATACTGGACTGACGCTGGTCCGGCGTGCGCGGCCGGACCGTGGTGCTCATCATGTGAGGGCTCGCCGCGGTCGGCCACACGCGCAAGGATGGATCGCCCGGCACCCGAGGAGCCCATGAACGAGCGCGACGAATTCCTGCGGGACCGCCTGCGGCCAGACCAGCCCGGCGCGCCCACGGGACACCCGCCCGGTCCCCAACCCGGTGATGCCCAGACCGCGGCACCGGCTTCCCCAACTGTTGCCCAGCGACCTGCCCCGCCTCGGCAGCCGGCTCAAAAGCAACCCCGTCCCGGCCCGCACCCGCCGACGCCGCCGTCGCCCCCGCCGTACCCGCCGGCGCCTCCTCAGCGATCCGCGGTCCCGCCCCAACAGCCACCCCGTCCCGCCCCGCCCCCGGTCCCGCCGCGCCCCGCGGCGCCGCCCTGGCGGGCAGCTCCCCCCGCGGTCGCGCCCCCGCAGGAGCTGTGGGCCGACGCCGCCGCGCCCGCCGGCACCCCCGCCGACGAACTGCCCGACCGCGGCTGGCGACGCTTCTTGCGGGTGGCCACCTTTGGCCTTGTCACGCTGGGTCCGTCGGCGGCGCAGCGGCAGGAGGCGCAATTCGAAGCGGCCATCCGAACCACCCTTCACGGCAACTACAAGGTCGGCGTGCTGGGCAAGGGCGGCGTGGGCAAAACGTCGGTGGCCGCCAGCGTCGGATCCCTGTTTGCCGAGTTGCGTCCGCAAGACCACGTCGTGGCGATCGACGCCGATACCGCGTTCGGCCGGTTGGGCTACCGGATCGACCCGCGGTCGGCGGGCTCGTTCTGGGGGTTGACCTCCGACAAGAACCTGCGGTCCTTCGCCGATGTGGTGGAGCGCCTCGGCCGGAATCCCGCTGGCCTGCACGTACTCGGCGGCGAGCCGGCGGCGGGCCCGCGGCGGGTCCTCGATCCCGCGATCTACCGGGAAGCCACGCTCCGGCTGGATGACCACTTCACGATCTCGGTCATCGACTGCGGCTCCACGATGGATTCGCCGGTCACCCAGGAGGTGCTGCGCGACCTGGACGCGCTGATCGTGGTGACCTCGCCGTGGGCGGATGGGGCCTCCGCGGCCGCCAGGACGATCGAATGGCTGTCCGAACGTGGCCTGACGACCCTGCTGTACCACACCATCGTGGTGCTCAACGATTCCGACGGCCACGCCGACAAACGCACCCGGGAGTTGCTGGCCCGCGAGTTCGTCGATCACGGACAGCCGGTGGTCGAGGTGCCCTTCGATCCCCATCTACGGCCGGGCGGCGTGATCGATGTGGACGGCGAAATGGCGCCGGCGACGCGGCGCAAATTTCTGCAGGTCACGGCCACGATCGCGGACTATTTCGCGGCGCGGTCAGAGCGTGCGGCGAGCCGGCGGCCGGGTGACGGGGAGGGCTAAGCCCGCTCGGCGGCCCGCTTGAGGCCGCTGCTCTCCATCTCGAGGGAGGAGCGGATCCGGGGAGCCCGCCATCGCCGCTGCCAGCCGCGCCAACGGGCCCGTGACGATGAACTCCAGCGTCGTGACCACGTGGTCGCCGGCGTCATCGATGCGGTGCACCGCCCCGAACGAAAGACCCGGTTGCGCGGCCACCCAGGCGCATTACGGCCGCTGACCGGCACCCGCCCGCGCCGAAGGGTCGGCGACGGCCTCGATCTTGGTCACGAGGTCACCGCGGATGGTGAGCACGATCGCGGCGAAGAGCCGCCGATCGGCGAAGGCCAACACCACCGGTTGCCCGGCGGGACCGCTGACGAGCGTCACCTCCGGGCCCAGATAGCGCAGCAGGTTGGTGGCCACCGCGTCTGGCCCGTGGTTGATCTGCGGCGGCGGGGCCGGCTCGGCCAAGATTGTGCCCACGCCCCAGACCGCCGGATCCAGCACGGCGGTCAATGCCGCGATGTCGCCGTTGGCGCACGCGGTGATGAACTTCTCGGTGACGAGCTGGTGCTCGGCCGGGGCCACCTCGTTCAGTTTCGGTTGTGCCGCAGTGAATTTGGTCCGCGCGCGCCGCGCCAGCTGACGGCAGGTGCCGACCGGGCGGCCCACGGTCTCGGCGATGGTGTCGAACGGGACCCCGAACACGTCGTGCAGCACGAAGGCGACCCGTTCACCGGGGCTGAGCCTGCGTAAGACCTCCAGTAACGCGGCACGGACCTCGTCGTCGAGGGTGACCCGGTCGGCCGGATCCAGGCGCCGCGACGCCGGCTGCTGGTCAACCTCACCCGGCCGCTCGTAGCGGGCGCGGGCCGACCGCACCTGATCGAGGCATAGCCGGCTTGCCACCACCGTCAGCCAGCCGCGGACGTCGTCGATCTCGTTCAGATCGGCACGCGCGAGCCGCAGAAAGGCCTCTTGCGCAACGTCTTCCGCGTCACCGACATCGCCGATCATCTGATAGGCGAGATTGACCAGGTACGGGCGGTGATGGCGCCAGGCCTCGGTGACCTGGTCGCTCGGTGACTGCGACTGGCTCATGAGTATTCGACGATCTGATGCCGCGAAAAGTTACACATTTCGGTTGTAACTTTCCCACCTCCCGCGCCGTCGTATGAGCACCGAAAAACTCACGAAAGGAACCACACCCATGACGATCGTCGTAACCGGAGCGACGGGCAACGTCGGGCGCCCGCTCGTCGCCGACCTTGTCGCCGCAGGCGCCCGAGTGCGGGCGGTCACCCGCGCACCGGACACCGCCGGGTTTCCCCCTGGCGTCGAGGTGGTCGGGTCGGCGGCCGACGCGCTGGCCGGTGCCGCGTCTGATGTCGAGGCGGTATTCCTCAATTCCCGGGCGCTGGAGGGGCAGCTGGCCGAGGCGGTCGCCCAGTGCCGGCGTGCCGGAGTCACGAAGCTGGTTGCGCTGTCGGCGATCAACGCCGACGACGACTTCAGTCGGCAGCCGTCACGCTTTCGCGGGGACCGCAACAAGGAGGTCGAACAGCTGGCCGTCGAATCCGGCCTGGCGTGGGTGAGCCTGCGGCCGGCGATTTTCGTGACCAACTTCGTCGGCATGTGGTCGGCGCAGATCCGCGCCGGCGATGTGGTGGGCGGGCCGTACGCCGCGGCATCGTCGGCACCCATCGTCGAGAGCGACATCTCGGCGGTCGCGGCGCGGGCGCTGCTCACCGATGAGCTTGTGGGCCAGCGCATCCCGCTGACCGGTCCGCAGGCGTTCAGCAACTCCGAGCTGGTCGAGGTCATCGGCGACGTCCTCGGTCGCCCGCTGCAATACCGGGAAGTGCCGGCGGAGCTGGTGCGGCAGCGGTTCATCGGTTTGGGGTTCAACGCCGACTTCGCCGACGCCTATACCGCCATGCTCGCCCAGACGCTCGACAAACCCGCCCTGGTCACCCACGACGTGGAGAAGATCCTCGGCCGGCCGGCGACCCCGCTCGCGCAGTGGGTGTCCCAGCACCGCGACCTGTTCGCCTTAGAGACAAGGAGTTGACATGTCCGATCCACGTCCGCCGCGCTACCTCAAGCCCATGAACAGGGTGATGATGGCGGTTCAGCGGCTCGGGATACCGACCGGCCCCGCCATGGTGCTGACGGTGCCGCGGCCGCAAGTCGGGTCACCCGCGCAGCACGCCGATGACACCGTTTGAATTTCGGGGCGGCCTCTACGTCGTGGCCGGCTACCCGGGCGCCGACTGGGCGGCGAATGCCCGCGCCGCGGGCACCGGCACGCTGAGCCGGGGCCGGCGGTCACGCCAAGTCAGGATCGTCGAACTGAACGCCGACGAAGCGCGTCCGGTGCTGCGGGCGTATTCGACCGAAGTGCCGGTCGGTGTGGCGTTCGCGAAGCGCTCGGGAATGGTGCGCGACGGCACGGCCGACGAATTCGAGGCGCTGGCGGGTCGGCTCGCCGTTTTCCGGTTTGAGACTAAGACCGCGACGCCATAGGCACGTTTCAGCGCCGAAAGTAAACCAGCGCAGCGGGCCGGCCCCTGCCCACCAACCATTACGAGAACCAACCGAATTTGACCGGTCCTAGCAAATTACCGGGGCGCATGCCGCCGAGGAGTGACACGATATTCCTCGTGACCGATGGCCGGGGCACTACGGCACGGGGCGGGAGTACCCACAGCGAGCTGGGTGCATCGATCGACGAGTTGGTCGATCGCGCCGTGTCCGCGATCAACCGTGGTGACCCCACGACCGCGACGGCCTTGGCCGGTCAGGTGCTTGCCATCGACCATGCGAATGCCGACGCCGAGGACTTGCTGTCGGCCGCGCCCGGCGACGACGGGGAGATACGGCGGCTGACGATTCTGTTCGCCGACGTGGTTGATTCAACCGTGTTGTCGACCCGCGTGGAGCCGGAGATCTATCGGCTGGTGGTTGGGCGCTACCGGGACATCGTTTCAGGGACGGTTGACCGCTATGAGGGCCACATCGGCTCCACTAAGGGCGACGGATTGTTGGCGGTGTTCGGTCACCCGACTGCACATGAGAACGATGTCCGACGGGCGGTTCACGCCGGACTCGAGATTACGCGGGAGGTAGCCCGGCTCAGCGAGCAGACCCAGCGCCGTTTCGGGATCGAAATCGCGGTGCGCGTCGGGGTGCACCGCGGGCTGGTCTACCTGGACACGGCACAAGACGACGTGTACGGGTTGGCGGCGAACTTGGCCGCCCGCCTGTCGGGACTTGCGGCACCGAATTCCGTGGTGGTGTCCAATCCGGTTGCGGCACTGGTGCGCAACGATTTCGAGCTTGAAGAGCGGCCCGCCGCCCCGGTGAAGGGTGTGGCCGGCTTGATCGCTCACCACCGCGTCGACAGCGAGCGGGTTGAGCGGCCGACGACCATGCATGGTCCGCTGGTGGGCCGAACGCGTGAGCTGGCCCAGCTGCACACATACTGGGCGCGTACGCAAACCGGCACGCTCACCACTCCCGCGCTGTTCTTCTCTGGCGAACCGGGCGTCGGCAAAAGCCGGCTAGCGGCCGAAGCCGCCGATCTGGCCAAGCGCTCGGGCGCGGTAGTGCTGGAGCTGGCCGGGTCGCCCTTCCACACCCACGTGGGCTTCCACCCGGTCCGCGCGCTGCTGGAGCGACGGTGCGGCATAACTCGCCTGACCGATGCCACGGAGCGGCTGCGTCTACTGCGAGCCGAAATAACTGCGCGCGGGCTAGATCCGACTGCAGCCGTGCCGGGACTCGCGCCGGTTCTGGCGATCGGACCCGAACATGGCTACGAGCCGGTGCAAGCTGAGGGCCGCAGGCTGGAGCAGTTGATCGCCTCGACGGTGGGCTCCTACCTGACGGCCTGCTTGAGCGATGCGCCGGCGCTACTCGTCGCCGAGGATCTGCAGTGGATCGATCCCCCGACGCTGGAAGTGGTCGATGCGATGCTGGGCGCCGGCGAGGGCCGGCCGCTTGTCGTACTCACCAGTCGTGACGGGAAATCGCTGCCGAACCATTGGCAGATCGAGCAATTCGACCTGGCTCCGTTGACGGACGAGGAGACCGATGAGCTCATCGTCGCGTTAGACCCGACACTCAACGACGAGCAGCGTGCGTCGGTGCGACGCCGCTGTGACGGGGTGCCCTTCTACATCGAGCAGGTCGTGGCAGGGCTGCGTATGGCGCCACCGGACGACACCCATGTGCCCGACGCGCTGTACGAACCGCTATTCGCACGGCTTCGCGCCGGCAACAACGTCGTGCCGGTGGTAGAGGCCGCTGCCGTCATCGGCCGCCACATCGACCGGTCGCTGTTGATGACGGCGGTCGAGCTCGACGAGCAAGAGGTCGACGAAGTCATCGACCAGCTCACGGATGCCGGCGTGTTCGAGCGAACTGGAAACGCCCGCTGGCGTTTCCGCCATGAACTACTCCGCGAAGTCGCCGACGAACTCGCTCCCCCGAGCGTGCGGCGCAAGTTGCACGCGAAGGTCGCCGACGCTTTGGTCTACAACTCAGCGGGTGACCCGGACTGGCCATTGGTTGCCTCGCACTACGAGCAGGGCGCCCGGCACGCCGACGCCGCGTCCGCCTACCAGCAAGCGACGGCGGCTGCCCGTCGCCGGGGCGCTCTCGCCGAGGCCCGCACCTACCTGACCCACGCCCTCGCACAAGTTGAGCAATGCCCGCCCGGCCCGGATCGCGACCGGCGCGAGATCGCCCCCCGGCTGGAGCGCGGCTACCTTACTGCCACCGCCGAAGGCGCCCAAAGCCCCGTCGCCGCTTCAGACTTCGAGCGCTGCCTACAGCTTGCGGGCACCGATCTGCGCGACGACGACCTGTTCGCGGCGCTGCCCGCTGTGGGTGCTTACTACCTTTGGCGTTCGGACCTGCGCCGGGTTGATTCGCTGTTGCAGGCCGCACAGGCGGCCACCGAGCACGGCCGACAATGGTTTCGGCCCGCCCTCGCCGGCTCGTCGGGCATCGTGGAGTGGCTGCGCGGCGAATTCGACACCGCCAGAAAGTATTTCGAGCAGGCGACGGATCTGGTCGATGACTATGAACAGCGGATCCAGGCCATATGGTTCGTCCCGCACGACCCGGTGGCATTGGCACACGAACACCTCGCCTGGCATCGCCTGGTACAAGGGGATCTCGCCGGCGCCGAGGTGCAACTCAAGCGTGCCGTCGATCGCGCGAACCAGCTCGGTTATCCACAGAAGCCTTACAACCATCTCTATGCCATCGACATGGACGTCTGGGTCTGCGTCGAAACCGGTCAGTACGATCGCGCCCGCGAACTCGTCCGCGAAATGGCTGACACCTCCGACCGATACGGGCTCGACTATCTGTATTGGCAGTTGCTGACCGCGACCGAAAACGCGATGGTCGATGCGCGAGCCGATGTCGCTGCGCACAGTCCCAACCCCGCCGCGTTACCAGCCCACATCGAGGCACTTACCCAGGTGATCGAGGTATGGCAGGCGTTGGGAGCCAGCACATATCGACCGTTCTACTGGTGTGTCCTGGGGCAGCTCTTGACCGCCGCCAAGCAGCCAGACGAGGCCCGTGCGCGACTTGATGCGGCGCTGCAATTCACTGCGGACACCGGCGTGCACTTCTACGACGCCGAACTGCTGCGGGCGCGGGCCCATACTCGCTCCGACGCCAAGGCGCGAGCCGACGACTTGGCCGCTGCCCGAGAGCTTGCTCGCCGCCAAGGCGCATGGCTCTTCGAACTCCGGGCAAGCCTCGACGACTTCGACGGGCGCGGGGAGCCGGCACGACAACATCTTCTTGCTGCCGTCGAAAGAATGCCGAAAGACAGTCGGCTTCCCGAACTTACGCGAGCGCGAGCAGCCCTTCGATAGGCCTGCCCTTCAGTCTCATTCGTGGCGGAGGAGCTGCCAATCTGGGTCCCATTCATTGGTGCTTCCCTGATAACTCGCATATTCTTCTACCTGCACTGCGCTCACACCCATACAGAGCCCATCCTCGGATTCGCTACCAGACGATGGCGGCCATGTCGCGGTTGTCCGAACACACACTGCGCACGGCGGCTTCGATGTCGGCGGCGGTGATGACCTGCAGATCCTCGACCGTCACCGGCCGGCCCGAACGTTTTTGGGCGATTACCCGGGTGTCGCGCAACCCCTCGGCACGCTCGATGACGTTGCGGGCGAACCGGCCGTTCTGCATGGCGTCGATGCCGTGCTGACCGCCGGGGGTGGTGTAGTTGCGAATGGTGGTGGCCGCATCCAGAAACGCCTCCCGCGCACCGTCGTCGAGCAGGCTGGCGCGCGGTGTGGCGTAGCGGTGTCCGATCTCGACGACCTCAGCCGGCGAATAGGAGTCGAACCGAAGCTTGCGGTTGAACCGGCCGGCCAAACCCGGGTTCACGGTGAGGAATTGGTCCACCTGATCTTCGTAGCCCGCCCCGATGAAACAGAAGTCGAATCGGTGGGTTTCCAATGCGACCAGGAGTTGGTTGACGGCCTCCATGCCGATCATGTCCGGTGTGCCGTCCTGGTGGCGCTCGATCAACGAGTAGAACTCGTCCATGAAAATGATGCGGCCAAGGGACTTTTCGATCAGTTCGTTGGTCTTGGGTCCGGATTCACCGATGTAGTGCCCGCAGAAATCCGATCGCCGGACCTCCCGGACTTCGGGGTGTCGGACGATCCCCATGCCGGCATAGATCTTGCCCAGCGCCTCGGCGGTGGTCGTCTTGCCCGTGCCGGGTGGTCCCACCAATAGCATGTGGTTGGTCTGCCCCTCGACCGGGAGCCCGTGCTCGAGGCGCATCATGCGCACTTCCAGCTGATCTTCCAGCGCCGATACCGCCTGCTTGACCGCCGCCAGGCCAACCTGTTTGGCCAGGAGCTCGCGGCCCTCGGCAAGCAGTTCGGCGCGCCGCTCGGCCGCGTCGTCGTCCTCGCGCTGCTCCCGGCTCTTCGCCGACGCGACATCCCACTTGTCGGTGCGGCTGGCGATGGTTTGTTCGTCGGTCACGACCAGGTGCAGATTCGGGTCGGCCAGTGCGGCTTTGGCGGCGTCGGTCAGCACCCCGTTGATGGTGGCCTTCGACAGCCAGATCTGTGCTCGGTCCTCCTCGTGGAGCTGGCGATGCACCATGCCCCGCACGTAAGCCAAATCGGCGACGAGGAGCGGAATATCGGCCGGCCCGATCGAGGCCGTCAACACCTCGGCGCTGAACCGGGTCGACGACGCGTTCTGGCCGATCACGTCGACCCGGTCCAGCCAGTCCAGCGCTACCCGGCCCTGACCGAGATGCGCGGCGGCGTGGGCGGCCAACGCGCACGTCGACGCCGTCACCGCCGACATGATGATCGCCTGCGGCGGCAGCTCCTCCGCGGCCGTCAACAACACGTCCGGCCAGCGCTGCGTGGCGTACATCAGAAACGCCCGGGCCAGCTGGTGCCACTGATAGTTGCCCCAGGAATCCAGCAGCTCGCGGTTGGCGAGAAGCCTGTCGGCCTCGGCGTATTCACCGGCGATCGTCAGCGCCGACGACAGCGCCAGTCCCACCTGGGATGCATCGGTCACCGTGATACCGACGTAGGGGCCCAACTGCATCTCGGCGGCCAGTGTCCGGCCGATCCGCGTGGTCTCGCGGTGCAGCCATTCGCGGTGGTGGTTGAGCCGCTTCAGGGATGCCAAGTCGTTGTCGCCGCAGGCGATACGGCCCAGCCAGGCATCGGCCATCGACGGATCCGCCTCGGTGGCGGCGATGAATTCCGGCAACGCCGCGGCGCGCCCCTGCCGGTCCCTGATTGCCATGGCGCGGTCGAAATGCCGACGCGCCGTGAGCAAATCACCCATCGTCTGCACCATCCTCGACGCACATCGTGCGCATCAATCCACGTTATCGGCTAGCTAAGTGGCGAACGACATTGCGACCGACTCGAGGTTGACATAGCGGTTCTCCGCACGGAACAGGTCCATGTCAACCAGCCAATGTTGTCCTGCTGCAGTCACTTTCACCATCGTACCGCTGACCTGCTCAATGACCACCTCGAACGCGTGCCCGTGCCCGTCGGGAAGCGCCGTGCCGGCGGGCGCGACGGTGATCACGATCGCCGGCCGCGGGGCGGGCGAGATCGCGACGTCAGTGATGTTCGAGCCACCGCCGTCGGGCGTGGCGCCACCTTGTCTCGCGCGCGGAGCGTGTTCGACGACGCTGACGGTGGTGCGCGGCGCGGGCCGTGAGGTGCTGACGACGGTGACCGCCGGCATTCGCACGCTCGCCCAGCGCTTTTGGTCGCGGGTGTGCACGCAGACCCGCTCACCGGCGCCGGCGGTGCGAATCACTACCCGCTTGGCGATCGCGTCGTCGGCGGCCACGAACACCCTCGACAGCTCACCGGCATCGGTAACCGGGATCATCAGTCGGTCCCCGTTGCTCAGCTTGCCCATCAGGACCCCCGACGGCCCGATCTCGACGATCAGGTTCTCCGGCAAGGGAGTGCGCCGCAGCCCGCGCAGGAATGGGCGCGGACCGCACATGTTGGCCGCCGCCGCCGCTGCTTGCTCACCGTTGAGGCGGCGCAGGATGACACTCGGCGGGCTCGGCGCCTGCGTGGGTGTGCGCACGGTGACCGTCGCGGTGCACGTCCCTTCCGGGTACACCGTCACGTTCTGGATGACCTCATCGACGCGCAGCGTCCAGGCCTGCGCGAGCACCTGGGAGTTGATCGCCTCGGCCGGGTAGGCGTACGTCGTCATCCACCCGGCCTCCCCGCGGACGGCCTTCCACTTTTGCGTCGTGCCGGACACCGCATCCCAGCCGAGCCGACGATCGAGCTCGATCAGGTCGGTTGCGGTGGCCACCTTCGCGCGCAGCCCGTGGCAGCGCAGCAGCCCCGAGATCCTCTGTGCGGCCGAGATCGCCGTCGCTCCAAGGGTTGTGCGCCATCGCAGCGCGTGAGTGTTGTCAATCACGGGCAGCCGCAGGATCAACCACGTTTCGCGCCGGCCCGCATAAGGCGGGGTGCCGATCTCGGCGTCATACACCCGCGGATAGTCACCGACGCTGCCGCACCGCGACCCGAACGAGACGACGCTGATCGAGTCGAGTTCCAGGCCCAGTGGGTGCTGCAACAGCGGCACCAGTTCGACGACGTCGATGACGTTCTCGGTCTCGACGGTCACCGAGCCGGTCACCGTGGTGGGCCGGTGTGCCCGACCGAGCAGCTGCACCGCCACCACCGCCACGCCGTCTTGCACGCGTACCCCACCGCCGGATCGATTGCTGGCCACGGTGATTGGGTCGCTCCAATCGATCGGCCGCCGACCCCGTAGCCACAACACCGCCCATGACCACGCCGGCTGCCCCCACCACCGCACGAACACCACCGCGACGCCCACCACAACGGCCACCGCGGCGCCAAGGTAACCGCCTATCGTCCAGCTCGCCAACGCCAGCAGGAACACCACCAATATGCCGAGGACCCGCCGGTTGCTCGCCGGGCTGAACCCGGTCAGCCGCGACCTCATCGCGCCCTCCGCAGCCGCATGCCGATCGCCACCACCAGCACACCGGCGACCACCGCGCCGAGGAAGCCGATGGCGATGTCGCGCGCCCGATGATCCGGCGGCGGCGGAGGCGCCGCCGGCGTGATCACCCTGCTTTGCGCACCCGGCGGCATCTTGTCGCCGGGAGGGATGTTGAACGTCAGCGCGGCGACGGGATCCACCAGGCCGTAGCCCACTTTGTTATCGACGCCGGCCGGTGGGTTGTGCGCCGACTCCACGATGCGGTTGATCACCTGATGCGCGGTCAGCTGAGGGTATTTCGCGCGCACCAGCGCCGCGACACCGCTGACGTAGGCCGCCGAGAAGCTGGTGCCCCAGAACGGCATGTTCTTCTCACCCGGCCGCGAAGGAGGGTAGGCGTTGACCGGTCCGCCGCCCTGGGGCGACAGACCCATGATGTGGGTCGCGGGCCCCGCCACGCCGACCCAGGGCCCCGACATACTCTTGTCGATTGGGGCGCCGCTGGCGTCGACACCACCCACGGACAAGACGTAGTCCATGCCTTGTCGGACGCTTGACCGCCGCTATGCGTTCCCGCGCGACCGCCACCAGGACAGCAGCTCCGCGGCGGCCTCGACCTGGTGGCCGGCTACCCGGGCGCCGACTGGGCGGCGAATGCCCGCGCCGCGGGCACCGGCACGCTGAGCCGGGCGTAACGGTGTCCACCCTCGACGATCTCGGCCGGCGAGTAGGACTCGAAACGCAGCTTGCGGTTGAACCGGCCGGCCAAACCCGGGTTCACGGCGAGGAATTCGTCCACTTGATCCTCGTAACCCGCCCCGATGAAACAGAAGTCGAATCGGTGGGTTTCCAATGCGACCAGGAGTTGGTTGACGGCCTCCATGCCGATCATGTCGGGTGTGCCGTCTTGGTGGCGTTCGATCAGTGAATAGAACTCGTCCATGAAAATGATTCGGCCAAGCGACTTTCCGATCGCCTCGTTGGTCTTGGGTCCGGATTCCCCGATGTAGTGGCCGCAGAAGTCGGATCGACGGACCTCCCGAATTTCGGGGTGGCGCACGATCCCCTGGGAAGCTACCTGCACTGTGCCCACACCTAATTTTGACAGTGGCCACGCCCGCCGAAGACGCTAATTATCATCGCCTTCGCCAGGGGTGCTCGCCGAGCATGGTGGTGACCAACTCAATGACCTCGGCATCGGTGTCTTCATCGGGGCGGGCCAGCTGCTCGGTCGCGGCCGCAATCCGCTGCAGCAAAGCACCATAGGCATTGGCCGCGGCCCTGGCGTATCCGACCGCAGCGTCCACCTGCCACTCTGCGCTGTACCGCGAGGGCAGGTCACGAAGTTCCTGCGACAAGTCCCCGGCCTGCTCGTGCACCGTCCTGACCAGGCCGCGCACCAGCTTGACATCGACCGCACCTGCCGATTCGACATCGTCAGCCAAACCGGCTTCCAGTACGTAATCAATTTGACGCACCGCAGAAAGCGCATCTTCAATGTGCCCCGTATGCGCCCGCACACCCACCGGGGGGATCGGAATCGTCAACAGTTGCGGCGACGCGACCTGCGCTGCTGCGGCGAGGCGATCATCGTCAGCTTCCGCACGCGTACGTGCCACCTCGGCTTGCGCGGCCTCGCGCGCAGCCGCAATCTCACTGTCGGCCTGCTCGCGCACGGCCGCAACCTCGGCTGCAGCATCAGCGCGGACCCGTTCGACCTCGGCCTGCGAGCGGGCGACGCCATCCCTGGCCTCCGCACGCGCACGTGAGACCTCGGCTTCAGCGGCTCGGTGTGCGGCCTCAATCTCACCACTGGCCTGCCCGCGCCCGGCGGCAACCTCGGCCGCAGCATCAGCGCGGACCCGCTCCAGCTCGGCGCGTACCTGCTGCAAGGCTTGTTGTGCCACCGCTCGGTCGGCCGCCCGCTCGCCGAACCTTTGTACGGCGCGCGCCTCTGCGGCCCTGACCTTTTCGTGAGCTGCGGCAACCTCGGCCGCCGTATCAGCGCGGACCCGCTCCAGCTCGGCGCGCACCTCCTGCAAGGCTTCTTCTGCCGCGGCTCGTTCGGCCGCCCGCTCGCCGAGCCTTTGTTCGGCGCGCGCCTCCGCGGCGCTGACCTGTTCCCGGGCTGCGGCAACCTCCGCCGCCGCATCAGCGCGCACCCGCTCCAGCTCGGCGCGCACCTCCTGCAAGGCTTTTTCTGCCGCGGCTCGTTCGGCCGCCCGCTCGGCGAATCCCCGTTCGGCGCGTGCCTCGGCGGCGCTGATCTGTTCCCGGGCTGCTGCGGCCTCGGCCGCTGCGTCAGCGCGGACCCGTTCCAGCTCGGCGCGCACCTTTTCCAAGGCCTGTCGCGCCGCCGCTCGTTCGTCCGCCCGTTCGATGTCTTTACGTGCGGCCTGCGCCTCGGTCGCGCGGGCCCGCTCACGCGCTTCCGTGGCGGCGCGCGCGGATTGTTCAGCTTCTGCCCGAGCCATCGACGCGGCCGCTTCGGCGTCGTGCTGGTCCTGATGGGCCTCGCGTGCCTGGCGCTCGGCCGCGATTCGCAACTGGTCTGCCTCGACGAGCTGCATCAGCGGCGAGAGACGCTTTCGCCCGGGGCCGAAGCGGTTACGGTGTTCGACAAGGTCATGCTCGGTCATCGCGGCCATCACGGCCAACACCGCAGGTGGCTTTGTGCCGAGCCGTTCAGCAGCAGCGACCGCAGTCATAGCGGCGTGTTTGGTCAAAGCCGCCCACGCGTCGCGGTCGAGGTCTTCGATGTGTTGCAGTGTGGTTGTCACGGGCGCCGGTGCCTCCTCTCGGCGGCGATCCGCCTGGTGGTTGCGGATAGTTCATCGGCCACCGGTGGGGGTGCCGGTTGAGGCTCCTCCGTCGCCGGTTGCTCGTCGGGCTTTGCATCTGTTGCAGAAGAAGGCTTTGCATCTGTTGCAGAAAAGGAGGCGTCGGCAGGTTCAGAAAGCAAACTGCCTTGCTGGGCCAACACCAGCGAGAACTGGCCGAGGTAGACCGACACGGCCTTGGCGATCGTGTCATCGCCGAGCCGTTCCGCGTCGCGCAGCAGCCCCCGCAAAAGTTCCAAAGCCAGTTCCGGCCCAAGGCCAAGGGTGGCACCCTCGGCAGCCGCCGGCTCGATGCCCGCGGTTTCCACCACCCACACCAACCGCTGCCAGCATCGCGTCACTGCCGCAGCGTGTTGCTCATCTTCGCGACGCTCCCGATGCTGGCGTTCTTGTTGCTCGAGCTCCATCCGGTGCCGCTGCGATGCCCGCCGCATGGCAAAGACCGCAGCAAGAGCGGCGATGATGGCTGCGGCCAGCGCGGCAGCGCCGCCGAACCCCGCTGAGGTTAAGAAGTCGCTCGCCGGCGGTAACGCCGCCATCTGTCGGGGCAAGGGAAATCCTTCGGCGACAATTTGAAGGCGCCCATCAGAACCCAACATACGAGAAACTATGCCGCCGTGTGGTGACGTAGACAATCGCGGGCGACCTGTTCGACCGCCGTGCCGCTGCTGTGAGATTCCCGTCGGGACTGGACGGCAACACATGTATTGCCTTGTTCGAGGAGCGCGGTGTGGCCCATCTCGCCGGGAACATTGTGGCGCTGACGGACCCAGCGACAAGCCCATTGGTCACTGTAAGCGGCTAGTGGAAACTGGATTTGGAAGCTGCGCCCCAATGGACTAGGGGGATCGAACGCGATTGACCGACCTATCGGATCGCCGTCACCGATGCTCAACTGACGCCGCGCATTTACGCCCCCGCAACCGACGCAGCTTTCTCGATTCTGGGGAAACAGGAATGATCAACGGCACCGCGGCCGGAAGCGGCAGGTCGATCTGGTGCTCCTCACCAACCAGCAGTGACCACCGGCTCGACGCCGGGATCAGCGTCTCCGCCCGGCGGTCACGGCCTTGTCGGCGGTAACAGTCATCAGACCCCCCTCGGCCGGTCAGCGGTCGCGGCGAAATGCTCGGCGCACGCGGCGGCCAGTTCCATCAGGCGCCGCCGGGTGATCCGGTTGAGCTCGTCTTGGACGTCGATCACCCCGCCCGGGCGCAGGTGCTCGTCGAAAGGCATCTCGATCACTTTCTGGCCCCGCCCGCCGAACCGCTTCACCAAAAGTTCACGATCGCGCCTGGCGGCGTGCCCGTCCGAGTCGTTGACCACCACCACCGTGCGATGCAGCAGACCGGTGAAGCCGTGATTGGCCAGCCAATCCAGGGCCTGCGCGGCCGCTGAGGCGCCGTCATACCACGGCGAAGACACCACAATCAACGCATCAACACCGGCGAGCACCTCCTGGGTCACCGGCGAATCCAGGCTGGATGCGCAGTCGACGATCGACAAGGTGAAATGCTTGTCGAGCTGCGTCGTTGCTTCGCGGTAGATCTCCGCGTCCAGCACACGGCGGCCGGCAGTGGCCGTCTCCCCCGCCAGCACGGACAAGCCGACCTTGTTGCTGCCGACCCGGCTGCGGATATCGGCAAACGAGAACAGGTACCGGTCTGAGGCCAACTCCCAGTAGGAACCCGACGTCGACGGGTCGATCCGGCTGGCCAGCTTGCCGAACGCGGTGTCGGCGTCGATGGCCACCACGCGGTCGTCGTTACGCAACTCAGCAAACACCGACCCGACGCTGGCGGCGATGGTGCTTTTGCCGACCCCACCCTTGCCCAGCACGCCGATCCTGTAGGTGCCGCGCAACAGGGATCGGATCTTGGCTTCCAGCTCGGCCTGATACCGCTCGTCGGGGGACCAGCCCAAATTGATCAGCTTGAAACTGGCCACATAGACGGCCTTGCGCCAGCCCCGGCCCGGCGGGATGCGCCGGGTCGGCACCAGCTCGCTGCTGCGGATGCTGTCGACATAATTCCAGCTCGCTGCCGGACCCTGGGCCTGGCTCCAGCTGTGGCCGTCCTCTGACCACGCCCCCGCCGGCTGCTGCGGCGGCTGCCGCCACGACGGGCCGGGCCGCTCAGCGGGGGCATCCGGCCGAGGCGCCGCTGCTGTGGTGCCGTATGCCGACGGTTGCTGCCCGGGCGAGCCCAAGGCGTCATAGCGCGGCCCTCCGTGCTGGGCAGCATCGAGTTGACCCGGCGCAGGTTCCTGGCCCAAGGGCTCTCCCGGTGCGCGCCAATCCGGCGGCCCACCGTGGCGGAACGCGGGCTGGTCGGGCCACTGATAGGAGGCGTCGTTTCCGGCTTCCGGCACGGGGTCCCCGGAAAACGCGTTGGGACCCGCAGCCGGCGGCGGACTACCCCACTGGTTTTGCTCAGCCGAGGGCGACTCGGGCTTGTCGCTCTGTGGGCGCAGCGGCAGCGATCCGGACGCGTTTGCGACGCCCTCGGGACGGTCGGCGGGAAACGCAGGCGGACTCGCCTCGTCGTCGAAATGTGCGCCTGGAGGTTTGGTCATAATGCTTATGCTAATCAGCCGAAACGCGCGGTATCCGCACTGCTTTTTCATGCCCGGAATTAGTGGTCGGCGGGTTTTGTAGGCAGCGGTTCTGCATCCGCGACCGCAGTCAGTGTGTCGTGCTGAGTCAGCGTGTCCTCGCGGGAGGGGGCCGGGCCGGCGGCGAAGGCGCGGACCAAGGCCCACGGGGCCCGCCGCCGGAGGCGGTCGCGATGCCCAACGGCTTAAGAGCCGAGCCGTCCAACGGGATGCCGTAACGCACCCCCGCACTTATTGGCGGCCGCCGTGGCGACTTGCTCACCGTTGAGCCGACGCAAGATGACACTGGGTGGCTCGACGCCTGGGTGGGTGTGTGCACAGTAACCGTCGCGGTGCACGTCCGTCCCCGGTACACCACGTTTTGGATGACCTCATCAACCCGCAATCCGTGCGTGTTCCGGCGCTTAACCGCCGCTACGCGTTCCCGCGCGACCGCCACCAGGTCAGCAGCTCGGCGGTGGCCTCGTCGGTGGTCAGCGGCCCACGCTCCAGCCGCAGCTCCTTCAGATATCGCCACGCCTCGCCGACCTCCGGGCCCGCCGGGATCCCGAGCAGCTCCATGATCTGATTGCCGTCCAGATCGGGGCGCACCCGCGCCAGATCCTCCTGGGCCGCCAGCTCGCCGATCCGCGCCTCCAACCGGTCGTAGCTGGCCTGCAGCCGGGCGGCCCGTCGCTTGTTGCGGGTCGTGCAGTCGGCCCGCACCAGTTTGTGCAGCCGGGGCAGCAGCGGCCCGGCGTCGGTGACGTAGCGGCGCACCGCGGAATCGGTCCACTTGCCCTCGCCGTAGCCGTGAAACCGCAGATGCAGGAACACCAGCTGCGAGATGTCATCGACCATCCGTTTGGAGTACTTCAACGCCCGCAGCCGCTTTCGGGCCATCTTCGCGCCGACCACCTCGTGGTGGTGGAAACTCACCCCGCCGTCCGGCTCGTGCCGCCGAGTCGCGGGCTTGCCGATGTCATGCAGCAGCGCGGCCCAGCGCAGCACCAGATCGGGCCCGTCATCTTCCAGCGCCATCGCTTGGCGCAGCACGGTCAGCGAATGCTGATAGACGTCCTTGTGCTGGTGGTGTTCATCGATGGCCATTCGCATCCCCCCGACCTCGGGCAGCACCACCTCACCCATCCCGGTCTCCACCAGCAGATCGACGCCGGCCGTCGGGTCGTCGCCGAGCAACAACTTGTCCAGTTCGGCGGCCACCCGCTCGGCGCTGACCCGGGCCAGCTGCGGGGCCATCTCCTCGATCGCCTCCCGCACCCGCGGGGCGACGGTGAAACCGAGCTGCGACACGAACCGCGCCGCGCGCAGCATCCGCAACGGGTCGTCGCCGAAGGACACCGACGGTGCCGCCGGGGTGTCCAGCACTCGCGCCCGCAGCGCGGCTAACCCGCCCAGCGGATCGAGGAATTCGCCCGGCCCCGTTGGTGTGACGCGCACGGCCATGGCGTTGGCCGCGAAATCGCGGCGCACCAGATCGTCCTCGAGGCGATCACCGAAGCGCACCTCGGGCTTGCGCGACACCTGGTCGTAGGCGTCGGCGCGGAACGTGGTGATCTCCAGGCGGTGGTCGCCCTTGCCGACGCCGACGGTGCCGAACTGGATTCCGGTCTCCCACACCGCGTCGGCCCAGTGCCGCACTATTTGTTGGATCTGCTCGGGGCGGGCATCGGTGGTGAAGTCCAGGTCGGGACTCAGCCTGCCCAGCAAGGCATCCCGCACCGGACCGCCGACAAGGTACAACTCGTGGCCCGCGGCATCGAAGATCGAGCCGAGCTCGCGCAGCATGGGGGCGTGCCTATTCAGCGCGACCGCGGCGGCGGTCAGCAGGTCGGCATCCTGGTCGGCGTCAGGCACGTTCGATCAGCGTAGTCGGCTGACGCGACCGACACGGCCCCTGCGCCGCCGGGACGCCGGGCTAGCGGCGAGTATGTCCTGAAGACGGATCCGTGCCAGCTACTATCGCTTGGGTGTCGGATGCCGAACGAGGCAAACCACGTCGACGCCGGGGGCGGCGCCGGCGTCGTGGCGCTGCCGGCGCGGCCGAAAACACGACAGACGCCCAAACGAACGGCGACTCGACGGCGACCAAACCGCGGCGATCGCGCCCGTCAGGCCGCGTGCCGGAGCGACTGCGGACCGTGCACGAAACGTCCGCCGGCGGGCTCGTCATCGACGGCCTCGACGGACCGCGTGACGCGCAGGTCGCGGCGCTGATCGGGCGCATCGACCGGCGGGGACGGATGCTGTGGTCACTGCCCAAGGGGCACATCGAGCAGGGCGAGACCGCCGAACAGACCGCCATCCGTGAGGTCGCCGAGGAGACCGGGATCCGCGGCAGCGTGCTGGCCGCGCTGGGACGCATCGACTACTGGTTCGTCACCGATGGGCGCCGGGTGCACAAGACGGTGCACCATTATTTGATGCGCTTCTCCGGCGGCGAGCTCTCCGCCGAGGACCTCGAGGTCGCCGACGTGGCATGGGTGCCGATCCACGAACTCCCGTCTCGGCTGGCCTATGCCGACGAACGCCGTCTGGCCCAGGTGGCCGACGAGCTGATCGACAAGCTGCAAAGCGACGGTCCCGCAGCGCTGCCGCCGCTGCCCCCCAGCTCACCCCGGCGACGCCCGCAGACGCATTCGCGTACCCGGCATTCCGACAAGCCCGTCGCGGGCCGGAAGAACGGTCACGGGCCAGGGCCGTGAATTCGCCGCGACTCTGCTGGGACGGCTTGTTGCGCCTTGCCGCAGTGGTTGGCATCGTGGCCGGTTTTGCGGTGCTGACCGGAGCCTTTGGGCCCTTGGTCCCGCGCGCGGCCGCGGGCGAGCCGGGAGCGACGCCGTTCGTCCGTGTCCGCATCGATCAGGTGACCCCGGACGTGGTCACCACCACAAGCCCACCCGTCGTCACCGTCAGCGGAATGGTGACCAACATCGGTGACCGCCCGGTCCGCGACGTGATGGTCCGGCTCGAGCACGCCCCCGCGGTCGCCGACTCGGCGGCGTTGCGCACCTCCCTGGACGGCGGCACCGACCAGTACCAGCCGGCCGCGGACTTCCTCACGGTGGCCCCCGAACTGCAGCGCGGGCAAGAGGTGGGCTTCACCCTGTCGGCCCCTTTGCGCTCGCTGGCGAAGTCCTCGCTGGGAATCGAGAAGCCCGGGATATTCCCCCTCCTGGTCAACGCCAACGGAACACCCGACTACGGCGCCCCGGCCCGCCTCGATAACGCGCGGTTCCTGCTGCCCGTGGTCGGTGTGCCGCCCGATCCTGCCGATGACGTGAATTCCGCGGTCGCGCCCGACACCTCCAAACCCGTGTGGATCACCATGCTCTGGCCACTGGCCGACCGGCCCCGGCTGTCCCCCGGCGTACCCGGCGGCACCATCCCGGTCCGGCTGGTCGACAACGACTTGGCCACCTCACTGGCGACCGGCGGCCGGCTGGACATCCTGTTGTCCGCCGCCGAGGTCGCCACCAGCCACGACGTCGACCTGGACGGCGCCGTCGGCCACGCGCTGTGCCTGGCCGTCGATCCCGATCTGCTGGTCACCGTCAACGCGATGACCGGTGGCTACGTGGTGTCCAATTCACCCGACGGCCCCGCCCAACTACCCGGCGCCCCGACGCATCCGGGCACCGGCCAGGCCGCCGCGACCCAATGGCTGAACCGGCTGCGCGCACTGGCCCGCCGCATCTGCGTGGCGCCGCTGCCGTATGCGCAGGCCGATCTGGACGCCCTGCAGCGCGTCAACGATCCGGGACTGAGCGCGATCGCCACCAACAGCGTCGGCGGCATCGTCGACCGCATTCTGGACGCACCCTCGACCCGCGGGGCCACGCTCCTGCCCGACGGCGCGTTGACCAGCCGAGCGGTCAGCCTGCTCAGCGCCAACGACAGCACCGTCGCGATCGCCGCCGGCGACTTATCCGCCCAGGATTCGCCCGACGACACCCCCGCCAGCGTCGACACCGCGCCCAGGCGGTTGTCCCCGCAGGTGGCGCTCGCGCCGTTCGACCCGGCCGTCGGGGCCGCGCTGGCCGGCGCGGGCAACAACCCCGTCGTCCCGACGTACCTGGACTCCTCGCTGACCGTCCGGGTCTCGCACGACTCCGACACCGCTCGACGCCAGGACGCGCTGGGCTCCATCTTCTGGCACGCCCTGCAGCCCGACGCCGCGCCGCGCACCCAGCTGCTGGTCCCGCCCGCGACGTGGAACCTGCAGGCCGATGACGCGCAGGTCATCCTGACCGCACTGGCCACCACCATCCGTTCCGGTTTGGCGGTGCCGCGACCGCTCCCGGCGGTGATCGCGGAGGCCGCCGCCCGCACCGAACCGCCGGAGCAGGCGGGTACCGACAGCTCCGCGCGTGGCCGATTTGGCGACGACGTGACCGCCGCCATCGCCGGTCAAGTCGGCCGGCTATGGGGGTTGACCTCGGCGTTGACCACCGACGAGCGGACCGGGTTGACCGGCGTCCAGTACACCGCGCCACTGCGCGAGGACATGCTGCGCGCGTTGAGTCAATCCGAGCCCGCCGATACCCGTAACGGGCTGGCCCAGCAGCGCCTGGTGGTGGTCGGCAAGACGATCAACGACTTGTTCGGCGAGGTCACGATCGTCAACCCGGGCGGCTCCTACACCCTGGCCACCGAGCACAGCCCGCTTCCGCTGGCGCTACACAACGGCCTCGCCGTCCCGATCCGGGTGCGGTTGCAGGTCGACGCTCCGCCCGGGATGACCGTCACGGACCTCGGCGAGATCGAATTGCCGCCGGGATACCTTCCGCTGCGGGTACCGATAGAAGTGAACTTCACCCAGCGCGTCGCCGTCGATGTGACTCTGCGGACCCCGGACGGCATGCGGCTAGGCGAGCCGGTGCGGTTGTCGGTGCATTCCAACGCGTACGGCAAGGTGCTGTTCGCAATCACGATGGGCGCCGCGGCGGTGCTGGTGCTGCTGGCCGGGCGCCGGCTGTGGCACCGTTTTCGCGGCCAGCCCGACCGCGCCGACCTGGACCGCCCGGATCCACCCCCCTCCAGACGCGCCGACCTGCATGACGAGATCGACGATCGCGTCGTCGATCAGAAGCCCCGCGTATGAATCCCGCCTATCGGCGCCCACACCCACAACTACCGCCGCAGCCGCAGCGCGTGCCGCCACCGGCACGCCGGGCGCGGCCGGGTCCACCGACCGGTCCCATTCCGCCGGTGCCGGAGCTGACTCGTCGCCGAGCCGAACTGTCCGACGCCGCGCTGGTCTCGCGGTCGTGGGCGATGGCGTTCGCGACGCTGGTCAGCCGGCTTACCGGCTTCGCCCGGATCGTCGTGCTGGCCGCCATCCTGGGTGCGGCGCTGTCGAGTGCGTTCTCGGTGGCCAATCAGCTGCCGAACCTGGTCGCGGCGCTCGTCCTGGAGGCGACGTTCACCGCGATCTTCGTGCCGGTGCTGGCCCGTGCCGAGCAAAGCGACCCCGACGGCGGCGCCGCGTTCGTGCGGCGCCTGGTCACGTTGACTACCGCCCTGTTGGTGCTCGCCACGGCGCTGTCGGTGCTGGCCGCACCGCTGTTGGTGCGGCTGATGCTGGGCCGCGCCCCGCAGGTCAACGAGCCGCTGACCACGGCCTTCGCCTACCTGCTGCTTCCCCAGGTGCTCGCCTACGGGCTGACGTCGGTGTTCATGGCGATCCTGAACACTCGCAACGTCTTCGGGCCGACGGCCTGGGCACCGGTCGTCAACAACGTCGTCGCGCTCGCGACCCTGGCGGTGTATTTGGTTGTCCCCGGCGAACTTTCGGTCGACCCGGTGCGGATGGGCAACGCCAAGCTGCTGGTGCTCGGCATCGGCACCACGCTGGGTGTGTTCGCGCAAACCGCCGTGCTGTTCGTGGCGCTGAAAAGACAGAACGTGAGCCTGCGCCCGCTGTGGGGAATCGATCAGCGCCTCAAGCGCTTCGGCACGATGGCCGCGGCAATGGTGCTCTACGTGCTGATCAGTCAGCTCGGCCTGGTGATCGGCAACCAGATCGCCAGCACCGCGGCGGCTTCCGGGCCCGCGATCTACAACTACACCTGGCTGGTCCTCATGCTGCCCTTCGGCATGATCGGGGTGACCGTGCTGACCGTGGTGATGCCGCGGCTGAGCCGGAACGCCGCCGCCGACGACACGGGGGCCGTGCTCGCCGACCTTTCGCTGGCCACCCGGCTGACGTTGATCACGCTGATTCCCATCGTGGCGTTCATGACCGTCGGCGGCCCGGCGATCGGCAGCGCACTGTTCGCCTACGGACATTTCGGGGAGGTCGACGCCGGATACCTGGGCGCCGCGATCGCATTGTCGGCGTTCACGTTGATCCCCTACGGGCTGGTGCTCCTGCAGTTGCGCGTGTTCTACGCCCGGGAACAGCCCTGGACGCCGATCGTGATCATCCTCGTCATCACGGCCGTCAAGATCGTCGGCTCGGTGCTGGCGCCCCACTTCACCGGTGACCACAAGCTGGTGGCCGGTTTCCTCGGACTGGCCAACGGCATCGGATTCCTGGCCGGCGCGCTCGTCGGTTACTACTTATTGCGACGCGCACTTCTGCCCAAGGGCGGCCAGCTGGTCGGCGTCGGTGAGACGCGGACGATCCTGGTGACGATCGTCGCTTCGATGCTGGCCGGTTTGGTTGCCCACGTGGCCGATCGGCTGCTGGGACTCAGCCGGCTGACCGCGCACGGCGGTGCGGGTTCGCTGCTGCGCCTGTTGGTGCTGGCGGTCATCATGTTGCCGATCATGGCCACCGTCATGGTCCGCGCGCAGGTGCCAGAGGCGCGGGCGGCGCTGGCCGCGGTCAGGCGCCGGATTCCCGGCGGCGGCAGGCCGCCGAGCGCGCCCGTGGCTTCCCGCAAACCGACTGCGCCGCAGGGATCGTCTCATCGGGGCCACGTCACGTACCCTGAGCAGAGGAATTCGTCCTCGCCGGGGGTAAATGCGGTCCGGGAGCCGATCCGGCGCCCGCCTCCGGAGCGGGCAGCCAGCGCCCAAATAGCGAAAGGACCGGAGGTGACCGACCGCCCAGTGGAGAGCGCATCAAGCGCTGGATCCGGCTTGGGGTCAGGCGCCGAGCTTCCCCGGCCGGTCGCCGACGACTTCCAGCCCGACATTCCGCCGCCCGTCCCCGACCCGCCCGCCCCTCAGAGGTCGGCGCCACGGCCGTCCGACCGACTCAACCGCGGTGACCTCTCTTCCGAACCCGCGAGCGGGCCGATCCCCTTCGACGCCCCCCGCGAGCGGGGCGGGGAATCGGCCGCGTATGCCGACGATGTCCACCTGGTTCCCGGCGCCGGCATCGCCGGTGGCCGGTATCGGCTGCTGGTCTTTCACGGTGGGGCGCCTCCCCTGCAGTTCTGGCAGGCCCTGGACACCAAACTGGACCGCCAGGTGGCCCTGACCTTCATCGATCCGGACGGAGCCCTGCCCGGCGACGTGCTGCAAGACATCCTGTCCCGCACCTTGCGGCTGAGCCGGATCGACAAGCCCGGTATCGCCCGGGTGCTCGACGTGGTCCGCACCGGATCCGGCGGCCTGGTGGTCGCGGAGTGGATCCGCGGCGGCTCGCTGCAGGAGGTGGCCGACACCGCACCGTCGCCCGTCGGCGCCGTCCGGGCAATGCAGTCGCTGGCCGCCGCCGCCGACGCGGCCCACCGCGCCGGTGTCGCCCTGTCGATCGACCACCCCAGCCGGGTGCGCGTCAGCATCGAGGGCGACGTCGTGCTGGCCTACCCCGCGACCATGCCCGACGCCAACCCGCAAGGCGACATCCGCGGAATCGGCGCCGCGCTGTACGCCCTCCTGGTCAATCGGTGGCCCCTGCCGGAGTCCGGGGTACGAAGCGGGCTGGCACCGGCCGAGCGGGATGCAATGGGCAATCCCGTCGAACCCATGGTCATCGACCGCGATATCCCCTTCCAGATTTCCGCGGTCGCCGTTCGGGCGGTTCAGGAAGACGGCGGAATACGCAGCGCCTCAACCCTTTTGAACCTACTACAGCAAGCGACGGCGGTGGCCGATCGCACCGAGATACTCGGTGCGATCGACGATTCGCCGGCACCACCCACCGCCCGGGTCTCCACCGGTCGCGAGTACGCGACCTTCGCACGCAGGCGCCGCAACGTGCTGATCGGCGTCGGCGCGGCCCTCGCCGTCCTCGTGGTGGTCTTACTGGTGCTGGCGTCGGTGGTGAACAAGATCTTCGGGAACGTCGGCGGCCTCAACAAGGACGAACTCGGACTGAACGGACCGTCGTCGTCGGCGTCGTCGGCTCCCAGTTCGGCGGCCGCGGGCAGCGTCGTCAAACCCACCAAGGCGACGGTCTACTCCCCCGACGGTGATACCGACAACCCGGGGCAAGCCGGGCAGGCGATCGATGGCGACCCCTCGACTTCCTGGTCGACCGAGGTCTACACCGATGCCGTTCCGTTCCCCACGTTCAAGCAGGGCGAGGGGCTGATGTTGCAGCTGCCGAGCGCCACCGTGGTCGGCCAAGTCACCATCGACACGCCCAGCACCGGCACCAAGGTCGAGATTCGCTCGGCGTCCACGGCGGCGCCGTCACGCCTCGAAGACACCACCGTGCTGGCTCCGGCCTTCGCGCTCAAGCCCGGTCATAACGTCATACCGGTCAGGGCCGGTTCGCCGACGTCGAATCTGCTGGTGTGGATCTCCACATTGGGGACCACCAACGGCAAGAGCCAGGCCAGCATTCAGGAAATCACGGTTCAGGCCGCCGCCTGACGGCGCTCACAGACCCCGCGTTGGTGAAGTGCCGCGCGACCCCCGATTGGTTACTGTCCGGCCGTGGGTCCCAGGGGAAACAGCCAGCACGAACGCACTGACGCCGAGCTGCTGGCAGCCCACGTCGCCGGCGACCGCCACGCCTTCGCCGAGTTGTTCCAACGCCACCAACGCCAGCTGCACCGCCTTGCCCGGCTGACCACCCGCACGCGCGAGGATGCCGAAGACGCGCTGCAGGACGCGATGCTCTCGGCGCATCGCGGCGCGGGTTCGTTCCGGCATGATGCCGCGGTTGGCAGCTGGCTGCACCGCATCGTGGTCAACGCCTGCCTGGACCGGCTGCGCCGCACCAAGGCCCACCCGACGACCCCGCTGGAGGATGTCTACCCGGTAGCCGATCGCACGGCGCAGGTCGAGACGGCGATTATGGTGCAGCGGGCTCTGATGCGGCTTCCGGTCGAGCAACGGGCTGCGTTGGTGGCCGTCGACATGCAGGGGTACTCGGTCGCCGACACCGCCGCGCTGCTCGGCGTTGCCGAGGGCACCGTCAAGAGCCGATGCTCCCGCGCCCGGGTTCGCCTCGCCGAGCTGCTCGGCTATCTCAACGCCGGCGCCCGCGTCACACCCGAGCGCCCCGCCGGTCAGCGGTAGCACCCGCCCATGGCTGCGAGGCAGCGCATGACGGACACTGGGGCGGATGGGTGAACCCGACAATGAAACCGCCGACGACGGTGCAGCCGACCCGCACCTGACGGTTCAGCTGCTCGCCGACCTGCAGGCCGGCCTGCTGGACGACGATTCCGCGGCCCGCGTACGCAAACGGGTCCGCGAAGACCCGGAGGCGGAAAGGATCCTGCGCGCCCTGAACCAAGTGCGCCGCGATGTCTCGATGTTGGGTGCCGAGCCGGCCTCAGCGTCAAAGGCGCCTGACGTTCCCCCTGAGGTCACCGCCCGGATCTCGACGGCGCTGCGGTCGGCCGATCAGTCCGAAAACCACCCGGGTGTCGCGCACTCGGCCCGGCCGCACATCCGACCCGCGAGACTGGTCGCCGGTGTGGCCGGCGTGGGCGCGGTGCTGGCGGCGGTCGGGGTGGGCACCGCGGCGCTGATCAACGCGCCCGAGCCGGCGCCCAGCACCCCGGCCACCGCTGAGCACATCACGGTGTCGACCCCGCCGATGACGATTCCGCTGTCGCAGGCGGAGATCCTCGGCCTGCTCAACCGCAGCCCCGACTTTGGTCCGCCCGGAGGCCCGCTCTACGACCCACCGCGCCGCGCGTCCTGTCTCACCGGCCTCGGCTACCCGGCATCCACGCAGGTGCTGGGCGCGCGACCGGTCGACATCAATGCCCGCCCCGGCGTACTGCTGGTGCTGCCCGGCGACACGCCCGACAACCTGGCCGTCTTCGCGGTGGCGCTGAATTGCAGCGCCGCCGATACCGGGCTGTTGGCCAACACGCAGGTCCCGCGCCCCTAGTGTGGTGCCCAGCGCCCGGGAACACCCGCGCCTACGCTGGCGTTCGTAGACGTAGCTTCCGTACCTGAAAGGCCCGCATGACTGCCCACATCCCCGCTCATGACACAGTCCACGACGTCATCGTCATCGGTTCGGGTCCCGCCGGGTACACCGCGGCCCTCTACACCGCCCGCGCGCAGCTGGCGCCCCTGGTCTTCGAGGGCACGTCGTACGGCGGTGCGTTGATGACGACGACCGAGGTGGAAAACTACCCCGGGTTTCGCGACGGAATCACCGGCCCGGAGTTGATGGACGAGATGCGTGAGCAGGCGCTGCGGTTCGGCGCGGATCTGCGGATGGAAGATATCGAATCGGTAGCTTTGGAGGGGCCGGTCAAGTCGGTCGTCACCGCCGACGGGCAGACCCATCGGACCCGGGCCGTCATCTTGGCCATGGGCGCGGCGGCGCGCTATCTGCAGGTCCCCGGCGAGCAGGAGTTGCTGGGGCGCGGGGTGAGTTCGTGTGCCACCTGCGACGGGTTCTTCTTCCGCGACCAGGACATCGCCGTCATCGGCGGTGGCGACTCGGCGATGGAGGAAGCCCTTTTCCTGACCCGGTTCGCCAGCAGCGTGACGCTGGTGCACCGCCGCGACGAGTTCCGGGCATCCAAGATCATGCTCAACCGCGCCCGTAACAACGACAAGATCAAGTTCATCACCAACGCCGTCGTGCTCGCGGTCGAGGGCGACACGACGGTGACCGGATTGCGGTTGCGAGACAACGTAACTGGCGCCGAATACACCCTCCCGGTGACCGGCGTTTTCGTGGCAATCGGTCACGAGCCGCGATCCGGGCTGGTGCGCGAAGTCGTAGACGTCGATCCCGAGGGCTACGTACTGGTGCAGGGGCACACCACGAGCACCTCGCTGGACGGGGTGTTCGCGGCCGGCGACCTCGTGGACCGCACCTACCGGCAAGCGGTCACCGCCGCGGGCAGTGGCTGTGCCGCGGCCATCGATGCCGAGCGTTGGCTGGCCGAACACGAGTCAGACCACGGCGCAGCAGCTGGAGCCGCAGAGGGTACCGACACATTGATTGGAGCACAACGATGACCGACGCCGAAAAAGCTGGCACCACAATAGAAGTCTCCGACGCGTCTTTCTCCACCGACGTGCTGTCGAGCAATAAGCCTGTGCTGGTTGACTTTTGGGCGGCATGGTGCGGACCGTGCAAGATGGTCGCGCCGGTTCTCGACGAAATCGCAAGTGAGCGGGCAGACCAGCTCACCATCGCCAAGCTAGACGTTGACGCCAACCCTGAAACGGCCCGTGACTTCCAGGTGGTTTCGATCCCCACCATGATCTTGTTCAAAGATGGCCAACCGGTGAAGCGGATCGTCGGCGCCAAGGGGAAGGCCGCGTTGCTGCGCGAGCTTTCCGACGCGGTTCCCAACCTCACTTGACGTCTATCTACTTCGCCGCACCACGCCCCGCGCTTAGCCTGGGGTTTTCCGAAAATTGAGAAGCATCTGCGACAATAACGCTTAGCAGTTGCCCCAGATTAAGCGTGTCAGTTTGTCCCGGAGGGCCCTTGGTATGTCGAGTCCGCGCCGCGAAGACGGCGACGCGCTGCGCTGTGGTGACCGCAGCGCTGCTGTGACCGAGATCCGGGCTGCGCTGGCCGCGTTAGGGCTGCTGGACAATCCCGACGAGGACATGACTACCGGCCGGCATGTGGCCCTCGAGGTCTTCGATGCCGAACTCGATCAAGCAGTGCGTGCTTTCCAGCAGAATCGCGGACTGCTGGTGGACGGCGTTGTCGGCGAGGCCACCTACCGCGCGTTGAAGGAGGCCTCGTATCGGCTCGGCGCGCGCACTCTGTATCACCAATTCGGTGCCCCGCTGTACGGCGACGACGTCGCCACGCTGCAGGCGCGGTTGCAGGACCTCGGTTTCTACACCGGCCTGGTCGACGGCCACTTCGGCTTGCAGACCCACAACGCCTTGATGTCCTATCAGCGTGAGTATGGGCTTGCCGCCGACGGCATCTGCGGCCCAGAAACCTTGCGCTCCTTGTATTTCCTGAGTTCGCGGGTCACCGGCGGTTCGCCGCACGCCATCCGTGAGGAAGAGTTGGTGCGCCGATCGGGCCCCAAACTGTCGGGCAAGCGCATCATTATCGATCCGGGCCGCGGTGGCAGCGACCACGGTCTGATCATGCAGGGCCCGGCCGGACCCGTCAGTGAAGCGGATGTGTTGTGGGACTTGGCAAGCCGGCTTGAGGGCCGAATGACCGCCATTGGCATGGAGACCTTCCTGTCGCGGCCGACCAATCGCAGCCCGTCGGACGCCGAACGCGCCGCTACCGCCAACAACGTTGGCGCGGACCTCATGATCAGCCTGCGCTGCGAATACCAGAGCAGCCCGTCGGCCAACGGCGTGGCCTCGTTCCACTTCGGCAATTCGCACGGTTCGGTCTCCACGATCGGACGCAACCTGGCTGACTTCATTCAGCGAGAAGTGGTGGCCCGCACCGGTTTACGGGATTGCCGGACGCATGGCCGGACGTGGGATCTGCTGCGACTGACGCGAATGCCGACCGTTCAGGTCGACGTCGGCTACATCACCAACCCGCGCGACTCTGCGATGCTGATTTCAACGCAGACTCGAGATACCATCGCCGAAGGCATCCTCGCCGCGGTCAAGCGGCTCTACCTACTGGGCAAGAACGACCGGCCCACCGGCACATTCACCTTCGCCGAGCTGCTGGCTCACGAATTGTCGGTGGAACGGGCATCCCGGCTGGGCGGCTCCTAACCGCTCTCGGTGGTCTGCAACGCATTTCCCGCCGTAGAACCCGCCCCAACCGGCTCCTGCAGCTCAGCGTTGGCCAGCAGGCGCTCGAGCGCCGCCTCGACTTCGGCCTTCCACCCAAGACCCTTGTTCAGCTCCAGCCGCAGCCGCGGAAAGTATGGATGTGGCGCCACTACAACGAATCCCACGTCTTTCAAGAACTCCGCGTCGATGATGCAGTGCTCGACCGAGCAGTCGCCGAGGGCCTCCAGAACGGGACGGACGTCGGCGTCCACCGCCTGCGGATCCTGCAGCTCGGATGCCGCCGGCGTGCGACCGAAGGCCTCCAACGCGCGAACGCCGCGCCGGACCAGCTCGTCGATGACTCGGGCGATGAGACCGTGCGGGAGATCGTCGGCGGCTTGTCCCGGCTCGATCCCCATCGAGGTCAGCAGCACGGCATCGGCGGACACCGGCGCGGTGGGAAACCGCTGCGCCCGCGGAACCGCCCGCGGCGGCGCGTAGAGGATATACCCCAAGCACGGCGGCTCGGCGTGGCTGCGTTCGTCGTCCGGGATCGCGGTCGCGACCTGGCCGCATGAGCCCCACTCCAGCATCACCATCGACAGCCACGCTTCTTTTTCGAATTCGGGGTCGGCGAGGTGGTCCTGGTTACCGAGGGTCGCGGGGTCGACCTCCCAGAAGACGCAGCGGCGCGCGTGTTTGGGAAGATGCTCGAAAGCCTCGAGCCGCAACGGCGTTATTCGAGCAGACACTAGCCTCCTGGCTTCCGTGCGGTACCGCGGCCATTTAGGGGGCCACCGGCAACCCCTCCAGGATAAGAGAGTTTGTCGTCATGGGACCAGTGTTTGTCCCGCCACTTCGGCCGGTATGGGAAAACGGTCTGCGCACCGCGGCAGCGGTAGGCGGCGGGTCGAAACACCTTGAGGCGCACGGGAAGTCCGCCGGGGCGCGGTGCGTGGGACGGCCGATTTCGGCCCCGAAACCGCCGTGGTGTCACAGTGACGTAATTACACGGTGTGGCTGGTCATGCCTTGGGGGCGTCATCATGTCGACGATCCGCTGGAGGTCTTCCACCGAGCCGAACTCGACCACAATCCGTCCCTTACGTTTGCCTAGGCTGACCGTCACCCGCGTATCGAAGGCGTTCGACAGTGTGTCAGCAACGTCTTGCAGGCCGGGCATCTGGATCGGTTTGCGGCGCTGCGGCGCCGGGGTGCCCGCATCGCCGCGGTTGGCGAGGGTCACCGCCTCCTCGGTGGCCCGCACCGACAGGCCTTCCGCGACTATCCGGCCGGCCAGTTCCTCCTGCGCCTCCGGGCCGGCTTCCAGGGACAGCAGGGCCCGGGCGTGACCGGCGGACAGGACGCCGGCCGCGACCCGCCGCTGCACCGCGATCGGCAGCTTCAGCAACCGGATCATGTTGGTGATCAGCGGCCGCGACCTACCGATGCGGGACGCCAGTTCGTCGTGGGTGACGCCGAATTCGTCGAGCAGCTGCTGGTACGCCGCGGCCTCCTCCAGCGGGTTCAGCTGTACCCGATGGATGTTCTCAAGTAAGGCGTCGCGTAGCAGGTTGTCGTCGCCGGTCTCGCGCACGATGGCCGGGATGGTGGCCAGGGCCGCCTCTTGGGCGGCGCGCCAGCGCCGCTCCCCCATCACGATCTGATAGCGGGCGCCGCTCGGCGTTCCGGTCACCGCCCGGACGACGATCGGCTGCAGGAGCCCGAACTCGCGGATGGAGTGCACCAACTCGGACAGCGCCTCCTCGTCGAAGACCTGGCGCGGCTGACGCGGGTTGCGCTCGATGTCGGCCGGCGCGATCTCGCGATAGACCGCGCCCACCGAGGCGACATCCGTCGCCGGTCCACCGATCAGCACGTCGGCGGCCGCATCCCCCATCCGCGGCCCGAGCGTCGCCGGTCCGGAGTCGCTGTCCGCCGGACCGGTGGGGATCAGCGAAGCCAGGCCCCGGCCGAGGCCGCCCTTCTTGCGTAACGGCTGCGTCATGGTCGTCCCTTCACGGATGGTGGTCAATCACGCTCGGCGAGTTCGCGGCTCGCGTCGAGGTAGCTCATCGCCCCCCGGGAACCGGGGTCGTAATCGATGATGGTCATGCTGTAGCCGGGCGCCTCCGAGACCTTCACGCTGCGCGGAATCACGGTGCGCAGCACCTTGGCTCCGAAGTACCGGCGTACCTCTTCGGCCACCTGGTCGGCGAGCTTGGTCCGCCCGTCGTACATCGTGAGGATCACGGTGGTCACCTCGAGCCGAGGATTGAGGTGGGCCTTCACCATCTCTATGTTCCGCATCAGTTGTGACACGCCCTCCAGCGCGTAGTACTCGCACTGGATCGGGATCATCACCTCCGGTGCGGCCACGAGCGCATTGATCGTCAACAGTCCGAGCGACGGCGGGCAATCGACGAAGACGTAGTCGAAGTCGCAGTGGTCGAGCTCGGCCAAGGCGGTGCGCAGCCGGTTTTCGCGCGCGACCATGCTCACCAATTCGATCTCGGCGCCGGCCAGATCGATCGTCGCCGGCACGCAGAACAGCCGGGGGCTGTGCGGGCTGGTTCGCAACGCGTCCCGCAATGAGACCTCGCCGATGAGCATCTCGTACGAGGACGGCGTGCCCGCTTGCCGGTCGTGAATGCCGAGGGCCGTGCTCGCGTTGCCCTGGGGATCGAGGTCGATGACGAGCGTCTTGAGTCCTTGCACGGCCAGGGCGGCCGCGAGGTTAACCGCGGTGGTGGTCTTGCCGACGCCGCCCTTTTGATTGGCGACGGTGAACACGCGGCGGTGCCGGGGGCGGCGCAGCGGTGGGTAGGTCGTGTGGAGGACCCGCATGGCACGCTCGGCGGCGGCGCCTATCGGGGTGTCGTATTCGTCCGATGTTTCACGTGAAACATGCCCGGCGTCCGCGCCGTCGTCATCGGGCAGCACCGTCGCGGGCGGGGCGGTAGGCGCCGGCGCCTCCGGGTGTGCGACACCCGGTGACGGGGATCCCGCAGCCCAATCTTGCGGAGAACTCACCGTGTCCCCCTGTCTGCCGTCCGTGCCGGCTCCTGGCGCGCTTGCCTTCCGCGTCGCGCTAACACCACGGTTGCGGGCGGACGCAAGTAGTTCGCGCCACATGTCACCACCCTGACATCAACGGCGCCCGATGCCGCCATCACACGCCGGTGTGCTTTCACTTCCTCGGGAGCGCGCTCCCCTTTGATCGCGACCATTCGCCCGTCCGGCCGTAGCAACGGCATGCTCCACTTCGTCAACTTGTCCAGCGCCGCGACCGCTCGCGACACCGCGACGTCCTGGGCACCGAATCGATCGCGTATCCACGGGTCCTCCGCTCGGCCCCGGATCACCTCGACCGCCAACCCTAGTTCGGCGACAGCGTCGGCGAGAAACTCGCTTCGCCGCAGCAGCGGTTCGAGGAGCACGACCCGGAGATCGGGCCGCGCGATCGCCAACGGGATCCCCGGCAGCCCGGCCCCGCTGCCGATGTCGATGACCCGCTCCCCTGAATCGAGGAGCTCCCCCACCGCCGCGCTGTTGAGCAGGTGGCGATCCCAAAGGCGGCCCACCTCCCGGGGCCCGAGAAGCCCGCGCTCCACGCCGGCGCGGGCGAGCAGCTCGGCGTAGCGCTGCGCCATGTCCAACCCGGTCCCGAAGACCGCGGCTGCGGCGTCGCTCAGGGGTCCGGGCCCCACGGGACCGACGCGCTCCGCCGGGCGATCGCGGGGACCGACATGTTTCACGTGAAACATCCCCGCTCTCCGTGCCCGTCGGTGGCGCTGAACATCCGCGAATTACACGGCTGTGACTTGGGCTGCCTAATCGAGCAGGACCACAACGCGTCGCGACGGCTCCTGACCCTCGCTCTCGCTGTGCACCCCCGCGACCGCCGCGACGGCGTCGTGGACGATCTTCCGCTCGAACGGTGTCATCGGAGAAAGCTCTTCGCGTTCGCCGGTGTTCAGCACCCGCCGCGCCACCTTGTCGCCGAGCGCGGCCAATTCTTCGCGACGCCGGCGTCGCCAGCCCGCAATGTCGAGCATCAAGCGACTCCGCACACCCGTCCTCTGGTGCACCGCCAGTCGGGTGAGCTCCTGCAGCGCATCGAGCACTTCGCCCGCGCGCCCGACCAACTTGTTCAGGTCGTCGCTGCCGGCGATGCTCACGACGGCGCGGTCGCCCTCGACGTCTAGGTCGATGTCGCCGTCGAAGTCCAACAGATCCAATAGCTCTTCGAGATAGTCACCGGCGATCTCCCCCTCGGCGACCAATCGCTCCTCCTGGTCGTCGCGCCGCTCGACGTCGTGTTCGGACGTCGCCGCGCCTTCGGGGATCGACACTTGTGTGTCGAGTTCTGCATCAACGTTGCGCTCGGTGGTATCGGCGTCTGTCATGTCGTTCTCTCTCCCTCATCCACGGGTCCCCGTCCAGTCGGGTCACTTGCCCGGGGGTCCGCCTAAAGCTGTGGATCTCGTCAGCGTTTCCGCCTCTTCGGCCGCGCCCCAGGCCGTGGGGTGCGGTTGCCCGGACCGTTGTTGCGTGCAGGGGAATTCGGCTTCTCCGGTTGTGCCTTTGCCGTTTTGGCGTCAGCGTCAGCGTCACCGCCATCGGATCCGTCGGAATCCGTCCCGGAATCAGCCCCTGCGGTGCCCGTTGCGGATCCGGAGTCAGTGCCGTCATCGTTCCGCGTCGACGAGCCATTGCCGCTCGCCGGTGCCGTCTTGGGGTTGCGGTTCGGTTTGGCGCCCGGTGCCGGTGCGTTCGCCGCCCGGCGCTGCACCACTTCCTGTCGCTTGGCTTCGTCCTCTTTTTCGATCATGCCGAACACGTAGTGCTGCTGCCCGAACGTCCAGATGTTGTTGGCGAACCAGTAAAGGATGATCGCGAGCGGAAGGAACGGACCGCCGACGACGACGCCGAGCGGAAACACATACAGCGCAAGCTTGTTCATCATCGCGGTCTGCGGATTGGCCGCCGCCTCCGGGCTCTGCCGGGCCACCGATGCGCGGCTGTTGAAGTAGGTCGCGATGCCGGCCAGGATCATCACCGGGGCACCCACCGCGATCACCGCGGGGCGGCTGAAGTAGGTGAACGCATCCAACCCTGATCGTTGCGTCATGTACGCGCCGATCGGGGCGCCAAAGAGGTTGGCGTCCAAGAAGTGACCCACGTCGGCCGGGCTGAAGAAATAGTTCCCGGTCATCCTGTTTTGGGCCACCGACAGGTGCGGCTGGCCGAAGCCTCCGGTCGTGCGGTTGAACGAGCGCAAAACGTGATACAGCCCGATGAACACCGGGATCTGCGCAAGCATCGGCAAGCAGCCCAGGATGGGATTGAAGCCGTGCTCGCGTTGCAGCTTCTGCATCTCCAGCGCCATGCGCTGACGGTCCTTGCCGTACTTCTTTTGCAGCGCCTTGATCTGTGGCTGCAGTTCCTGCATCTGCCGGGTGGTACGGATCTGGCGCACAAACGGCTTGTACAACAAAGCCCGCAGGGTGAACACCAGGAACATCACCGACAGGGCCCACGCGAAGAAGTTCGACGGTCCGAGCATGGCCGCGAACAACTTGTACCAGGCCCACATGATCCACGACACCGGGTAGTAGATGATGTCGAGGCTGAAGAAATCAAACAAGAAACTCACTCTCCCGTTGCTCCGGCGCGGGGCCCCACGCTTGCCTGACCGCGGGGCCGGCGCCGTCGAAGCTCGCCCGGCATCCATGTCGATCCGGTATCGGATCCCATCCACCCCGATGCCACGGTCCGCATTTGGCGAGCCTGGCCGCGGACAGCCAGCTCCCCCGAATCAAGCCGTATTCGGTGAGCGCATCGACGGCGTACTGGCTACAGGTTGGCACGAAGCGGCACGTCGCCGGGCGCAGCGGCGACACCATGTGCCGGTACAGCTGGATCAGGAATACCAGTCCTCGCCCCAGCCCCGAGCCGGTGGCGTGGCCCGCCCTGCGGACTACCGCCCGCGCCGACGGCCTCACCGGTCGGTTCCCGTCGACTCGAACGCGCGCCGCAAGCCGCGCCGCAGCTGTTGCTGCAGCCGCGCCGAGGACACCTGGCGACTGCTCGGCAGCGCCCGGATCACCACGCGATCGGATACATGGAGATCGCCGAGCACGGTCCGGGCGACATGGCGCAGCCGACGCGCTACCCGATGACGTTCCACGGCCGACCCCACCGGCTTGCCGATGATCAACCCGACCCGCGGACCCGCCCCCTCTTCGGAGGCCCGCCGGATGTGAACGATGACGTCGGGCTGCGCCGAGCGCACCCCATACCTCACCGTGGCGTCAAACTCCGTTGACCGCCTCATGCGGTTGCGTGCGGGAAGCACCGCGAAAAGCCTGACGTTGCGATCAGGCGGTTAGCGCGCGGCGACCTTTACGGCGCCGGTTGGAGACGATGGATCGCCCGGCCCGGGTGCGCATCCGCAAGCGGAAGCCATGCACGCGGGCTCGGCGCCGGTTATTCGGCTGGAAGGTCCGCTTGCCCTTGGCCACGGCGTTCTCCTCGTATTCGAGCCATCCGGCCGCTCACACTTGTCGGCGTTCGTCCGCAAGTCGGTCGGAGGTGGGTCTTAACTGCTGGCCGGCGCGGTCCCCATACACTCGGTCTGGGTCGCAGCCGTATCGCCGACTTTCGGGCGACTGTTTGAGGGTACTGACGCACCTCCGCCGGGTCAAACTTGGTCTGCCGCAACGAACGCAACTTCACACTTCCGTGAAAACCCGAGTTCTCGGCGAGATCCCTGCGGCGCCACAGTGCAACACACAACAAGCACGCCCAAGAAACCCTAAATACGCCGATTGAAATGCAGCAGAACGGTTGGCAGCCGCACGGAAAACTGTTAGCTTCGGGCAATGCCTTTTCAGAGGGGAACGGCGCTCGACGACGAAGCGAGGATGGCGGATCAAGTAGCTGTTTAGACAACCTGAACGGTTTGTCATCAGCACGGAGATCGCGGGCCGTCGCCGGTAGGCTGCGGCTTATTTACGATCATCCTGTCCACACCTGTGTATAACTATGTGGACAGTTGCTTTGCCGCCAAGCATGGTTGCCCCTCGACCCAGGATCTGCGAGAGCCAGGGAGATTACGTCGTTGACCGATGACCCCGGTTCAGGATTCACGACAGTTTGGAACGCGGTCGTATCCGAGCTCAACGGCGAGTCCGCCCCAGGCGGGATATCCACCAATCGCACCGCGCTGGTCACTCCACTCACCCCTCAGCAAAGGGCGTGGCTGAATTTGGTCCAGCCGCTCACGATCGTCGAGGGATTTGCTCTGCTGTCGGTGCCGAGCAGCTTCGTGCAAAACGAGATCGAGCGTCATCTGCGCACCCCCATCACGGACGCGCTCAGCCGCCGGCTCGGGCAGCAGATCCAACTCGGCGTGCGCATCGCTCCGCCCGAGGACGTCGATGATGCTGCCTTGGCCCAAGTGGAAGCCTTCACCCAAGCCGACCCCATGGTCGAGGCCGACAACACCGCCCTGGAAACGTCAAGTGACATCGACGAGGCCGACGAAAACGGTGAGGCGCCGGGAGGCGCCGAGCACAGTTGGCCCAACTACTTCACCGATCGTCCACACAGCGCCGATCCAGCCGTCGCCGGCGGAACCAGTCTCAACCGCCGCTACACCTTCGATACGTTCGTCATCGGGGCCTCCAACCGCTTCGCCCACGCGGCGACCCTGGCGATCGCCGAAGCCCCGGCCCGTGCCTACAACCCCCTCTTCATCTGGGGCGAGTCCGGCCTCGGTAAGACCCACCTACTGCATGCCGCCGGCAACTACGCGCAGCGACTCTTCCCCGGCATGCGGGTCAAGTACGTCTCCACCGAGGAATTCACCAACGACTTCATCAACTCGCTGCGCGACGACCGCAAGGTCGCCTTCAAACGCAGTTACCGCGACGTCGACGTACTGCTGGTCGATGACATCCAGTTCATCGAGGGCAAGGAAGGTATCCAGGAAGAGTTCTTCCACACCTTCAACACGCTGCACAACGCCAACAAGCAGATCGTCATCTCGTCTGACCGGCCGCCGAAACAACTCGCCACGCTCGAAGACCGGCTGAGGACCCGGTTCGAATGGGGCCTGATCACCGACGTGCAGCCCCCCGAACTTGAGACCCGCATCGCCATCCTGCGCAAGAAAGCACAGATGGAACGCCTGGCGGTGCCCGACGATGTCCTCGAGCTAATCGCCAGCAGCATCGAGCGCAACATCCGCGAGCTCGAAGGCGCCCTCATCCGGGTCACCGCGTTTGCGTCGCTGAACAAGACTCCAATCGACAAGGCCCTGGCGGAGATCGTGCTACGCGATCTTATCGCCGACGCCAGCACCATGCAGATCAGCGCCGCAACCATCATGACCGCCACCGCCGAGTACTTCGACACCACCGTTGAGGAGCTACGCGGCCCGGGCAAGACCCGAGCGTTGGCTCAGTCACGACAAATTGCGATGTACCTATGCCGTGAGCTCACCGACCTGTCACTGCCCAAGATCGGCCAGGCATTCGGCCGCGACCACACCACGGTCATGTACGCCCAGCGAAAGATCTTGTCCGAGATGGCCGAGCGGCGTGAGGTCTTCGATCACGTCAAGGAACTCACCACACGCATCCGGCAGCGGTCCAAACGCTGACTCCAGCGGTCCGTACGAAATTTCTTTCAAAAAACTTCTCGCACCCCTGTCACACCTGTCACACCGGGGCGCTGTGCGCAGCGCTGTGCACAAGCCATCCAAACATTGGTGCAGCAATGGGGTCTCCGTGCACATCCGCCTTCCATCCCCAACGGCCCAACAACCCCCACACCATCGTCAACGGTGTCGTCCACAACCCCACCGCATCCCTAGCTGGGCCAAGGCCCGGCTATCCCCAGAATGCACAGGCCTTATTACTGTTACTGAGATCTCTCCATCGTTTCTTCTTTGAAGTACAGCGCTGGGGACACGTGGTGCCCGCGCGGCGCGCGGTCCGCCTTAGCCTGGCTTGTCCGCCTTTGCGATTAGCTTTCAAGATGGCCGCAGAAGATCTACGGTTGTTCTTCGACTGCCCGTTGCGGCGTCGTGGCGCATACGTGTCACCGGCGTCCGTCGCGGGGGCCCGTGCTAGCGAACGGGCGGCTAGCCACTTTGGTTTCGAACACTGGGCAGGTAAAGGGACGCTATGGACGCCGCGACGACAACAGCTGGCCTCACCGACTTGAAGTTCCGTCTGGTGCGAGAGTCTTTCGCCGACGCGGTGTCGTGGGTGGCGAAGAACCTGCCGGCCAGGCCCGCGGTGCCGGTGCTGTCCGGAGTTCTGTTATCCGGCTCGGACGACGGCCTGACAATCTCCGGATTCGACTACGAGGTGTCCGCCGAAGCCCAGGTTGCGGCCGAAATAGCTTCTCCGGGAAGCGTTTTGGTATCCGGGAGGTTGTTGTCGGACATCACCCGTGCGTTGCCGAACAAGCCCGTCGACTTCTATGTGGACGGCAACCGGGTCGCGTTGACGTGCGGAAATGCGAGGTTTTCGTTGCCGACGATGCCGGTTGAGGATTATCCGACGCTGCCCGCATTGCCGGAAGGCACCGGCACCCTCCCGGCGGATCTGTTCGCGGAGGCGATCAGCCAGGTCGCCATTGCTGCCGGCCGGGACGACACGTTGCCGATGTTGACCGGGATCCGGGTCGAGATTTCCGGCGACACGGTTGTTTTGGCAGCCACCGACAGGTTCCGGCTGGCGGTTCGCGAACTGACGTGGTCGGCCCTGTCCCCCGACATCGGGGCCGCGGTGCTGGTACCGGCCAAGACGCTGGCCGAGGCGGCCAAAGCGGGTGCGGACGGGTCTGAGGTTCGCCTGTCGCTCGGCGCGGGCGCCGGCGTCGGGAAAGACGGTCTACTTGGTATCAGCGGCAATGGCAAGCGCAGCACCACTCGCCTGCTGGACGCGGAGTTCCCCAAGTTTCGTCAGTTATTGCCGGCCGAGCACACGGCGGTGGCCACCATCAACGTGGCCGAGTTGACCGAGGCCATCAAGCTGGTTGCGTTGGTCGCCGACCGGGGTGCACAAGTGCGGATGGAATTCGCCGACGGCACGTTGCGGCTTTCCGCGGGAGCGGACGATGTGGGTCGCGCCGAAGAAGACCTTCAGGTCGACTTCGTCGGTGAGCCATTGACGATTGCGTTCAATCCGACGTATCTGACCGACGGACTTGCATCGGTGCATTCGGAGCGGGTGTCGTTCGGTTTCACGACCCCGGGTAAGCCGGCGCTGCTCCGCCCGGCGTTCGACGGCGACAGCTCCCCGACCGGTACCGGGCCCTTCCCCGCGCTACCGACGGACTATGTGTACCTCCTGATGCCAGTCCGGTTGCCCGGCTAGGTGTACGTCCGGCATTTGGGACTGCGCGATTTCCGGTCCTGGGCACACGCCGACCTCGAATTGCAGCCAGGCCGGACGGTTTTCGTCGGTCCCAACGGCTTCGGGAAGACGAATTTGATTGAGGCCCTGTGGTATTCGACCACCTTGAGTTCGCACCGCGTCGGGACGGACATGCCGTTGATCCGGGCGGGCGCGGACCGCGCCGTGGTTTCGACGATCGTCGTCAACGACGGGAGGGAATGCGCGATCGACATCGAGATCGCCGCGGGGCGGGCGAACAAGGCGCGGCTGAATCGCTCCCCGGTGCGCAGCACGCGCGAGGTGGTCGGTGTGTTGCGGGCGGTGCTATTCGCCCCCGAAGACTTGGCGTTGGTGCGCGGGGACCCGGCGGATCGGCGCCGCTACCTCGATGACCTGGCGGCGGTCCGCAGGCCGGCGATCGCCGGTGTGCGCGCCGATTACGACAAAGTCTTGCGGCAACGCACGGCTCTGTTGAAGTCCGTTTCCCGGGCCCGGTACCGCGGCGACCAAGGCGCCTTGGACACCCTCGATGTGTGGGATGGCCGGTTGGCCGAGCACGGCGCCGAATTGATGGCCGCCCGCATCGACCTGGTCAACGAGTTGGCTCCGGAGGTGGAAAAGGCCTATCAGTTAGTGGCCCCGGGGTCACGCCCGGCGTCGATCGCCTACCGCGCGAGCCTCGGCGCTCACAACCCGGAGGATTTCGAAGGCAGCGACCGCGAATTCCTGGAGGCCGCGTTACTGGCTGCGTTATCGGCCCGCCGCGATGCGGAATTGGAACGCGGGATGTGTCTGGTCGGGCCACATCGAGATGACTTGGAGTTGCGGCTCGGCGATCAACCCGCCAAAGGCTTTGCCAGCCATGGAGAATCGTGGTCGTTCGCGGTGGCGCTGCGGCTAGCCGCGTATGAGTTGCTGCGGGCGGACGGCAGCGACCCCGTGTTGTTGCTTGACGACGTGTTCGCCGAACTCGACGCCGGCCGCCGTCGTGCGCTGGCGTCGGTGGCGGAATCAGCCGAGCAGGTATTGGTGACCGCGGCGGTGCTGGAAGACATTCCGGCGGATTGGGACGCTAGGCGGGTGCACATTGATTTGCGCGACGGTGACTCCGGCCGGGTATCGGCGGTGCGATCATGACCGGCACCGGCGACGGGAACGACGTTGAGCGCCTGGGCGGGTTGACCGGGATCGACCTGGTGCGGCGCACCCTCGAGGAGGCCCGCGCCGCGGCCCGCGCGCAGGGAAAGGACGCCGGTCGTGGTCGGGCGGCGCCGGCCGTCCCGCGCCGTGTTGCGGGACAGCGGCGGAGCTGGTCGGGGCCGGGGCCGGACGTTCGCGATCCGCAACCGCTGGGCAGGTTGGCGCGTGAGCTGGCGAAAAAGCGCGGCTGGTCCGCCCACGTCGCCGAAGGCACGGTGCTCGGTCACTGGCCGTCGGTGGTGGGACAGCGCATCGCCGACCATGCGACCCCGACCGCGCTCAACGAGGGCGTGCTCAGCGTGGCGGCGGAATCGACGGCCTGGGCCACCCAACTGCGGATGATGCAGGCGCAACTTTTGGCCAAGATCGCCGCGGCGGTTGGCAACGGTGTGGTCACCTCGCTGAAAATCACCGGGCCGACCGCACCATCGTGGCGCAAGGGACCACGTCACATCGCCGGTCGGGGACCCCGGGACACGTACGGATGAGGCGCTCAAAACAGCCGTAGTTATCCCCAGTTAGGCCTTAATGAACAGGGGTCTCAGAGCCGCCAGGACGAAACGGACTCCCGTAATGCACGTCGGGACGCGCCCGGAAGAAAGAAATCGTGCACACGGCGCGGTTAGCTGGGCAGAAACGCGCCCAGAGAATCGGTCCCGACCCCCGATCACGGTAGAGTGGAGGAGTGCGACCGCTGCGGTGACAGGACCGCCCGCATGACACCCCAAGGAGAGCATTCCGACCGTGGCTGCCCAGAAGAAGAAGCCTCAAGCCGGATACGGCGCTGAACAAATCACCGTTCTCGAAGGGCTGGAGGCCGTCCGCAAACGCCCGAGCATGTATATCGGCTCCACCGGTGAACGTGGTTTGCACCACCTCGTCTGGGAGGTGGTCGACAACTCGGTCGACGAGGCGATGGCCGGGTACGCGAATCAGGTCGACGTGCGGTTGCTCGACGATGGCGGAGTCGAGGTCACCGACAACGGGCGCGGTATCCCGGTGGCGATGCACGCCACCGGCGCCCCGACCGTCGACGTGGTGATGACCCAGCTGCACGCCGGCGGCAAGTTCGGTGGTGAGAACAGCGGCTATAACGTCAGTGGCGGTCTGCACGGCGTTGGCGTGTCGGTGGTGAACGCGCTATCGACCCGCCTCGAGGTCGATATCGCCCGCGATGGCCACGAGTGGTCTCAGTTCTACGACCACGCCGTGCCGGGAACCCTCAAACAGGGTGAGGCGACCAAGAAGACCGGAACCGTCATTCGGTTCTGGGCCGATCCGGACATCTTCGAAACCCTCGAGTACGACTTCGAGACCGTCGCGCGCCGGCTGCAGGAAATGGCCTTCCTCAACAAGGGTTTGACCATCAACCTGACCGACGAGCGGGTGAGCCAGGACGAGGTCGTCGACGAGGTGGTCAGCGACACCGCCGACGCACCCAAGTCCGCCGAAGAGAAGGCGGCCGAATCGACCGCGCCGCACAAGGTTAAGCACCGCACCTTCCACTACCCCGGTGGTCTGGTCGACTTCGTCAAGCACATCAACCGCACCAAAAGCCCGATCCAGCAGAGCATCATCGACTTCGACGGAAAAGGCTCCGGCCACGAGGTCGAAATCGCGATGCAGTGGAACGGCGGCTATTCGGAGTCGGTGCATACGTTCGCCAACACGATCAACACCCATGAGGGGGGCACCCACGAAGAGGGCTTCCGCAGCGCGTTGACCTCCGTGGTGAACAAGTACGCCAAGGACCGCAAGCTGCTGAAGGACAAAGACCCCAACCTCACCGGCGACGATATCCGGGAGGGCCTGGCGGCGGTCATTTCCGTCAAGGTCAGCGAACCCCAATTCGAGGGCCAGACCAAGACCAAGCTGGGCAACACCGAGGTCAAGTCGTTCGTGCAGAAGGTCTGCAACGAACAGCTCACTCACTGGTTCGAAGCCAACCCCGCGGACGCCAAAGTGGTTGTGAACAAGGCCGTTTCCTCGGCGCAAGCCAGGATCGCGGCGCGCAAGGCACGAGAACTGGTGCGCCGCAAGAGTGCCACCGATCTCGGGGGGCTGCCGGGCAAGCTGGCCGACTGCCGCTCCACCGACCCGCGTAAGTCCGAACTGTATGTGGTGGAAGGTGATTCGGCCGGCGGCTCGGCCAAGAGCGGCCGCGATTCGATGTTCCAGGCCATCCTTCCGTTGCGCGGCAAGATCATCAACGTCGAGAAGGCGCGAATCGACAGGGTGCTGAAGAACACCGAGGTTCAGGCGATCATCACCGCGCTGGGTACCGGGATCCACGACGAGTTCGACATCAGCAAGCTGCGGTACCACAAGATCGTGCTGATGGCCGACGCCGACGTTGACGGCCAACACATCTCAACCCTGTTGTTGACGCTGTTGTTCCGGTTCATGCGGCCGCTGATCGAAAACGGCCACGTGTTCTTGGCGCAGCCGCCGCTGTACAAGCTGAAGTGGCAGC
This sequence comes from uncultured Actinomycetota bacterium, assembly GCA_963802525.1. Classification (GTDB taxonomy): domain Bacteria; phylum Actinomycetota; class Actinomycetes; order Mycobacteriales; family Mycobacteriaceae; genus Mycobacterium. Next base: position 6,899 of record CAWDJC010000032.1, on the reverse strand, counting down.
GCAGCGATCCCGAGTTCGCCTACTCCGACCGTGAGCGCGACGGTCTGTTGGAGGCGGGGCTGAAGGCCGGCAAGAAGATCAACAAGGAAGACGGCATCCAGCGCTACAAGGGTCTGGGTGAGATGGACGCCAAGGAGTTGTGGGAAACCACCATGGACCCGTCCGTGCGGGTGTTGCGACAAGTCACTCTGGACGACGCGGCGGCCGCCGACGAGTTGTTCTCGATCCTGATGGGTGAGGACGTGGACGCGCGCCGAAGCTTTATTACCCGCAACGCCAAGGACGTTCGCTTCCTGGATGTCTGATTCATCAGACACTCCTGAGAAAAGCCAGGCAAACGAGGAATAGATGACTGACACCACGCTGCCCCCGGGCGACGAAGCCGGCGACCGCATCGAACCGGTTGACATTCAGCAGGAGATGCAGCGCAGCTACATCGACTACGCGATGAGCGTGATCGTGGGCCGCGCACTGCCGGAGGTACGCGACGGCCTCAAGCCGGTGCACCGCCGTGTGCTCTACGCGATGTACGACTCCGGATTCCGCCCGGACCGCAGCCACGCGAAGTCGGCGCGGTCGGTGGCCGAGACGATGGGTAACTACCACCCGCACGGCGACGCGTCGATCTACGACACCTTGGTGCGCATGGCCCAGCCGTGGTCGCTGCGGTATCCGCTCGTCGACGGTCAGGGCAACTTCGGCTCGCCGGGCAACGACCCGCCGGCCGCGATGCGTTATTGCACAACCGGAGATGCATTGGTCCGGTTGCCATTTGGGCAGTCGGTGCGGATCGGTGATGTCGTTGCTGGCGCGCGACCTAATTCAGATAACCAGGTCGAGCTGAAGGTCCTCGATCGGCACGGAGACCCGGTGTTGGCCGATTGCCTGTTCCATTCGGGCGAGCATCAGACCTACACGGTGCGCACGGCCGAAGGGTATGAAGTCACCGGTACCCCGAACCACCCGTTGCTGTGCCTAGTCGACGTTGCCGGCGTGCCCACGCTGCTGTGGAAGCTGATCGAAGAGATTCGGCCCGACGACCATGTCGTCCTGCAGCGGACGCCTCCGGTGGAGCTCGGGCCGGCGGAGTGGCACGACGTGATGGAAGCGCTCTTGTTGGGCGCGTTCATCAGTGAGGGTTTCGTTTCGGAGACGCGCGCCGGATTCAACAATTGCGACCGGGACTATTTCAACATGGTCGTCGGCGCCTATGACGCGGTCATCGGAGGCCGGCGCTACCTGTCGTCGCGGACGATCGCGTCGGGCTCGACACTGCACGAGCTCGATATCCACAACCTGACGGAGCTGAAGAAGACGCGGCTCGGGGACCTGCGCGGGAGACGATCGGCGGACAAGGCCATTCCCGATTGGCTGTGGCAGTCCCCGGCGGCGGTGAAGCGGGCCTTCCTTCAAGCCCTCTTCGAGGGCGATGGATCCTGCTCGGCGTTGCCGCGCAACACGATTCAAATCTCGTACTCGACGCGCAGCGAGCGGTTGGCTGCCGACGTGCAGCAGATTCTGCTCGAGTTCGGCGTCGTGTCGAAGCGGTATCGGTTTGCAGTTGGCGAGCACAAAGTCGTCATCACCAACCGCGCACAAGCCGAATTATTCGCAACGCAAGTCGGTTTCGGCGGCGCTAAGCAAGCCAAGCTGACGACGATCCTGAGTTCCATGCCCACTTGCGCCGGCATGGATACCGACTACGTTCCGGGGCTGGCCAGGTTCATCCGGACCCACGCGGGTGGTTCGTGGACGAACCGCGACTGGCTCAACCGCCACAACGTCGACCGCATCCAACGCTGGCGGACCCGCGGCGACGAAATCCTGGCGCGCATCGCCGATCCCGATGTCCGCGCCATCGCGACCGACCTTACCGATGGCCGGTTCTACTACGCACGCGTGGCTTCCGTGACAGAAGCCGGCGTGCGACCGGTGTACAGCCTGCGCGTCGACACCGACGACCACGCATTCTTGACGAACGGCTTCGTCAGCCACAACACAGAGGCGCGGCTGACTCCGCTGGCGATGGAGATGCTGCGTGAAATCGATGAGGAGACAGTCGATTTCATACCCAACTACGACGGCCGGGTGCAGGAACCGACAGTGCTGCCCAGCCGGTTCCCCAACCTGCTGGCCAACGGCTCCGGCGGCATCGCGGTCGGCATGGCGACCAACATCCCGCCGCACAACCTGCGCGAGCTTGCCGAAGCCGTGTTTTGGTGCCTCGAAAACCATGAGGCCGACGAAGAGGCGACTCTGGCCGCGGTGATGGAACGCGTTAAGGGGCCCGACTTCCCCACTGCCGGACTGATTGTCGGCACCCAAGGCATCGCGGACGCCTATAAAACCGGCCGTGGCTCGATCCGGATGCGCGGCGTGGTGGAAGTCGAAGAGTCCAGGGGCCGAACGTCTTTGGTTATCACTGAGTTGCCGTATCAGGTCAACCACGACAACTTCATCACCTCGATCGCCGAGCAGGTTCGCGACGGCAGGCTCACCGGGATCGCCAACGTCGAGGACCAGGGCAGCGACCGCGTCGGTATCCGTATCGTTGTCGAGCTGAAGCGCGACGCGGTGGCGAAGGTCGTGCTGAACAATCTCCACAAGCACACCCAGCTGCAGACCAGTTTCGGCTCCAACATGCTGTCGATCGTCGACGGGGTGCCGCGCACGCTGCGGCTCGACCAGATGATCCGCCACTACGTCGCGCACCAACTCGACGTCATCGTCCGCCGCACCACCTACCGGCTGCGCAAGGCCAACGAACGGGCCCACATTCTGCGCGGCCTGGTCAAGGCGCTCGACGCGCTGGACGAGGTCATCGCCTTGATCCGGGCGTCGGAAACCGTCGACATCGCCCGCGCCGGCCTGATCGAGCTCCTCGACATCGACGAAATCCAGGCCCAGGCCATCCTGGATATGCAGCTGCGGCGCCTGGCGGCCCTGGAGCGTCAGCGCATCGTCGACGACCTGGCCAAGATCGAGGCCGAGATCGCCGACCTGGAAGACATCCTGGCCAAACCGGAGCGGCAACGCGCAATCGTCCGCGACGAACTCAAAGAGATCGTCGACAAGCACGGCGACGACCGTCGCACCCGAATCGTGGCGGCCGACGGCGACGTCAGCGACGAGGACCTGATCGCCCGCGAGGACGTCGTCGTCACCATCACCGAAACCGGGTACGCCAAGCGCACCAAGACCGATCTGTACCGCAGCCAGAAACGCGGCGGCAAGGGCGTGCAGGGCGCCGGGCTCAAGCAGGACGACATCGTGCGCCACTTCTTCGTGTGCTCGACGCACGACTGGATCCTGTTCTTCACCACGCAGGGCCGCGTGTATCGGGCCAAGGCCTACGAGTTGCCGGAGGCCTCCCGCACGGCGCGCGGCCAGCACGTGGCCAACCTGCTGGCCTTCCAGCCCGAGGAACGCATCGCGCAGGTCATCCAGATCCAGAGCTACGAGGACGCCCCGTACCTGGTGCTGGCCACCCGCAACGGCCTGGTCAAGAAGACCAAGCTGACCGACTTCGACTCCAACCGCTCGGGCGGAATCGTGGCCATCAACCTGCGTGGCAGCGACGAGCTGGTCGGCGCGGTGCTGTGCTCGTCCGAGGAGGACCTGCTGTTGGTTTCGGCCAACGGGCAGTCCATCCGGTTCTCGGCCACCGACGAGGCGCTGCGCCCGATGGGCCGGGCCACCTCCGGCGTGCAGGGCATGCGGTTCAACGCCGACGATTACCTGTTGTCGCTGAACGTGGTCCGCGAAGGCACCTACCTCCTGGTCGCCACGTCCGGGGGCTACGCCAAGCGCACCGCCATCGAGGAGTACCCGGTGCAGGGCCGCGGCGGCAAGGGGGTCCTCACCGTGATGTACGACCGCCGGCGTGGCCGGCTGGTTGGCGCCCTGATCGTCGACGAGGACAGCGAGTTGTACGCGATCACCTCCGGAGGCGGCGTAATCCGCACGACGGCGCGCCAGGTCCGCAAGGCAGGGAGGCAGACCAAGGGCGTCCGGTTGATGAACCTGGGTGAGGGCGACACACTGTTGGCCATCGCGCGCAATGCCGAGGAAGCCGCAGATGAGGCCGTCGGGGACGCCGATGACGCTGCGGATTCGGAAGGCTGATCGGGTAACGATGCGGGCAAGCGGGGGCCCGCCGAAGCATCCGGGCAACTAGACTCGGCCCGACGACGATGCGGACCAAGCAGCGGTCCTCTAGGGGTCGGGCCGGAGCCGGGCAATAGACTCGGCCCGACCAGACATAATGCAACTGCCACCGCGCGGGCGACCATGGCAGGAGAGCTAAGGAGTCGGGGTGACCTCACCGAACGAGCCGGGCGCCCCCAAGACGGGCGACGGCCTTAATGGGGACGGTTCGGCCGAGCGCGCCGGTGCACACCGCGCGACGCCTCCACAAACCGGACGCGCCGCCCGGCCGTCCCAAGCGCCGCACCGCGAACCCGAACCCCACACCGAGGCGCGGCCGCCGGGCCCCGCCACCAGCGCCGACGCCCGGCTGAACCGCTTCATCTCGGGCACCGCCGCACCGGGGGCCGGCGCGTCCGCACGTTCGAAAACCCCGCCGCACGACTTCGACCCCGCGCCGGCGCGCGGCGACGGCCCACCGGCGGAGGCATACGCCAGCGAGTTGCCCGATCTGTCCGGGCCGACTCCGCGACCCCCGCACCGCAAGCCCGCGCCGGACCGCAGCGCCGAGGCGTCGAGCCGGTCGACGACCACTGAAAGCCGGGAAGACCGCGAAGGCCGCGAAAACCGGGTCCAAGTGTCGCGGCGAACCCGAGGCCCCGTTCGGGCCAGCATGCAGATCCGCCGGATCGACCCGTGGAGCACGCTGAAGGTGTCACTGCTGCTCTCGGTGGCGTTGTTCTTCGTGTGGATGGTCGCCGTGGCATTCCTCTACCTCGTGCTCGGCGGCATGGGCGTGTGGGCCAAGCTGAACAGCAACGTCGGGGACCTGCTGAACAACACCAGCGGCAGCAGCGGCGAACTGGTCTCCAGCGGCACCATCTTCGGCGGCGCCGTGTTGATCGGCTTGGTCAACATCGTCCTGTTGACCGCGATGGCCACCATCGCCGCGTTCGTCTACAACCTGACGACCGATCTGATCGGCGGCATCGAAGTCACACTGGCGGACCGCGACTAGCGCGGATCCGGGCCTTTTTTGGGGGTGGGGCGGCGATTGCGGTAATCTCGTCGCTCGGCCGTACGCGAGTATGGGCCTATAGCTCAGGCGGTTAGAGCGCTTCGCTGATAACGAAGAGGTCGGAGGTTCGAGTCCTCCTAGGCCCACAACCATGTGCCCGTCAAGACGTTGCGTGAGACTTGTATTGCCACTGGCACTGGTCGCTGTAGCGGCGGCGGTGGTGCGGTCACGACGCGGGGTCGAGGTCTGGCACGTGGCGGTGGCTGATACACCCGATCATTCACCGAGCCGTGACGAGGGGCCTTAGCTCAGTTGGTAGAGCACTGCCTTTGCAAGGCAGGTGTCAGGGGTTCGATTCCCCTAGGCTCCACAACATCATCGCAGGTCAACGGCTTACAGCCGAGTGACTAGCACACCACCCGCAGCCGGGTGGGCACATTTTGGGCACACGCCGCAGAATTTGCGAGCGAATCCAGGCGGTCAGCAACGCCCTGCAACTCATCGGGGTACAGGTGCCCGTACCGGTCCAAGGTCAACGTGGCCGACTTGTGCCCGAGCATCTTCTGCACCGCCTTGATACTGGCGCCCGCGCTGATGGCCATCGACGCCGCCGAGTGGCGCAGTTCATGTGGGCACAGCCCGGCCGGCGCGCCGGAATCGGTCACCGCGCGGCCCCACCACCGGCGCCGAACATTGTGCAAGCGCATCGGACCGCCGCGCGAATCGGGGAAGGCCAGCGCGCCGGGGTCGCTGTCGGCGAGATGCTCACGCAGCACGTCGACCAGGAACCCGGGAAGCGCAACGGTGCGGGCCTGATGCGACTTCGGCGCCGAGAAGACCATCCTGCCATCGACCGCGGTGACGCTGCGGTGCACACGCATCCGGCCGTGCTCCAGGTCGATGTCGGCGACGGTCAGCGCGGCCGCCTCACCGAACCGCAAGCCGGTGAACCCGAGCAGCAGCACCAGCGCGCCGTGCTCACCCGCCGCGTCTGCGAGCCCCCGGATCTACGGGCCACTCGGTTACGGCGGCGCGTTCGTAGTCCAGCAGGCTCTGCCGAATCCGGTCGCTGTCGGCCTTGTCGAACACGGTGAGGTCTAGGTCCGACTACGTCCCGCGGTCCAAGACGTCGAACGCCTCAACGGCGTGATGGAACGGTGCCGGCGTGACGCCGATTTCCGTTCCAAATGGATGGTCGAGCCAATAGACGACGAACAGGAGCAAGCCCAGCAGCACGGCGACCCCGCTCGCCAGGGCCACGTGAACACGTCGACTGCTGAGATGGACGAAACCCGCGATCGCCATCAGCAGTACGCCACCGAAGATGAGGCCGGCCCACAACAGCGTCGGAATTCGAGGTTTTTGGTCCAGGACACGCTGATCTCTGTCGGTCGTCAATACGTCCAGCTTATTGAGAAACTCTCCATCGACTGGACTCGACGTGCTGGCGGGCCGATTGCCGAAGAGGCGATACATCTCGGTGATGGCGGCTCTTGCCGTGTCGCTCGTGCCACCGCCGGTTTCTTGAGCGGACCATTCCGGACCCGATACCGCCTCTGCGTACTTGCGAAGCTGCTGGCGCAGCTGTGTCCGCTGGGGATCCGGCATCGCGACGGTCTGCCGGTACATCGTCGTGAGGGTCGACGCCTCATGAGCGACGTTGGCCTCGGCCGAGGAAAACTGTTCCCACGCAACGACCACGGTGAACCCGAGCAGAGCTCCGAAGACCAGACCG
>CAWDJC010000031.1:0-67113 GCA_963802525.1 uncultured Actinomycetota bacterium | reverse complement strand
GCGGTCGATGTGCTGCAAGCCCACGGAGCGCGGGTGCATCTGGCACATCCTTTGGGGGTCAAAGGATTTCGGTACCGTCGAGTGAAAAACGACGTGCGCGACGCTGGTGATCTGGCCGATCTGCTGCGGATGGGCCGCTTGCCCGAGGCGTGGATCGCCCCGCCGCAGACACGGGAACTGCGGGAGTTGGTGCGTTACCGGGCCAAGCTGGTCGCGCTCCGATCTGGCCTGAAAGCCCAGACCCATGCCGTGCTGGCCAAAGCAGGGGTATTGATCACGGCCGCGGATGTGTTCGGCGTCACCGGCCGGCAACGCCTGGCGAAGGTGCCGCTGGAACGGGCCTACGCCGAACGAATCCACTCACTACTCGAGCTCATCGATACTCTTGACGGCCACGAAACACGCTTTGCAGCGATGATCGCCGAGCGGTTGCGCACACATCGGGGCTATCAAGCGATCCAGCAGCAGCCCGGCGTCGGACCGGTGTTGGCGGCGGTGTTCGTCGCCGAGGTCGGCGACGTCCACCGGTTCAAAGATCCTGCACACTTGTGCGCGTGGGCCGGTTTCGACCCCCACACACCGCGAATCCGACACCGTCGTTCGGCGCGGGCACATCACCAAACAGGGCAGCAAACTTGTGCGATGGGCCGCCGGTCGAGGCCATCCAGCGCCAGCCAGACAGCACCAAAATCGCCCGGGATCGCAAACGGATCGAGGACCGCCGCGGCCGCAACATCGCCAAGGTGGCTGCGGCCCGCAAACTGCTCACCCTCGTCTACTAGGGGCTGCGCGACGAACACATCCGCGCGCTGGCCCACCGCCAGGCAGCGTGAGCATCTCGGACGCAACACGCGCGCGGTCGTGCAATTGTCTGACCCCCGTATCCCGGCGCGGTCGCCGACTTGATTGATCCCGCGTGCTGCACGCACAACGCTCCATGCCCCCATAGCGCGGGGCGAAGGGATGACCGCCAGCCGAGATCTGGCCCTGCCCAAACGCATACGCATCACTATGGAGACGTTGCACCACAACCACATACCCTTGCCGATGCCCGGCTTCGACTCCTGACCGAGTGCGCGCTGAACCTCGCCGACCCCGCCGTCAAGGTCGCTCGTCCTCGCTGCGCTGCGGGCGCTCCACCTTGACACCGGGGTTCGGTTCAGCGCTGTCCACATGGAGGTCGGAACCAGGCAAAACACCCCTTGACAATGCCCCGCCCCTTCAGGGATGACAATATCTCGGGCGACCCTCGTGGCGGCCACTAGTTCGCAGTATTCGCCTGGCCCTTCCTTTGACACCACGACTGTGTGTTCGACCACTAAGCCGTGAGAGCCGGGTTCGACGACGTTCTACCCACCTCGACCGCGCGCCGCCGCTGCGGACCGGTGGTAGCCAGTTAGCGCCGGACTTGCGGACGCTTGGCGTGTGGCGTCATCTCGGTGAGGACTGATGGGCTTACCCCGCGTGGAGATTCTTCGGCGGCCGCCAACAGAATGCCGACTGATTCGACGATGCCGGTAGCGATGTCGTTGACCGCGGGCACGTTGTCGGGGCAGACGCACACGCTGAGATCCATCACGTCGCCGTGGGAGATCAGCGTGATGTTCAACCCGGCGCCTTCTATCAGCGGCGCCGCGGTGTGCATGCCGACGACCTTGGCTCCAGCGCAATACACCGGCATCCGTGGCCCGGGAAGATTCGAGACGATGCCATGCGAGATCGGTGCGAGCCGTTGCGACAAGCCCAGCCCGGTATAGAGCTGCACGCCGGCGTGGACGACGTTCGGCGGGATCAGCGCAGCGATGGTCGGGAAATCGGCCGTGGGACCAATCTTTTCAGCATTGCTCCTGCGGGCCGTGTTCAGCCATTTAGTGGCTGCATGTAGGTCGGTGAGGACCTGGACGGGATCGTCGAGCTGCACCGGGAAGCGGATACGCCCGAAAGTGAACGGGTAGTCGACGGTGGTGGAATCGGCATCTCGCAGCGATAGCGGTATGTGCGTCAACAGCGGATAGTCGGGCACGGCGTCATGGCGTTGCAGCCAGGCGCGCAGCGACAGTGTGCAGGCGGCCAGGAAAACGTTATTGATACTGCCCCCAAACGCGTGCCTGACCGTCTTCATCTGGGCCAGCGGGATCGAGGCGAAGGCCACCGCCCGCCGCTCGGTCAGCGGCGCGTTGAACACGGTGCGCGGCACCGGCCCGCGCATCGACGACGCCGCGTGCGGCAGCTGGTCGGGCCCGCCCGTGCCGCGCAGCCGGCGGACCGCGGCCCGCAGCACACCAGGCACGGCCCCGGCGATCAGCCAAACGCCGGTGACTTGGTTCCCCAGGAGCTCCTGCATGGTGTCGGTAACGAGCTCGCCGATGGAGGGCTGCTTGCCCAGGCTCGGCTCGGCCGGCAGATAGCTGGTCGGGTCGTCCTGCGGACCAATAGTCAGTAGCCGCGGCCAAACGGAGGCCACCCCGGCGACGCCACCGCTTATTGCCGGCGCCATCTTCACCGCCAACGCCCACCGGCCGCCCTCCAGACCGTCGATGCTCCACGCTTCCCATAGCGGTTTGTGGCGATCCAGCCGCCCGGCGGTCAGCCCCGCGATCAGGTCGGCGAACTCGCGCCGGCCACCGGGAGCAGCAACCGTTGCGCTGTGCATCTGGGGAGTCGGGTCATAGTCGTCGATCTCGGCCCACACGGGCTGACCCAATCCCAGCGGCTTGCCCACAACCCGGCTGCGGAAGCGCGCCAGCTGCGGCAGCGACAAGCCAACCAGCTCGTGTAGCCGCTGATGGCTGAGCTGATCGGACGCCTCGATGATGATCAGCGCGACGGCGTGCGCCGGCACCGTCGAACTCTCGATGTGCAGCGACACCGCATCCATCCCCGATAACCGGCTGACCATCACCGCGCCCCCGCGTCCCCCACTGAACTCGCTTGGGCCAGCGGATTGATGATCGTCAGCTTCAACGTATTCATCGGCCAGCTAACCGATTCCACATCGAGAAATCCGGCGTCATAACCGCATCCGCAAGCGATGCCGGGTCCCCGGATGCGGAAGAATCTGATCGACACCACGGCCGGCGCGGCCGATCGCTGGCTGAGAACATTTGCGGACGGGGTTAGCGGTATCAGCCAGGATCGCCACCGGCACCGATACGGCACTGTCAACTTGAGCCAACCTAATTGGCCGATGTGATGATTCGGGGTGATGAGCCGTGGCTTGGACGAAACGTCCTGTCCCAGTCGCCGATTCAGGCGGCGGCCGTGGTCGTCGCCCCGGTGATCTCGTTCCAGACCGCGAAGCGGTCGGCCATGACCTGTCGGTAGTCGGCCGCCGACAGCAGGTGCCGACGGGGCCGAAAGTGCGGCGAGATGCCGCTGAACGCCGACAGGAACCGTTGCGCGTGCCGGATCGACTTGAAGCGTTTCATCGCCCGCTCGCGTTGCCGGGTCGGCTGGTGGGAGTTCTCGGCGCGGTTGTTCAGGTACTTCGACCGGCGATGCTGCACCGACGGCACGAGCTCGCGGTGCGCCACCTGGTAGCTGGCGAGCTTGTCGGTGACGATCACCCTGGGCACGTACCGCAGGCCCTTGAGCAGTCGGCGGAAGAACTTCTTTGCGGCCACCGCGTTTCGGCGCGACTGGACCAGAATGTCGAGCACGTTGCCGTGCTGGTCGACCGCGCGCCACAGGTACCGCTGTGCGCCGTTGATCTGGACGAACACCTCATCCAGGTGCCATTTGTCGCCCGGCCGCGGACCACGACGGCGCAGCTGGTTCGCGTACTCCTGCCCGAACCGGTCGCACCAGGCCCGGATCGTCTCATAGGACACGTCGACACCACGTTCGAGCATCAGCTCCTGCACGTCGCGGAAGCTCAACGGGAACCGGTGGTACAGCCAGACGCAATGGCTGATGATCTCGGGCGGAAACCGGAACCCTTTATACGACGAGCCTGCAGCGGTCACGATCGTCGATCCTGCCCCACCTCACCTTCCCGGCTCACCAACCTGACAGTGCCCACGATCGAGCAGGGCGACATGACCAAGGACCTCGCCCTGCTCGTCGGCCGCGGCACCCTGTTCCTTGACTACCGAGGAGTTCCTGGCCAAGCTGGCTGACAACCTGCGCATGGCGATAAACCTTTAAAACCATTTTTCCGAACGGGCCGTGGTGCACCATCCGGGCCCGCTGATACGCATTCACGAACCGAAGGAGTTCCGCTCATGGCACGTTCCGGCAAAGTCACCGTCGTCGGCGCCGGCTTTTACGGCTCGACCACCGCGCAGCGACTCGCCGAGTACGACATCTTCGACGAGGTCGTGCTCACCGACATCATCGAGGGCAGGCCCGAGGGACTGGCCCTGGACATGAACCAGTCGCGGCCGGTGGAGGGCTTCGAGACCAAGGTGACCGGCCGTACGACGGGTCCCGCGGGCGAGGGCTACGAGGTGATCGCCGGGTCGGGCATCGTGATCGTCACCGCGGGGCTGCCCCGCAAGCCCGGCATGAGCCGGATGGACCTGATCGAGGTCAACGCCAAGATCGTCAGGAACGTGGTGGAGAACATCGCCAACTACGCGCCGGACGCGGTGCTAATCGTGGTGTCCAACCCGCTGGACGAGATGACCGCGCTGGCCGCCAAGGTGTCCGGCTTCCCCCGTCACCGGGTGATGGGCCAGGCCGGCATGCTCGACACCGCCCGGTTCAGCCACTTCGTGGCGGACAAGCTCGGCGTCCCGGTCGCCTCGGTGCGCACCCTGACCCTCGGATCGCACGGCGACACCATGGTCCCGGTGCCCTCGTCCTGCACGGTCGACGGCCGGCCGCTGGCCGGCCTGCTGCCCGCCGACGAGATCGAGCAACTCGTCACCCGGACCCGCAACGGCGGCGGCGAGATCGTCGCGCTGCTCAAGACCGGCTCGGCGTACTACGCTCCGTCCGCCGCCGCGGCCCGGATGGCCCGCGCGGTAGCCGAGGACTCCGGCCAGGTCATGCCGGTCTGCGCCTGGGTGGATGGCGAGTACGGGATCTCCGGCGTCTACCTGGGCGTGGAGGCCGAGATCGGCGCGGTCGGCGTCCGCCGCATCGTCGAGCGCGACCTCAGCGAGACCGAGCTGGCCGCCCTGCGCACCGCCGCCCAAGCCGTCCGCGCCAAGCAGGCCGACGTCGCCACCCTCTGAGCCCGCCGGTCAGCCCCGGGCCAGGCGGCGCAGGGCCAGTTCGGCGTACAGAGCCGCGCCGTCGGCCAGGACCGCGTCGTCGAACACCGCGTGCGCCGAGTGGTTGGTCGGCGCGGTCAGCGGGTCGGTCCCGGCCGGGCAGGCGCCCAGCATGACACTGTCAACTTGAGGTCGTGTGCACGTTCTGCTAACCACATAAGCCTCATATGTCACACGCGACCTGGTGAATCGCGGAGGCGAACCGGCGAAAATCGCCCTCGGATTGCTCAAGTTGACACTGCCCCCGGAACTCCTCACGCGTACAGGTATTTCGAGGGCCGGCGCTGGGTTGTCGCTCGCCGCGGGGACCTGGCCAGCGCCCGCGATATTGAGGTGTACGTCGCCGGTATTCAGGAGACTGACGGGACGGTTAAGCGCGAGATTGTGGTCCACCAACTTCACGCCGACGATCCGATCACGCCGGGATAGGCGCGGGAGCCGGCGAGGGCTCTGATCGCGTGTGGCGGGGCTGGACCGCGTAGGCCGCCCGCGCTGCGCCGGGGCAAGTGCCGCCCGTTGGCGCGCCGGGCAAGGGTGACGGCCCCGGCTCTGATTACCTCCGGAGCCGGGGCCGTTCGTCGGGCCACGGAGCGCGTCTGTTTACTCCCGCGTGGCCCCGGTTCTTTAATTGCTGACGTCGACGCGGCGGCTACGGCGGCGGCGTCTGAGTGCGGTCATACTGACGATTCACTTGAATTGGGGCATCTTACATACTAAAAGTTCGGATGTGAAGGTATACCAGACTCCTAGTCTGGTATCATCCGGGACATGAAACTCAACCAGCGACAGGTGCCCACGGGCACATACTGTGGCGGCAACCATCCCGAGCAAATCGAATACCGCTACGCGCTGGTAAACGGTGCCGAAGTCCCCAGCGGCCAAAGCGGTCCGCGCTGCTTCCGACCCGGCTGCCCCGACAATGTTGCGGCTTTGGCCAGCGAGCAGCGCGGTGGGCGCCCCACGCCATAGTCCGGCCGCCGGAACCGCATCGCCCTAGTCCGCGTCTGGGTAGTTGATCGGGCCGCCCCTGCTCTCCTCGGCTCCGGGATGGGCGGGCATCGTTTCGATGCTCGAAAGGCCCCGGAATGGCAAATCTCGAATCCCCATCTCGTCCAGCGGCGCCCGTAGGACCCAATAGGGCTGCTCGTCGCCGCTACATCAAGATCGCTGAGGCGGCCGGGCGTGTGCGGGGTCAAAAGGGTTGAATATCAACATTTTTCGGTTGTGCGCGGGGTAGGCGCCGGTTGGGGGTGTGCCGCGGATGCGTTGGTGAATTAGTTCTTTACGTACTGGATCGGCGTTTCGTACAAGCGGATCGTATTTCGGCGCGATTTAGGGTACTTGCGGTATCTCCGGTAACGGTGCGCGTAGCCGACGAGCTTTGTCCCCCTTGGGAAACGGCTTGTGAGTGCGGGATCGATAGTCCAAATGAGCGAGCCGTGCGCCTCGACACGGGCGGGCAGTGGTGGGCCCGTTCTCGCGCTCAAGTTGAACATCGATATTTCGCGACCGGTCTGCGGACCGTATGCCGACGTTAGAAACCGTTGTTGCCTCTGCGCCGCTGTTGACGACAACGATGTCGAACCGATCCTGTGCGCCGGACTCAGGTTCGGGCGGGGGCGCTCCAAAGGCGGCCGTCACGTAAACCGATTGGCGGAGGTCAACCCCTAACCGTGGCCAACGGATGTACGTCTCTACGAACTTCCACACAAAAGTCCCCGCCGATATGCCAAGCGCAATCCAGGCAGTTACCGCAGTGGCGCTACTGCTCATGCGCCGCACACTACGACGCGCACCACATAACGCCCGCTGCGGCGCGCCGCGCGACGGGATAAGGATGCGGCGGTGAACTCAGGGGCGTGCTCGGCGGGCCACCGACGCGGCGTTCATCCAGCAGCGCGTCGGCCACGTCTATCGATGGCAGCGGCCCACCCCGCTCCCCAGCCGCACGGCGAAGCGCCGCCACCAACCGCAGCTCGGAGTCGATGGTCGCGATGTCGCCCAGCGCCGGCCCATAGGTGACGGCGCCGCAGTGGCACCGACGGTGCGCGTACCCTCCGACCATGGAGATCCGCGGGAAGCGAGTGCTGATCACCGGGGCGTCACGAGGCATCGGCGAGTCTTTCGCCCGTGCGTTCGCCGGGGCAGGGGCCACGGTCGCACTCGTTGCTCGGACCGAGGACGCTATTCGGGCGCTCGCGGCCGAGCTTGGGGGCACCGCCCATCCCGCCGACCTCTCGGACCCGAAACAGGTCGCCACCCTCATCAGTCACGTGGAGGACGAAGCCGGGCCGGTCGACGTCCTGGTGAACAACGCCGGGGTCGGGGTCCCTGCCGCCTTCACCGACGCGCCCGACGAGGACCTGCGCCAAGTCACCGAGGTTAACTACCTGGCGCCGGCCGAGCTATGCCGCCAGGCCATCCCCCGGATGCTGCGGCGCGGCGGCGGTCACATCGTGAACATCTCCTCGAACGCGGGCTGCGCCGTCGTGCCCGGCCTGGTCGCTTACTGCGCATCGAAGGCGGCGCTTTCCCACTTCACCGCGGGGCTGCGGGCCGACCTCCGCGGCTTGCCCATCGGCACCACCCTCGTAGAGCTCGGGCCGATCCCTACCGACATGCTGGCCGGACTCGACGACTATGAGCCGACGGCCAAGTCCTTCCGGCGCTTCTACCGCACGCGGCTAATGGTCGACGTCCCCCGCGAGAAGGTGGCCGATGAGGTCGTTGAGGCCGTACAGAAGGGCCGAAGGCACGTGCGGCTCCCCAAGCGAGCCGCCCTCGGCCCCCTATTGAGTGAAGCGCCGCGGCGCACCATGGAACTGCTGCTCACCGGCGTGCCGCACCAGGCGAAGTAACTACAGCAGAAGTGCTTTTGGTGCGGCCCGACGATCAAGGTGGGCCAACGTGCGCGGATTCTGCTGCGCGACAAGCGCGCTGAGCACCCGGTCCACGCGGCGGTCGATGGTCCACCGCCAACCTAGCGCCGGGGTGATTGGGTCCGTGCGCCCGCCGAGGACTGTTTGGCATGTATCTGGCACGCCCCTCGGTTCGAGTCTCAAAAAGTGCCTCTGAGCTGCGCTGATACTGGTGCGCGATACTGGGATTGAAGTTGGTACCGCCTGGCGGAAGATCGAGCCCGAGACTGACAAGCGTGCCGCGGCGGTACCGGCGGTGCCGAATCTGGCACGATACGTCCCGTGCCTTCGGCCCCACCAAGCATGTGGGATCAAATATCAGCCGGACTCGGCGCTGGCGCGTCGGCTCTGGCGATCTTGGCCGCCGCTTGGGGACTCTTGCGGATCGCACGCGGCTTGTGGAAGCGGTCGGTCGGTCGGCGGCGAGCACAGGCGAAGATACTCGACCAGCTGGCGTGTCAAAGCTCCCTGGCATTTACCGAATCACTGCTTGGAGTAGCAAGATTTGTTGAACACCAGGGCCTGCGCGGATCGTATATCCGCGGCCCGGCCGGGCGTTGCGATTTGCCTTTACCGCGCCCTAGTCGCCGGTCCCCGGGCCGATGTTGCTGGCCGGGCGGGTGCGCAGGTCGTGCACGTAATCCTCTGGCGCACCAGCGATTTCGGCGGCGTCGGCCATCACGCCGAGGTAGCGCGCCGACGGAAGGCCGCCCTCCCAGGCGTCCAGCACGTACAGCCACGGCAGCACGGGATCGGTGGTGGTGTCCGACGAGATGCGCTCGACTCGGCAGCGGATCTTCTTGTGCACACCCAACTCCGAGCCCTCCCAGCGGTCGAGGTTGTTCTCGTCCGCCGGCGTCATGTCGTAAAGCACCACGAACACCTTCGAATTCGGGTCCTCGACGATCGTGGCCAGCGCGCCTTCCCAGCCGATGTCCTCGCCGCCGAACGTCAACCGCCACCCGTGCAGCCAGCCCGTTCCGGCCATCGGCGAGTGCGGTGCGCGCTTGAGCATCTGCTCGGGATGCATGTTCGACCCGTACGCGGCATAGAGCGGCACGGGGAAAGCTTAAACGTCCCACGCTCGTGTGGTATTCACCCGAGCGTTCGCAGGGTCTCGGCCGCCCCGTTAGGTTAGGGCTTGTGGTGACCCGCATCGTGATCCTCGGGGGAGGGCCGGCCGGTTACGAAGCCGCGCTTGTCGCCGCCACCTCACACCCCGACACTGCCCACGTCACCGTGATCGACTCCGACGGTGTCGGCGGGGCGGCCGTGCTGGACGACTGCGTGCCGTCCAAGACGTTCATCGCCTCCACCGGGCTGCGCACCGAACTGCGCCGAGCCCCTCGGCTGGGCTTCGACATCGACATCGAGGACGCCAAGA
Organism: uncultured Actinomycetota bacterium; assembly: GCA_963802525.1. Classification (GTDB taxonomy): domain Bacteria; phylum Actinomycetota; class Actinomycetes; order Mycobacteriales; family Mycobacteriaceae; genus Mycobacterium. The sequence continues at coordinate 57,592 of CAWDJC010000031.1, read as the reverse complement.
TCTCGTTGCCGCAAATCCATGCCCGGGTCAAGACGCTGGCCGCCGAGCAGTCGGCGGACATCACCGCCCAGCTGCTCGGCGTGGGCGTCCAGCTGATCGCGGGCCGCGGCGAGCTCGTCGACCCCACGCCCGGCCTGGCCCAGCACCGCATCAAGGCCACCGCCGCCGACGGCACCACCAGCGAGCACGAAGCCGACGTCGTGCTGATCGCCACTGGCGCCAGCCCGCGGATCCTGCCGTCGGCCCAGCCCGACGGCGAGCGGATCCTGACCTGGCGGCAGCTCTACGACCTGGAAGCGCTGCCCGAGCACCTGATCGTGGTGGGTTCCGGCGTCACCGGCGCCGAGTTCGTGCATGCCTACACGGAGTTGGGCGTGCAGGTGTCGGTGGCGGCCAGCCGCGACCGGGTGCTGCCGTACGAGGACGCCGATGCCGCGCTGGTGCTGGAAGAGTCGTTCGCCGAACGCGGGGTGCAGCTGTTCAAGCACGCGCGCGCCGAGTCGGTCACCCGGACCGACGGCGGCGTCCTGGTGACGATGACCGACGGCCGCACCGTCGAAGGCAGCCACGCCCTGATGACCATCGGTTCGGTCCCCAACACCAGCGGCCTGGGGCTGGAACGCGTCGGCATCGAGCTTGGCGCCGGCAACTACCTGAGGGTGGACCGGGTGTCGCGCACGTCGGTGCCCGGCATCTATGCCGCCGGCGACTGCACCGGCCTGCTGCTGTTGGCGTCGGTCGCCGCCATGCAGGGGCGGATCGCGATGTATCACGCGCTGGGTGAGGGTGTCAGCCCGATCCGGTTGCGCACGGTCGCGTCGACGGTATTCACCCGGCCCGAGATCGCCGCCGTCGGGGTGCCGCAGTCGATGATCGACGACGGTTCGGTGCTGGCCCGGACCATCATGCTGCCGCTGCGGACCAACGCCCGGGCGAAGATGTCCGGGCTGCGGCAGGGTTTCGTCAAGATCTTCTGCCGAAAGTCCACCGGCGTGGTGATCGGCGGCGTGGTGGTGGCGCCGATCGCCTCCGAGCTGATATTGCCGATCGCCGTGGCCGTGACAAACCGCATCACCGTGAACGAATTGGCGCAGACGCTGGCCGTTTACCCGTCGTTATCGGGGTCCATCACCGAGGCCGCGCGCCGGCTGATGGCCCACGACGATCTGGACTGAAGGACCCGTCAAGAACCCCGGAAAGCTAGCCTTGGTGGAGCACCGTCCTACTGACGAGTAACCGACAGGAGTTTCCCCGATGAGGAGTCCTCTGCCGTGAGCAACCCGATTCAGGCACCGGATAGCGCACAAACCTGGGCGGCTTCCTCTCTGGGACCTCGGCAACGTGCGCTGGCCTGGGAACGACTCGGTGCCGAGCAGTTCGACGTGGTGGTCATCGGCGGCGGCGTGGTGGGCTGCGGGTGTGCGCTGGATGCCGCCACGCGCGGGCTCAAGGTGGCGATGGTCGAGGCGCGCGATTTTGCCTCGGGGACGTCGAGCCGCTCGTCGAAGATGTTCCACGGCGGGCTGCGCTACCTTGAGCAACTCGAGTTTGGTCTGGTCCGCGAGGCGCTTTACGAGCGTGAGCTGTCGCTGACCAAGCTGGCGCCCCATCTGGTCAAGCCGATGCCCTTTCTGTTCCCGCTGACCAAGCGCGGGTGGGAACGTCCCTACATCGCCGCCGGCATTTTCCTTTACGACCGCCTGGGCGGCGCGAAATCCGTACCGGCGCAAAAGCATTTGACCCGCGCCGGCGCCTTGCGATTGAGCCCGGGCCTGAAGCGCACCTCGTTGATCGGTGGGATTCGCTACTACGACACCGTCGTCGACGACGCCCGCCACACCATGACGGTCGCGCGCACCGCCGCGCATTACGGCGCGGTGGTGCGGTCCTCCACCCAGGTGGTCGCGTTGTTGCGCGAGGGCGATCGGGTGACCGGCGTGCGGGTCCGCGACTCCGAGGACGGTGCGATCACCGAGGTCCGCGGCCATGTCGTGGTCAACGCGACCGGGGTGTGGACCGACGAGATTCAGGCGTTGTCCAAGCAGCGGGGGCGATTCCAGGTGCGCGCGTCCAAGGGCGTGCACGTGGTGGTGCCGCGGGACCGGATCGTCAGCGACGTCGCGATCATTCTGCGCACCGAGAAGTCGGTGATGTTCGTCATCCCGTGGGGCAGCCACTGGATCATCGGAACCACCGACACCGACTGGAATCTCGACCTCGCCCATCCCGCGGCCACCAGGGTCGACATCGACTACATCCTCGGGACGGTCAACACGGTGCTGGCCACGCCGCTGACGCATGCGGATATCGACGGGGTGTACGCCGGGCTGCGGCCGCTGCTGGCCGGGGAAAGCGAGGAGACGTCCAAGCTGTCCCGGGAGCACGCCGTGGCGGTGCCCGCGCCCGGCCTGGTGGCGATCGCCGGCGGGAAGTACACCACGTACCGGGTGATGGCCGCCGACGCGATCGACGCTGCGGCCCAATTCATTCCGGCTCGGGTGGCGCCATCGATCACCGAGAAGGTGACGCTGCTGGGCGCCGACGGTTACTTCGCCCTGGTCAACCAGGCCGAACACGTGGCCGCGCTGCAAGGCCTGCACCCGTACCGGGTGCGCCATCTGCTGGACCGCTACGGTTCGCTGATCGGCGAGGTGCTGGGTTTGGCGTCCGACGCTCCCGCGCTGTTGAGTCCGATCAAAGAGGCACCGGGCTATCTGAAGGTGGAAGCCCTGTACGCCGCCGTCGCCGAGGGTGCCCAGCATCTGGAGGACATCCTGGCCCGTCGGACGCGCATCTCGATTGAGTATCCGCACCGCGGCGTCGACTGCGCCCGCGAGGTGGCCGACGTGGTGGCGCCGGTGCTGGGTTGGACCGCCGAGGACATCGACCGTGAGGTCGCCAATTACACCGCGCGGGTGGAGGCCGAGGTACTGTCGCAGGCCCAGCCCGACGACGTGTCGGCGGACGAATTGCGGGCCAGCGCGCCCGAGGCACGCGCCGAACTCCTCGAGCCGGTACCGCTCAGTTGAGGCCCGCCCCACTTCCCGTGCTGGACGGGCTTGGCCCGGCGCGGGTGCGGCTGCGCGGCGGAGGAGTGCTGGCCGAGCTGACCGCCCGGTTCGGCCCGCCGGCGCGCGCCAAGGTCCTGGCTGGGGAGATCGTCGACGCCGACGGCGCGGTGGTCGATGATTCGACGGTGCTGCCGGCCGGCGCGGTTGTCTATCTCTACCGCGAGCTCCCAATCGAGGTGCCGGTGCCTTTTGAAATCCCGGTGCTGTTTCAAGACGCGGACATCGTCGTCGTCGACAAGCCGCACTTCCTGGCCACCATGCCAAGGGGGCGGCACGTCGCGCAGACCGCGCTGGTGCGGCTGCGCCGCGAACTGGGACTGCCCGAGCTGAGTCCGGCGCATCGGCTCGACCGGCTGACGGCCGGGGTGCTGCTGTTCACCACCCGGCGCGAGGTGCGCGGCGCATACCAGACGCTGTTCGCGCAAGGCTTGGTGAGCAAGACATACCTGGCGCGCGCGGCCGCCGATCCCGCCCTGGCGCTGCCGCGGGTGGTGCGCAGTCGCATCGTCAAACGACGGGGCCACTTGCAGGCGGTCTGCGAGCCCGGCGCGCCCAACGCCGAGACGCTGGTGGAGCGGATCTCGGACGGCCTGTACCGGCTGACGCCGCGCACCGGACGCACCCATCAGCTGCGGGTGCACATGGCTTCGCTCGGGATGCCGATCGAGGGTGATCCGTTGTATCCCAACATTATTGACGTCGCCGCTGACGACTTCAGCGCGCCGCTGCGCTTGCTCGCACAGCGCATCGAGCTCACCGATCCGGTGACCGGGGTGCGCCGCGAGTTCGTCAGTCGGCGCGCCGATCCCTGAGCCGCGATCGGACGCTGCGCTGACTTGTCGGAGGGTAGTGGCATACTCGAACACATGTACTGCTTATCTGCTTAAGTGGACTAGTTTGCTTAAAATACGTCAAAGTTGTTGCTGGGCAGTGGTTTAGCAGTCGACCGCAGGGTTTGCTCTGGGCCTTCGGCGCCGCCGATGAGGTCGGCCAGGGGGTGGGGATCGGTGTTGACGCTTTGTTGCAGGAGTCGGTAGAAGAGCATTCCGCGGGCCTTTGACCTGCGGCGGTTGAATCTGAAGGTGAACTCGTCGAGGTAGTACTGCAGGTGCTCGCGTTCCACGCGGTAGTGATGGGTGCCGGCGTTCCACCGTTTGAGCAGCGAGGCCACACGATGGGGTCCGGGTAGGGTGACGTGTCCCGGTTCAGGCGAGCTGTAGCCCGACACGTAGTGGTGGGTATAGCCCTCCTCGGCGAGAACCCGGAACATCCGTGCGCCGTCGGTGCGGATCAGCGAACCTGGCGCTACCGTCGTGCGGGCGAAATCCACGAGTTGTTTGGAGCCTGGCGCATCGGCGACCCCAAGTCGTACCCGGCCGAGTCGAAGCTTCCTATTCGCTGGTGTTCCGAGGTTTTCCACCGCGATCATGACAGGAGCCTTGTCCGTTGAGGCACCCTGTTTTCCGGTGGCGCGACCACCTACAAAAGACTCATCGACCTCAACGGCACCAGCGAGCAGCTCACGCTCGGGACGTACCATCGCCCGGCGCAGCTTGTGCAGCCACACCCAGGCCGTCTCGTAGGAGCCCAGGCCGAGCATGTCGTGCAGATTCTGCGCCGAGGCCCCGTTCTTCTGCGAGGTCACCAGCCAGATCGCGGCGAACCACGTGCTCAGCGGCGTGCGCGTGCGGTGAAAGATCGTTCCGGCCGTCACCGATGTTTTGCGTCCGCAACCGGCGCACTTCCAATGTGCCGTGGAGGTCTGCCACGCCCGATCGCCACCACACACCGGGCACCGGAAGCCCTCTGGCCAGCGCAAACGCGCTAGATACGCCGCACACGACACATCATCGGGAAACCACGCTCGAAACTCCTGATACGTCCGCGGATAGTCCACCCCGCCGACCGGACCCACACCAGCAAAATCCACGCTGACCAGCATAAGTCCACTTAAGCAGATAAGCAGTACACATGTTCGATCAGAAAGCCTCGTCGCCGGAGGTGATCGCCCGCTTCGATGAGTTGGTTGAGCGGCATCACCCGTCCAAGACGGCGGAATCCTCGGCGTTGTTGGAGCGCATCGGGGCGTCGGGGCGGGCGGAGAGTCGGGCGGCAGCCGCGCAGTTGGCGGCGGTGGGGGAGTTGTTTTCCTATCGGCTCTCGCGGTGTTCGGAGACCGAGGACTGGGCGATCGACACCATGGAGACCGTGGCTGCGGAGGTGGCCGCGGAGTTGCGGATCTCGCAAGGCCTGGCGGCCAGCCGGGTGCGGTATGCCCGCGCGATGCGTGAGCGGCTGCCGCGGGTTGCCGAGGTGTTCCTTGCTGGTGACATCGACTTTCGGATGTTCGCCACGATCGTGTATCGCACCGATTTGATCACCGATGATGCGGTGTTGGCGGTCGTGGATGCTGAGCTGGCCGTGAAGGTGGGGCGCTGGCCTTCGCTGAGTCGCGGCCGGCTGGCTGGCCACGTCGATACGATCGTTGCCCGCGCTGATGCCGATGCGGTGCGGCGCCGCCGCCAGCGCCAGAGCGACCGCGACATCTGGATCGGCGACGTCGAGGGCGGGATCTCCCAGATTCAGGGCACCCTGTTCTCCGTCGATGCCCATGCGCTGGACAAGCGGTTGGACGCGATGGCGGCAACGGTCTGTGAGCATGATCCGCGCAGCCGTGAACAGCGCCGCGCCGACGCGCTGGGGGCGTTGGCGGCCGGGGCCGACCGGCTGGGGTGTCGGTGCGGGCGACCCGGCTGCGCTGCGGGCACGCGGCCCGCCGCTTCGCCGGTGGTGATCCACGTGATCGCCGAGCAGGCCACCCTGGGCGGCGCCGGCGGCGCGCCGGCCTCCGAGGTGGGTGCTGACGGGCTGATCACTGCTGAACTGGTGGCCGAGCTGGCTAAGTCGGCGAAGTTGGTGCCGCTGATCCACCCCGGTGATGCCCCACCCGAGCCCGGCTATGTGCCGTCGAAGGCGTTGGCGGCGTTTGTGCGCTGCCGGGATTTGACGTGCCGCTGGCCCGGCTGTGATGCCCCGGCCATCGGCTGCGATCTCGACCATACGATTCCCTACGCCCAGGGCGGGCCCACCCATGCGGCCAACCTGAAGTGTTATTGCCGCACACATCATTTGGTGAAAACCTTCTTGGGCTGGAGCGAGAAACAACTGGCGGACGGGACGCTGATCCTGACCTCCCCGGCCGGGCGCACCTACGTCACCACCCCGGGCAGCGCCCTGCTGTTTCCGAGTCTGTGCTATTCGGTCGGCGGTATGCCCTCCCTCGAGATCGACCCACCCATAGACGACTACTGCGCCCAGCGCACCGCGATGATGCCCAAACGCCGCCGCACCCGCGCCCAAAACCGCGCTGCGCGCGTCGCCGCCGAACGCCGACAAAACCGCAACGCCCGCCTCACCCGAAAGGTTGAGAGCCACAGCTCCTTCGGGCCCGCGCCACCCGAAACCGACGACGACCCACCGCCCTTCTAGCGGCTGCACCACCACGGCTTCGTCCAAGGGCGGCAACACACTTCACATCACGTCGCTGCCGGGACGTCACGCGCCGGTGTGGAGTCATCGGCTGCTGCCGACTACGGTGTCTTCGCGCCTCCGTGACCCTTTGAGCAGGAAAAGGGCTCGGTAGCGACGGCAAGTGCTAGCGTCTTTGGCAAAGGATTCGGCCGCACATAGGGGGTCGATGCGCAATGTTTCAGGGCTATTCGTGCCGTCGTCATCGAAAGTTTCCAACGGATTTCTGAGGTCGGAGAGTGTGACAGTCATGGACTTCATATCGCTGCCCCCCGAGGTCACCTCGGCGCTGATCCACTCCGGGCCCGGAGCGGGATCGTTGATCGAGGCAGCCGGTGCATGGCAGAACCTGGGCGTCGGGCTTGAGGACACCGCTCCGATCTACACCTCGGTGGTGTCTTCGCTGACGCAGGCCTGGCAGGGTCCGTCCTCGGCGGCGATGAGCCAGGCCGTGGCCCCCTTCCTCACCTGGGTGCGCACCACCGCTCAGCAGTGCCAGCAGCTGGCCGCGTCGGCGCAGGCTGCCGCGACGGCATTCAGCCAGGCCCAGTCGGCGATGGTTACTCCCGCCCAGGTCGCCGCCAACAGGACGCGGCTGGCACAGTTGATAGCCACCGACAGGTTGGGCGGCAACCTTGCGGCTATCGCCGAAACCGAATCTCAGTACGAGAGCATGTGGGTGAACAATTCGGCGGCGATGTACAGCTATCAGGCGGCCTCGGCACAAGCCCTCAAGCTGCCCCAGTTCTCGCCGCCGCCTGCGATCGCCAGTCCGACGGCGGCGGCCGCTCAAGCCAGTGCCGTGCCCGCTGCCGCCGCCGCTAACACTCCGGCGGCCCCGACATTGGGGAACATCTTCAACATCTTCGCCCCCGGCACCAACACGTCGGGGACGGGGCTGCCCGGGCTATTGAACCTGTTGTCTGGCAGCGCCCAATCATCGTTCGGGTCGTTGTTGAACTCCAACATCGTCACCACCGGCATCATCAACTCGATCTTCTCGTCGGGTTTCCCGATTAACCTTCTCAGCTATACCGCGCAGACCAGTGCGGCCCAGGCACTGCAGACCGTGGGCGGCGACGTTGGCCAGGGCCTGTCCGAGGGAGAGTCGGCCCTAGGAGGGTTGGGGGCCAATCTGTCCAGCGCGATCAGGGCCGCTGGATCGGCACCCACCGCCGCGGTGGGCGTCGGGGTGTCGATGGGCAAGCTTGACCGCGCCGCCTGCCGTGGTGGGGCTGTTGCCGGCTTCGCAAACGCCGGTGCAACTCGCCTCGGCGGCGTCGCCGCTTGATGGCGCGGATGCCGGGTTCCCCATGCTCCCACCCTTGATGCCGCCGCCCATCTCGGCGGGCAGTGGATGGCGCAAGAGGAAGCAGCCAAAGTACGAAGATCTTCAAGTTGGCGCGGAAGTCAAGGGATCCGTGATGCGCCCACCGCCGTCGGCGGGATGAGAGCAGAGACCGAAATGCCCTGTAGCGCAACACATTTCGGTATTGTCGCAAGGGTCGACGCGCCGTGCTCTGCCCACCCACGCTCTTTCCACGGGTGACGTCATGGATTTTGGGATATTGCCGCCCGAAATCACCGCGGCGCTGATCCACTCCGGACCCGGTGCCGGGTCATGGGTCGAGGCCTCCGGTGTGTGGCAGCAGCTGGCCATCGAATTGGAGGATTCTCTCCCGGGTTACGGCTCGGTATTGTCGTCATTGGCTGACGCCTGGGGCGGTCCGTCATCGATGGCGATGATCGAGGCTGTCGAGCCCTACCTCGCCTGGGTGCGAACCACCGCGCAGCAGTGCGAGCAGCTGGCCTCGTCGGCGCAGGCCGCCGCGGCGGCGTTCGAATTAGCCAGCCGGACGATGGTGTTTCCCGTAGAAGTCAGTGCCAACCGGACGCGGCTGGCAGAGTTGTTGGCCACCAACTGGTTCGGCAGCAACCTTCCGGCTATCGCCGCAACCGAAGACGAGTACGAGGGCATGTGGTTCAACAATTCGGCGGCCATGTACCGCTATCAGGCGGCCTCGGCACAAGCTCTCGAGCTGCCCCAGTTCTCGTCGCCGCCAGCGATTGCCAGTCCGACCGCGGCCGCCGCTCAAGCCAGCGCCGTGCCCACTGCCGCCGCTAGCACTCCGGCGGCCTCGATATTGCAGAGCATCTTGGCCCCCAACACCAACGCGACGGGGATGGGGCTGGCCGGGCTATTGAACCTGTTCTCAGGCAGCGCCCAATCATCGTTCGGGTCGTTGTTGAACTCCAACCTAGTCACCACCGGCATCATCAACACGACCTTCGGCTCGGGTCTCCCGATTAACCTTCTCAGCTATCTCGCGCAGAGCACTGCGGCCCAGGCACTCCAGAGCGTGGGCGGCGAAGTTGGCCAGGGCCTATCGGAGGGAGAAGCGGCCCTGGGAGGGGCTGCGGCCAACCTGTCCAGCGCGATCGGGGGCGTTGGATCGGCACCCACGGCAGCGGTGGGTGTCGGGGTTTCGCTGGGCAAGCTGACCATGCCGCCCGCCCTGGTCGGAATGTTGGCCGCTTCGAAATCGGCGGTGCAGCTCGCGTCGGCGGTGTCCCCGCTCCCGACGGGGGAATTCGGGTTGCCCTCGATCCCGATGCCGCCCGTGATGATGCCGCCGCGGGCCCCGGCAGGCAAGCGCAAGCGCGAGGGCCGCGACTACGACGACATCGAAATCGGGTTGGAGATCAAGGGGACGTTCATGACCCGCCCGCCATCAGCGGGATGAGGCCTCGGCTTCGTCCTCGGCGAGGGTGAAGTAGTTTTCCTCCTCCTGCACAAAGTGCAGGCGGAGCAGGGCGTACAGGCCATACAGGCAGGCGAGCAGGTCGTCGACTTGGTCCGGGCCTATGGCGCCGCCGCTTTGGGCCAGCGCCAGGTGTGCGCCGATCCGCTCCGACAGCCGTTGTATTTCGGCGTGGGTTCGGCTCATGGTGGCGGTGGCTTCGCCGGTGCCCAGGGGATGGGCCAGCGCGGGGTAGAGCTGGGTTTCCTCGGCGCGCTCGTGGGGAAGGATGCGGTCGACGAGCACGCCGTGTGCACGCGTAATCGCCTGTAGCGCAGACTGATCGGGCGCGGCGGCCAGGCGGTCGGCCGCGTCCCGCAGCAGTCCGACGGTGTCGCGCAGTTCGTCGTGTTCGGCGTCGAAGCGGCGCAGCATCCGTTCGGTTTGTGCGGGCAGGTCGACCCCGAGGGCCGGATTGCCGCGCAGGGCGCGCAGCGCGTTGAGGATCACGGCGACGTCGATGCCCTCCTGCAGCAGCGCACCGGCGGCCGGCGGCAGCCAACCGAGTGCGGCGACGGCCATCGCGGCCACCGACAGCCCCATGCCGGCGACGGCGCTCTGCACGGCGATGCGCCGTGACCACCGGGCGATGTCCATCGCGTCCGCGAGCCGCTCCAGCCGATCGGTGGTCAACACGATGTCGGCGGCCTCCGAGGAGGCGGTGGCACCGCGCGCGCCCATCGCCACGCCGACGCCGGCCGCAGCCAATGCGGGGGCGTCGTTCACCCCGTCACCGACCATCACGGTCATCGCGCGGTCTTGTTCGGCGCGCACGGCGGCGACCTTGTCGGCCGGGCTTTGTTCGGCGTACACCTCGTCGAGACCCAACACGGCGGCAACCTCGCGGGCGGGCTCGGCGCGGTCCCCGGTGAGCATCACCAATCGACCCAGCCCCGCGGCGCGTAACCGGCGCACCGTGCGCGGTGCGTGGCGGCGCAGCGGGTCCCGCAGCAGCACCGCACCGGCCGGTCGCCCGTCAACGCGCAGCCACGCGATCGCCGCGTTGTCCAGTAGGGCCCGGTTCAGCGCCGCGCGGGCCCATTCCGTGGACGTGTCGGCGGCCAGTTTGCCTACCTGGACGCGTTGTGTGCCGACGGTGGCGGTGACGCCGCAGCCGGGTTCTTCGACCACGTCGGTGGGCAGTGACAGGCGCAGACCGCGGGCCAGCGCTTCGCTGACGATGGCCTCGGCCAGCACATGGGGGGACAGCTGATCCACCGAGGCGGCCAGCCGAAGTACCTCGATCGCATCGCGCCCGGGCGCGGCGGCGACGTCGATGACCACGGGGCGCCCCATGGTCAGGGTTCCGGTCTTGTCCATCACCAAAGTTGTTGCGTGGCCTAGGTTTTCCAATGCGGCCCCGCTGCGGATCACCACGCCGTGGCGCGAGGCGCGCGACAGTCCGGACACGATCGCGACCGGCGCGGCAAGCAACAGCGGGCACGGTGTCGCCACCACCAGCACCGCCACCGCCCGCACCGGCGAGCCGCTGGCCAGCCACGCCCCGCCGGCCACCAGCAGCGTCAGCGGCAGGAACCACGCGGCATACCGGTCGGCCAGCCGCACCACCGGTGCGTTCTGGGCCCCGGCCTGCGCGGCCAGCCGCACGATCTGCGCGTAGGTGCTGTCTTCGGCGGTGGCGGTGGCGCGCATCTCGAATGCGCTGCCCGCGTTGACGACCCCGCTGCGCACCGGCTCGCCGACGCCGCGGTCCACCTGCAGCGGCTCGCCGGTCAGGACCGACTCGTCGAGCACCGCCGCGGCGCTGGCGATGCGCCCGTCCACGGGCACCACCTCGCCGGGGCCGACGACCAGCAGATCGTCGATCGCAACCTCGTTCAGCGCGATGGTGCTCACGGCCGACCCGACGCGGCGGCGGGCGAACCGCGGGGCATGTTCGAGCAGGGCCCGCAGGTCATGCGTCGCGCGACGCTCGGCCGCCGCCTCCAGCGCCCGCCCACTGGCCAGCATCACGGCGATCAACGCGCCGGCGAGATATTCGCCCACCAGCAGCGTGCCGATCAGCGACAGCACCGCGATCAGGTCGACCCCGAACCGGCCCCGGCGCAGCCCGGCCAGCACCCACACCGTCGCCGGGATGACCGCCACTACCGTGCCCGCGATCCAGCACGCGTCGGCCACCTGGTGCGAGCCGACCAGCCAGGCGATCCCGCCCGATACCAACGCGCCGACGCTCAGCGCGACCAAAACCGCAGATCCCCTACCGCCCACACCATCGCCTTTCGGGAAACAGGTCCGTCGCCAGCTTGAACCGGCTTTGTCGAGTTCACTAGGGCCGGGTGTCACATCACTTCGCCATCACAGGGCCAGGAATTTCGGTTACCAGGGCCACCTGAACTAGGGACTCAGGTCACTAGAAAGGACGGGCAAGTTCCGGTGAACATTGCTGGCGTGACTGGCTTTTCTTCTCCCGGGCTTTCCCCCGGTTCGCTCCCGATTTCCACCGTCACCGGCGAGCCGGTGGCGCGCGTTCCCGCCGACGCCACGGTCGCCGATGTGGCCAGGGCCCTGATGGCGGTCGATGTCGGGGCCATCGTGGTCGGCGACGACGAGCGGCCCACCGCGCTGGTGAGCGAGCGCGACATCGTTCGCGTGGTGGCCGCCGGACAGCATCCAACTACCGTCCTGGCCGCCGACATAGCCAGCACCAAGCTGGTGTGGTGCGACGCCGAGGCCACGGTTGACCAGGTGGCGGCCCGGATGATGGATCACTACATCCGCCACGTCTTGGTGGAGCGCGACGGTGCGCTGGCCGGGATCGTCTCGGCCCGCGACCTGCTCGGCGTTTACAACGCCTACAGCACCGCAGACGACCTCGATTCGGCGTGAAACCCCGCTTGAAATCCCGCTTAGCCGTCGTCGTCGGCGGAAGTCTGACCGCGGTCGCCGGCTGGGACCTATGGCAACGCCGGCACACCATCTTGCGCAACTATCCGATCGTCGGCCACCTGCGGTTCCTCCTCGAAGCGGTCGGCCCGGAGCTGCGCCAGTACATCGTCACCGACAACGACGCGGAACGGCCCTTCAGTCGTGACCAGAGGCGCTGGGTGTACACGTCATCGAAGTTGACCAACCGATACTTCGGGTTCGGGACGGACAACGACCTGGAACGGGTGCACAACTACCCGATCATCAAACACGCGGCTTTCCCCGTGCCGACCCCCGATGGCGAACCCGAGCATCCCGACCCGGCCGTGCCGTTGCCGGCGGCAAAGGTGCTCGGCGGCGCGCGGGGCCGGGCCAGGGCCTTCCGGCCCTCGTCGTTGGTCAACGTCTCGGCGATGAGCTTCGGCTCGCTGTCCGGCGCGGCCATCACCGCGCTCAACAAGGGCGCGGCCATGGCCGGTGCCCTGCACACCACCGGCGAGGGCGGGGTGTCGCCGTACCACCTCAACGGCGGCGACCTCGTCTGGCAGATCGGCACCGGTTACTTCGGCTGCCGCAACGACGACGGCACCTTCAGCCTTCCTCGCCTGATCGACCGGGTGGCGGCCACCCCGTCGATCCGGGCCATCGAGATCAAGCTGAGCCAGGGGGCCAAGCCCGGCCTGGGCGGCATGCTGCCCGGCGCCAAGGTCACCCCCGAAATCGCCGCGATGCGCGGTATTCCGGTCGGGGTGGACTGCGAGAGCCCCGCCGGCCACTCCGCATTCCGCGACGTCGACGGGCTGCTCGACCTGGTGGAAAGCATCGCCGCCGAGACGGGTCTGCCGGTGGGCATCAAGTCGGCAGTGGGGGAGGGCGCGTTCTGGCTCGAGCTGGCGGCGCGCATGGCCCGCACGGGCAGGGGCGTCGACTTCGTGACCGTCGATGGCGGCGAGGGCGGCACCGGCGCGGCTCCGCTCGTCTTCAGCGATCACGTCGCCCTGCCCTTCAAGTGGGCCTTCCCGCGCGTCTACCGGGCCTTCGCCGAGGAGGGCCTGCACCACGACGTGGTGTTCATCGGCTCGGCCAAGCTCGGCATTCCCGAGAACGCCCTGCTGGCGCTGGCCATGGGCTGCGACATGATCAACGTCGCCCGGACCGCGATGTTCTCCATCGGCTGCATCCAGGCGCAGCGCTGCCACACCGGCCGCTGCCCCTCCGGGGTCGCCACCCAGTCACCGTGGCTGCAGCATGGCCTGGACCCGGCCCTGAAGTCGGTGCGCTGCGCGAACTACCTCGCCACCCTGCGCTTCGAGTTGCAGTGCCTGGCCCGCGCCTGCGGCCACGTCCACCCGGCCCTGGTGCCCCTGGACGCGATCGAGCTTCTCGATGTCGATCTCAAGACCGTGCAGGCCGACGAGTTGTTCGACTACCGGCCCGACTGGGGGATTCCGGGCCCGGCCGACGTCGCGGCGATCACGACCCTGATGGCCCGCGGAACACTGCGGCCCGCCTGACGCCTAACCGGCTGCCGACGCGGTTGCCGCCGACCGGGACTCGATCATGCGGTTGCGAACGATGTGCTCGACGAGGATCGGAACGAAGGTCTGCACGGGTGCGTCGACGAATTGCTGGGCGGCCTGCTCGCACCAGCTCTTGATCTGGGCGGTTCGCTGCTCGTCGCCAAGCCCCTCGTGGCGGGCCAGCTTGTCCGCGACGTCGCCCACGGATCGCGCGACCGCGGAAGTGCCGGCGGGCACGGCGTCGGGGTCGCCGGCCACTCCGGCCTGCTCTAGCGCCTGCCGGGCAACCTCTTGGCTGGTGTCCGGCCGGATGACGAACAGCGTGATGTGACGCCCGTCCTCCCCGAACAGGATGACGCTGGCCGGCTCGTCACTGGTGAAGCCCAGCAATTCGATCGTGTGGTCGGCGATCTCCACCACTGGCGGCGTCTCGTGCCAGCCATTGTGGCGGTAGCCGACCATCGCGACCCGCCCGAGCCGGTCGGACAACGACGCCACCAGGTCCGGCAGTTCGTCGGCCAGCTGCGACGACCGCGGCCACCACGCCCCGTCGATATGTTCCGACGCCGACCGATAGGGCTTGAGCTGCAAACGGTTTTCGTGTTCCACCTCGACCACCTGCCCACTGAGTGTGCGGATTGCGTGCGACCCGCCGGACTCCCCCACGGCCAACGGTACGGGCAATGCGACCCACCCGCGACTTGAACGCCCAACCCGCCCGGAAAGGGCCGCCGCAGGTAGCCGCAGCGTGTACCGAACCTGAACAGCAGGTAGCGCCAACCGGTTTCGGCCGAGTAGCAACGTCACCGGGCTGCCCAAACCCCTGTCGCACGGGCACCGCCATGGTCAATGATTGCCGTGCGGCGGCGCGTCAGCTCCGCGCGACAACCCGGCGTCAGGAGGTTTCACCGATGCGAACCGCCTATCACAAGCAGCTAGACGACCTGGCCACGCAACTGGGCGAGATGTGCGGCCTGGCCGGGGTGGCGATGAAGGGCGCGACCCAGGCCCTGTTGGAGGCGGACATCGCCGCCGCCGAGCGGGTGATCCGTGACCAGGAGCGGCTCGTGGCAATGCGGGCGCAAGTCGAAAAAGAGGCGTTCGCGCTGCTGGCGTTGCAGCAACCGGTGGCCGGGGACCTGCGGGCGATCTTCAGCGCGATACAGATCATCGCCGACACCGAACGGATGGGCGCGCTGGCCGTGCATGTGGCCGAGATCGCCCGGCGCGAGTACCCGAAACAGGTACTCCCCGAGGACGTCCGCGAGTGTTTCGCCGACATGGGCAAGGTGGCGATTGCGTTGGGCGACAGCGCGAAACAGGTGCTGGCGTCGCGGGACCCGCAGCAGGCCGCTCAGCTTCGCGAACAAGACGAGGCGATGAACGATCTATACCGGCAGCTGTTCACCGTGCTGATCGATCGAGAGTGGAGGCACAGCGTGACCACTGGTATGGAAGCGGCGTTGCTGGGCCGCTTCTACGAGCGCTTCGCCGACCACGCCGTGGAAATCGGTCGCCGCGTCGTCTTCATGGGCAGCGGTGTGCTACCGGCTGACGACGAGAAATCCACCTACTGAGGGCGCTGCAATGTCGCTGACACCGAAGGTGACCGCTGCGCCGGACGCGGCGGCGCCGACGGCAAAGCGGGTCGCCGAGGCTCCCGTTGACCAGGTCCTGCAATGGTTGGACAGTTCGGCCGCCGGGCTGTCCGGCGTCGACGCGTCCGCCCGGCTGACGCGGTATGGCCCGAACGCCGTGCGGACCCATCACGTCAACGCGCTCGCGGTGCTGGGTCGTCAACTGCGCAGCGCGGTGCTCATCCTGCTGGCCGGGACCGCCATCGTCTCGTACTTTCTGGGCGACAGCATGCAGGCGGTCATCATCGGTGTGATCCTGGCGGCCAGCATAGGTTTGGGCTTTGTCAACGAATACCGCGCCGAGCACGCCGCCGCCGAGTTGCATGGATCGGTGCACCACAACGCCCTGGTGCGCCGCGACTCGAAATTCACCACGGTCAGCGTCACCAACCTTGTTCCCGGCGACGTGATTCGGCTGTCGTTGGGTGAGGCCGTGCCCGCGGATGTCCGGCTGATCGGCGTCACCGGTCTGGAATGCAACGAGAGCATCCTGACCGGGGAGTCGACGGGCTCGGAAAAGTCGCCCGACGCAGTGCCCGCCGGCACCGAGCTGGCGGAATCGACGGACCTGGCTTTCATGGGCACCATCGTCAGCGCCGGCGAGGGCACCGGAGTGGTGTACGCCACCGGAAGGAATGCCGAATTCGGTCGTATCGCAGCGGGTTTGGACAAGCGGCAACCCGAAACCGATTTCCAGGTGGGGTTGCGCCGGTTTTCCTACCTGCTGCTGCAGGTCGCGATCGCGCTGATGGTGGTCATCTTGGCCAGCAACCTGCTATTGGACAAGCCGATCATCGACTCCGTGCTGTTCTCGCTGGCGATCGCGGTCGGCATCACGCCACAGCTGCTGCCCGCCGTGGTCAGCACCAGCCTCGCGACGGGATCGCGGCAGCTGGCCAAGTCGAAAGTGCTCGTCAAACGCCTTGTGTGCATCGAGGATCTGGGCGACATCGACATCCTGATCACCGACAAGACCGGCACCCTGACCGAGGGTCGAATCCGCCTGGTCGATACGATCGACCCCGCCGGTGCGCACGCCGAGTCGGTCCGGCGGCTGGGGTTGCTGGCCACCGACGTCGACCCGGAATCCGGTGTTGTCAGCGCCAACCCGCTCGATGCCGCGCTCTGGGAGTCGCCGGAGCCGGAGCAGTTGGTCGGGTATGCCGTGCGCCGGGTCGCGACGCTGCCCTTTGACCACGAGCGCCGTGCGACGTCGGTTCTGGTTGACGACAACGGGAAACGCGTCCTTGTGATCAAGGGCGCGCCCGAACGGGTACTGACCCGATGCGGCCCGTCGGCGGCGGAGGCGGAAGACACCCTTGCGGCCCTGTTCGCCGCCGGGCGGCGGGTGGTGGCCGTGGCCGTCAGGCCCGCGGGCGAGCTGACCACCGTCACCGCCGACGACGAACGCGACCTGACGTTGGCCGGCTTCCTGGTCTTCGCCGACGAGCCCAAACCCGCGGCGCGCCAGTCCCTGTCGCAGTTGGCCGGGCTCGGCATCGAACTCAAGATCGCCACCGGAGACAATCCGCGGGTCGCCGAAAAGGTCTGCGCCGACCTCGGTTTGGCGTCCAAGGGCACCGTCACCGGCGCGGAGCTCGATCCCCTTGACGACGACGCGTTCGTCGACGTTGCGCAGAACAACACCATCTTCGCCCGCATCTCCCCGGAGCAGAAGGCGCGGCTCATCGTCTCGCTGCGCCGCAACGGGCGATCGGTCGGGTTCCTCGGCGACGGTGTCAACGACGCGCTGGCCCTGCACGCCGCCGACGTGGGAATCTCCGTCGACAGCGCCACCGATGTCGCCAAGGATGCGGCCGACGTCGTGCTGCTGGAAAAGGACCTGGGCGTGCTGGCCACCGGTGTCGCCGAGGGCCGGCGGATATTCGCCAACACCATCAAGTACGTGCTCATGGGCACCTCGAGCAATTTCGGCAACATGTTCAGCGCTGCCGCCGCCTCGGCCCTGTTGCCGTTCCTGCCGATGTTGCCCAGCCAGATCCTGCTGAACAACCTGCTCTACGACAGCTCACAGCTGGCGATTCCGACCGACCGGGTCGACGAGGAGCAGCTTCATGCGCCGTCGCATTGGAATGTCGCCTTCATCCGCCGGTTCATGCTGACCTTCGGCCCGATCAGCTCGCTGTTCGACTTCTTGACGTTCGGGTTGATGTTGGGCGTGCTGCACGCCAACGCCATCGAGTTCCGCACCGGCTGGTTCGTGGAATCGCTTGCGACGCAGACGCTGATCATTTTCGCCATCC
Organism: uncultured Actinomycetota bacterium; assembly: GCA_963802525.1. Lineage (GTDB taxonomy): Bacteria > Actinomycetota > Actinomycetes > Mycobacteriales > Mycobacteriaceae > Mycobacterium. The sequence goes on along the minus strand of CAWDJC010000031.1, from coordinate 39,882 downwards.
GCACGCGCATGGTGCCGTTCTTCCGCAGCCGGCCGAGCCCCCTGCTGACGATCACCAGTCTCACCGTGGTCGCGGTCGGAGTCGCGCTGACGGTTTCGCCGCTGGCGCACACCCTCGGCTTCACGCCGCTGCCCTGGCAGTTCTTCGCCGTGCTGGGCGGCTTCGTCGCCGTCTACCTGGTCCTGGTGGAGCTGACCAAGGTGATGTTCTACGCGGAGCCGATGAACCACGTCGGGCAGCCGCATCGCACCCGCGGACATGCCCATCGCATCCGGCGTCGCGCCGCACGCTTTCACTACATCAACGGCGTTTCGCCCCGCGCACGGCGGGCCCGGACGTAACCTCCGGTCATGAGCGAAGAAAGCGCGCTGGTCATCGTCGCCGGTTATCAGGATCTCGATTCGGCTCGCGGAGACTTCGAAACCCTCACCGAGCGAACCAAAGCCAAGGATGTCTCGCTGTGGGGCGCGGTGCTCGTCGGCAAGGACGGCGACGGCAACCCCGTCCTGCTCGACACCGGCAATCGCCTGGGCCGCCGGGGCGCCGCGTGGGGGGCCGGGGCGGGCCTGGCGGTCGGCTTGTTCTCGCCGGCACTGTTGGCCTCGGCCGCCGTGGGCGCCGCGGCGGGAGCGTTGGCGGGCACGTTCGCCAACCATCGGATAAACAGCGGGCTGGCCGACAAGATCGGGCAAGCGCTGTCGGCGGGCAGCGCCGTGATCATCGCCGTGACCCCGGCGCAGGGCCGGCTCGCCGTGGAGCAGGCGTTGGCCGCCTCCCCGATGAAATCGGTTGCGGAGCTGAGCCATTCGACGTTGCGAAGCTTGGGTGCGGCGCTGGAAGAAGCGATGGGCAAGTTCAACCCGGACCGCACCCGGCTCCCGCTACCGCAACGCGGCTTCGGCGGCACGATCGGTCGCACCATGGCGGAATCGGCAGGCGACTGGTCGATCGTTCCCGGTCCCTTCCCGCCCGACGACGCACCCAATGTGCTGATCGTGCTCATCGACGACGCCGGGTTCGGCGGCCCGGACACCTTCGGCGGCGCCATCCGCACCCCGACGCTGTCCCGGGTGGCGGAGAACGGTTTGACTTACAACCGCTTCCACGTCACAGCGGTGTGCTCGCCGACTCGCGCGGCGCTGTTGACCGGGCGCAATCATCACCGGGTGGGCTTCGGATCGGTCTGTGAGTTCCCGGGCCCTTTCCCGGGCTATTCGTCCGTCAAGCCGCAAAGTTGCGCTGCGTTGCCGCGAATCCTGCGCGACAACGGTTATGTGACGGGCGGTTTCGGCAAGTGGCATTTGACCCCGGACGGCGCGCAGGGCGCGGCAGGGCCGTTCGACAACTGGCCGCTGGGTTGGGGATTCGACCACTTCTGGGGTTTTCTGTCGGGCGCCGCGGGACAGTACGACCCGATCATCACCCAGGACAACTCCGTCTTAGGTGTTCCTGAGGGGAAGGACGGCAGGCCCTACTACTTCCCCGATGACCTCACAGACAAGGCCGTCGAGTGGCTGCACAGCGTGCGGGCCCAGGACGCCGAGAAGCCGTGGATGATGTATTACTCGACGGGTGCGACCCACGCGCCGCACCACGTGTTCGCCGAATGGGCCGACAAATACCGCGGTCAGTTCGACGAGGGTTGGGATGTCTACCGGCGCAAGACATTCGAACGGCAGAAGCAGCTCGGGATCATTCCGCCCGACACCGAACTCACGGAGCGACCCGACCTGTTCCCGGCGTGGGACAGCCTGTCGGACAACCAGAAGAAGCTCTACGCCCGGCAGATGGAGGTGTTCGCGGGGTTCTCGGAAAACGCCGACTGGAACGTTGGCCGGCTGCTCGACGCGATCGAGGATCTCGGCGAGTCAGACAACACGCTGATCTTCTACATCTGGGGCGACAACGGGGCCAGCATGGAAGGCACGATCACCGGCTCGTTCAACGAGATGACCTTCCTCAATGGCGTGGTTCTCGACGCCGACCATCAATTGGAGCTCATCGAGCAGTACGGCGGGATCGAGGCGATCGGCAACGAGCACACCGCACCGCATTTCGCCTCGGCGTGGGCGCACGCCAACAACACCCCGTTCCAGTGGGGCAAGCAGATGGCCAGCCACCTGGGCGGCGCCCGCGACCCGATGATCGTCGCCTGGCCGAGCCGGATCCGGCCCGACGCAAGGGTACGTGGCCAGTTCACCCACTGCATCGACATCGCGCCAACCGTGTTGGAAGCCATCGGTTTACCGGAGCCGACCAGTGTCGACGGCATGGAGCAGGAACCCATGGACGGAACCAGTTTCCTGCACACCTTCGACGACCCGACGGCCGAAGAGCGCCACACCGTCCAGTACTTCGAGATGTTCGGCAGTCGAGCCGTTTACAAAGACGGATGGTGGGCCTGCACCCGGCTGGACAAGGCGCCGTGGGACTTCTCGCCGGAGACCCTGCAGCGGTTCGCGCCCGGGAAGTATGACCCCGACAACGACGTCTGGGAGTTGTACTACCTACCCGACGACTTCTCCCAGGCGCACAATGTCGCAGCCGAGAATCCCGACAAAGTCGCCGAGCTCACGCAGTTGTGGTGGCGGGAAGCCGAACGAAACCGGGTGCTGCCGCTGCTGGGCGGGCTGGCGGTGATGTACGGCGACCTGCCGCCGCTTCCCACCACCGCGCGGTTCGCCTTCAAAGGGGACGTGCAGAACATTCAGCGCGGCATGGTCCCACGCATCTTCGGCCGGTCCTACGCGATCGAGGCCCGGCTACACATCCCCGACAGCGGCGCGCAGGGCGTGATCGTCGCCAACGCCGACTTCATGGGCGGCTTCGCCCTGTGGGTCGACGAGGGCCGGCTACTGCACCACACGTATTCGTTCCTGGGTGTCGAAACCTATCGGCAGGTGTCCACCGAGCCGATCCCCACCGGCGATGTCACGGTGAAAATGCTGTTCGAATCCGATCAGCCGGTCGCCGGTTCGGGTGGTCGGGTGACGCTGTGGGCTAATGATCGGCTGATCGGTGAGGGCGCGATGGCCAAAACGGTGCCGCTGGCCTTCACGTCCTACGCCGGGATGGACATCGGCCGCGACAACGGCTTGGTCGTTGACCGCGACTACGAGGCCCGGGCGCCCTACGCGTTCACCGGGACCGTCACCGAGGTCGTGTTCGACCTCAAGCCCGTTCATCCCGAAGCCGAGATGGCGCTGCACGAGCACGCGGCGATCCAGGCTGTCGCGCGGGGTGCCGCGGGCTGAAGCCGGGGTTACTACTGGGTTTGGACGGTTTGCGCGCCACCGGAAAGACCGGACCGGATACCCCGGTTTATCTGGTCTACGACGGAGGGGCCGGTGTTCGAGACCGTCTGGGGACAGCTGCAGCTGAGGTCGTTGAAGACGCTGGGGTCGGCGCCGGCCGGCGCTGCTAACCCGAGAGAGGTCCCGAGAACGATAACGCCGCTGAACAATATCTTCGTGATCACTCAGTTCTCCGTAATGGCTACTGTTGCAAAGATACCGGCGGCCGGTCTCGGAGCTGTGAGCGTGACGTTGCGGTCAGGTTAAGAAGCGAACTGCGGGCAGTACGCACGTATGCTCGCGCCGACAAAGAAACCGGCGTGGTAGCCGTCCATGGAGCTGTTGCTCTGCACATTGGACGCGACCTGGACGGGCGTCTTGCCGTTACCGAGTTCGTCGCATACCTCATGCCCGGCGACGAAAGCCTTTTCCGGTGATCCGAAGTGGATGCCCTTGGCTGTCAGCGCCGACAGGAACGCGTCATCGGTGGCGTCGGCATGAGCGACCGGGGCTGCCGCCAGAAGGGGGCCGAGCGCGCTCAGCAGCACGAGTCGGGCGGCCCGCCCCAGTAGCGAGGGGCCGGGCACGCGTATCCGGGTGCTCGCCACGTCCGAAACTCCCCTCACAAATTGCTGACCGCACGTTAAGCCGCGTTTGCTGCAGGTTACATCTTCGCACAATGTAGGGATCGCTGAGATTGCGATCACTGAGAGAAGAAGCAAGTTGCGCCGTCGGCAACCGCCTATTCATTGGGGAGCCGAGGGGGCGTTCCCGAGGTTCCGTTACGACGGCACGTCCGCGTACTGCGGGCAGTAGGCGCGTTCTGCGATGGCGACGAAGTAACCGGCATTGTCCCCGTCTATGCCACTGCTGTTCATCACGTCGGTCGCGATCTGCTCCTGCGTCTTGCCCATATCAAGCATGTGGCAAACCAGGTGACCGGCCGCGATCGCGGATTTGGGTGACTCGTGCTCGATGCCGTGGGCGTGCAGCGCCGCGATGAAGGCGTCATCGGTGGGGTTAGCGTGAGCCGTCGGGGCCGCGACCAGTAGGCCGAGCAGCGCGACCGCCGGTACGAAGCCGGCAGCCAACAGCGAGAGCAGCGGGCGGGGCTTGCGGGTGCGGGTGCTCATCATTTCTAATACCCCCGAGGGTCAGAAGATCCGTTGTTTGACGACAGAAGGTTCGGCCGCGAACGTTGCAAGCAGGTTACAGCTTGGCATCGTCTAATCATCGCGGATATTTCGAACATCGCAACATTGCACGATCGGTAGCTTGACGACATGCCGTACGCGCGCTGGTTGTCGCTCGCCGTTCTGGCGGTCTGCGTGGTGGGCTGTGGCGTGCGGCACGTTTCGGCGGCCAGCGCCCGAGATCTGCCCGGCACATTGCAGTCCGGCGGCATGGACCGCACCTACACGCTGCACGTGCCGCCCGGCGATCCCGTCGGCTTGGTGCTCAGCCTGCACGGTGGCGGTGGCACCGGAACCGGGCAGCAGCGCCTGACCGAGTTCGACACCGTTGCCGACGCGAACAACCTGCTGGTGGCCTATCCCGACGGTTACGGCAAGAGCTGGGCCGACGGGCGAGGGGCGTCGCCGGCGGATCGCCACCACGTCGACGATGTCGGGTTCCTGGTTGCGCTGGCGGGCAAGCTGCAAAGCGACTACAACATCGCGCCCGGGCACGTCTTCGCCACCGGGATGTCCAACGGGGGCTTCATGGCCAACAGACTGGCGTGTGACCGCGCCGACGTCTTCGCCGCGATCGCGCCGGTGGCGGGCACGCTGGGCGCCGGCGTGACGTGCCATCCGTCGCGGCCGGTGTCCGTCCTGGAGGCGCACGGAACCGCCGACCCGCTGGTGCCGTTCAACGGCGGGGCCGTGCGCGGTCGCGGCGGGCTCAGCCGCTCCATCGCGGCGACGAGCATGGTGGACACGTGGCGCTCGGCCGATGGATGCAAAGGCGATCCATCGACCCAGGTCCTGCCCAACGTCGGGGACGGCACCGTCGTTCACCGCTTCGATTCCACGGCATGTGCGGCGTCCACCGAAGTGGTCTTCTACCAGATCGACAACGGCGGGCACACCTGGCCGGGCGGTAAGCAATATCTGCCCCAGGCGATCATCGGGCGCACCTCGCGCGCGCTCGACGCCTCGGAAGTCATTGCACAGTTTTTCCTGGCGCACGCCCGCAGCTAGCCGGAAAAGGTTGGCCCACAGCATGTCTCGGGCGGGCGGCCGGCAGCCGATCGGTCCGGGCCGTCGGTGGCGCGCGGCCGGGGGGCGATCTTGTTAATATGCGCCTCATGATTGCGAGGAAGGCGGCGGTCCGGCGTGTCCCGGCCACGCCGGCTGCCATCATCCCGTCCGCACCATCCTTGAAGCTCAATCGATCTGGTGCCGCGCTGAGCATTCTGGCCACCGGTGCCGCGATGTTGTCGGCATGTGGCACTGATAACCACGCCACGGGAGGAAGCGCAACGACCGGCACGCCGTCGGCAAAGGTGAGCTGCGGCGGCGAGCCGACCCTGAAGGCCAGCGGTTCCACGGCTCAGCAAAACGCAATGACCCGCTTTGTCAAGGCCTTCGAACAAGCCTGCCCCGGGCACTCCCTGAATTACACACCCAACGGTTCCGGTGCCGGGATTGGCGAATTTACCGGAAATCAAACGGATTTCGGCGGCTCGGACTCGCCGCTGAGCAAGGACGAGTACACCAGGGGGCAGCAACGGTGCGGCTCGCCGGTCTGGAACCTGCCGGTGGTGTTCGGCCCCATCGCCATCACCTACAACGTCAACGGTCTGACGTCCTTGAACCTCGACGGTCCGACTGCGGCCAGGATCTTCAACGGCGGCATCGCTGCCTGGAACGATCCCGCGATCCAGGCGCTCAACCCGGGCACCACCCTGCCCGCCGAGGCGATTCGTGTCGTGTTCCGCAGCGACGACTCCGGCACCACGGACAACTTCCAGAGATATCTCGATAGCGCCTCCAACGGCATGTGGGGTAAGGGCGCCGGGAAAAAGTTCAACGGCGGTGTCGGCGAGGGCGCCAAGGGAAACGACGGCACCGCCGCGGCCGTCAAGATCACCGAAGGGTCGATCACCTACAACGAATGGTCGTTCGCCCAGGCGCAACAGCTGAACATGGCCAAGGTCATCACGTCGGCCGGTCCGGATCCGGTCGCGATCAGCACGGAGTCGGTGGGGAAGACAATTTCCGCCGCCTGGTTCATCAGGGAGGGCAACGACCTCGCCCTCGACACGATTTCGTTCTACCGGCCAAATCAGGCCCGCGCCTACCCGATCGTGCTGGCGACCTACGAGATCGTGTGCTCCAAGTACCCCGATTCGCAGGTCGGCACGGCCGTGAAGGCGTTCCTGCAGAGCACGATCGGCGCCGGCCAGAATGGTCTGTCGGACAACGGATACATCCCCATACCGCCCGAGTTCAAGACGCGTCTGTCGACCGCGGTCGACGCCATCTCATGACCGCCGACCACTTGCGACTACCGTCAGCTCGATGAGCGATACCTCGGGCAGTACGCCGCTACGCTAGCGCCGACAAAGAACCCGGCGCGATAGCCGTCCAGGTTACTGTTCGTCATCACTTCATTCACGACGTCGGACTTTTGTTTGCCGAGGTCAAGTTCATCGCAGACCTCGTGACCGGCAACGATCGCGGCTTGCGCTGACGGGAAGTCGATGCCCTTGGCCTTCACCGCCGTCACGAACACGTTATCGACCGCGTCGGCATGTGCGGTCGGGGTCGCCATTCCCGCGAGGCTGAGCAGCGCGACCACGAGGAAAGGGCCGGCCAAGAGCGATCGCAGGGGTCCGGGCGAGCGCACATGGCTGGTCGTCATTGCCGGAACCTCCCGCTGAGCAGTGCTGACGGCAAGCCAAGCCGCTGATATTGCGATCATCGCACGCCACGGGCGGACGAGCGAAGTCCAGTGGCTTGGCGACAGTCTCACCGCTGGCAGGACGGGCACCAATACGCCACGCGCTCACCGGTGTTGTCGTAGCTGATGCGGGTGCTGCAGCGACGGCAGGGTTGCCCGGCTCGTCCGTAGACCCACAGCTGCCGGCCCGCCCGGGTGTCGCCGGTAGTGCAGCGGTTCCAGCGGAAACGATTGGTCCACAGCATGTCTCGAGCGCGACAGACCAGCCGATGCGGGTCGGCGACCGCGCTGACCGGCGCGGTGGGCAGATGACCGCTGACGAAACACAGTTCGTTGCAATACACATTGCCGATCCCGGCCAGGACCCGCTGATCCAGCAGCGCCTCGCCGATCGGCCGGTCCGGGCGCGCAATCAGGTTGGCGGCGGCGCGCGCGGGGTCCCAGTCCTCGCCCAGCAGATCGGGCCCCAGGTGCGCGACCGCATCGCCGTCACGGTCGCGCTCCAGGATCTCCAGCACGCCCAGGTCGAGGCCGACGGCGCGGACACCGTTGGCCTCCAAGACGATACGTGCCCGGTGATCTACCCGCACCGGCCGGCTGCCGACCCGCCAGCTGCCGTCCATCTTCAAATGCGAGTGAATGCTGGCGCGCCCCACCCGGATGAACAAGTGCTTGCCCCGGCTGAGCACCTCGTCGACCACCTGTCCGCTCAGGTCGACGGTGGCAAAACGCGGCACCCGGATATCGCAGCGCGTCAGCGTCCGCCCGGCCAGGTGCTGTCGCAGCATCGCTGCCGTGTGCCAGACGGTGTCACCCTCGGGCATCGGCTATCGCAAGCGCATTCCGCGTGGGGTGCGAACGAAGCCGGTTTCGGCCAAGGCGTCTGTCACCGGGCTCGGCCCGCTATGGGGCCGCAAAGCCGGCGTCCCGTCGATGCGTTCGACCAGGATCGACGCGACGCGCCGCGTGGCGACCAGGTCGGCCAACGCCGCAGCCGCGGCGTGGTGGGCCGCAGGGTCGTCGGTGAACGTCAACAGTGACCGCCCGCCGCGCTCCAGGAACCAGGCCAGCTCGCCGTCCACCAGCACTACGAGTGCCCCCGCCTTGCGGCCCGGCCGTGCCCCCTCCGCGTTCGAGGTGGGCCAGGGCAGCGCGGCACCGTAGGGGTTGGCCGGGTCGGCGGCGGCCAGCGCGACCGCCCGGTACTCCGGCCGCTCCGGATCGATACCGTCGCTGTAGCTGCGCAGCCGGTCGACGGTGGATGCGACGGCGAATTGGGCGCCGCCCAGCGACTCGACGAAGTAGCCGCGCTGGCACCTGCCGGCCTCCTCGAACGTGCTCAGCACCTTGTAGAGCGTCGCGAATCCGCCCGGCACACCCTCGGCCGCCACCGCGCCCCTGGTCAGCACGCCGTGGCGGTTGAGCAGCAGCTCGGCCTGGTAGTGGGCCCGCAGCGTGGAATCCGGTTCGGGAGCCGGCAGGGCGGACCACCGACCGGCCACCGTCGGATCGGTGCTGCGGTGCTGGGCGTGCGCGACGCTGTAGCGGCTCAGCCGCGGCGGGCGGTGCGTGCGGTGCGCGGGGGCGGAACGCTTGCGAGCCCCCGCGCCGCCGAGCCTGGCGCGTATCGGGGCGAACGTGTCGCCGGTGACCCGGCCGGCCCAGATCAGTTCCCACAGCGCATCTTTGAGCGCTGTTTCGCTTATGCCGTCCTGGGCGAGCTGGCGGAAGAAGTACGCGCCACCCCCGGCCAGCGTGTCCAGGAGCGCGCGGTGGGCGTCCGTGAAATCGATCTCGGCGGGCCCGGCCGGCGCGGGCAAGGTCAAAGGCGCGGAATCGCTCGCGTGTAGCGCGATCCAGCCGTCGCTGCCCGAGATCGACCCGCCCCCCGACCAAGTGACCTCGCCGGTCGCGAGCAGTTCGTCGAGCATCGCGGGGGAGTAGTCGCGGACCCGCGGGGCCAGGACGAGCGGTTCGATCGCCGAGGCCGGCATCCGAACACCGGCCAGCTGATCGATCACGGACATCAGTCCGTCCAGCCCCGAGTGGCCCGACGAACCAGAGGGGGCCACTCGGTGCCAGGCCGGCAGGAACCGCCCGTAGGCTGCGGTGCTCACCGGCTCCACCTGCGCACGCAGCGCCGCCAGCGAACGCCGCCGCAGGATGCGCAACACGTCGGCGTCGCACCACTGCTCGCCTCCGACCGCCTCGGAAGTGGCGACGAAGTCGCCGCGCACCAGCCGGCCGTCGGCGGCCAGGCGGCCCAGCACGTCGGCCGTCACCCGCAAGCCCAGGCCGAACCTGGCGGCGGCTTCGGCGGTGGTGAACGGGGTGTGCGTGCGCGCGTAGCGGCCCAGCAGCTCGCCCAGCGGGTCGGCCACCGCCTCGGTGAACGCGGCCGGCACGCCCAGCGGAACGGCCGCCCCGACCCCGTCGCGCAGCCGGCCGATGTCTTCGACGGCCACCCACCAGCTGCGGCCGGCGAACGACACCGTCAGCGCGCGCCGGGCGGCGCGCAAGCCCTCCAGCCAGCGGCCCACATCGGCGCCGCCGGCTCGGGCGGCGACCTCGTCGTCGGTCAGCGGGCCCAGCAGTCGCAGCAGGTCCGCGACCCCCTCGGCGTCGCGCGCCGCCCGGTCGGCCGAGAGGTGCTGCAATTGCCGACCCGTCGCGGCGGTGACCTCCGGATCGAGCAGCTCCCGCAGTTCCACCCGGCCGAGCAACTCGGCCAGCAGCGTGCTGTCCAGCGAGAGCGCCGCGGCCCGGCGCTCGGCCAGCGGGGTGTCGCCCTCGTACATGAACGCGCCTACGTAGCCGAACAACAGCGACGCCGCGAACGGGGACGGTCGCGCGGTCTCGGCCTCGAGCACCCGCACCCGGCGCTGGGCGATGCCGGCCATCAGCTCGGCCAGGGCCGGGACGTCGTAGACGTCCTGCAGGCATTCGCGGATCGTCTCCAGCACCACGGGGAAGTCGGGGTATTTGCGGGCCACCTCGAGCAGCTGGGCCGCGCGCTGGCGCTGCTGCCACAGCGGCGAGCGGCGGCCGGGGTGCCGGCGGGGCAGCAGCAGCGCCCGGGCCGCGCATTCCCGGAACCGCGACGCGAACAGCGCCGAACCGCCGACCTCGGCGGTGACGATCGGGTCGATCTCGTCGGCGTCGAAGACGAACAATTCCGCACCAGGTGGGGCACCGTCTCCGCTGAAAAACTCAGTGTCGGGCAACCGCACCACGATGCCGTCGTCGGAGGCGGTCGGCTTCTCGTCGATGCCGTAGCGTTCGTGCAGCCGCCGGCTCACCGCCAGCGCCAGCGGTCCGTGCACCCGCAGCCCGTACGGCGAGTGCAGGATCACCCGCCAATCGCCCAGCTCGTCGCGGAACCGCTCGACCAGCAGGGTCGTATCGGTCGGCACCACCCCGGCGGCGGTCCGCTGCTCATCCAGCAACCCCCACAGGTTGTCGGTCGCGTACGCGTCGAAACCCAACTCGGCACAGCGTTCGTCGAATGCCTCGCGCTTCAGTCCGGCCAGCTCGCCGGTGAACGCGCCGAGCGCGGCGCCGAGCTCGGCCGGCCGACCGACGTCGTCGCCGCGCCAAAACGGCAACCGGGCGGGCTGGCCCGGCGCGGGAATCACCAGCACCCGGTCGTGGGTGATCTCGGTGATGCGCCAGCTGGTTGCCCCCAGCGAGATGACGTCGCCGGGGCGCGACTCGTAGACCATTTCCTCGTCCAGTTCGCCGACCCGCGAGGGCTTCTCGGACTCGGTGGCGAGGTAGACGGTGAACAGCCCCCGATCGGGGATGGCGCCGCCGGACGTCACCGCCAGCCGCTGGGCACCCGGCCGCGCGGTGAGCGTGCCGGCATCGCGGTCGTAGACCAAGCGCGGCCGCAGCTCGGCGAATTCGGTGGACGGGTACTTGCCGGACAGCAGGTCCAGGGTGGCCTCGTACACGCTGCGCGGCAGCGTCGCGAACGGGGCGCTGCGGCGCACGGTGTCGAACCACCGGTCGGCGTCCAGCGGCTCGAGCGCGGCGGCCGCCACGGTCTGTTGCGCCAGGATGTCCAGCGGGTTGGCGGGCACCCGCATGGTCTCGATCTGGCCGGCGAGCATCCGTTGCACGGTCACCGCGCACCCGATCAGGTCGGTGCGGTGCTTGGGGAACAGCACCCCCTGGGAGACCTCGCCGACCTGGTGGCCGGCCCGCCCGATGCGTTGCAGGCCGCTGGCCACCGACGGGGGCGCCTCCACCTGGATCACCAGGTCGACCGCGCCCATGTCGATGCCCAGCTCCAGGCTCGACGTCGCCACCACCGCCTTGAGCAGCCCGCGTTTGAGGTCCTCTTCGACCAGGGCGCGCTGCTCCTTGCTGACCGAACCGTGGTGGGCGCGCGCCAGCACCGCGTCGGCACCCAGGGTCTGGCCCGAGCCCATGATGTGTGCGGGCGCCCCACCAGGCACCTGCGGGTTGGTGTCCGGTCCGAGGTCTATGCCACAGCGTTCGGCGTGAATTTCGTTGAGGCGGGCGGTAAGTCGTTCGGCCAGTCGCCGCGAGTTGGCGAACACGATGGTCGAACCGTGCGATTCGATCAAGTCGACCAGGCGCGCCTCGACGTCGGGCCAGATGGTGTTGTTGGCCAGGTTGGCCATGTCGGGCACCGGCACCTGCACCGTGAGTTCGATGGTCTTGGCCGACGGCGGGGCCACGATGGTCGTGCGGGATTGCCCGGACAAAAACCGCGCCAGCTCCTCGGGAGGGCGCACGGTCGCCGACAACCCGATCCGCTGTGCGGGCCGCCCTTCACGCAGTTCGTCCAGCCGCTCCAGCGACAGCGCCAGGTGCGCGCCGCGCTTGCCGCCCGCGATCGCGTGAATCTCGTCGACGATCACCGTCTGCACGCCCGCCAGGGTTTCGCGCGCGGCCGAGGTCAGCATCAAAAACAGCGATTCCGGGGTGGTGATCAGCACGTCGGGCGGGTGGGCGATCAGCTGGCGACGGGCCGCGGGCGGGGTGTCGCCGGAGCGGACACCGACGCTGATGTCGGGCGGCGGCAGCCCGTTGCGCTCGGCGATCCTGGTGAGCCCCGCGAGCGGGGTGCGCAGGTTGCGCTCGACGTCGACCGCCAGCGCCTTGAGCGGTGACACGTACAGCACGCGCGTGCCGGCCGGCCGGTCGGGCTTGGCGGGCAGACCCGCCAGGTTAGCCAGGGCGTCCAGAGCCCACAGGAACGCCGCGAGGGTCTTGCCGGATCCCGTCGGCGCGATCACCAGGGTGTTGTCGCCGTCGGCGATGGCGTCCCAGGCTTGCGCCTGTGCGGTGGTCGGTGCGGCGAAGGTGCCGTGGAACCACTCGCGGGTGACCGCGCTGAACCGGGCCAACGGGTCCGGCCGGGATTCGGCGCGAGTGCTCACCTAACCATGGTGCCGATGGGTACCGACAAAAACAGCCACCAGCGGACTATTGCGGATTAGCCCGCGCGGTCGCCAACGCGTTGGCGACCGCGGCGGGAATTTCCGGCACCCGGGCGATCGCGTCCAGCACGCAGTGCGCACAGGAATCGGCGAGCCGGTTGGCGTCGGTCGATGGGTCCATGATCCGCTGGCGGCAGATCTCGAAGGTGAATGCCAGCCAGCCGTGAATGATCACCCGCAGGTCCCGCTCGACATCCGGTTCCAGAGTCTGTCCCGGGGTCGCACTCACGACCTCGTGGACACGGGTCATGATGTGTTCCATCTGGCGGTTCTTGGCCTCGTCGTCGATGCCGAGCAGAACCGGGTCGGACCGGCCAAGACCGACGTAAGCCGCCCAGGCGGCCTCCGGATTCTGCTCGTGGTAGGCCATGTACGCCAGCACGCCGGCTCGCAGTTCTTCGAACATCGTCAGGCCGGCGGGTGGCGGGTTGTTGGTGGCCGCGTACAGCCGGTCGGCCTCGTCCTTGACGACCGCGGCGAAGAACGCCCGTTTGTCGGGGAAGTAGTGGTACATCAGTGCGCGGGACACCCCGGCGCGTTCGGCGATCTCGTCGATGCGGACCTCGTCATAGGGCCGCTTCCCAAAGACTTCTGCCCCCAAAGCGAGCAGCTCGGCGCGTCGATCCTCGGGGGATAACCGCCTCCTGGCTGTCGGCATGTGTCAGATAGTACTCACGACAAGTAAGGGAATCGTCGGAGTCGCGCTAGCCGAACTCCACACCCTGGGCCAGCGGTAGCTCGCTCGAATAATTGACGGTGTTGGTGGCGCGCCGCATGTAGGCCTTCCACGCGTCGGAGCCCGACTCCCGCCCGCCGCCTGTTTGCTTCTCGCCGCCGAACGCGCCCCCGATCTCGGCGCCCGACGTCCCGATATTGACGTTGGCGATGCCGCAGTCGGATCCGTCCAGGAATCGTTCGGCCTCCCGTAGGTTGGTGGTGAAAATGGCCGACGAAAGCCCTTGCGGCACCCCGTTGTTGAGCGCGATCGCCTCGTCCAGGTCGTCGTAGGTCAGCACATAGAGGATCGGCGCGAACGTTTCGGTGGCCACGATGGCGGTCTGCGCCGGCATGCGGACCACGGCGGGCGCGACGTAGTAGGCGCTCGGATGGGCCGAGTTCTCCGGGTGGAAACGCTCACCACCCATGACCTCCCCGCTGTCGGCGCGCGCCTGTTCCAGGGCTCCCACCATGTCGCGGTAGGCGGTCTCGTGAATGAGCGGGCCGACGAGGGTGCCCGCCGCCGTCGGGTCGCCGATCGGCAGCTGCCGGCACGCGGACACCACCCGCTTCACCACTAAGTCGGCCACCGAGCGATGCACGATGAGCCGGCGCAGGCTGGTGCAGCGCTGACCGGCGGTGCCGGCGGCGGCGAACACGATGGCGCGCACCGCCAGGTCCATGTCGGCGGACGGTGTCAGAATGGCCGCGTTGTTCCCGCCCAATTCCAGCAGTACCCGTCCGAAGCGCGCCGCGACGCGCGGACCGACGGCCTGGCCCATCCGCACCGAGCCGGTAGCGGACACCAACGCGATCCGCGGGTCGTCCACCAGCTGCTCCCCGAGGTCACGGTCGCCCAGGATCAGACCGCTCACCGCGGGCGGCGCACCGACGTCTCCGGCCGCCCGGCGGATCAGCGCCTGGCAGGCCAGGGCCGTCAACGGCGCCAGCTCCGAGGGCTTCCACACCACCGTGTCCCCGCACACGAGCGCCACTGCGGCGTTCCATGCCCACACCGCAACCGGGAAGTTGAACGCGGTGATCACGCCGACCACACCGAGCGGATGCCAGGTCTCCACCAGGCGGTGCCCGGGGCGCTCCGACGCGATGGTGCGGCCGTACAGCTGGCGCGACAGGCCGACGGCGAACTGGCAGACATCGATCATTTCCTGCACTTCGCCCAGCGCCTCGGAGGTGATCTTGCCTACCTCGAGGGTTACCAACGACGCCAAGTCGTTCTTGTGCGCGGTGAGCAGCTCGCCCAGGCGGGCCACCAGCGCGCCACGCACCGGGGCCGGCGTGCTCCGCCATGCCGAAAAGGCCCGCGCCGCCTCGGCGATCACGTGATCGGCCTGCTCGGGTGTGGTGTGCGGGACGGTGAACAGCACCTCGCCGGTAATCGGTGTGCTGGCGGGTAGCCCGTGCCCGCCCGGCTCGCCGAGGCCGACGGTGGCTGTGTCTTTTTGGAAGGTTGCCTTCAGGGCGTGACGCGCCCGGGCGCGCAGCTCGTCGGGGGTCGGCAGGTTCACTGGGATGCCTCCTGGGAAAGCGCTTCGTAGAGTGCGTACGGGTCATGGATATCGCGGCCGATGGCCCCCGCCAGCCAACCGATGTCGTAACCGGAATCGTCGGTCCCGTCAGCAGTCTCGGTGTCACGGTCCAGGTTGGAGCGAAAGATGCCGGCCGCCGAGGCGGGCAGGAAGTCTTCGTAGACAACGGGTTCCGAAGGGTCGCCGCCGCGATAGTAGGCCAGCCCGTCGGCGGCCATCTCCTTGTCGGTCGACGGGAAGAACTCGTCCCACACCGACGCCGGGTCCGGAGCGCCCATCGCGGCGTCGTAGCGCTCGCGCCCGCGCGGGGTCAGCGCGACACCGCGCGCCTCGACTTCGCCGAACCGCACCCGCAGGCTTCCCTCAGCGAGGCTGCCGTCCCTGCGGCGAAACAGGCATGGTTCGGCGAGCGCGCGGAACGAGGTTTGGCGCAACAGGACCGCGGGTCCGTCGGTGCGGGGCGGGCCCTGGATGGCATCGATCATGGTGATGCCGCGCTCGGCCATGCGCCGGTACAGCTCGTCGATGTCGAGGACTCGCGGCGTCAGGTGGTTGATGTGGGTGGAGCCGACCCCTGCGATGTCGGCGGCCACCGCCGAAACCCGTGACAGCTCTTCGTACCAGGACTTGTTGATCGGTTCGCGTGTCCAGGCGAATGCCGACACCGCGGCCGCGACGAAAGCCTCCGCCTCCTCGACGTCGCAGGCGCCCTCGGCGGCGATGAGCCGCGCCCGGGCAAGCAACGCGGGGTCGAACAATTGCCGGCGCGCGAGGAAGGTCTCTATCCGGGCACGCAAATCGGGGTGGAAGTACCGTCGGTCGAGGGCGGCCAGCATCGAGGTGAACACCCGGAATGGGTTGAGCGCCAGCTCGTTTGCATCGATGGGTCGAAAGGCGGTCGATACCACCGGAATTGGTGACGCGGCGCAGCGCAGGTCGTAGTAGCCCACCGGGTACATGCCGAAGGCGGCGAACAGGTCGGCGACGGCCGCCAGTTCGGCCGGGCTGCCCACCCGGATGGCGCCGTGTCGCTCCGCGGTGACGCGCCGCAGCGAGCCGAGGCGTTCGGCACCCGGATGGCGTGCCACGTAGTCGGAATTTACCTGCTCGCTCGCCTCGACGAGCGTGGCGTATGCGGGTACCTCGCCGGCGTACATCGCCGACAGCCCGGAGGCGAATAGCGCCCGCAGCTGCCAAGTCACCAGCCTTTTCATGGGGCTCACGGGGGACCG
Organism: uncultured Actinomycetota bacterium; assembly: GCA_963802525.1. Classification (GTDB taxonomy): domain Bacteria; phylum Actinomycetota; class Actinomycetes; order Mycobacteriales; family Mycobacteriaceae; genus Mycobacterium. Next base: position 23,713 of record CAWDJC010000031.1, on the reverse strand, counting down.
TCGCTGCGATAGTCTCCCGCCATGAGTGAGACGCTCGACGACATCGACCGGATCCTGGTGCGCGAATTGGTCGCCGACGGACGCGCCACCTTGGCGGAGTTGGCCGCGAGCACGGGCCTGTCCGTCTCGGCGGTCCAGTCGCGGGTGCGTCGACTGGAGTCTCGCGGCGTGATATCGGGATATTCCGCGCGGATCAACCCGGAGGCGGTCGGGCACCTGCTGTCGGCTTTCGTGGCGATCACTCCTCTGGATCCTTCTCAACCCGATGATGCGCCCGCCCGCCTAGAACACATCGAGGAGATCGAATCGTGTCACTCGGTGGCCGGCGAGGAAAGCTACCTCTTGCTGGTGCGCGTCCAGTCCCCGCGGGCGCTCGAGGACCTGCTGCTACGCATCCGGACAACGGCGAATGTCCAGACTCGAAGCACCATCGTCCTCAATACTTTTTACAATGATCGGCAGTATATACCATAATATTTACGACGATAGCGTCATGATTCCGTAAAAATATGCTAGCCTGGCGGCATGACCGCCGCCTTGAACTACTTTGCGCCCACCGAACTGCCGACCGAACCCGGGCGGGTCCACGAGACGCTGTCGCAAAGCATGCTGGCCGACGGTTTCGACCTGGTGCTGGATTTGACACGATCGGCCGGCTCCTACCTGGTTGACGCCCGGGACGGGCAGCGATACCTCGACATGTTCACGTTCTTTGCCTCGTCGGCGCTGGGCATGAACCACCCGGCGCTGGCCGACGACGAGGACTTCCGCGCCGAGCTCACCGAGGCGGCGCTCAACAAGCCGAGCAATTCCGACGTGTACACGGTCGCGATGGCCTGGTTCGTCGAGACCTTCGCGCGCGTGCTGGGCGACCCGGCGCTGCCCCATCTGTTCTTCGTCGATGGCGGCGCACTGGCGGTGGAGAACGCGCTCAAGGTCGCGTTCGACTGGAAGAGCCGGCACAACGAGGCCCGCGGTATCGATCCGGCGCTCGGCACCCGGGTGCTGCACCTGCGCGGCGCGTTTCACGGCCGCAGTGGCTACACGCTGTCGCTGACCAACACCAAGGCGGTCACCGTGGCACGCTTCCCGAAGTTCGACTGGCCGCGCATAGACGCGCCCTACCTCCGGCCCGGGCGGGCCGGGCCCGCAATGGACGCGCTGGAAGCCGAGTCTTTGCGCCAAGCCCGCGCCGCATTCGAGGCGTACCCGCACGACATCGCGTGCTTCATCGCCGAACCAATCCAGGGGGAAGGTGGCGACCGGCACTTCCGGCCGGAGTTCTTCGCCGCGATGCGTGAGCTGTGCGACGAATACGACGCGTTGATGATCTTCGACGAGGTGCAGACCGGCTGTGGGCTGACCGGAACCCCTTGGGCCTACCAACAATTGGGTGTGCAACCCGATGTGGTGGCGTTCGGCAAGAAGACGCAGGTGTGTGGAGTCATGGCGGGCCGCCGAGTCGACGAGATCTCCGACAACGTCTTCGCGGTCCCCTCCCGGCTCAACTCGACATGGGGCGGCAACCTGGCCGACATGGTCCGGGCCCGCCGCATCCTGGAGGTCATCGAGGCCGACGAATTGTTCGACCATGCCGCGGAACAAGGGCGGTACCTGCTGTGCCGGTTGATCGAATTGGCCCGCGACTTCCCGGCGGTGGTTCTCGACCCCCGCGGCCGCGGGCTGATGTGTGCGTTCAGCCTGCCGACGACCGCCGACCGCGACGAGCTGATCGGTCAGCTCTGGCAACGCGGCGTGATTGCGCTGCCCTCCGGCAGAGACGGCGTTCGGTTCCGGCCCGCGCTGACCGTTTCGCGCGCGGAAATCAACGACGGCGATTTCCGCCGTACGCGGTGCTCTGACGGCCATCACCCAGGGCTGAAGGCGGTTTACCGTGGTTTGCCGGCGGGTATCACCTATGCGATCTCGTACTAGGGCCGGCACCCCGCGGTGGTCGAAAAATTTCATCGTCACGCGGTAACTAATGCGACGCGGTGAGCGATGGACAAAGAGCAGCCAGACGCAGCACATGAGGGGCCAAGCATGCAAAGAGCAGGCGAGCGGTCACCCGGCGACCGCTTGGGGCAGGAGGACCGCGAGGTGCACGCCGCCATCCGGTTCGCCGTCCTCGCCGCGGCTGCCGGGGTCGGCTTCGTGGTCCTTGCCGCACTGTGGGTCAGCACCTGCCCGGGAACGGGCGTCGACACGGTGGCGTGCGGGGCACCCCAGCGGACGATGCTGGCGTTCGGCGGCCCACTGATCCTGTTCGCCGGTGGGCTCTGGGCATTCCTGCGCACCTACCGGGTCTGGAAGGCCCAGGGCACGTGGTGGGGATGGCACGGCGCGGGCTGGTTTTTGTTGACGCTGATGGTAGTGGCGCTCGGCCTGGGTGTTTCGCCGATCGCCGGCCCGGTGCTGGCGCTCTAACTACACCCCGCGAATCGCTCGAATCCCGGTCGGCTCTTTGCTGGCCGCGCGCCGGCGCGCCGGACTGTCGGCGTCTGCGACGCCCTGCCACCGCTCGTCGATGCGGGTCACGCGGCGATGCTCCACCAGGAACCACAGCGCCCCGGCGACCGTTCCGAGCACGGCGACCAGGCTGGTCGTGGCGATCCATTCGTAGTGTCCGTAGGCGGCGGCGGCCGTGGTGCTGATCATCCCGCCCAGCGCGACGGCCAGCAGGATGAACCCTGGCCAGTACAGGTTGTCCTTCATCGTGAAACCGGCGTGCGGTTGCGTCGTCCGGAAATGATCCGTCGGATCGTGATGCCTGTCGCCCATCGCCTCTCCCTAGTTCGTGTCGGCCGGCTCGCGAACGAGCGCCTCGGGCAGCGAAATCGCCCCCAACGTTGTCACGAGCCACACGACTATCGTTGCGGCAAACCAGGATGCCGTGCCGCGGATGGTGAGCCCGTGAGTCAATACCGAGGCCAGGCTCAACGCCACCACGGTCAACACCAGGCCGGTGCCCCCGAGGAGCAGTGATGCGTACGCGCGGGGCAACCTCAAGATCGGCAGCGACAGCATCTCCTGCGCTACCGAGAACAACAGCACGGCGACGATGAACCCCAACACCGACACCGAGACACCCGGAACGACCCAGGCCGCCACCAGCAGTCCGATCGCCCACGATATCAGAAGCACAACCGCCCGCAGCAAAGTCTGCTTCATGTAATAAGTGTAGGTCTCGGGGTCGCGAGTGTTAAGGATCGTGTTGACTCCTTGAACCGCCGTCCGTGCGACCCGATCTCTTGATGGGTTACTCGCCGCCGCAAGTGGGTATCAGCTCTACACCATGATGAGTGCCGGAAGAGTTGCGTTGGCGTGGTCACCCCATCGTGGGGGACAGAATCACGACGACACCCACATAGCTGCCGACTGCGGGAACGATCAATATCAACAGCGTGATCCCGGCGATCACCGTGACGCGCTAAGCCGGCGCGTCCGGGGGTCGGTTGATTCCTGTCCGTCCATCGCGGGCGGAATACCCGGCGGCGATCATGACTAATCGGTTGGAACCTACGGTCGGCGGCCGTCTACAAGGCGGTAGTAGTGTCAAGCAGACATTGCCGGGAGACCAGATGACCGATGCGGGATTGCGCGCCAACAAGCGTCAACGCGGCCACCGCGCCGTCGAATTGCACGTTGCGGCACGCTTGGAGAACTTGGCGATGTTGCGCACACTCGTTGGTGCCATCGGCACCTTCGAGGACCTGGATTTCGATGCGGTCGCCGACCTGCGGCTCGCGGTGGACGAAGTGTGCACCCGCTTGATCCGCTCGGCCACGCCGGACGCGACGTTGGTCGTCGTGGTCGACCCGCACGACGACGAATTGGTGGTGGAGGCTTCCGCGGCGTGCGACACGCACGATGTGGTGGCGCCCGGCAGCTTCAGCTGGCATGTCCTGACATCCCTGGCCGACGAAGTCCAGACTTTCCACGACGGTCGCGAACCCAATGAAACCGGCAGTGTTTTCGGTATCACGCTGACCGCTCGACGGGCGGCCTCTAGCAGGTGACAGCGCGAGCTGCCGGCGGTTCGGTTTCGCGACCGAACGAATATGCCGATGTCCCGGAGATGTTCCGTGAGTTGGCCAGTGTCGCCGACGACTCCATGGAATTCCAGCGCCAGCGGGACAAGATCGTGGAGCGGTGCCTGCCGCTGGCCGATCACATCGCGCGCCGGTTCGAGGGCCGGGGCGAACCACGCGACGACCTGGTCCAGGTGGCGCGGGTCGGCTTGGTCAACGCGGTCGTCCGCTTCGACGTCGACGCCGGGTCGGACTTCGTGTCGTTCGCGGTGCCCACGATCATGGGGGAGGTCCGCCGTCACTTCCGCGACAACAGCTGGTCGGTCAAGGTTCCGCGGCGCCTGAAGGAACTGCACTTGCGGCTGGGCGCCGCCACCGCCGATCTGTCCCAACGGCTCGGCCGGGCGCCCACCGCAACCGAACTCGCCGCGGAACTCGGCATGGAACGCGACGAGGTCGTCGAGGGCCTGGTGGCGGGCAGCTCCTACAACACGTTGTCCATCGACACCGGTGGCGGCAGCGATGACGACGACGCCCGTGCCATCGCCGACACTTTGGGCGACGTGGACGCCGGCCTCGACCGCATCGAGGATCGCGAGGCGCTACGTCCTTTGCTCGAGGCGCTGCCCGAGCGGGAACGAATGGTGTTGGTACTCAGGTTTTTTGAGTCGATGACGCAGACGCAGATCGCCGAGCGGGTCGGGATCTCGCAGATGCACGTGTCCCGGCTGCTGGCCAAGTCGTTAACGCGGCTGCGGGACCAGTTGCAGTAGCGGGCCGGACTCTTCGCCGTCGGCCCTTGCCGACTTCAGTAGCGGCTCCGTGCGCGGCGTCGTCACCGGCAGAGTCCCGTCGGGGTCGCAGATGCGCAATAACCGTGCCACCGCCGGGCTCGGCACCATGGCCCAGTTGACCTGGGCGCCCGAGGACGCCACGTTGATTCGGTGCAGCGCCGAAAAGCCAGCCGTGCCAATGAATTCCAGGCCCCGCAGGTCCAGGATCACGCGCCTGGAGCGCCTGACGCTGCGTTGCACGTAGGCCGCGAGCTGATCAGCGTTGGCGGCGTCGAGTTCGCCGTCGACGGTGATCACCGTGCCCGACGCGCCCCAGCGAGCGGTGAATTGTGCCGTGCGGCTTTGTTGCCAAGATCGGGCCACAGACATGCTTTTCTCCATCATCGGGAGGATTGCTGTGGATGTCGTCAGGTGGGTGTGACGCTTCAACACCGGGAGTTCGCTTCCCCGCGTTCCTGACGTTATCCGGGCGGCTGTGAACTCAACCTGACTTGAACCCTACTCGCGGCGGGCGGGGCCGACAACGTTTACTTAACTATTTCCCAGGGACGCAGGTCGGGCGGATTCGGTCACTTGATCTCGGCGAGCACCGTGCCCTGAGTGATGGCCGCGCCGGCCTCGACCGCGAGTCCCGTGATGGTGCCGTCCTTGTGGGCGGTGACCGGGTTTTCCATCTTCATCGCCTCGAGGACGACCACCAGGTCGCCGACGGCGACCTCCTGCCCTTCCTCGACCGCGACCTTGACGACGGTGCCCTGCATGGGAGCGGTCACCGCGTCGCCGGAGGCCGCCGCGCCCGCATGCGATCCGCGCTTGCGCGGCTTGGGCTTCTTCCGGATGACACCGGCCTGGCCGCCGTAGCCGGCGGAACCATCTGCTAGCGCCAGGTCACCGGGAAGCGACACCTCGAGCCGGCGGCCGCCGACCTCGACAACCACCTTCTGGCGGGGCCGGGCGTCCTCTTCGTCGAGCGGTTCGCCGCCGGTGAACGGTTCGACCGTGTTGTTCCACTCGGTCTCGATCCAGCGGGTGTGGACCGAGAATCCGTTGTCGTCGCCGATGAACGCCGGGTCGGACACCACGGCGCGGTGGAACGGGATGACGGTGGCGAGGCCTTCGACCTCGAACTCGTTCAGGGCCCGTCGGGCGCGCGCCAGCGCCTCCTGGCGGTTCGCGCCATGCACGATCAGCTTGGCCAGCATCGAGTCGAACTGGCCGCCGATCACCGAGCCGGTCTCCACGCCGGAGTCCATCCGCACACCCGGACCGGCCGGCGGGTGGAATTTGGTCACCGGGCCGGGGGCGGGCAGGAAGTTGCGTCCGGCATCCTCGCCGTTGATGCGGAATTCGATCGCGTGCCCGCGGGGCGTGGGGTCCTCGGTCAGTTCCAGCTTCTCGCCGTTGGCGATCTTCAATTGCTGCAGCACCAGGTCGATGCCCGCGGTCTCCTCGGTGACCGGGTGTTCGACCTGAAGGCGCGTGTTGACCTCCAGGAAGGAGATCAGGCCGTCCTGACCGACCAGGTATTCGACGGTTCCGGCGCCGTGGTAGTGCGCCTCTTTGCAGATCCGCTTCGCCGATTCGTGGATCTCCTTGCGCTGCGCGTCCGTCAGGTACGGCGCCGGCGCCTCCTCGACGAGTTTCTGGAAGCGGCGCTGCAGTGAGCAGTCGCGGGTGCCGGCGACGACGACGTTGCCGTGCTGGTCGGCGATCACCTGCGCCTCGACGTGGCGGGGCTTGTCGAGGTAGCGCTCCACGAAGCACTCACCGCGGCCGAAGGCGGACACCGCCTCGCGGACGGCCGACTCGTAGAGCTCGGGGATCTCTTCGATGGTGCGGGCCACCTTCATGCCCTTACCGCCCCCGCCGAAGGCGGCCTTGATCGCGATCGGCACGCCGTACTCCTTTGCGAAGGCCACCACCTCGTCGGCGTCCTTGACCGGGTCGGGGGTGCCGGGCACCAGCGGGGCCTGGGCGCGGGCGGCGATGTGGCGGGCGGTGACCTTGTCGCCGAGGTCGCGGATCGACTGCGGGCTGGGGCCGATCCAGATCAGGCCGGCGTCGATGACGGCCTGGGCGAAGTCGGCGTTCTCCGACAGGAAGCCGTAGCCGGGGTGGACGGCGTTGGCGCCGGATTTCTCCGCCGCGTCGAGGAGCTTGCCGAAGTCCAGGTAGGACTCCGCGGAAGTCTGACCGCCCAGAGCGAACGCCTCGTCGGCCAGGCGCACGTGCGGCGCGTCGGCGTCGGGCTCGGCATACACCGCCACGCTGGGCAAGCCCGCATCGCGGGCCGCGCGGATCACCCGTACAGCGATCTCACCGCGATTGGCGACGAGCACCTTGGAGATCCTGGAGCTGGCGTGACTAGCCACTTCGCCTCCTGTTTGGCATCTTTCGCAGACATGATTCTGCGGGCTTCTCTAAGAGAATTTCTTACAACGATTTCGGGGGAAGTCTAAGCGCCGCGCCGTGAGCGCCGACGAGGCGGTCCGGAATTTCGGTGTTTCAGGAGGTCTCCCGCAATCGCCGCTTGATGCGGGCGAGCATCGCCGACATCCCGCGCAGCCGCAGTGGGCTGATCAGAGTGGCCAGACCCAGATCGGTGTAGAAATCCTCGGGCACCGCCAGGATGTCGGCGGCGGGTTGCTCGTCGAGGCCGGCGGCCAGGATCGACGCGAACCCCCGCGTGGTCGGCGCTTCGGCGGGTGCGCTGAAGTGCAGCCGCACCCGGTTCGGATCGCTGGCGTCGACGTGCAGGAACAGCGGCGACTGGCATTCGGGCACCGGCTCCATCGCCGCTTCTTCGAGGTCGGACGGCGGCGCTGGAAGTTCATTGGCGAATTCCAGCAGCAGCCGCAGCTTGTCCTGGCCCTGGACCTCCGTGAAGTCGGACACCACCTCTGCCAGCGGCGCGGGCATGCTCATCAGGCGGGGACGGCTCCCGGCGCCCGTCCTGGTTCGGAGCCCGCGACGATGGGCACGCGCACGGTGTTGCCCCACTCGGTCCACGACCCGTCGTAGTTGCGCACTCCGGGCTTGCCCAGCAAATGCGTGAGCACGAACCAGGTGTGGCTGGACCGTTCGCCGATGCGGCAGTAGACGACCGTCTTGTCGTCCGGGTCGAGGAAGCCGTAGAGCTCTTCGAGCTCCTCGGGGCTGCGGAATCGACCGCTCTCGTCGACCGCCTTCCCCCACGGGATCGACCGCGCGGTGGGGATGTGGCCGGCGCGCAGCGCGCCCTCCTCGGGGTAGTCGGGCATGTGGGTTCGCTTGCCGGTGTACTCCTCGGGCGAGCGCACGTCGATGAGCGGCTGGCTGCCGAGGATGGCCAGCACGTCGTCCTTGTACGCACGGATGGGCTCGTCGTTGCGCTGCACGACGGGATAGCCGGTCGACGTCTTCGTCGGGACGTCCAGGGTGGTGTCGCGGCGCTCGGCCAGCCAGAGGTCCCGCCCACCGTTGAGCAGGCGCACGTCGGGGTGGCCGAACAGCGTGAAGACCCACAGCGCGTAGGCCGCCCACCAGTTGCTCTTGTCGCCGTAGATCACCACGGTGTCGTCGCGGGCGATGCCCTTGCGGTTCATCAAGTCGGCGAATTGCTCGCCGTTGATGTAGTCGCGGACCCTCGGGTCGTTGAGGTCGGTGTGCCAGTCGACCTTGACCGCGCCGGGAATGTGGCCGACGGCGTAGAGCAAAACGTCCTCGTCGGACTCGACGATCGCGAGGCCGGGGGCACCCATGTTGGCGGACAGCCAGTCGGCGGTGACCAGTCGTTCGGGGTGGGCGTAGACCTGAAGGGAGGGGTTTGGATCGGGGGGTAATGCCACAAACCGAGCCTACCGCCAGGGCGGGAGGCGGGACCCGACGCAGTCGGTAATACTGCGACCCTCAATTGCCGGGCGCACGCCAGTCGCCGGCGTTTGACGCCCACAGCGCGGCCACCGAAAGCCCAACGCGCCGCAACAGCGAGCGCAGCAGCGGCAGGCTCACGCCGATCACGTTCGACGGATCGCCGTCGATCCCGTCGACGAACCAGCCGCCCAGCCCGTCAAGGGTGAAACCTCCCGCCACCTGCAGTGGTTCGCCGCTGGCGACGTAGGCCCGCAGATCCGCATCCACCGGGGCGGCGAAATGCACTGTGGTGCAGGCTGTTTGGACTTCCCGGTGGGTGACCGCTCCGTCGCTCACCCGCAGCAGGCAGTGCCCGGTGTGCAGCTGGCCGGCCCGGCCGCCGATCAGGCGCCACTGGCTCACGGCGGCGTCCGCCGATCCGGGCTTGCCGCACAGTTGGCCGTCGATGGAAAGCATCGAATCACAGCCAATGACAACGCAATCCGCCGCTAGGGCGCCATCCAGCTTGCCGGCCACCTGTTTGGCCTTGGCCGCTGCGAGGGCGCAGACCACCTCGCTCGGAGAAGCGTCGGGCCCCAGACCTTCGGTGACCAGATCCTCGTCGACGCCGGACACCACGACCACCGGTTCGATGCCGGCCTGGCGCAGCACCTTGAGGCGACCGGGTGAGGCGGACCCCAGCACCACGCGGGTCATTTCTGCATGTGTACCCGTTGCTGCAGGGTGACCCGCTGGTAGTTGGACATCGCGTACCGCAGCCGGTCCACCGGAAGCCCCCAGCGAGTGCGCTCGGGTTGTTCCGGTTGCGCACCGCCGCCGACGCTGCCCAGCACGGCGAGCAGCGCGGCCAGCTCCACGTCGGTGGGCTGGCCCTTGAGCACTTGGATGTGCGGCTCGTGCGGCTGCGGTGTTTCGTCGGTCATCTCGTCGCTCACAGGGGAATGTTCCCGTGCTTCTTGGGCGGCAGGTGCGAGACCTTGCGCTCCAGCAGGCGCAGCGCGGTGCCGATGTACCCGCGGGTGTACGACGGCGGGATCACCGCGTCGACGTATCCCCGCTCGGCCGCGACGTAGGGGTTGACCAACGTGTCCTCGTACTCCTGCTGCAACTGCAGGCGCAGCGCATCAACATCCTGGCCGTCCTCGGCCGCTTCCTTCAGCTGCTGGCGGTATACGAAGCCCACCGCGCCGGAGGCGCCCATCACCGCGATCTGGGCGGTCGGCCAGGCCAGGTTGACGTCGCAGCCCATGTCCTTGGATCCCATGACGCAGTAGGCGCCGCCGTAGGCCTTGCGGGTGATGACCGTGATCTTGGGCACGGTCGCCTCGCCGTAGGCGAACAGCAGCTTGGCCCCTCGGCGGATGATGCCGTTGTACTCCTGGCCGGTGCCCGGCAGGAAGCCCGGAACGTCCACCAGCATGACGATCGGGATGTTGAAGCAGTCGCAGGTCCGCACGAAGCGGGCCGCTTTCTCCGAGGCGTTGATGTCCAGGCAGCCGGCGAAGTGCGTCGGCTGGTTGGCCACGATCCCGACCGTCCGGCCCTCGATGCGACCGAAGCCGACGACGATGTTCTGCGCGTAACCGGCCTGGATCTCGAGGAACTCGTCCTCGTCGAGGATGCGGGTGATCACCTCGTGCATGTCGTAGGGCTGGTTCGGCGAGTCCGGGATGAGGGTGTCGAGTTCGTGGTCCTCGTCGGTGAGGTTGTCCTCGATGGGGCCCTCGGGTATGGGCTCGGCGTACCGGGGGGCGTCGGTGGCGTTGTTGGGCGGCAGGTAGCCGAGCAACTCGCGCACGTAATCGAAGGCGTCCTGCTCGCCGGACGCGACGTAGTGCGCCGTGCCCGACTTGGCCATGTGGGTGTGGGCGCCGCCCAGCTCCTCCATGGTGACGTCCTCACCGGTGACGGTCTTGATGACGTCCGGGCCGGTGATGAACATCTGGCTGGTCTGGTCGACCATGATGACGAAGTCGGTGAGGGCGGGGGAGTAGACGTGGCCGCCGGCGGCGGCGCCCATGATCAGCGAGATTTGCGGGATGACGCCCGAGGCCAGGATGTTGTTGCGGAAGATCCGGCTGTACAGGCCCAGCGAGACGACGCCCTCCTGGATGCGCGCGCCCGCGCCGTCGTTGATGCCGATGAGCGGACGGCCGGTCTTGATCGCCAGCTCCTGGACCTTCACGATCTTCTCGCCGTACACCTCGCCGAGGCTGCCGCCGAACACCGTGGCGTCCTGGCTGAAGATGCACACGTCGCGGCCGTCGATGGTGCCGTAGCCGGTGACCACGCCGTCGCCCAGCGGGCGGTTGTTTTCCAGGCCGAAGTTGGTGCTGCGGTGCCTGGCCAGGGCGTCGAGCTCGACGAACGAATCCTCGTCCAACAGCGCATAGATGCGCTCGCGGGCGGTCAGCTTGCCCTTGGCGTGCACCTTTTCGACGGCGGCCTCACCGACCGGATGCAGTGACTGCTCGCGCCGCTTGTGCAGGTCGGCCAGCTTGCCCGCGGTGGTGTGGATGTCGATGGTGTGCTCGGCGGCGGGCTCGGCGGTGTGGTCGGTAACGCTTGTCATGGGACTCGATGTTATCGGCAGCCCGCGCGGCGGGGTTTAGGCTGGGCTTGAAAGGAGAAGCGAGTTGGACCGGGATCAGCTCAGGACGCCACTGGACGCCGCCGCGTTGCGCGCCGAGCTGATCGGGACCGGGCTGGGGTGGCGCCAACTCGATGTCGTCGAGCAAACCGGCTCCACGAACGCCGACCTGTTGGCGCGGGCGGCATCGGGCACCGACGTCGCCGGGGCGGTGCTGATCGCCGAGCACCAGACCGCCGGCCGCGGACGCCACGGCCGCGGATGGTCGGCGAGCCCGCGAGCCCAGATCACCATGTCGGTCGGTGTCAGTGTCGTCGACGTGCCGACCGAGGGATGGGGCTGGCTGTCGCTGGCCACCGGTGTGGCGGTCGTCGACGCGGTGCTGGCCGTGACCGGGGTGCAGGCGGGCCTCAAGTGGCCGAACGACGTGGTGGCCGACGGCCGCAAGTTGGCGGGCATCCTCGCCGAGGTCGCGCGGCCGGTCGTGGTGATTGGCTTGGGGCTCAACGTGACTCAGGCCCCCGAGGAGGTGGACGGCCCCGGCGCGACCTCGCTGTTCGACCTCGGCGTCCCGGCACCCGACCGCGACCGGCTGGCCTGCGCGGTGCTGCGAGAACTCGGCAGGCGGATCGTGGCCTGGCGGGCCGCGCGCGGAGCCGACTGGGCACTGGCGGCCGACTACCGGGCGCGCAGCCTGACCATCGGCTCACAAGTGCGCGCCCAGCTGCCCGGCGGCAAGGATGTCGTCGGCACCGCCACCGCCATCGACGACCACGGCCGGCTTTGCATAGAAGTCGGGGGTCAAACCGTCGTTGTTTCGGCCGGTGACGTGGTGCATTTGCGGTAGCTTCGCGAGGGTGAGCTATCCGGACAATGCGCTGGCCGCCGGCGAACAGGTCGTCGTGCACCGTCATCCGCACTGGAAGCGTCTGATCTGGCCCGTCGTCGTTCTCGTCCTGGCGACCGCGCTGGCCGCGTTCGGGTCGGGCTACCTCAACTCGACGCACTGGGAGCAGGTCGCCAAGAACATCATCTACGGCGTCATCTGGGGGATCTGGTTGGTGATCGTCGGCTGGCTGACGCTGTGGCCGTTCCTGAGCTGGCTGACCACACATTTCGTCGTCACCAACCGCCGGGTGATGTTTCGGCACGGCGTGCTGACCCGCAGCGGGATCGACATCCCGTTGGCGCGGATCAACAGTGTGGAGTTCCGGGACCGGCTGACCGAACGCATGTTTCGCACCGGGACGCTGATCATCGAGTCGGCGTCACAAGATCCGTTGGAGTTTTACAACATTCCGCGCCTGCGTGAAGTGCACGCGCTGCTGTATCACGAGGTTTTCGACACCCTCGGTTCCGAGGAGTCGCCGAGCTGACCCAACCGGGTCCTCCTGTTGCGCCAGGCGCGCAACAGGGTCACGTTGCCGCCCTCGAGCTCGTCCTCGAAGACCTCGGCGATACCGCCGGCGGTGAGCGCGGATTCCAGGGCCTTGTCGGGGTTGCGGGCGAACTCGTCGGGGAACACCCAGCGCCGGAACGCCCAGAAGCGGAACGCCATCTGCAGCAGGTTGCCGATGATGTACGCCGAGATGAAGTCGGTGATGTTCTCCATGGTCAGCGACACCGCGGGCACCCGCAGCTGCAGGACGTAGTGGGAGAACCACAGCGGCGCCATGCTCAGCAGCACCCCCACGCCGCTGAAAGCGAAGAACAGCAGCGCCTCGTGGTGGCGCTCGCGGCCCCCGCGGTCGCGGAAGCTCCACTCCCGGTTCAAGACGTAGGACGCGATGACCGCGACGATGCCCGAGATCACCTTGGCGGTCACCGGCTTGGGTTCGAGAATCGTCAGCTTCAGGGTGTAGAAAATTGCCGAGTCGATGATGAAGGTGGTGCCGCCGACGATGGCGAATTTGATCAGTTCGTGGTGGCGCTGCGCGTAGGGCTGAAAGACCCCGGGCAGGCGCGCGATTGTGGCATCGGCGAAGGACACAACACGTCAGTGTACGGACGGACGCGAAAACGACGCAAAATGCTGCATAACGATTGGGCGTCGCAGCCGGTCACCACGCCGCCGGGCGCCGTGACACCATGATGGCCGTGCCGAGTACCCGCCCACCGAAGGCCGCCCCGCTGGTCGCAATGGTCGGCGGTGGTCAGCTCGCCCGCATGACCCACCAGGCGGCGATCGCGCTGGGGCAGACGCTGCGGGTGCTGGCGACCGGCCCCGACGAACCGGCCGCGCAGGTCAGCCCCGACGTGGTGATCGGCTCGCACACCGATCTCGAAGACCTGCGCCGGGTGGCGGCGGGGGCCGACGCGCTGACGTTCGACCACGAGCACGTCCCGATCGAGCTGCTGGAGAAGCTGGTCGCCGAAGGCGTCAACGTGGCACCGCCGCCGCAGGCCCTGGTGCACGCCCAGGACAAGCTGGTGATGCGGCGCCGGTTGAAGGCGCTGGGCGCATCGGTGCCGCGTTACGTCGGCATCGAGAGTCTGGACGAGCTGGATGCCTTCGCCGGGCGCGCGGACGCCCCGCTGGTGGTCAAGGCGGTCCGCGGGGGCTACGACGGCCGGGGCGTGCAGATGGCGCGCGACCTGGCTCATGCCCGCGAGATCGCCGGCGAATACCTGGCCGGCGGGGTGCCGGTGTTGGTCGAGGAGCGGGTGGAACTGCGCCGCGAATTGTCGGCGCTGGTGGCGCGCTCGCCGTTCGGCCAGGGCGCGGCGTGGCCCGTCGTCGAGACGGTGCAACGAGACGGCATCTGCGTGCTGGTGATCGCACCCGCGCCTCAGCTGCCGGAAGACGTGGCCGCGGCCGCGCAGCAGCTGGCGCTGCGGTTGGCCGCCGAACTCGGTGTCGTCGGCGTGCTGGCGGTCGAGCTGTTCGAGACCACCGAGGGTGTGCTGCTCGTCAACGAGCTCGCCATGCGGCCACACAATTCCGGGCACTGGACCATGGACGGGGCGCGCACCAGCCAGTTCGAACAGCATCTGCGTGCGGTGCTGGACTATCCGCTCGGCGACACCGACGCCATCGCGCCGGTCACGGTGATGGCCAACGTGCTGGGCGCCCCGCAGCAGCCGGCGGTGACGATGGACGAGCGGTTGCACCACTTGTTCGCGCGGATGCCCGACGCCCGGGTTCACCTCTATGGCAAGGCCGAACAACCCGGTCGCAAGGTCGGGCACATCAACTTCGTCGGATCCGGCACAGATCTGACGGCGCTGCGTGAACGCGCCGAGCTGGCGGCACACTGGTTGTCACACGGGCAGTGGACGGACGGATGGGATCCACATGAATAACGGTCCCCGCGTCGGGGTGATCATGGGCAGCGACAGCGACTGGTCGGTGATGTCCGACGCCGCCGAGGCGCTGGCCGAGTTCGACATCCCGGCCGAGGTCCGGGTGGTCTCGGCGCATCGCACCCCCGCGGTGATGCTCGACTATGCCCGCACCGCGGCCGACCGCGGCCTCGAGGTGATCATCGCCGGCGCCGGCGGCGCCGCCCACCTGCCCGGGATGGTCGCCTCCGCGACGCCGCTGCCGGTCATCGGGGTGCCGGTACCGCTGGCCAAGCTGAACGGCCTCGACTCCCTGCTGTCGATCGTGCAGATGCCGGCCGGCGTCCCCGTGGCCACGGTCTCCATCGGCGGCGCCCGCAACGCGGGCCTGCTGGCCGTGCGCATTCTGGCATCGTCGGACCCGCAGCTGCGGGCGCGGATCGTCGCGTTCCAGGACGAGCTGGCCGAGACCGTGCGCGCCAAGGATGAGGCGCTGCAACAGCGTCAGGGTAAAGTTACCGGCGAGTAGCAAGGAGGCCGAAGATGGCTGGTTGGGCCGGAAACCCCAGCTTTGATTTGTTCCAACTGCCCGAGGAGCACCGGGAGTTGCGGGCAGCGATCCGGGCGCTGGCGGAGAAGGAGATCGCTCCGCACGCGGCCGACGTGGATGAGAATTCCCGGTTCCCGCAGGAGGCGCTGGACGCCCTGAACGCCTCAGGCTTCAACGCCGTCCACGTGCCGGAGGAGTACGGCGGGCAGGGCGCGGATTCCGTGGCGGCGTGCATCGTGATCGAAGAGGTCGCCCGGGTGGACGCTTCGGCGTCGTTGATCCCGGCGGTGAACAAGCTGGGCACCATGGGCCTGATCCTGCGGGGCTCCGAGGAACTGAAGAAGCAGGTGCTGCCCTCGATCGCCGACGGCAGCGCGCTGGCGTCCTACGCGCTCAGTGAGCGCGAGGCCGGCAGCGACGCGGCGTCGATGCGGACCCGGGCCAAGGCCGACGGGGATGACTGGATCCTCAACGGCGCCAAATGCTGGATCACCAACGGCGGCAAGTCGAGCTGGTACACGGTGATGGCGGTGACCGACGCGGACAAGGGCGCCAACGGCATCTCGTCGTTCATGGTGCACAAGGACGACGAGGGGTTCACCGTCGGTCCCAAGGAGAAGAAGCTCGGGATCAAGGGGTCACCGACCACGGAGCTGTACTTCGAGAACTGCCGCATCCCGGGCGACCGGATCATCGGCGAGCCGGGGACCGGATTCAAGACCGCGTTGGCGGCCCTGGACCACACCCGTCCCACCATCGGCGCCCAGGCCGTGGGCATCGCCCAGGGCGCGGTGGATGCCGCCATCGCCTACACCAGGGACCGCAAGCAGTTCGGGGAGTCGATCAGCAGCTTCCAGTCCGTTCAGTTCATGTTGGCCGACATGGCGATGAAGGTCGAAGCCGCGCGGATGCTGGTGTACCAGGCGGCCGCCCGCGCGGAGCGCGGCGAATCCGACCTCGGCTTCATCTCCGCGGCGTCGAAGTGCTTTGCCTCCGATGTCGCGATGGAGGTGACCACCGACGCGGTGCAACTGTTCGGCGGGGCCGGCTACACCACCGACTTCCCCGTGGAGCGGATGATGCGCGATGCCAAGATCACCCAGATCTACGAGGGCACGAACCAGATTCAGCGCGTGGTGATGTCGCGGGCGCTGTTGCGCTGAAAGCCAGACCGCTTAGGATCTCCCAGGGCAACCATTCGGGGTGGTAGGGCCACACGTAAAGTCAGCGTCGTCGCACCGGCTATCCGGCCGGAACGTCGTCACACAGCAAAGGTCTTACCGCGGCCAGGGGGTCTAGTGGAGAACGTGGCTTCCCGGGGGCATCCACGGATGGCCGGGAATTGACGCCTGTGCGTGCTCCAGTCACCCCCGCGGCGCATTGGCAGTCGTTGTCGTTGCTGTTGGTCGAGGATGACCGCGCCGACGCGGTACTGGTGGAGGACCTGATCGCAGACGCGGTCACGGATATCCGGGTGATTTGGGCGCAGTCGATGGCGCACGCCGAGCGCGAGCTCGCGTCGGCCCGGCCCGATTGCGTGCTGCTGGACCTGCACCTACCCGACGCCAACGGAATGGACGCTCTCGACCGCATCGCCAAACGCGATGCGACCGTTCCCATCGTCGTGCTGACGGGGCTGAACGACGAATATTTCGGGGCCTCGGCGGTCGCGGCCGGGGCGCAGGACTATCTGGTCAAGGGGCGCGTCGAACCCGAAATGCTGCGGCGCGCGCTGCTTTATGCGATCGAGCGCAAACGGGCCGAACTCATTTCCGCCGACCTGCACGCGAGCCAGCTTCGAGCCCGCGAGAACGCGCTGCTCGAACGCGGCCTGTTGCCGTCCCCGCTGCTGCTCGACCAGCCCGGGGTCGACATCGTCGCCCGGTACCGGCCGAGCCGCGAGGACGCCCTGTTGTGCGGCGACTTCTACGACGTCGTGCAGACGCCCGACCGGGTCGTGCATGTCCTGATCGGCGACGTCGCCGGGCACGGACCGCACGAGGCGGCCCTGGGCGCGGCATTGCGCATCGCGTTTCGTGCGCTCACGTTCGCCGGCGTCGGCGGTGTCGAACTGATGCGGCAACTCGAGCGGGTACTGCAGTCCGAACGAACCGCCACGGGGATCTTCGCGACGGTGCTCAGCCTGGAAATCCAACCCGTCGGCACGGCGGTCACCGCCGTCCGCGCGGGTCATCCCGGGATGTTGCTGCAAGACGGGGCCGGCGTGGAATGGATCGAGCCGCCGGCCGGGCCGGCGCTGGGCCTGCGCGCCGGCGACTGGCCGCACCATGAGCTGGAATTGCCTGCGGGCCAGGGACTGCTCCTGCTGACCGATGGGCTCTTCGAGGGATATTCGGGGCAGGGCAACCAACGTCTGGGCGAGGACGGCTTGCTGGCGCTGGCCCGCAAGCACGCGCAGCTGCCCGGCCCCGCGTTCGTCGACGCCCTCATCGACGGGGCCCAGGAACTCGCCCAGCCGCGCGGCGGCCTTACCGATGACATCGCCGTGCTGCGGGTCGAGCGGACGACGACGTGAGCCCCGCCTTGCGCGCACCGCGCCTGGCGCAGCTCACCGTGCGCGGATGGCAAGCCGTGCTCCTGTCCACCATGGGCGTGATGGTGCTCGCCGGTGCGGTGGTCGGTGCGCTGTTACTGCACCGCACCGACGAGACGTCGCGCGGGCTGACCGACAACATCCAGCCGGCGCGCGTGGCGGCCTGCCAGCTGCAGTCGGCGTTGCGGGACCAGGAAACGGGCGTGCGCGGCTACCTGATCGCCGCCGATCGGCAGTTCCTCACCCCCTACTACGACGGGCAACACGAGGAACGGGCGGCGGCCGAAGACATCCGGCGGCGATTGGGTCAGCGCGCGGACCTGATCGCCGACCTGGACGCGATCGAGAACGCCGCCGCCAACTGGCGGTCGAACTATGCCGAGCCGGCGATCGCGAGCGTGGCCCCCGCCGCCCGGAACGTCACGAACCGGCCGGCGACGGAACGCGGCAAGGCCGAATTCGACCATCTGCGTGCGCTTTTCGATGCGCAAAATGCGAACCTGGCCGCGGCCTGGACGCGTTCGGCCGACGATCTCAAACGCACCGATTCCTGGCGGGACAGGGTCCTGGCGGCGATGGTGTTGCTGTTCTTCGGCACGGCCGCCGCGCTGGGACTCTTGATGCGCGACGCGGTTACCCGCCCCCTCGCGGCGTTGGCCGCGGCATGCCGGCGGATCACCCAGGGCAACTTCGGCGAGGCCATTTTGCCCCCGAGGCGGCCCAAAGACATCCGGGATATGGCCATCGACGTGGAGAACATGCGGGAGCGGCTCGTCGAAGAGCTCGACGTATCGCATTCGGCCAGAACGCTTTTGGACGAGCAGGCTGTCGAACTGCGACGGTCGAACGCCGAACTCGAGCAGTTCGCCTACGTCGCGTCCCATGATCTGCAGGAACCGCTGCGCAAGGTCGCCTCGTTCTGCCAGTTGCTCGAGAAGCGATACGGCGACAAGCTCGACGAGCGCGGAACCGAATACATCGGATTCGCCGTCGATGGCGCCAAGCGCATGCAGGTGCTGATCAACGACCTGCTCACCTTCTCCCGCGTCGGCCGGCTGGGCGCCATGCAAACCGAGGTCGACCTCGATAAAGCGCTGAACGTCGGCCTGGCCAACCTCGCCACCGCCATCGAGGAAGCGCAGGCCGAGATCGTGCGGCCCCGGCGGCCCCTCCCGCGGATCATCGGGGATCCCACGCTGCTGACGATGCTGTGGCAGAACCTGATCGGCAATGCGGTGAAGTTCCAGCACAAGGACCGCCGGCCCCGCGTCGTCATCGACTGCGAAGGACGCGGCGGCGAATGGTTATTCAGCGTGTCGGACAACGGCATCGGCATCGCCGGGGAATTCGCCGAGAAGGTCTTCGTCATCTTCCAGCGCCTGCACGGCCGGGAGGTGTACTCCGGAACGGGTGTCGGCCTTGCGCTGTGCAAAAAGATCGTCGAGCACCACGGCGGCGCCATCTGGGTCGACGCGTCCTACACCGACGGAACCCGGTTGCAGTTCACCCTGCCCATCCCCACTCCCGTCGGTGCGGACGGAAAAAGCCCAGCCAAAGCGGAAGGAGGCCCTGATGACATCGGCCGGTAGAGCGATCGAAATCCTGCTCGTCGAAGACGATCCGGGCGACGAGCTCATCACCCGAGAAGCGTTCGAGCACAACAAGCTCAAGAACAACCTGCACGTCGCGCACGACGGGGAGGAGGGTTTGGACTTCCTCTACCGGCGGGGTCCATTCGAGGGTGCGCCGCGGCCCGACCTCATCCTGCTCGATCTGAACCTGCCGAAATACGATGGCCGGCAACTGCTGGAGAAGGTCAAGTCCGACCCGGACCTGGCCCGCATCCCGGTGGTGGTGCTCACCACCTCCTCGGCGGAGGAGGACATCCTGCGCAGCTACCAACTGCACGCCAACGCGTATGTCACCAAGCCGGTCGACCTCGACCCATTCATGAAGGCGGTCCGGCAGATCGACGAGTTCTTCGTTCAGGTCGTGCGGCTGCCGGGCGCCTGACGGCTTGCCGGTTTAGGCCGAAGTTGCGCGCGCCCAGCGCATTAGGAGGTGATGGTCCAGCGATCATGACCTGATGGGAAGCTCGTCGTCGCCTGCCGGTGAAAGTCCGGTCCGGGTAGTTGCCAGGAGGCCCGGTAGCAGGCTGGCGGCTCGGTCTGGAAACGGGTCGGGTCGAAGCCCAGCGTCAAAAGCCACGGTGGTGGGAGCAACTGAGCGGTCCGTAGCGTGAAGCGAAGCCTGCCGCGTCGTTAGGGGATAAGACAGTGCCGAGCCGCGGTAATCACGGCGAAGGCCATGGAAGCGGTGAAGATCCTGGAGATGCAGCCGTCAAGGACTGTCCGGCGTACGGGGCTCGGAACGTTCAGAAGGTGGCGACGGGAACTGGGGAGGCCCTCCCCGGCCGGAACCGATCGTGGTGTCGGTGGAAGAGCGCTGTCCTATAACCGGTGAGGAGCCGGGAAGTGGATGGGGTGTCGGGAGGGAGTCGGAGGCGGTCGTAGTACCGGTCGAGCCGCGGGACAACACAACCCGTGGGGAGGGAAGGGCCGCTGCTTCGTTCACGCGCATGTTGGGAGCTACTGACTGGTGAGTGCCGGAATTACGGCTAGGTCCACCCTGGCGGCTGTCGGAGGCGACAGGGTCAGAGCGTTGCAGCACGCGCTATACCGGGCGGCCAAGGCCGACCCGAATCGACGGTTTCACGCGCTGCAGGACAAGGTCTACCGCGAAGACGTCCTGTGGCGGGCGTGGGCCAAGGTGCGCGCCAACAACGGCGCGCCGGGCATCGACAAGACCACCTTGGCCGAGGTCGAGCAGTACGGGGTGGCCCGGCTGCTGGGCGAGTTGGCCGACGAACTGCGGAGCCAGAACTGGCGGCCGCTGCCCGCGCGCAGGGTATTGATCCCCAAGCCGGGTAGCAGCGAGCTCAGACCGTTGGCGATCGCGGCGGTTCGTGACCGCATCGTGCAGGCCGCGCTGAAGATCGTGCTCGAGCCGATCTTTGAGGCCGATTTCGCCGAGTGCAGTTTCGGGTTTCGCCCGAAGCGCTCAACGCATGATGCCTTGCAGGTCCTCGTGGATGAGGCCTGGCGGGGACGACGGTGGGTGGTGGAAACCGATATCGCCAACTGCTTTTCGGCGATACCGCAGGACAAGTTGATGCAAGCGGTCGAGGAACGCATCAGCGACCGAACCATCTTGACGCTGCTGCGGGCGATGCTGCGCGCGGGGGTGCTCGAAGACGGCCAGGTCCGGCGAGAGGTCACCGGAACCCCGCAAGGGGGTCCGCTTTCGCCGCTTTTGTGCAACGTATATCTGCACCGGCTGGACCGGGTGTGGGAGGTACGCGAGCACGGGGTGCTGGTGCGCTACTGCGATGACCTGGTGGTCATGTGCAGCACCCGCCAACAGGCCCAGGATGCGCTGGCGCGGCTGAACACCGCGCTGGCGGGCTTGGGTCTAGAGGTGAAGGCGACCAAGACCCGGATCGTGCACTTAACCGAGGGCAAGAACGCCGAGGGATTTGATTTCCTCGGCTTTCACCACCGGTGGGTGCGGGCCCGGGGCACGGTCAGTCCCCGCCGGGTGTGCTTCCTGGCCCGCTGGCCCTCGCGCAAGGCGACCCAGCATGCTCGCGACCAGATCCGTCAGCTGACGGAGCGGAAGCGGCTGCTGCTGCCCGACGAATGGGTCGTACAGGATCTCAACCGGTTCCTGCGCGGCTGGGGCGGATACTTCCAATACGGCAATTCCGCCCGCGTATTCGACGCGATCAGTCAATACGCCCTGGAACGGCTTGCGGTGTTTGTGGGCAAGCGCCATAAACGCAGTCGCCGATGGGGGATGAGGAAGGTGACCTGTGCGTCGCCGGATAACCTCGGACTGATCACCTTGTGTGGAACCGTGGTTGCCCCCAGGCCGTTTCGGCCCTGGAAGGCAACGGCCGAACGTCGACGGTGAAGAACGTCGGAGAGCCGTGTGCGGGAAAACCGCATGCACGGTTCGACGGGGAGGGGCTGGAAACGGAGCCCAGGCTACCGCGCCAGCCCCTCACCCTACGACC
The DNA here is from genome assembly GCA_963802525.1 of uncultured Actinomycetota bacterium. GTDB lineage: Bacteria > Actinomycetota > Actinomycetes > Mycobacteriales > Mycobacteriaceae > Mycobacterium. The sequence continues at coordinate 1,985 of CAWDJC010000031.1, read as the reverse complement.
GCTTTTGCCCGGGGATTGTGTAGCTGACCTGGGGAGTCGCTAGCATCCTGGTTCGCCAACATGTAGCCACGAAGGTGGCGTGTCATTACGACTACATGCGATGAGATCGCGGTAGGCTGAGGGCATGGCTGCATACAGGGGTGCGATGCATGTAGCCCGGAACCAGCGCGGGTACGTGACGAAGTCGGGCGAGGAACGCGTCTACGAGACGATCCTGCTGCGGCGCTCGTTCCGCGACGGGGCCAAGGTGCGCCACGAAACCCTGGCGAACCTGTCGAAACTCCCGCCGGAGCTGGTCGCGGCGATCGAGGCCTCGACGAAGGGGCAGACGCTGATCCCGGCCGGCAGCGAGTTCAGCAAGGCGCGGTCGCTACCGCACGGGGACGTCGCGGCGGTGGCGGCGATGGCGCGCAAGCTCGAGCTGGCGGCGCTGCTGGGCCCGGCGTGCCGGGCCCGCGACATCGTCGTCGCGTTGATCATCTCGCGGGTGGTGCGGCCAAAGTCGAAGCTATCCACGCTGGGCTGGTGGCCCAACACCACCCTCGGCGTCGACCTCGGGGTGGCCGACGCATCCACCGACGAGATCTACGCCGCGATGGACTGGCTCACCGCCCGGCAGGACAGGATCGAAAAGAAACTGGCCGCAAAGCATCTAGCGGAGTCGGTGAACCCGGGCCGGATGGCGTTGTTCGACCTGACCTCCTCGTGGGTGACCGGGCGGTGCTGCGAGCTGGCCGCACGCGGCTACTCCCGCGACGGCAAGAAGGGCTGCGAGCAGATCGAATACGGCGTGCTCACCGACCCCGACGGCCGCCCGGTCGCAGTACGGGTGTTCGCGGGCAACACCGACGACCCGAGCGCGTTCACCCAGATCGTGCAGGTGATCAAGGACAAGCTCGGCATCCAGCGGCTGGTGCTGGTCGGCGACCGCGGCATGATCACCGGCGCCCGCATCGACAAGCTCCGCGAACTCAACGACAAACCCGGCACCGCAGCGTTTTTCGATTGGATCACCGCGCTGCGTGCCCCTTCGATCGCGAAACTGGCCCGCGACGACGGGCCGCTGCAGATGAGCCTGTTCGACCAGCAGGACCTCGCCGAGATCGCCCACCCCGACTACCCCGGCGAACGGCTGATCGCCTGCCGCAACCCGGCGCTGGCCGCCGAACGCGCCCGCAAACGCCAAGACCTCCTGCAAGCGACCGAGAAGGAACTGGCCCACATCGCCGAGCGCGTCGGCAAGGGAACCCTGTCCGGCGCCGATAAGATCGGCATCGCAGTCGGCAAGGTCAGCGGAAAGTTCAAGGTGGGCAAGCACTTCCACCTCACGATCACCGACGCCGGGTTCGAGTACCACCGCGACCAGGCCGCCATCGACGCCCAAGCCGCCCTGGATGGCATCTACGTGCTGCGCACCAGCGTCGACGCCGACGCCCTCGACCCCGCCGCCGTGGTGGACAGCTACAAGAAGCTCGCCAACGTCGAACGCGACTTCCGCATCATCAAATCCGACGACCTCGACCTGCGGCCCATCCACCACCGCCTTGGGGACCGAGTCAAAGCGCACGTGCTGATCTGCATGCTCGCCTGCTACCTCATCTGGCACCTGCGCAAGGCCTGGGCGCCGCTGACCTTCACCGACGAAGCACCGCCGCATCGGGACAACCCCGTCGCCCCCGCGCGCCGCTCGACCGCCGCCGAAGCCAAGGCCTCCACCAAACACGACGCCAACGGCAACCCGGTCCGCAACTTCCGCGACCTGCTCGACCACCTGGCCACCCTCACCCGCGACCGAATCCGCTACCACGACACCGACATCGAAATCGACAAGCTCACCGACGCCACCCCCGAACAGCGCCGCGCCTTCGAACTCATCGACGCCCCCATCCCACTCACCATCGCCGCGTAGCCAGAACAACCACCCACCGAAACCAACGAATCCCCAGGTCAACCCGGGGATTCGCCTATTTCAACAGCCTTAACTT